>NZ_RJVH01000001.1:894833-1347516 GCF_003755065.1 Curtobacterium sp. JUb34 | reverse complement strand
ACCAACCCGAAGGAAGGCCAGGCACGAGGTCAATCAATAAATTGGCATTGACAATGTGCACGCTGTTGAGTTCTCAAGGACCAGACGCACTCCCCCGCTCGACACCCGAAGATGCTCCGCCAGAGAGGCTTGTGTACTTGGCTTGCCACCGGTGTGTCGTCGGACCCGGAGGTCCTGTGGCTCATCCCGAAGGGAGAGAACCGGTGGGCTTGTCATCCTAGGCGTCGAAGCGATCGAGCACAAGGCTCGATCTGAACTTCAGTGGAGGACGGTCCCGCTTGAGGGCCGGCGTGCTCTGGGCTTTCGCTCCAGCCGCTCCGCCGCACCTTTGGGGTGACGAGTAGGAACTTTACGCAGGCCTGGGCGGGTGTGCCAAGCCAGGCCCGATCCCGGGCGTGTCGCGTTGTGCAACACGCGTCGGCCGGGTGTCCGCAGGGTCAGGCCAGCGTGACACCGGCGAGGGTCTTCTTGCCGCGGCGGAGCACGAGGACTCCCCCGGGCAGGGCGAGGTCCGACAACGGTGCGGCGGGGTCCTCGGCACGGACGTTGTTCACGTACACGCCGCCCTGGTCGATCGCACGCCGGGCCTCGCCGAGGGACTTCACGAGCTCGGTCTCGACGAGGGCCCGTGCCACGTCGGCTCCGGGCTCGAGGGTCACCGATCCCGGCAGCTCCGCGATCGCCGACCGCAGCGTGGCCGGGTCGAGCGCACCGAGGTCGCCGTTGCCGAAGAGCGCGGCCGCGGCGTCGATCGCGGCCTGGGTCGCGTCGACCCCGTGCACCAGCGCAGTGACCTCGAACGCCAGGGTCCGCTGCGCTTCGCGTCGGAACGGTTCGTCGGCGACCGCCTGCTCGAGCCGCTCGATCTCGGCGCGGGACAGGAACGTGAACTCCCGCAGGCGGGCGATCACGTCGGCATCCGCGGTGTTGAGCCAGAACTGGTACAGCGCGTACGGCGAGGTCATCTCGGCGTCGAGCCAGATGGCGTTGCCCTCGCTCTTGCCGAACTTCGTGCCGTCCGAGTTCGTGATCAGGGGCGTCCCGAGCGCGTGCACCGTCGCACCCTCGGCACGACGGATGAGCTCCGTCCCCGAGGTCAGGTTGCCCCACTGGTCCGAGCCCCCCGTCTGCAGCGTGCAGCCGTACTGCCGGAAGAGCTCCCGGTAGTCGAGGCCCTGCAGGATCTGGTAGCTGAACTCGGTGTAGCTGATGCCCGCGTCGGAGTTCAGCCGCGCGGCGACGGCGTCCTTCTTGAGCATCGAGTTCACCCGGAAGTACTTGCCGACGTCGCGCAGGAAGTCGATGGCGGACATCGGTGACGTCCAGTCCAGGTTGTTCACCAGCCGCACGCCGTTGTCTCCGTCCGCACTGAGGAACCGGGACACCTGCGACTGCAGTCGCGCCACCCACTCGGCGACGGTCTCGCGGGTGTTCAGCGTGCGCTCCGCCGTCGGACGGGGGTCGCCGATGAGTCCCGTCGATCCCCCGACGAGCGCGAGCGGCTTGTGCCCGGCCAGCTGCAACCGACGCATGGTCAGGAGCTGCAGGAGGTTGCCGCAGTGCAGCGACGGTGCCGTGGGGTCGAACCCGCAGTAGTACGTGATCGGGTCACCGTCGAGGGCCTCTTGGAGTGCGGTCTCGTCGGTCGAGACCTGCACCAGACCACGCCAGCGCAGTTCGTCCCACACCGAGGCGAAGGTGGGGTCGTTCTGCTGGCGCGTCAGGACGTCTTGAGCGGTATCACTGGACACCCCGCCATCGTAGCGGCGGCGCACCACCGACAGGCGCCGTCGACCGGGAGGCCCGTGGCGCGTCCGGGCCCACGCCGCCGGTTCCGGCGCGACGCGGCAGCGGCGGGCCGGCCGTGCCGGTGGGGATCAGTCGAGGGCACCCTTGTGCCGTCGGTACGTCGAGACCGTCGGGTCGCCCGTCAACCAGAAGCGCCAGGGGTACTGCGCACCGCCGGCGATGCCGCCGACGCCGGTGCGCGGTCCGCGCGAGACGCGTGGGACCGTTCCGGCCCCGCCGGGGCCGGGTGCGGTCTCGGTCAGGAGTTCCTCGACGACCCGAGCCGGCGGGGCGGAGGCGAGCCGGGCCTCCAGGCCGGGTGCCAACGTGAGCACGAACGGACCGGACCCGTCGAGCAGCGAGGTGCCGTCGTCCTGCCCGAGCACCGCGCCGAGCGCGCCACCGAGGTTGCCGGGGCCGCGCGCCAACGCGACGTCGGCGACCGACGGGCCACGTCGTCCACGTGCTGTCTCGACACCCTCGATCACCTGCGCCCCGCGGAGCAGGGAGCCGGAGGAGGTGCCCGCCGGCGCGCTCACGACGTTGACGCAGGTGTGGATGCCGTACGAGCGGTACGCGTACAGGGTCCCCGGAGCGCCGAACAGGTGACGGTTGCGCTCGGTCGGCCCGCGGTGGCCGTGCGAACCAGGGTCGGTGGGCCCGAAGTAGGCCTCGACCTCGGTGATGCGCAGCGTCACACCCCGGCCCGTGATCGTCGCACCGAGCAGTGCGGGTGCGACGATCGGCGCAGGCTCGGCGAGCATCGCGAGCAGCCCCTCGGTCATCGCGTGAAGGGAGCGCCCTCGGCGAGGTCGTGGACGCGGCGCGTGACGGAGGCCAGCTGCTCGGCGACGCGGTCCGGAGCGGTGCCGCCGACACCAGAGCGGGACGCGACGCTGCCCTCGATCGTGAGCACGGCACGGACACCGGGGGTGAGGTGCTCGGAGACGGAGCGGTACTCGTCGTCCGTCGGGTCGTCGAGCTCGATGCCGCGCTCTTCGCAGTACCGGACCAGCGCACCGGACACCTCGTGGGCGTCACGGAACGGCACGCCCTGGCGGACCAGCCACTCGGCCACGTCGGTCGCCAGCGAGAACCCCTGCGGTGCGAGCTCGGCCATCCGGTCCGTGTCGAACGTGAGCGTCGCGATCATGCCGGTGAAGGCGGGCAGCAGGACCTCGAGCGTGGCGACCGAGTCGAAGACCGGCTCCTTGTCCTCCTGCAGGTCGCGGTTGTAGGCGAGCGGCAGGCCCTTCAGGGTCGCGAGCAGCCCCGTCAGGTTGCCGATGAGACGACCGGACTTGCCGCGTGCGAGCTCGGCGATGTCGGGGTTCTTCTTCTGCGGCATGATGCTCGACCCGGTCGAGAACGCGTCGTGGAGCCGGACGAAGCCGAACTCCTTCGTGTTCCAGAGGATGACCTCCTCCGACAGGCGCGAGACGTCGATGCCGATCTGCGCGAGCACGAACGCGAACTCGGCGACGACGTCGCGGGCGGCCGTGGCGTCGATCGAGTTGTCGGCCGGCCGGTCGAACCCGAGCTCCGCGGCGATCGCGGCGGGGTCGAGGCCGAGCGAACTGCCGGCGAGGGCACCCGCACCGTACGGGCTGACGCTCGCACGGCCCGCCCAGTCGCGGAGGCGCTCGAGGTCCCGCACGAGCGGCCAGGCGTGCGCCAGCAGGTGGTGCGCGAGGAGGACGGGCTGCGCGTGCTGCAGGTGCGTGCGACCCGGCATGATCGCCGCCGGGTGCTCGTTCGCCTGCTGGGTGATCGCGTCGACCAGGTCGATCACGAGCCGTCCGATGCGCCGCCCGTGGTCGAGCATGTGCATGCGGCCGAGTGTCGCGATCTGGTCGTTGCGGCTGCGGCCGGCGCGGAGCTTGCCGCCGAGTTCCGGACCGAGGTCGGCGATCAGCAGTCGTTCGAGGGCGCCGTGGACGTCCTCGTCGGACTCGTCCGGCAGCAGTGTGCCGTCCGCGTGCGCGGCCTCGAGCCGGTCGAGCCCGGCGAGCATGCGCTCGAGCTCGTCCGCCGTCAGGTACCCGGCCGCGTGCAGGGCCCGGGTGTGCGCGCGGGAGCCGGCGATGTCGTACGGCGCGAGCTGCCAGTCGAACTGCGTCGACTTCGACAGCGCGGCGAGGGCCGCACTCGGGCCGTCGGCGAAGCGGGCGCCCCAGAGGGCTCCGGTGTTGGTGGCGTCGGTCTTCTCGTCGGTCATGTCGTCCTGCGTCGTTGTCGTCGGGCCGGGTGGCGGTGGGGCGTCGTCCGCCGGGTGGCGGCGGGTGTCAGTCCGCCGGGTGGCGGCGGGTGTCAGTTCGCCGCGTCGCGGCGGGCGGAGATCTTGCTGGGGAGCGACCAGAGCTCGATGAAGCCCTTGGAGAGGGACTGGTCGAACGTGTCGCCGGTGTCGTACGTCGCGAGGTCGAAGTCGTACAGGCTCTGCTCCGACCGACGGCCGTTCACCGTCGCCCGGCCGCCGAGCAGCTGCAGGCGGACGTCGCCGGAGACGTGCTGCTGGGTGTGGTCGATGAAGGCGTCGAGGCTGCGCTTCAGCCCGCCGAACCACAGGCCGTCGTAGACCAGGTCGGCCCACTCCGACTCGACACCGCGCTTGTAGCGGTTCACGTCGCGCTCGAGGGTGAGACGCTCGAGTTCCTCGTGCGCCGTGATGAGCGCGATCGCCGCCGGGGCTTCGTACACCTCGCGCGACTTGATGCCGACGAGGCGGTCCTCGACGACGTCGATCCGGCCGACGCCGTGCTTGCCGGCCACGGCGTTCAGCTCCTGGACGATCCGCAGCACGCTGAAGCGCTGCCCGTCGAGCGCCACCGGGACGCCGCGCTCGAACGTGATCGTCACCTCGTCCGCGTCACGCTGCACGGCGGGGTCCTGCGTGTAGGCGTAGAGGTCCTCGGTCGGGGCGTTCCACGGGTCCTCGAGGAAACCCGTCTCGACCGCACGACCCCACACGTTCTGGTCGATCGAGTACGGCGACCGCTGCGACTGCTGGATCGGCAGCGCGTGCTGCTCGGCGTACGCGATCGCCTTGTCGCGGGTCAGGGCGAGGTCGCGGACCGGTGCCACGCTCCGCAGGTCCGGGGCGATCGCCGCGACCGCTGCCTCGAACCGGACCTGGTCGTTGCCCTTGCCGGTGCAGCCGTGCGCGACGCTGTCGGCGCCGAGCTGCTTCGCCGTCAGCGCGAGGTGCTTCGCGATGAGCGGGCGGCTCAGCGCCGACACCAGCGGGTAGCGCTTCTGGTACAGCGCGTTGGCCTTGAGGGCAGGCACGATGTACTCGTCGGCGTACTCGTCCTTGGCGTCGACCACGATCGACTCCACGGCCCCGCAGTCGAGCGCGCGCTGCCGGATCGCGTCGAGGTCCTCGCCGCCCTGGCCGACGTCGACCGCCAGCGCCACCACCTCTTTGCCGGTGGCGTCACGCAGCCAGCCGATCCCGACGGAGGTGTCGAGGCCGCCGGAGTACGCGAGGACGACGCGGTCTGCCATGCGGTGCGCCTACGCGGTTGCCGCGGCGGTCGCGGTCGCGGACGCGGTCGCGGACGCGCCGTTCGCGGCGAGGAGCCAGGCCAGCAGCGCCTTCTGGGCGTGCAGACGGTTCTCCGCCTCGTCCCAGATGATGCTGCGCGGCCCGTCGATGACGTCGGCGGTCACCTCGAAGCCGCGGTCGGCGGGCAGGCAGTGCATGAACACCGCGTCGTCGGCGGCGTGCGCCATGAGGGCGTCGTCCACCCGGTACCCGGAGAAGGTGTCCAGACGCGACTGCTTCTCGGACTCCTTGCCCATCGACACCCACGTGTCGGTGACCACGACGTCGGCGCCGGCGACCGCGGCCACCGGGTCGGTCACGACCAGCACGGACCCACCGGTCTCGGCCGAACGGTGCTCGGCATCGGTGACGACCTGCGGGGACGGCGAGAACTCGGCCGGGGCAGCGACGCGGACGTGCATGCCCGCCGTCGCGCCGGCGAGCAGGTACGACTGGGCCATGTTGCTCGCACCGTCGCCGATGAACGCCACCGTCTGGCCCGCCAGCGTGCCGCGGTGCTCGCGGATGGTGAGCAGGTCGGCGAGCAGCTGGCACGGGTGGAAGTCGTCGGACAGCGCGTTGACGACGGGGACGGTCGTGTCGGCAGCCATCTCCTCGAGGCCGGCCTGGCCGTAGGTGCGCCAGACGATCGCCGACACCATGCGCTCCAGCACACGGGCGGTGTCGGACGGGGTCTCCTTGCCGCCGAGCTGGCTGTTCGCCGTCGAGATGATCAGCGGGCTGCCGCCCAGGTCGGAGATGCCGACGTGGAACGACACCCGGGTGCGCGTCGACGACTTGTCGAAGATGACCGCGACGCTCTGCGGGCCGGCGAGGGGCTTCGCACCCCAGCGGTCGGCCTTCATCTGGTCGGCGATGTCGAGGATCGCGGACTGCTCGGCCTGGCTGAGGTCGTCGTCCCGGAGGAAGTGGCGGGTCATGCGGAGGTCTCCTGGGCGGCAGCGACGGCCGCGAGGCTCTGGGCGAGGATCGACACGAACTCGTCGATCTCGGCGTCGGACACGATGAGCGGCGGCGCGAGGCGCAGGCTCGACTCGTTCGGCGCGTTGATGATGAGGCCACGCTCGAGCGCGGCGGCGTTGACCGCAGCCGCGACCGGACCCGTGAGCCCGACGCCGATGAGCAGGCCGGTGCCGCGGACCTCCTCGACGAGCGGTGAACCGATGCCGGCGATGCCGGCTCGGATCCGCTCGCCCTTGACCACGGCGGCCGCGACGAGGTCGGCGCGCTCGATCTCGGCGAGCACCGCGTTCGCCACCCGGGTGCCGAGCGGGTTGCCACCGAAGGTCGAACCGTGCTGGCCCGCCGAGAACAGGTCGGACGCCCACCCGAACGTCACGAGCGCACCGATCGGGAAGCCACCGGCGATGCCCTTGGCCACCGTGATGGCATCGGGGGTGAAGCCGTGCCCCTGGTAGGTGAACCAGTTGCCCGTCCGTCCGACGCCGGTCTGGATCTCGTCGAGGATCAGCAGCGCACCGTGCTCCTCGGTCAGTCGGCGTGCCGCGAGCAGGAAGCCCTCCGGCAGGTCGACGACGCCGGCCTCACCCTTGATCGGCTCGATGATGATCGCCGCGACGGTGTCGTCGATCGACGCTTCGAGCGCTGCGACGGTGGAGTCGATGTGCTCGACACCCGGGATCATCGGCAGGAAGTCCTGCTGCAGCGCGGGCTTGCCGGTGAGCGCGAGCGCACCCATCGTGCGGCCGTGGAACCCCTGCTTGAGCGCGAGGATGCGGGTCTTCTGCCCGTCCGCGCCCTTGTTCAGGCGCGCGAGCTTGAAGGCGGCCTCGTTCGCCTCGGCACCGGAGTTGCCGAAGTACACCCGCCCGGCGTCGCCCGCACCGGTGATGCGCTTGAGGCGCTCCGCGAGCTCGAGCTGCGGCGGGGTCGCGAAGTAGTTCGACACGTGCACGAGCTTCGCGGCCTGGTCGGCGATCGCCTCGACCAGGACGGGGTGCGCGTGGCCGAGCGAGTTGACGGCGATGCCCGCCAGGAAGTCGAGGTACTCGTTGCCCTCGACGTCCCAGACACGGCAGCCCTGTCCGCGCTCGAGCATGATCTTCGGCGGCGTCAGGGATCGCATGAGCGACGCCCCGAACCGGTCGTTCCAGGTCTCGGTCTGCGTCTCGCTGCTCACTGCTGCTGCCCCTTCTCGGTCGTGCTGGCCACGTGTTGGCCGGTGCTGGTGCTCGTCGACGGTGCTGCCACGCGTCGGCCGATCTCGGCGTGGGTCATCTGGTTCTCGGTTCGTCGGCTCGGGTCCGGGATCACCTCGGTGCCCGCACCGCGCAGGGTGAAGACCTCGAGCAGGATCGAGTGCGGGATCCGGCCGTCGATGATCGTCGCCCCGCCGACCCCGCCGACCACGGCGTCGAGGCACGCGGTCATCTTCGGGATCATGCCCGACTCGAGGGACGGCAGGAGCTCGCGGAGCTCCTCGACCGCGATGAGGTCGACGAGCGAGTCGCGGTCCGGCCAGTTGCGGTACAGGCCGGGGACGTCGGTGAGCATGATGAGCTTCGACGCACGCAGCGCGATCGCCAGGGCACCGGCCGCCGCGTCGGCGTTCACGTTGAGCGCCTGGTCCGGGTGGGCGTCGTCGATCGCGATGCTCGAGACCACCGGGATCCGGCCGGCCTCGATCGCGGCGAGCACCCCGGAGGGGTCGACGTGGGTGATGTCACCGACGTGGCCGAGGTCGTACTCCTGCCCGTCGACGACCACGCCCTTCTGCTCACCGGTGAACAAGGACCCGCCGTCGCCGAACACGCCGACGGCCAGGCCTTCGCCGTGCTCGTTCATCAGGTCCACGATCTCGCGGTTGACCTCGCCCGCCAGGACGTCGCGGACGACCGTGATCGCCTCGGTCGTGGTGACGCGGTAGCCACCTCGGAACTCGGACTCGATGCCCTGTTCCTTGAGCGCGGCCGAGATCTGCGGACCCCCACCGTGCACCACGACGGGGTGCAGGCCGGCGTAGCGGAGGTAGACCATGTCCTCGGCGAACGCCCGCTTGAGATCGTCGTTCACCATGGCGTTGCCGCCGAACTTGACGACGACGACCTTGCCGGAGAAGCGCTTGAGCCACGGCAGGGACTCGATCAGGGTCGCGGCCTTGACCGCCGCGAACTCGTGTTCTTCTTCCTTCGTGAGGGGCGTCCCGGCCCCTTCGGTGTCGTTCGCCATCAGCTGGAGTACGCGCTGTTCTCGTGCACGTAGTCGTGCGTGAGGTCGTTGGTCAGGATCGTCGCCGCGTGCGTCCCGACACCGAGGTCGATGCGCACGTGGGTGTCGCGCGGCGTCAGGTCGACGGTGTCGCTCGGCTGGTCCGGCGCACCGGCGTGGCAGACCCGGACACCGTTCATGCTGACGTCGACCGCGTACGGGTCGAAGTCGGCGTCCGTCGTGCCGATCGCCGCGAGCACCCGGCCCCAGTTCGGGTCGTTGCCGAAGACCGCCGCCTTGAACAGGTTGTTGCGGGCGACGCTCCGGCCGACGGTCACGGCGTCGTCCTCGGTCGCGGCGTGCACGACCTCGATCGTGATGTCGTGGCTCGCGCCCTCGGCATCCTGCTGCAGCTGGCGGGCCAGGTCCGCGCAGACCGCGGTCAGTGCTTCCTGGAAGTCGCCGACCTCGGGTGTCACCCCGCTCGCGCCCGACGACAGCAGCGCGACGGTGTCGTTCGTCGACATGCAGCCGTCCGAGTCGACGCGGTCGAAGGTGATGCGGGTGGCCGCGCGGAGCGCCTGGTCGAGCTGGTCCGGCGTCTGCACGGCGTCGGTGGTGATCACGACGAGCATCGTCGCGAGCCCTGGTGCGAGCATGCCCGCGCCCTTCGCCATGCCGCCGACGGTCCAGCCGTCCTCGGTCACCACGGACTGCTTCGCCTTGGTGTCGGTCGTCATGATCGCCGTGGCCGCATCCGGGCCGCCGTCGGCGCTGAGTGCGGCGCTCGCCAGGTCGACCCCGCGCAGCACGCCGTCGCGGAAGGTCTGGTCGCCGACCCCGATCAGGCCGGTGGAGCAGACGACGACGTCGCCGGCGCCGATGCCGAGGGCGTCGCCCACTGCTTCGGCGGTCATGTGCGTGGTCTGGAAGCCGAAGGGGCCCGTGAAGCAGTTGGCACCGCCGGAGTTCAGGACGACGGCACGCGCAGCGCCGTCACCGACGACCTGGCGGGACCAGATCACCGGGTGCGCCTGCGCACGGTTGCTGGTGAACACCGCGGCCACGGCCGCGTCGGGGCCGTCGTTGACGACGAGCGCCACGTCCGGCTTGCCGCTGGTCTTGAGGCCGGCGGTCACGCCGGCCGCGCGGAAGCCCGCTGCTGCGGTCACACCCTGCAGGGCCGGGAGGCCCGTGGCCGCGTCCGTCCCGCCGGTGGCGGTCGGTCCGTTGCTTGCGTCGGTCACGGTGCGACTCCGTCCACGCTCAGGCCCAGGGTCTCCGGTAGACCGAGGGCGATGTTGGTCGACTGGACGGCGGCGCCCGCCGTGCCCTTCGCGAGGTTGTCGAGTGCCGTCACGGCGACGACGCGGCCCGCGGCCTCGTCGACGGCGATGCCGACGAGTGCGGTGTTCGCACCGATCGTGTCCGCGACCCGGGGGAACTCGCCCTCGGGCAGCAGGTGCACGAACGGCTCGTCGGCGTAGGCCTGCTCCCAGGCGAGTCGCACGTCGCGCGCGCTCACCCCGGGGGTGATCTTGGCGGTCGTCGTCGCGAGGATGCCGCGCGACATCGGGACGAGCACGGGCGTGAACGAGATGGTCACGTCGGCAGCACCCGCCACGACCAGGTTCTGCTGGATCTCCGGGACGTGCCGGTGCGTGCCGCCGACCGCGTAGGCGCTGGCGGAGCCCATGATCTCGGACGCCAGGTAGGTGTTTGCGAGCTTCTTGCCGGCACCGCTCGGGCCGACGCTCAACACCGCGACGATGTCGTCCGACTCGACGAGTCCGGCCTGGATGCCCGGCTGGATGCCGAGCGTCACCGCGGTGACGTTGCACCCGGGGACGGCGATCCGCTTGGTGCCGACCAGGGCCGAGCGCTGCTTGCCCTGCGATGCGATGTCCTCGACCTCGCGCCACTCGTCGGCCGAGCCGGGGGCCGGGGCGGCGAGCAGGAGCTCGGGCAGGCCGTAGGTCCAGGCGCCGTGGTACTCGCCGCCGTAGAACTGCTCCCAGGCCGCGGGGTCCGTCAGGCGGTGGTCCGCGCCGCAGTCCACGACGAGGGCCTCGTCACCGAGCTCCTCGGTGATCGCGCCGGACTGACCGTGCGGCAGCGCCAGGAACACGACGTCGTGCCCCCGGAGCGTCTCGGCCGTCGTCTTCTCGAGGGTCAGGTGCGACAGCGAGCGGAGGTGCGGCTGCGTCGCGATCAGCGGCTGTCCGGCGTTCGAGAACGCCGTCACCGTCCTGACGTCGAACTCGGGATGGGCGGAGAGCACGCGCAGGAGCTCACCACCCGCGTAGCCGGAGGCTCCCGCCACGGCGACGGATACGGACATGGGATTCCACCTTTGGTCGGACTGGTCGTCGAGAGAGTCGGAGGCGGCGACCCCGGGCGGTGCTGATCCCGTCGTGGGTCAGTCGCGCAGGGTCGCCCCGAATCGCTCGCCGGCACGTCGGACTGCGCCGTCACGGGCCTCGGTGGCCTCGGCAGCGGTCAGCGTGCGGTCCGTGGCACGGAAGCGCAGGGCGAACGTCAGGGACTTCTGTCCCTCGTCCACGCCGGAGCCCCGGTAGTCATCCACGAGCCGAGCATACTCCAACAGGTCTCCGGCACCAGAGCGGACCGCATCCAACACGTCACCGGCCGGGACCCCGGCGTCGACGACCAGGGAGAGGTCCTGCGTCGCAGCGGGGTACGACACGATCGGCGCGACCGCGACGAGGTCGGGGGCCGCGGCCACCATGGCGTCGAGGTCGAGCTCGACCACGGCCACCACGCGGGGCAGCACCGCAGCAGCGGACAGCTCCGGCAGGAGTTCGCCGGCGACGCCCACGACGGTGTCGCCCACGAGCAGCGACGCCGCGCGGCCCGGGTGCAGCGACGGGTGGGTGGTCTGCGCGACGCGGAGTTCGACGCCGACGGCCCACGCGACCTGTCGCGCCGCGTCGATCGCGTCGGCGATGCCGTACGGCTCGGCGGCGACGCCGGCCTGCTTGACGACTCGGTTGCCGGTGAGCAGCGCGGACACGTGGAACGGCTGTGCGGGCAGGGACGCGTCGAGTGCCTGGAGCGTCGCACGGTCGGGCAGCGCGGCACCGGCCGGGACCTCGTCGGTACCGAGCGTCACGCCCGTCGCCGGCAGGAACACCCGCGAGGTCTCGTAGAGCGCGACATCGAGCAGGCCGCGCGCCACGTTGCGGCGGGCGGCGTCGACGAGGGCCGGTACTCCGCTGCGGCGGAGCAGGTTCTGCTCGCTGTCGAGGGCGTTCGCGAGCACGACGCTCGGGCCGCCGTCCGGGTCGATCCCCGGGTAGGCGTCCTGGGTCGCCGCGGAGACGAACGGTGCCGTCACCGCTTCGACCAGGCCCGCCGCCGCGAGGGCCGCGGAGACCCGACGTCGCGCCTGCTGGTGCGGGGTGAGTCCGCGTCCGGGCGGGGCGACGGGCAGCACGCTCGGGATGCGGTCGTACCCGACGATCCGCGCGACCTCCTCGACCAACGTGGTGTCGTCGGTGAGGTCGGGGCGCCAGGTCGGCGGTGTGACGGCGAGCTGCTCGCCGTCGGCCTGCACCGTGGCACCGATCGCGCGGAGGGTGTCGACGACCTCGGTGTCGGTGTAGTCCACCCCGATGAGCTCGGCCGGACGAGTGGTCCGCATGGTGACCGTCGCGCGGGGCTCGGTGTCGACGAGGGTCGATCCGAGGGCGTCGGCCGTCCCACCCGCCAGCTCGACGAGGAGCTCGACGGCGCGGTTCGCAGCGGCCTCGGCCACGAGCGGGTCGACGCCGCGCTCGAAGCGACGGGAGGCTTCGCTCGGCAGCTTGTGCCGGCGAGCGGTCCGCGCGATCGAGACCTGGTCGAACCCGGCGGCCTCGATCAGGACGTCGGTCGTGCTCGCCGAGATCTCGGTCCGCGCACCGCCCATCACCCCGGCGAGTCCGACGGGACCGTCGTCGTCGGTGATGACGAGGTCCTCGGGGTCGAGCTTCCGCACGGCGCCGTCGAGGGTCTCGAGCGTCTCGCCCGCAGTCGCACGACGGACGCCCAGGCCACCACGCACGGTCGACAGGTCGTACCCGTGCAGCGGCTGGCCGAGCTCGAACATGACGTAGTTCGTGATGTCGACGGGCAGTGAGATCGAGCGGACGCCTGCCAGGGCGAGGCGGGACACCATCCAGGCGGGTGTCTTCGCCGTGGGGTCGATGCCGCGGACGACCCGGGTGACGAACGTGCTCGCGCCGACGCGACCCCGGATCGGTGCCTGGTCGTCGATCGTCACCGGGAAGCCCTCGGCCGTGCGGGGGGCGACGCGGTCGACGGGGTCGTGGAAGCTCGCACCGGTGGCGTGGGCGTACTCGCGCGCGACACCGCGCATGCTCAGCACGTACCCGCGGTCCGGCGTGACGTTGATCTCGACCGCGGCGTCGTCGAGGCCGAGGAGCGCGATGGCGTCCTCGCCCACGGTCGGCTCCATGTCGAGGTCCGCGAAGCGGAGGATGCCCTCGTGCTCGTCGCCGAGACCGAGCTCACGTGCCGAGGCGATCATGCCGTCGGATACGTGGCCGTAGGTCTTGCGGGCCGCGATCGGGAACGGGCCGGGCAGCACGGCGCCGGGCAGCGTGACGACGACGAGGTCGCCCACGTCGAAGTTGTGCGCACCGCAGACGATGCCGCGCGGCTCGGGCTCGCCGACGTCCACCTGGCACCAGTTGATGGTCTTGCCGTTCTTCTGCGGCTCGGGGACGCGTTCGAGCACCCGGCCGACCACGACGGGGCCGGTCAGGTCGAAGGTGTGGACGTCTTCTTCCTCGAAGCCGACCGACACGAGCGCCGCGTGGACGTGCTCGAGGGTGACGTCCTCGGGGAGGTCGACGGACTCGCCGAGCCAACGGAGTGGGACGCGCATCAGACCACCGTTCCGAACTGCTGCGAGAAGCGGATGTCGCCCTCGAGGAAGTCACGCATGTCGTTCAGGCCGTTGCGGAACTGCAGCGTCCGCTCGATGCCCATGCCGAAGGCGAAGCCCTGGTACTCGTCCGGGTCGATCCCGGCGGCACGCAGGACGTTGGGGTTGACCATGCCGCAGCCACCCCACTCGACCCACCGGGCGCCGCCCTTGGCGTTCGGCTGCCAGACGTCCATCTCGGCGCTGGGCTCGGTGAACGGGAAGTAGTTCGGGCGCAGGCGGATCTGGGCCTCGGCGCCGAAGACCTGGCGGGCGAAGTGCTCGAGCGTGCCGCGCAGGTGCGCCATCGTCAGGCCCTTGTCGATCGCGATGCCCTCGACCTGGGTGAAGACCGGCAGGTGCGTGGCGTCGAGCTCGTCGGCGCGGTACACACGGCCCGGGGCGATGACGTAGAGCGGGAGGTCGCGGGACAGCAGCGACCGCACCTGCACGGGCGACGTGTGGGTGCGCATGACGAGGTGCCGGTCGACGGGCTCGACGAAGATCGTGTCCGCCATGGCCCGGGCCGGGTGGTCCTGGTCGAAGTTCAGGGCGTCGAAGTTGAACCACTCGTGCTCGAGCTCGGGGCCTTCTGCCACTTCCCACCCCATGCCGACGAAGATGTCCGCGACGGCTTCGTTGAGGAGCGAGAGCGGGTGGCGCGAGCCGGTCGGGCGGTGCGCCGGCAACGCGGTGACGTCGACGCGCTCGGCCTCGAGCCGCGCGCGCTCTTCCGCCACGGCGAGGACCGACTCCTGCTCCGCGATCGCCGCGTTCAGCCGGCCGCGGGCCTGGCCGACGAGCTTGCCGGCGGCGGCCTTCTGCTCCGGCGGCACACTGCGCATCGACGCGTTCATCCGAGCCAGCGGCGACTGCTCACCGGTGTGCTCGGCCCTGGCCTGCTTCAGTTCGGCGACCGTCGTCGTGGCGCGGACGGCGGCGAGTGCTGCGTCCACGGCGTCGGCGACGGCCGATTCGCTGATCTCGAGAGGTTCTGACACGAGACCTAAGCCTACCGGCCGACGGGATACCACCCGCCTGCACCGGTCGGACTGTGGAGAGGAGGGGTCAGCTCCGGAGCGCGAACGCCGACTCGTACAGGCAGACCGAGGCAGCCGTCGCCAGGTTCATCGACTCCGCCTGGCCGTAGATCGGCACCTTCACCGCACGGTCGACGAGCGCGAGGTCCTCGGTGGTGAGCCCGCGGGCCTCGTTGCCGAACACCCACGCGGTCGGGCCGTCGAGCATGCCCTCGGCCCGGACCACCGGCAGGTCGTCTCCCGACACGTCGGCCGCGAGCACCGTGTACCCGAGCGCCTTCGCCCGCGCGATCGTGTCGGCCAGGGTCACGCCCACCGACACCGGCACGTGGAACAGCGAGCCCGTGGTCGAACGGACGACCTTCGGGTTGTACGGGTCCACCGACCGCCCGGTGAGGACCACCGCGTCGGCGCCGGCGGAGTCGGCGGCGCGGATGATCGTGCCGGCGTTCCCCGGGTCCCGCACCTCTTCGAGGATGGCGACCAACCCCGGCAACGTGGCCGGCTCGTCGGCGTCCCCACGGGCCTCCAGGTCGACGGCAGCAGCTGCGTCACCGACGCGACGGTCGGGGAAGACGTCCTTCACCGACGTCGGGAACTGCTGACAGACGGCGACGACGCCCTGGGGCGTCACGGTGTCCGCCATCGCGTCGAGCACCTGCTCCGTCACGAACCAGGTGTCGACCGGCGCGTCGTCGAGCCCGTAGCGGGCTGCGGCCGTCGGCGTCACGTAGAGCTCGCGCAGGAGCTCCGGGGCGTACTCGAGTGCTTCACGCACCGCCTGCGGCCCTTCCAGCAGGAACAAGCCCGTTTCGGCACGGACGTCCTTCTTCGACAGGGCCGCGACGGCCTTCACGCGTCCGGCACGGGGGTTCTCGAGGAGATCGCTCACGACCCAAGTCTAGGAACGACGAAACCCCCGCCGTGCGGCGGGGGTTTCGCGAGCAGAAGAACTGACTACGCAGCCTTCGGAGCCGAGGTGTCGGCCGGGAGGGCCTTCTTCGCGGTCTCGACGAGCGCGGTGAAGGTCTCGGGGTTGTTCACCGCGAGGTCGGCGAGGATGCGACGGTCGACCTCGACACCGGCCAGACCCAGACCCTGGATCAGACGGTTGTAGGTGAGGCCGTTCGCGCGGGACGCAGCGTTGATGCGCTGGATCCACAGGCGACGGAACTCGCCCTTCTTCGCGTGACGGTCGCGGTACGCGTAGACGAGGGAGTGGGTGACCTGCTCCTTGGCCTTGCGGTACAGACGCGAACGCTGGCCGCGGTAGCCCTCGGCGCGCTCGAGGATGACGCGGCGCTTCTTGGCGGCGTTGACCGCTCTCTTTACTCGTGCCATTGCACTATTCCTTTACGATCCGGGGGCTCAGTGGCCGAGGAGCTTCTTGACGTTCTTCGCGTCTGCCTTGGAGAGGACCTGGTCCTCGTTCAGGCGGGCCTTGCGCTTGGAGCTCTTGACCTCGAGGTTGTGACGCATACCGGCCTGCTGCTTCATGACCTTGCCGGTGCCGGTGATCTTGAAGCGCTTCTTCGACCCGGAGTGGGTCTTCTGCTTGGGCATGGTGGTGCCTTTCCGTGGGATGGATGGGGGCCGCGTCGTTGCGGGGTCGGTCGGGGTGACCTACTCGGCGGGGCTGTCGCTGTCGGCAGGCACGGAGGCCTGCTCGGGTGCGGCGTCCGCCGCCGGCGCCTCGGCCGGCTGGTCCTTCGCTGCGTGCTCGGACGCACGACGCTCGGCCTTCTGTGCAGCGCGCTTCGCGTTCTGCTCGCCCTTGACGTCGGACTTGTTCTTGAGGGGGGCGATGATCATCGTCATGTTGCGGCCGTCCTGGGTCGGACGGGACTCGACGACGCCGAACTCGGCGATCTCCTCCGCGAACTTGTGGAGGAGACGGACACCCTGCTCCGGACGCGACTGCTCGCGGCCACGGAAGAGGATCATCGCCTTCACCTTGTCGCCACCGAGGAGGAACCCCTCGGCGCGCTTGCGCTTCGTCTCGTAGTCGTGCACGTCGATCTTCAGACGGAAACGGACCTCTTTCAGGTCCGTGTTCACCTGGTTGCGACGGGCTTCCTTGGCCTTCTGAGCGGCCTCGTACTTGAACTTGCCGTAGTCCATGATCTTGGCCACGGGCGGCTTCGAGTTCGGCGCGACCTCGACCAGATCCAGTTCGGCTTCCTGCGCGAGGCGCAGTGCCATGGCGATCGGGACAACGCCGACCTGCTCACCCTGCGGGCCGACGAGTCGGACTTCGGGAACGCGGATTCGGTCGTTGGTACGGGGATCGGTGATGCGGAGCTCCTTCAATCAGGTGGTGGTCGTCCGGGACGTATGCCCTGGACGACAGCACGAGAGAGGAGATCTGACGCACGGATCGGAACCCGTTCGGCAGCCGCCCTGCGTCGGATCCGTGGACCCGACCGACGTGTGCACCCAGTTGCGGTGCACTCGCGGAGCGGTGGTGACCCGGTAGCCTGGTGGAACGCGGCCGCGGGTGGGAGAGACTCCTCTTTCGTGACACCGTCCGAGCGATCCAGGAGAACCTGGTGGCACACGGACAGCATCTGCCGCGAGAGAGTCTAGCAGAGGAGCACCGTGACCGACACCCCGATCGACGACGACGGCAGCGGCATCGACGCCGCCAGGGACATCTCGGAGGTGCCGGCCGTCGAACTCATCAACACCGTGGCCGTGCACCTGCTCAGCGCGGCGGCCGTGAAGGTCGGCCTGGCCGACGACCCGCAAGAGCAGACCGACCTCGACGAGGCGCGCAAGCTCATCACCGCGCTGGCCGGCCTGGTCACCGCTGCGGCGACCGAGATCGGCGACCACCACGCCCGTCCGCTGCGCGACGGCCTGCGTTCGGTGCAGCTCGCGTTCCGCGAGGCGTCGGCGATCCCGGACGCGCCGGGCGCCGGCCCGGGCGAGAAGTACACCGGCCCCGTCAACTGACGGCTGGCAGCTGACGCGCGACGGGCCCTGTCCGTCAGGGCGTCGGACGGGAGGCCCGTGGCGGGATCGCCACGGGCCTCCCGTCCGTCTCGGGGGTGCGTGGGTCAGGACGCGCCGCGGCCGACCAGGCGCGTGACGGCCGCGAGCGGGATGCCGACCCAGTCGGGTCGGTTCCGGGTCTCGTAGACGACCTCGTAGACGGCCTTGTCGAGCTCGAACGCGTCGAGCAGCTCGCGGTGGGCGCTGAGGTCCGCGCCGGTCCCCCGCTGGTAGCCGGCGAGGAATCGCACCCGGGCCTCGTCCGCCCACGCTGCGGCGTCGACCGGTTCCGCGTCGTGCGCCAACGCTCCGGCGACGTAGTCGAACGACCGGAGCATGCCGGCGACGTCACGGAGGGTGACGTCCGGCAACGAGCGTTCGGCCAGGGGACGGAGCGGCTCCCCCTCGAAGTCGAGGAAGACCCAGCCGCGCGGCTCGGGGGCGGCGAGCACCTGGCCGAGGTGCAGGTCGCCGTGGATGCGCTGCAGGTCCGGCCAGGGCGTCGCCGTGGCACCGGCGTAGACCGCTCGGATCGCATCCGCGTGCTCGGCGACGGCCGGGGCCTCGCGCGCGGCCGTGTCGAGCCGCTCGTGCATCGTCGCGACCGCTGCGTCTCGTCGGGCCGCGTCGGCGGGTTCGGACGGCAGCGCCTCGGCGAGGGTGCGGTGGACGTCGGCCAGCGCCGCACCGAGCTGCTCGGCCCGGTCACCGAAGGGTGTGCCGGCGTGTGCTTCCTCGAGCGCCACGCGCCAGGCGTCCTCGAGGCCCGGGAGGAACTCCTGCGCGAACGCGAGGTGGCCGGTCGCCGTGCCGCTGCCCTGTCCGACGTCGGGCCAGCTGCCCCGCAACGCGCCGTAGACCAGGGGGACCCGTGCACTGCCGGCTGCGGACAACGCGAGCTGCGTCGTGACGTCGGGGTTGTCGCCGTGGTGCAGGACGCGGAACACCTTGATGATGACCCGGGCACCGGACTCGGTGTCGCAGATGACCGAGGTGTTGGACTGCTCACCGGTCAGGACGCGCGCACCGGTGACCCGGCCGATGGAGCGCAGGCTCTGCGGGTCGGCGTCGATGCGTGCGGCGAGCGCCGTGATCCACGCGTGGTCGGTGGTGGCGTCGGCGATGGTGCCGTCGGGGCCGCTGGTCACGGGTGACTGGTAGAGGACCGGAGCCGCGGGTGCTGCGGGGGCTTCGTCGAGGACGAGTCGGGTGCCGTCGGCGGTGGAGAGGGTGCGCAGGCGCGGCACGGACCCCTTCGACGCGTACCACCGGCGGTCGGCGATCCAGGACTCGAGGTCGTGGTCGCTGGGTGCGGTGTCGCCGGGGTCGGGTGCGGTGTCGCGGGTGTCGGGTGCGGTGTCGCTGGTGTCGGGTGCGGTGTCGCTGGGGTGGCGGGCTCCGTCGCTCATGCTGCGGACCGTACGCGCCGAGTGCTGGCGAGGTGCCGAGTCCGTTCCTCATCCCTGCACAGCTCGCGGTTCTGGGCCACCCGTCCACAGAACGCGCCCGCGCTCGGACCGCACGGGCGCCGGCGGACGACACTTGCGGACATGCCGAGCCAGCACCCCGCCCCCGACACCGCCCGCACCGATCCCCGCCGGAGCTGGCGGGTCCCCGACGACCGCCGACTGCCCGCGCTCGAGCCCCTCGCATCGGCCGTCGAACGGCACGAGACCGTGACGCTCCGCGAGACCCTCTGGGACACCGAGGAGCGCGTGCTCGCGGGCGAAGGGGTGACGCTCACCCGCGCCCACGACGGTTCGTGGAGCCTCGACCGCGGCGAGGGTCCGGAGCCGCTGGGCCCGGACCTCGACTTCCCCGACGTCGAGCAGCCCCCGCGCGATGCGGTCGAGGTGTTCCTGCGCGGGCGGGCGGTGGCGACGGTCCGCCTCCGGGACACCACGACGACCCTCGTCACCCTGCGCGGCAAGGACGGTCGGGTCCGGGCCGAGATCGCCGACGTCCGGGTGGACGAAGGCGACCCGGACACCACCACGCTGCGGTCCGCGCGGTGGTGGGCGCTGTCGGACGACGGGCGGGACGGCGCCACCGCACGGGCGGCGGAGCGGGCCCTGGACGACGCGGCCACCGAGCCACCGTCGACCTCGGCCGTCGCGGTCCCGCCGACTCCCGTGCTCGCACCGGAGCGGCGCGGCAACCGGGCGAAGCGACCACGTTCGGGCACCGCTGCTGCGTTCGTGCTGCGGGTGCTCGAGTCGCTGCGCACCGACCTCGTCGCGGTCGACCCGCGGGTCCGTGCCGACGAGCACGAGTCCGTGCACGACTTCCGCAAGGTGGTCCGTCGGCTGCGGAGCGTGCTCGCGGCGTACCGCGGAGCGCTCGACCGCGACGCGACCGAAGCGCTGCGGGCCGCCCTCGCCCAGGTCGGACGGGTCGCCGGTGCCGCCCGCGACGCCGAGGTCCTGCACGGCGGGCTGTTCCGGTCGGCAGCGCGGGCTCCCGACGGATTCGTCGACGCGCCGACGCTGGACCGGATCGGCGAGCGTGCGGCGGCGCTCCGGAGCGCGGCCGCAGCGGAACTCCGCCAGGTCCTGCGTTCCGACGACTGGTTCCGCGCGCTCGATGCGCTGGACCAGATCCTGCTCCGCGCCCCGGCCGGACCGCACGCCCAGGACGACGCCGCCGCCTTCGTCGCGAAGCGCGTCGACCGCGAGCGCGCCCGGGTCCGGCGGCTGATCGACGGCGGATCGAACGACCTCGACGCCCTGCACGAGATCCGGAAGGCGGCACGGCGCCTGCGGTACGCGCTGCAGGCAGCCGGTGACGTCGCCGACCTGGGGAAGCGGCGGCTCGGTCGGCTGCGGCGGGTGCAGGAGACGCCCGGCGACGCCCTCGACGCCGCCCACGCGGCAGCCGCCTACCGTCGGCTGTCCGGTCCCGCTGCTCGGGACGGCGCCGACACCTTCGGGTACGGGGCGCTGGCGACGGCCGAGCACGCGATGCTCGAGCGCGGGCTGCGACGCTCGCGGAAGGTGCTCGCCCGGCTGTGAGCGAGGCCGGGCGTGATGCTCGGCGTGATGCTCGGCGCGCTGCTCGTCGGGCTGCTCTGCGAGAATCGCAGGCGTGCCCCACTACCTCGAGGACCTCGCCGCCGGACAGACCTTCACGACCCCGGGTCGCACGATCACCGAGGCGGACGTCGTGTCGTTCGCCTCGTGGACGAACGACAACAACCAGGTGCACACCGACGTGGAGTTCGCCGGCAAGACCCGGTACGGGCAGCGGATCGTGCACGGGCTGCTCGGCACCTCGCTCTGCCTGGGGCTGATCGCACGGACCGGGGTGTTCGAGGGGTCGGCCGTGGCACTGCTCGGGATCGACCAGTGGCGGTTCACCGCGCCGGTGTTCATCGGGGACACCGTGACCTGCGAGGTCGAGATCCTGTCGACACGCCTGACGAGCTCGGGGAAGACCGGCATCGTCGAGCGGACGGTCTCGCTGCGGAACCAGCGCGGCGACGTCGTGCAGCAGGGACGCATGGACGTGATGGTCCTGACGCGCGACGCCGCGATCGCCTGACACCGCTCCGGGCACCCACCGGTTCTGCCGGGTGGCAAACCTTGCGACGCCCTTTACAACGATGTACCGGAGCGGGAGCATGGAGCCATGAGCACGCTCGACGGCACCGTGGCCGCACCTGACACCGCATCCGCTCCCGCACTCCCCCTCGCCTCGCGGCAGGACGGCACGTACCCTCGGCCGCAGATGCTCCGCGCCGCCTGGGCCGACCTCGACGGCACGTGGTCCTTCCGGAACGACGGCGACGACTCCGCCTGGAGCACCGGGTTCCCCGACGCCCGCGACATCGTCGTGCCGTTCCCGCCCGAGTCCGTGGCCTCGGGGATCGACGAGCCCGGCTTCCACCCGGTGGTCTGGTACTCCCGTGCGATCACCCGCGCCGACCTCGAGGCCGCCGGACACGGCACCGCCGCACCCCGACTCGTCCTGCACTTCGGCGCCGTCGACTACCGCGCCCGCGTCTGGATCGACGGCCAGTTCATCGGCGAGCACGAGGGCGGCCACACGCCGTTCTCGTTCGACGTGACGGACGCCCTCGCCACCGACCCCGACGCCGACGCCGTCCACACCCTGGTCGTCCGCGCCGAGGACGACCCGCACGACCTGACCCAGCCCCGCGGCAAGCAGGACTGGCACGAGGACCCGCACGCCATCTGGTACCGCCGCACCACCGGCATCTGGCAGACCGTCTGGCTCGAGGCCGTGCCGACCGCCTCGATCGAGTCCCTGCGCTGGACCAACGTCGACCACGCCACCGTGCGCCTGACCGTCCGGATCGCGGGCGACCGCACCGGCGGCGAGCGCCTGCGCGTCGTCGCCCGGTGGGACGAGCGCGACGAGCACCTCGCCACCGTCGAGTCCACGCTCGGCGACAGCTCGGACGAGTTCGACGTGGTCGTGCCGATCTCGCGGCAGACGAACGGGCAGGCCGAGGACGAACTGCACTGGACCCCGGACGCCCCGCGCCTGGTCGACGCCACGGTCTCGCTGCTCCCCCGTGCCGGTACGACGCCGATCGACTCGGTCGCGTCCTACTTCGGGCTCCGCACCGTCGGGATCGACGGCGGCACCTTCCTGCTGAACGGCCGCAGCCATGACGTCCGCAGCGTGCTGAACCAGGGCTACTGGCCGGACTCGCACATCGCCGCACCGTCCCGCGAGGCACTGCGCCGCGAGGTCGAGCTCATCAAGGAGCTCGGCTTCAACGCCGCCCGCAACCACCAGAAGATCGAGGACCCCCGGTTCCTGTACTGGGCGGACCGGCTCGGCATCCTGGTCTGGGGCGAGGCCCCCGGCGCCTACGCCTTCTCGCCGCGGGCCGTCCAGCGCCTGATGCGCGAGTGGATGGACGCCGTCGAGCGCGACGCCTCACACCCGTCGATCGTCACCTGGGTGCCGGCGAACGAGAGCTGGGGCGTGCAGCACATCGCCACCGACCCCGCGCAGCAGGCCTACGCCCGGGCACTCGCCGACGTCACGCGGGCGATCGACCCGACGCGTCCGGTGATCTCGAACGACGGGTGGGAGCACACCAACTCCGACATCGTCACGGTCCACGACTACGAGGGCGACGGGCCGCGGCTCGCGGCGACCTACGCGGACGACACCGCACGGACCCGGCTCCTCGGTGGCATCGGCCCGGCGGATCGCCGCATCCTCGTCGGGGGTGCCGAGGACCAGGGCCAGCCCGTCATGCTCACCGAGTTCGGCGGCGTGAACTACCAGCCGGGCGTCCAGCGCGAGGACGGCTGGGGCTACACGTCAGCCAGCGACGGCGACGACTGGGTCACCCGGATCACGGCGCTGTACGACGCGATCCGGGCGAGCTCGTTCCTCGCCGGCTCCTGCTACACGCAGCTGACCGACACCATGCAGGAGACCAACGGTCTGCTCAACGCCGACCGCTCCCCGAAGGTGCCGATCGAGCAGATCCGTCGCGCGGTCACCGGTCGCTGACCGGGAGGCTCGCACTTCGTGAGCAGGAATGGTCGGGTCCGGCAGACGGACCCGACCATTGCTGCTCACGAAGCACGCAGATCGGCGCGCGGCCCGGCGCGCGGCCGGCCACCGGAGCGGGCACGGGCCCTGGTCTGGGAGGATCGGGCGGGTGACGAGCGTGGCGGAGACGACCCGGGCCTCCCGGTCGGGGGTGCGCAGCCTGCTGACCGGGCCCCGCAGTGCGTGGACCGCGCCCCTGCTCATCTGGGCGGCATCACGGGTGGTGAGCACGCTGCTGCTCGCGACGATGTACGTGTTGGCGACGGCGAACGACTGGACGTTCGCGTCGTACCGGCGGGATCCGTCGTTCTTCACGTTCTCCGGGTCGTGGGACGCCTCGTTCTACCGGACCATCGCGGAGCACGGCTACCCGGCCACGCTCCCCGTCGACGACGTGGGGCACGTGCTGCCAAACGCCTGGGCGTTCCTGCCCGTGTTCCCCGCGATCGTGCGGGTCGTGATGACCGTCACCGGAGGCTCGTTCTGGGTCGCCGGCGTGCTGGTGGCGACGATCGCGGGAGCCGGGGCCTGCGTGCTGCTGTACCGGCTGGTGCTCGCCGTGGGCTGCTCGCACCGGGCCCGCTGGGCCACCGCGCTCTTCGCGTTCGCGCCGACCGGGTTCCTGCTGCAGGTCGCGTACGCCGAGAGCCTGCTCCTCGTCCTGCTGTTCGGGGCGCTGCTGGCCCTGGTGCGGCGGCGGTACTGGCTGATCGCGCCGCTCGGGGTCGTCGCGGCGTTCACGAAACCCGGAGTCCTCGCGCTCGCGGTGGCGCTGGCCGTGCACCTGGTCGTGCGGTGGGCGGAGTCCCGACGGTCCGCGCGACCCGCCGAGGTGTTCCCGTGGCGGGACCGCATCGCGATCGTGGTCTCCGGACTCGTCGTCGCGGCAGCGGGACTCGCGTGGCCGGTGATCGCCTCGGCGGTGACCGGGCGGCCGAACGCCTACCTGGACACCGAGCTGTCGTGGTGGGTGGGGTTCGTCGGGCGACAGCACTTCGCCCCGCTGACGCCGTGGTTCGCGATGGCCTCGACCTGGCTCGGGCCGATCGGCATCGTGCTCGTGGTGGCGGTGCTCGGCGGTGCGGTGTGGTTCTTCACCCGACGGAGCACCCGCGCGCTCGGCACCGAGGTGCTCGCGTTCACGGCGTCGTACGGGCTCTACCTGGTGGCGGTGTTCCTGCCGCAGCAGTCGTTGCCGCGGCTGCTCATGCCGATGGCGCCGTTGCTCGGGTCGGACGTGTTCGTGCGGACGCGGCGGCGGGCGGTGACGTGGCTCGTGGTCGGGGTGTGCCTGCAGCCGGTCGCGATCGTGCTGCTGTGGTTCCTCGGGTACCCCTGAGCTGCGGGCTGATGCAAGTCGGCCTGTCTGCCTACGCGTCGAACGTGTGGAACCAGGCCGTCCCGCCCGGGTGCTGCACCGTGATCATCTCGTCGAGGTCGCGGTACGGGCCGTCCTGGTTGTGGCTCGCCGACTTGATGCGGATGGTGCCGTCGGACTCGGTGAAGACCTCGGACACGATGGTGGTGTGGTCCGGCGACCCGTTCGCGTTCCAGTCGTAGAAGACGATGTCGCCGACCTTGACCTTGTCGCGCTCGTCCGAGCTCCGACGCGTCAGCCCGAACTCCGCGGCGTTCGTCTCGAGCCACGGGTCCATCGTCGGGCAGTACGTCCACGTGGCGCTGTGCTCGGCACCGGCGGCCCGGTTGTACCAGTCGGACCGCTGCTCCCAGCCGCGGGCGATGAGCGTCTGGCTGACGTAGTTCGCACAGTCACCGCCGATCGGGTTCATGGTGCCGTACTCGGACAGGTTGTAGTCCTTCCAGTGCGCCATCGCGTACTGGAGCTGCCGGTCGACGTCGGTCAGCGCGGCGTAGGCCACCGACGACGTCGCGACAGCGGTGGACGGGTCGGGCACCGGGGCGGTCGTGGGTGCGGGCGTCGCCGTGGCCGAGTCCTGCGTCGCACCGGTCTGCCCGTCGTTCGCGGCACTGCCGTTGCCGTCCGACGACTGGTTGGCCGACGGGCTCGGCTCGATCGACTCGGTGAAGAGCGCGACGTCGGCGTCACCGGCGGTGTACATCGCCTGGTGCGGGGCCGTGAAGGTGACCTTCGACGCCGTGGCCGTGACGTCACGAGCGGCGACACCGCCGACGGTGACGCCCTTGACCGCGGCGAGACCGGTTCCCGCGACGGTGACGGTGACGCCGCCGGCGAGCGGGACCTGCGCCGGGGTCAGGGACTTCGCGACGGGCTTCGGGGTGGTCGTGCTCTTGCCGGCGTTGCCGTCCTCGGCGTTGTCGTTCTTGCCGCTGCTGCCGTTCTTCTTGCCGGCATCGTCGCTGCCGGACGAGCACGCGGCGACCGCGAGCCCGATCCCGGCGACACCGGCGAGGGACAGGAGGGCGCGACGGTTCATCGAGGCAGTCATGACACAGCCAGCGTAAGCGACACACCTGACGTTCCGGCACGGCATGATCGTCGTCGGGGGGCGAGCGTCCTCCGTGTCCGCACGGACGCCTTCGAGAGGATCAGCAGACCATGCCCGAGAGTCACGACTTCTTCGTCGCCACCGACCCCGAGACCGCTCGCGGCCAGGTCCGCTCGGCACTCGCCAACGAGGGCTACACGGTGGAGGACGCCGAGCAGGGCGCGCTCCGAGCCACCCGCGGCAGCCTGGGCCTCACGCTGCTCATCGGTGGCCTGGCGAACGACCGAACCTTCCACACCCGCTTGGACGTGCAGATCATGGTCACGCCGGACGGCCGCACGGTTGCACGGCTGCTGCGCGGGTCCGGCAAGTCCGCGATCAAGGGCGGTGCGCTCGGGGTCTCGCGCGGCAACCGTGCCTTCGAGCAGGCCGCGAACGCGATCCACACCGCGTTCGCGCAGGCGGGGGTGCTGACGGACAGCTTCGCGAGCTGACGCGGTCGCGTCGCCGGGGCGCGGGTGCGGACCGGTCCGCACCCGTTTTCCGACAGGACACCCGACGAACGACTCGTGGATCGTCGCGAACCGCGTGCGGCCTCGTCAGGAGCAGGACCAGTTGCGGTCGATCTCCGTCGAGCCGAACGGCGTCTTGTACTGGGTCATCGCGATCGGGCCGCCGAGGAGCCGCGCACCGGAGCATGCTGCCTGCGCCTGGTCGAGGCGGCCGTCACCGATCGCGATCCAGCTCGGCAGGGGCCGGAGCGGGCTCGTGGTCGGGACGGTGCCCATGATCGTGCGGAACTGGTACGAGGTCGAGTAGACGCCGATCTGCGTGACACCGCTGCGCTTCAGGGCCGCGACCATGCCCTCGAGCGCCACCCGGTTCTGACCGGTGTCGCTCAGGTGGGACAGGCCGGTCTCGACGTCGAGCCACCAGCGGTACTGCCCCGGGTTCGCGACGCCCCGGGTGTTCGCTGCTTCGTAGGCCCTGGCGTAGCCGTACATGTACGAGCACGCCGACGTCGTCTTCCAGGTCGGCTTCGCGCCAGACTGTGCCGTGCACGTGCCGTACGGGTTCGTCACGGACTGCCCGTCCGGCGCGGCGTTGGACGTTGGCCAGACCGATGCCGCAGCCGCCCCGGGATTGGCGAACAGCGCGTAGACCTGCGTCTTCGGCTGTGCGGTACCGCCGGCGGACGATGCAGCCCAGGACAGCTGCTGCTGCAGGCACGGGTTCGTGGTGTTGCCGAGGCTCGAGTTCACCCCGACGATGCCGAAGGACTGGTCGGTCGGCACGCTCTTGCCGCACTGCGGGTACGAGACGTCGACCCCCGTCCCCGACCCGCTGTTGCCGTTGAGGAAGTACCCCACGACGTCGACGTACACGGTGGCCCTGCCCGCAGACACCTTCGCCTGCACCTGCCCACCGGACGCCAGGGGTGCGATGAGCGCGTTGCCGATGGTCTGCCCCTTTGCGTAGACCTGCGTCGGCACACTCGAGGCGAGCCCGGCGCCGACGACGCGGAGCGATCCCCCGACGCTGCCGCCGCCGACCTTGGCGTTGATGACGGCCGCGGTCGCGTTGCGCGGCACACCCGCGGTCCCGGCGACGGTCACCCTCGTGGCGGTGGTGCCGGCGGCGACGGTCGCGGCGCGGACCGGGTGCGCCGACACGAACACCGACCCGTTGGCGTTCGGCGCGTAGTACCCGACGACGTCGGCGAGCACGCGCGCGGACCCGGAGGAGACCTTGGCCTGGACGGCACCGCCGGACAGCCGGACGGTGGTCGTGTTCGCGACGGTGGTGCCCTTGGAGTACATGAGCGAGACGACGCCGGCGTTGTTGCCGGACGGGGTGAGGCGCAGTCGGCCGCTCGTCGCGGGACGGGACACGTCGGCCTGCAGCACGACGGCAGTGGCGTTCGACGGCACGCCCGCCTTGCCCGCGACGACGATGCGCTTCGCGCCCGTGGTGACGGTGCCGTTCAGCACGTTCGTCGGCGCGAGCGGCGTGTAGGTCGACCCGGTGGCGCTGGTGCCGTACCAACCGGCGACGTCGAGGGCGACGGTCGCCTTGCCGGCCGAGACCTTCACCTGGGCCTTGCCGCCGGTGAGTCCGACCGTGGTGGTGCCGGAGATCGGTTGCGCCCTGGCGAAGTTCTGGATGGCGGGGCTCGCGGTGCTGCCGAACGGGGCGACGCTCACGTACGCGGCCGCACTCGGCGAGGTCACGGTCGCGGTCAGCACGACCGCCGTCGCGTTCGACGGGATGCCGTTCCGGCCGCCGAGCGTCACGGTCGTCAGCTTGCTCGTCGCGGTACCGGACCAGGCTCGCGCCGGCGCCACGGGCGTGAACCGCCCGGTGGTCGGCGCTGCGGCCGAGGCCGGCGCCACCGGGGCGACCACGAGCAGCCCGGCAGTGACGGCGAGCACCGTCCCGATCGATGCGATGGCAGTCCTGAAGCGCACGTGTTCCCCCGTTCCCCGCGCCCTGTCGGCGCACCGGGAGTCTAGGACGATGCGCTCAGCAACACACCACCCCTGTCCGCGAACTGTGCATGACGACACAGTGACGCGAGCCTGTGGAACACACCGAACGCAGAACGGCCCGGAACCTGTTGGTTCCGGGCCGGATCGGCTTTGCCTTGGTGGAGCTAAGGGGATTCGAACCCCTGACCTTCTCATTGCGAACGAGACGCGCTACCAACTGCGCCATAGCCCCAAGTGCTCGACCACACTAGCACCACCGTTCGGCCGAACCGAAATCGTGGCCAGCCGGTCGGGCGAGCCGCGACTCAGACCGCGCGGCGCCGACGCATGATCGCGTCGAGGTCGGCCTGCTGGTACGCGTCGTCGTCCAGGACACCCATGCCGGCCCACTTGCTCGGCGGACCCGTGGGCGTGGCCGGTTCGTCAGGCGTCGCGGCGACGAGCTCCGGGACGGCGGGAGCACGCAGCCCCAGCCGCTCGGCGAGACGCCCCTGGTCGTGCGCCGACAGCGACGCCGCCGCCTCTTCGAGCTCCGGACGCATCCGGGACACGGTGGCGAGCGACGGATCGGACTCCCCCGCACGGATCGCCGCGGCTTCGGCGTCCGCCTCGGCCTTGGCCTCGGCGACGCGCTCCTTGAGTCGCGCGGCGAGTTCGGCGGACGACTCCGGCGTGGCAGCGGGGGCCGTCGGACGCTCCACGTACAGCGGCTTCGGCACCCGGTTCGGGGTCCAGCTGCGGTCCTGCGCGGGTTCTGCGGACTGCTCGGTGGTCAGTGGCGGCGCCGGGTCCGTCCACGTGGTCGTGGGCCGGGAGGCACGGCTCGCGCCCGCCTCGGCCGCCGCGACACGGGTCTTCCGCGCCGTCGCCACCTGGTGCAGCTGGGCGAGGACCGCTGCGGACCCACCCGCGGCGAGGAGCCCGGCGACGCCGACGAGCCACAGGGCCGGTGCCGCGACGAAGACGACGAGCGCGACGACGACGCCGAGCGTGCCGAACAGGGTGGCTCCGAGGCGGGAGCGGCGCATGCGCATCGCGGTCAGGGCGGGCACCGACGACGCACGCTCGAGGACCGGGGCCTGCTCGGCGAGGCGGCGGGTGATCTCCCGCTGGCGCGCGGCTTCGTGGGCGCGGACGATGGCGGTGCGCTTGGCTTCTTCGGACCGGGCGACACGCTGCGCCTCGGCCAGTGACTTCGCGTTCATCTCGACACGGACCTCGTCGGGGAGCTCGGCGGTCTGCGCCAGGATCCGCAGGGTCTGCTGCAGCCGGATCGCGTTGCGTTCGGTGGCCAGGTACTGGCGTCGGGCGGCCCACGACGGCATCAGGTAGACGAGCCAGAGGACGGCCGCGACGAGCAGGACGATGCCGCCACCCCACGAGCCGATTCCTGCCATGCGAACACGGTAGGGGCGGGGGTATCCCCGTCGCGTGATTGCGGAACGCGTGTTGCGCGTGTCGCGGCGGAATCTACAGCCGGGGCGTGGTGGTGATCGGCAGCGCCGCTTCGTCACGGGCGGCGAGCGGTACGGCACCGAGGCCGGGTGGCACCTGCCCGCGGACCCACCGCTCGAGGACGCCCTCACGGACCTCTTCGGCCACGAGCGCGAAGCAGAAGTGGTCGCGCCAGTCGCCGTTGATGTGGATGTACCGGCGACGCAGCCCTTCGTACCGGAAGCCCAGCTTCTCGACGACGCGCAGGGACGGGGCGTTCTCGGGCCGGATGCAGATCTCGATGCGGTGCACCCCGACCGCGCGGAAGCAGTGGTCGACGGCGAGGGCGACCGAGATCGGGGTGACGTTGTGTCCGGCGGCGTCCTCGACGACCCAGTAGCCGATCGAGGCACTGGCCAGCGACCCGTAGGTGATGCCGGAGACGTTCAGCTGCCCGACGAACCGGCCGTCGAGCTCCATCGCGAACGGCAGTCCGAGTCCCGCGCGGGCGTTGGCCTGGAGCGCGCGGATGCTGCCGCGGACGTCGGTGGAGACGTGTCCAGAGGGGTTCGTGGCCTCCCAGGTGCGGAGCCACGATCGGTTCGACGCGAGTGCGAGGTCGAGGTCGCGCGTGTCACGGAGCCGGAGGGGCCGGATGGTGACCCGCCCGTGGGACAGGGTCGGGATCGTCGTCATCGCTTGGTTCCTCCGGGATCCCGCCGCTGTGCGGGACGGGGTGTCCCGCCCGGGTCCGTGTGCACGGACCCGGGCGGGATGGCCGACTCATTCGCCCGCGTTGAACTCCTTCAGCCACGACTTGAGGTCGGGGCCGAGGTCATCGCGGTCCGAGGCGAGCTGCACGATCGCCTTGATGTAGTCGAGTTTGTCACCGGTGTCGTACCGGCGTCCACGGAACACGACGCCGTACACGCCGCCGGTCCACTCTTCGGCGCTCGCCATCTTCATGAGCGCGTCGGTGAGCTGGATCTCGCCGCCCTTGCCGGGCTCCTGCTTCTCGAGGACGTCGAAGACCTCGGGGCGGATGACGTAGCGGCCGATGATGGCCAGGTTCGAGGGCGCCTCGCCCTGCGGGGGCTTCTCGACGAGCCCGGTGATCTTCACGACGTCGTCGGTGTCGGTCGGCTCGACCGTGGCGATGCCGTACAGGTGGGTCTGCGACTCGGGGACCTCGAGCAGCGCCACGATCGTGGCGTTCTTCTCACCCTGGACCTCGATCATGCGCTTGAGCAGCGGGTCGCGGGCGTCGATGATGTCGTCGCCGAGGAGCACGGCGAACGGCTCGCGGCCGACGTGCATCTTCGCGCGGAGCACCGCGTGGCCGAGGCCGAGCGGGTCGCCCTGACGCACGTAGTGCATGTCGGCGAGGTCCGTCGACTGGTTGACCTTCTGCAGCTTCTCGTGGTCACCCTTCTTCTTGAGGGTCTCCTCGAGCTCCGACACGTGGTCGAAGTGGTTCTCGAGTGCGTTCTTGTTGCGGCCCGTGATCATCAGGACGTCGGTGAGTCCTGCGCCGACGGCCTCTTCCACCACGTACTGGATGGCTGGCTTGTCGACGACGGGGAGCATCTCCTTCGGCATCGCCTTGGTCGCGGGGAGGAAGCGAGTGCCCAGCCCTGCCGCTGGGATCACCGCCTTGGAAATCTGGAAGCCCATGCCCCAGACCGTATCCGATCCGGGTTTCCGGGGCATGTCATCGCTACAGGGGACACGGCATCAGCGCGTTTCCCGGCGGGAAGCCGCAACGGATGCCCTCGGTAGACTCCTGCGCATGATCGCCGATCTCGGGAACGAGAAGCGCGCCCTGCGAGCCGAACTCCGGCAGCGGCGGCGCACCCGGACCACGACGGAACGCGACGCGGACAGCGCGGCGCTCACCGCCACCCTGCAGCGCTTCGCCGAGGAGCGCCAGGTCACCTCGCTGGCGCTGTACCTGTCGGCGTCCGACGAGCCGAACGTCCGCCCGTTCCTGAACTGGGCGTTCGCGCACGACATCCGCGTGCTCCTGCCGGTCACGCGCGAGGACGGCCTGCTCGACTGGGCGGTCGGCGACGGTGAGAGCGAGACCGAGGGGATCTTCGGCATGCCGGAGGTCGTGGGCGAGGTGCTGTCCCCGCTCGCCATCAACGACGTCGACGCGATCCTCGCTCCCGCGGCGGCGGTCGGGCACGACGGCGTCCGGATGGGATGGGGTCGCGGCTACTACGACAAGACCCTCGGGTCCATGGCGAAGCGCCCGCCCGTCTATGCTGTGATCTTCGACGCGGAGTACCTCGACGAGGTCCCGCGCGAACCCCACGACGAACCCGTCGACGGCATCATCACGCCGTCGCGCATCATCACGTTCCGGAGCTGACGTGCCCACCTACTCGTACCGTTGCACCGAGTGCGACAACGCGTTCGACATCAAGCAGTCGTTCTCCGACGCCACCCTGACCGAGTGCCCGGTGTGCGGCGGTGTCCTGCGCAAGGTGTTCTCCCCCGTCGGTGTGACGTTCAACGGCGGCGGCTTCTACCGCACCGACTCCCGCCCGGCGCCGAAGTCCGAGGGCTCGTCGAGCACGCCGGCGAAGTCGGAGACGAAGGCCACCCCCGCGAAGACCGAGTCGAAGCCGAGCACGCCGAAGCCCAGCGCGTCGTGACCACCAGGACTCCTCGCCGATAGGTTGATGGAGTCGCCGTCCGGCGGCTGTCCTCGACCGGAAGGAGTCCCGTGAAGGGCTTCAAGGAGTTCCTGCTCCGCGGCAACGTCATCGACCTGGCCGTCGCAGTCGTCATCGGTGCTGCGTTCACCGCGATCGTCACCACGATCGTCAACGCACTGATCAACCCGCTCATCGGCGCGGCGTTCAACGCGTCGAGCCTCGACGAGGCACTGGTCTGGAAGATCCCGACGGTGTCCGGCGGCCACGCGTCGATCCTCTTCGGCGCGATCATCGGCGCCGTGCTCAACTTCGTCATCGTCGCCGCGGTCGTCTACTTCGCCCTCGTCGTACCGGTCAACCACCTGAAGAAGGTGGCGTTCGAGCGCGTCAAGAACGACGAGGAGCAGACCCCGCAGGACGTGCCCCCGACCGACGTCGAGGTGCTGCTCGAGATCCGCGACCTGCTCCGCTCCCAGAAGGGTGTCTCGACGAGCACCGGGACCGGCGCCCACATCGCCCCGAACACCGCTCCCGAGGGACCCGGCATCGGCGGCTCGACGAAGCTCTAGCAGCGCACCGGAACCAGGTTCCGGACACGACACCACGGAGATCCGCGGTGCTGTGTCCGGAACCTGGTTTCGTTCGGGGCGGGTGACCGTCAGGCGGTGACGCGGCGGCGCTTCGCGAACATCGCCAGGGCGTACTGGATGCCGGCGAGCACGTGGCCCACGGTGCCGAGGTACACGAAGACCAGGGCGACGCCCCGCACCCACGGCGCGTTCTCGTCGACGGCGTGCACGGCCGAGAAGAGCAGCACCGGCAGGCCCACGAAGAGCAGTGCGGAACGGATCTTGCCCGTCCAGGTGACGTCGAGGTCCGGGTTGCCGCGGAACAGCACGCTCGACAGCACGACGAGCACGAGGTCGACGAGCACCACGACGGCGACGACCCACCACGGCAGCAGTCCGGTCAGCACGAGCGACAGCACGATCGCGATGATGGCGAGGCGGTCGGCGACGGGATCGATCGCCTTGCCGAGCTTCGAGCCCTGGTCGAACTTGCGCGCGATGAAGCCGTCCGCCCAGTCGCTCACCCCGATGACGACGAGTACGACGAGCGCCCAGCCCGGGTGTCCGGCGACGACGAGCCACACGAACACCGGGATCAGCAGCAGCCGGACCAGCGAGATCAGGTTCGGCCAGGTCTGCCAGTCGGGGCGCTGCCGTACGGTGTCAGTCATCGCAGGACAGGCTACCGGTTCACCAGTGGGGCGGGACGTCGCGCCGGAGCTGGTCGTCGTTCTCCCCGTCGCGGTGTCGCGCCGGTTCCGGTGGCGGTGCCGGGTCGTAGCCCGGCACCGGCTGGGTGGTGACACGTCTGCGGCGCCGCACCGGGCCTCCCGACAGATCGTCCGTCTCGCTTCCGGTCGACGCTGCTGGACCGGGAGGCGCGGCTGACGACGCGTCGTCGGCTCGCGTCCACGTGCCCACCAGCTGGTCCGTCTCCGGCGTCACCGGACCGGCGGGCCGCGAGGCCCGCCGACTCGGCCGGTCGGTCATCGGCGGGCGGGAATCGGCGGGATCGAGATCTCCTGCGTGGCACCACGGTCGACACCGAGCACCGCGGCGACGGTGTTCGCGACGCGGTCCGGGTCGGAGAACAGCTGGAACGCGTGCACCCGCACGTAGTGCCAGCCGAGTCGGCGCAGGACCTCGGGGCGCAGGCGCAGGGACTCGCGCAACGAGCCCTTGACGAGCGACGCGTCGGTCTCGATCGTGACGCAGACCCCGCCGTGCGCGGCCACCAGGCCGAGCTTGCCGCGGTGCCCGAGCGCGACCGGGATGCCACGCATCTCGAGCCGGCGGGCCAGGTCCACGAGCAGCGGGTCGGAGTCGTCCGGCACGTACTCGGCGGTGGTGCGCGCACGCACCTCGGCCAGGATCTCGGCGAGGGCGACGGTGCCGTGGCCCATCCGCTCGGCCTCGATGTCGGACGGCTGGAAGCAGGTGACGATCACCATCGAGCGACGCGCACGGGTCATCGCGACCGCCAGCAGCCGCTCGCCGCCGGGCTTGCCGAGCGGACCGAAGTCGCGCAGGACGCGGCCGTGCGGGGTGCGGCCGTAGCCGATGGAGAACACGACGCGGTCGCGGCTCTGCGCCACCGACTGCTCGAGCGTCGCCACGATGAACGGCTCGGCACGGTCGCCGATGACGAACTCGGTCAGGTCCTTGTGGCCCTGCGCCGCGGTCAGCACGGCCTGCTCGACGCGCACGGCGTGCTTCGCCGAGGCGGTGATGACCATGAGCGACTCGCTCGGGCGGGTTCGGGCGTGGTCGATGACGAGTCGGACCACGCGGTCCACCTCGGCGTCGACGCTCTCGACGGCGCCGGACTCGGGGTCCGGCACGGCCTTGCCGTCGCTGACGTAGTCGAGCGCGATCGAGCCGTGGCCGAGGAACGATCCGGCCCACGGGAGCGACTCGATCTTGCCGCCGTAGAAGCGACGGTTCACGAGCTCGGCCAGGTCCTCGCCGCCGGCACGGTACGACCGCGAGAGCGACAGGGTCGGCAGCAGGGTGGAGAGCTTCGCCAGGGCGGAGTCGGCGTGGAAGGCGTCGAGGGTGCCCTCGTCGACCTGCAGCGCACGGTGCTCGGGGTCGACGGTGATGCGGAACGGCGACGGCGTCTGCGTGACCGGGTCACCGAAGACGACGGTCTGGCGCGCACGACGGACGGCTCCGACGGTCTCGGCGATCGTCACGGCTCCGGCATCGACGAGGATCACGGTGTCGAACGGCATCGTGTCGGCGATCTGCGAGACCTCGTACGGGCTCGCGAGCCACACGGGCGCGATGGATCGGGACAGGTGCGGTGCGGAGTCCTGGAGCAGCCGCGAGGTGATCGCACCCTCGCGCAGCTGGGTCTTCAGCGCCGTGGCCTCTTCCGGCCAGTCGACGAGTCCGACCTTCCAGTTCTCGGCGAGCTGCCACGCGAGGCCCTGGGAGACCCCGGCCGCGTGGGCGTCGTCGACGAGGCGGAAGTCGGCCTCGACCCGGTCGAGCATGTCGGTGTTCGCGCCGAGCAGGGCCCGGTCGGACTCGAGCATGGTCTCGAGCGCGGACTGCCACCAGGCGAGCTCGAGCTCGGCCGGCACCTGCAGGTCCGGCACGTGCCGGTTCGCCAGGTCTGTGATGAGCGGCTCGAGCTGCAGGTCGCGCAGGGTCTGCATGAGCTCGGTGCGCTCCTGCAGGTTGTGCAGGACGTCGGACTCGGCCGCGAGCTCGGCGATGGTGGGGACGAGCTGGTCGACCGGGGTGTTCGCGAGCTGACGGTCGCGCTCGGTCCGGCCGAGCGGCTCGTCGAGGCGCGCGAGGTCCTCGGCGACGTTCGAGAACAGCACCTGCACGTCCGCGATGCCCGTGGGCACCTCGGGGTTCACGCCGGCGGCGACGTAGCGCTGCCAGAGCACGCGCTGCTGCTGCACCCGGGTCAGGGCCTCGTGCAGGTCGGAGACGTGCACGCCGGGGCGGACGTACTCGCGAGCGAGCTTCTTCAGGCGACGACGGTTCGTCGAGGACATCGGGGCACCCTCGCCACGCGGGGCCGTGGCGGCGACGAGCTCCGACACCGAGCGGTCGAAGACCACCGGCAGGAAGCGGTCGAGGGTGTCACGGATCTCGGTGAGCAGGCGCAGGTAGATGCCGAGCTCGTTGATCGTCGTGAACTGGCGCATGTGCGTCGTGGCGACGAGGTCGTGCGCGCGGCGGAGGAGCGTCGGCAGCCCCTCGGAGTCGAGGTCCTTGGCGATGCGGTGGGCGCGCTGGGCGCCGTCGCTGGTGGAGAACTTCGCGCCGTACCAGGGCGAGTCGTCGGGGCCGTAGCGGAACTCACCGAGGTTGGCCGCGCTGACCATCGTCTCGGCGACACGCGAGCGCCCCTCGACCATGGACGCCACGGACTGCTTCGACAGACGCGCGGTCGTCGACGGTGGGACCGGCAGGAGCGACAGCCGCGAGAGCTCGACCAGGCAGTCGAGCACCGAGACGCCGAAGTCGGCGTCCTTGCGGGTGAGCGAGCCGCGGTAGTCCTTCAGGACCTTGCGGAGCCGGACCAGGGCGTCGTCGACCTCGCGGAGGTTCGGACGTGCGGCCTTCTCGTTCCGCGCGATGGCACGGACGACGTCACGGCGCAGGGTCGAGGGCGTGACCGCGACGCCGGGCAGCTGCACCTCGCCGAAGCGGGCCGCGATGCCCCGCAGGGTCGCACGGCGCGGGCTCACCACGAGGACGCGCTTGTTCGCGGCGACCAGGCCACCCAGGGCGTTCACGATCGTCTGGGTGCCGCCGGTGCCGGGCAGGGTCTTCACGACGATGGAGTTGCCGGCCGCGATCTGCGCGATCACGTTCTCCTGCTCGTCGTCGGCGTCGAGCAGCAGGGTGTCGGTCTCCGGGCTGCGCTCGTCCGACGGCGTCTGCTCGACCGGGTGGTAGGACTGCTCGACCTGCCACTTGGCGCTCGGGTTGCCGGCGAGGGCGTCGAGCACCGGGTGGGACAGGTCGCCGGTGTCCTCGACCATGCCGGTCGCGACCTCGGCGAACGTGGAGACCACGAGCCGGGCGTGCACCGAGAAGCCGGGGATGTGCGCGGTCAGGCCGCGCAGTCGGTCGATGACGGGGTTCGGGGTGAACGAGCCGTCCTGCTGGGCGAGCGCCACGAAGGACTGCGCGTCGAGGATGACGCCGAACTGTTCGTGCAGGGCGTCGGCGAGCCCCGGGTTGAGCACGGGCTCGCCGAGGAGTCGGACCTCGAAGTCACGGCCGTGGCGGCGGATCGCCAGCGGGCGCAGGAGCACCGGGCCGCGGAACTGCTCGTCGCCGTGCTTCCAGTCGGCCATGCCGATGCCGAGCTTGACGGCGTCGATGCCGCGCACCGTCGCGAGCTCGGTGCCCTTCGCCTCGACCTGGCCGGCGGCGACACGGGCGGCACGGATGGCCACCTCGTCGCGGATCAGGCTGGACAGCAGGGTGGTCTTGCCGGTGATGAACTGGGCGAGGCCGCCCGGGTGCGTCGTCGACAGCTCGATGCGGGCGCGGGGGTGGTCGCTGAAGTGGGTGAGCGGGCTCGTGCCGCCGACGCCCGTGAGCTGGCCGCGCCAGCCGTCCCACGTCGGTTCCGCCGCGTTGCCCGCCTGCAGCCGGGGGTCGCCGAGGCTGATCGCCTGCGGGCTGGTCAGCTGCAGTTCCGGGCGGAGCGTACGGTCCGGTTCGTCGTCGGTCCGGTCCTCGTCCACGTCCTGCTGCTCGTCTCGGTCGTCTCGCTCATCGCGGTCGTCTCGCTCGTCGTCGGGGCGCGCGGGGGCACCCTCGACGGGGACGTCGTCGTTCACGTCGTCCTCACCGTCGGTCACCCTGTCCGCTCGCCACACATCCGACACTGTAGGCGGGAACGCGCGCCCTCTCTGGCAATGAACCGAGGTTTCGGGGTTTCCGGCCGACGCGGCACCCGCCAGACCGGCCGCGTCGCACGGCCGATGGGACGCCCGTGGCGTCCGATGTGGTACCAACGGGGCATGGCCATCGACGACCGCACCACCCCGTCCGCCCCCACGCCGAACCGGCGTCGATCGGTCCCCGCCGAGATCTCCCGCTCGTGGCTGCTCGTCTCCGGTACCGCGACCGACCGGTTCGAGAAGTCCCAGCGGTCCCGCGCCGACCAGATCATCCTGGACATCGAGGACGCCGTCGACCCCGCCGCCAAGCCCTCGGCACGGCAGGGCGTCGCCGCGTGGCTGGCCGGCGGCGGCGAGGCCTGGGTGCGGATCAACGACGTCACGACCGACTTCTGGGCCGACGACGTCGAGGAGCTCCGCGGCCTGCCCGGGCTGCAGGGCGTGATGCTCGCGAAGACCGAGTCCCCGGCGCAGGTCACCGACACGTGGCACCGGCTCGGCGGCCAGACCCCGGTGATCGCCCTCGTCGAGTCGGCGCTCGGCATCGAGGAGTCCGTCTCGATCGCGCGGGCGCAGGGTGCGTTCCGGCTGGCGTTCGGCTCCGGCGACTACCGCCGCGACACCGGCACGAGCGCCGACACCCTGGCGATGGCGTACCCGCGGTCGAAGCTCGTCGTCGCCTCGCGCGTCGGCGACCTGCCCGGCCCGATCGACGGCCCGACGGTGGGGTCGTCGCACCCGATCCTGCGCGAGCAGTCCCAGGTCGCGGTCTCGCTCGGCCTGACCGGCAAGCTGTGCCTGGACACCGAGCAGCTGCCCGTCATCAACGAGGTCATCTCCCCCACGCCGACCGACGTCGCCTGGGCGCAGGACTTCCTCGACGACTTCGAGGCCCGCGGCAAGGTCATCCGCGACGGATCCGACCTGCCGCGCCTGGGTCGGGCGCAGAAGATCCAGCGACTCGCACAGGCGTTCGGCGTGGAAGCGCGGTAGGACTGCTCCCATGACCTGGTCCAACGTCCCCGGCGGTCCGCCGCAGTCCTCGCCCGGCCCCCAGGACCCGCAGCGCGCGGCCTGGGAGCGCGGTGGCACCACGCTGTTCCCGCCCGCGAAGCTCGCCGACCGGATCTCGACCGTGCTGCTGCTGGCCTTCGGTGCGGTCATGACGATCGTCACCGCCGTCGTCGGCATCATCGCAGTCATCTCGGCGACCGCGACGTGCGACGCCTCGGCCGGGTGCACTCCCGGCGGCTACATCGGCGGTACGGCCATCGCGGTGGGTGGTGCGTTCGTGATCGGCGTCGCCACGATCGTGCTGGCGATCGGCGCGTGGATCCGCCGGAAGTCGTCGTGGTGGATCGCCGCGGTCGGCTTCGTGCTCGCGATCGGCGTGATCGCGTGGGGCGGGGTCGTCTTCGCGAACGCGGCCGACGGCGAGACCGCGTCGTCGTCGGTGTCCGCGAGCGCCTAGCGCCGACGCGCACCGCGCTGGTCCTGCCGGACCGACTCCGAACGACACGATCGATGTCTCACGACGTCGAGACTGTCGCACCGCGTCGCGTCGCGCGGGCAGACGCGACCGGGCGCCGGACGGGAGGCCCGTGGCGGACACGGCCCCGGGCCTCCCGTCCGACACGGCGTAGCGTCCAGGGCATGGTGACGGTGTCGCGGACGACGGTCGCGGTGGTCGGCGGCGGCCCCGCCGGGGTCGTCCTCGGACTACTGCTCGCCCGGGCCGGCATCGACGTGCGCGTCATCGAACAGCACGACGACTTCCACCGGGACTTCCGGGGCGACACCGTGCACGCCTCGACGATCCGGTTGCTCGACGAGCTCGGCCTCGGCGAGCGCTTCCGGGCGCTGCCGCAGTCTCGGCTCGACGACTTCTCCCTGCCGATGCCCGACGGGTCGCGGCTGCTGCTCGGTGACTTCTCGCGGCTCGAGCCCCCGTACGACCACGTGGCGATGGTGCCGCAGTGGGACCTGCTCGACCTGCTCGTCACCGCTGCCCGGCAGGAACCGTCGTTCGACATCGCGATGGGCCTCGCGGCGACCGGGCTCATCGAGGAGAACGGCGTCGTCACCGGGGTGCACCTGCGCCGGCGCGACGGGAGTGGGGACGCGGAGGAACTCCGCGCCGACGTCGTGATCGCGTGCGACGGACGGAACTCGGTCCTGCATCGGGCCGCGGGCTTCGTGCCGCGGGCGTTCCCGGTGCCGTTCGACACCTGGTGGTTCCGGCTGCCCCGGCGTCCGGGAGACGCGGCGAGCGCCCTGACGCCGGCGTTCTCCGACCGGGACGTGCTGCTGAGCTTCCCGCGGCCCGACTACCACCAGGTCGCGTACTTCGCCCCGAAGGGTTCGGACGCTGCACTGCGGGCCGAGGGCGTCGGCGCCTTCCGGGCGCGGGTGGCCCGGCTCCGTCCGGACTTCGCCGACCGGGTCGACGCGATCGGCTCGATGGACGACGTGCACGTGCTCGACGTCCGGATGGACCGGTTGCGGCGGTGGTGGCGGCCGGGTCTGCTGTGCATCGGCGACGCGGCCCACGCGATGTCCCCCGCGGGTGGGGTGGGGATCAACCTGGCGGTGCAGGACGCCGTGGCGACCGCCGCGATCCTGGTGCCGGCGCTCCGGCACGGGCGGAGCGGTCCGGCGCTGAACCCTGCGCTGGCCGCGGTGCAGCGCCGTCGGAGGCCACCGGCCGTGGTCGTCCAGTCGGCGCAGGCCGTACTGCACCGCGTCGTCTTCGAGCGGGCGTTCGCGGGGCAGCTGCGGAACGGGCCACCGCTGCTGCCCGTGCTGCTCGCCCGGTACGTGCCGCCGTCGCGGGGCCTCTACGCCCGGGGCATCGCCTTCGGCCCGCTGCCGGAGCACGCGCCGGGCTGGGCGCGGCGCTGAGCCGGGGACGAGCGACGCACCCTGGGCGTGACCGTGCGCCCCCGGCGCATGCTGGGCGCATGAAGCAACGAGTCATCGGAGACGTGTCGGTCAGTGCCATCGGTCTGGGCGGGATGCCCATGTCGATCGAGGGGCGCCCCGACGAACGACAGTCCATCGCGACCATCCACGCCGCGCTCGAGAACGGTGTCACGCTCATCGACACCGCCGACGCGTACCACCTGGCCGCCCACGACGAGGTGGGGCACAACGAGGAGCTCATCGCCCGGGCCGTGCGGGAGTTCCACGGCGACACCGAGTCCATCCTCATCGCCACGAAGGGCGGACACCTGCGACCGGAGGCCGGCGCATGGGCGCAGAACGGCCACCCGGAGTACCTGAAGCAGGCGGCGAAGGCCTCGGCGAAGCGCCTCGGCGTCGAGGCGATCGGCCTGTACCAGTTCCACCGTCCGGACCCCGCGGTCCCCTACGCCGAGTCCGTCGGAGCACTCGGTGAGCTGCTCGACGAGGGGGTCATCCGGATGGCCGGCATCTCGAACGCCGACCCCGACCAGATCCGGACGGCGAACGAGGTCCTCGACGGACGGCTGGCCTCGGTGCAGAACCAGTTCTCGCCGAAGTTCCGGTCGAGCGAGCCGGAACTCGAGCTCTGCGACGAGCTCGGGATCGCGTTCCTGCCGTGGAGCCCGCTCGGCGGCATCGCGAACGCCGCCGATCTCGGCACCGCCTACGAGGACTTCGCGTACATCGCGCGGGACCGTGGCGTCACACCGCAGGTGATCGCGCTCGCGTGGGAGCTGCAGAAGAGCGACGTGGTCGTGCCGATCCCCGGGGCGTCGCGCCCGCAGTCGATCCTCAACTCGCTGACCGCACCGACCGTGAAGCTGCGGCCGGAGGACGTCGCGCGACTCGACGCATCGCAGCCGGCTGCCGTCTGAGCCGCCCCGGCACGACGACGCCCCGCGGTTCCGGTCGGAGCTGCGGGGCGTCGTGGTGCCGGGGCCTGGTGTGGCGACTAGTTGCTCGGGCAGACCGCCGAGACCTCGTTCAGTGAGGACTGCACGTCGGTCTGGGCGTCCTTCGCCTCGGCGGAGTCGGCCGAGCCGCTGGAGGTGAGCGCCGAGGCGTACTCCTTCGCGTCCTCGGTGAAGTCCTCGAAGGCGTCGTGGACGTCGTCGTTCGTGACCTTCGGCAGCGCAGCGTCGAGGCGGTCGGTGAACTCCCCGACCAGCTTCGCGCGCGCCGCGGGGTCCGCCGGCGCCGAGGACGACGTCTGCTCGGCGATGAACGACTTGAGCTCGTTCTCGACCAGGGCGCACGCCTCGGTCGTGGTCTGCTTGGCGGCCGACGTCTTCGACGGGGCGGACGACTTCGACGGAGCAGACGTGTCCGCCGAGTCGCCGTCGTCGGACGATCCGCCGGAGCAGCCCGCCAGCAGCGCCACGGCGACGAGCGCCGTGGTCACCGCGGTGAGGGTGCGGCGCATCAGGAGTTGCACTCCTTCTGGAAGGCGTTGCCGGCGTCCTGCACCTTGGTGCTGGACTTCGTGAGCGCCGAGACGTCGGCCGACTGCGGGTCGTCAGCGATGTCCTCGATCTGGTCGACGAGGTCACCGTAGGCGTCCTCGAACGCCTCGCCCTTGTCCTGCAGGTCGTCGTCGGACAGGTCGTCGACGCCGTCGGAGATCTTCTCGTCGAGCTCCTTGAGCTTGGTGACGGCGGCGTCCGGGTCGGACTGCAGGTTCGCGGCCTCGGACTGCACGCCCTCGGCAGCGGACTTGACCGTCTTCTCGAACTGGGTGCACTGCTCGGCCTTCGACGGCCCGGTCGAACAACCGGCGAGCAGGGTGAGCGCAAGGCCGGCGGTGGCGAGCGCGATGAACTTGTTCTTCGGCATGGTGGAGAGTCCCCCTCGATCGGTCCACACTCCCCCGGATGAGGTGCAGATCCGTCATCGAGCGTACATGGGGCACTCACAGGATGACCGGCCGCCCGGCGTACCGTCGAGGGCATGCGCGCCATCACCTTCGACGACACCACCATGTCCGTGACCGACCTGCCCGACCCGGTGCCCGCCGCGGGCGAGGTGCTCATCGAGGTCGCCGCCGCCGGGGTGAACAACGCCGACCTGCAGCAGCGCGCGGGGAACTACCCGCCGCCGCCCGGCGCTTCGGAGATCCTGGGGCTCGAGGTCTCCGGCACCGTCCGGGCCCTCGGCGACGGGGTGACCTCGGTGGCCGTCGGCGACCGCGTGTGCGCCCTGCTGTCCGGCGGCGGCTACGCCTCGCTCGTCGTGGCTCCCGCGACGCAGGTGCTGCCGGTCCCCGACTCGGTCGACCTGGTCGAGGCCGCCGGCCTGCCCGAGGCCGCCTGCACCGTGTACTCGAACATCGGCATGCTCGCCCGACTCCGCCCCGGCCAGACCCTGCTCGTGCACGGCGGCACCGGCGGCATGGGCTCCCACGCCGTGCTGTGGGCGAAGGCGCTGGGCACGACGGTGATCGCCACGAGCGGCGGTGACCGCAAGGTCCAGGCGTCGCGGGACCTCGGTGCCGACCTGGTCGTCGACCACCGCTCCGAGGACTTCGTCGAACGCGTCCTGGCGTTCACGGACGGCGTCGGGGTCGACGTGGTGCTCGACGTCGTCGGGCCGTCGTACCTGGCGCGGAACCTGCAGGCCCTCGCGCCCAACGGGCACATCGCCGTCATCGCCTCGGGCAGCGGCAGCACCGCCGAGCTCGACCTCGGTGCCCTGATGCGGAAGCGGGCGTCGATCAGCGGCACGACGCTGCGCGCCCGCCCGCTCGCCGAGAAGGCCGCCATCGTCGCCGCCGTCCGCGAGCACGTCTGGCCCTTCGTCGCCGACGGCAGCGTCCGACCGGTCGTCGACACCGTCCTGCCGCTGGCCGAGGTCGAGGAGGCGCACCGGAAGGTCCGCGACGGCGAGGTCGTCGGGAAGGTGCTGCTGACGCCCTAGGCGTGGACGCGGGAGAGGAACTCGACCAGTGCCGGGTGCTGCGGTGCGTCGAGGACCTCGGCGGGGACACCCTGCTCGACGACCTCGCCCCGGTGTAGGAACACGATCCGGTCGGCGACGTTCCGTGCAAAGTGCATCTCGTGCGTGGTCATCAGGATCGTCGAGCCCTGCCGCTTCAGTTCGGTGACCAGGTCGAGCACCTCGCCGACGAGCTGCGGGTCGAGTGCGCTCGTGACCTCGTCGAGCAGGAGGAGCTCGGGGTCGGACGCGATGGCCCGGACGATCGCGACGCGCTGCTGCTGCCCGCCGGAGAGCCGGTCCGGGTAGGCGTCGGCGAACTCCGCCAGCCCGATGCGCTCGAGCAGCCGACGCGCGGTCGCCTCGGCCTGCGCCCGCCCGACGCCGTGCACCTGGCGCGAGGCGAGCGTCACGTTGTCGAGCACGGTCATGTGCGGGAACAGGTTGAACTGCTGGAAGACCACGCCGATGCGGGCGCGGACACCGTCGACGGCGATGCGGGGATCGGCGATGTCCGTGCCCTGCAGCAGGATCTCGCCGTCGTCGATGCCCTCGAGCAGGTTCACCGTCTTGAGCAGGGTCGACTTGCCCGAGCCGGACGCGCCGATGACGCAGATGACCTCGTGGCGGTGCAGCGTCAGGTCGATGCCGCGCAGGACCTCGTGCTCGCCGAAGGCCTTGCGCACCCCACGCAGTTCGAGGACCGCAGCGTCCGCACCCGACGCACCACGGGCCTCCTGGCCGACCTCGCTCATACGGTCCCTCCGATCTGCTCGCGCCGCTGCTGGCGGCGTGCGATCGCGTCCGTGACGCGGATCAGCGGCAGGCTGATCACCACGAACAGCAGTCCCGCGACGAAGTACGGCGTGAAGTTGTAGGTCTCCGCCTGGGCGATCTGCGCCGACCGGACCGCGTCGACGGCGCCGAGGATCGAGACCAGGCCGACGTCCTTCTGCATCGAGACGAAGTCGTTCATCAGCGCCGGTGTGACCTTGCGGATCGCCTGCGGCAGCACCACGAGCCGCAGGGTCTTCGCGTGCGACAGTCCGAGCGACCGGGCGGCGAGGCGCTGCGACGGGTGCACAGCCTCCATGCCGGCACGCAGGACCTCGGCGATGTACGACGAGTACGTCAGGACGATCGCGATGGTGCCCCAGACCTCGGCGGGCAGCCGCGGGAACACCCCGAGCCCGGGGATCCCGTACCCGACCAGGTACAGCACGATGATGAGCGGCAGGCCGCGGAACAGGTCCGTGTAGCCGGTGGCGAGCATCCGCAACGGGAAGAAGACCGGGTTCCGCAGGCCCCGCACCACCGCGAGCAGGGTGCCGAACACCGCGACGCCGATGGCGCTGAAGAACAGGATGCGGACGTTGAGCCAGAGCCCCAGCAGGATGTCCGGGAACGTGTCGATCGCGGTCTGCGGATCGAAGAACGACTGCTGGACCGCTGCCCAGCCCGGGGTGTTCACGACGCCGAAGTAGGCGATCGCGATCACCACGAGCGTCGACACCACCGACACCACGATCGACCGGCGTCCGCGCTGCCGGCGGTAGAGCCGCCGCTCGGCCTCGACCTGGCTCGGCGCGGCTGCGGCGACCGGGGTACCGGCGCCTGCTGGCACGGTCATGCGGTTACTTCAGGACCGGGGTGTTGGTCTCCGAGGAGAGCCACTTGGTCTGCAGGTCCTCGAGCGTGCCGTCGTCCTCGAGCGACTTGAGTGCCTTGTCCACCTTGCTCGTGAGCTCCGAGCCCTTCGGCAGGACGAAGCCGAACTGGTCACCCTTGCCGTCCGACGGGAACTGCGCCGACACCGTGCCGTCGTCGAGCTGCGCTGCGGCCATGTAGAACGCCGTCGGCAGGTCGGTGACGATCGCGTCGATCTGGCCGGACTTGAGCGCCAGGACGGCGTCGTCGTTCGAGTTGAAGACCTGCGGGGTGATCCCGAGCACGCTCTTCACGCTCGCGATCGACGTGGACCCGGTGGCGACACCGATCGCGTCCTGCTTGAGGGCGGCGATGCTCGTGTCGTCGACGGCCTTCGAGGTGCTGGTCGTCACCACGGCCTGCGTGGTCGTGTAGTACGCGCTCGACATGTCGACGGCCTTCTTGCGCTTGGCGTCGATGGAGAACTGCTGGACGTTGAGGTCCCAGTCCTTCGGCCCCGGGGCGATCGCGCTGTCGAAGGTGCTGCGCTTCCAGACGACGTCGGACTTGGTGTAGCCCATCTCCTTCGCGACCGCGTAGGCCACGGCGGACTCGAAGCCCTTGCCGGACTCCGGCTTGTTGTCCTCGATCCACGGCGAGTACGCCGGCTCACCGGTGGCGATCGTCAGCTTGCCGTCGGTGACGGTGCCGTCGTCGTTGCTGCCGCTGCCGGCGGCGCACGACGTCAGGGCGAGGGCGGCGACCGCGGCTGTTGCGACGGCGAGGGTGAGGCGGAGGGATCGGGTCACGGTCGGGCCTTCGTGCGAGGGGCTGGGGGCAGGTCGAAGTGTACTTCGCGGTGGGATACCAACGCGACTCCGGGTGCCCCTCGTGACCCGGTCTCGTGTCACACACCAGTCGACGGGTCGACGTCTGGCTGGTAATCTGGCGACGCGGGCTGAACCGAGCGCATGCTCGGCTGAGGTCTGAGATCAAGGGGCGTCCCAGCACGGGGCGCCCCCTTTCTGCGCTCTGGACCTCCTCCGCTCTGTCCCGCAGAACGACGGCGTCGTGCCGAGCGCACCAGGCGATCAGCCGAGATCTGCAGTCACAGCCGGTCGCGCATCAGCCTCCGATGCCAACCCAACGTCGACGACGCGGGAGGTCACGGCAACGACTTCCCGTCCGGCCAAGAGACGGGTTGCCTAGATCGCTGTCGCCGTGCAGTATGTGTGCATCCGGTAACACTTCACCGGCTACTCAAGGGTGAGAGATGACCAAGAAGAACACATTTTGTGCTGTACTCGTGTCGACCGCGGTCGCGGCTTCAGTGCTGGCACCCGCCGTCCCGGCACATGCAAGCGATGAACTCCTACGGGCCGCGATCCCGCCGCACGTCGTGGTCGATGGGAGCTTTGATCCCGACAGTGAGGTCGTAATGGTCGGCGACGGCCCCACGACCCAGTCCGGTAACTGTAAGGACCGCGCCTTCACGGTGCTACCGGTCATGGGCCAGTCCGTCAACGGCTGCAACGTGATCGGCTGGAACGCCGCAGCGCGGGCCCCGTACAAGTGGTACAAGCACATGGGTACCACCAACCCCTGCATCTGGGGCAAGGGGTTCAACTCCAAGCACGCACCCACCTGGACGGCGATCGGCTGTGGCTCGGGGCAGACGAAGACCGTTCCGTGGGGCAATGTTGCCGGCACCAAGAAGATGAAGGGGCTCACCGCGGTCGGCTGGGCCGGCGTGCAGTGGCAGTGACACGGCACAGCATGCGGCGACGCGGGCTCGGGGTCATCGCCTCGAGCTGCGTCGCCGCAGCTCTTCTGTCGGGTTGCGCATCCGGCGAACTTCGAGCGGCTCCTTCCGGCCCGGCGCCCCGGCCCGACGAGCCTGCGCTCGACGTGGCTTCGATGCAGTCGATCGCTGATCAGCTCCGCGATTCCGTGCCGTGCGACGACGCCGACGCGTTGCTCGATGACCTTGCCTTCTGGGACGCGATGCGGGGATTCGATTGCTTCAACGGTGGTGATGCAACGTTCGTCCGCGCCTACGCTCACACCGCGTCCGTTCCGCAGACGCTTGAGGACTGGGCCGACACGTTCAACGGGGAACGTGCCGTCGCTCGCGGTGAGAACTGGTACGTGATCGGACCACCTGCCATCGTCGCGGCGTTGGACGCTCCTCCAGACGCGCCGAAGATCGCCGGGGATGCCGGGTCCCCCACGAAGCTGACAGCGGAGCAGGACTACCTCACCACCTGCACGCAGTTCGTCGCGAGCGAGGGAGAGCGGTACGTGAACCATCCGAGTGGGCGCAACGAGACAGCGGCCCAGTACGACAGGTTGTTCCCGGCCGTCACTGCCGAAGTGCACGCAGCAGTCGACAGCCTCGGCAGGGACCGCATCCGCAAGGTCCCGGACACGGAGCGATGGGTAGCAGCGCTCTCACCGATCGGTCCTCGCCTCAAGGCGAAGTGCGCGACCGCGTACGAGAAGGTGGCCGCCACCGTGAGTCCAGTCGAGGGAAGCCCATGACGAGCACGTCCAGGCCTGCTTCGGAGCGCACCGCGGTCGCGACCACCGGAACGATCGCATCACTCAGCAGCACCGTCCTGTCCGTCGACAACCTGCTCGGCTTCGGTGGCTCCCACCTGTTCGGCTTCGGCGCGGCGGCGTTCTTCGTCGCGTTGGCCGTGCTCGGTGGATCGGCCTGCATGGTGTTCGCAGTGCGTGGACGTGATCTCGCACCCGGCGTCGCCGCCGCATCCGTGGCGGGGTTCGTCGTGACACAGTCGCCAGCTCTCGGCACCGATCTGTGGCTCCCGCTGTCGACCGCGTTGCACGCGCTCGTGCCGCTGGCGTTCGCGGCCTCCGCGCTCGTCACATGGAGCAGATCTCCGATGAAGGTGCTGCGCGTGGGGTCGTCGCTCACGGCGATCCTGGCGGTGTCGTGGGCGGTGGGCGGGTTCGTGCCGCTGTGGCTCGAGTTGTTCCTGGCCCTGCAGGCGGCAACGCTGCTCGCAACCACGGCCCTCATGGCCGGCCCGTTGCTTCCACGTGTTGCTGGCTTCGTGCGCAACATCTGGGACAACGCAGCAATCCGCTGACCAACCTTCACCACTCGACGCCGCGGTCACGCAAGTGATAGGTCAGTCGGCCATCGTGAAGTCCTCGAACGAGAAGCCCGGCGACACGAGGCAGCTCAGCAGCACCTCGCCGTCGTTCGGGATCGTCCGCTGCCACACGCCACCGTGCACGAACGCCTGCGCGTCGTTCACCCGGTCGCGACCGGCGTCGGGCCCGAGGGTGATCCGCGCACCGGGCTCGGGAGCATCGCCGGAGCCGCCGAGTTCGAGCTCGACGGTGTCCGGACCGTGCCACATCCAGATCTCGTCGCTCGTCACCCGGTGCCAGGCCGAGGCCTCGCCCGGGGGCAGCAGGAAGTGGATCAGGGTCGCGGCGGGGCGGTCACCCGCGGGCGTCGTCACCGTGGCCGGCGAGGTCCAGGTGCGGACGTACCAACCGCCCTCGGGGTGCGGCTCCATGCCGAGGGCGATGGCGCGCTTCGGCAAGTCGAGCCACTCGATCAGTGCGCCGTCGACGGTGCGACGGGCGGCCATGCCGGGGCGGGGTGCGGGCTCGGTCATGATTCCTCCACAGGGATGACAGGGCGGTCGGGTGATGGCGTGGTCACGCCGGTCAGCGCTCCGTCGACGGCGCGGACGACCCCGCGGATGACGGTGGCGGCTGCGCGCCCGGCGCCGTCCTCGACGAGCTCGGCGAGTGCGTCGGGCACGGTCCGGGCGTCGACGTCGAAGACGGCCAGGTCGGCGCGGGCGCCCACGGCGAGGTGGCCGATGCGGTCCGGTCCGACGGCGAGCCCCATGGCGTGCGCACCGCCGAGCGTCGCCGCCGCCAGGAGCCGCTCGTGCAGGTCGCGGTGCCCGTAGCCCTGGGCGCGGGCGATCCGGTGCAACGCGGTGACGTCGGCCATCAGGTCGAGGGACGGGGACGACGACAGCGAGTCGGTGCCGATGGCGATCGGGCTGCCCTCGCGCAGGTAGTCGGCGACGGGCGGCGGGTCGAGGCCGATGACGGCGTTCGACCGCGGGCACAGGGCGACGGCGGTGCCACGGGCGCGCAGGAGCGCCCGGTCGGCTGCGGTCATGTAGACGCCGTGCGCGATGTGGCAGTCCGGCCCGAGCACGCCGAGTCGGTCGACGAACGCGGTGGCGCTCGCCCCGAACCCGAGGGCTCGCAGCGCCCGGAACGAGGGCACGTTCGCCAGGTGCCAGTCGTTGCCGTGGCCGACGCCGTCGACACCGTCGAGTCCGGGGACGGGTCCGAGGGCGACGCGCTCCCCCTCGAAGGCAGCTTCGCCGAGGTGCAGGTGCAGTCGGAGTCCGCGCTGCCGGACGATGTCGGGGAGTTCGAGCAGGGGCGCGACCTCGAGCGAGTAGGGCGCGTGCGGTGACAGGCCGGCCCCGGGGGTGGTCGGGATCCGGGCGAGTTCGTCGAGCACCTGGTCGCGGCCGTGCGACTGCCAGGCGTCGTTCTCCCAGTCCATCACCTCCCAGTAGGCGATGCCGCCGAGGCCGGCGTCTTCGAGCGCGGTGGAGGCCTCGATGTCGGTGACGATGTCCGCGATGCTCGTGACGCCGGCGCGGATCGACGCCGCGGCGCCCGCAGCGGCTTCGGCCCGCCAGTCGTGCGGCTCGGCGTAGTCCTGGTTGAACGCGGCCGCCCAGTCCTCGAAACCGTTGTACTGGCCTCGGCCGACACTGGCCATGCCGGTGTACTGCAGGTGCGAGTGCGCGTTGACGAGCCCCGGCAGGAGGGCTCCGCGCCACTGCCGTTCGGTGAACGTCGTGCCGGAACCGGCGAGCTGGTCGACGACCCAGGACCGGTCGCCGACGTGCAGGATGCGGCCGTCCTGCACGGCGACCGCGCCGTCCGCGATCGGGGGCGCGGTCATCGGCACGACGACGCGTGCCGAGTGCACGACGACCGGGTGGTCGGCACGCGGGTACGTGGCGCTCGGGTGCAGGTCGCTCGGGGGCGCAGCGCTCATGCGGGGTCTCCGAAACGGCGCGTCCGGACGTCCGGCTCGCGGTCCGCCGGGTGCTCGGCAAGGGGGACGGGAGGAACGGGGTGCGCTCCGAAGGCGGCGAGCGCCGTGCGCGCGGTCGCGTCGTCGACCGCGGGGTCGATGGGCACGACGGCTCGCGCCAACTCGTCGCCCCGCTCGAGCAGCATGCGGACCGCCCCGAGCTGCGCCGCGAAGGACAGGTCCATGATCTCGATCGGGTTGCCCTCGGCCGCCGTGATGTTGATGCACCCGCCGCGGTCGAGCACGATGGGCCCGCCGTCGGCATCGGGGAACACGAGGCGCTCGGCCTTCGGGCCCACTTGCTGTCGGGTGGCGCCGGCCGCCATCGCGTCGGCCAGCGCGACCTCGTGGTCGACCCCGCCCGCGACGGCGACGACCGCCCCGTCCGCGCACGAGCGCAGCACCCGCAGGTCGATGGTGTCGGCGACCCCGGTGGCGCTCAGCACGAGGTCGGCGTCCTGCACGGCCTCGGCGAGCGGCGCGACGGCGTGGCCGGCGAACAGCGCCTGCAGGGCGCGCACGGGATCCGTCTCGGCGACCGTGACCCGGAACCCGAGGGCGGACAGCACCAACGCGACCCCTTCGCCGACGTGCCCGAACCCGGCGACGACCGCCGCGCCTCCCGACTTGACTCGGTGCGTACCGGACGGGAGCCCGTCGACCAGGTCGAGCACCGCGAACACCGTCGACTGCCCGGTGCCGTACCGGTTGTCGAAGAACGTCTTGGTGCGGGCGTCGTTGACGGCGACCACGGGGATGCCGAGCTCGCCCCGCGACGCCATCACGCGCAGGGGTCGGAGGCCGCTCGTGGTCTCCTCGGCCGCGCCGAGCATCGTCGGCAGCAGGTCCGGTCGTTCCTGGTGGGCGAGCCGGATGACGTGCGAACCGTCGTCGAGCAGGATGTGCGGCCGGGTGTCGAGCATCGCGAGGGCGAGCGCCTTCTGCTCCGGCAGTGTGGCGGTGCTGCTCGCGTACACCGGCAGACCCGCTGCCCGGAGCGACGCGGCCACGGCGTCGTCGGTCTCGTCGGCGTGCGCGTAGACGACGACCTCTGCCCCGGCGTCGCGCAGCAACAGGCTCAGCACCGCCGTCTTCGGCTCGAGGAACATCGCGACGCCGATGCGGGTGCCACGGAGCAGTCCGCCGTCACGGAGTTCCGCGGCGACCGCACGCGAGACGGGCATCGAGCGTCGTGCCCAGCGCAGGCGCGCGTCGGCGGCCGGGTCGTCCTCGGGGTCGCGACCGGTGGAGACCAAGAAGACGTCGTCGGAGAGCATCGGGACGCCGAGCACCCCTGGGCGTGCGGTGACGACGGGACCGAAGGCGTCCTCATCGACGGCGGGCAGGTGCCGGCCGGCGTCGATCACGATGAGCGTGGCGCCACGGGGACGGTCGGCCTCGCGCTCGATGGCGGGGGTGGAGTCCTCGGGGGAACCGAGGCACCAGAGCTGGTCGATCGGTTCGTGCTCCGCGGCCGGGCGTGCGCCGAGTCCGGTGAGCAGCTCGTGCAGCGCCGCGGCGTCGCGGGGGTCGCCACCGACGATGCGGAACCGGCGAGCCGCCACGAGCAGGTTCGTCACCGCGGCGAAGCGTCGGACGGCCGCCGACGCCCAGGATCGCGTCTCGGGGTCGGGTCCTGGCGGCATGCGTCAATCGTAGGGAATGCACGGGGGCCCGCCGACGTACTCTCTGGGCATGAGCGATGCAACCACGACCGAAGCGTTCGACAAGGTGACGATGTTCGGCGCGGACTGGTGCCGCGACTGCCGCCGGTCGAAGGCGCTGCTCGACACCCTCGGTGTCGACTACGAGTACGTCGACGTCGAGCAGGACCTGTCGGCGGCCGACCGGGCCGAGGCGATCAGTGGGCGGAAGAACATCCCCGTCGTGGTGCTGCCGAACGGCAAGCACTTCGTCGAGCCGTCCGACGCCGAGCTGCGCGCCGAGCTCGAGGCCTCCGGCGCCGTCTGAGCTGCGGGCGGCTCGGCCGAGATCTGTCGCTTCCGCGAAAGCGACAGATCTCGGCCGAACATCGGCGGCAGACTGTCGCGCTGGCGGCACCGACCGCGCGACGGGACGAGATCTGTCGCATTCGCAGGATGCTCTGGGATCAACCCGGCCGGGAGGCACGGTGCGCGCCCGACGCGCGCCGCGCCTCCCGGCCGGGGTCGTGTCCCGAGCCCGCGTGTCCGTGTCGAGCCCGGCTGGCGCCGGCGCTGGCACTGGCGCTGGCGCTTCCGCGAAAGCGACAGTGTGCCGCCGAACATCGGCGGCAGACTGTCGCTCTTGCGGACCGGACCGGCTGATGACGCCAACTTCTGTCGCTTTCGCGCCGAGCACACCACGCACGGGCGGACATCGGATGAATGGGGCATCATGAGCGCGTGATCATCGACGCTCACCACCACCTCTGGAACCCTGCCGACCGGCCGTACCCGTGGATGGACGACTCCGTCGCCCCGATCCGGCGGCGGTTCGACGTGGACGACCTCCGCGCGGCGACGCAGGGCACCGGCGTGACGCGGACGATCGTCGTGCAGGCCGTGCACGACCCCGGCGAGACCGCCTGGCTGCTCGAGCAACCCGGACCCGTCGCAGGCGTCGTCGGCTGGGTGGACCTGACCGCGCCGGACGTGACCGACCGGATCGCCGCCGTTCGAGCACTGCCCGGCGGCGAGCGCCTGGTGGGCATCCGGCACCAGGCGCAGGACGAACCCGACGCGGACTGGCTCGCCCGCCCCGACGTCGTCCGCGGGGTCCACGCACTCGCCGCCGCCGGCCTGGCGTTCGACGTCCTCGTCCGTGCGCGCGAGCACGCCGCCGCTCTGACCCTGATCGATGCCGTCCCCGAGGCGTCGTTCGTCCTGGACCACGCGGGCAAGCCGTCGATCGACACTGGCGATCCGGCCTGGCGGGGACGGATGACCGACTTCGCCGCGCGCCCGAACGTCACGTGCAAGGTCTCCGGTCTGCTCACCGAGGCCGGCCCGCACTGGCGCGACCGCCCGGTCGACCGGTACGTCCGCGGGGTCGTCGAGCAGTTCGGTCCCGAACGGTCGATGTTCGGCTCGGACTGGCCGGTGTCGACCCTGGCGACCGGGTACGCCGACGTCGTGCAGCGGACGACGTCGGCACTCGACGACCTGTCGACGACCGAGCACGAAGCCGTCCTCAGCGGTACCGCGGAACGCGTCTACCTTGTCCGCGGCCGCACTCAGACATAGGATGTCTTCGGCTGCACTGGCGCAGCCGGAGAGCGAGGAACGATGCAGTTCGCACGACTCGGCCCGGCGGGGAGCGAGATCCCCGTGGCCATCGACACCGACGGCGAGGTCTTCGACCTCCGCTCCATCACCAGTGACGTCAACGGGGCCTTCTTGGCCTCGGACCCGGTCGGCCGCGTCGACCACGCACGCAGCGCTGGCGACCTGCCGAGCATCGACCGAGACCGGGCCGACGGCATGCGGCGCGGTGCACCGATCGCCCGGCCCGGCAAGGTCGTCTGCATCGGCTTGAACTACCGCGACCACGCTGCCGAGACCGGCGCCGACATCCCCACGGAACCGATCGTGTTCATGAAGGACCCGATGACGGTGATCGGCCCCGACGACGAGGTCCTGATCCCCCGGAACAGCACGAAGACCGACTGGGAGATCGAGCTCGCGATCGTCATCGGCCGCACCGCCCGGTACTGCGAGTCCGATGCAGCGGCCGAGGCGTCGATCGCCGGCTACGCCATCGCGAACGACGTGTCCGAGCGCGAGTTCCAGCTGGAACGCGGCGGGCAGTGGGACAAGGGGAAGTCCTGCGAGACCTTCAACCCGCTCGGCCCGTGGCTGGTGACGCCCGGGTCGCTCGACGCCGCCGGTCTCGACCCCGCGGCACTCGCGCTCCGGCTGACCGTCAACGGCGAGGTCCGGCAGGACGGCACCACCGCCGACATGATCTTCCGGCCTGTGGAGATCGTCCGGTACCTGTCGCAGTTCATGGTGCTGTACCCCGGCGACGTCATCAGCACGGGCACCCCGGCGGGGGTGGCACTGGCCGGTCACGCGCCCTACCTGCAGCCCGGCGACGTCGTCGAGCTCACCGCCGACGGGCTCGGCTCGCAGCGCCAGACGGTCGGGGCAGCCTGATGGCAAACCCAACCGGCAGCCACGACGGCGTCCGGGCGATCGTCACCGGGGGCGCGTCCGGCATCGGCGCCGCGATCGCCGTCGCACTGCGGGACCGCGGGACGACGGTCGCCGTCCTCGACCTCCAGCCGTCCACCGCCGAGGGGTTCGTCTCCGTCACGTGCGACGTCAGCGACGACGCCTCCGTCCGCACGGCCGTCGCCACCGCCGTCGAGCAGCTCGGCGGCCTCGACGTCCTGGTGAACAACGCCGGCATCGGCGCGCAGGGCACGGTCGAGGACAACCCCGACGACGAGTGGCGCCGCGTGTACGAGGTCAACGTCCTCGGTGCCGTCCGGCTGTCGCGGGCCGCGCTCCCCCACCTGCGGGCGTCGGGCAACGCGAGCATCGTGAACACCTGCTCCATCGCCGCGACCGCGGGGCTGCCCCAGCGGGCGCTCTACTCGGCGACGAAGGGCGCGATCGCCGCCCTGACCCGCGCCATGGCAGCCGACCACATCCGCGAGGGCATCCGCGTCAACGCCGTGAACCCGGGGACCGCCGACACCCCGTGGGTCGCGCGGTTGCTGTCGACTGCCGGTGACCCGGCCGCGGAGCGCGCTGCCCTCGAGGCCCGGCAGCCGCACGGTCGGCTCGTGCAGGCGGAGGAGGTCGCCGAGGCGGTCGCGTACCTGACGAGCCCGCTCGCCCGGTCGACGACGGGCGTCGACCTGGCGGTCGACGGCGGGATGCAGGCCCTCCGGCTGCGGCCCGCCTGATGGTCGGCCCGTGACGACCGGGAGGCCCGGCTATCGTCGACCTGTCCGCTCGCGTCCGCGAGCGGGCCGGGATCAGGAGGTGGTGACGTGGCGTCGCTGACCGACGATGCGATCGCACGCATCCAGCAGATGATCGTGAGCGGTGAGCTCCAACCCGGGCAGCGCCTCCCGCCCGAGAAGGAACTGAGCGAGTCACTCGGCCTGTCGCGGAACAGTCTGCGCGAGGCGGTGAAGGCCCTCGAGCTCATCCGCGTGCTCGACGTCCGGCGCGGCGACGGCACCTACGTGACCTCGCTCGAACCGGGCGTCCTGCTCGAGGCCGTGTCGTTCGTCGTCGACATGCACCACGACCGATCCCTCGTCGACCTGCTCGAGGTCCGACGCATCCTCGAGCCCGCGTCCGCCGTCCTGGCGACCGCGCGGGCCTCGGAGCAGCAGATCGACGAGCTCGCCACGCTGATGCAGTCCGTCGGCGAGGACACCGGTGTCGAGGACCTCGTGGCCCACGACCTGCTGTTCCACTCGACCATCGCGGGCATCGGCGGCAACCAGTACCTGTCCGGGCTGCTCGACGCCCTGTCGAGCAAGACCGTGCGGGTGCGGGTCTGGCGCGGGCTGACGCAGAACGGCTCCGTGCAGCGCACCCTCGACGAGCACGCCGCGATCGTGGACGCCATCCGACGGCGCGATCCGCAGCTCGTGCAGGCCCTGGTGGTGTCGCACGTCGAGGGTGTCGAGCGCTGGTTGCGGCGCTCCCTCGACTGAAACCGAGAACGCGTGCAGGTGGGTGGGTGTTGCGTTGGTCGTCGGCCCTGACTCCGGCAACCATGCCGCGGCAACCGCACCCACGAGGAGGAAACCGTGCTCGGTCTCATCATCAGCTTGATCATCGTCGGACTCATCGCCGGCGCCATCGCCCGGCTCGTCGTCCCCGGCAAGCAGAACATCTCGATCCCCATGACCATCCTGCTGGGCATCATCGGCTCGTTCGTGGGCGGGTTCCTCGGGTTCCTGATCTTCCAGCACGACCCGATGGACGGCTTCTTCCAGCCCGCCGGCATCATCGGTTCGATCATCGGCGCCATCATCGTGCTGATCATCTACATCCGCTTCTCGGGTCGCAGCGCCAAGACCCGCTAGGCACCAGCGCCCCCGCCGGAACCAGGTTCCGGACACAGCACCACGGAAACGCCTGGTGCGGTGTCCGGAACCTGGTTTCGTTTCGGCAGGGACGTCAGTCGTGCAGCAGGCCGGCCGCGCGCAGGTCCTCCCACAGGGACTCCGGGACCACGGCCGCGGCCCGCTCCACGTTCGAGCGCACCTGCTCCGCGGACTGCACGCCGAGCGCGATCGCGGCGACCGCGGCCGCTCGGCGCGGGAACGCCAGCGCAGCCTCGGGCAACGTGACCCCGTGCTGCTCGCACACGTCGGCGATCGCGTTCGCCCGAGCGACGAGCTCGGCCGGAGCAGCCGCGTAGTCGTAGGTCGCCGTGGCGTCCGGCCGGTCCCGCCCGAGCAGCCCCGAGTTGTAGACCCCGACCGCGACGACCGCGACGCCGAGTGAGGCGCACCGGGCGACGAGCGCCGCCGCGGGCTGTTCCAGGAGCGTGTACCGCCCCGAGAGCATGACGACGTCGCAGAGGCCGGTGGACACCGCGGCGTCGAGGGCATCGACCGAGTTCGACCCGACACCGACGGCCCGGACGACACCCTCGTCCCGCAGCTCGGCGAGCGTCGGCAGTGCCTGTGTCAGGCCGTCCTCGAGCGAGTAGACGTCGGGGTCGTGCAGGTACGCGACGTCGACGTGGTCGAGTCCGAGCCGTCCGAGCGACTCGTCCAACGACCGCCGCACGCCCGACGGCGACGGGTCCCACTGCCGCACGGTGTCGTTCGGCACCGCGAACCCGCCGGACGCCAGGTCGTCCCCGTCGCCGCGACCGGGCACGAGCAGCCGCCCGACCTTCGTCGACACCAGGAACGAGTCACGCGGGCGGTCGGCGAGCGCCGCCCCGAGCCGTCGTTCGGACAGCCCGAGGCCGTAGTGCGGCGCGGTGTCGAACCCGCGCACGCCCTCGTCCCACGCGGCGTCGACCGTGGCACGGGCGTCGTCGTCGGACACCGCGCGCAACAGGTTCCCGATGCCGGCGCCGCCGAACCAGAACGGTCCCCGGTCGAGGTCGAGGTCGAGGTCGAGCTCCGTCATGCGTCCACCTGGCCGGCGAGCGACCAGACCCGCGGGATCCCGTCGTCGTTCCCCGAGTAGTCGTCGTCGGCCTCGAGCAAGGGGTTGATCGTCTCCTGCCACGCGGCGTTGACGGGGTCGTCGGCGAGCGCCCGACGCATCGCGCGGTAGTCCTCGACCTCGATGAGGTGGACCAGGTCCAGCCCGTCGCGCCACACCGTCCAGTCGTGCACGCCGGCCTCGCGCAGTCGGGTCGCGAGCGCGGGCGGGACCGAGGCGTGCACGGCGTCGTACGCGGCCTCGTTCCCCGCCCGCAGTCGGGTCCTCGACAGGATGCGCTGCATCAGTCGCGCAGGAACAGTTCGACCACCGGCACGGCGACGTCCGGCCGCACGATCGGCAGCGTGAGCGTCAGTGTCCCGGCCGGCTGCCCGCCGAGCCCGGTGTTCTGCGCGCGGGTCCCCGGCGGGATCTCGCGGAAGTGCAGCTCCGACGCGTCGTTCAACAGCTGCGCGTACGCCACCTTGCCGGCCAGGTCGGGCAGGTGCACGTGCTCGAACGGCCACGCGAACAGGTGCAGGTACAGGCGGTTGCCGTTCTGCGTGTACACGGTGTTGCGTGGCGCGACGAAGGACGACGGCCCGGCGCCGTAGACGGACCGGGCGTGCTGGTGCATCCACGTGCCGATGCCGTCGAGGGTCTGGCGGGAGACCCCGTCGAACTCGCCCCGGCCGGTGGGTCCGATGTTGAGCAGCATGTTCCCGTTGTTCGAGACGCCGTCGACGAGCATGCGGACGAGCAGGTCGACCGGCTTGAGGTTCACGTTGTCGCGGTCGTAGCCCCACGAACCGTTGAGTGTCTGGCAGGCCTCCCACGGCACCGGAGCACCGTCGACCTCCATCGGCTTGTCCGGCTGGTACTGCTCCGGAGTGACCAGGTCGCCGGGGATGTCGAGCCGGTCGTTCACGATGATGCCGGGCTGCAGGCGCTTCGTCAGGGCCATGAGCTCCTCGGAGCCCCAGTCGTCCCGACCCTTGCCGCCCCAGATGTCCTCGTGGTCGTTGTCCCGGTACGAGAAGTCGTAGAACAGGTAGTCGACCTGCCCGTAGTCGGTGAGCAGCTCCTCGACCTGACCGTGCAGGTACTCCCGGTAGCGCGACATGTCGCGGCCCTGGTCGAACGCCTCGATCTCCTCGGGCGAGTCGTCGCGCCGGGGGTGCACGCCGTCCACCGTGAAGTCGGGGTGGTGCCAGTCGATGAGCGAGTGGTAGAAACCGACCCGCAGCCCCTCGGCCCGGACGGCGTCGACGAACTCGCGCACGATGTCGCGGCCGAACGGGGTGTTCGTGGACTTGTAGTCGGTGAGCTTGCTGTCCCAGAGGCAGAAGCCCTCGTGGTGCTTCGTGGTGAGCACGACGTACTTCATGCCGGCTTCGCGAGCACGGCGGGCCCAGTCAGCGGCGTCGAACAGGTCGGGGTCGAAGTGGTCGAAGTACTTCTGGTAGTCGGCGTCGGTGATCCGTTCGCGGTTCTTCACCCACTCGTGCCGTGCCGGCAGGGCGTAGAGCCCCCAGTGGATGAACATGCCGAACCGGTCGTGGGTGAACCACGCGGGGAACCCGGCGGCGTCGGTCGCGGTCTGCGGCTCTGCAGGTGCGGTGATGGTCATGAGGCCAGTGTTCCTTTCAGAGGGGGGAGGGGTGTCACCGGCCGCCGAGGCCGCTGGTGACGATGCCCTTGACGAGGTGCTTCTGCAGCAGGACGAGCAGGATCACGGTGGGCAGCATCGAGATCACCGACGCCGCCATCACGAGGTTCCACTCGGAGCCCTGCTGCCCGAAGAACTGCTGCAGGCCGAGCGGGATGGTGCCCCGGGCTTCGACGTCGTTGACGATGACGAGCGGCCAGAGGAACGAGTTCCAGTACGAGATGAACGAGAACACCGCGAGGACGGCCATAGTCGGCCGGGCGAGCGGGAGCATGACCGAGAAGAAGGTCCGGATGGCACCGGCACCGTCGACCCGGGCGGCGTCGTCGAGTTCCTGCGGCACGGTCAGGAAGAACTGCCGCACCAGGAACGCGCCGAGGGCCGTGAACGCCCACGGGATGATGAGCGCCTGGAACGTGTCGACCCAGCCGAAGCCCTGCATCATCACGTACATCGGGATGACGAGGACGTCCTGCGGGATCATCAGCGTCGCGAGGAACAGGACGAAGACCGTGTTCCGTCCGCGCCACCGCAGCCGAGAGAACGCGTACCCGGACAGCACCGCGACGGCGACGTTGATCGCGGTGCCGGCAGCGGCGACGAAGATCCCGTTGAGGATGAAGCGGGCGAAGGGCAGGTACGTGAACGCCTGCGCGTAGTTGCCCCACTCGATCGATGAACCCCACAGGGTCGGCGGCGTCGTGAACACGTCCGCCGAGGGCTTCAGGCTCGTCGCCACCATGTAGATGAGCGGCGAGACGAACAGCAGGGCCACCAGGCAGAGCAGCACGTAGCCGACGGCGTGCCGCACCCGGCCGGACTGGCGGTGCGTGCGGGGCAGCGCCCGCGGGTTGATCGTCCGGTTGGACGAGGTCAGTTCAGTCATAGTGCACCCACCGCTTCTGTCCGAGGAACTGGATGGCCGTGATCCCGAGGATGATGACGAACAGCACCCAGGCGCCGGCCGATGCCAGTCCGAGCTGCTGCGTCTGGAACCCCGTGTTGTAGATGTACTGCACGAGGGTCTCCGTCGAGGTGCCCGGTCCGCCCTTCGTCAGCACGAACGGTTGGACGAACACCTGGAACGACGTGATCAGGGTCATCATCGTGGCGAAGAAGATGGACGGCGAGATGAGCGGGAACTTGATCCGCCAGAACATCTGCCAGGCGTTGGCGCCGTCGAGCTGTGCCGCTTCGAGTTGGTTCTCGGGCACCGAGTCGAGTGCCGCCGAGAAGATCAGCATGTTGTAGCCGAAGCCCTGCCAGACGCTCATCGCGACGACGGCGAGCATGGCCCAGTTGTCGTCGGCGAGGAAGTTCGGTGCGTTCACGCCGACGGTCGACTGCAGGGTCGCGTCGATGGCACCACCGGGCTGGTAGAGCATCCGCCAGACGACGACGTTCGCGACGATCGGCGTGATGGTCGGGATGAAGAACAGCACCCGGAACACGTGGCGGTGCCGGATCTTCGGTGTCAACCACGCGGCGAGGCCGAGCGAGACCACGAGGTTGAGCGGCACGTAGAGCACGACGAACAGCACCGTGTTGAGCGTGACCGTCCGGAAGATCGGGTCGGAGAACAGCTGCGTGTAGTTCGACAGCCCGGCCCACGACCGTTCGCCGAGCATCGGCCAGTTCATGAAGCTCACGACGAGCGACGCGAGGATCGGGAACGCCGTGAACACGACGAGTCCGATCGAGTGCGGTGCGGCGAAGGCGGCGCCCCACCACGAGCGGCGGCCGAGTTCGGCGTCGGCGCCGCCGGTCTTCCGGCGGGGTGTGCCGCCGGTCGCGACCGCGACCGGCGGAGCGGCGACCGCCGCTTCGGCGGGTGGGTCCTGGATGGTGGTCATGCGACGACCTCCTCGTCGTTCGCGCGGTCCTGCACTTCGGATGGGGCGGATGGGAGGCGCGGGGCGGGGTCGGCCCGCGCCTCCAGTCCGTCAGGGGGTGACGCCCGTCACTGCGAGCCGAGCTGGCTCGCGATGGACGACATCGTCTCCTTGCCGGAGGTCTGTCCGTTCACCGCCTGCAGCGCGTACTGCGCGAAGAGCTGGTTCAGCTGGTCGCTCTGCTTGTTGCCCGGCAGGGGCGTGGCGTCGTCGAGTCCGGTCTTCAGCGCGTCCTCGACCCCGTCGATGCCGGCGTTGTCGTACCAGGCCTGCTGCGCCGCGGTGCGTGCCGGGAAGGCGCGGCCCTGCTCGGCGAGCGAGGTGAGCGTGGCCTCGTTCGTCATCGTGCTGATGGCCTTGAACGCCTGCTCGGGGTACTTGCACTGCTTCGAGATGCCGAAGCCCGACCCGGCCGCGAACGAGCTGGGCCCGTCCGTGCCGGAGGGGATCGTGGTGATGCCGAGGTCGAACTTCACCTTGGCCTTCTGGCTGATGATCGACCACGGGCCGTCGCTGTACATCGCGACGTCGCCGGACACGAACGCGTTGTCGTCGGTGGAGCCGTCGGTGCTGGCCTGGGTGGCGTAGCCGTCCTTGACCAGGCCGCCGATCCAGTCGAGCCCCTCGGCGAACTCCGCGTTCGAGGCGTCGAGCGTGCCGTCGGCGTCGATCACGCGGCCGCCGTTGTAGCCGAGGATCATCGACTCGAGCGGGATGTCCTCGACGCTCGTGCCCCAGATCGGGGTGCCGGCCGCCTTGAGGTCCTTCGCGGCAGCCTCGAACTCGTCGACCGTCCAGCCGGGCTTCGGCTCGGCGACGCCGGCCTTCTCGAAGATGTCCTTGTTGTAGAACATGACCATGGGGCCGGTGTCGTAGGGCAGACCGTAGAGCTTGCCGTCGACCTTCATGCCGTCGAGCCCGGTCTGGTCGTACTCGCTCAGGTCGAGGTTCGCCTTCTCCGCCATGTCGTCGATCGGCACGAGGACGTCCGTGTAGTTCGCAGCACGGAGCGACTGGATGCTCACGATGCACGGCGCGGTGCCGGTGGAGAGCTGCGTGCGGAGCTTCGTCCAGTAGTCGTTGAAGGGTGAGCCCTGGATCGTGACGTCGACCTCGTCGTCGGTCTTGACGGTGTCGGCGACCTTCTGCCAGGCGGCCTTGTCCTCCTTCCCGGCGATCCACATGGCCCAGGTCAGGGCGTCCGCGGACTGGCCGTCACTGGCGGTGCTGCCGGACGAGCAGCCGGTGAGCACGAGGGCGGCAGCTGCTGCTGCCGCGAGCCCCGCGGTGAGTCGTCGTCGTTGCATCGGTGTCTCCACTTCGTCGTGGTGATGGGGTGTGTGGGGTGGGTTGCTGGCGTGCTTGCGTGCCGGCTCAGGCGACGCGGACCGCGTCGGGGACCGTCTCGGTGTCGACCACGGCCCAGGCCGGGCCGTCCGGGAAGGCGTAGGCGTCGAGGGAGCCGGCGAGCATCTCGGTGCCGGCTCCGGGGGCGGTCGGCGGCCAGTAGCGACCGTCGTGGACGTCCACCGGGGTCACGAAGTGCTCGTGCAGGTGGTCGACGAACTCGATGCAGCGGGTGTCGAGGTCGCCGGTCAGCGCGACGGCGTCGAACATCGACAGGTGCTGCACCGCCTCGCACAGGCCGACGCCGCCGGCGTGCGGGCAGACCCGGACGCCGTGCTTCGCGGCGAGGAGCAGGATCGCGAGGTTCTCGTTGACCCCGGCGACGCGGGTGGCGTCGATCTGCAGCACCGACATCGATCCCGCCTGGATGAGCTGCTTCGCGATCACCCGGTTGGCCATGTGCTCACCGGTCGCGACGGGGATCGGGGCGATCCGCCGGGCGATCTCGGCGTGCGCCAGGATGTCGTCGGGGCTCGTGGGCTCCTCGACCCAGGCGATGTCGAACGGGCGGAGCCGCTCGATCCAGGTGACGGCTTCGTCGACGTCCCACCGCTGGTTGGCGTCGATCGCGATGCGGACGTCGGGGCCGACCGTGGCGCGGGCGATGCCCATCCGGCGGACGTCCTCGTCGACGTCGCCGCCGACCTTGAGCTTGATCTGCTCGAAGCCCTCGTCGACGGCCTCGCGGCAGAGCCGGGCGAGCTTCTCGTCGTCGTAGCCGAGCCAACCCGGGGTGGTCGTGTACGCCTGGTAGCCCTGCTGCTCGAGCCGAGCCCGACGGGTCGCACGGTGCGGTTCGGCGGCCCGGAACAGCTCGAGCGCCTCGGTCGGCGTGATCGCGTCGGTGAGGTACCGGAAGTCGACCAGGTCGACGAGCTCCTCGGGGCTCAGGTCGGCGAGCAGTGCCCAGAGGGGCTGTCCGGCGCGCTTCGCCCGGAGGTCCCAGAGCGCGTTCACGACGGCGCCGATCGCCATGTGCATGACGCCCTTCTCCGGGCCGAGCCAGCGCAGTTGCGAGTCGTGGACCATCGCCCGCCAGGTGCCGCCCATGTCGGCCAGGACCGCTTCGGCGTCGGCGCCGACCACGTGGCCGCGCAGGGCGGCGATCGCGGCTTCCTGCACCTCGTTGCCGCGGCCGATGGTGAAGACGAAGCCGGTGCCGACGAGACCGTCCAGGGCGTCGGTCGTGATCTCGACGTAGGCGGCCGAGTAGTCGGGTGCGGGGTTCATGGCGTCGGATCCGTCGTGCTCCCGAGAGGTCGGGAAGCGGATGTCGCGCACGTGCAGACCGGTGATGCGGCTCATTCGTGTCTCCTGCCGTCCGGTCTCCGTCGACCGAACGAGGTAATCAAAACATCGGATGTCTCCGGCGTCAAGAGAACGCTTCGTCACGTTCTGGTCTCGAACGGCGCAAAGTCGTCGGATGGCTGTGCGCGTTGCGCCCGTGTGGCCGATCCGTGAAAGCGACAGATCCCCGCCGACTGTTCGCGGGGATCTGTCGCGCTCGCGGCACCGTCGACAGCGGGGACGCGCATCTGTCGCTTCGGCGGGGGCGACCGGACCACGGACGGGAGGCGCGGTGCGGGTCGGACCCACGCCGCGCCTCCCGTCCGTGGTCGCGTCTCAGGCGGTGGCGAGCCGGCCCATCTCGGCCACCACGCCGCGGAGGCGGTCCGCCAGCTCGTCGCGCGAGCCGTCGGCGAAGCGGTGCGCCGACTCGATGAGCGCCGCCATGACGAGCGTCACCGCGGTCCGCGCGGAGTCGACGTCGGTGCGCTCCGCGGCGACCTCGAACACGGCGAGCCGGGCCCGCGCCATCCACTGCAGCATCGCGGGCACCATCTCCGGGCGCTCCTGCACGAGTTCCTTCACGCGGCGGCGATCCGCGGGCAGCGTCACCGTCCGGGCGACGAGGTCGCACAGGTCCGACACGAGCGGACCCTCGGCGGTCAGGAACGCCTGCCGAGCAGCCTCGGGGACCGAACCGTCGGGGAGCCCGAGTGCCGCGTCGCCCTTCGACGGGAAGTAGTTGAAGAAGGTGCGGGGCGAGACCCCCGCGTCGGCGCAGATCTCCTCGACCGTGACACCGGCCAGGCCGCGGTCGATGACCAGTGCCAGCGCAGCCTGGTGGATCGCGTGCCGGGTCTGCTGTTTCTTGCGCTCCCGCAGGCCGCTGTCACCCGCCGGGTGGGATTCGATCGTGCTCACTGCTGCTCCTGGTGCGGGTCGGGGCCTCCCGTCTGGCGACGGGAGGCCCCGGTGGCCGCTCCTACGCGCGGTCCCGCTGGACGGGGATCGAACCGGTGACGGGCGCCGTGGGCGACCCCATCGTGTCGGCCGCCTTCACGGCCTGCACCTCGAGGTCGTCAGCGGTCCCGGCCTGGTCGGCCTGCTCCTGCAGGGCCGAGCTCTTGCGGAGCGGCGGCGCCTTGAAGAACCAGCTGAGGACGAACGCGAGCAGGATCACGGCGAAGCCGACCCAGTAGACCGTCACGGCCGACGCGTTGAAGCCGGTCATGAACGGCTTGGTCAGTGCCGGGGTCGCGCCGTTGAGGTAGGACGTGTCGCTCGTCTCGCTGCTCGAGCTGCTGCCGTCGCCGGCCCCCTCGTCGATCTGCTTCGACAGCTCGGGAGCGAGCTCACCGACCCAGTACGAGCGCTGCGAGGCGTCCGCCCAGTCGACCACGAGCGTGCCGTCCTGCACGCTGGCGTGCGCCTTGTCGGCTGCGGCGGTCAGGGCCTGCTGCTGAACGGCCTCCGGAGCGCCGGCCGTGGCCGTGGTCACCTGCGCCGTGGCCTGGTCGAGGCCGGACTGCACCTGCGACTTCAGCGGGGTGACGATCGGGTTCCAGATCTGCTCCATGACGCCCGCGTTCGCCTTCGCCGTGGCGACGGTCGGGTTCAGCGCGGCATCGAGCGCACCGGACAGGTTCTTCTGGTCCGCGGTGGCGTGCAGGATGTTCGCCGGCATGATCGAGAACAGGACGCTCAGCAGGACCGCCGTACCGAGCGTTCCACCGATCTGGCGGAAGAACGTGGCGGACGACGTCGCCACACCCATGTCTCGCGGCTGCACGGAGTTCTGCGAGGCCAGGGTGATGCTCTGCATGAGCTGTCCGAGGCCGAGGCCGATCAGGAACATCCCGATCATCAGGAACCAGAGCGGCTTGTCGATCGTCATGAACGTCAGGACGACGTAGCCGACCGAGACCAGGGCCGTGCCGATGACCGGGAAGATCCGGTAGCGACCGGTGCGGGCGACGATCTGCCCCGAGGCGATCGAGGCGATCATCAGACCGCCGATCATCGGCAGGGTCGCGAAGCCGGACTCGGTGGGCGTCAGGCCGGTCACGATCTGCAGGTACAGCGGGATCGTCAGCATGGCGCCGAACATCGCGAAGCCGACCAGGAACCCGAGGATCGTGGCCATCGAGAAGGTGCCCGAGCGGAACAGCTTGAGCGGGATGATCGCGTCGTCCTTCATGAGGGTCTCGATCACCAGGAAGGCGACGAGTCCGAGCGCGCCGATCACGTAGCAGGCGATGGCGCCGGCCGAACCCCAACCCCAGGTGCGGCCCTGTTCGGCCACGAGCAGGAGCGGGACGAGGGTCGCGATGACCGAGGTGGCACCCCACCAGTCGATGCGCGGCTTCGCCTTGGCGTCACCGAACTTCGGCAGGTGCAGGAAGGCGATGACCATCAGGAGCGCCGCGACACCGATCGGCACGTTGATCAGGAAGACCCAGCGCCAGCCGGTCACGCCGAGGATCGTGCTCGCGCCGGCGAACAGGCCGCCGATGAGCGGGCCGATGACGGACGAGATGCCGAACACTGCGAGGAAGTACCCCTGGTACTTGGCACGCTCACGCGGGGCGAGGATGTCGCCCATGATCGCCAGCGGCAGCGACATCAGCGCACCGGCACCGATGCCCTGGAAGGCGCGGAACGCGGCGAGCATGATCATCGAGGTCGACATCGTCGAGAGCAGCGAGCCGAGGATGAAGACCGCGATGCCGAAGATGTAGAGGGGGCGGCGGCCGAAGACGTCGGAGAGCTTGCCGTAGATCGGCGTCGTGATGGTCGACGCGATCAGGTAGGCGGTCGTGACCCAGGCCTGCTGGTCGAGACCGTGCAGGTCGTCGCCGATGGTGCGGATCGCGGTGCCGACGATCGTCTGGTCGAGCGACGACAGGAACATGCCGGCCATGAGGCCGTAGATGACGAGCAGGATCTGACGGTGCGACATGATCGGCTTGCCCGGCGTGCTGGCCGGGGAGTCGTGTCGTCCGCGCGACACCTCGACGGGTGCTGTGGCAGTAGACATGGGGGTCCTTCAGGGGTGCGTGGTGGTCGACGTGCGGAGCAAGGGACGCCGGAGCGTGCGCGGCTGGCCGTCGAACGGCGGGTCAACCTTGCAGACTCTGCAACTTTACATCACGAGCACGTTTGCCGCCAACGCAAACTTGCCATCCGTGCACGTTCGTGAACGGCTTCTCAGGTAGCGTCGTCGGGCATGGGGCGAACTGCGTGGACGGACGTGCCGGCGATCCTGCGCGAACGGGTGGAGCAGACCCTCGGCGGAACGGTGACCACCACCGAGTCCCAGGCGGCCGGGTGGTCGCCGGGGAGTGCCGACCGTGTGGTCACGGCCACGGGGCGGCGGGCGTTCGTCAAGACGGTCTCGCGATCGCGGAACGCCGATGCCTTCGACCTGCACCGCCGGGAAGCCCGTGTGGTGGCGCAGCTGCCGTCGACGGTGCAGGCGCCGCGCCTGCTGGACGCCTTCGACGCCACCGCCGACGGCGACGAATGGGTCGTCCTGGTCCTCGACGACATCGAGGGCGGGCACCCCGGGGCAGCACTCGACGGCAGGGACACCGCGGCGGTGCTCGATGCGCTGGACACCCTGCCGCCGGCGACCGGGGACCTCCGCGCCCTCCCCCGGATCGCCGACGACCTGCGCCACGAGTTCAGCGCCTGGGACCGGATGCTCGGCGACCCGACCCTGGCCGACCGGGTGGCCGAGGTCGTGCCGGCACACGTCCTCACCGCCGGACCCGCGATCGCCCGAGCCGCCGACCGAGCAGCGGCACTCGTCGACGGCGACCACCTCGTGCACGCCGACTGCCGTGCCGACAACCTGCTCGTCGACGGTTCCGGGGTCGTCTGGGTCGTGGACTGGCCGTGGGCGAGCATCGGCGCGCACTGGCTCGACCCGCTGACCTACCTGGTCGACACACTCGTCCGCGGCGAGGACAGCGACGTCGAGCACCACCTCGCCACCCACCCGGTGTTCGCCGGCCTGCCCGCCGCGACGGTCGACGCCGTCCTCGCTGGTCTCGCCGGACTGTTCTTCGAGCACGCGCTGCCGCCGGCACCGCCGAACATGCCGACCATCCGCGACTTCCAACGACGCGAGGGGGTCGCCGCGGCGGAGTGGTTGCTCCGCCGGTGGGACGCGGCGCCGCGCTGACGACGGGCAACAGGCGTCGGGTACCCCGACTGTCCAGCAAGCGCGGCACCCCGGAGCGTACGGTCCCCCGCATGACTGATGAGCACCGCACTCCGCGTCCCGAAGACGACGCAGCGCGCCTCGGTCTCGTCGTCGTCGGAGAAGCAGCAGCGCTGCACTCCGGTGACGAGGCGGCACTGGACGCGAGCGAACAGAACATCCGCGACACCATCGACGAGATGATCGACGAACCCCTCACCCCACGCCAGGAGCAGGTGGTCGAGCGGCTGGCGTCGGCCGGCGGGACCCTGACGGCGGGGCTCAGTGGCGCGCTCGCGGCGCAGACCGGGCGCAGCGTCGACGACGTCCTCGAGGGCGCGGCCCGCAGCGTCGTCTGGCAGCAGCGGCTCGCCGACCAGCGCGATGCCGCCGCCGCTGAGGATCCGCGCGACGCGAACGAGCGCAGCGGCGGCCAGCGCGAGGACGCCGGTGGCCAGCAGCGCGAGCGCCGCGACGAGAACGGGCGCGACGAGGACTGATCCTCGCCACGCCCGCTGCGCGTCCCGCTGCGACTACTCGGTCGGCTCCGCGACGCTGGTGGACTGCTCGCGGACGACGGCCCGGGCTGCTGCCTGTCCCGTCGTCGCGCTCTTGACGATGTCACTCAGGGTGAACCCGGCGGTCGTCCCGAGCAGGGCGTCGACCTCGCTGAACTGGCTCACGACGCTCTTCGACAGCGCGCCGGCGCCGTCCGAGGACACTACGGTCAGCTTGTCGATGTTGCCCATCGGCGCCGCGAGCTCGCGGGCGATGCTCGGCAGCGTCTCGATGGCCTTGACGCGCAGGACGGCCTCGGAGTGCTGTGCGAGTGCGTCGGCCTGGGCCTTCGTGGCGTCCGCTTCGGCCTGACCCTTGGCACGGATCGCGTCGGCAGCTGCCTCACCCTCGGCACGGGAGGCGTCGGCGGCCAGCTTGCGGGCCTCGGACTCGGCCTTCGCCTCGGCGGCGATCGCCTCGGCCGAGATGCGACGGGCCTCGGCCTGGGCACGAGCGGTCTCGACCTGGGCACCGGCGGCCGCTTCGGCCTCGACACGGGTCTTGCGCGCCTGCGCCTCGGCGACGGCGGAGACCTCGGACTCGAGCTCGGCACGCCGCAGCTCCGCACGCTTCTGCGCGGTGATCTGCTCCTGCTCGACGACGCCCTGCGCCGCACGGGCCTGAGCGAGCGGCCCGGCGGCTGCGGCCTCGGCCGACGCACGGTCGGCGTCGAGCTGCAGCGCGGCACGACGGATCGCCAGGGTGTTCTCGGCTTCGGCGATGGCCTGGTCCGCGGTGGCACGGGCCTCTCGCGCTTCGCGGTCGGCCTGCGCCTCGGCGTTCTCCGCCTCGAGCCGGACGCGGGCGCGCTCGGCACGGCCGAGGTCGCTGATGTACTCGTTGCGGTCCGAGATGCCCTTGATCTCGAAGGAGTCGACGTCGAGGCCCTGGCTGTGCAGGGCGTCCTTCGCCACGTCGAGCACCGCGACGGTGAGCTGGTCGCGGTTGCGGATGATCGTGGACACGTCGGTCGCACCGATCGACGCACGGAGCGAACCCGACAGGACCTCGCGCGCGAAGTCGTCGATCTTCTTCTCCTGCCCGAGGAACCGCTGCGCGGCCGCCCGGATCGAGGCGTCGGTCTCGCCCACCTTGACGAGCGCGACCGCTTCGACGTCGATCGTCACGCCGCGGGAGTCCTGGGCGTTGACGTTGATGTCGATCGCCCGCGAGCTGAGCGAGAGCTTCGCGACCTTCTCGAAGAACGGCCGGACCAGGACGCCAGCGCCGAGGACGACCTTGATGCCGGACTCGACGGTCTCGGTGCCGTCGTCGTTCTTGACCTTGCGCGAGCGCTTGCCGGTGATGATGAGCGCTTCGTCGGCGCCGGCGTTGCGGTACACGACCTTCGCGTAGATCAGCGCGATCACGGCGAGGACGATGATCCCCACGATGATCAGCGGGATGGCTCCGAGCGCGAACAGGACTTCCATGACTCCCCCTCCGGACCAGGCGACAGCCTGGATTCCGCATCTGTTGTTCCGTCGGCTCCCATCCTAGGAGACCGCGCGGACGGACAGGAGGCGCGCTGCAGGATCCCCTGCAGCGCGCCTCCTGTCGATGGTCGCGTCAGCGCCTACGCGCCCGCACGCCACCAGTCGTCGAAGGGCGTCGCCGGCACCTGGCGCTTGTGCTCGGTCGCGCGGTAGCGCGCCTCGATCGCCTCGGCGACCTCGAGCGGCACGTCGCGCCCCTGCAGGTAGGCGTCGATCTCGGCGTAGGACAGCCCGAGGTTCGCCTCGTCGGTCTGGCCGGGCGTCTCGTCGAGCAGGTCCGCGGTGGGGGCCTTCTCGTACAGGCGGGCCGGGGCGCCGAGGTGCTCGAGCAGCTGCCGCCCCTGGCTCTTCGACAGGCCGGTGAGCGGCGTGAGGTCGACGCCGCCGTCGCCGTACTTCGTGAAGAAGCCGGTCACCGCCTCGGCCGCGTGGTCGGTCCCGACGACGAGCAGCCCGCGCTGGCCGGCGACGGCGTACTGGGCGACCATGCGCATCCGGGCCTTGACGTTGCCCTTCACGAAGTCGCTCAGCTCGACTCCGGAGGCAGCGGTGTCCTGCATGACCCCGTCGACACCGTGCTCGATGTTGACGGTGATGCCCGGGTCGGCCCCGATGAACTGCAGGGCGAGCTGGGCGTCCTCCTCGTCGGCCTGCACGCGGTACGGCATGCGGACGGTCGTGAACTCGGCGGGGTGCCCCTCGGCGCGGAGCGACTCGACGGCGAGCTGGGTCAGGCGCCCGGCGAGCGTGGAGTCCTGGCCGCCGCTGATGGCGAGCAGGAACCCCTTCGCGCCGGTCGTGAGCAGGTAGTCGCGGAGGAACCCGACACGGCGGGCGATCTCCTGCTCCGGCTCGATGGTCGGCTGGACGTTGAGGTCCGCGGCGATGGCGGCTTGGAGTTCACGCACCACCCCAGTATCCCGCTGCACCGGCCGGTGTGCACAGCGTTCAGCGGACTGGTTCTGCGCCGACCGGCCGGATCGTGTTGTCGTGGTCGACGCCGATCGCGCAGGTGCAGACGACGCCGAGGGTCTCGGCGGTCTGCGTCAGCCGGAACCGCTCGACGTGCGGCGGGCCGACCCGACGGTCGAGCGGGTGGGTGTCGTGATCGTGCACGGTGGTCCTCACAGACTCGTGGTGGTGCGGATGTCCGGTGCGGCAGCGGCCCGAACCGCCACCGCACCGGAGGGCCCGAGGCGACCCGAACGCCGCGGCCCCGTGGAGACGCACGCCGGTACCCGCCGGCGCGCGTCGGAGGTCATGGACGCCGGTGGCGTCGCGCCCGGAGCGCAGTGCGAGTCATGGGTCCCTTTCCCGGGCGGAGGTCCGCCACTGCTGATCCATCCCCCGGCGGTGCGTCGGGAGACCTGAACGGTCCGGTGCCAGACCGAGGACGACGGGTGGTGAGGCCGCCTTCCTGTGCAAGCTACCAGGGGCGTGCCCCCGGCCCATACCCCCGTTCCGGGGTCGGACGGTGGAGGACCGCTCGTTGACAGTTAGAGATCAAACAGTTAGAGTCCTGATCATGCAGGCACCGGACCTCACCACCCCGCTCGAACTCATGCGGTGGATCGGATGGGCACAGCGCAAGGCGGCCGACGAGTGGGTCCGCGATCGGGACCTCACCCGCGAGCAGAGCTTCGTGCTCGGGTACCTGCAGCAGAACCCCGGGGCGATCCAACGCGACATCGCCGAGATCACCCGGACCAGCGCGGCCAGTGTCTCGAGCCTCCTGCAGGGCCTCGAGCGGCGTGGCCTCGTCGAACGACGCCCCGACGCCACGAACGGCCGGACGAAGACCGTGCACGCCACCCCGGCGGGCACCGACCTCATCGCCGGCTTCACCGACGCGATGGTCGCCCTCGACGACACCCTGCTCGCACCACTCGACCCCGACGAACGGGCCACCCTGCAGCGTCTGCTGCAGAAGGTGACCGCGGAGCTCGCACCGCCGACGCGGTAGCGCCCCGACCCGGCAACGTCCCCGACGCGGGAGCGCCGCCCCGGGACCGACGTCACCGGCGCGCTCGACGCGCCACGGGCCTCCCGGCCCCACCCCCGCACGCGACGACATCCCGTCGCGCCCTCCGCCCTGCCCAGAAGGAGGCAGTCATGACCACCACGACCCCCGAGAACACCGCCGCGGCCACGAACCGCTGGTACCTCTCCGCCGCCCCGATCGCCCGGGCCCTCGTGCACCTGTGCGTGCCGATGGCCGCCGCGATGGTCGTCAGCGCCCTGTACAACGTCATCAACGCCGGCTTCATCGGCGCGCAGCACGACACGTCGCTCCTCGCCGCGATCACCTTCGGCACCCCGCTGCTCGGCATCGTCATGGCCGTCGGCGGCGTGTTCGGTGTCGGCGGCAGCGCCCTGATGTCGCGCCTGCTCGGTGCCTCGGAGCACGACCCCGCCAAGGCCCGGGACATCAAGCACGTCGCCTCGTTCGCGCTGTGGGGTGCCGTCGTCACCGGCGCGGTCCTGGCCGTCGTCGGGCTCGTGTTCCTGCGCCCGCTCGTCGCCGTGCTCGGCGCCGACGCCGCAGCGGTCCCCGCCACGAGCGAGTACGTCGCCGTGATGCTCGCGTTCGTTCCGGTGCTCGCCTCGTCGTTCGCGCTCGAGCAGATCGTCCGCTCCGAGGGCGCTGCACGCCAGGCGATGATCGGCCTCGTCCTGTCGACCGTCGGCAACCTGGTCTTCGACGTGCTCTTCATCCTCGTGCTGCACTGGGGTGTCGGCGGCGCTGCACTGGCCGTCGGGCTCGCGAACGTCGTGTCGATCGCCTACTGGGTGACCTGGCTGCAGCGGAACAGCGAGAACGTCAGCTTCGCCCCGAAGTGGTTCACCCTCCGCGCCGACGTCCTGAAGCCCGTCTTCGGCATCGGCGTCGGCGAACTGCTGCAGTCGGCCTTCCTGATCGTCACCACACTCGTGCTCAACAACCTCGCCGCCGCCTACGGCGACGACCCGCTCGCCGCCATGGGCGTCGCGGTCCGCATCGCGCAGGTCCCGGAGTTCCTGGTGATGGGCGTCACGATCGGTGTCCTGCCGCTGCTCGCCTACGCGTTCGGCAAGGGCGACGCCGCACGGCTCCGGGCCGCCCTGCGCGGAGCCGCCGTCACGGTCGGCGCGATCGTCCTCGTGTTCTCGGGCGCGGTGTTCACGTTCCGCGAGCAGGTCTTCACGATCTTCTCCGGTGACCACTCGGTACTCGCGATCGGCCTGACGATCCTGACGGCACAGCTCGTCGCCGCGATCGTGAACGGGTTCACGGGGCTGCTCACCTCGCTGTTCCAGGCGACCGGCATGGTGCTGCCCGCGATGGTGCTGTCGCTGGCACAGGGCGTGCTGTTCGTCCCGATCGTGATCGTCGGCAACGTGTGGTTCGGGCTCGCCGGGATCATCTGGGCGCTCACCGTCACCGAGGTCATCGTGTTCGTGGCCGCCCTGGTGCTGTGGCTGGCATCGCGCGGGAAGATCGCCCGCGGTCTGGCCGCCGGCAGCGAGGAGCGGGCGGACGCCGCGCTCGCGGAGGCGCCCGCCGCGTAGCGCCGCGTTCGCATGGTGAGCAGAAGAGGTCGGGTCCCGTTCCAGGACCCGACCTCTTCTGCTCACGAAGCGGGGTGAACGCGGCCGGCGTCGGACGGGAGGCCCGTGCCGGCCGGGTGGCGGGCCTCCCGTCCGGTGCGTGCCGGGTCGCAGGCACGGCGCATGGTGAGCAGAAATGGTCGGGTCCCGGAAGGCGACCCGACCATTTCTGCTCACGAAGTGAGCGGGGCGCGCTACGCGCGGCCGCGGCCGCGGCCGCCGCCGCCGCCGCGGCGCAGGAGGAGCACGACGACGGCACCAGCGGCGAGGACCGTGCCGGCGCCGAGCGCGACCCAGACGCCGGGCGCGATCCCGGGCGCGGAGTCAGGGGCACCGTCCGAGGCCCCGGTGGCCGTCGCGGTCGACGTCGGAGACGGAGACACCGGTTCCGACGTCGGCGGAGTCGTCGCGGACGGTGTCGCGACCGCGGCCCGGTACTCGAACCCGTACGAGCCGTCGATCGGGTGCCCGTCCGGCGACACGTACCGCCAGAGCACCGTGTACGCGCCGTTCTCGAGCTCGACGGCCTTGCCCATCGTCATGCCGGACACGGTCACGTCGCCCGTCGACACGTCGGTGCCGTCGGCGTCGGTGACCTGGATCCGCAGTCCAGCGTCGAGACCCGCGAGCGGTGCCTCGCTGAACGTCAGGTCGATCCGGTCGAGCGGCTCGGTGACGACCGCGCCGTCAGCGGGCGTGCTGCTCGTCAGCGCCGAGTGCGCCGAGGCCGGCTGGACCCCGAGGATCGCGAACAACCCACCGATGACGATCGCGAGGGAAGCTGCCGTCGTTCGTCCTGTCCGCATGCACAGACTCTACAAGCCGTAGAGCAGCGGACCGGACGGGTCAGATCTGCTCGCCGAGGAAGTCGGCGTAGGACGGCTCGCGCCGAGCGTCGCCCGTGGCGGTGGAAGCGTGGCCCGTGCCTTCGAGGCGCTCGGCCACGAGGGCTTCGAGGTCCTCGGGCGACCGGAGACCGTGGCGGTGCCAGTCGTTCTGCATTCTGGCGGTCATGATGACCAGCCCTTCGTCGAGATGATGCGCATCTCGGATTCGTCCGGATCGACCCGCTGTGCCAGACCCCACATCTGTGAGGAGCATCGTGACGACGGGTCCCTGATGACCGATCCGGTACCTCCACGGTAGGGGTTCCGTCCGACGTCGTCGAGCGCGATGCGCTTCTCGGCCGACCGCGCGCCGCTGGCTGGTCGGCCGTACCGTCGACGCATGGAGATCCTCTTCGTCCACGGCGCCCTCGTCCGCGACGGTGCCTGGTGGTGGCAGCCCACCGCTGACCTGCTGCACAGCCGCACCGGCATCCGCAGTCGGGCGGTCGCCCTGCCCTCCTGCGGCGAGGGACCGGCGGGACACCCCGAGGGCGGGCTCGCCGAGGACGCAGCCGCCCTGCGTGCCGCCCTCGACGACAGCGACGGGGCGATCGTCGTCGGGCACTCCTACGGCGGCACCGTGATCGCCGAGGCCGGACGCCACGACGCCGTCGCACAGCTGCTGTACGTGTCCTCGTACCTGCCCGACGTCGGCTCCGCGCAGGCCGGCATCATGGCCGACGAGCCCGACCCCGTGTCGATCGGTCCGGCCGGTGACGGAGTCCTGGCCGTCGCCGGGTACGACGCCGCGTCCTTCGGTGCGCGCTTCCTGCAGGACGCCGACACGAGCACCCAACGCGCCGCCTGGGACCGGGTGACCGCCCAGACGGCGGGGGCGTTCGTGACGCCGACGACGGCAGCCGGGTGGCAGGACGTCGGCTCGACCTACCTCGTCTGCACCGAGGACCGCAGCACCACCGTCGGCCTGCAGCGCGCGCACGCGGCGCGGGCGACGCGGAGCGTCGACGTGTCGACCGGGCACCACCCGTTCATCACGCGGCCCGACCTGGTCGTCGAGCAGCTGGAGCTGCTGCTCGGAAGTGCCACGGCCTGAGCCGGGGCAGGGCGACGGACGGGAGGTGCGGTGCCAGCTGGCACCGCGCCTCCCGTCAGGCTCTTTGCGCGTCCACGGCGCGCGACCGGTCGTGTGGTACCGGTCACGTCGCTCTGCGCTCGTCAGTCGGTGCCGGAGTCGAAGGCCGCGCCCTCGGAGGCGAGGTCCGTCCGACGACCGAGCGCGTCCTCGGCGTCCGAGGCGATGACGGCGCCGCCGAGGATCTCCTCGGACTCGCCCGCCTCGAGCTCACCGACGAGCTCGGCCGTCGCACCACCGATGAGACCGGCGGCCGCGTACTGCTCGAGCCTTGAGCGGGAATCCGCGATGTCGAGGTTGCGCATCGTCAGCTGACCGATGCGGTCGTCCGGACCGAAGGCGGCGTCGCCGACCCGCTCCATCGAGAGCTTGTCAGGGTGGTAGGACAGCGCCGGACCGGTGGTGTCGAGGATCGTGTAGTCGTCGCCGCGACGCAGGCGCAGCGTGACCTCGCCCGTGACGGCCGAAGCGACCCAGCGCTGCAGGGACTCGCGGAGCATGAGCGACTGCGGGTCGAGCCAACGGCCCTCGTACATCAGTCGCCCGAGTCGGCGGCCCTCGTTGTGGTACGACGCGACGGTGTCCTCGTTGTGGATCGCGTTGAGCAGCCGCTCGTACGCGATGTGCAGCAGGGCCATGCCCGGTGCCTCGTAGATGCCGCGGCTCTTCGCCTCGATGATGCGGTTCTCGATCTGGTCGGACGCGCCGAGGCCGTGACGACCGCCGATCGCGTTCGCCTCGTAGACGAGTGCGACAGCGTCCGTGTACTCCTCGCCGTTGATCGCGACGGGGCGTCCGGCCTCGAAGCGGATGCTGACGACCTCGGTGGCGACCTCGACGTCGTCACGCCAGGCGGCGACGCCCATGATCGGCTCGACGATGTCCAGGCCACTCGAGAGCTCCTCGAGGCTCTTCGCCTCGTGCGTGGCACCCCAGATGTTGGCGTCGGTCGAGTACGCCTTCTCGGTGGAGTCGCGGTACGGGAAGCCGCGGGCGACGAGCCACTCGCTCATCTCCTTGCGGCCGCCGAGCTCCTCGACGAACTCGGAGTCCAGCCACGGCTTGTAGACGCGCAGACGCGGGTTCGCCATCAGGCCGTAGCGGTAGAACCGCTCGATGTCGTTGCCCTTGTAGGTGGAGCCGTCGCCCCAGATGTCGACGCCGTCCTCCTTCATCGCGCGGACGAGCATCGTGCCCGTCACCGCACGACCGAGGGGCGTCGTGTTGAAGTAGGTCTTGCCGCCGGAACGGATGTGGAAGGCGCCGGTCTGCAGGGCGACGAGGCCTTCTTCCACCAGGGCACTCTTCGCGTCGACCAGGCGCGCGATCTCGGCACCGTACTCGTGGGCGCGGCTCGGGACGGCGTCGATGTCCGGCTCGTCGTACTGACCGATGTCAGCCGTGTACGTGCAGGGGATCGCCCCCTTCTCGCGCATCCAGGCAACGGCGCAGGAGGTGTCGAGACCCCCTGAGAACGCGATGCCGACTCGTTCGCCGACGGGGAGACTGCTCAGGACCTTGGACACGGGGTCAATCGTACGGGGAGACCGGGGCACGCTACCGTCCAGCGCGACGGTTGTGGAGAACTCGTCCCGCGAACCGGGAACCGATCCGCTGCGCCCGGACAATACAGGGCATGAACCAGATCACGGGGGACCGAGCGGACTGGGCGCTGGGCATGGCCGGCGACGGCCGAGCGGTCGGACGGGTCTTCGACCGCCACGCCCCACGCCTGCGCCGGCACGCCGTCGGCCTCGTCCCCACACCGGTCGACGCCGACGACGTCGTGGCCATCGCGTTCCTCGAGGCCTGGCGGAAGCGCGAACGCGTCCGCTTCGTCGACGACTCCATGTTGCCCTGGCTGCTCGTCACGGCGACGAACACCGCGCACAACCTGACCCGCGCCACGCGCCGTCACCGGCTCTTCCTCGGGAGGTTCCCGGTCGACGACCCCGCTCCCGACCCCGCAGAGTCGTTCACCGACGCCGAAGCGGTCGCAGCGTTGCGCGGGCTCCCGATCGCAGACCAGCGGGTCCTCACCCTCTGCGTGCTCGAAGGCCTCGGCGAACGCGAAGCGGCCGCAGCCCTCGGGGTCGCACCGGGCACCGTGAAGTCCCGGCTCCACCGGGCGAAGGCACGACTCCAGCAGCAGTACTCGACGTCAGCGGAACCCCTCGGAGGCACACTGTGAACGACGACATCTCCCCTCGTCTCGCCGCGATGCGCGACGCCCTCGTCGCCGACGTCGACGCAACGGCCCACCCCGCGCGTCCGCGGCGACGACGACCCACTCGCGGCACGGTCGCCGCGGTCGTGACGGCCTTCGCCGTCGGCGCCGGACTCACCGGAGGGATCACGGCTGCGGCGCTCCCCGGCGCCACCGCGGACAGGGCACGCGAGGATCTGCTCGCGACGACGACCCGCTACGGGACGGTCGAGGTCAACCACGCATCGATGCTCGGCTCCCCCGCGTTCACCGTCACCCACGGCGACGCCTCGTTCTCCCTCGGCGCTCGGCCGGAGGGAGCCGACCGGGTGACGCTCACGTGGGAGTGTCTCGACCCCGGCACCTTCACGGTCGAGGTCGGCGGGACGACCGTCGCCGACGCCGTCGCGTGCACGCCGGGTTCCATGCCGCGATGGAGCCTCTCCCCGCTGACCGGATCCGGAGCGGCCGCCGTGTCGGTCTCCGGTGGCGGCGGTGCCCGCTACGCCGTGTGGGCGTCGTGGGCACGGTCGGCACGGATCGCGCAGCCCTCGCCCCAGCAGCAGGCTGCGATCGCCGACGGGACCATCACCCTGGCCGAGTACACCGCCGCCTTCGACCGGCTCGCGGCCTGCATGGCGCAGGCGGGGCACCCGATCGGCGACGTGGCGCCGTCGTGGTACGCCGACGGCTTGTGGTCGAGCACGGGCCCCGGCGCCGGCCCGTGGTACATCTGGTCGACGCCGACCGAAGCCGTCGACGTCCTCGACACGCAGTGCGCACCGCGCGAGTTCGAGCAGGTCGACACGATCTGGCAGGGCGAGCACCCGATCCCGGAGGACCCGCCGGCCGCGGGGTGATCCGCGGCGCAAGGCTTCGGTGCCCCTGGACGGCGCTGCAGGGACGCGAACCCCCTTCGACCTGCTGGTGCCCCTGGACGGCGCTGCAGGGACTCGAACCCCTCGACCTGCTGGTGCCCCTGGAGGGACTCGAACCCCCAACCGTTTCCTTAGGACGGAACTGCTCTTCCATTGAGCTACAGAGGCTGGCCCGTCCACTCTAGCGGCGGAACGGCTCCAGGAAGGTCGTGAGCTCGTCGACGTACAGCGCCGGCTGCTCGAACGGCGCGAAGTGTCCCCCGCGCGGCATCATCCGGTAGGACACCAGGTTCGTCGTCCGCTCGAGCCATGCGCGCGGCGGCTCCACGAGGTCGCCGGGGAACATCGAGAACCCGGAGGGCACCTCGACCCGTCGGGCCGACTGCTCCGGCGGGATCGCGGCGTTCGCGTGGTACATCCGCATCGCCGAGCCGATCGTGCCGGTGGCCCAGTACTCGGTCAGCAGCGCGAGCACCTCGTCCTGCGTGTACACCGACCACAGGTCGCCGTCGCAGTCACTCCACGACCGGAGCTTCTCGACGATCCACGCGGCGAGCCCGGCGGGTGAGTCGTTCAGGCCGACCGCGACGGTCTGCGGCTTGGTGCGGTGCATCATCGCGTAGGCGCCCTCGGCGTCGCGCCAGCGGGCGGTCGCGGCGACGAACCCGCGTTCCTCCGGCGACAACGTGTCGAGGTCGATGCCAGGCCAGGCGAGCCCGCCGTCGATGCGGTGCACGGCGACCACCCGGTCGGCGTGGTCGAGCGCGAGGTAGCGGGCGACGTGCGTGCCGATGTCCCCGCCGGCGACGGCGAACCGCTCGTATCCCAGCTCCGTCATCAGCTCTGCCCACATGCCGGCGACCGCGCGGGCGTCGATCGGCTGCGGCGGGGCCTCGGAGAACCCGTACCCGGGCATGTCCGGTACGACCACGTCGAACCCGGCCTCGACGAGCATCGGCAGGACCTTGCGGTACCGCCACCCGGAGTCGGGCCAGCCGTGCGCGAGCAGGAGCGGCAACGCGTCGGGCGTGCTGGCTCGGGCGTGCAGCACGTGGATCCCGGTGCCGTCGATCGTCAGCCGTCGGCTGGGCAGCGCGGCGAGCTGTGCCCGGTGCGCGTCGAAGTCGAAGCCGTCGGCCCAGTACGCGATGAGTGCCCGGAGTTCGTCGACGTCCGCCCCGAGCGACCACCCGGCGCCGGCGGGAGCATCCGGCCACCGCGTGGCACGCAGTCGCGCGCGGAGGTCCTCGATGGTCGCGTCGTCGATCTGCGGTGTCTCGCCCATGGCGGCGACGCTACTCAGCGGGACCGACACCCGGACCGCGGGCGCCGTCCGACGTCGTCAGCAGCAGTCGCAGGCGTCGCTCGCACGCTCGCCGGTCAGGGCGCCGACCGGCTGCTTGCAGGCGTCACCGCGCCAGGCCTCGAGCCCCTCGCGCACCGCGAACACGACGACGACCAAGCCGGCGACCGGATCAGCCCACGACCACCCGAACAGCGTGTTCAGGAGCAGACCGATCAACACCGCGGCGGACAGGTAGCTGCACACCAGGGTCTGCTTCGAGTCGGCGATCGCCGATGCCGAACCGAGCTCCTTGCCGGTACGACGTTCGAGCAGGCTGAGGAACGGCATCACGGCAAGGCTCACCGCCGCCAGCACGATCCCGACGGGGCTGTGCTCCGGCTCGCGCACCCCGGTCAGGGTCAGCACCGCGTCGACCGTGACGTACAGCGCCAACCCGAAGAAGGAGACCGCGATGACCTTGAGCGCGACGCGTTCCCGCGCTTCGGGGTCCGGCCCGGCGAACTGCCATGCAACCGCAGCGGCGGACAGGACCTCGACGACGGAGTCGAGTCCGAAGCCGATGAGGGCTGTCGAGGACGCCACCGAACCGGCGGCGATCGCGATGACCGCCTCGATGACGTTGTACGTGATCGTCGCAGCGACGATCCACCGGATCCGTCGCTGCAGCACTCGTCGGCGGTCGGGGACGACCGCAGCCGTCACCCCGGTCATGCGCCGGGTCCGCAGCAGAGCGGGACGTCGCAGTCCTCGTCGGTGCACGCTTCGCCGTCGTCGACGGCGAGCACGACCTCGAGAAGCGAGCGGATCGCGGCCCCGAGGTGCGGGTCGGCGATCTCGTACCGGGTGGAGCGCCCCTCGGGCACGGCGACGACGATCCCGCATCCGCGCAGGCAGGCGAGGTGGTTCGAGACGTTCGAGCGGGTGAGCCCCAGGTCGGTCGCGAGCCGGCCCGGGTGGACCGGCGCCTCGAGCATCTCGAGCAGGATCCGGGATCGTGTCCGGTCCGCCATCGCCCGGCCGAGCCGGTGCATGACGTCGAGCCGCGGTGCAGTGGTCAGCATGCACTGACCATACAGCGTTCGCTGACCTATTGGATCCCCATCGGCAGGCGGACCCGGGATGCGGCAGGCTGAGACCGTCAGCCACCCACCAGGCACCACACACACCACAGGGGAACCACATGACGGATCAGACGACCGAGAACGCGTGGCAACGCTTCTGGGCACGCGGCGGGTGGTGGCGTTCGATCCTCCTCGCCGCCGTCTACCTGCTCGTGTACCTCGGCATCAGTCAGCTGATCGGCCTGTTCGTGCGGCCGTTCATCGACCTCGACGACCTGTACGGCGACCCCGCGAGCGTGCTCTTGGCCTCGATCCTGCCGATCGGCCTGATGGGCCTGCTCCTGCTGCTGTTCGCGCGCTCACTCGGGTGGTTGCCGCCCCTGTTCCGCCGGCGCACTGCACGCGCCCCGCGGTGGATGTGGATCGCGGTCGTCATCACCGTCGTCCCGCCGGTGATGAAGCTCGCCGGCACCGACTGGTCCCGGTTCACCCCCACGCTCGTCCTCGCAATCCTGTTCTTCGGCCTCTGCGTCGGTTTTGCCGAAGAACTGCTCACCCGGGGTCTCACGGTCGAGCTGCTCGAACACCACGGGTACAGCGAGCGTGCGGTCTACGTGCTGTCGTCGGTCGTCTTCGGGTTGATCCACCTGCAGAACCTGCTCGGCGGCGGCAACCCGCTGCTCGTGTTCGCGACGGTCGGCTACGCGATGGGCTTCGGCGCGATGATGTTCCTCGCGCTCAGGGTGAGCCGGTGGCTGATCGTCCCGATGCTCCTGCACGCCCTCACCGACCCCACCACCCTGATGGCGGCGGGCGGGCTCAACGACGCACACGCCGTCGTGACCGGCGGATCGCACGCGCTGGTCACCTTCGCGTCGCTGTTCAACTTCGTCTACATCGCCTTCGGCATCGTTGCGGTCTTCCTCCTGCCGGGCCGCAAGCGCGCGCTCTGAACGCACCCACCTGACGGACTGGAGGCACGTGGCGGGTTCGCCATGCGCCTCCAGTCCGAACACGGTGAGCAGGAATGGTCGGGTCGGCGATCCCGACCATTCCTGCTCACGAAACGTGGCGCAGGCCGCTACGCGGCCACCAGGTACTCGTCCCACTCGGCCTGCGGACGTTCGATGCCGCGAACGACCCACGACGAACCGTGCGGGATCTTCGGACGGAAGCGCAGCCGCCACCCCATCTCCTGCGGGGTGCGGTCACCCTTCTCGTTGTTGCAGGCCAGGCAGCAGGCCACGAGGTTCTCCCACGAGTCCTGCCCGCCGCGCGACTTCGGCTGCACGTGGTCGATGGTCGTCGCGTGCCGGTCGCAGTACGCGCACCGGTTCGCGTCACGGCGCAGGACGCCTCGCCGCGACACCGGCACGAGTCTCGAGTGCGGGATGCGCACGTACCGGGTGAGGATGATGACGGACGGACGGTCGTAGCTCGACGTCGACCCGGTGACCGGGTGTTCGAGGTCGGCGGCGACGACGGAGGCCTTCTGGTTCATGACCAGCACGAGGGCTCGTCGGAACGAGATCACCGCGAGGGGCTCGTAACCGGCGTTGAGGACGAGAGTGCGCATTGGTTCCCTTCCGACGTGCCTGGACGGCTTCCAGGCGCTGCGGGTGCGTCGGACCGGGGTCCTTCGCAGGTGACCGTCGCTCGCGCACACGTCCCCTGAACCACGAAGAGCACCACCCGGATGGGCAGTGCTCTCGTCATGCAGGGGCGTGCTCGTGCACGCAGGCGGTGGTCGACCGTATGTCGATGCGCGCGCGCCGACCCATGGTTCGGGTCGTGCGGAACATCGACATGGGGTCTCCCTGCTCGGGGCCTTGCGGACCGGTGCAGCGCCAGGCTACGTCAGAAACCGGCCCGGCACGAGGGTGCACGGGCCGGTTCCGGCGATGTTCACGGGATCGATGCCCCGCGGTCGGGTCGGACGCCGCGGCGCCGCAGACGCCTCAGATGCCGAAGCGGACGATGTGGTAGTCGCTGGTCCAGATCGGACGGATCGACACGGAGCCACCGGGCTTCGGGGCGTCCATGATCATGCCGTTGCCCATGTAGAAGCCGTCGTGCGCCTCGTTGTTGAAGATGACGACGTCACCGGGCTGCGCCTCGGACTCGGGGATCGTGGTGCCGGCCTGGTCCTGCAGCGGCACGGAGTGCGCGAGGTTGATGCCGTACTGCGCGTACACGAACATGACGTAGCCCGAGCAGTCGAAGCCCGACGGGTCGGCGCCGCCGAAGACGTACGGGGTGCCGATGTACTGCTTGGCGGTCGCGACCACGGCCGGCAGCGAGAACGGGGTGTCCGCGGCGGTCGAGCTGGCCACGTAGTCGGCGGCGGACGGGCCGGTGTACGAGGCGTACTGCTCGGCGGTCTGCGCACGCGCGGCCTGGGTCGCGGACGCCTGCTCCTCGGCGTCGGCTGCGGCCTGCTCCGAGGCCGCGGCCTGGTCGGCCGCTGCCTGCTTCGCCGCTGCGCGGGCGTCGAGCGTCGCGGTCGAGGTCGCGCCGTAGCCGTCGCGGCTCGTGCCGGCCAGGGCCACCGCGTCGGACACCGAGAACTCCTGGCTCTCGGTCGCGCGGACCTGACGCTGGGCGTTCGCCGCGTCGGTGCCGGTGGCGGGCTGCGCGGCGAAGGCCGGTGCGACCGCCACGGTGCCGAACATGCCGGCGGCGACCGTCAGGACGATGGGGGCGAGGAACTTGCGCTTGCGCGAAGCCGAACTGGCCTTCGCTGCGGTGGCACTGGCTGCAGCCTGCGCAGCACGACGGCCGCCGGGGAGCGGCGCGGACCGCACGGGGACGACCTTGCGGGTCGGGCGCGCATCGGCCTGGCGGGCGGACCGCCGGGTGAGCGGGGCGTCGGTGGCGTTCTCGGTGTTCGTCGGGTTCGCGGGCGTCTGGTCGTCCGCGGCGGAACCGGTCTGCGTCAAGGGTGTGGTCTCCGGCGTCTCGTCATCACGCTGCCGTGGGTGTCCGGCGACGTGCAACCCCATCCGTTCGTCATCGTTTCCGATCGAGGCAGGAGACGGGTTCGAGACGTCCTGCCACGGGTCTCCGGCTCAGGCGCAGCGCGGGGACTCGACGAGTGTACGGGGCCGTCGTTACCTTGTCGAGATGAAACGGCCCGTTTGTAACGAAACGGTTAAGAAGCCCTGGTCAGAGCAGGGAAATCAGTTCCGCTCGATGTACACGTGCTGCGCGACCTCGACGGGGAGCTCGATGCCCGAGTCCTCGCCCTCGACACGCACGGCGACGTAGGCCCCGGCGCGCTGCACGCCCGCGAGCCGACCGGGCATGACGCCGGCCGTGCGGAGCTGGTGCAGGAGCTCGGGTTCGAACTGCACGGGCTCGCCCAGACGTCGGATCACGCCGGTCGCGACGGCGTCGGTGCCCTCGGTCGCGGCGACGATGTTCTGCACGCCGTCGAGGAACCCGGCGGCTGCGGGGCCGCCGATCTCGGCCAGGCCGGGGATCGGGTTGCCGTACGGCGACTCGGTCGGGTTGCCGAGCATCTCGAGCAGGCGGACCTCGACCTGCTCGCTCATGACGTGCTCCCACCGGCAGGCCTCGTCGTGGACGAAGGCCCAGTCGAGCCCGATGACGTCGGCGAGCAGTCGCTCCGCCAGACGGTGCTTGCGCATGACGTGGGTGGCGCGTGAACGACCCTCGTCGGTGAGTTCCAGGTGGCGGTCGCCGGAGACGACGACCAGGCCGTCGCGCTCCATGCGGGCGATGGTCTGCGAGACCGTCGGGCCCGAGTGACCGAGCCGCTCCGAGATGCGGGCGCGCAGCGGAACGATCGCCTCCTCCTCCAAGTCGAGGATGGTGCGAAGGTACATCTCCGTGGTGTCGACGAGATCGGTCACGGTCCGCCTCTCATGTCTGGGCCCAGCGGCCACCACCCTACTTGTTCGGACCGACGAACTCCGACCGACACTTGCACGGGGCAAGAAGAGCGCCGCAGCCGCACCCCGCCGGGCAACCCCGTCCGGCCGGTACAGGCGCACCAGCACTGGGATCGCGCTCGGTAGGATCGGCGCATGGCAGACATCGTCATCCCCGCCGAACTCCTCCCCACCGACGGCCGCTTCGGCTGCGGACCGTCCAAGATCCGCGGCGCGCAGCTCGAGTCCCTCGTGACGCGCGGGGCCACGATCCTCGGCACGTCCCACCGCCAGAAGCCCGTGAAGGACCTGGTCGGCAGCGTCCGCTCCGGGCTCGCCGACCTGTTCCAGGTCCCCGAGGGCTACGAGGTCGTCCTCGGCAACGGCGGTTCGACCGCCTTCTGGGACGCCGCCGCGTTCGGCCTCATCGAACGCCGTGCGGAGAACCTGTCCTTCGGCGAGTTCGGGTCGAAGTTCGCCAAGGCCGCCGGCGCACCGTGGCTCGAGGCGCCGCACGTCGTCGAGGCCCCCGGCGGATCACTCGCCGCGCTCGAGCCGATCGACGGCGTCGACGTCTACGCCTACCCCCACAACGAGACCTCGACCGGCGTGATGGCCCCGGTCGTCCGCGCCGCCGGTGACGCCGGAGCACTGACGGTCGTCGACGCCACGAGCGCCGCCGGTGGTGCCGCGTTCGACGTGGACGCCACCGACGTCTACTACTTCGCACCGCAGAAGAACTTCGCCTCCGACGGTGGCCTGTGGCTCGCGCTGTTCTCCCCCGCCGCGATCGAGCGCGTCGAGCGCATCGCGGCGAGCGGCCGGTACATCCCGGAGTTCCTGTCGCTCAAGAACGCCGTCGACAACTCGCGCCTGAACCAGACGCTGAACACCCCGGCGATCTCGACGCTGCTGCTGCTCGACGACCAGGTCCGGTGGATCAACGAGTCCGGCGGCCTGGCGTGGGCGGACACCCGCACGAAGACCTCGTCGTCGACGCTGTACGACTGGGCCGAGTCGGTCGACTACGCGACCCCGTTCGTCACCGATCCCGCAGCCCGCTCGCAGGTCGTCGCCACGATCGACCTCGACGACTCGATCGACGCCAAGGCCGTCGCCGCGACCCTGCGCGCGAACGGCATCGTCGACACCGAGCCGTACCGGAAGCTCGGCCGCAACCAGCTGCGCGTCGCGACGTTCACCGCGATCGACCCGGACGACGTCGCGAAGCTCGTGCAGGCGATCGACTTCACGGTCGACGCCCTGCGCTGACCCCACGCCCCGCCGTCCGGTCGGCGGACACCTGGGAAACGACGAAGCACCACGGGAGACCGTGGTGCTTCGTCGTTCTGGCGGTGCGGGTCAGGAGCGGTGGAAGTCCGGGTCGACCTCGCCCGCGTCGAGCTGGTCGACCACGAGGTCGGCGTCCAGGTCGACCGGCCGCACGCGCTGGGCGCGGCGACGGCGGGGCGGCTGCGGAGCCTCGTCGACTGTGTCGTCGTCACCGTCGGAGGCGTCATCGTCGACCTCGGCGAGCGCGTCGACGTCCACACCCTCGATGTCGTCGTCGTCCGACTCGTCCAGGTCGTCCTCGTCGGCGTCGAAGTCGTCGTCGTCATCCGACTCGTCGTCGGCTTCGTCGTCGTCCGCGTCGTCGTAGTCGGCGTCCTCGTCCGAGTCGTCGTCCGACTCGTCGTCGAAGTCGTCGTCCTCGTCGTCGTCATCCGAATCGTCGTCGGACTCCTCGTCCGACTCGTGGTCCTGCGCCGCCCGGTACTCGGCCAGTCGCTCGGACCACGGCACCCACTCCGGTGCCACGAGCGAACCGTCGCCGGGCATCAGCTCGACCTCGAGCACGGTGGGGTCCTCGTCGCCGACCTTCGCGACGCTGACGGTCCAGCGCCAGCCGGGGTACCCCGGCATGCGGTTCGCGAACAGGACGGAGACGACGCCGTCGCCCTCGTCCACGGTGCCGACGGGCGCGCCGATGCTCGACTCCGGGGTCACCTCGAGCAGCGCGGTCCGCGCCAGGTCGGTGTAGTCAACAGGTACTGCGTCGCTGTCTGTCATGGGGTCACGCCTCCAACTGGTCTGCGACGTGCCGCAGGATGGCGGCGAGTCGATCGCCGTTCTTCGGGTAGCGGCCGTGGCGGAGGTCTCCGCTGATCCGGTCGAGTTCCTTCACCAGGTCCTCGACGATCACGGCCATGTCGTCTGCGGAGCGACGGGTCATCCGGGACAACGACGGCTGCGGGTCGAGGAGCCGCACGGACAGTGCCTGCGACCCCTTCTTGCCCTGCACGACGCCGTACTCGAGCCGGGATCCCGCCTTCACGGTCACGACGCCGTCGGGCAGCGAGGAAGCGTGCAGGAAGACCTGGTCGCCGTCGTCTCCGGTGATGAAGCCGAAGCCCTTGTCGTCGTCGTAGAACTTGACCTTGCCGGTGGGCATGCGTGGACTCCTCGAGGTCGTGGTACGGCCGTGGTGCGTCGGATATCCTGGGTCGATGGCCAATCCGACCCGATCAACCGGGAACCCGCAGGATTCCGCAGAACCCCCGGTGACGTTCAATCGTACCGAACGCGCTCTGGCGTTCATGGTCGGTGGCATCTTCATCGCTGCGTTCCTCTGCATGGCGGCGATGATCGTCATGTGGCTGACGGTCCCGAGTGCGCAGGGCTCCATGCCGTGGCCGGTGATCATGGCGATCCCGCTCGTCGGGTTCCCGATCGGCATGGTGCTGGTCTTCACGCTCCTCGGCATCACCTGGACGCGTCGCGCACGAGCCAACCGGACGGCTCGCTGACGTCCGCCCCGGACGCTGGCACCGGACGATGACGACCACCGCCGACCTGGCCGCCCGACTCCGGGCGCTGCCGGACGACTCCCTCGAACGACTCGTCGCTGCGCGGAGCCTGCCCCCGGCCGCCCTCGGCGAGACCGGTCCGCAACGGATCACCGACTTCTTCGACCTGGCCGAGGCGCTCCGCACCGACGACGCCGTCGACGCCGCGGTCGAGCACCTGCCCCGCGCCACCATCCTGGCGCTCCGTGACGGCGGCGACGCCGACAGCCTGGGCCCGGCGATCACGCTCGGCCTGGCCGACGAGGACGGCGCCGTCGACGACGCGGTCGCCGCACGCGTGGCCGCTCACCCCGACCTCGTGGCACTGGAACGGTCAGGAGGCCCGGATCGCCCCGACCGCGCTCCGCACGCCGACGACGTGGCCGGTCAGGACCGCGCACGCACCTCCGGCGCGGAGCAGGCGTTCTCGAGCATGACCGTGCTCGCCGAACTGCTGCGTGCGGTGGACGCCGGCTCGGTCCGCGAACTCGTCAAGGGCGGCATCGGCACACCACTCGCCAAGGCCCTGGCCGAGCGCATCGGCACCGAGGCGGACGTCGTGCCCGGGAGACTGGAACTGCTCGACCGCGTGGGCTTCGCGGACCCGGGCTCCGGCCGCTGGACGGTCACCGACGCCGGGCAGGCCTGGCTGGTCGCCGACTGGCCGGACCGCTGGGCGACGCTGGTGTCGGCCTGGGCGGACACCCTCGGTACCGCGGTGCACGAGGTCCTCGCGCTCGCAGACGACGACCTGCGCGACCTCGTGGCACTCGGACGCTGGGCGTACCCCGCGGGCTCCCGTTGGCTCGACGCCCTCCTGCTCGACGCCGCCGGTACCGCCGGTTCGCTCGGACTCGCGGTCGACGGCATCGTCACGAGCACCGGCCGGGCGCTCCTGGACGGTGACGCCGGGCCCGCGTCGGAGGACCTGCCCGGCACCGTCGACCAGGTGTACCTGCAGCACGACCTGACCGTGATCGCTCCCGGGCCCCTCGCACCGGTCGACGACGCCGCCCTGCGCACGGTCGCCGTGCTCGAAGCCCCCGGGTTGGCCGCCCGGTACCGGATCTCCGAGGACACCCTGCGCGCGGCGTTCCGTGCCGGGCACTCCCGCGACGACGTCCTGGCGCTGCTCACCCGACTTTCGTCGACGGGTGTCCCGCAGCCGCTCGCCTACCTGGTCGACCAGGTCGCCGGACGCGACGGCAGCATCGTCGTCGACCGCGGCGAGGGTGGGGTCGGCACCGTGGTGCGCGGCACCGCGGACCAGCTCGACCTCATCGGTGTCGACGCCGAACTCCGGCAGATGGCGTGGGAGCGCAGCGACCTGACCACGCTGACCACCCGCTACCCGGCGCACGTCGTGCACACCGCGCTCGAGGACCAGCGCTACCCGGCCGTGCTCGCGACCGGCGCCCGCCCCGAGACGCACCACGGGCCTCCCGGTCGGCGCAGCCCCACCGGACGCTCGCCGGAACAGGCGGCGCACGCACTCGTGGAACGACTCCGCCTCACCACCCAGCGTGGTGACGCCGAGCCGGAGCAGGAGTGGCTGGGACGGCAGATCGACCTGGCCGTGCGCGGGCGGACGCCGATCCGGCTCACGGTCCGCATGCCGGACGGGTCCGAGCGGCCGTTCTCGATCATCCCGACCTCCGTCGCGGCCGGCCGCGTCCGCGGCCGTGACACCAGCGTCGACGTCGAACGCACGTTGCCGCTGTCGCTCGTCGTGGCGGTCGAGAGCGACGCCTGAGGGGCGCGGTCACCCGAACGCAGGTGACGACGGCTAGGCTGGCAGGTCATGAACGGACCGCTGATCGTGCAGAGCGACCGCACCGTGCTCCTCGAGGTCGCTCACCCCGACGCCGAGGACGCACGCCACGAGCTCGCGGCCTTCGCCGAACTCGAACGCGCCCCAGAGCACGTGCACACCTACCGCATCACCCGCCTCGGCCTGTGGAACGCACGGGCCGCCGGACACGACGCCGAGGCGATGATCGCCACCCTCGAGCGGTTCGCCAAGTTCCCCGTCCCGCAGAGCGTCACGGTCGACATCCGTGACACGGTGTCGCGCTACGGCCGACTCGTCATCCGGCGGGAGGAGCGCGAGGACGCACCGGTCATCGCGAACTCCCCCACCGAGGAACTCGAGCGCCTGCCCGTCCTGCTCCTGACCGCCGAGGACCCGTCCGTGCTGGCCGAGGTCATCCGGTCGAAGCGGATCAAGCCGTTGCTCGGCGACATGCGGAGTCCCTCCGAGGTCGAGCTGCAGCCGTGGGCTCGCGGGCAGATCAAGCAGGAGCTCGTGAAGCTCGGTTGGCCGGCCGAGGACCTGGCGGGCTACACGCCCGGGCAGCCGCACCCGATCGACCTCGACACGGCCGAGTGGCACATGCGCCCGTACCAGGAGCAGGCCGTCGACACGTTCTTCGCGCAGGGCTCCGGTGTCGTCGTGCTGCCCTGTGGCGCCGGCAAGACCCTGGTCGGCGCCGGTGCGATGGCGACCGTCAAGGCGACCACGCTCATCCTCGTGACGAACACCGTGTCCGCACGGCAGTGGCGCAGCGAGCTCCTGAAGCGGACGACCCTGCAGCCGGAGGACATCGGCGAGTACTCGGGCAGCGTCAAGGAGATCCGGCCGGTCACGATCGCGACGTACCAGATCCTCACCGCCCGTCGGAAGGGCGAGTACACGCACCTGTCGCTGCTCGACGCCCTCGACTGGGGCCTCATCGTGTACGACGAGGTCCACCTGCTGCCGGCGCCGGTCTTCAAGCTGACCGCGGACCTGCAGGCACGCCGTCGCCTCGGCCTCACGGCGACCCTCGTGCGCGAGGACGGCCGCGAGGGCGACGTCTTCTCGCTCATCGGTCCGAAGCGCTACGACGCTCCGTGGAAGGAGATCGAGGCGCAGGGCTACATCTCCCCTGCCGAGTGCTACGAGGTGCGCATCGACCTGCCGCACCAGGAGCGCCTGGAGTACGCGGCCTCGAGCGACGACGAGCGCTACCGGCTCGCCGCCACCTCGCCCGCGAAGACCCCGGTCGTGCGGGAACTCATCGAGAAGCACCGCGGCGAGCAGATCCTGGTGATCGGGCAGTACATCGACCAGCTCGACGAACTGGCCGCGTCGCTCGACGCGGCCGAGATCACCGGTGCGACCCCGGTCGACGAACGCGAGCGGCTGTACGACGCGTTCCGAGCCGGCGAGGTGGACGTGCTCGTCGTGTCGAAGGTCGCGAACTTCTCGATCGACCTGCCCGACGCCACCGTCGCGATCCAGGTCTCCGGTTCCTTCGGGTCACGGCAGGAAGAGGCGCAGCGCCTCGGACGACTGCTGCGTCCGAACAAGGACGGCCTGCCCGCCTCGTTCTACACGCTCGTCGCGCGGGACACCGTCGACCAGGACTTCGCGCAGAACCGGCAGCGGTTCCTCGCCGAGCAGGGGTACTCCTACACGATCCTGGATGCCGACCAGGTCCAGGCGCCCGTGGGCTGACGTACGCACCGCTCTCAGGAAACCACTAGGGAACGGTCAGAAGATAGGACCATGAGCGATGGCCCCAAGATCCTGATCGTCGACGACGAACCGAACATCCGCGACCTCCTGACGACCTCGTTGCGCTTCGCCGGGTTCGCCGTCCGTGCCGTCGGCAACGGCGCCCAGGCGATCTCGGCCGTGCTCGAGGAAGAACCCGACCTGATCATCCTCGACGTGATGCTCCCCGACATGAACGGCTTCGGCGTCACCAAGCGCCTCCGCTCGTCGGGCTACACCTCGCCGATCCTGTTCCTCACCGCGAAGGACGACACCGAGGACAAGATCACCGGCCTCACCGTCGGCGGCGACGACTACGTCACCAAGCCGTTCTCCCTCGACGAGATCGTCGCCCGCATCAAGGCCATCCTGCGGCGCACGATGAACGACGAGGAAGACGCGATCATCCGCGCCGGCGAGCTGACGATGGACCAGGACACGCACGAGGTCACGATCGGCGACGCGCAGATCGAGCTCTCGCCCACCGAGTTCAAGCTGCTCCGCTACCTCATGCTCAACCCCAACCGCGTGCTGTCGAAGGCGCAGATCCTCGACCACGTGTGGGAGTACGACTTCAACGGCGACGCCGGCATCGTCGAGTCCTACATCTCGTACCTGCGCCGCAAGCTCGACCAGTACTCGGCCGAGCCCATCATCCAGACCAAGCGTGGCTTCGGGTACATGCTCAAGGCGTCCAAGGCCTCGTAGCGTCCGTTCTTCACGGCGGCCGTCCGGTTTCACCGGGCGGCCGCTGTCTATCGTTGGGGCAGCATGCACACGCGAATGAGCCGCTGGTGGGACGGGATCTCCCTGCGCACCAAGATCACCGGGATCACGGTGCTCCTGGTGGCGCTCGGCCTGCTCGTCGCCGGGCTCGGCACGATGACCGTCCTGTCCACGTACCTGATGGCGCAGCTCGACAACAACGTCAAGGGCACCACGGAGCAGCTCGAGGGCCAGAACATCAGCGACGGCGAGCAGTACTGCAAGCTGTCGGTCGTGCTGTCGCAGAGCGCCTACGTCGCCGCGTACGACGCCGACGGCGACAAGATCTGCCAGACGAAGGCGTCGAGCCGTCCGGACATCCGCGAACTCGACTTCTCGGCAGCAGCGCAGAACGGTTCGCGCTTCTCGCTCTACGACAGCCAGCACAACCACGAATGGCGTGCCCAGGTCATCCCCGCGTCGCTGCAGAACCAGACGAGCGGCTCCACCGAGACCGGCTTCGTGCTCGTCGCGGTGTCGAGCGCCGACACCGACCAGACGATCCTGCGGTTCACCGCGATCTTCCTGAGCTTCGGCGCCTCGGTGATCCTGCTCGGGGCGATGCTCACGCGGCTGCTCGTCACCGCCACGTTCGACCCGTTGCGGGACGTCGAGGACACCGCCGCGCGCTTCGCCGCCGGTGACTTCAACCAGCGCCTCGAAGCGGACACCCCGAACACCGAGGTCGGCCGGCTCAACCGGTCCCTCAACGTCATGCTCGAGCGCATCGACACCGCGTTCGAAGATCGCCAGCGCACCATCGACCAGATGCGCCGGTTCGTCGGCGACGCGTCGCACGAACTCCGCACGCCGCTGGTGTCCCTGCGCGGGTACGCCGAGCTGTACCGGATGGGCGCCCTGCGCAAGGAAGAGGACGTCGCCCAGGCGATGGAGCGCATCGAGAAAGAGGCGAAGCGGATGGGTCTGCTCGTGCAGGACCTGCTCCAGCTCGCCCGCATCGACGAGTCGAAGCCGCTCGAGCTCGGGCCGGTCGACCTCGTCGCCATCGCACGGGACTCGGCGCTCGACACCATGGCGTCCAACCCGGACCGCGAGATCCAGGTGCTCGTCGAGGACGCCATGACGGGCGAGAGCGTGCCCCAGGCCGTGCGGCCGCCCTCGTCCTCGTCGTCGCTCTCGTCGGGCTCGTCGTCCGACACGGGCGAGGTCCCCCCGGCCTCGCCCACCTCGGCGAACACCACGGGCCCCATCGCGTTCTCGCGGCAAACGATCGCACGTCTCCGCGCTCGTCGGACCCGGGCGATGGACATCGAGGCCGGTGCCGCCCCCACCGACGAGACGACACCGCTGCCCACGGTCGTGATGCCCAAGCGCCCGCCGATCGTCCTGGCGGAGGAGAACAAGATCCGCCAGATCGTGACGAACCTGATGGGCAACGCCATGCGGTTCACCGAGCACGACGACCCGATCGAGATCGGCGTCGGCGTGGACGATGACCGCGGCATGGCCCACATCGACGTCATCGACCACGGCGAGGGGATCCCGGCGCAGCTGCGCGACAAGATCTTCCAGCGGTTCTGGCGTGCCGACACCTCGCGCGCGCGGGACACCGGCGGCTCGGGCCTCGGACTCGCCATCGTGTCGGGCATCGTCGCGGCACACCACGGCTCGGTCGAGGTCTTCGACACCGAGGGCGGCGGCGCGACCTTCCGCGTCTGGCTGCCCCTGCTCCCCCGCGACTACGCCGCCTGACGCGGGGCGCGGGGCGCGGCGCGCGCCCGCGCCCGCGCCCGCGCGTCCGTACCCGCGCCCGTGCCGGCGCCGACGCCGGTACCCGCGCCCGAGGTTCCAAAATCTCGGCATGTCGCGCTCCGTGGCGATCGAGTTCGGAACCTCGGCGTTCAGCACACGGCGAGTCGTGGAACCTCGGCGCACCGCGTCCGCCGCAAAGCCGTTCTTTCCGGAGCCGCGTCACAACGACCGGCGAGGCCGTCCAGCGACGAGGAGCGGCACGAAGCTCTCGCCCGGACGGAGCATGCGCACGAGACGCCGGCCCCGGCCACGGTCGGACGCAGCGACGGAGAACGACGCTGGACGGGCCTCCAGTCCGAACCGACCGGCTCCGCGAGGTTCCACGACATGCCGCGCGTTGATCGCCGAGGTTCCGAACAACGGCGAACCCGGCCCCGACATGCCGAGATTTCGGAACCTCACCGGACGGGGCGGGACGGGACGGGACACGCCCCCCGCCCCCGCACGCGGAAGGGCCCCGCACGCGCAGCGTGCGGGGCCCTTCCGGAACAGCGGACCTAGAAGTCCATGCCACCCGTCGGGTCGCCGGCCGGAGCGGCCGCGGCACGCTCGGGCTTGTCGGCGACGACGACCTCGGTCGTCAGGAACAGACCGGCGATCGACGCAGCGTTCTGCAGCGCCGAGCGCGTGACCTTGGCCGGGTCGATGATGCCCGCGGCGATGAGGTCGACGTACTCGCCGGTCGCAGCGTTGAGGCCCCAGCCCGACTCGAGCTCGCGCACCTTGGCGGCGACGACACCCGGCTCGAGACCGGCGTTCAGCGCGATCTGCTTGAGCGGCGCGTCGATGGCCACGCGGACGATGTTCGCACCGGTCGCCTCGTCACCCTCGAGCTCGAGGGCCTCGAGTGCGACGGCACCGGCCTGGATGAGGGCGACGCCACCACCGGCGACGATGCCCTCTTCGACGGCAGCCTTCGCGTTGCGGACGGCGTCCTCGATGCGGTGCTTGCGCTCCTTGAGCTCGACCTCGGTCGCGGCACCCGCCTTGATGACGGCGACGCCACCGGCGAGCTTCGCGAGGCGCTCCTGGAGCTTCTCGCGGTCGTAGTCGGAGTCGGTCGCCTCGATCTCGGAGCGGATCTGGCGGACACGGCCGGCGATCTGCTCGGCGTCGCCGGCACCCTCGACGATCGTGGTCTCGTCCTTGGTGATGACGACCTTGCGGGCACGACCGAGCAGGTCGAGCGTCGCGTTCTCGAGCTTGAGGCCGACCTCTTCCGAGATGACCTGGCCACCGGTCAGGATCGCGATGTCCTGCAGCATGGCCTTGCGACGGTCACCGAAGCCCGGGGCCTTGACGGCGACGGACTTGAAGATGCCGCGGATCTTGTTCACGACGAGCGTGGCCAGGGCCTCGCCGTCGACGTCCTCGGCGATGATCAGGAGCTGCTTGCCCGCCTGGATCACCTTGTCGACGACCGGCAGGAGGTCCTTGATGTTCGAGATCTTCGAGTTGACGATCAGGATGTAGGCGTCCTCGAAGACGGCTTCCTGACGCTCGGGGTCGGTGACGAAGTACTGCGACAGGTAGCCCTTGTCGAAGCGCATGCCCTCGGTCAGCTCGAGCTCGGTGCCGAAGGTGTTCGACTCCTCGACGGTGACGACACCTTCCTTGCCGACCTTGTCGATGGCCTCGGCGATGAGCGCGCCGATGGTCGGGTCTGCAGCCGAGATCGACGCGGTCGCGGCGATCTGGTCCTTGGTCTCGATGTCCTTCGCGTTGGCGAGGAGCTGGTCGGAGACGGCGGAGACGGCCTTCTCGATGCCGCGCTTGAGCGACACGGGGTCGGCGCCGGCGGCGACGTTGCGGAGGCCCTCGCGGACGAGTGCCTGGGCGAGGACGGTCGCGGTGGTCGTACCGTCACCGGCGACGTCGTCGGTCTTCTTGGCGACCTCCTTGACGAGCTCCGCACCGATCTTCTCGTACGGGTCGTCGAGCTCGATCTCCTTGGCGATGGAGACACCGTCGTTCGTGATCGTGGGGGCGCCCCACTTCTTCTCGAGGACGACGTTGCGGCCGCGCGGGCCGAGCGTCACCTTCACGGCGTCGGCCAGCTGGTTCAGGCCGCGCTCGAGGCCACGGCGGGCCTCCTCGTCGAAAGCAATGATCTTAGCCATGTGAGTTCTCGTCCCTCCCGGACGTCGTGGGGTCGTGCTGGCACTCAACGTGAGCGAGTGCCAACGCCGATTCTGGCACTCGCCCGGTGCGAGTGCAACACGATCTGGAGGCTCGTCACGTCTTCCCAGCACACGTTGCGCCAACAGCGCACCCCGACCACCGCCGCGGGCCGCCCGCCACGCACGCCGAGCGGCGCGGCCCACGCACGACGAACGCGCCGCCCCTGACGGGACGGCGCGTTCACGATGCGTGTCGTGTGGTCAGGCGGGTCGGACTGCCTCCGCCTGCGGGCCCTTCGACCCGGTGCCGACGTCGAACACCACTGCCTGGCCCTCCTCGAGGACCTTGTAACCCGACATGTCGATGGCCGAGTAGTGCACGAACACGTCCTGGCCTCCTCCATCGACGGTGATGAAGCCGAAGCCCTTTTCAGCGTTGAACCACTTCACGGTTCCGTTGGCCATGATCTCTTGCTCCCTGGTACTGCTGTGCGAACGACGTGTTCGTCGTCTGCAAGGGACTCTGCTGGAAGCACGCCGATCAGGCAAGAGGTGTGACGTTGTTTCACGTCGATTCCGACAGAAATCAACGTGCCCGAAACACGACCGTCACAAATGCGGACGGAACGGGCCCGCGGAATGCGGATCAGCCGGTGTAGTCGGCCCCGAGCACGACGCTCACATCGGCGTTCGGGAACGCTGCCGACTGCTGCACGGCGGTGACCCCGAGCTGCTTCGCGATGCCCTGCGCGACCGCTGCCTGCGCGGCCTGCTGGTAGTACACGATCGTCGACGTCGACCCGGTCGTGCCGGCGTCCCCGGTCGAGGCGACCTGCCAGCCGGCACCGGTCAGCGTGGCGCTGGCGCGGGCGGCGAGGCCGGAGGTGGTCGTGCCGTTCAGGACGACGACGGTGGTCGTGCCCTGCTGCGCCGGCGTGGCCGCGGCCGCTCCGGAACCGGCATCCGCACCGGCCGACGAGGAGGCCGAGGGCTTCGAGGTGGCGGACGCGGACGGCTTCGACGTGGCCGACGAGCTCGTCGACGCCGAGGGCGAGTCCGACCCGCTGAACGAGTAGCTGCCGTTCAGGAGTGCGAGGACGAGCACGCCGATGCCGACGAGCACGCCGGTGGCGAGTGCCGCCCAGGCGAACGCGATCCAGCCACGGCCACGGCGCTGGGCACCGCGGTGTGCGCCGACCCGGGGGCCGTCGGCGACGTCGTCGAACCGGTCACGGGGGAATCTGGTGCTCATCGTTCCTCTTCACGTCCTTCGGGAGCGCCGCCGGGCGCGACGAAGCTGCGCGTCGCCCGGGCGCTGGTGCGCGCGCGCCGGAGCCGCTGCAGCCTGGTGACGAGCTGCGGGTCGTACGCGAGTGCCGCGGGCGAGTCGATCACGCGGTTCAGCACCTGGTAGTAGCGCGCCGGCGACATCTCGAACTCGACCCGGATCTCCGCTTCCTTCGTGCGGTCGTGCCGTGCCCGGTCGTGCTCGAACGACAGCACGTGCCTGGCGAGCTCGGTGAGCTCGTCAGCGCGGTGCTCGTCGGTGGGGCTGGTCACGGCGGTTCCGATCACGTGTCGGGGAACGGGTCTCGCACATCGTAGGGGCGGAGAGCATCCGGACCCTGGCACGGCGCTGGACTGTCGCGAACACCGGTCACAGGTTCGGGTCGCGGAACCAGCGCACCCGCGTGCCGAACGGGTCCGAGACGGCGACCGCGGTGCCGTCGATCGAGGCCGTGGCGAAGGCGTCCGGATCCGCGGGGTCGACGTCGTCGGGCACCGTCGCCGCGACACCTCGCAGGATCCCGGTGCGTTCGAGCGCGATCCAGTGCACACCGCGTTCGCGGACGCGGTCCACGAACCGCTGGCGCTCGGCACCCGGCACGTAGACCAGGGTCCCGGTGGTCAGGACGACTGGCTCCACGTCGTCCGGCAGGGCGTCCAGTGCACGGTCGAGGTCACCTGGCAGCGTGCCGACGAGCCGGACGGGAGGCACGGCGAGCGTCGCGCGCGCAGCCTCGCGCATCAGGGCGATCCGGTCCGTCGCCTCGGGCGGGACGGCCTCGACCAACCGGTCGAACGCGCCCGGTGCGGCGAGGTCGATCGGGTTCGGGTCGAGCGCGACCCGTGCACCGACCCGCATCGGACTGCTCGCCGGCGCGGGCACGTCGCCGGTGACGTCGACGACCAGTCGGATCGATGGGTCTTCCGGCGCCGTGTGCATCCGGACGAGCTCGGTGCGCACCCCGCCGTGGTCATCGCGCCCCGAGGAGTCGGGGCGCGACGACCGCACCGGGGCGCGATCCGTCGGCACCCGGGACTCCGACGTCCGGTGGTCGAGGGTCACCCGGTCGGGGATCGAGCAGAGCCCCGCCGCGGCGCCGGCGTCGACCAACCCGAGCGGCCGCGGTGTCCGCTCGGCGAGCGCCGCGAACAGCGGGACGACGGGACCGAGCCGTCGCGGGTCGTTGGCCTGCACCGTGGCGGAGGCGAGGGCCGTGACCAGGGCGGGGCGGGCCTCCCGTCCGATCGCGCGCAGCGCACCGGGGTCCGACGGGTCCGCGCCCAGCCGCCGCGCGACGGCGAAGAACAGCTCCGGCTGCCGCTGCTGCTCGGGGACCTCGGCGAGGAGCGCGACGAGCGCGGGGTCGAGCGACCGTGCCCACGCGGCGTACGTCGGCGAGACCGCCTCGATGCGGTCGGCGTAGGCGGCGTACCGGGCTCGTGTGTCCATCAGTGCCCGGGGCGGTGCATGCCGACGTGGCGGATGCCGGCTTCGTCGTACGGTTCCCCGAACCGGACGAAGCCGTACCGCTCGTACAGGGCCGCGACGTACTCCTGGGCGTGCAGGACGAACGGGTCGTGCCCGTGTCGGTCGAGGACGGCGGCGACGAGCCGTCCGGCCACGCCCTGTCCGCGGTGCTCCGGGTGGGTGGCGACCCGGCCGATCACCCACGCTGGCGGCGACGCATCGGCCGGGTGGTCCTCGTCCGCCGCCGGACGGATGAGGCGCAGGTACCCAACCGCATCGGTGTCGGTGCCGAACCACCAGTGCTCGGTCTCGGGCTCGCGGTCACGGCCGTCGAAGTCCTCGGCCGTCACCCGTTGTTCGAGTGCGAAGACGCGGTTCCGGAGCACCACGATGCCGTACAGTTCGTCCGTCGTCAGACGGGTCCAGCGGGCGTGGCGCACGGAATGCTCGGACATCGTCGCGAGTTTACTGAAGTGGTCGGGAGTGCCCGGAAGAACCCGACCGGAAGCAGGAGGAACCAATGGCATACAACGTCGACAAGTCCGACGCCCAGTGGCGCGAGGAGCTCTCCCCGGACCAGTACGCCGTCCTGCGTCAGGCGGGGACCGAGCGGCCGTGGACCGGTGAACTCCTCGACGAGGAGCGTGCCGGCGTCTACACCTGTGCGGCCTGCAACGCAGAGCTGTTCAAGAGCGGCACGAAGTTCGACTCCGGCTGCGGCTGGCCGTCGTTCTACGAGTCGGTGAACCCCGACGCCGTGCAGCTGATCGACGACAAGTCGCTCGGCATGGTGCGCACCGAGGTCCGTTGCGCGAACTGCGGCTCGCACCTGGGCCACGTGTTCCCCGACGGTTTCGGCACCCCCACCGGTGACCGGTACTGCATGAACTCGATCTCGCTGAACTTCTCGGAGAAGTCCGGCGAGTGAGCGTCCGACGCCCTCACCGGTAGGATGAGCGGCGTCAGCCGGCATGGCGCAATTGGTAGCGCACCGTACTTGTAATACGGGGGTTGCGGGTTCAAGTCCCGCTGCCGGCCCCACGACCGCCGTCCGGCGGAGCGATGCCCCGGGTGATCACTCACCCGGGGCATCGGCGCGTGTGGAACACGGATCAGGGAGTGTTCCGGGCGCTCGACGCGGTAACCAGCCGGTCGTGCGACGAGGATGACACCTCACCGAACCGTGCGTCCACACCCGGACCCCACATCAGCGCGAATCCGCACGAACGTGCACGGATCTTCAGCGTCCGCCGGTGATCTTGCGTTCCCGCTGAGCGACGCCGGCGGTGCCGTACGGGTAGTCGTCGATGCGCGGCGCGCTGGCGTCTGTGAGCTGCGTGAGCTCCGCTTCGGTCAGCACGAGGTCGGCCGCACCGAGGTTGTCCTCGAGCTGCGACACCGTCCGGGCGCCGAGGATCACGCTCGTCACCGCCGGCCGGGCGAGCAGCCAGGCGAGGGCGACCTGCGACCGCGATGCGCCGTGCGCGTCGGCGACCGCGGACACCGCGTCGAGGACTGCCCAGGTGCGCTCGTCGCCGTTCCGTGCTTCCCACGCCTCCATGCCGCGCGACGGGTTCTCGCCGAGTCGGGTGGAGCCGGTGGGGGCTTCGTCGCGCTGGTACTTGCCGGACAGCCAGCCGCCGGCCAGGGGCGACCAGGGCAGCAGGCCGATCCCGGCGTCGAGGCTGGCGGGGACGATCTCGTGCTCGATGTCGCGGACGAGCAGGTTGTACTGCGGCTGCAGGGTGACCGGCGGTGCCCAGCCGTGCGCCTTCGCCTCGTAGACGGCCTTCGTGATCTGGTAGCCGAGGTAGTTCGAGAACCCGTAGGACCCGATCTTGCCCGCGGAGACGGCGTCGTCGAGGAAGCGCAGGGTCTCCTCGATCGGCGTCAGGGCGTCCCACGCGTGCATCTGGTACAGGTCGATGTGGTCGACCCCGAGGCGCTCGAGCGAGGCGTCGAGGGCGACCCGGAGGTGCCGGCGCGACAGGCCGACGTCGTTCGGGCCGTCCCCCTGCGGGAAGCGGCCCTTGGTGGCGAGGACGACCTGCTGCGCCTCGGTGGGGTGTGCCGCGAGCCAGCGGCCGATGATCCGCTCGGACTCGTTGCCCGAGTAGACGTCGGCCGTGTCGATCAGGGTGCCGCCGGCCGCGACGAACGTGTCGATGATGGTGTGGGAGGTGGGTTCGTCGGCTTCACTGCCGAACGTCATGGTGCCGAGGGTCAGCGTCGACACCGATGTCCCGCTGTTGCCGAGGAGTCTGTAGTCCATGGCCGGGACGGTACGCGCGACGGCCTTCGTCAGCGAGGACCTGGCAGTACCCGTCAGCGCGACGCGGACAACGCGCGCCGGTCAGGAACGCAGGAACGCCAGCGCAGCCTCGCGGAACGCCCGCGACGTCGGCGCGTTGAAGTGGTTGCGCCCGGGGATCTCGAAGAACGACGCGTCCGGGGCCGCCTGCGCCAACCGCACGGCGCTGTCGCGGATGCCGTCCTCGCTGCCGGCCGCCATCAGGATCGGCTGCGCGGGGGCGTTTTCGGGCGTGGGCTCGATGCTGTTCCGCATCCCCTCGACCATCGCCACGAGCGCTGCGAGGTCGTTCCCCTCGACGTTCCCGGCCATGGTCAGGTAGCCGTTCGTCACGCGGTCCTCGATCGGCGTGCCGTCCGCCAGGTACGCCTTCGCCTGGTCGACCCGCACGCGGCGCATCGGGTCGGCGTCGGGGATGCCGCCGAACACCGCGCGGGTGATGCGGTCCGGCAACCGTTCGGCGGTGTGCCAGCCGACGCGTGCGCCGAGCGAGTACCCGAGGAACGCGACCTCGTCGAGCAGGTACGTGTCGATGACGGTGGTGACGTCCGCGACGAGCAGGTCCATCGAGTACGCGCCGGGATCGCGCGGCTTCGCGCTCGCGCCGTGCCCGCGCTGGTCGAACGCCAGTACGCGGTAGCCGGCGCGGACGAGGTCGCGGGTCCAGCCGGAGGCGTGCCAGTTCAGCACCGCTCCGGAGGCGAACCCGTGCACCGCGACGACGGCGGGTGCGTCGGGATCGCCGAAGTCGTAGGTCGCGAGCCGGAGGCCGTCGGGCGACATCACGATGCGGGGACGGGGCGCTTCGGGGACGAGTGACATGTCCCCTCCAGGGTAGCGGGGCACTGTGGTCGCCATGGACGGCTACGGCGGTGACCAGATCCGAGCGGCGGAGCGGCCGCACCTCGACGCGGGCGAGCCGCTGATGCAGCGGGCGGCCGACGGGCTGGCACGCGTCGTCGGCGACCTGCTCGACGACCCGGCCGTCCGGCCGGGCGACGGACCAGGGTCCGTCCTGCTGCTGGTGGGCAGTGGCGACAACGGTGGTGACGCCCTGTTCGCGGGTGCGCGGCTGGCGGCGGCCGGGAGGCACGTGGCGATCCTGCGCGTCGGCTCACGGGTGCACGAGGCGGGCCTGGCAGCGGCGCTGGACGGCGGAGCGCGCCTCCTGGACGGTCCGTCCGGTCCACCCGCCGGCGGTGTGCCGGCGCACGACGGCGACCGCCTGGCCGCGGTCGCGACCGACGCGGCGCTCGAGGCCGACCTGGTGCTGGACGCGATCCTCGGGATCGGCGTGCGGGGGCCTGCGGCGCTCCGCTCCCCCGCCCGCGAGGTCGTCGACGCCGTCCGCGAGCTCGCCCGCGACCAGCGCGCACCGTTCGTCGTCGCCGTCGACGTGCCGAGCGGCATCGACGTCGACACCGGCGGGATCGCGGACGACCACGTGCTGCACGCCGACGTCACCGTCACGTTCGGCGGGGTGAAGGCCGGGTTGCTGATGGGGCCGGCCGCCACCCTCGCTGGACGCATCGAGCTCGTGGACGTCGGGATCGGCGCGGACCTGGCGACGATGGAGCCGCTGGTCCGCACCTGATCCCGATCCGATCAGTGGTGCTGGTAGAGCACCGGCTCCGGCAGGCCGTGCTCGGCGCGGATGCTGCGCGCGATGCCCTCGATGGCGATGAGGGCGTCGACCACGAGTTCCGGCGTGACCGGGAACGGCATGTTGTGGATGGTCTCGCCCTCCACCGTCGCGGCCTCGGCCACGGCGCGGAGTTCCGTCGTGTGGTCGACGGTCAGACCGATCTCGGTGAGGGTGTTCGGCAGACCGACCTTCGTGGTGAAGACGACGAAGTCCTCGATCTCCTCGGCGGGCGCGCCCTCGAGCACGAGCTGCGCGATCGTGCCGATGTTGACCTTCTGGCCGTGCGCCAGGCCGTGCGCCTGCGGGGCCGCGGTCAGTCCGTTGTGGATGGCGTGCGCCGCCGCGAGCCCGCCGGACTCGAACCCGAGGCCCGACAGCAGGGTGTTCGCCTCGACGACCTTCTCGAGCGCGGGCGTGACGACCTTGGCCTTCACTGCCTCGATGGCCTGCAGGGCGTTCTCGTGCAGCAGCTTCCAGGACAGCTCGGCGAGCGCGACGCCGGTCTCGGTCTGCAGGCCGCCGGCCATGGTGTCGGCGTTCGCACGCTTGGCGGCGCGGGCCTCGACCCAGGTGGCCAGGGCGTCGCCGATGCCGGCGATCAGGAACTGGACGGGGGCGTTCGCGACGAGCTTCGTGTCGATGAGCACGAGGTCGGGGTTGTGGGGGAAGAACCGGTACTCGATGAACTCGCCCGCCTCGGAGTAGATCACCGCGAGCGCCGACGTCGGGGCATCGGTCGACGCCGCGGTCGGCACACTGGCCCAGCGGATGCCGGCGAGGTGCCCGGAGGCCTTGGCTGCGTCGATCGCGGATCCGCCGCCGAGTCCGACGATGACGTCGGCGTCCGTCGAGCGGATCTCCTCGACCAGGGCGTCGACCGCCTCCGGGGTGGCGAACCGGCCGAACCCGACACGTTCGATCCGCAGGTCCGCGGTCCGGAAGCTCTCCGTCACCGCGGCCTCGACGATGCCCCACACCACGTCGTCGGCGACGATCAGGGGGCGCTTGCCGATGGGGGCGACGAACTCGCCGACGCGGGTGATCGCGTCCTTGCCCTGCACGTAGCGGGCGGGGCTCATCACGGTGCTGATGGGAGTGGCCATGGTTGCGGTTCCTTCCGGTTGTACGACACGTGTCGGGGTCGCCGACGTCCTCGACGGTACGCGCGGGGCATGCGTGCGGCGTGCGAGTCCCGCGGCCCGTACATTCGGGGGCATGACGTTCAACGACGACTCGCGACTCTCCGGCGGCCGAGTGAAGCGCCGGGGCCGGACCGCCGCGGTCGCAGGCGGCGGCGTCGTCGGGATCGGCGCGATCGTCGTGCTGCTGCTCAACGTGTTCACCGGTGGCAACCTTGACCTCGGTACCTTCCTCGGCGACGGCACGACACAGATCCAGCAGCAGGGCGAGACGGTCGACGCCGCGCCGGAGTGCCGCACCGGCCGTGACGCCAATCTGCAGGTCGAGTGCCGGATGGAGGGGGCTGCCGAGTCCCTCGACGGCTACTGGACCGCCGAGGCCCGGACGCTCGGCATCTCGTACACGGCACCGGACTTCTTCCTCTTCGACGGCTCGACCGACACGTCGTGCGGCCAGGCGTCGGCCGCCACCGGACCCTTCTACTGCCCGCCGGACCGCGCGATCTACCTCGACACCGCCTTCTACGACGACCTGCAGTCGACGTACGGGTCGTCGGGCGGGCCGCTCGCGCAGATGTACGTCGTCGCGCACGAGTGGGGCCACCACATCCAGCAGCTGCAGGGCGCGTTCGCCAGCACGGACCGCTCGGGCACCGGGGCGTCGTCCGGCAGTGTCCGCGTCGAGCTGCAGGCGGACTGCTACGCCGGCGCCTGGGTCGGCGACGCGGCGAACACCGAGGACGCGGACGGCGAGACCTTCTTCGAACCGATCAGCCGGGCCGAGATCGCCGATGCGCTGTCCGCCGCGAGTGCCGTGGGCGACGACAGCATCCAGGAGCGCTCGAGCGGCCGGGTCGACCCGGACTCGTTCACGCACGGTTCGAGCGAGCAGCGTCAGCGCTGGTTCGTCCGCGGATACCAGCAGGGCGCGACGAGCTGCGACACGTTCAGCGTCGCCGGTTCGTCCCTGTAGGCACTGGACCCGGCCACGGACGGAACGGGAGGCCCGGTGCCAGCTGGCACCGGGCCTCCCGTCTGTCTGTCCGTCAGCGCGTCAGCGCTTGGTCGGTGTGGGCGTCGGCGTCGCGCTCCGCGTGCGCGAGGGCGTCGCGCTCGGCGTGGGGGTCGGCGTCGCCTCGGTGGCACCGGCCGCGGTGACCACGAAGGTGCGGAAGTCGTCGTTCGTGATCGGCGACGTGAGCTCGTACTGCTGCCCGTTGACGAGCACCAGCGGCGTGCCGGGGAACTCGCTCAGCGACGAACCGGGGATGTCCCCGCCGGACACCGCGGTCGTCTGCTCGTCGACCCACTTGCTGTAGTCCTGGTCGGCGATGCAGCTCGTGACGGCCCTGCGGTCCTGCAGACCGGAGACCCCGGTGACGACCTTGGTGAGCTGCGCATCGGTGAGGCCGGGTGTGCCCTGTTCCGGCTGCTCGGCGTAGAGCGCCTTGTTGACCGCGTAGAACTGGTCCGGCGAGTGCTCGGCGACGCAGGCCGCGGCGTTCGCGGCGCGCAGCGAGTACTTCGTGCCCTGCGACCGGTTCGACAGGATCGCGAGGGGGTGGATGTCGACGGTGGCGGCGCCGGAGTCGACCAGGCTCTCGATGTAGTCGCCGTTGGCCTGCTCGAACTCGCCGCACGTCGGGCAGAGGTAGTCGACGTACAGCGTGATGCGCACCGTGCCGGCACCGGCGGTCGCCGAAGCACTCGGCGTCGTGCTGCTCGACGCGGTCACCGGCTTCAGGCCCTCGCCGAGGGTGATGCCACCCTGCGACATGGTCGACGGCCCGGGGCCGGCGGGCTTCACGGAGTCGACCAGGACGAGCGTGACGATGGTGGCCGCTGCGAGCAGCACCACACCGAGTCCGATCTGGAGTCCGAGCCTGGTCCCGCGCTGGCGGCGCTTCTGCTGTGTCCTGTGGCGCTGCGCTCGCTGTCGGGCGGCTTCGCGGCGCTCGTTCCGCGCGGCGCGGGCGTCACCCTCGGGGCGGTTGGTCATCGGTGCGTCGTCCTCCTGATCGGCGTCCGCACGACCTACCCCGCTCGGCGGACGGACCCGGCGATTGTAGTGGGCCGCTCTGGGAACCACCCAACCACGCTCTGGGAACCGACCGGCCAGGTGGAAAACAGTGGCGCACCCGCGAGAACTCGTGTTGTATGAACCTCGATGGTCGACGACGACCATCCGGGGCCCTCGCGGGCTGACCGCTTCACTCGGATCGTCCGGCACGTACCTGCCGGTGAAGAAAGGACCGAACGCTCATGGCGTCCGTCACCTATGACAAGGCAACCCGTCTCTACCCCGGAGGCAACCGTCCCGCGGTCGACTCCCTCGACCTGGACGTCGCCGACGGCGAGTTCCTCGTCCTCGTCGGCCCCTCGGGTTGCGGCAAGTCCACCTCGCTCCGCATGCTGGCCGGCCTCGAAGAGGTCAACTCCGGTCAGATCCGCATCGGCGACCGCGACGTCACGGACGTCCCGCCGAAGGACCGCGACATCGCGATGGTGTTCCAGAACTACGCGCTCTACCCGCACATGACCGTCGCCGAGAACATGGGCTTCGCGCTCAAGATCGCCGGCGTCGGCAAGGACGAGCGCGCCACCCGCGTGCAGGAAGCCGCCAAGCTCCTCGACCTCGAGGACTACCTCGGTCGCAAGCCGAAGGCGCTCTCCGGTGGTCAGCGTCAGCGCGTCGCGATGGGCCGTGCGATCGTCCGTCAGCCGCAGGTGTTCCTCATGGACGAGCCGCTGTCGAACCTCGACGCCAAGCTCCGCGTCCAGACCCGTACGCAGATCGCGTCGCTCCAGCGTCGTCTCGGTGTCACCACGGTCTACGTCACGCACGACCAGACCGAGGCACTGACCATGGGTGACCGCATCGCGGTGCTCAAGGACGGCATCCTGCAGCAGGTCGGCACGCCGCGCGACCTGTACGAGAAGCCGAACAACGTCTTCGTCGCGGGCTTCATCGGCTCGCCGGCGATGAACCTGCTGCCGGCCGACGTCGTCGAGGGCGGCATCAAGTTCGGCACGCTCAACCACGCGATCGACCGCGACACGCTCTCCAACGCGCGTTCCGGCCAGATCACGGTGGGCATCCGCCCCGAGGACGTCGTCGTGGCGCAGTCGGGCGAGGGCCTGCCCGTCACGGTCGACGTCGTCGAGGAACTCGGCGCCGACGGCTACCTCTACGGTCATGCCGACGTCAAGGGCACGCGCGTCGACATCGTCGCCCGCGTGGACGGCCGTTCGCACCCGTCGATCGGCGACACCATCGTGGTGACGCCGAAGTCGGGCCACGTGCACGCCTTCGACACCGAGTCGGGCGAGCGCCTGGACGACAAGGCCGTCGTCAGCGCGTAACCGAAGCGCACTCCCCGAGAGCCCGCGCCGCCTCACAAGGGCGGGTCGCGGGCTCTCGGCTGTCCCCCACGACACCGAAGGATCCACCGTGCCCGACTCGATGTCCATCACCGCAGCCACCGTCGACCCCGGCCTGCTCGACCTGCCGTGGGACCTGCCGCTGGCGGACTGGCCGGACGAGACCATCGTCGCCCTGCCGAAGGGCATCTCCCGGCACCTCGTGCGCTTCGTGCACCTGAGCGGCTACGTCGCCGCCGTCAAGGAGACCGGCGAAGAGGTCGCCCGTGCCGAGTACGACATGCTCCGCACGCTGCAGCGGATGGACGTGCCGTGCGTGGACCCCGTGGCGGTCATCACGAACCGCGTGGACGCCGACGGCGAGCAACTGCACCCCGTGCTCGTGACGCGGCACCTGCGCTTCTCGCTGCCGTACCGCGCGCTGTACTCGCAGACCCTGCGCCCGGAGACCGCCACCCGGCTCGTCGACGCGCTCGCCCTGCTGCTCGTGCGGCTGCACATCATCGGCTTCTACTGGGGCGACGTGTCGCTCTCGAACACGCTGTTCCGTCGCGACGCGGGCTCGTTCGCCGCGTACCTGGTCGACGCCGAGACCGGCAAGCTCTACCCGGGCGGCCTGTCGAACGGGCAGCGCGAGAACGACCTCGAGGTGGCGCGCGTGAACATCGCCGGCGAACTCCTCGACCTCGAAGCGGGTGGGCGGCTCGACGAGAACGCCGACCCCGTCGACGTCTCCAACCGCATCGTGGCGCAGTACCGGACGCTCTGGACCGAGCTCACGGGCACCGAGCAGTTCGACATCAAGGAGCGCTGGCGCATCAACGACCGCGTCGAGCGGCTCAACGAACTCGGCTTCGACATCGAGGAGCTCTCGATCCACACGACCGAGGGCGGTTCGCAGGTGCGGATCCAGCCGAAGGTCGTCGACGCCGGGCACCACCAGCGACGCCTGCTGCGGTTGACCGGCCTGGACGCCGGCGAGAACCAGGCCCGACGTCTGCTCAACGACCTCGACTCGTACCGGGCACGCAACGGCCGCGACGAACTCGACGAGGAGATGGTGGCGCACGAGTGGGTCTCGCGGGTCTTCGAGCCCGTCGTGCGTTCGATCCCCCGCGACCTGCGCGGCCGGCTCGAACCCGCCGAGGTCTTCCACGAGCTGCTCGAGCACCGCTGGTTCATGTCCCAGCAGGAAGAGCGTTCGGTCTCACTGCCCGAGGCCACGACCGCCTACATCAACGACGTGCTGCGGCACCGCCGTGACGAGCGCCTGCTGATCAACCCGCCGACGTCGTCGATGACGCTGCCCATCCCCGTGGTCGACGACGCCGAGCCCGCGGGCGACGAGTCCGACGACGTCGAGGACTGGCGCGCCACCGTCTGACCGCGCGCGCGTTCCCGTTCCCGTTCCCGTTCCGCCGAGGTTCCGAGATCTCGGAACCTCGGCGCGCGAAACGGCCGTCTGTGGAACCTCGGCACGACGCGTGCGGCGAGTCGTGGAACCTCGGCAGGACGCGTGCGGCGAGTCGTGGAACCCCACGGACGCGCTGAACCCCACGGACACACGGGAGGCCCGGCACCGGTCTCGTGGACCGGCACCGGGCCTCCAGGTGGTGACGTCGACCGCGCGGAGCGGCCGGGCAGACGCCGGTGCGGCTACTCGGCGCGACGGCGCCGGGCGACCTCCCACAGGGTGACGCTCGCCGCGATGCCGGCGTTGAGGGACTCGGTCGCGCTCGAGATCGGGATCGACACGATCGCGTCGCAGGTCTCGGTGACCAGGCGCGACAGGCCCTTGCCCTCGGAACCGACGACGATCACGATCGGGCGGTCGGCGAGCGCGAGGCCGTCGAGCTCCACGTCGCCGTCGCCGTCGAGACCGAGGACGAACAGGCCCATCGACTTCAGGGACTTCAGCGTCTGGGTGAGGTTCGGGGCCATCGCGACGGGCGTGCGGGCCGCGGCACCGGCCGAGGTCTTCCAGGCCGACGCGGTCACGCCGACCGAGCGACGCTGCGGCACGATGACGCCGTGTCCGCCGAACGCCGCGGTCGAGCGGATGATCGCACCGAGGTTGCGCGGGTCGGTGATGCCGTCGAGGGCGACGAGCAGCGGGACCTGGTCGCGCGAGAACGCCTGCTCGACGATGTCCTCGGACACGGCGTACTGGTACGCCGGCACCTTGAGCGCGACGCCCTGGTGGACGCTGTCGTGGCCGGTGATGCGGTCGAGCTCCGGGCGCATGAGCTCGATGATCGGGACGCCACGGTGGTTGGCGAGCGCGAGGATCTCCTTGACGCGGTCGTCCACCTCGATGCGCGAGGCGATGTAGAGCGTCGACGACGGGGTCTTCGTGCGGAGCGCCTCGAGCACGGAGTTGCGTCCGGTCACGAGCTCGGAGTCGTCGGTCTTGCGTGCCGGCGGACGGCCCGTGCGACCCTGCGGGGTGCTCGAGGAACCGTGACGACCCTTGGCCGCCTCGAAACGGTCCTTCGCGGCCTTCCGCTTGCCGGCGGGGTGGTAGGGGCGGTCCTCGGCCTTCGGGGTCGGCTTGCGACCCTCGAGCGCCTGGGCGCCCTGTCCGCCGGATCCGACCTGCTTGTTGCCCTTGCGACCGGTGCGGACGGCGCCGGGCCGACCCTTCTTGCTTCCCGAGACGTTCTTCATGCGTAGCTCCTGTTCGGCACTGCCGTGTTCAGGCGATGCTCCAGCGTGTTCCGACCGGAATGGTCTGCGGTGGCTTCGATCATGCGATGCTCCAGCGTGTTCCGGACGGGGTGTCCTCGATCGTGATGCCCGCGGCGGCGAGGTCGTCGCGCACGCGGTCGGCCGCGGTGAAGTCCCGTGCTGCCCTGGCGTCCGCGCGCTCCTGCACGAGGCGTTCGACGAGAGCGGCGAGCGGGCCTGCCGAGGCGTCCTGGCCGCCCCCCGACCAGTGGGCGGCTCGCGGGTCGATGCCGAGGACCTCCACCATCGCGGCCACCTGATGGTACGCGACCCCGAGCGTTTCCGCATCGTCGGCGTCCAGGGCGGCGTTGCCGGTCCGCACGGTCTCGTGCAGGACGGCCAGCGCCTGGGGCACCGCGAGGTCGTCGTCCATCGCGGCGGCGAAGGCGTCCGGCACCGCGGGGGCGTCGGCGAGGCGCACCCCTTCGAGCCGCACCTCGGCCCGCTGCAGGAACCCGTCGATGCGATCGTAGGCGGCTTCGGCCTCGGCCAACGAGCCGTCGTGGTGGTCGATCGAGGAGCGGTAGTGCGCCGCCCCCAGGAAGTACCGCACCACGGCGGGGCGGGCAGCGGCGAGGAAGTCGGCAGCGAAGATCGAGTTGCCGAGCGACTTCGACATCTTCTGGCCCTCGACCGTGACGAGTCCGTTGTGCAGCCAGTAGGACGCGAACGGGTCCCCCGCGGCGGTGGACTGCGCGAGCTCGTTCTCGTGGTGCGGGAACCGCAGGTCGAGTCCGCCGCCGTGGATGTCGAACGCCGGGCCGAGGTACCGCCGCGACATGGCGGAGCACTCGATGTGCCAGCCCGGGCGACCGAGGCCCCACGGGGAGTCCCACGCCGCGGTCGACGGCTCCCCCGGCTTCGCACCCTTCCAGAGGGCGAAGTCGCGGGCGTCGCGCTTGCCACGGGGGTCGGCGTCGGTGGCCTCGACCATGTCCTCGCGACGCTGCCGGGTCAGGGCACCGTACGACGGCCAGCTGCCGGTGTCGAAGTAGACGTCACCGGAGTCGTCGGCGGCGACGTAGGCGTGGCCGCGGTCGATGAGCTTCGTGATGATGTCGTGCATCTGCGGCACGCTCGCGGTGGCGCGGGGCTCGTACGTCGGCGGCAGGATGCCGAGGGCGTTGTACGCGGCGGTGAACTCGAGCTCGACGCGGTAGGCCCGGGCGAACCAGGCTTCGTCGGTGCCGGCGGCCAGGTCGAGCACCTTGTCGTCGATGTCGGTGACGTTCCGCACGAGGGTGACGCGGAGACCGCGGTAGGTCAGCCAGCGGCGCCAGATGTCGTAGACCAGGGCGGAGCGCAGGTGCCCGATGTGCGGCGACGACTGCACCGTCGGACCGCAGACGTAGACGCTGACCTGTCCGTCGACCAGGGGGACGAGGTCGACGACGGCTGCGGCGCGGGAGTCGTAGAGGCGAACGGTCACGCCCCAAGCCTAGGACGTCAGGCCGGTCGGACGAGGGCTGTTGCGATCGCGGCGAGCCCTTCGCCCCGACCCGTGAAGCCGAGGCCGTCGGTCGTCGTGCCGGAGACCGCGACGGGGGCTCCGACCACGGCGGACAGGGCGTCCTGCATCTCGACCCGACGTGCACCGATGCGCGGTCGGTTCCCGACCACCTGGACCGTGACCGAGACGGGGGCGAGGCCGGCGTCGAGGAGCATCGTCACCGCACCACGGACGAAGACGTCGCCGGCCGCGCCGGCGTAGGCGGGGTCCGCCGTGCCGAACGTCCCGCCGATGTCGCCGAGTCCGCCGGCGGACAGCAGCGCGTCGCACACCGCGTGCGCCACCGCGTCGCCGTCGCTGTGTCCGGAGAGCCCGGGTTCGCCGGGGAAGTCGAGCAGGCCGACGCGGCACGGCGACGCCGCGTCGAACGCGTGCACGTCGACCCCGAGGCCGAGCCGGACCGCCGAGGCAGCGGGGACACCCGGCACCGAGGCCCGCGACCGGACGATCGACTCCGCCCGCCCGAGGTCCCACCGCGTCGTGATCTTGAAGGCATCGGCGTCGCCCGGCACGGAGCGCACCGTGCCGCCGGCCGCCTGGAACACGCCGGCGTCGTCGGTCTCGGACTGCGTCGACGCCGCGTACGCCCGGCGGAGCGCGTCGAGCGGGAAGCCCTGCGGCGTCTGCACCCCGACGAGTGCGGACCGGTCGACGGTCTCGACGACGACGTCACCGGCGACCCGCTTGATCGTGTCCGTGACGGGCAGCGCGGGGACGTACCCCGCACCAGCGCCCGAAGCGACCGCGTCGAACACCCGGTCGAACTGCGCAGCGGGTGTGAGGCACCGAGCCGCGTCGTGCACCAGCACCGCGGTGACGGAGTCCGGCAGCACGGCCAGGCCGGCCTGGACCGAACCATGGCGATCCGTGCCTCCTGGGACGACCGCCGTGTAGGCGACCGCAGCACCCGCGGCCGTGGCGACCACCCGGCGGCAGTCCTCGAGCAGCGCCGACGGCGCGACGACGACCACCAGCGTCGGGGACGACGACGAGAAGAGCGGCTCGAGCGCGCGCGCGAGCATCAGCTGCCCGGCCACGGGCACGAACGCCTTCGCGGTGCCGATGCCGAGTCGGGTGCCGGACCCGGCCGCAACGACGACGACCGCCCGGTCCACCCCTTCGGGGAACCGTGCGGTCGTCGTGGTGTTCAGTGCTGCTGCGCTCAGTGGTTCGACGCGCTCAGGACGCGAGGACCTCGTCGAGGACGGTCGATGCCTTGTCCTCGTCGGTCTTCTCGGCCAGGGCCAGCTCGGAGATCAGGATCTGCCGCGCCTTGGCCAGCATCCGCTTCTCACCCGCGGACAGGCCGCGGTCCTGGTCGCGACGCCAGAGGTCGCGGACGACCTCCGACACCTTGATGACGTCCCCGGAAGCGAGCTTCTCGAGGTTCGCCTTGTACCGGCGCGACCAGTTGGTGGGTTCTTCCGTGAACGGTGCCCGGAGGACCTCGAACACCTTGTCGAGTCCTTCCTTGCCGATCACGTCGCGGACTCCGACCAGGTCGACGTTGTCCGCCGGTACCTCGATCGTCAGGTCACCCTGCGTGACCCGCAGTTTCAGGTAGACCTTTTCCTCGCCCTTGATGACGCGCGTCTTGACTTCAGAGATGGTTGCCGCCCCGTGGTGGGGGTAGACGACGGTCTCGCCGACCTCGAATTGCATGTATCAGGCTCCGTTCCCAGACTTCCAGTTTACCACAAGGGGTGTTCGGGTAAGGGGACCCTCAGCACTGGGGCTTCCCGGTGATCGCTAGGATGGAGCGGGACCGTCCGGTCCTCATCGACTTACGGAGGAATCTCTTGCGAGCTCGGGTACTCGTGTCCGTCGCCGTTGCGGCAACCATCGCGCTGGGCGCCACCGGGTGCGAGTTCATGTCGCCTGCGCACACCGTCGACATCAAGCAGATCACCGACGGCGTGAACGTCTCGACCGGCAAGGTCGACGTCCGCAACGCCATCCTGATCTCGGACGACGGCGAGGGCGCACGCTTCATCGGCACGCTCGTGAACAACTCCGACACCGACGGCATCACCGTCTCGGTCGAGATCGGTGGCGACACCGAGACCGTGCTGGTGCCGGCGAACTCGCACGTCGACCTGGCGAACGACTCGCAGCACGACACCCTCGACTTCGACAGCGCGGACGCCGAGCCGGGTTCGCTCGTCAAGGTGTACTTCTCCTACCCCGACGCCGAGGGCGTCTCGGCCAACGTGCCGGTGCTGACCACCTCGCAAGAGGAGTACGCCACCCTCGCGCCGACCTCGACCCCCGAACCGACCGGTCAGGTCACGCTGCCGGTCGAGACCCCGTCGGCCACGCCGACGGACGGCGAGTAGCCGCACCGCGCACGCGCGAGCGCATGCGCTTCAGACCGGGAGGCCCGGTGCGAGTCCAACGGACTCGCACCGGGCCTCCTGTCCGTCCGTCTCAGGCCTCGATGCGGTACCCGAGCCCGCGTACCGTCACCAGGATCTCCGGGGTGGACGGCACGCGCTCGATCTTCGAGCGGATGCGCTTGATGTGCACGTCGAGCGTCTTCGTGTCGCCGAAGTAGTCGGAGCCCCACACCCGGTCGATGAGCTGGCCACGGGTGAGCACCCGCCCGGCGTTGCGGAGCAGGAGCTCGAGCAGCTCGAACTCCTTGAGGGGCATCGCCGTCTCCGAGCCGTCCACCGACACCGTGTGCCGCTCGACGTCCATCCGGATGCCGCCGACCTGCAGGATCCCGCTGTCCGCCGGGTCGTCCTCGGTGCGACGCCGCAGGACCGCGCGGATGCGGGCCAGCAGCTCGCGGGTCGAGTACGGCTTCGTCACGTAGTCGTCCGCGCCGAGCTCGAGCCCGACGACGATGTCGACCTCGGAGTCCTTCGCCGTCAGCATGATGATCGGGGCGTTCGACCGGGTGCGGATCTGCCGGCAGACCTCGGTGCCGGACAACCCGGGCAGCATGAGGTCGAGGAGCACCAGGTCCGGGTTCTCCGAGTCGAACTTCGACAGCGCGGTCACGCCGTCGGCAGCGACGGAGGTCTCGTACCCCTCGCGCTGCAGCAGGAACTCCAGGGGCTCGCTCAGGGCCGGCTCGTCGTCGACGATGAGGATCTTGGTCACGATGGCTGCTCTTCCAGTTGCTCTTCGAGTGCGGTGGTCAGTTCGGTGTCCGCCTCGGGCAGGCGGATGGTGAAGGTCGAGCCCTTGCCGGGCTGCGACCAGACACGGACGTCGCCGCCGTGGTTGCCCACGACGTGCTTGACGATCGCCAGGCCGAGGCCGGTGCCGCCGGTGGCGCGCGACCGGGCGGGGTCGACGCGGTAGAAGCGTTCGAACACCCGGTCGAGGTCGGCCTCGGGGATCCCGACGCCCTGGTCGGTGATCGCGATCTCGACGAAGCCCTTCGCGGACCGGACGCCGACGCCGACGCGGGTGCCGTCGGGTGAGTACTTCACCGCGTTGGCGATGAGGTTCGACACCGCGACCTGCAGCAGGCCGGGGTCGCCCATCACCCGGAGCTTCGACTTCTTCGCCCGGATGATCTCGATCGAGCGGGCGCGGGCGACGACCTCGTTCGCGTCGATCGCGGCCTGCACGATCTTGTCGACACCGGTCTCCTCGCTGTTCTCCAGCGCGTCGACCGACTGCAGCCGGGACAGCTCGATGATGTCCTTCGTCAGGGCGCCGAGCCGTTCGGACTCGGTGATGAGCTGCGCGGCGAACTTCTTCACGTGCGCGGGGTCGTCGGCCGCGAGGACGAGCGTCTCGGACAGCAGGCCGATGGCGCCGATCGGGGTCTTCAGCTCGTGCGAGATGTTGGCGACGAAGTCACGGCGGACCTCGTCGATGCGCCGGCTCTCGGTCAGGTCGTCCGCGGTGATGAGCACGTACCGGTTGCCGAGCTGGGCGGCACGGAAGCTGAGGTACCCGATGAGCTCCCCGTGGCGTCCGCGCGGGAGCTCGAGGTCCTCCGCCCCCATCTCGCCGCTCTTGCGCACCCGGTCGACCAGGTCGAGGAGTTCCTGGTGCACGAGCCGTCGCCGGACGACGAGCCCGACGGTCAGCGCCTGGGGCGACGCGGCGACGACGGTGTTCGACGGGTCGATGACGACCGCCGGGTTGTGCATCGTCGCGATCACTGCTGCGACGCCGTCGGGCAGGGTCCGCTCTGCCACGTCGGCAGCACGTGCCGTGCGCTCGGCGGTGATGATCAGCACCACGACGCCCGCGCCGAAGACCCCGCCGAGGAGCATCGACAGTGGCACGAGCCACGCGTTGTCCATGTCGCCAGTGTAGGGATGGTCACGCGGGGTTCCGGTACCGTTCACCCGCCTCGGAAGGCCGGAACGCGAAGCGTTCAGCCCCACGTCACCGTTCGTTCACCTGGGCTGACGACACTCGACCGGTACGCAGAGAGAGGTACTCCCCCATGCGCGAAGTCTTCCAGCAGGAACTCCAGGACGTCCAGGAGCGACTGACCGAGATCGCCGGACTCGTCGAGTCCGCCATCACCCGGGCCACCCAGGCCTTCAGCGACTCCGACGTCGCCCTCGCCGAGGAGGTGATCGCCGACGACCAGAAGATCGACGAGGCCGCCAACAGCCTCGACGAGATCGCCATCGACATCCTGGCCCGCCAGGCACCGGTCGCCCGCGACCTGCGCGTCGTCGTCACCGCCCTGCGCGTGAGTTCCTCGCTCGAGCGCATGGGTGACATGGCCGAGCACATCGCGCAGCTCGCCCGTCAGCGCTTCCCCGAGAAGGTCGTGCCGAAGGGTCTCCGCGGCACGTTCAAGGAGATGGGCAAGCACGACGTCGCGATGTCGCAGAAGCTCACGCGGCTGCTCGCGACCGAGGACATCGCCCTCGCTGCGGAGATCCGCGACGAGGACGACGCCGTCGACGAACTGCACGCGAGCGTCTTCGACTTCGTCCTCGGCGAGGCCTGGAAGGGCGGGCCGATCGACACCGTCGACGCCACCCTGGCCTCGCGCTACCACGAGCGCTTCGCCGACCACGCGGTCTCCATCGCGAAGAAGGTCGAGTACCTGGCGACCGGCGACTGGACCGGCGCGTCCACCTCGACCGCCGCGGTCTGACCCGGTTCGGTTCCGTTCCGCGGCGCTCGGCACCCGCTCGGTTCTGCGAGGATCGACGCATGGCCCAGGTCGCGATCATCGTCAACGGCATGCCCGGTTCCGGCAAGAGCACGATCGGCGCGGCGCTGGCCGAGGTGCTCGGTTGCCCGTTCCTGTCGAAGGACCGGATCAAGGAGCCCCTCGCCGACGTCGTCGGCCCGATGATCGCGTCGCGTCCGCTCGGCGGGATCGCGATGGACACGATGTGGTCCATGGCGCGGGCCGTCGAGAACGGGGTCGTCCTCGACGCCGTCTGGCTGCCGTCGCGTGACCGGGACCGCCTGGAGGCCGGGCTCACGTCCGCCGGGTCGCCGCGCGCCGTCGAGGTGTGGTGCGACACGGACCGGCCCAGCGCCGAGGAGCGGCTGCGCGACCGGTACGACCCGGGCACCGTGCCGGTGCGGCACGAGGTGCACGGCGACCTCGACGAGGTGCTGGCCTTCTGGGACGAACACGAGGACGACGCTCGACCCGTCGGGTTGCCGGGCGTCCCGGTGATCCGGGTCGACACGACGAGGCCGTACGACGTCGGCGCCCTCGTGCAGGAGATCGCCTCGCACTTCGTCTGACCGGCCGCACGACGAACGCCCCGCCCGGACTCCGGACGGGGCGTTCGTCTGTGCCGAGCTACTTCTTGGCGCCCTGGGCGGCCACGGCGGCAGCGCCGGCGGCAGCGGCCTCGGGGTCGAGGTAGTACGCCGGCTTCGTCGGACGGAAGTCGTCGTCGAGCTCGTACACCAGCGGGATGCCCGTCGGGATGTTCAGCCCGGCGATGTCGTCGTCGGAGATGTCGTCGAGGTGCTTCACGAGCGCGCGGAGCGAGTTGCCGTGCGCGGTGACCAGCACGGTCTTGCCCTCGCCCAGGTCCTTCGTGATGTCGGACTCCCAGTAGGGCAGCAGGCGGTCGATCACGAGCTTGAGCGACTCGGTGCGGGGCAGCTTGTCGCCCAGGTCGGCGTAGCGACGGTCACCGGCCTGCGACCACTCGGCGCCGTCGGCGATGGGGGGCGGCGGGACGTCGAACGAACGGCGCCACTCCATGAACTGCTGCTCGCCGTACTCGGCCAGCGTCTGGGCCTTGTCCTTGCCCTGCAGGTCGCCGTAGTGGCGCTCGTTGAGGCGCCAGTCGCGCTTGACCGGCAGCCACGCCAGGTCGGCCTGGAGCAGCGCGATGTCGGCCGTCTGGATCGCACGGGTGAGGAGCGAGGTGTACAGGACGTCGGGGACGATGCCCGACTCGGCGATGAGGTCGCCGGCGCGCTTCGCCTCCTTCTCGCCCAGCTCGCTGAGCCGGACGTCGACCCAACCGGTGAACAGGTTCTTCTGGTTCCAGTCACTGTTTCCGTGACGGAGCAGGACGAGCGTGGAGGTCATGCTGCCGAGTCTACCGAGCGTCAGCAGGCCCGTACCCTTGACGGCATGCCCATCGGGAACGTGACGCGCGGGACGACCGGGTACAACCGGCTCCGCCGTGTCGACCGGTGGATCGCGTCGTTGCCCGCGCTCCGCAGGACCGACGACCCGCTGGTCGCGGACGTCGGGTACGGGGCCTCGCCGACGACGACGCTCGAGCTGCGCGACCGTCTGGCCCGGGTGCGTCCGGACGTCGAGGTCACCGGCATCGAGATCGAACCGGCACGCGTGGCGTTCGCGAACGCCGGTACCCGCGACGGCGTGACGTTCCGGCTCGGCGGCTTCGAGACCCCGACCCCCGGACAGCGTCGACCGGCCGTGATCCGTGCGTTCAACGTGCTGCGGCAGTACGACGAGTCCGCCGTGGTGGCGTCGTGGCGGGTCATGCAGGACCGCCTGCAGCCCGGCGGGGCGCTCGTCGAGGGGACCTGCAACGAGGTCGGCCGGGTGGCCTCGTGGGTGACGCTCGACGACGTCGCCCCTCGGACCTTCACGGTGTCGCTCCGGCTCGCCGGGCTCGACGTGCCGAGCATCGTGGCGGAACGGCTGCCGAAGGCCCTGATCCACCGGAACGTGCCCGGCGAACGGGTGCACGCGTTCCTGCGCGACCTCGACCTGTCGTGGGCGGTGGCGGCTCCGCTCAGTACGTACGGGCCCCGGCAGCGGTGGATCGCCACGGTGCGGGGCATGCGCGACCGCGGGTGGCCGGTCCGGCACGGGCCGACGCGGTGGCGGCTCGGCGAACTCAGCGTGCCGTGGGACGTGGTCGAGCCCGCCACCTGAGGGGGCGAGTCTCGCGCTCAGCGACTGATCTCGCGCTCCGGGGCCCGCGAAGTGTCGCTCGGGCCGAGTCTCGCGCCAGCATCGACCCGCGACGGCGACTAGGAGCGCTTGACGGCTCCGAGGCGGGGCAGTCGCGGGACGTTCGCCGTGGCGCCGGCCTCCGGCGGGACGATGGTCTCCTGCGCCGCCGTCACCACGACGTCGTCGGCGGTGAGCGTCAGGGTCGCGGTGGGGTCGAGGGAGCGCTTGACCACAGCGAGACCGATCGGCCCGAGTTCGTGGTGGACCGCCGAGGCGGCCAGCCGTCCGACTTCCTTGTCGCCGAGCACCACGGGAGTCCCCGGAGCCGGCAGGACAGCGTGCGACCCGTCCAGGTGCAGCTGCACGATCCGACGCGGCGGGTGCCCGAGGTTGTGCACCTTCGCGACGGTCTCCTGCCCGCGGTAGCAGCCCTTCGTCAGGTGCACGGCGGAGCGGAGCCAGTCGAGCTCGTGCGGGATGGTGCGCTCGTCGGCGTCGGACAGCGTCGGGCGCCAGGCGGCGATCCGCAGTGCCTCGAACGCCAGCAACCCGGCGACGGGCCGGTCGGACGCTGCCAGACCGGTCGCGGCCCCCGGCGTGAGCACCGCGATCCGGAGGCTCCAGTCGGAGCCGGGGTGGGCCTCCAGGCTGGCGTAGCTCCACCCACCGGGCGTGACGGCCGCCCACGGGTCGACCCACTCGACGACCGCGTCGTCCACGGCACCGGTGTCGGTGAAGGACCCGACGGTGACGAAGTCGGCACTGCGGTCCGCGACCTCGACCCGGAGCATGAAGCGCATCGAGTCGAGCCAGGCGGCGAGCGGTGCCGCGTCCTGGGGCTCGGTGAGGAGCCACGCGACCGAACCGTCGTCGACCACGCGGGCGGCGTGCTCGACGCGGCCGGACTGGTCGAGCACGAGGGTCTCGGTGCTGACGCCGGTCGGCAGGCCGGTCAGCTGCTGCGAGGTGATCGAGTTGAGCCACGACAGGCGGTCCGGTCCGGCGACGGTGACGACGCCGAGGCCGAGCTCGACGACGGCCGAGCCACGTTCGAGCAGCCGCTGCTCACCGATGGGGTTGCCGAAGTGTGCGGCGGGCGCGCCGAGCGCACCAGATGACGCGACGAACCCGTCGCGCACCGCGAACGCCGACATCAGTCGACCTTCGCGAGCTGCCCCGAGGCGTGCGAGGTGAGTTCGCGACCGAGCGCGGCGATGTCCCACGCCCAGAAGAGCTTGCCCTCGACCAGGCCGTACAGGCGGGTCGCGGCGGAGTAGTCCTTCGCGTTCGGCGAGCGCATCACGGCGTCGGTGGCCAGGTCGATCCGGCCCTTGAGCACCCGGCCGACGTAGAGCTCGTTGACACCCGTCGGGTGGACGATCGCGGCTTCGACGTCGAAGCCGTCCGTGGTGTTGCGCAGCGCCTCGACGCTCTCGACGGTGCTGAACGGGGTCGGCCCCTCGCCCAGGAGCATCGCGGGGCCGCGGTCACCGGGTTCGGTCGGACGGTCGATCCGCCAGTAGCCCATCTCGGCGGCGAGCGGGGTGTGGTCGTCGTCGAGCAGCCACGTGGTGGACGAGTAGTTGAGGTACGGCAGGCCGTCGTGGCTGAAGCTCACGCGCTGGCCGAACTCGTAGGTACGGGGCGCCTCTTCGTCACCGACGGGGTACTCCACGACGCCGGTGCCCTCCCAGACGCCGACGAGCCACGACAACGGGACCAGTTCGGGCGCCAGGCCCTCGGGGAGCTCGATCAACGCTGACCCTTGAACAGCTTCACGACGACGACCACCGAGATGAACGCGATCGCGAGCGACGCCAGGCCGAGGAGGCCCACGTAGAACAGCTCGAGCGCAAGCAGCGAATCCATGCCCCGGAGTCTACGCGGCTCGGCTCAACGCGCCAGGAGCACCACCGCGGTGACGAGCACCACGACGAAGGCACCGGAGGACGCGATGCTGATCCGCTCGACCAGTCCGTCCTTCGTGGCGGTGATGAGCTGGAGCACGAAGCTCACCATCACGCAGGCGACGAACACGAGCAGCAGCCACGCGAAGGCGTCGCGCTCGGCGAGCGTGAGGACGAGCACCGCCCCGGCGACGGCCAGGATCCAGACCGGCAGGACGGACGTCAGCGTGAGACGCCGCTGGTCGGTGGGCTGCACTGGCTGGGTCACGCGTTCCATCATGACAGGGGTCACGGCCGGCGCGCAGGCGCAGCGCGGCCGTGCAGCGCCGCGGTGCGCTGCGGTGCGCTGCGGTGCGCTGCGTGCGCTGCGTGCGCGCTTGCGGGTTCCCGCGCAAACCGTCCGGCCGGATGAGGACTTCCCGAGCATCACTAGGATGTGTCCACGACGTCATCCACCTGCGGAGGTCCTGTGGCACAGCTCCTGGTACTCACCTCGACCGCGCCCGGCGACGTCCTGCCGAGCCTGGGTCTCCTGAGCCACAGGATCCGTCACGTGCCGGCCGAGGCCGCCCAGCTGGTCAACGCGCCGCAGAGCGACCTGATGTTCGTGGACGCCCGCACCGACCTGGTCAGTGCGAAGGCCCTGTGCAAGATCCTCGCCTCGTCCGGATCGACGACGCCCATCGTGCTCGTGGTCACCGAGGGTGGGCTCACCGCCGTCAACAGCGACTGGAACGTCGACGACGTGGTGCTCGAGAGCGCCGGCCCCGCTGAGATCGACGCCCGCATCCGGCTGTCAGCGGGCCGTGCGGCCAAGGGGCAGTCCAGCTCGAAGATCCAGGCGTCCGGTGTCGTCATCGACGAGGCGAGCTACTCGGCGAAGGTCCGCGGCCGGCCGCTCGACCTGACGTTCAAGGAGTTCGAGCTCCTCCGCTTCTTCGCCACGCACCCGTCGCGCGTCTTCACCCGCGAGCAGCTGCTCAGCGAGGTCTGGGGCTACGACTACTTCGGTGGCACCCGCACGGTCGACGTGCACGTCCGTCGGCTCCGCGCGAAGCTCGGCGACCTCGAGTCGCTCATCGGCACGGTCCGCAACGTCGGGTACCGCTTCAACGTCTACGACGACGAGGCCGAGCGCCTGATGGGCCAGTAGTGCCGGACCTCGCACGGTTCGTCGTCCCCGGCGAGGCGCCGCCGTTCTCCGACCAGACCCTGGTCGACGTCCGCGCGGGGCGCGCGACGGTCCTCGAGGCCGACGACGGGGTCGCCGTGGTCCGCGACGCTGAGCTGGAACTCGTCGTCGACCGGGAGGCCCGTGGGCACGGCACCGGGACCGCCCTCGTCACGCAGGCGCTCGCGCTGGGCGGCGGGGCCGCTCCCGTGCTCGCCTGGGCACACGGGGACCACCCGGCAGCGCGTGCACTGGCCGATCGGTTCGGCTGGCGCGCCGTCCGGACCCTGCTGCAGCTCCGGGCGCCGATCGACGAGGCCGACGCCCCGTCCGTCGACGTGCCGGCCGGGTACAGCCTGTCCGCGTTCCGACCCGGCACCGAGGACGAGGCCGACTGGCTCACCCTGAACGCCGCGGCCTTCGCGCACCACCCCGAGCAGGGGCGGATGACGCTCGACGACCTGCACGCCCGCGAGTCGGACGCCTGGTTCTCCGGCGACGACCTGCTGCTGCTCCGCGACGCCTCCGGGCAGCTCGCCGGCTCGTGCTGGCTCAAGGTCGAGGACGGCATCGGCGAGTTCTACGCCGTCGCCGTCCGGCCCGACCTGCAGGGGCAGCGGCTCGGCGGGGTGCTCATGCGCGCGGGCACCGCTCGGCTCAGCGGCCGTGGACTGACCGCCGCCGCACTGTACGTCGAGGGCAACAACGAGCCGGCGCTGGCGCTGTACCGGCGGTCCGGGTTCACGCAGCACGCGATCGACGTGCAGTACGCCGCGCCGGAGCACGCGGAGGCTCCGACCGGCCGGTAACATTGCGTGGTCGGCGAGGGGTCGGCCGTTGGGGGAATCGGGAAGTCGGGGACGCAGTGGCGCAGTACGGTCAGGGTGAGCCGCTCGGTGCGTCGTACCGGTTGGTCGAGCTGCTCGGGACCGGTGCCACCGGCGAGGTCTGGCGCACCGAGCACACCGCGACCGGCGAGCACGTCGCCGCGAAGCTGCTCCGTGCCGAGCTCGCCGCCGACCCGCAGATCGTCGAACGCTTCGTCCGCGAGCGCTCGGTGCTCCTCGCCCTGCAGCACCCGTCCATCGTGCGTGTCCGCGACCTGGTCGTCGAGGGCGACCGGCTCGCGATCGTCATGGACCTGGTGCCGGGTGGGTCCGCGCGCGATCTGCTGGCATCGAACGGTCCGCTGGCCCCACGGGACGCCCTGACCATCACCGCCGAGACGCTCGACGCCCTCGCGGCCGCACACGAGCGCGACGTGACCCACCGCGACGTCAAGCCCGACAACGTGCTGCTCCAGACCCCGTGGGTCCCCGGTGCGACCGGCGACGTCCGGGTCACCGACTTCGGCATCGCGTCCGTCGTCGCCGAGCGCGAGCGCACCACCACCGGGCTCCTCGGCACGCCGCAGTACATGGCGCCCGAGTCGATCAGCCACGGCCGCGCGGGTCCCGCTGCGGACGTCTACGGCGCCGGGGTCATGCTCTACGAGCTGTTGTCCGGCCGCACACCCTTCGCCGGACCGGGCACGGACTTCGCCGTGGCGTACCGGCACGTCACGTCGAACCCGCCGCCGCTCGACGTGCCCGATGCGCTGTGGTCTGCGGTGTCCGCCCTGCTGACGAAGGACCCGAACAGCCGTCCTGCAGCAGCGGACGCCGCGGCGACCCTGCGCCGGCTCGCCCGGTCCCTCGCGTCGGCCCCGGCGCTGGCCGCGACGAGCGACCCGGACGCGTTCGACGAGGTCGAGCGGCCCGCCACCGTGGTCCGCGGGGTCCGCCCGGAGCACGACGCCGACCGGGGCGACACCGGGACCCCCGAGGACGAAGCCGTGGTCGGCCCGGCGCCGGAACTCGGCCCCGCCGGTTCCCAGACCGTCATCCGGCCGATGGCACGACAGCCGCTGCCGGCCGCGCCCGCTGCCGAGCCCGCACCGGCGCGTCGGTTCACCCGCCCCGAGTGGCTGACGAACCGTGCGCTCCTGTTCGGCGGTCTCGGCATCGTGCTCGTGGCCGCGCTCGTCGTCGGCGGGGTCGTCTGGCTGCCCGGTGCGCTGCGGAAGACGCCGGGCGCCGGCACCGCGACCGCACAGGCCGCCAACGCCTACCAGCAGGACCGCCCACTGCCCACGGGCCTCTCCACCACCCGCCGCGCGACCATCGACCCCGCGAAGGGCACCGTGGACCTGCGCGTCACGTACGCGGCGCAGGCGTCGGCCCTGACCGGTCCGTTCCTCGAGGTCGTCCCCGGTGCCCGCTCGAGTGCCTCGTGCCCCGCCGTCACCTGGACCGGCGAGGGCATCTCGGCGAAGCGCAACCAGCCCTCACTGACGGGTGTCGACACCGCGTGCGCCTGGGCCCTGTCCGGCGTCGAGGTCCCCGCCGGCGGCGACGTCACGGTCGAGGCCTCGGTGCCGCTCGCCTCCGTCACGGACGGCGCGGCGTTGCAGACGTGGCTCGACGGCGTCGGCGAGGCGACCACAGCTGCCGTGACCGACGACTCGGTGCGCGGGACCGCCTACCCGGTGCAACGGTTGCAGGGCATCGAGGTCCGGACGCCCGACCGCACGGTCAGTCAGACGGCCCTGCCGGTCACCCTGGTACCGGTGTGGCCGAACGGTGCCGACGAGCTCAACCCGCTCTACCGCAGTCCCGCCACGGGACGCCCGTCGCAGATGCTCGTCGACGTGGCCGGCGGGGAGTCCGGCGTGCGGTTCGCCGACGGCTGCTCGGGGGCACTGGCGGTGTCGTCCGACGGGCTGGTCGTCACGGCCCTGTCGGTCGCGCCGTCGTGCACGGTGCGGGCGACGGTGGGGAACTTCACGAACCTCGAGAGCTCGCCCTTCGGGATCACGACGCGCGACTGAGCGCGCTCTGGTCGTGACTGCGGGTCGATCCTGCCGTCCGTGGCGGACGCGGCCACGGGCCTCCCGGCCGATGGTCTCGGCGTCGCCGTCAGCTGCCGGCGGACGCGGTCTGCACGAGACGGACGGCCCCGCCTGATGCGGCGTAGCCGCGGCCGACGGTCAGCGCGACGGGCGCGCGACGCGGCAGCGTGACGCCGAGGAGCTCGCCGTCGTAGTCGACGTCCGGCTGCAGCAGCACACCACACCGGGACTTCCGGACCGAACGGGTCCAGTGGCTGTACATCGACCGGAGGTCAGCGGACCGGCCGGCCGCCACGACGCACAGTCCGGGGCGCTCGGTCGTGAGCAGCGTCGCGATGGCCTGGTCACCGTCCTCGAACCGCTCGGCGTCGTCGACCAACAGCAGCACCGGACCGCGTTCGAGCCGGAGCCCGGCCAACAGGGCGGGGACCTCGTCAGGGCCGACGGCGAGGCGGTCGAAGGAACCGGAGGCGAGCGGGGAACGGCGGTCACAGATCGCCCACACGGCCGGACGCACGCCCTCGGCTGTCCGCGCGAGCTCGGCGACGGCGAGGAGCACGCTCGACTTGCCGGACCGGGCCGGACCGGCGATCAGCACGTGTTCGCCGTCGTAGACCTCGACCGACGCCGGCTGCAGATCGTCCTCCGCGATGCCGATCGGGATCCGCCAGGGCTCACCCGCGAACACCGCTCCGGCGCCGAGCTCGTCCACGAGCACGGCATCGGGGAGCCGACCGACGGCGCTCGCCTTCCGGCTGCTGCCCGGACGGGTCTCCGCGATCCGGGTGACGGCCTCGGCGAGCGGGACGTCCGGGGTCGCGACGTGCGACTGCAGCCGCATGGTCGAGTCGATGAAGCGGCCGGGCACCGGCGGCGGGACGTCCTTGGGGCGGACCCCGATGGACGCGTAGTCGTAGGGGTCCGCGAGGCGGAACATCCACTTCTGCGTGGTGACCTCGTCCATCGCCGACGGCACGGCCTTCGCGCGCGTCGTCGAGACCGCGAAGGAGATGCCGAGCGCGGGACCCTCGGCGTAGACGCGGTACAGGGCGTCGAGCAGCTGCTGCCCCTCGAAGTCCTGGTACTCGTCGCGCAGGGCGGCGAGGCCGTCGATGAGCACCACGGCACGACGCCCGCCGGGTGCCGCACGACGACGCTCGAGCTCGACGCGGAGGTGCCGCAGGAACCGCGTCTGCAGCTCCCCCGCGCCCGCACCGGAGCCGACGTAGGCCGTCGTGTGCGGCAACTGCGCGAGCGGAGCGAGGTCCCCCGGACCCATGTCGAGCACCAGCAGGTCGAGCTCGTCGGGGCTCGACGCTGCCGCGAGCTGCAGCGCGATCGTGGCGAGCGCGGTGCTCGTCCCGCTGCCCGGGATGCCCATGAGCATGAGGTTGCCCTCGTCGAGGTCCCATCCGGTGGTGACCTGACGCTGGTGGTCCGGGTCGTCGGCCAGGGCGACGGGGACGGTGCCGGGTCGTGGGTCGGCGCCCGGACCTGGCTCGGTGAGCTCCGCCAGTTCGACGCGGTCGCCGAGCGCCTCGGGCCAGATCGGACGCGGCGGGGCGTACCCGGCTTCCGTGTTGGCCTGCCCGATCGCCTCGATCAGCTGGTCGAGGTCGGTGACGTCCGACGCGGTCGGCGCCGGTGCCGGCATCGGCGCGGGGACACCGAACACGTCGGTCGGACGGACCGAGACCGGCTGCTCGGCACGCTCGTCACGGGCTCGGCCGGTGACGAGGGCGGTCTGCACCGGGGTGATGTCGTCCTGCCCGAGCTTGACGTAGGCGCGACCGGTCTGCTGTCGACCGATCCCGGCTGCGGCGGGGACCCCGATGACGTTCGTCGAGTCCTCGCGGCTCTGCACCCGCAGGGCGACCCGCATGTTCGTGTTCGCGAGGATGTCCTCGCTCACCACACCGGCCGGCCGCTGGGTGGCGAGGATCATGTGGACGCCGAGTGTGCGGCCGACGGCGGCGATGCTGACGAGCGACGTCAGGACGTCCGGGAAGTCCTTCGCGAGCATCGCGAACTCGTCGACGACCAGCAGCAGTCGCGGCATCGGCTCGACCGGCTTCGTCGCCAGGTAGGCATCGAGGTTGTCGATGTCGGCTCCGGCCGCGGCGAACACCCGCTGGCGTCGCTCGAGCTCGGCCTCGAGCGCACGGATCGCTCGGTCGGCGAGCTGCTCGTCGAGGTTGCTGATCGTGCCGATGGTGTGCGGCAGTCGCTCGCAGGCGGCGAACGCGGCCCCGCCCTTGAAGTCGACGAGCAGGAAGTTCAGACGCGTCGGGTCGTTCCGCGCTGCGAGCCCGGCGACGAGCGACCGCAGGAACTCGCTCTTGCCCGAACCCGTCGTTCCGCCGACCAGACCGTGCGGGCCGTCGCGCACCAGGTCGATCTCGAGCACACCGCTCTCCGACGAGCCGATCGGGGTCGAGAAGCCCGTGCGCGTGTCCCACGCCGTGCGGATCCCGTCGCTCGACAACAGCTCCGGCAGGCGGACGAGCGCGGGCAAGGACGCCCCCGGCACGAGCAGTTCGGGATCGTCGAAGTGCGCCACGCTGCGGGCGCTGCGCTCGGCGGTCTCGACGCTGAGGCCGGCGAGCACGACGTCCTCGACACGGGTCCGGTCTTCCGGCCGGTAGACCGTGGCCGCGGCATCGGCACCGACCGTGATGATCGACGTGCAGGCGGCGGGGAGCTGCTGCTCGTTGGTCGCGATGACGATGCCGCTCACCCGGCGCGGTCGCTCCCCCGGGCGCAGGGACTGCCCGGGCACCGTGCGGCCCTGGCCGAGCAGGTTGCGGGCAGGGGCATCCCGTCCCTCGGTGAGCACCTCGGAATCGACCACGACGAGCAGGTTCGGCGTCGGCAGCTCGTCGATCGACTCCCGCAGGCCACGGAGCATCGCCGCGCTCTGGTCGCGTTGTGCCGACATCCAGCGGGCGCCGGTGCTGCTCCCCGCCACACGCGCATGCGGCAGCCAGGAGGCCCACCCCCAGTCCTCCGCGCGGCCCGCGTCGCAGAAGACGCCCACCGTCAGGTCCGCGGGACCGCAGTGCACGGTGGCCTGCGTGAGCAGGCTGCGCGCCAGGGCGAGGGCGCCCTGACGATCGCCGACGATCCCGACGACGCCGGCGTCGGACAGGTCGGCCACCACCGGGGCGGCCGTCAGGCGACTGTCGGCGATGGCGGCCTTCGCCTCGTCCTCGAGCTTCGCGGTCGCTGCACGCTGATCGACCTCGGGCCGCCAGGGAGCGTCCCCGGTGCCGGCGTGCAGGCTCAGGAAGTCCTCGTCGTCCGAGCGGCGCTGCCACAACAGGGTGGTCGGCAGTTCGGCTCGCCGAACCACGGTCGCCGGATCGGGCACGAGCTCCTGGCGGCGGGCAGCCTCGACGGCCGCGGCTTCGGAGATCTCACCGCGGAAGGACTCCACGGCCTCGGCGAAGCGGGTGTCCTCTTCTTTCAGGTTCTTCGCGCGGCGGTGCTTCTGCTCGAACCACATGCCGATCGCGGTGACCGGGGAGAGCAGGGCGAACAGCGCGAACCGCGCGTCGCCGAGCAGGAGCACCATCGCACCGGCGAGCACCAGGGGTGCCGCGACGGTGATCCAGCTGAACTTCGAGGCCGGCGGCACGTCCTTGCGTCCGGGCGGCACGACCGTCTCGGCGTCGGAGGTCCGGCCGGCGCGTGGTGGGCGGTTGAACGGTGCCGTCGCCGCCGGGGTCAGGTTCGCCATCGAGCCGGCCGCGGGCACGGGGACCTCGTCGAGCGCCGGCCGGACGAGCAGCACGGCTCCGCCCACGATGACGCTCGTCGTCCCGGTGAGCAGGACGCCCTCGGCGTCGATGCGCTCCCCGGCGACGACGGTGCCGTTCGTCGATCCCGCATCACGCACCCGCACACCGTCGTCCTCGCGCTCGATGGTGCAGTGCTCCCACGACGCGCTCTCGGTGGGGAGCACGACGTCGGCCTGCGGCGCCCGGCCGACCACGAGCTTCCGCCCGCGCGGGACCGGCACCACGAGGCCGGCCTCGAGCCCGCCGGCGAGCGTGACGGTCCAGCCGTCGGTACTGAGCGGCCGTTCGTCGGGGGTTCGTCCGATGCGGGATCCCTCGAGCAGCACGAGGTCCCGGAGCGGGGTGTCGACGCTGGTGCGGTGCCCGTCGACCGCCAGGGTGGTGCCGGGTTCGAGCGTGAGGCCGATGGCCGCGGACACGAGGTCCCCGAGCGAGGATGCGCCGGACCACCCGTCGACCTCGACCGCATCACGTCGGTCGTCGAGCTCGATCAACAGGCGCATGCTCGCGTTCCTCTTCCGGGTCGGTGCGTTGGTGGGTCAGTCCGTGCTGGAGTCGTCGAACCAGACGAGCGACGCGGTCCGGGCAGCGTCGGTTCCGCTCCCGGTGCCGTCGCCGGACGCGGTGCTGGCCGGACGGAGACCGAGCTGCTGTGCCGACGCCGCGAGCACCGTCGCAGGCGTCCCGAGTGCCCGCTGCCGCGTGAAGTCGAGTGCCGGACCGGCGATGCCCGCATCGGCGTCGAGGTCGAGCGTGGCGAGGGCATCGGTGACGTCCGCCGGCTCGACGCTCCGCGCCGAACCGACGGCGCGGACCAGGGCGACGACGGCGTCGTGGCTGCGCGAGTCCGCTGCGCCCGCGACCGCCGAGAACGGCTGGTCACCGGTCAGGTTCTCGGCGTCCTGGTCACCGGCGAGCACCCGGACACCGCCGAGGAAGGCGGACATCGCGCGGCCCCCGGCATCGGAGGCCAGCGCTCGGGCGTCGTCGGTGGCGACACCCACGGTGCGGAAGGCGCCGCTGAGGCTGCCGCCGGCTTCGACGAGCGCTGCGCCGAACGCCGGGCTCGTCGCATCCGGGGTGAGGACGACCGGCACCGTGACGTTCTCGGCCTGGAGCGCGGCGACGAAGGCACCCTGGCGCTGCGCGGAGCCACTGACGACGACCGCGTCGGAGTCCGGCGTCACCGTCTTCGCGTCGGCATCGGCATCGGCATCGGCATCGGCGTCTTCCTCGTTGCTCGTCGCGCCGGTGCGTTCGGCGACGGTCGTGGCCAGCGCTGCAGCGTCCGCGGTGTCGTCCCCGTCCAGGACGTGCGCGACCCGCAGACCCGCCGGAGCACCGCCGCCCAGGTCGACCAGCAGTGGCGCGTCGGCGTCGCCGAGTGCCGTGGTCATCGCCGTGCTGATCGAGCCTGCCGCCGGCGCCGTCGACCAGGAGTCCTTCTCCGCCGGGGCGTAGGGCAGGACGACCGGGATGCCCTTCGCCGCAGCAGCAGTGAGGGCGCCGGACACGTGGCTGCCCGACGAGGCGACGACGATGCCCGCTACCCCGCTCTTCGCGAGGGACTCGACCGCGGTCTTGCCCCCGGCAGCGGTTCCGCCGTCGTTCTTCGTGACGAGCGCGACGTCGGTGCCACCGAGTGCGAGCCGACGCTCCGCCACCAGCGCACCCTGCGCCGCTTCGTTCCACTCGGATCCCTCGCCGTCGCCGAGGGTGACGATGACGCCGATCGTCGTCTTCGCCGGGACGTGCGCCACCGTGATCTTCACCGGCACGGTCGCCGAGACCGCTTCGGCCGGGGTGCTGCTGCCGAACGCCCGGAACGTCAGGACGGCGGCGACCACCGCGGCCACCAGGAGCACCGCGATGCCGACGAAGAGCAGCGGACGGCGGCTGCGCGGACGCGTTCCGTCGGCGCTCTCGGTCGCCGTGGCTTCGGTCGTCTGGTCGCTCATCGGTCCGCCCCGATCCGGAAGGTGTACAGCGTGGTCGACGTCGCGCTGGCGGGGACCTTCAGCTGGAACGCCGGCAGCGTCGTCGCCGCATCGAGCGACGCACGGAACTGCTCCTGCTGGAGCAGGATGCCGGCGACGTCCTCGGCGCGGACGTTCGCGTATCCCGCGGCGTTCTGCGACGCCAGGGCGAGCTGGTAGTCGGCGGAGTCGGACTTCGCCGCGCTCGTGGCCATGGCGCCGAGGATGCCGGAGCCGTTGACCTTGCGGTCGCCGAGGTCGAGCATCACCCGGTTGAGGTCGCCGGTCAGCAGCGTCGAAGCGCCCTGCACGTCACGCGTCGAGGCGCTCGTGCTGGCCGCGATGCGCTCGAGGCTGGACGCCGTCTGCCGGTCGACCGCCGAGGAGAGCTCCGAGCCTTCCTGCTCGAGCGTGCTCTTCTGCTCGTCGATCGTGCCCTTCGAGTCCTTCGTGACCTCGCCCGAGGTGGACCGGAGGCCGGCGATCGACTTGTCGAAGGCCGAGATGACGGCGTCACGACTGCCCTTCGCCGTCTCGCTGACCTGCCGCACCTGCTGGTCGATGATCTTCTGGACGTCCTTCTCGGACTGCGTGGACGCGTCTGCGAAGGCCTTGCGGACGGCGTCCTGCAGCTCGGTCTGCTGGGCGCTGATCGCGGTCAGCTGGGTGCCGACCACATCGCTCGACTTCGTTGCCTGCTCGACGAGTTCCTCGAGCTGGCGGGCTGCGCCGTCGACCGAACCCCCGTCGTTGCGCACCGCTCGACGCACCTCCGCGATGCCGTCGTCGAGTGCATCGACATCGTCGGACAGCGTCGTGATCGCGGCACCGATGCCGGTCGCGGAACGGAGATCGGTTGCCGCGATCACCGCGTCCCACTGCTTCGCCTGGTCCGTGAGGCGTTCATCCATCGGGGTGCTGAAACGTCCACCGGGCTTTAGCGTCGTGCCCTCTTCGGCGCCGGGGCAGGGGGTCGCGGTCAGGTAGCCCCGCAGCGCATCCGCCTGTTCCGCGTCGAGCTGGTCGGTTGCCGCGAGGGCGCAGAGCTGGTCGGCGACCACACGGTTCTGCGCCTGCATCGAGGTGCTGAACAGACCATCGTCGACGTTGCCCACGAGCCCGCTCGCTGCGATGGCCTGCCGGTTCACCGTCGTGACGGCGTCGCGCACGGGGCCGAGGTCGTCGGCGGTCTGGTCACGCAGGTCCTGCAAAGACTGCAGGGAGCGAGCAACCTCGCCGGTGCCGTCGCTTCCGAGTGCCTGGACCGCGCGGTCGATCTCGCCGAGCTTGGCGCGCAGGGCATTCGACTGCTCGATCGCCGTGTCCGCGAGCTTGGGGTCGAGCTGGTCGGCGAGCTGCTGCCCGGTGCTGACCAGACCGATCAACGAGGTGCTCACCGCACGCGACGATTCCCAGAGCGCGCAGGTCAACGATCCACGGGCCTCCTGAGGGGCGCACGTCGCTGCGTCCGGGGACGCCGGGCCGACGGATCCCGCCAACTGCGCACTGACCTGCTGCTTGCACGCCTCGCTCGCGTCGGCGTAGCCCTCGAGCTGCGACGAGACGCGGAGCAGGTTGCCGTAGACGCTGCCGCCCGCGGTCGAGGGCTTGGGCGTCGCCGCGCATCCGTTCCCGTCAAGGACGGGAGCGGGCGCCGTCGCCGAGGTGTCGCCGAGCAGGCTGTCGAGACTCGTGGTGGTCTGCTGGAGCTGCTGCAGCACGGTGGACTGTGTCGCCTTGACGGTCGTGCCGAGATCGCCGTTCAGGGAACCGAGCTCGCCGGACAGGGACCGCATGGTGCCCGCCAGGGACGAGCTGCTCTCCTTGAGCCGCTCGGCCGTGCTGACTCCGAGGGTCTTCGACGTGGTCTCGAGGTTCGACCGGACCTCGGTGATGGTGCCACCGGCGCGCGCCAGCACCTCGTTCACCTGCGAGATCAGGTCGATCGTGCGGCGCTGGAGCGCGAGTTCGGAGTCGCTGTCGGACCCGAAGGCCGCGTTGACGACGCCCGTGGAGGACAGGTCCGTGGACAGCCCGGGCTGCGCGGCGACGTCGAACGTGGGCGCCGTGAAGTCCTTGACGTCGGCGACGAGGTGCAGCGTGCTGCTCGCGCCGGATGTCGGCGGTGCCAGCAGGCGGCCCCACTGGACGACCGCGTCCCCGTCCTCGTTCGTGCTGACGACTCCGTCCGTGGACGAACCGGAGTCAGCGGCATCGGTGACGATCCGGTCGGCCGCGGTGCCGGTGAGGACGGTCGAAGCGGCGACGCTGAAGGGCGCGCCCACCAGCGCCGGCGTCGAGCGAGAGGTCCCGGCGACGTCGTAGGTCAGGTTCTTCGACGTGACCGTGAGGTTCTCGATCGTCAGGTCGATCGCGATCCGGCCCGAGTACCCGTCGAGGTCGGCGAGGTCGGTACCGGTCTTCTTCGACGTCGAGTACTGCGTCGTGATGCGGAGCGGGAGGTCACCAGCCGCCTTCGCGGGGTCGTGATCGGTCGTCGCCGACGAGGAGTCCTTGCCCGCGACGGAGATCGCGGTGTCGGAGATCGACGTGATCGAGCCGTCCGCGGCCAGACGCGTGTCGACCGTCTGCAGGATCCGCGACGGGTCAGCCACCGGCTTGTCGTCGGACGTGCACCCGGCGAGCACCAGCGCGGCGACGCCGGTGACGGCGACCGCCCCCACGAGTCGGCGACTGGTGCTTCGTGCTCCGGTGTTCCCGGCACGCTGGTTGATCACGGTCTTCCCCCCAAGAGAATCGTCGAGCACATCGATGCTAGTTGCTCGATGGCGTCGGGTCCGCGTCGATCGGCCGCCCTGGCCGCCCCCGTTCGGGCCACACGCCTGGACTGGCATACAACGTATCGCATCCGGAGCGTCGCGACATCGCTGTCCACAGCCGCGCTGATACTCTGCACGCATGATCCAGGGGGACCAGGGCTCCGGGCCCATCGAACGACGACGTCCGGACGCACGACCGGGGGCAGATCGGTGACACTCAACCTCTCGCCGGTCCTCATCGCGCTGATCGCGATGATCGCGATCCCGGCCGCCGTCAGCGCGCTCGTCCGCCGGAGCGATCGCAAGCGACCACCGTCCACCGTCGTGGGCGACGAGGCGTACGGCGTGCTCTTCACCGTCCGCGCACGCCGGTGGAACTACCTCTTGCTCCGGATCATCGGGATCGTGTTCATCGTCGTGGGAGGGTTCTTCTTCCTCGCCACGCTCACGCTGCTTGACGACCCTGACGCGATCGGGATGCTCATCACTGCTGTCGCCATGGTGCTGTTCGGGATCCTGTTCGTCTACCTCGGCGTCGGGCAGAAGCGCCGTCGCGTCGAGGCGTACGACTCCCAGCTGGTGGTCACCCCGATGTTCCGCGCAGCACGGACCATCGACCCGACGGCGATCAAGCACATCCGTCCCACCACCAACCGATTCGGCGGCCTGGACATCAAGGTGAACGGGCAGCGCGGCGTCATCAGCGTCATCTCCATCGATGCGGCCTACCCGGAACTGTGCGCATGGCTCGAGCAGCGTGCGCCGGCGCAGTGGAACGACTTCGTCCGGGTCTTCGGGCGCTGACGAGCGCCGCTTGTGGAATCGCAGACATGACGGCGCAGATTGGATCTGCTCACTATCGCGTGTCGTACACGCGGCGAGAGGGCTCGGTCACGCCAAGAACCATCGCCCCGCCCTCGCGCGCAAGAGCAGCACTACGCCATTCATCCGCCAACCGTCTAGATGCTATCCGGGCACCTCTGCGTAGCGGTAGATCGTCGGGACCACTTTCACGACCTTGAGCATTTTCCGTAGCTTGAACGAGCCAGCGCCAAGTTCGAAACGGTATTCTGCACCCGCACTCACTGCGGACGCTACATCGTTCATGTTCGAGCGATTCACACCAACCCAAAGCAGATTCCCACAGTCGGTGTGGAAGTTCACTTGGGGCTGCGAACCGCCCCTCGACGAATGAACTTCCGCAGCAACGGACCGGACGCGACAGACAACGTTCACGCGGTGCTCATCGTCATACTGCCCTAATACCCACGGGCCGACACCGAATGCAGAGACGGGGACCACCACGAGACCCACAAGAACGACGATCGCGCTCGCGCGGTCACGAAGACCACGACCACGGATACTTCTTATGTGCCGCGCCGTCCGTCGCCCATACTCCCTGCTGCGTTCTACTCGTCGACGGCGTCGCACGATCGCTCCTGGCTCATACGCTCGTATCCATTCACCTCGGCTCGGTCGAGCGCATGGTCGTCAATGGCAGATGCGAGGTCAAGCGGGTTCGAAGCTCTTCACGTAGACGGCTTGGCGGATTGCATTCAGGAATCCCCGCATGTTGTAGGACCCCTCTCCTACGTCGAATCTGTAACGCCCGCCCTCGACGACACCCCGGGCGATGTTGTCCTCGTTGTCGCGCGTGACACCCCACTGCAGCACGAGCGTTCCGCAGTCAGACGTCTCGAACACGACTTGAGATGTCGACGACCCAACGCCCTTCAACGAACGAGAGGAATCGATGCTGCTGTGCGCCGAGCTGACCGTGCAGATCGGCTCGACCCGATGTCCGGCGTCGTACGCCTTCAAAGTTATCGGTCCGACGAAGAAGCCGAGCAGCGGAACCAAGACAACGAACGCCAGGACGATGGAAGCAAGAATCCGCCTCCTGCGCACGAGCCTTCTCTGTGCTGTGCGTTCGAGCGCCGATCTCGTCAACTGCAACTCCGATGTTCGTTGTTCCGCATCAGCGGCTGTGGAGACCAACCGTAGGCCCGCCGGCACCTGACACGGCGCCGTTGATGGCATCCTTCAAGTAGTCGCCCGGATCCTTCCCGGTGAGGACATCGTTCAAGACAGCGCCGCCCGCTCCGGCTGAGCGATCGATTGTCTCTGACGTGATCGTGTTCCACACCGCCGTCGATCCGCGAACCGCGTGCTCAGGAACGAAGACGTGTCGGCCGCTGGGCTCGGGGAGCATCACATGCCGACCGCCCGTCGGGCTGAAGGAGTCCGCCACCCATCCCCCGAGCCGAGACGAGCCAACACTGACTGCCGCGCCGGTAGCGAAGCCAGTGGCTCCCGTCTGGATGAACCCGCCGACAGTACGATCCTTGCCGTTGAACGCGTAATCCGTCATGTTGGACGCAGAGCCCGCGGCCCCGGCCGAGAGCGCAGACCGGCCCGTTGAACTCAGCAAGGTTCCGGCCAGGCGCTCCGCTCCTGGCACGGCTACTCGCGCAACGTTGGGCGCAAGGCGACCGAGTCCCAGCGCCGCGCCGCCGCCAGCTGCCCCGCCCACCGCTCCCACCACCGCGTCGATGCCGGCTGCTCGCCAATCCACTTCACCCTTCGTGGCTTTCTGTGTCGCCACAGAGATACCACCGGACATCAGGGCACCGGAAGCCGCCAAGAGTGCGACACCCGCCGGTCCACCCACTCCGGTGCACATGAGCGCGATGCCGCCAGCGATCGCAACCCCCGCGACCACGTACTCCCAGTTGTCGTCCCACCAGCTCCCGACAGCAGCGATCGCACCCTGGTTCGCATCCCGGTACGCCTGCAGGTCCTTGTCCGTCGCCGGCCGCAACCCGAGCGGGTCGACCGCGTGCAACGGGTCGTTGCCCGCGTACGAGTACGGGTTCCCCGACCACGCCGCCCCCAGGATCGGCGCGAGCGGATCGACCGACAGGAAGCCTCGCGCCGCAGGGTCGTACACACGTGCCCCGAGCCACTCCAACCCGGCGACGGACACCCCGCCCGAGCCGGTCAGTGCCACCCCCGCGGGCAGCCCGACGTCGGTGACGGCAGCGAGCGCCGCCCAAGGGTCCGCAGCGTCGGTGGCGCGCGCGCTGCGCCACGCGGGCTGCGTGACGACATCGCCGATCGCGGTGACACCCCCCGGCAGGTCGAGCAACGACGTGTCGGCAATGCTGATGAGCGACGGAACGACCGCGGCGGAGTCCCACCACGCCGCGACCCCGGCCACCTCGGCGAGTTCACCCAGGGCATCGACCCAGACGTCGAGCCGACCGGTCTCGGCGTACGAGGCGTCGCGGTCGACGACGGCAGCGAGGTACCCCAGGTCGGACCACGCGTACTCGGTGGTGGATCCGTCAGCGGCGGTCCGTCGGATGCGTCGACCGAGACCGTCGTGGACGTACTCGATCCGGCCGGCTTCGGTGATCGTCGCGACCAGCTGACCGGCAGCGTCGTACTCGTGGCGCGTCTCGACACCGCCGACGGTCTCGGCGACGAGTCGCCCACGGTCGTCGTAGGTCCACGTCGAGTCCCCGGCACGGACGAGCTGGCCGGCAGCGTCGTACGCGTACGACACCACTCCGGACGGTCCGTCGACCGCGGTGATCCGCGCGTCGGCATCGCGCTCGATCCGCGTGCTGGTGGCACCGTCGAGCGTGGTCGAGGTGTGTGCGACGAGGGCGCCACCCTCGTACGACCACGACTGCACCAGTTCGCCGGTGGCCGCCTGGACGATCCGACCCGAGGCGTCGTAGGAGAACGTCCCGGCAGGGGCGCCGTCACGGTCCACCCCGACGACGCGGCCGACGGCGTCGCGACGGTAGGTCGTTCGGGTCCCGTTCGGATCGACGCGAGCGATGCGGTTGCCGTCGGCGTCGTACTCCCACGCGACGGACCGGTCGCCTCGGGCACGGCGGACGAGCAGGCCACGGCGGTCGCGCTGGAGCTCGTGCTCGATCGTCCGACCGGCACCACGGGTGTGGTCCGACACGACGACCGTGCGGTGGACGGCGTCGCGGGAGATCTCCGACTGCACCGCACCGTCGACGAGCACGGCCCACTGTCGGCCGGCCGCGTCGTACGTCCACTCGGTCGTTCGTCCCTCGGAATCCGTTTGCCGGACTTGACGGCCGGCGGCGTCGTAGGCCGCGGTGGTCGTCCGGCCGAGCGGGTCGGTGACCGCGACCACACGGTCGGCGGCGTCGTACTCGCGTCGAGTGGTCCCGCCGGCAGGGTCGGTGATCGTCACCAGGCGCCCGCGCTCGTCGTACTCGAACGAGGTGGCCCCGTCGAGACCGTTGACGACCTGGATCAGCTGCCCGGCTGCGTCGTAGCGGAACCGACGACGGCCGAAGCGTGCGTCGTGGCTGGAGACGAGCCTCCCGGCCTGGTCGTAGCGGAACCGCGCGGTGCCGGAACCCGGAGTCGTCTGCGTGACCACGCGCCCGACGGCGTCGTACGTGATCTCCTCGACCTCGTCGGTGGGCAGGGTCCGGGCCACGACACGGGAGTCCGCGTCGTAGGTGAGCGTCGTCCGCGCCCCCGCGGCGTCGGTGGCTGCGGCGGGACGCCCGCAGGCGTCGTACTCGTACGTGGAGCGCGCGCCCGAGGGGGCGACCAACGCGACGACGCGACCGGCGAGGTCGCGCTCGAGTCGGGTCAGTCCGCCTTCGCCGTCGACGAGTTCGACGGGGCGACCGGCGGCGTCGTAGGTGATGAGTTCGGAACCGGTCTCGTCAGACGTGGACTCGACGGGTCGGCCGTACTCGTCGAACCGGACGGTCGCCGAGTCGAAGGCGTCACGCAGGGTCGCGACGCCGGTCGCGACGTCGTCCGAGAACTCCTGGCGGACGCCCGTCGGGTCGATGGTCGCCGTCAGCTCGCCGACGACGTCGTACTCACGACGCCAGGTCGCGCCGGCGGGGTCGGTGACGGCCTGGAGGCGCGACAACGCGTCGTGCGCGAACGTCCAGACCGCGCCGCCCGGCAATGCGAGCTCCGCCAGGTTCCCCTGGTCGTCGAACGTCCGCGAGACACGCCGACCCAGCGGATCGATGGTCGTCGCGAGTTCACCGTTCGGGGCGTAGTCGAACGTGGTGCGTGCTCCGAGTGGGTCCACGACCGCTGCGATGCGTGAGCCGGCGCCGTACTCGAAGCGCCAGACGGCCCCGTCGGCGTCACGCCGTTCGACGAGGAGCCCTGCTGCGTCGTAGCGGTACTCGCTCCGGGCGCCGGACGGGCTGACAGCGGCGACCGGGCGACCGGCGGCGTCGCGCTCGATCCGAGCGGTGGCGCCGACGGCGTTCGTGGTCGCGACGAGCTCGCCGAACGCGTCGTGGTCGAAGGTCAGGACCACGCCGGTCGGGTCGACGACGTGGGTGAGCGCGCCGTCTCGCCAGGTCAGCTCCGTCCGACCGCCGACCGGGTCGGTGATCACCGACGGGTCGCGGTCGTCGCCCACGTACTCGTAGGTGACGACGGCGCCGGCCTCGGTGACGACGGTCGTGACGCGGTCCTGCTCGTCGTACCCGTAGGTCAGGTCACCGCCGGACGGCGTGACGGTGCGGGTCTTCCGGCCGCGGTCGTCGTACGCGTGCACGGTGACGGACCCGTCGCGCTCGGTCGCCGACACCAGGTTGCCGTGGCGGTCGTAGCTCATCGACTGGCGGCGGTCGTCGGAGTCGATGACCCCGACGAGACGCCCCTTGGCGTCGGCGATGTAGGAGTTCGACCTGGATCCGTCGTGGTCGGACACCACCGTGACACGACCGGGCAGGTAGGCGAAGCGCACGGTGCGGCCGTGCGGGCTGACCTGCTCGACGACGCGGCGCTGGTCGTCGTAGGTGTTGTCGACCTCGACGACACCGGCCGCGCTGGTGACCGTCATGATCAGGTCGTCGTCGTTCCAGCCGTAGGTCCGGGTGCCGACGGCATCGGTCACCGTGACGAGGCGGCCCCGGTCGTCGTACCCGTACTCGACGCGGCGGCCGTCGGACGCGCGGAGCACCGTGACCCGGCCGTCGACGTGGTCGACGTCGATCGAGCGGCCTCGCTCGTGCACCAGGCGGACGACGACGTCGTCGCTGTTCCGTTCGATGCGGACCGCTGTGCCGGCTCCGCCGCGCTGTCCGAGCCACTGCCCCGACGGCGAGAACTCGATGCGCTCGCCCTGGTTGTCGCGGACGACGAGCCGGTCGCCCTCCACGGAGAGCCAGCGGTTCTCGCCGACGCCGCGCGCCCAGCCCTCGCCGTCGCGCGGGAACCGGACCTGGCGGCCGTCAGCACCGACGAAGGACGCGCCTTCGTCGTCGATGAGCAGCCGGGTCTCGAGGATCGACGCCCACCCCGGACCGAAGAGCCCGACGTGCTGGTCGAGGGAGTTGTACATGCGGGTGACCTGCAGCGCTGCAGATGCACCGGTGAACCCGAGGTCGAGCTCCGGTTCGAGGAAGTTGCCCGTCGTGGTGTTGACCGGGTCCATCGAGTAGCCGGTCGTCGGCTGGGCCCCGTAGGCGGACGGCGGATCGAACTGCAGGTCCGTGCGGGACTGCGAGACCCCGGCTGCAGCCAGAGCTGCGGCGAGCGCGGCATCCGAGACCGTGGAGACGGCGCCTTCACCGCCGGCAGCAGCGAACGCGTCGGCGATGGTGTTCGCCCACGTGACGTCCTGGCCGTTGGCGGTGATCCACTGCTCGAAGGCGTTCACCAGGCTCGTCGCGTCGATGTGCCCCCAGGAGCACTTCGACGCGAAGTCGGTGAGCTTGCCGCGCACACCGGCCGGCTTGCCGTCGAGGGACTGGTTCAGCGTCGACGACCCGGTGGCGAACGAGCGGAGGTCGGCGGGCTTCGCGGACGACGTCCCGCCCCCACCCCCGCCACCGGAGCCGGGGTTCGGCGTCTGGCGCGGAGTGCTCGGTCCGGTCGCCTGGTCGAAGGTCGGTGCGTCCTCGTGGTGGACGGTGGGCGGCACGGGCGCCCCGGCGACCTTGTCGTGCACCCACTCGAAGAAGTTCCGGTCGCCGTACTCCGCTTCCCAGTCGCGGGCTTCCTTGCGACGAGCGTTCTCCCGCTCGGCGGCGGCCTTCATCTTGTCGACCCACCCCGCGACGGTGCGGAGGTTCGCGGCGATCGTCGAACCGTCGGACGCTGCCGTCGACGCGTTCTGCGCGAAGAGCTCGGAGAAGTGCCCGCGGAACTCTTGCGACGCGGTCGTGACGTAGGACTGCCGTGAGCCGGCCTGTCCCTCGATCGACTCGGCCGCGCCGTTCAGTGCCGTGCTGAGTGCGTCGGCCGTGGCGTTGTCGAACTCGACCGGATCGTTGCCGTGCAGGTCAGCCATGGTTCATCCCCCGAAGTCGTACTGGTCGTGCTGGTCACGCGGCCCCACCGACCGCGAACGCCCGGACCGCCGCGAGCGCGACGGTCCGGGCGGAACGAGTGGCTGCTTACGCGCCGCCACCCGCGGTGAAGATGTCCTGCGAGATCTTGTCGAGCTGCGTGCGGAGCTGCTCGAGCTCGGTCTTCGCCTTGTCGAGGGCGGCCTTGGTCTCCGGCCAGGTCGACCCACGGAACGTCGCCGCGAGCGGGCCGTCCCAGACGTTCGAGTCGGACAGGATCCGGCCCTGGGCGTCGAGCTGCGAGATCTGGTCGGTGAACCCACCGTTGATGATCGACTGGACCTGACGGATGGCGGTCTTGGCCTGCTCGGTCGAAAGGACACGCGACATGATGAACCTCTTTCATTCGTAGCTGCACCCCCGCGCAGTGGAATCCCCCCGGAGGCTCTGACGGGACCCACCATACCCACAAACCGGCGCAGATGTCACCGTTCGTATATCGTGACCGTTCCTTCACAAACGGTCCGTTCACCGCGGGTTTCCACAGCGTCCACCGGAGCCCCTCCGGCCGTGGTGCCCTGGTGGCAGGATGTGGACATGGACACCGAACCGCAGCTCGACGGCGAATCCGTCGCACCCGACCTCGACGACTTCGACGAGGTCGTCGAGATCGAGCACGAGTCGCTGCCGTCGGACCGCTACTTCGACCGTGAGCTCAGCTGGTTGCGCTTCAACCAGCGGGTGCTCGAACTGGGCGAGGACCGCACGCAGCCCCTGCTCGAGCGTGCGAACTTCCTGGCGATCTTCGCGTCCAACCTCGACGAGTTCTTCATGGTCCGGGTCGCCGGTCTGAAGCGCCGCATCGACACCGGCATCGCCGTCCCGACCAACGTCGGCCGCGCACCGAGCGACGTCCTGCGCGACATCGCGAAGAAGGCCCACGAGCTGCAGGACCGCCACGCCCAGGCGTTCATCGGCTCGCTCAAGCCCGACCTCGACGCCGCCGGCATCCACATCGAGCACTGGTCCGACCTGGACGAGGCCGACCGGCTGCGGATGCGCGAGTACTTCAACGAGCAGATCTTCCCGGTCCTCATGCCCCTGGCGGTCGACCCGGCGCACCCGTTCCCCTACATCTCCGGGCTCTCGCTCAACCTGGCGGTCCGGGTCCGCAACCCGAAGTCGCAGCGGCAGGAGTTCGCGCGCCTGAAGGTGCCGCAGAACTTCTCCCGCTTCATCAAGCTGCCGGACGACAACTCCGGGCGGATGCGGTTCATCCCCCTCGAAGACCTCATCGCGAACCACCTCGACGACCTGTTCCCGGGGATGGAGGTGCTCGAGCACCACGTGTTCCGGGTCACCCGCAACGAGGACGTCGAGATCGAGGAGGACGAGGCCGAGAACCTCATCCAGGCCCTCGAGCGCGAACTGCTGCGTCGCCGGTTCGGTCCGCCCATCCGCCTCGAGATCACCGAGGACATGGACCCGGTGACCCTCGACCTGCTCGTGCGCGAGCTCGACATCACCGAGCAGGAGGTCTTCCGGCTGCCGTCGCCGCTCGACCTCGGCGGCCTGTTCGAGATCTCGAAGATCAACCGTCCGGACCTGCACTACCCGAAGCACGTGCCGACGACCCCGGTGCAGTTCCAGCCGGGCGAACCGAACACGAAGCCCGACCTGTTCCGCGCCATCAAGGCGAACGACGTCCTCGTGCACCACCCGTACGAGTCCTTCGCGACGAGCGTGCAGGCGTTCCTCGAGCAGGCCGCGGCCGACCCGCACGTGCTCGCCATCAAGCAGACGCTGTACCGCACCTCTGGTGACAGCCCCATCGTCGAGGCCCTGATCGACGCCGCCGCCGCGGGCAAGCAGGTCCTGGCGCTCGTCGAGATCAAGGCGCGCTTCGACGAGCAGAACAACATCACGTGGGCCCGCAAGCTCGAGAAGGCCGGCGTGCACGTCGTCTACGGCCTGGTCGGGCTGAAGACGCACTCGAAGCTCGTGCTCGTCATCCGGCAGGAGGGCGGCACGCTCAAGCACTACAGCCACATCGGCACGGGCAACTACAACCCGAAGACCTCGCGCATCTACGAGGACATGGGCCTGTTCACCGCGGACGACACCGTGGGCAAGGACCTGACACGCCTGTTCAACGAGCTGTCCGGCTACGCGATCGAGAAGAAGTTCAAGCGGCTGCTCGTCGCACCGCTGCACCTGCGCAAGGGGCTGCTCAAGCGCATCCAGACCGAGGCGGACAACGCGCGCGCCGGCAAGCCGTCCGGCATCCGGATCAAGGTCAACTCGATGGTCGACGAGCAGATCATCGACGCCCTCTACCTGGCCAGCCAGGCCGGTGTGCCGGTCGACATCTGGGTGCGCGGCATCTGCTCGCTCAAGCCGGGGATGGAAGGGGTGAGCGACACCATCCGGGTGCGGAGCATCGTCGGCCGGTACCTCGAGCACTCCCGCGCGTTCGCGTTCCACAACGAGGGCGACCCGGCCGTGTTCATCGGCAGCGCCGACATGATGCACCGCAACCTCGACCGCCGGGTCGAGGCCCTCGTGCGGTTGACCGCGCCGGACCACATCAACGAGGTGCTCGAGATGTTCGACCTGGCGATGGCCGACACCGCGAGCTCGTGGCACCTCGAGTCCGACGGCGAGTGGACGCGGCACTCGACCGACGATGACGGTCGTCCGCTCGAGGACGTGCAGAATGTGACCATGCGGAAGATCTCGGCTCGGAAGCGCTCCACTCGGTGAGCGGCGGTCCCTCGGGCCCCGTCCTCGCCGCCGGCGCAGTCGTCTGGCGCGAACAGGACGGCACGCCCCTCGTGCTGCTCATCCACCGCGACCACCACAAGGACGTCTCCCTGCCCAAGGGCAAGGTCGATCCGGGTGAGGCCGTCCCGACGACCGCCGTGCGCGAGATCGACGAGGAGACGGGCTACCGCGTGCACCTCGGTGCCCCGCTCGGCACCGCCGAGTACGTGCTGCCGAACGGCCGCGACAAGGTCGTGCACTACTGGGCTGCGCGCGTCTCGGCGAAGGAGTACGCCCGTGCCGGCGACTTCACCCCGAACCACGAGGTCGCCGCACTCGAGTGGGTCACGATCGACGACGCCCGCAACCGCCTGACGTACGAGCGCGACGTGGCGATCCTCGACCGGTTCGCCGAGCGCGCCGCCGCGGGCCACCACCGCACGTTCGCCCTGATCGCGCTGCGGCACGCGAAGACCGTGCCCGGCTCCGACTGGAACGGCCCGGACGCCACCCGTCCGCTCCTGCCCGTCGGCCGCTCGCAGGCCAAGGCCGCGGCGTCGCCGGTCGCCGCGTTCGGTCCGAAGAAGATCGTGAGCAGCACGGCAGCACGGTGCCTCGCCACCGTCGAACCGCTGTCGGCCACGACGAAGCTCGGCGTCTCGAGCAGCTCCGACATCAGCCAGGACGCCCACGACCGCGGCGCCGCCGACGTCAAGGGCGTCGTCCGTCGGCGACTCGACAAGGGCAAGACCGCGGTGCTGTGCTCGCACGGGCCGGTGCTGCCGGACATCATCGCGCGGATCGCCACCGCGACCGCCGACGACTCCGGCCGGTTCGACCTGCGCCGTGCCGCGATGCTGTCGGTCGGCGACTTCTCGGTGATGCACATCGCCGGCGAGACCCTCGTCGCCGTCGAGACCCACCGCAACACGATCCCGGCGTAGCGACCACACGCCCTGCACCCGGCCGCGCGCCGGGCGTGCGCCGTGCCCGACAACGCGATCCGGGCCTCCCGTCCAGCGCTCTACGGAACATGCGTCTGCATCTTCCGTGCGCACGCACGACGTCCCGATCCTGCTCCCGGCGCGGCGGCGCCGCACGCCGCCCCGACCGGGACAACCCCTCGTTCACCTTCCGTTCACCAACGCGCGTGATCCCCGTCACCTCGCGTCCCTACAGTCGCTCCCGGGTCGGCACCGGCCCAGGGACCGCAGTGGTCCCACTGCACCCCATCCCCGAAGGGACCCCTGTGAACATCAAGCGAATCGGTTCGATCGCAGCAATCGCGATCGCCGGCGCAGTCGTGCTCTCCTCGTGCGCGGCGAACGAGGACGCGGGCAGCACCGAGTCCTCCTCCAGCAACAGCGACTACTCGAGCCTCTCCGGCACCCTGACCGGCTCCGGCTCGTCCGCCCAGCAGACCGCGCAGGCGACCTGGGCCGCCGGTTTCCAGGACCAGGCCTCGGGCGTGACCGTCAACTACTCGCCCGACGGTTCGGGCGCCGGTCGCAAGAACTTCATCGCGGGGGCCGCGGACTTCGCCGGCTCCGACGCAGCACTGAACGACGAGGAGCTCTCGGGCTCCTTCGACCTGTGCAAGGCCGACACCAAGGCCATCGACATCCCGGTCTACATCTCCCCGATCGCGATCGCCTACAAGGTCGACGGCGTCAGCGACCTGACCCTCGACGCGAAGACCATCGCGGGCATCTTCTCGGGCAAGATCACCAAGTGGAACGACTCGCAGATCGCCGACCTGAACGACGGCGTCGACCTGCCGGACGCGAACATCACGGTCGTCCACCGCTCCGACGACTCGGGCACCACGCAGAACTTCTCGGAGTACGTCTCCGCGAACGCCGGCGACGTCTGGACCGAAGAGCCGAGCCAGACCTTCCCGTACTCGGTCGGTGACAGCGCGAAGGGCACCTCCGGTGTCGCCTCCGCGATGGGCAGCGCCACCAACGCGATCACCTACATCGACGACTCCGGCGCGGGCGACCTCGACAAGGCGAAGCTGATGGTCGGCGACAAGGCCACCGAGATCTCGGCCGATGGCGCCGCGCAGGTCGTCGCCGACTCGAAGGTCGCCACCGGCCGCGAGGACAACGACCTCGCGATCGACATCGACCGCAAGGACACCGCTGACGGTGCCTGGCCGCTCGTCCTCGTCTCCTACGCCATCGCGTGCCAGGAGTACAAGGACTCGGACAAGGCCGACCTGGTCAAGGGCTTCCTGAGCTACGTCGTCACCGGCGACGCGCAGGACGCCGCGGCGAAGGAGGCCAAGTCGGCCGCCCTGTCGTCCGACCTGGCCGAGAAGGCCGCTGCCGCGGTCGACTCCATCAAGTAACACCCCCAAGCGCCCGGACGCCGGTCCCACCCACCTGACCGGCGTCCGGGCCCTTGCCCGTCGCGACGCGAGCAGCCCGGCCCGACAGCCAGCGCCCGTCCGACCGGCACCTCCGCACCACGTACGTCCCCCCGAACCCGTCGCCTCCCCCGGCGTACCTCCGACAGGAGCCCCATGACGACCGCACCGGCCCAGCCAGGGGCCACCGTCACCCCCGAGAAGCCGAAGGCCGTCGTCCGCGTCGGTGACCGGGTGTTCTCCGCCGCCTCGGTCATCGCCGGCGGCCTCATCCTGTTCGTGCTCGTGCTCGTCGCCGCGTTCCTCGTCTGGCAGAGCATCCCGGCGTTCTCCGCCAAGGTCGGCGAACTGCCGAACAACGCCACGAACTTCTGGGACTACGTCGGCCCCCTGGTGTTCGGCACCGTCTGGTCCGCGCTCATCGCGCTCGTGATCTCGGTCCCGCTCGCCCTCGGGATCGCACTGTTCATCTCGCACTACGCACCGCGGCGGCTCGCCCCGGTGCTCGGCTACGTCATCGACCTGCTCGCCGCCGTACCGTCGGTCGTCTACGGCCTCTGGGGCATCGTCGTGCTGGCGCCGTTCGTGAAGCCGTTCTACGCCTTCCTGAACGAGTACCTCGGGTGGTTCCCGCTCTTCTCCGGTCAGGCGTCCGGCACCGGCCGCACCATCCTGACCGCGTCGATCGTCCTCGCCGTGATGGCGATCCCGATCATGACGGCCGTCATGCGCGAGATCTTCCTGCAGGCCCCCACGCTCAACGAGGAAGCCGCCCTGGCCCTCGGTGCGACGCGCTGGGAGATGATCCGCCTGTCCGTGCTGCCGTTCGCCAAGTCCGGCATCGTGTCCGCGATCATGCTCGGGCTCGGTCGGGCCCTGGGCGAGACGATGGCGATCGCCCTGGTGCTGTCGGTCTCGACGAACGTCACCTTCCAGATGCTGACCTCGCAGAACCCCTCGACGATCGCCGCGAACATCGCGCTGCAGTTCGCCGAGGCATCGGGGACCGCCCTGAACGCCCTGATCGCGTCGGGTCTGATCCTGTTCGTCATCACCCTGGTCATCAACATGCTCGCGCGGTACATCGTCCGCACGCGGGTCAGCTGAGAGGTCGCACCCGATGTCCCTCGCTCTCCGTCAGACCGGCACCGCCGGCAACGTCTACGCCAACGGCAAGCTGCACCGCTCGGTGCCGTGGCTGCTGCTGGTCGGCAGCTGGGTCGCCCTGGTGGCCGTGTTCGCCCTGCTCAACGCCGGCGGTGCGGTCAAGGACTTCAACGTCGTCGCCGCGCTGTTCCTCGGCACCGTCCTGTTCGACGTCCTCATCGTGGTCGTCTCGCGCATCGTCGAGGGCGGCCGTCAAGCCGTCAACCGGCTGATCACCTCGCTCGTCATCACGGCCTTCGTCATCGCGGTCCTGCCGCTGGTGTCCCTGCTCTGGACCGTCGTCGCCGACGGCCTGGCCCGCTTCGACGCGAACTTCTTCTCGTACTCGATGCGCGGCGTGATCTCCGAGGGCGGCGGCGCGATCCACGCCCTCATCGGCACGCTCGAGATCACCCTGTTCGCGGCGCTCATCTCGGTGCCGATCGGTCTGCTCACCTCGATCTACCTGGTCGAGTACGGCCGCGGCGCGCTGGCGAAGGGCATCACGTTCTTCGTCGACGTCATGACGGGCATCCCGTCGATCGTCGCCGGTCTGTTCGCCTACTCGCTGTTCGCGCTGTTCCTCGGCCCGGGCGCCCGCTTCGGCCTGGTCGGCTCCGTCGCCCTGTCGGTGCTGATGATCCCGATCGTCGTGCGTTCCACCGAAGAGGTACTGAAGATCGTGCCGATGGAGCTCCGCGAAGCGTCCTACGCCCTCGGCGTCCCGAAGTACCTCACGATCCTCAAGGTCGTCCTGCCGACGTCGCTCGCCGGCATCACCACCGGCGTCATGCTCTCGATCGCGCGCGTCATCGGCGAGACGGCCCCGCTGCTCGTCACCGCCGGCTTCACCGCGAGCATGAACTACGACCTGTTCAAGGACCCGATGATGACCCTGCCGGTGTACGCGTACACGCAGTACTCGCAGCAGGGCGCCAACCCGCAGCCGTTCGTCGACCGTGCCTGGACCGCCGCGCTGGTGCTCATCCTCATCGTGATGGCGCTCAACCTGCTCGCCCGGTTCGTCACCCGACTCTTCGCCCCCAAGCTCTCGCGCTAGCGAACCCACTTCCCCACCCACCAGAAGGATCAACGTGTCCAAGCGCATCGAGGTCGACGGCCTCAACGTCTACTACTCGAAGTTCAAGGCGGTCGAGGGTGTCGACATCACCATCGAGCCCCGCACCGTCACCGCCTTCATCGGCCCGTCCGGCTGTGGCAAGTCCACCTTCCTCCGCACCCTGAACCGCATGCACGAGGTCATCCCCGGCGCCTGGGTCGAGGGCTCGGTCAAGATCGACGGCGACGACCTGTACGGCCCCGGGGTCGACCCGGTGCTCGTCCGTCGCCAGGTCGGCATGGTCTTCCAGCGTCCGAACCCGTTCCCCACGATGTCCATCAAGGACAACGTGCTGGCCGGCGTGAAGCTCAACAACAAGCGCGTCTCGAAGTCCGAGGCCGACGACATCGTCGAGCGCTCGCTGCAGGGCGCGAACCTGTGGAACGAGGTCAAGGACCGCCTCGACAAGCCCGGCATGGGCCTGTCCGGCGGTCAGCAGCAGCGTCTCTGCATCGCCCGCGCCATCGCCGTGCAGCCCGACGTGCTGCTGATGGACGAGCCCTGCTCGGCGCTCGACCCGATCTCCACCCTGGCCATCGAGGACCTGATCGAGGAGCTCAAGAAGGAGTTCACGATCGTCATCGTGACCCACAACATGCAGCAGGCGTCGCGCGTCAGCGACAAGACCGCGTTCTTCAACATCGCGGGCACCGGTGCGCCGGGCAAGCTCATCGAGTTCGACGACACCGCGACGATGTTCTCGAACCCGTCCGTGCAGGCCACCGAGGACTACGTCTCGGGTCGCTTCGGTTGATCGGCATCCGTCCGTCGTGCTGACGGACGACCGGGAGGCCCGGTGCACGTCCGCCACGGACGCGCACCGGGCCTTCGTGGTTGCGCTGGGTGCGGGGGTCGAGCGCCGGGGTCGAGCCGACGCAGAACGACACCCCCGATGTCGTGCGACGTCGAGGGTGTCGTTCGGGGTCGATCTTCCGGGAGGGTCAGGCCGAGGTGGTCGGGACCGCCATGATCGGCGTCGTGGTCGGCTGCTCGGAACCACCGGCCGGCTCGACCGTCATGCCGATCGTCGCACCGTCGGACATCGAGCCCTTGAGCACGGCCGAGTGCACGCCGTCGGCGACACCGTCGACCAGGCCAGCAGACTTGATCGTGCCGCCCTGTTCCTCGGAGCCGATGTACCAGAGCTCGTACGTCTTGCCCTTGGGTGCCTGCTCGACACCGTCGAGGATCACCGCGGACTTGCCGAGGTCGTTCGACCACACGACCGTGGCCGTGCCGCCGCCCTCGACCTTGGTGGTGCTGCGCTGGAAGTCCGAGGCGGCGTAGATGCGGTCGAGTCCGCTGGACGCCTGCGTGGTACCCGTCCCCGGCCCGTCGGACGGACCGTTCGCGACACCGACACCCAGGCCGACACCGAGGAACACCACGGCGACCGCAGCAGCACTGGTGAGCATGGCTGCCGGACGCTGGAACCAGCGGCGGCGAGCCTCGGAGGTCGCCCGGCCACCGGTGGTGGAGCCGTCGGCGATCGAGGCGACGTGCCTGGCGGGCTCGGGACGGGCCTCCTGGACGGAGGTGGTCTCGGCGACCGGGGTCTGGTCGACCGCCGTGTCGGCCAGCGGTGCGGCCTGCGGGGTCGTCGCGATCTGTGCCAGCAGCGACGCCTTCAACGACGTCGGCGGCTCGATCGGAGCAGCGGCGAAGGCCAGCTGCAGCGCGGTCTCGCGCAGCGAGTCGGCTTCGGCCTGGAGTTCGGGCGACGTCGTGAGGACGTCCTCCAGGAGCATGCGCTCATCGTCGGACAGCGCGTCGAGTGCGTAGGAACCCGTCAGCAGGGCGGGGTCGTCGTGTCGTTCGGTCATGAGGTCACCCCCATCTCGTCTCGGAGTCGGATCATCCCGTCACGGAGACGGGTCTTGACGGTGCCGATGGGGACACCGAGGTGTTCGGCCATCTCGCTGTGCGAGAAGCCTCCGTAGTACGCGAGCTGCACGGCCTGCCGCTGGAACTCGGTCAGCTTGGCCAGCGCCCGACCCACACGTTCGTGTTCGATGCGGATCTCGACCGACTCGGAGACCTGGTCGAAACCGGCCTCGAGGTCGCGGATGCCGATCTTCGTGTCCCGGTCGTGCGACGCCTGCGAGGCACGGACCCGGTCCACCGCTCGGCGGTGCGCCATGGTCAGGACCCAGCTGGAGGCGGTCCCGCGCTTCCGGTCGAACCGGGTGGCCTGCTGCCAGACTTCGAGGAAGACCTCTTGGGTGACCTCTTCGGACTGGGCGCGGTCCCGGAGGAGGCGCGTCACGAGCCCGAGGACCCGGCCGGAGAGGACGTCGTAGAGGTCCGCGAAGGCGGCTTGGTCACCGGAGGCAACCCGAGCCAGGAGGTCGTCCGGCGATGCCTGGGCTGGCTCTGATGAGCTCCAGCGTTCGGTGTCGCTATCCACGAGGGCAAGCATTGCAGGTTTCCCTCCTCTCGGGTGCGTCGGCGGCCGGTTGTGGCCGTTCTGTCAGGGGGTGCTGCGTGTGCCGTGGTGCTGGTGGTGCTGTGCTGCGGTCCACCCGGGTAGGGCGAAGCCGCCGCGTCGTGCGGTCGAGACGAGAGGCCAGCGTGACCCACAGGGAATTGACCGGCGGATACCGGTCCGGGTCACGCCGGGCCTCTCGCGTTCGTGACGGTCATCAAGTCCGTCACGCTGATGATTCGGCGCGGTGCCCGTGGTGGATTGGATCGGTTGCCGAGAAGTTGTGGGGAGGCCGCGTCCGGGCCGGCTGCCGGGCACGCCCGGGTCCGGATCTGTCCACCGAGAGTGAACAGGGCAGCGGACACAGCCCACGCGTCGTAGAGTTGGTGTCGCCGGGCCGCAGCAAGCCCCGGGCTCCAAAATTCGCCGCTTCGAGCGGCCTCGCGCCGAGAGGCGCTTCTGCGGCCCGGTTTTTCTCTGCCCGGTTCGTCTCGGACCGGTTGTTCTCTGCCCGGTTCGTCTCTGCCTCGTTGCGGCTGTCGCCGTCCGACCGGGAGGCACGGTGCCGGTCCGGCTGGTCTGCTCGCTAGTCCAGGCTGTCGCGACGCCAGAGCGCCGCCGCCTCGGTCAGGTCGGCCGCCAGCTCCGTCAGACGGAGCGCGCGGGTCGTCAACTCGCTCGCGCGGGCCTCGGCCGTCAGGTCGGAGTCGTCCGCCACAGCCGTCGCACCCGCCGCCGTCAGCCGGCAGAACGCCGCACCCCGGTCCAGCGCCACCGCGAAGTCGCCCGTGTACAGGCCGTGCAGGATGCGGTCCGCCAAGGTGAGGATCTCGGCAGGACCCGTCGGCTGCTCAGCACCCGCGACGGCCTGGTCGATCGTGCCGATGCGCTCCGTACCGCGCGCGAACAGGAAGGCGATCTCCTCCGGGTTCTGCCGGATCACGGTGCGGACGAGGTACACCCGCCAGAGGGCCCCCGGCAGCGTGTGGGCGCCGACACGTGCCCAGAGTTCGGCGATCGCGTCGATGCCGTGCACGTCCGTGTAGGTCACGAGCCGCTCGACCACCGCGGGGTCCGGGTCCTGCCGCACCCGGTGCAGCAGCGCGTTCGCGGTCTCGTGCGCGACACGGTTCACGACGGCCGGGTCCTCGCCGCCCTGGATCGCAGCGAACTCGGCATCGGTGAAGTGGACAGGACGGTGGTGATCGCGAGGCACCGCGTCAGTGTAGGCACGGCCGGTGACACGCCCGCCCTCCGTTCGCCCAGAACGCAACGACAGCGCCGCGGGTACGGTGTCTCGTCGGGAGGCGCTCCTCCCGTACGTGAAGGAGAGGACTCCCCCATGAACCCCCTGCTCATCATCCTGGCCGTCATCGCGGTCATCCTGCTGTTCGTCGGTGGCTTCACCGCGAGCCTCAAGTTCCTGCTGTGGGTCGGCATCGTGCTGCTCATCGTGGCCGTCGTCCTGTGGCTGCTGCGCACGCTCACCGGGCGTCGCGGCTGACCCTCGGCACCAGGTTCTTCCCAGAGGCCCTCACCCGCTAGCCTTGCGGGTGAGGGCCTCTAGCTCAGTTGGTAGAGCACCGGACTTTTAATCCGAGGGTCGTGGGTTCGAGCCCCACGGGGCCCACACACCCTTCCCTTCGGCGGCTGGCCGGACTGCGTTGTCTAAGATGTGGCGGATGGCACGACGACTCCTTCCCGGCATCGCGCTCGGAGCTATGGCTCTCGGCGTGAGCGGGCTGCTCGTCATCCTGCCGACCGTGTCGAGTGCCTGCCAGCCCGTCACGACGTCGGCGAGCGTCTCCTCCGCACAGGTCGCCGACGCCATCGCCCCCGGCTCCGACGTCCTGATCGTCGGCGACTCGTACACCTCCGGCCGCGGCTCGACCAGCGGTGTCGACGGGTGGGCACAGGACCTCGTGGCCGACCGGCACTGGGACGCCACCATCGACGGCTACCCGGGTACGGGCTACGTCGACACCGGTCGCACCGGGTCCTCGCACTACACGTTCGGCCCTCGCCTGGAACGGCATGCCGAGGACGTCGATCCACAGCTCGTCATCGTGCAGGGCAGCCAGAACGACTGGCTCGTCGACTCGTCGACGCTGCAGGCCCGGGTCGAGAAGACCCTCCGCGACGCTGAGCAGACCTGGCCGGACGCCGTCGTCGTCGCGCTCGGGCCGTCGGCGCCGCTGCCGTGGGCGAAGTCGACCGTCGGGGTCGCCGCCTCGGTCTCCGCTGGGGCAGCGGCAGCGGGCGTGCCGTACATCGACGCGCTCGCCGGGCAGTGGTTCACCGCGGCGAACAGCCCGGGCTACGCGGCGATCGACGGCGGCCACCTCAACGACGCCGGCTACCAGTACCTGGCGGACCGGGTCTCGGAGTCCCTCGACGCGCTCGCGGCACCCGGCGACGAGCGCTGCGCCTGACCACCAGACCGGGGTACAAGTCGTCCCCAGCTGGCTCATGGCAGATCCCCTGCACACATCAGCCTGCGCACAGCCGACTGTTGGCCTGCCGCCGATAGTGTCGTTCCCGGATCCGATCACCGGGTCCTGCAGCACCGCACCACCACGAACGAACGGGGTACACCGTGATCGAGCCCATCGAAGCCACGCAGACCAGCAGCACCGGGGACGCGCGCCGCATCGTCGAGCTCGCCGCAGCGACCAACACGACGATGAGCAACGAGCTCCTGCTCGACACGCTCCGCCGCAATGCTCAGGTCACGACCCGGCACATCCGCAAGGACTTCATCGAGGTCGCGACGGCCACCGCGGTCCTCGGCTACGTCTGCCGGCAGCGCAAGGACTTCATCGCCCTGCGCGGGGACGACCCGGCCTGGGCACACGAGGTCGGCCGGTACGCCAGCGAGTCCCTCGCGGTCGAGGCGCTCCGCATGCGCCGCGGCTGACCCGCAGCTCCGAGACGCCGGTCTCTCCGGCGACAACCCCGCGAAAGCGACTCTGTGCCGCGAACCTTCGGCGGGACGGAGTCGCTTTCGCGAGACGGATTGCGGTGGGGCGATCAGGACCAGACGCGGCGGATGCCCCAGGTGCCGGTCCAGGTCTCGTCGGGCTCGAGCCAGCGCAGGCCTTCACCGGAGTTCAATGCGTTGGCCGGAGCGGTCATCGGCTCGACCGCCACCGCGAGGCCCTTGCCGTCGCCGCGGGGGTACTCGCGCGAGGTGAACACCTGCACGTACGGGAACGAGGCGTCCTGCCAGAGCTGCACCCCGTCACCCTCGGGGCCGTGCAGCGTCGTGTGGCGGACCCCGTTGGCATCCGGGGTGATGTCCGAGTACGCGGTGTCGAGGTCCGCGTCACCGGCACGCTGTCCCCGGCGCAGGTCGAACGGCGTGCCCTCCACCGACACGGACCCGTTCGGCACCTTCTGGTCGTCGACGGTGAAGGCGGTGGCGGCGTCGAGCGTGACGACGAGGTCGTCGGCCGGGGTGTCGCCGGCACGCAGGTACGGGTGCGCCCCCACCGCGAACGGTGCGCGGACGCCGGAACGGTTCGTGATCTCGTGCGTCACCCGGATGCCGTCGTCCACGAGTTCGTGGTGCACGCGGGTCTCGAGGGTGAACGGCCAGCCGTGCTGCGGGTGGATCGTGGCCTCCTGCACGATCCCGGTCTCGGTCTGCGACACCACGCGGTACGGCGCGAAGCGGAGCAGGCCGTGCGATGCGTTGCCGTACTTCGGCTCCGAGATGTCCAGCTGCTGCCGCTTGCCGTCGAGCTCCCAGACCCCTCCGGCGACGCGGTTCGGCCACGGCACGAGCACGATGCCGTTGGCGCCGGGCGGCTGCTCGGTGACGGGGAACGGCTCGGTCAGGTCGAAGCCGGCGACGCGGAGTTCTCGGATGCCGGCGGCGACCTCGGTCACGACGGCCTCGACGACGCCGTCCGGTCCGGCGTGGTGCAGGCGGTACTGGCCACCGGTGGGTGCTGCGGTCATGGGGTGTGGTTCCTTCCGGGTGTGTCCTCGCCGTCCGCGACGACGACCTCGACGCCGGCCGCCCGGATCGTGGCGACCGCGTCGGCTTCGACCTCGGCGGTGACGACGACGTCGATGTCCTCGAGCGCGCGGACGACCCCGATGTGGGCCCGGCCGAACTTCGACCCGTCCGCGACGACGACGGTACGCCGAGCGGTGGCCGCGAGCATCCGCTTCGCCTCGGTCTCGGGCAGGTTGACGTTGGTCAGACCGTGCGCGACGTCGACGCCGGTGCCACCGAGGAACACGACGTCAGCGGCGATCATCGGCAGCAGCGTGTTGTTGAACGGCGCGACGAGCGAGTGCTGCAGCGGCCGGAGCGTGCCGCCGGTGACGATCACGGTGAACCGCGGCACGGCGCGCTCGAGGGTCAGGGCGGTGGTCAGCGAGTTCGTGACGACCGTGACGTCGACCAGCTCCGTGCGGGCGACGAGCGCCTCGGCGACGGCGGCCGGGGTGGTGCCGACGTCGAGCACGACGCATTCGCCGGACCGCACGAGCGCAGCGGCCGCACGGCCGATGGCGGCCTTGGCCACCTGGTGCTCGACGGCGGTCTCCTCGAAGGGGCGCTCGGTGGACCCGGCCCCGAGGCGGACCGCGCCCCCGTGCACCCGACGGATCCGGGCCTCCTGGTCGAGGACCGCGAGGTCCTGCCGGACCGTCACCTCACTCGTGCCGAGCGACGCGGCCAGCGCGGCGGTCCGGACCATGCCGGGTGCGCCCTCGACGATCGAGACGATGCGGTCCTGCCGGAGGGGTGCTGGCAGCGATCCGGCCAGGAAGGAGAGGTCGTCGTCGGTCACGGGTCCAGTTTCGCTTGCTTCCGAAGACTTTCGCAATGCTTCGGATCGGGGCTAGGCTGTTCCGGTGATCACCAAGCGCGCGACGAAGCTCGCGGACGGCCGCGACCTGTTCTACTTCGACGATGCGGACAGCACCCTGCCCGCTGAGCGTGCCATCGACGAGCGTGCGCTCGACCCTCGGCCCGAGACCGCGCGGATGCGCCAGGACGTCCTGACCGGCGAGTGGGTCTCCATCGCCGCGAGCCGTCAGAACCGCGCGTTCCTGCCGCCGGCCGACCAGGACCCGCTCGCGCCGCAGACACCGCAGAACCCGTCCGAGATCCCGAGCACGTACGACGTCGCCGTGTTCGAGAACCGGTCGCCGTCGTTCGGTCCGCTGCTCGAGGCCGATGACGCCCCGTCCTCGCTGCAGTCCCTGTCCGACGTCGGCCTGAACCGGCAGCTCCGGTCCGTCGGCCGGTGCGAGGTCGTGTGCTTCTCCCCCGCGACCGAGGGGTCCTTCGCGTCGATCTCCGAGTCGCGCGCCCGCACGGTGGTCGAGGCCTGGGCGGACCGCACCGCCGCGCTCTCCGCGATGCCCGGCATCCAGCAGGTGTTCCCGTTCGAGAACCGCGGTGAGGCGATCGGCGTCACGCTGCACCACCCGCACGGGCAGATCTACTCGTACCCGTACATCACGCCCCGCACGCAGCGCCTGCTCGACTCCATCGAGCGCTTCGGGCCGGACCTGTTCGAGCAGCACCTCGCGAACGAGCGCGCCTCGGACCGGGTCGTGCTGCAGGGCGAGCACTTCACCGCCTTCGTGCCGTTCGCCGCGCGGTGGCCCATCGAGATCCACATGCTGCCGCACCGCCACGTCCCCGACTTCGCCGGCCTGACCGAGGCCGAGAAGGACGAGCTGGCCCACATGCACCTGCGCCTGACGCGGGGCATCGACAAGCTCTACGACGACCCGACCCCGTACATCGCCGCGTGGCACCAGGCACCGGTGCACGTCGGGCGGGACACCGTGCGGCTCATGCTGCAGATCACCTCGCCGCGTCGAGCGGCGGACAAGTTGAAGTTCCTGGCCGGCAGTGAAGCCGCCATGGGCGCTTGGATCGGGGACCTGGTCCCCGAGAAGGCGGCCGAGTTCATCCGACAAGGAGTCGAGCGAGCATGACGTTCCAGCAGGCCTACGGGTACGAGCCGACCGTGCGGTACTCCGCCCCGGGGCGCGTCAACCTGATCGGTGAGCACACCGACTACAACGACGGGTACGTCCTGCCGTTCGCGATCGACCGCCGCACCACCGCGTCGATCGCTCCGCGGCCGGACCGTCGGCTGCGTGTCTCGTCCGCGTTCGACGCCGGCACCGTGCTCGAGCTGTCGCTCGACGACCTCGACCCGTCGAACATGACCGGCTGGTCGGCGTACGTCTTCGGCATCGCCTGGGCACTTCGCGAGCAGGCCGGCGCGGACCTGTCCGACAAGACCGGGTTCGACGTCTTCATCGAGTCCGACGTCCCCGTCGGGGCCGGCCTGTCGTCCAGCGCCGCGATCGAGTGCGGCGTCGCGCTCGCCTTCAACGACCTGTGGGAGCTCGGGCTCGACCGCAAGACCCTCGCCCGCGTGGGGCAGTACTCCGAGAACCACGCCGTCGGCGCACCGACGGGCATCATGGACCAGTCCGCGTCACTGCTCGGCGAGCAGGACGCCGTCGTGTTCCTCGACTGCCGCACGCTCGACACCGCCGTGGTCGACCTGGCGCTCGAGGCGAACGGGCTCGAGATCCTGGTCATCGACACCCGGGTCGAGCACGCGCACGCCACCGGCGGGTACGCGGCTCGTCGTGCCTCGTGCGAGAAGGGTGCGCAGGTGCTCGGTGTCGAGGCCCTGCGCGACGTGAGCATCGACGACCTGCCCCGTGCGCAGGAACTGCTCGACGACGAGACCTTCCGCCGCGTGCGCCACGTCGTGACCGAGGACCAGCGCGTCCTCGACACCGTCCGGACGCTGCGCGAACAGGGGCCGCGCGCGATCGGTTCGCTGCTCGTCGCGTCGCACGAGTCGATGCGCGACGACTTCGAGATCTCTGTGCCGGAACTCGACCTGGCCGTCGAGACCGCGGTCGAGCACGGTGCCGTCGGTGCGCGGATGACGGGTGGTGGGTTCGGTGGCGCTGCGATCGCGCTCGTCGACCAGGAGTCGCGCGGTGCGATCGCCGACGCAGTCGCCGCTGCCTTCGCCGCCGCCGGGTACCGCGAGCCGAACGTCTTCACGGTGCACGCTGCGCAGGGCGCCCGCCGCGACTGAGTCCCTCGCCGAGACTCGGGCGTCAGCGGGTCATGTGACCCGTGGTGACCGTGACGCCACCCCACGGGAAGCCCTGGGGGTGCAGCACCTCGTGCTGGAGCTGGTCCGTCACGACGTGGCCCTGCCACACGCTGTAGACCAGGAACCCGGCGATGATGCACACCGGAACCGCCAGGTACGCCGAGTACCGAACGATGTCGCCGAGGGTCCGGTGCCCGTACCGCGCGAGCGTCGGCGGCAGGACGATCCCGACGACCACGACGAGCAGCAGCGCCGCGAGGGCGGCTGGCGCGACGTGCGCTTCGACCTGCACCGTGATCGGTGCGGTCTCGAGGACCTTGCCGCCGTTGTCGATCCAGTTGTCGTCGGCGTCGACCCCGCCGTAGCCCGTCGACGTGCTCCAGAGCACCAGGTTCGGTGACAGCACCAGTGCGACGACCCCGATGAGCGCCAGGCCCCACGCACGCGGACGAAGCTGCTTGCCGGTGGCCGCCATCACGGGCGCGGTCTGGACGTTCTCCCCCATGCGGTGACCGTAGCACTGGGGCAGGCTCCGCACCCGTCCCCAGTACGCGCGGGGCGGGGGCGAGCCGTGCCTCCCGGCCGCCCGTGGACGCGACCGCCCCGCCGAAGCGACAGATTCCCGCGAACAGTTCGCGGGAATCTGTCGCTTCTGCGGCACAGACCGCGGCACGAACGGACGCGCGCCGGCCGACCGACCCGCCCCCTACTTCAGGTGGCGCTCCGCGGCCTCGACCACGTTCTTCATGAGCATCGCGCGGGTCATCGGGCCGACGCCGCCGGGCACCGGCGACATGAAGCCCGCGACGGACGCGACGGCGGGGTCGACGTCGCCGTGCAGCTTGGCCTTCCCCGTCTCGTCGTTCACCACGCGGGTGATGCCCACGTCGATCACGGCCGCACCGGGCTGCACCCAGTCCGGCTTGACGAGCCCGGCGACCCCGGCGGCCGCGACGACGATGTCGGCGCGACGGCACTCCGCGGCGACGTCGGCCGTCAGGGAGTGGGTCAGGGTGGCGGTGGCCTCGAGGCGGGTGAGCAGCAGACCGAGCGGCCGGCCGACCGTCAGCCCCTGCCCGATGATCGTGACGTGCGCGCCCCGGATCGGGATGTCGTACGCCTCGAGCATCGCGACGATGCCCCGCGGGGTGCAGGGCAGGGGCGCGTCGATCGTGCCGGCACCACCGGGCACGGCGAGCACGAGCTCACCGAGGTTCGTCGGGTGGAGGCCGTCGGCGTCCTTCGACGGGTCCATCAGCTCGAGCATCGGCGTCGGGTCGATGCCTTCCGGCAGCGGCAGCTGCACGATGAACGCGGTGACCCGGGGGTCGTCGTTCATCTGCAGGATCGCTGCTCGGATGTCCGCAGCGCTCGCGGACGACGGCAGGTCGATGCGGTGCGAGTCGAGCCCGATCTGCGCCGAGTCGCGGTGCTTGCCCGCGACGTACGACATCGAACCGGGGTGCGACCCGACCAGGATCGTGCCGAGCCCCGGACGGATGCCGTGCTCGTGCAGCCGGTCGATGCGGACCCGCAGTTCCTCGAGGGTCCGGGCGGCGAGGGCGGTGCCGTCGATGCGGACGGCAGTGCCCTCCCCCGCCCATCGTTCGACGGGCAGGGAGGTCAGGGCGTCGCTCACGCGTAGAGGGGGAACGCGTCGGTCAGGGTCTTCACCCGGGCCGAGAGCGCTGCGATGTCCGGGTTCGGCATGAGGGTCAGCGCGATGATGTCCGCGACCTCGGTGAACTCGGCGTCGCCGAAGCCACGCGTGGCGAGCGCCGACGTGCCGATGCGGACACCCGAGGTGACCATCGGCGGACGCGGGTCGAACGGCACGGAGTTGCGGTTCACGGTGATGCCGACCTCGTGCAGCAGGTCTTCGGCCTGCTTGCCGTCGACCTCGGAGGTGCGCAGGTCGACGAGCACCAGGTGCACGTCGGTGCCACCGGTCAGGACGTCGATGCCGGCCGCGCGGGCGTCCGGCTGCGTGAGCCGATCCGCCAGCAAGCGGGCGCCGCGGATGGTGCGCTCCTGGCGGGCCTTGAACTCGGGGGTGCCGGCGAGCAGGAACGCGGTGGCCTTGGCGGCGATCACGTGCATGAGCGGGCCACCCTGCTGGCCCGGGAAGACCGCGGAGTTCAGCTTCTTGAACAGCGTCTCGTCGTTGGACAGGATGATGCCCGAGCGGGGGCCGCCGAGGGTCTTGTGCACCGTCGACGAGACGACGTGGGCGTGCGGGACGGGGGACGGGTGCAGGCCGGCGGCGACGAGGCCGGCGAAGTGCGCCATGTCGACCCAGAGCTTCGCGCCGACCTCGTCCGCGATCTCGCGGAACTTCGCGAAGTCGAGCTGACGCGGGTAGGCGGACCAGCCGGCGATGAGGACCTTCGGCTGGTGCTCGATGGCCTTGGCACGGATGTCGTCGTAGTCGACCTCGAACGTCTCGGGGTCGACGCCGTACGCCACGGCGTTGTAGATGCGGCCGGAGAAGTTGAGCTTCATGCCGTGGGTCAGGTGACCGCCGTGCGCGAGCTCGAGGCCGAGGATCGTGTCGCCGGCGCTGGCGATCGCGTGCAGGACCGCGGCGTTGGCCGTGGCGCCCGAGTGCGGCTGGACGTTCGCGTAGGACGCCCCGAAGAGCGCCTTGGCACGGTCGATGGCGAGCTGCTCGGCGACGTCGACGTACTCGCAGCCGCCGTAGTAGCGCTTGCCGGGGTAGCCCTCGGCGTACTTGTTGGTGAGGACGGAGCCCTGGGACTCGAGCACGGCACGCGGCACGAAGTTCTCGGACGCGATCATCTCGAGGGTGTCGCGCTGACGGCCGAGCTCCTGCTGCAGGACGGCGGCGATCTCGGGGTCGACCTGGTCGAGCGGGGCGTTGAAGGCTGCGCGGTCGGTGTCGACGGAGCCGTCGACGGCGGGCAGATCGGTGATGGACACGGTTCTCCTACGTGGGTTGGCGACGACCGGGAGGTCGCGCACGGACGATCGGTCGGTGCAGCCCAGGCGTACGGCCGCGCACCGTGTCAGGTGTCGCTCCCCGATGGTGACCCATCCAACGCCAGTCGCGACGTGACGATCGTACCGAGCCGCCCGCCCTGTGTCACCCTGGATGCATGACGCTGACCTCGCCCGACGTGGACGAACGGACCACCCCGGACGAACGCACCAGTGCCCGCGCGGACACCCCGTGGGTCACCGTCGTGTGGGACGACCCGGTGAACCTGATGTCCTACGTCACCTACGTCTTCCAGCGGCACTTCGGCTTCGGACGCGAGCAGGCGGAGCGGCTCATGCACCAGGTGGACACCGAGGGGCGGGCCATCGTGGCGACGGGGCCGCGCGAGGCGATGGAGGCCCACGTCCAGTCGATGCACGGCTACGGCCTGCAGGCGACCGTCGACAAGGCCCCCGAAGCGTGATCCCCTTCGTCCGCCGCGCCGACGGCGTCCACCTCGGCATGTCCTCCGGCGAGCGCGGGCTGCTCACGTCCCTGACCGAGCAGCTGCGCCAGGTGCTCGACGGCGATCTGTCGGTGGACCCGGTCACCGAGCGGATGTTCCCGGACGCCTACCCGGACGACGACGACGCCAGCGCGGAGTTCCGGAGGTACACGCAGTCCGACCTGCTGGCGCAGAAGACCACGAACGCGACGACCGTGCACGAGTGGCTGACGGGCACCCGCGACGGCGCCCTCGCCCCCGAGGACGAGCAGGCCTGGCTCCGCACCCTGACCGACCTGCGGCTGACGATCGCCGACCGTCTCGGGATCGTCGACGCCGACGACGAGGAGCGTTCGGTCGAGGCCGACGCGGGCGTCGGCCTGCGCGACGTCTACGACTGGCTCGGGTACGTGCAGGAGCACCTGATCACGACGATGACCGACCCGCGGTGACGGTCGCCTTCCGCGCTGCCACCGAGGACGACCGGGAGGCCCTGCTCGCGTTCTCGACGTCGGAACCGGTCGCGTGGATCGGTCCGGACCGGTACCGCGCCGAGTCCGGCACGGACAACTACCGCCCGGAGTGGTCGTGGCTGGCCGTGCGCGACGGCCGTCCGGTGGCGCGGGCACTCTGGTGGGGCGGCACGGATGCCGCGGCGCCGTCGACCCTCGACGACCTGCTGGTGGCTCCCGACGTGACGGACGACGACCGTGTGTCGATCGCCGCCGGGCTGATCACGGCGGGGACCGCTGCGTTCGGGGTGGTCCCGGAGTGGATCGTCGACGTCGCGGTGGACTGGCACGACGATCCCGCAGCCGTCGCCGCGGTGTCGTGGCGCACGGCGGCCGCTCGGTCGGCGGGACTCGGACGGTCGACGGAGCGGGTGAGTGTGGCGTGGACGCCGGAACGGGCGGGGGCTCCGGTGCCGTCCTCGCTCCGCTTCCGTGCCGGTGACGACGACGAGTTCGCGGACCTCTTCGCCCGCGTCGCGGTGGGGAGCCTCGACGCGCACACCGTGGCGTCGGTGGACGAACTCGGCCCGCGGGGCGCCGCCGCCGACGACCTCGAGTTCTACCGTTCGCTCCCCGGATCACGGGACGGCTGGCGGGTCGCGCTCGACGCCGACGGCCCGGTGGTCGGGTTCGTCCTGGCGACGCGGACGGCGTACGACGCGGCGATCAGCTTCATCGGAGTGCTGCCGCAGCACCGTGGCCGCGGTGTGGTCGACGGCCTGCTCGCTGAGGGACTGCGCGTGCACGCCGAGGCCGGCGAGCCGAAGGTGGTCGGCACGACGGACGCGGCGAACACCCCGATGCGCCGAGCGTTCGAACGGGCCGGCTTCGTGGTGACGAAGCGCCGGATCGTGTTCGAGCGCTGAGCCCGGTCCGGAGCAGCGCGCCCGGAACTCGCAAGGGAGCCTTGCAAGTTCTGCTGTCGAAGTAGTACCGTTTCGGTATGGAATCACCCGATCCGACCGTGCTCGCCGGTGACCTGCTGACGCTGTACGGCCGGATCCGGCGCACGCTGCTGACCGGCAAGGCCGACGACGTCACGGCGTCCCAGACGGCCGCGCTCGGCCGCCTGCTGCGGTACGGCGAGACCACGGTCGCCGAGCTCGCCCGCGCCGAGGGCGTCCGGCCGCAGTCGATGGGCGCGACCGTCCAGGCGCTCGAGGACCTCGGCCTCGTCGAACGGCGTCCAGACCCCGCCGACGGCCGCCGGGCGCTCGTCCGCGCGACCGACCGGGGCGCCCGTGCCCGCGAGGACGCCTGGACCACCCGCACCCGCGTCCTGACCGACCGGCTCGCCGCGCTGCCCGACGCCGACCGCGACACCGTCGCCCGAGCGATCGCGATCCTCACGCCGCTCACCGAACGCTGACCCCGGAAGAAGCACTCCCACGTCCACCTCGACCGCTCCCACCCCTGTCGTCGCCCCGGGCAGTACCGCCAGGGGCTTCGGCCCGAAGCTCCTCATCCCGGTGCTCGTCGGACCGCTGCTCAACCCGATCAACACCACGATGGTGTCCGTCGCCCTCACGCCGATCTCCCGCGACCTCGGGATCGGAGCGGCGCAGGCGATCTGGCTCGTCGCGGCCCTGTACCTGGCGAGTGCGATCGCGCAGCCGACGATGGGCAAGCTCGCCGACCGCTTCGGCCCGAAGAAGGTGTTCCTGACCGGGCTCGTGATCGTCGGCGTCGCCGGTGTCGTGCCCGAGTTCCTGACCGGCTTCGGCGGCGCGGTGTTCGCCCGCGTGCTCATCGGCATCGGGACCTCGTCCGCGTACCCGGCGGCACTCACCACCCTGCGGCAGCACTCGGCGCGGATCGGGAAGCCGACGCCCCCACTCGTGCTCGGAGCGCTGTCGATCACCTCGCTCGTGTCCGCGGCGGCCGGGCCGCCCCTCGGCGGCGCGTTGATCGCGGCGTTCGGCTGGCACGCGATCTTCCTGGTGAACGTGCCCCTCGCGGCGTTCGGCATCGTCGTCGCGTCGATGTGGCTGCCGTCCGACCGCCTCCGTCCGCGTGACGACGAGGCCCTGCCCGTCCTCCAGGCACTCGACCCGTTCGGCATGCTGCTCATGACGGGCACCGTCTCCGCGCTGCTCGTGTTCCTGCTCGACCTGTCCGCCGGGCTGTGGTGGCTGCTCGCGGTTGCGATCGTGCTGCTCGTCGCCCTGGTGCTCTGGGAGCTGCGGGCGGTCCGGCCGTTCGTCGACGTCCGGATGCTCGCGCGGAACGGCGCGCTGTCCCGCACCTACGTGCGGCTGTTCCTGACCTACCTGCTCGCCTACACGATGACCTACGGGTTCTCGCAGTGGGTGCAGGACGTCGCCGGGTACTCGAGCGACGTCGCCGGGTACATCCAGCTGCCCGCCGCGATCGTGGCCGGGATCGCGTCCTTCGTCGTCGCGCGGAAGACCGCCGTGCGCGGGCCGCTGATCGTCGCGGCCGTCGTGCCGATCGTCGGCGGGGCGCTCCTGCTCTTCCTGCACACCGGGTCGCCGGTCGTGCTGCTCGCCCTGGCGCCGGCACTGTTCGGCGTCCCGCAGGCCCTGGCGTCGGTGTCGAACCAGGCGGCGCTGTACCGGCTCGTGCCCGCGTCCTCCATCGGCACCGCGGCCGGGCTGTCCCGCACGGCGGTGTACATCGGGGCGATCGCGGCGTCGTCGCTCATCGGCGGCGTGTTCGGTCAGGCGCCGACGACGCCCGACCTGCACCTGCTGGCCTGGGTGATCATCGGCGTCGCGGTGCTCCTCACGGTCCTGACCCTGGCCGACCGCCGCCTCCGCACGGCTGCCGCCACGCCCGCTTCGTGAGCAGAAATGGTCGAGTCGCGTGACGGCACTCGACCATTTCTGCTCACGAAGCACCGCGCTCGCCGCGCCCGGTACCCTGATCCGGTGACCGACCCGACCCCCACGCACTGGACCCTGACGCTCGTCTGCGACGACCAGCCCGGGATCGTGCACGCCGTCTCCGGAGCGGTCGTCGCCGCGGACGGCAACATCACCGAGTCGCAGCAGTTCTCGAGCGTCGACACGAACACGTTCTTCATGCGCCTGCAGGTCATGGCCCCCGTCGACCGCGCGACCTTCGAGGCTGCCCTCGCCCCCGTCGCCGCCCGCTACGACGCCCGCGTCCAGCTCGACGTCGTCGGTCGCCCCCTGCGCACCCTCGTGCTGGTGTCGAAGGCCGGCCACTGCCTCAACGACCTGCTCTACCGCCAGCGCGGCGGGCAGCTGCCGATCGAGGTCCCCCTCGTCCTGTCCAACCACCCGGACCTGTCCGAGCTCGCGTCGTTCTACTCGGTGCCGTTCGAGCACCGGCCCGTCACCGACGCGGACAGCAAGGCGGCCATGGAGCGCCGTGTGCTGGAAGCGGTCGAGGAGCACGACATCGAACTCGTCGTCCTCGCCCGCTACATGCAGATCCTGTCGCCGGAGCTCTGCGCCGCGCTCCAGGGCCGAGCGGTCAACATCCACCACTCGTTCCTGCCCGGCTTCAAGGGCGCGAACCCCTACCGCCAGGCCCACGCACGCGGTGTGAAGCTCATCGGCGCGACGGCCCACTTCGTCACGAGCGACCTGGACGAGGGCCCGATCATCGAGCAGAACGTCGTCCGTGTCGACCACACGAAGGACCCCGCCGAGCTGGTCTCCATCGGCCAGGACGAGGAGTCCCGCACCCTCACCCAGGCAGTGCGCTGGATCGCCGAGGACCGTGTCCTGCTCGACGGCGCCCGCACCATCATCTTCAAGTAGGCAGCACCATGACGAACGCCCCGCAGTCCCCCGTCGACTGGGAAGCGGTCCCCGCGCCCGCCCCAGCCGGCAAGCAGCGACGCCCGTTCGACGCCTGGCGCGTGCTCCGCATCCTGGTCTGCACGGTCGGCCTGCTCTCCCTGGCCTTCTGGGGGTACTGGTCGTGGCAGCTCCCCCTGCCCGGCTACCTGTTCATGGTCGGTGCCCCGCTGTTCGCGGCCGTCGTCTGGTACTTCTTCCGCTCGCCGGCCTCGCCGATCGAGACCGACATCGTCGGCAAGACGATCGTCGAGGTCGCCCTGGTCGTCGCCGCGGGCGCGACCTGGATCTCCATCGGCCTGCCGATCGTGGGCATCGTCTTCATCGTGATCGCCGCCCTGAGCGGCGTGATCGCGTTCCGCAGGGAGACCGCATGACCGCCACGGGCCTCCAGACCGGCCGGGAGGCCCAGCGCACCCTGGTGCGCGCATCCCACGTCGTCGACGTGGCCGGCTCCACGGCGGACGGCTGGGTCCTGCTCACCGGTGACGTGGTGCACGCGGTCGGATCCGGCCCCGAAGCCCCCACGGCGGACCGGGTCGTCGACCTCGGCGATGCGGTCCTGACGCCCGGGTTCATCGACCTGCACGGGCACGGCGGGGCGACCGAGTCGTACGAGGACGACTCCTTCGCCGGGTCGCTGGCCGTGCACCGTGCGCACGGCACGACCCGCTCGGTCCTGTCGCTCGTCGCCAACCCGGTCCCCGCGCTCGCGGACTCACTCGCGCGGATCCGTTCCGTGATGGCCGCGGACCCGCTCGTGCTCGGTGCGCACCTGGAGGGGCCGTTCCTGTCCCCGCACAACAAGGGCGCCCACAACGAGTCGTTCCTCATCGACCCCTCGCCGGCAGCGGTCGAGGCACTGCTCGAAGCCGGCGAGGGCGTCATCCGCCAGGTCACCATCGCTCCGGAACTCCCCGGCGCGCTCGACGCCGTCCGGCGGTTCGTCGCCGCCGGGGTCACCGTCGCCGTCGGGCACACCGTCGGCACGTACGACCAGGCCCGTGCCGCGTTCGACGCCGGTGCGACGCTGCTGACCCATGCCTTCAACGCGATGCCGGGGCTGCACCACCGTGCACCGGGGCCGATCGGTGCCGCCGTGGCCGACGACCGCGTGACGCTCGAGCTCATCCTCGACGCCGTGCACGTGCACCCGGTCGTCGCGGACACCCTGCTCCGTGCAGCCCCGGGCCGGGTGGCGCTCATCACCGATGCGATGGGTGCTGCTGGCGCGGCGGACGGGTCCTACCGGCTCGGGTCGCTCGACGTCACCGTGACGGACGGCGTCGCGCACGTCGCCGGGACGGACACCATCGCGGGGTCGACCCTGACGCAGGACGTGGCGTTGCGGAACGCGGTCTCGCTCGCCGGACGGACGCTGCCCGAGGCCGTCGCGGCCCTGACGAGCGTGCCGGCTGCGGCGATGGGGCTCGACGACCGGCTGGGGCGACTGGCACCGGGCTCCGCGGCCGACCTCGTCGCGCTGTCACCGACGCTCGAGGTGCAGCGAGTGTGGGGCGGCGGGCGCGAGCTGCGCTGACCCGGTCACCGCCGGGCGAGTGCTCCTGCGACGAGCCGGAGCAGCAGGGCGACCGCGCCGACCACGGCGACGGCGACCCCGATGACGACGACGATCACGAGTCGGGCGAGGGCGTGCGCCTCGGTCTCGTCCTCGCGGACGCCGAGGTACGACGCACCCACGAACACGAACGTCGCAGCGACGAGCAACAGCACGCCGATCCAGGTCGTGGCGCGGAGCGCGGCCGGTGCTGGTACCCGGTTCCGCTCGTCCGGCGACGCTGGTCGGGCCTTGGCGCCCTCGGTCTCCCAGTCGGCGAGTTCGGTCATCGTGGTCCCTCTCTGTCGGGTCGATCGTAGGGCCTGCACGTCAGGACCAGATCCCTCCGACCAGCGTGCTGGCCGTTCGGTCGACGCTCTCTGAGCGATCACCGAGCGCCGTACTCTCCGAAGGACGAGCCTCACCCCGCGTCAGCGGTCGATCGGGCGTTCCCGAGCACCGGTCGCCCACGTCGTGTCCGCGGTGTCCCCGACCCGGAGCGACAGCGCGCCACCCCGGGTGACGACGGACGCCGGCACCCACGACTTCTCGAAGGTCCGCCCGTTCAACCGCGCACCGTGCACGTACGGCGCCGTGCCGGAGGACCGGACGACGATCCGCTCCCCGCTCGACCGCCGGATGTCGACCGTGCTGAACGTGGGGCTCCCGATGAGCATCTCCGCCCGCCCCGGCGTCTGCGGGAACAACCCGATCGACGCGAAGACGTACCAGGCGCTCATCGTGCCCAGGTCGTCGTTGCCCGGCAGCCCGCTCGGCCCCGTCGAGTACGCGTCGTCGACGACCCGACGCACGGTCTCCTGCGTCTTCCACGGCTTCCCGAGCGCGTTGTACATCCACGGCGTGTGGATGTCGGGCTCGTTCGTCGGGTCGAACTTCGTGGCGTCGCCGCCGGTCACCGCGAACGCACCAGTGCTGTCGTGGAAGAACGCGTCGAGTCGCGCGACCGCCGCGTCGTCGCCGCCCAACGCAGTCGACAGCCCCTGCACGTCCTGCGGCACGAGCCAGGTGTACTGCGCACTCGTGCCCTGCGCGAACCCGGTGCCGGTCGAGGGCGACCAGTCGGGCGTCCACGATCCATCGGCCTGGCGAGCGGCCTGGTAGCCGACGGCCGCGTTGAAGGTGTTCTTCCAGTAGGTCCCGCGCTCCGCGAACATCCGGGCGTCGGAGCGCAGCCCCAGGGAACCCGCCCAGTACCCGAGCGCACTGTCGGAGATCGAGTCCTCGAGCGTCTCGGCAGCGCCGCCCCAGCACGAGCAGTCGTCGTTGGCGGCGTACTGGCGCTGCAGGTACTCGTCGAGCGCGGGGCGTTGCGCCAGGCACTGGCCCGGGCACCCGATGTCGCTCTCGGCGTCGGCGTTCTCGACGGTCGCCTGGTGCTTCAGCGAGGCGTAGGCGGCTCGCACGTCGAAGTTCCGGACCCCCATCGCGTACCAGGTGGCGAGCGTCGCGGCCGAGGGGTCCCCCGTCATCACGTGCGTCGGCGCCCCGAGGTGGAGCCAGCGGTCCCACACCCCGCCGTTCTGCTGGGCGAACCGCAGCATCGACTGCGCCATGTCGCCGGCGACGTCCGGCCGCAGCAGTGCGAGCAGTTGGATCTGCGCCCGGTACTGGTCCCACCCGGAGTACGTGCCGTAGACGGCCCGGTGTCCCCGGTCCATGCGGTGCACCCGCTGGTCCGGCCCCAGGTAGCGGCCGTCGCGGTCGTTCAGCGTGTTCGGCTGCATGAGGGCGTGGTAGACGGACGTGTACAGCTGGGTGGTCCGGTCCGCGGTGCCGCCTCCGACGCGCAGGCGCGACAGTTCACGGTTCCAGGAGGCCCGTGTGCCGGCCGCCACGCTCGCGACGGTCGAGCGCGGGGTCACCTCCCCGTCGCGGTTCGCGACAGCGCCTGCCGCGCTCACGTACGAGATGCCGATCTTCGCGTGCACCGACGCACCGCGACGCGCGTCGAACCCGACCCACGCGCCGGAGCCGCGTCCGGCACGGTCGGCGCCGGTGAGGTACCCCTCCCCACCGGAGGAGGACGTGCCTCCCGGTCGGACCGTGCCGTCCTGCCAGGTGCCGGTGCTCGTGAAGGCGCGGTCGAAGGTAGCGGTGAAGAACAGCCGGTAGTAGCTGCGGCGGTCGGGGTTGGTGGCGCCGCCGCCGTTCGCGCGGCGGCTGCAGAAGCCGCCGGTCAGGACGCTGCCGCTCACCGTGCGGGTGCGGGGGTCGACGCGGGTGGTCGCGGCCTCGCTGCCGTTGATCGAGTTCGAGGTGCGGAAGAGCAGGTTTGCGTCCTTGCCCGCCGGGAACGCGAACTCGCCGATGCCGGCCCGGGTGGTGACGGCGAGGTCGGTGCGGACGCCGTTGTCGAGCGCGACCCCGTAGCGACCCGGGCTCGCGGACTCGTCGTCGTGCGAGTAGCCGGCGGCGTAGACCGCGTCGGTGGAGTCGGACGACGGCGAGGTCGTGACCGGGGTCGTGACGGGCATGATCGGCACGTCACCCGCGGCTCCCGGTGCGCAGCCGGCGCCGTTGAGGTGCGTCAGGCTGAAGCCGCGCAGCCGGTTCACGTCGTACGAGTAGCCGTTCGCGACCGGGGTCGAGGTCTGGTCGCCTGCGGTGCCGGTGGGGCTCCACTGGAGCATGCCGAACGGGGCGGTGGCACCGGGCCAGGTGTTGCCGTCGCCGCTGGTGCCGATGAACGGGTCGACGTACCGAGCCGGGTCGGAGACAGTCCTCCCCGCGTGCGTCGCCTGCGCTGACGGCGAGGCGACGGCCGGCGCGGCGACGATCCCCGTCCCCAGCAGCGCGGCGATCGTGGCCACCGCGGCGAGCGGGAGCGGGCGGACGAGCGGGCGACGGTGCACGCGGGAACGGTTCACGTCGGCGACGCTAGCCCCCTCGGACGGGGGACGTGCGGTCCGTCACCGGCCCCTCTCCTGCTGTTCACCTCGACCGGTCTGCAGTGGATGCTGGTGGACGTCCCGGCCAGGGCGTAGTGTTCGCGGCGTCCGGCCCGGACCCGCTGACGTCGGGACGGGTCGGCCCCGCACGGGTTCGTGGCCCGCCTCGAACTCGCTCACTCGCGGCTGCACACGCCTGCCGGCCGCAGTCCTCGCCACCCGACCCGATCACGGTGATCCGCGTCGGCCGCTCGGCTCCACCAAGGACCGGCCATGAACCACGCGCTCGTCACATCGCACGCGCTCGACACGACCGCGATGCTCATCATCGTGGTGGCGGCGACCAGCGGCTGCACCATGCCAGCGACCGAGGACACGCTCGCGACGCCGGAGTCCTCCGGCGTCGGACCGCCGACGGCGGCGTCGACGGTCCCGCCCACATCGTCGGGCTCGTCCGCCGAGCCACGCCCCGCCCCGGCAGACCCCGCGCGGCCGCGCGGCCCCGGAGCGGACGTCCTCGAGGGCGCCTGGCGCACGGAGCTCTCGCGCCAGGACCTCGGCTTCGCCCCCTCAGGTCGTGCGACACCGCCGCGGAACCGGAGCGGCCTCAGCGAGGCACCCGAATGGCGTGTGCTCGTCTTCCACGGATCGCGTCTCACCGTGCTCGGCGGCACGAGGGTGGACCCGACCAGCATCGAGGAGATGATGTTCAGCGCGCGCGGTGCGGTCCTGACGATCGAGTCCGATGGGCGCGTCTTCCGCGTCCGCTGGACGGTCTCCCTGGACGGGTTGGTCCTCACGCCGACGGCGGACGGCCCAGTGCCCCCGGCGGTGCTCGTCCTGCACCCCTTCGCCCGGGTCCACGACTGACCTGGCCGGCCGGAGCACGCCGGGTCAGGCTCCGGCGCGCGCGGCGACCTCGTCGACGAAGGTGCGGACCCGCTGCCGGAACACCGGGTCGGCGGCGGTCCCGCGGACGGGCACGATGTGCAGCCGCCGGTCACCACGACGGAGTGCCGGCCCGACGAACACCCCCTCGGTGACTTCCGCGGCGGTGGCTGCCCAGAGGGTCGAACGAGCGCCGTCCGCAGCGGTCCGGGCCAAGCTGCGTGCGACCATGCCGCCGAGGCGCTGTGTCAGGGTCTCCGCCTGGTCGTTCATCCCCGTCGCCGCGATGCCGGGGTGCGCGATCACCGACCGGATGTCCGAACCGGCAGCACGGAGTCGTTCACCGAGGTCGACGCTCAGCGCTGCGGCCGCGGTCTTGGAGGCGGTGTACACACCGAACTGCGAGTAGTCGTCCGGACCGTCGACCCCGCCCGGACCAGGTACGCGGCGAGTGCGCTGCGACAGGTTCGAGCCGACGAGCACGACGCGGGGCGACGGCCCGCCGAGCAGCGGGAGCATCGCCTCGGCGAGCACGGCCGGCCCGACGACGTTCGTCGCCCAGGTGCGCTCGATTCCTTCGTCGGTGCGCCCGAACGTGCCGATCGTCGCACCGGCGTTGTTGACGAGGGCGTCCACGACGATGCCGGCCTCGGCGAGCTGCCGGGCGAACGCCGTGACGGACGCGACGGACGCGGTGTCGACGAGCCGCGCCTCCAGGTCGAGACCCACGGGGAAGACGCGAGCCGCCTTGTCGAGGTCACGCACGCCGGCGACGACGCGGGCGCCGGCCGAGGCGAGGGTCGTAGCGACGACGAGGCCGAGCCCACCGGTCGCGCCGGTGACCACCACGGTCCTGCCGTGCTGGTCGGGCATCGCTGCCGGTTCCCACTCGAAGCTGTCCATCGTCGTCTCCTGCTCGTGCGGCGCACCCAATCGGATGATTCATCCGGAACGCTAGCACAGCCGGATAGAGTGTCCACATGACGATCGCGATGGCCCGGCCCGAGGCGCTGCGCTCCGACGCCCAACGCAACCGGACGGCACTGCTCGACGTCGCCCGCACCTTCGTCGACCGGGGCGAACCGGCCCTGCTCAACGCCGTCGCGCACGAGGCCGGAGTGGGGGTCGGGACGGCCTACCGGCACTTCCCGAGCCAGCAGCACCTGCTCGAAGCGCTCGCGATCGACGCGCTCGAGGACATGCTCGACCAGGTCCGCGACGCCGTCGTGCTGCCGGACGCAGCCGATGCGCTCCGCGGGGTCGTCACGGCCGCGTTCCGGAGCATGGTGGACGACGCAGCCCTCGGTGACCTGCTGACCAACGGCGGGTTCTCCTGTGCGGACACCGCTGCCCTCGCCGGCGACCTGGTCGTGTCCGTCGACGCGCTGCTCGCGCGGGGACGCACCGAGGGGATCGTCCGGTCCGACATCGACGCCGACGACCTCCGCCGACTGCTGTGCGGGCTGCGCGAGGCCGCCGTCGCCGGCGGTACCCGGGTCAGCGATCCGGAGCGCTACGTCGAGATCCTGCTCGCCGGGCTCCGTCCGACGAGCTGACCGACGCCCTGATCGCGGCGAGGCCGACCAGCGCCCCGAACCCGCAGACGGCGACCGCCGCCACCGCGACCGCGATGTAGGCCGCTTCGGTCGAGGACCCCCGGTAGGGCATGTCGTCGAGCCACCCCAGTCCGGCGATCACGATGACCAGGCCGATCGCGACACTGCCGACGACCACCAGCACCGCGTCACGGACGGCCCGGAGCACGGTGCGCGAGCGGTGTTCCACGGGTTCATCCTGCCGTGCGACGGCGGGCACTGTCAGGATGGGCGCATGAGCGTCATGGTCTCCGTGTTCGATGCGCACCGCAGCCGTACGAGCGAGAAGTACACCGCGTACCCGCCGGACGTCCTGCCGATGTTCGTCGCCGAGATGGACTCGATGCTCGCGGAGCCCGTGCGTGAGGCCCTCGTCGCCGCGGTCACCAACGGCGACACCGGGTACGTCGGCCACGGTCGGGCGCTGCCCGAGGCGTTCGCGGACTTCGCCGAGAGCCGATGGGCCTGGCGGGTCGACCCCGACCTCGTCCGCACCACCACCGACGTGTCGGTCGCCGCGGTGGAGATGCTGCGCCGGATCATCGAGCCCGGCGACCAGGTCGTCATCATGCCGCCCGTGTACCCGCCGTTCTGGGAGTACGTGTCCGAGGCCGGCGGCACCGTGACCGAGGTCCCGCTGCTCGCACCCGACGGCCCCGCCGATCCGTTCGACACCACCGCCGGCTGGCGGATGGACCTGGACGGCCTCGCGCAGGCGTTCGCCGACGGGGCCCGCACGGTGCTGCTCTGCAACCCGCACAACCCCCTCGGGCTGGTGCACGACCGCGCGTCGCTCGTCGCACTCGCGAAGCTCGCCGCCGAGTGGGACGCCGTCGTCGTCTCGGACGAGATCCACGCGCCGCTCGTGCACGCCGACGCGGTCTTCACGCCGTTCGTGGAGTCCTGCCCCGAGGCAGCCGCGCTCGGCGTCTCGTTGACGAGTGCGAGCAAGGCCTGGAACCTCGCGGGGACGAAGTGCGCGCTGATCGTCGGCGCGTCGGAGCGGGCCCGTGCCTGGTTCGATGCCCTGCCGACCGAGGTGGTCGAGCGCACCGGCATCCTCGGCTACACCGCGAGCGTCGCCGCGTTCAGCGAGGGAGAGCCGTGGCTCGCGTCACTGCTCACCGAGCTCGCCGCCAACCGCCGCACCCTGGCCGAGCGGATCGGTGACGTCCTGCCCGGTGCCGAGTACCGGCAGCCGCAGGCGTCGTACCTGGCGTGGCTGGACCTGCACGCCCTGCCGTGGGGCGACGACCCCGCAGCACTGCTGGTCGACGAGGCAAAGGTCGCGCTGGCCTCGGGCCCGGCGTTCGGACGCCAGGGTCAGGGGTTCGCGCGGCTGAACTTCGGGTGCTCGGCCGAGACCCTGGATGACGGTCTCAGCCGCCTGCACACCGCGTTCCGGCAGCGCGCAGACGGCTGATCGTCGGTTCTACTCGAACACCTGCCACGCCGGCTTGTTCGCGTACGTGTAGCGGTAGTAGTCGGCGAGCTGCAGGCCGGCCGCGGCTTCCTCGTCGACGACGACCGTCGCGTGCTCGTGCAGCTGCAGGGCCGAACCGGGGACGAACGAGCTGAGCGGCCCCTCGACCGCGGCGGCGATGGCGTCGGCCTTGGCGGAGCCCTGCGCGACGAGGACGAGCTGCTGGGCCTCGAGGATGGTGCCGAGTCCCTGCGTCATGCAGTGCGTCGGGACCTGCTCGGGCGAGTCGAAGAACCGCGCGTTGGCGTCACGGGTGGAGGGTGCCAGGGTCTTGATCCGGGTGCGCGAGGCGAAGGACGACGTCGGCTCGTTGAACCCGATGTGCCCGTTTGCGCCGATGCCGAGGATCTGCACGTCGATCCCGCCGGCAGCTCGGATCGCGGCGTCGTACTCCTTCGCCGCGAACTCCAGGTCGTCGGCACGACCGTCGGGCACCCGAACCCGCGAGGGGTCGAACCCGAGCGGTGCCACGACGTCGCGCGCGATGACACTGGCGTACGACTCCGGGTGCTCGAGCGGGATGCCGACGTACTCGTCGAGGGCGAACCCGCGAGCCTCGGCGAACGAGATCTCGCCGGCACCGACCCGACGCTGCAGGTCGGTGTAGATGCCCTGCGGGCTGGATCCGGTGGCGAGACCGATGACGGCGGACGGCTTCTTGGCGACGACGGACGCGATCTTGGCCGCGGCGACGCGACCGACCTCAGCCGGCGTGGGCAGGATGATGATCTCCACGGTCCCATGCTACTGGTCATGACCAGTCTCCGACAGGGCGGGATCGGTAGCGTGGGCGCATGCCCACCCCCGACTTCGTCCTGTCCCTCCGCTCGAGGATCGGCACCGATCCGCTGTGGCTGACGGGCGTCACCGCCGTGGTCACGCGCGGTTCCGGTGACGACCAGGAACTGCTCGTGGTCCGTCGTGCCGACAACGGCGCCTTCACCCCGGTGACCGGCATCGTCGACCCGGGTGAGGAACCGGCCGTCGCCGCCGAGCGCGAGGTCCTCGAGGAGGCCGACGTCGTCGCCGTCGCCGAACGGCTGGCCTGGGTGCAGGTGCTGCCGGAGATGACCTACCCGAACGGCGACCGGGCGCAGTACCTCGACCTCGTGTTCGTCTGCCGGTACGTCTCGGGCACCCCGAACCCTGCGGACGGCGAGAACACCGAGGCGTTCTGGGCACGGCTCGACGACCTGCCCGACATGCCCGCGAACATGCGGGCCCGCGTCGCGGCCGCCCTGTCCGACGAGCGCGAGGCGCGCTTCCAGCGCTGACCCCCACCGGACGGGAGGCGCGGGGCGGCCCCGCCCCGCGCCTCCCGTCCGCCCGTGGTCGCGCCCACCCCGCGAAAGCGACAGTGTGCCGCCGACGTTCCGCGGGGAACTGTCGCTTTCGCGGAGGGGACGCGCCTGGCCCGGCGAGGACTGTCGCTTTCGCGACTACGCGAGCGGGGCGACCGCCACGGGTGCGCCGAGCAGCCGGACGGCGACGGGCTCGCCCGCGGCGCGACGGTCGCCGACCTCGTGCTGCACGGTCACGACGGTGTCGCCGTCGAGGCGGACGGTGGTGCGGCGGATCGACCCGAGGAAGCTCGACGAGACGACGGTGCCGGTGATCCCCTCCGGGGCGAAGGCGACGTCCTCCGGTCGGACGTAGGCGAGCACCGGCCCGTCCGGGACCGAGGCATCGAGTGCCGGCACGCGGAACCCGTACACGAACACGTCGCCGCCGCGCAGGTCGCCCTGCAGCCGGTTCGACTGGCCGACGAAGTCCGCCGTGAACGCCGACGACGGGGAGCGGTAGAGCTCCTCGGGCGTGCCGACCTGTTCGATGTCACCGGCGTTCATCACGGCGATGCGGTCGGAGACGGCGAGCGCTTCCTCTTGGTCGTGGGTGACGAACACGGTGGTGATGCCGAGGTCGCTCTGGATCCGGCGGATCTCGTCGCGGAGCGAGACCCGGACCTTCGCGTCGAGGGCGGACAGCGGCTCGTCGAGCAGGAGGACCCGGGGCCGCGTGACCAGGGCCCGTGCGAGGGCGACGCGCTGCTGCTGGCCGCCGGACAGCTGGTGCGGGTAGCGCTCGGCGAACACACCCAGGTGCACCATGTCGAGCGCCTCGACCACGCGGCTCCTGCGCTCGGCGGCGGGGACGCGGCGCATCTCGAGGCCGAACGCCACGTTCTGCCGCACCGTCATGTGCGGGAACAGCGAGTACTGCTGGAACACCATGCCGATGTCCCGCTTGTTCACCGGCGTGGCGGCGACGTCATGACCGTCGATGCGGATGGCGCCGGAGTCGATGGCCTCGAGGCCTGCGAGTGCTCGGAGCGCCGTCGTCTTGCCGCACCCGGACGGTCCGAGCAGGGACACGAGCTCCCCCGGTTCGACGCGGAGCGACAGCCCGGCCAGGGCGCGGTGCGTGCCGTAGTGCTTCTCGACGGCCTCGAGCTCGACGACGGCGCCGGTGGTGGCGAGGGACGCCGGGGCTGCCGGTGCGGTGACGGTCATGCGGACTCCTTGACGGGGGTGCTGCGGACGGCGCGGACACGACGGACACGACGGCCCGAACCGATGCGGCCGATCAGGACGAGCAGGACGAACCCGAACACGAGCGCGGCGACCGAGAAGATCGCGGCGACGTACGGGTCGGTCTGCTGCACGAGGACGAGCGCGGTCTGGAAGGTGGTGCGGGACAGGAACGCCGCGAGCGTGTACTCCCCGAGGACCACCGTGATGGTGAGGAAGCACGCGGCGGTGATGCCTCGGCGGAGGTTCGGCAGGAGCACCCGCCACGTGACCGTCCACCACGACGCCCCGAGCGACCGAGCGGCCTCGGACAGCACCGTCATGTCCGTCGCGGTGATGGCGGCGGCGATCGGGCGGAACGCGAACGGCAGCGTGATGATGCCGATCGCGAAGGCCAGCGTCCAGGCGCCGGACCCGAAGACCCGCGAGACCACCTGGTAGACGGGGATGAAGCCGACGACGAGCACCACGACGGGGACGGTGATCGGCACGATGCAGACGAACTCGAGGACGCGGCGGAGCCTCGGGTAGCGCAGCGCCGTGATGATCTGGGCGGGCAGCAGGACGAACAGCACGATGCCGACGGCGATCACCGCGATGAGCAGCGACGCCCGGAGCCCGTCGAACACCGGCTGGTAGGTGAACGCGTTGACCGGGTCGGTGACGGCTGTCCAGTGCGCGAGCGTCAGGCCGCCGTCGGTCCCCTGCCGGAAGGTGAACTGCACCAGCGCGGCCAGCGGGACCGCGAAGGCGATCCCGACGACCGTCAGCACGGCCGTGGCGGTGACCCGCGACGGGGCCGCGCCGAAGCGGCGGACGCGAGCCGCGCCTCCCGGCCTCACCGGACGCACCGGGGCCGCCCCGCTCATCGCTGCCACCTGGCTGCCCGGCGCTGCAGCAGTGCGTACGCACCCATCACGACCGCCATCACCACGACCATCCCGAACGCGAGCACCCCGGCGACGTTCTGCAGGCCGATGAGCGTCTCGCTGGTGAGCTGCGTGCGGATCGTGAGCGGCACGATGCCGCCCTGCGAGATGAGCGCGGCGGCGGTCGCGAAGGACGAGAACCCGTTCGCGAAGAGCAGGAGCAACGAACCCCAGAACGCCGGCGCGAGCACGGGCAGGGCGATCCGGCGCCAGTACGTGGCGCGCGAGGCGCCGAGGGTGGCGGCGGCTTCACCCCACTGGGTCTTGACGCCCTCCAGTGCGGGCATGAACGTGAGGACCATCAGCGGAACCTGGAAGTAGACGTAGGGGATCACGAGTCCGGGGACCGTGTACAGGAAGGCGCCGTCCGCGTTGAGGTCGACGTGGAAGGCGGCGACGAGCCACGTGGTGACGAGGCCCTGCGCGCCGATCGTGGCGATGAAGGCGAAGGCGAGCATGACGCCGCCGAACTGAGCGAGGACGCTCGCGGCCGAGTCGATCATCGACCGGACGAGCCCATCGGGCCGCAGTGCCGACAGCGCCCAGCAGACGAGCGCTCCGATGACGGCGCCGATCACCGCGGACACGGCCGACAGGCCGAACGAGCCGCCGAAGGCCCGCAGGACCGACGGATCGGCGAACGCGGCGAGGTTCGTGAGGGTGAACGCGCCGTCGTCGGTGAAGAACCCGCTGCCGACCGCAATCACCGCGGGGACGGCGAGGAAGAGCAGGACGTACGCGGCGAACGGGGTGAGACCGAGCCAGGCCAGGCCGACGCGGCGCCGGACGCGGGGTCCGGCGCCGCGTCGGACGGCATCGGCGGACGCTCGTGCGGACGTCGGGAGCACGGGGCTCGTCACGCTCGTCGCCGGTGCGCTCGCCGATGGCGCGGGCGCGCCCGCCGATGCGGTGGTCATGCTGGTCAGGAACCCATCGTGGCGGACCACTTGGCCGACAGCACCTTCGCGGCGTCCGCCACCTGCGCGTCGGTCAGCTCGACGTAGTCCTTCGGCGCGCCACCGGCTGCGTCGAGGGCGTCCTGGTCGACCTTGCCGGACTGCTCCATGGCGGCGAGGGTCGCGGGGAACGCGCCGGCCTGCAGGTACAGGTTCTGCGCCTCGGGGCTGGCGATGTACTCCTGCCACAGGCGCGCTGCGGCGGGGTGCGGGGCATCCTTGTTGATGGCTTGCGAGTAGTACGAGCCGAGCGCTTGGCCCTCGGGCACGACGGTCTTCCAGTTCTTGTTGCCGCTCGCACCCGCTGCGGGGCCCCACGCGAGGTTGTTGTACGACCACTGGATGACGACAGGCGTCTCACCCGAGGCGACCGTGGCCTGCGTCGGCAGCACGTTCTGGAAGTTCCCGGCCTTCTTGAGGTCACCGAAGTAGTCGACGCCCTTCGTGATGTCGTCGGCCGAGCCGCCGTTCTCGAGCGCAGCAAGGTACACCGCCGACGCGGCCTGGTTCGCCTGCGTCGGGTCGCCCGCGATCGAGACCTTGCCCTTGTACTCGGAGCCGAGCAGGTCGTTCAGGTCCTTCGGGGCGTCGGAGATCTTCGACGAGTCGTACCCGATCGACATCAGGCCGGTGTAGTCGCGGGTCCAGGCACCGTCCTCGTCCTTCAGGTCGGTGGGGATGTCGCCCCAGTTCGCGACCTTGTAGTCGGTGAGCAGGCCGAGGTTCTCCTGCAGCACGGCGTTGCCGAGGTCGAGCACGTCGGGCGCGGTGGACTGGCCCTTCTGCGACTTCACGGCGGCGACCTCGTCGGCGCTCGAGCCGTTCGGGTTCGCGGAGTTGACCGTGATGTCGTACTTCTTCGTGAAGCCGTCGATGATCTTGCCGTAGTTGGCCCACGACGGCGGCAGCGCGATGACGTTGAGCTGCCCCTCGGCCTTCGCGGCCTTGACGAGGGCGTCCATGCCGCCGGATGCCTCGGCGCTCGTGGCGGTCTTCCAGTTCGTGTCGTCCTTCGTCGTGCTGGCCGAGCTCGTGGCCGAGCATCCGGCGAGGGTGACGATCGCTGCGGCGGCGAGGGCGATGCCGGCGATGGTGCGCTTGTGCTGCACGGGAGGTGCCTTTCGGGTGGGTGCTGCGGGTCCTTCGGGTGGAGCCGGGGTTGTCGGCCCGGGACGATCGTGGAGGCGGCCGGTTTCCGTCCCGTGCTGCCGCGGTGAACGGTGGCGGAACAGCGGGTACGCCTGTACGGTTCTGCTGATTTCCCACCACGGGTGCACGGTCGCGCCCACATCGGCCTGGAGGCACGGATGCAGTTCACGACGACGGTCATGCTGGCGAGGAAGACGGCCACCGGGCTCCCGGTCCCGTCGTCCGTGATCGATGCGCTCGGCTCGGGGAAGCGCCCGCCCGTGGTCGTCACGATCAACGGTGGCTACACCTACCGGTCCACCGTCGGGGTCATGGACGAGCAGTTCCTGGTGCCGCTGTCCGCAGCACACCGCGAGTCCGCCGGGATCGCTGCCGGCGACACCGTCGAGGTCACGCTCGTCGTCGACACGCAGCCCCGGACGATCGACCTGCCCGACGACCTGGCGGCGGCGCTGCAGGACGCCGGCGTGCGTGCGGAGTTCGACACCCTGTCGAACTCGCGACAGCGAGCGCTCGCCGACCCGGTGTCGCAGGCGAAGGCGCCGGAGACCCGAGCGCGGCGCATCGCGAAGGCCGTGGAGGCGCTGCAGGGCTGAGGTGGGGCGGGCGGGGCGCGGCGCGGGGCGTGCCTGGTCGAATCGGGCGTACCTGGTCGGAAGTTCTTGGCAGGTACGCCCGAAAGTGTGAGGTATCGCGCGCGTTCTGGGAACGAACGGGTGCGCTCAGGCGCCGAGCTCGACGAGCACCCGCGGGATCTCGGTCACGAGTTCGCTCGCCAGGTAGCCGAGCGGCCCGACCTGCACCGCGAGACGGTCCCCCGCGGCAGCGTGCACGTAGGACGCCCATGCCACCGCCTGCGCCGGTTCCGCGCCACGAGCCAACAGGCCCGTCACCGCACCCGACAGGACGTCGCCGCTCCCGCTGGTCCCGAGCCCACCGGAGCCCGTGCCCTTGATCCAGGAACGCCCCCGAGGAGTCGCGATGGCGTCACCGAGGGCAACGACCGCCCCGAACCGTTGCGCGATCGCCATCGCGTCGGCCACGTCGTCGTCGCTGCCCTCCCGACCGAGGAGCCGTTCGGCTTCGCCGGAGTTGGGCGTCATCACCAGCCGACCACGGAGCGGTTCCAGCAGCTCCCGGACGTCGGCCGCCACCCCGAGGGCGAAGGCATCGAGCACGATCGTGGTCTGCGGTCCGACGACGCCGGCGAGTCCGGCCACGAGGTCACGGGTGCCGTCGGGATCGTCGAGTCCCGGGCCGACCAACACCGCGTCCGCGCTCGCGGCCGAGTCCGCGATCCCCTCGATCGCGCCGACGGCGACGTGACCGTCCGCGTCCTCGTCGAGCGGCTCGACACCGGACTCGGGCACGGCGACGGCGACCTCGTTCGCGATGCTCCGTCCCACTGCGAGGGTGAGTCGCCCCGCTCCCACCCGCAGTGCGGCGAGCGCCGAGAGCATCGCGGCTCCCGGTGTCCGCGCGGCGCCGCCGACGACGAGCACCTGCCCGCGCCCGTACTTGCCGGCACCGGCCTCGGGGAGTGGCCAGTCACGGAGGAAGTTCGGGGTGATGGGTTCAGCGGGCATGCTCGTCGTCCTTCCGTCCGGTGTGCGCGGTGACTTCGTCGTCGTCGAGGTGGCCGACGGCGGAGAACTCCTCGAGCACCCACGGTGCACCCGCACGGTCGCGGCGGAGCCGGGTGAGGGAGGCGTTCGCGACCGCGTGCGTCCGGGCGAACTCCATGAGCGTCGGCTCGTCGAGGTCCAGGCACACCGCCACGATCAGCATCACGACGGCATCGTGCGCCGCGATGACGAGCCGCTCGGTGCCCTCGATCCGTTCGACGTCGCTCAGTGCCGACCGGAGCCGGAGCATCACGTCGGCCCAGGACTCGCCGCCCGCAGGCCGGTGGTAGTACTTGCCGAGCCACTGCCGGCGACGTTCCTCGTCGGGCTGTCGGTTCCGGACACCCTGCAGGGTGAGCAGGTCGAGGACTCCGAGTTCGCGGTCGCGGAGCCGCTCGTCCACCCGCTTCTCCGGTTCGGCCAGCCCGCCGGCCCCGAGCGCGATCTCGATGGTCTGCTGCGCGCGCAGGTACGGGGAGACCCACAGCGCCACGGGCACGTCGTCGATGCCGCGGTCGGCGAGTTCCTGTCCGAGCGACCGCGACTGGGCCTCACCGAGCGGGCTGAGCGGGACGTCGGCGTCGCGGTACTCGACGTCGATGACGTCGTCGCCCGCGGCCTCGGCCCGGGCAGCGGCGACGTTCGCGAGCGATTCACCGTGGCGGACGAGCCAGATCTCCTGCACTGCCATGCCGCCACGCTAACCAGGCCGCGCTGAGCCGGCTCACCGACGCCCACCGACCGCGGTGGACCGAGCGCTCCGGACCGGGCGGATCGCGCACGGCAGCCCGGCGGCGCGGAGTCGCAGTGCCAACGCATCGAGGTCGAACAGGTCACGCCACTCGAGCCGGATGATCGTCCGGACACCCGGCACCGTGAGCAGCCTGGCATGACGACGTTTCTCGTCCAAGAACACCTCGGTCTGGCTTCGGCCGCCGAGGTAGCGCTCCTGCGTGTACTTCGCGCGTCCGTCGATCTCGACGACGACGCCTTCGGCCGGGAACCAGAAGTCGACGGCGGACCGGCGACCGTCGACGACGAACTCCTGCTGCAGCACGGGAGCGGGCAGCCCGAGCTCGCGGAAGACCACGCGCGCGAGTGACTCCGCCGGGGAACCCGAACGCCCGTCGGCCAGGTCGAGCACCTGGGCGGCCCGGGCACGCCCGCGAGCACTCGGGTGCACCGCTCGCCACAGGTCGTCCGCGCCGATCCCACTGCGCAGCGCGGCGTCTGCCACGACGACCCCGGTCCGCAGGTCGCCGGCCATCGCGATGTCGACCACCGTCCGTGGGACCGCCGTCACCGCGAGGTCGCCGACCCGTACCCGTTCGGCGCCGGACACCGGTCGCGTGTGCAGGACCAGCTCGGCGGTCCTGCCCCGGTACATCGACTCCGGCACCGTGGCGTGTACCGGGACGCTCCACCCGCCGAGCGCCGGCAGCCCGTGCACCGCGGCCGCGGAGTCGTGCGACGCCGTCGCGCGGGTGCCGAGCCGACCGAGCCGCGCGTGCACACGGGTCACGTACCGCTGCCGTGGCCCGGCCGCATCCCACGCCGCCCCGTCCACGAACGCGTTCGGCCCTGCCCGGACGAGTCTGCCCGGACCGTGGAGCCGGGTCCGGCGGCGCAGGGTGGTGGCGTCGAGGCCGGCCTCACGCGTGGGCGAGGCCCGGAGGATGGGCAGCGGTTCGTTCATGGAGGAGACGATGCCCGACCGGCCACGCGCCCAGGCGGCCGACGTCGAGGTCTGTGGACGGGCCTCCAGGCCTGCCCGCCTGTGGAGGGAGAACGTTCCTTCCCAGCGCGGACGCGATCCCAAGCGGAATCGGGCGTACTTGGTCGGAACTTCCGACCAGGTACGCCCGAAACGACCACCTACGCCCGAAACGACCAGGCCAGCCACCCACCCACCAGCCCACCCACCCACCCGCACGCGACACGGCGCCGGACGGAACGCACCCGTGTCCCGTCCGGCGCCGCGGTCTCTCCCCCCGAGGGGGACCGAGGGGCCCGCTGCCTCAGGCCCGACGCACCCGCACCGTCACGATCTCGAACGGACGGAGGGTCAGCACGACGGGCTCCCCGGCCCGCCACGACGATGCGTCGACGGGGCGTTCGAGCAGGTCGACGGCCGTCACGGACGCGACGTCGAACCCGAACGACACCCCGACGTCGGTCGCCCGACCGCCCGAGGCCTCGTACAGGCGCACGATCACGTCACCGGAGCGGTCCTCGGCGAGCTTCACGGCCTCGACGAACACATGCGGCGACGACACCGAGACGAGCGGGTCGACCGTGGTCGTCCCCTCCACCGTGCGGACCGGCAGGTTGAGCCGGTACCCGGAGTCGGCGGCGTCGAGCACCGACGCCCCCACCCGCAGCACGGTCCGGAACACGTGGTGCCCCTGGTCGGCGTTCGGGTCCGGGAACGTCGGCCCGCGCAGCAGTGACTCGCGCACGAGCGTCGTGGTCCCGCCGTCCGGCCGCGTGGAGCGTGTGATGTCGTGCCCGTAGGTGGAGTCGTTCGCCACCGCGACGCCGAACCCGGGCTCGGCGACGTGCACCCAGCGGTGCGCCGAGGTCTCGAAGCGGGCGTGGTCCCACGAGGTGTTCTGGTGGGTCGGCCGGTCGATGTGGCCGAACTGGATCTCGCTCGAGGCGGACGACGCACGGACGTCCACCGGGAACGCGAGCTTCAGCAGCTTCTGGTGCTCGTGCCAGTCGACCTCGGTCTCGATGGTGAGCTCGGGCTCGCCCTCGACGGCGGAGTACCGGGTCGTGAGCGTCGACGACCCGAACGACCGTTCCACCACGAGCGAGGAGCCGTCGATCGCGACCGAGGAGGCCGTCAGCACGGTGCCGTTGCGCTGGTACGCGCGGTCGATGTCCCACGCCTCCCACTGGTTCGGGGTGTCGCGGAACACGGTGTACTCGGCTGCGGCCGCGCCCGGTGCGATCGCGTCGCGGCCGCTGGCGCGGTCGACGAGCGACACGACGTGGCCGGCTGCGTCGACGGTCGCCGTGACGACGCCCGTGTCGAAGACGAAGTGGTCGCCGGAGCGGACGGGAGGCACGGGTCGCGGCGCCGAGCCGAGCGAACCGCCCAGGGCGGTTGCGTCCCCTGCCGCGACCGGCGAGGCGTTGAAGCGCACGACGTTCCCGGACGAGCCGCTCCCACCGACGGCGTCGGATCCGGACGGCGCATCGAGCAACCCGCTGCTGCCGCTGCCGCCCGCAGCCGTCGACGACGACGCACCGACCCCGGCGAGCGCCGCAGCGCCCCCGTTCGCGAGCGCGGTCGTCGCGTTGCCGATCAGCCCCTCGAGCACCTGGGCGATCTGCGCGTAGTTCTCCTCGGCGTTCTCGTAGACCCAGGCGATCGAGGACCCGGGCAGGATGTCGTGGAACTGCTGCAGCAGGACGGTGTGCCAGGCGCGCTCGAGTTCCTCGTAGGGGTAGTCGAGCCCGAGGCGCACGGCTGCGGTCGACGCCCAGAGCTCGGCCTCGCGCAGCAGGTGCTCGGAGCGGCGGTTGCCCTGCTTCGTGCGGATCTGCGACGTGTAGGTGCCGCGGTGGAACTCGAGGTACATCTCACCGGACCACACACCGGGGGTCGGCAGCACCCGTTCGAGCTCCTCGAACACCTGGGCGGGGGTGCCGAGCTGCACGCGGGGCGAGCCGTCCAGGTCGTGCTGGCGTCGGGCTGCGGCGACCATCTCACGGGTGGGGCCACCGCCGCCGTCGCCGAAGCCGTAGAGCAGCATCGAGGTGTTCGCGACGCCGCGCTCCTTGTTGTTCCGCTCACCGCGGTGCAGGTCGGCGGCGGAGACGTCGGAGTTGTAGGTGTCGGCCGGCGGCAGGTGCGTCAGGATGCGCGAGCCGTCGATGCCCTCCCAGTGGAAGGACGTGTGCGGTATGACGTTCGTCTCGTTCCACGACGGCTTCTGGGTGACGAACCACTTCGAGCCGGCCGCTCGGACGATCTGCGGGAGCGCCCCCGAGTAGCCGAACGAGTCGGGGAGCCAGGCCTCGGGGGTGTCGATGCCGAACTCCTCGAGGAAGAACCGCTTGCCGGCGACGAACTGTCGTGCCAGTGCTTCGCCACCGGGCAGGTTGGTGTCGGACTCGACCCACATGCCACCGACGGGGATCCACCGGCCCTCGGCGACGCGCTGCTTGATCCGGGCCCAGATCGACGGGTAGCCGTCGCGGATCCACGCGTACTGCTGCGCGGACGAGCAGGCGAACGTGAAGTCGGGGTCGCGGTCCATCAGGTCGAGCACGTTCGAGAAGGTGCGGGCGCACTTGCGGATCGTCTCGCGCACCGGCCAGAGCCAGGCGGAGTCGATGTGCGCGTGGCCGACGGCGATCGCCCGGTGTGCGGCAGCGCTCGCGGGGACGGCCAGCACGGGTGCGAGGACCTCGCGGGCGTCGGCGGCGGTGCCGGCGACGTCGTCGGGGTCGAGGGCATCCGCTGCGAGTTCGAGTGCGTGCAGGACGTCCGCGCCGCGGGTCCCGTCGGTGGGGAGTTCCGCCATCAGGCCGCGCAGGACCCAGAGGTCCTGCTGCAGCTCCCACACGGTGTCGTCACGCTCGACGAGCTCGAGGGAACGCACGCGGTAGATCGGCTCGTCGCCCGCGGTGGAGCGCGACCCGAGCGGCGTCGCACCCTGGAACGAGTCACCGCCGATGTCCGGGTTCGCACCGGCCTCGACGTAGAGCTCGAAGGACTCCCCAGGCCCGACCTCGACGGGCACGGTGTCGTTCCGCGGCTCGACGCCCTTGATCGTGGAGCCGTCGGTGCGGTACGCCAGTCCCTCGGCCTGGAACCCCGGGTGCCGCTTCGTGAACCCCAGGTCCACGAGCAGCTCCGCGGTGGTCCCGGGCGCGGTACCGAAGTCCGCCGGCACGGTGCCGGTGATCCGGAACCAGGTGGTCCCCCACGGCCGGCCACCCCAGGCGCTGCCCACGGTGAACGGTTCGTACGCCTGCTGGACGGCGGAGTCGAACGGCACCGGCTCACCCGGCACCTCCCACGCCTCGATCGTGACCGGCGCCGAGCGGCGGTGGACGGCGGGGTCGACATGGTCGCGGACGAGGCGGGCGATCCGGGCCTCGACGAGCGGTTCGTCCTTGTGCATGTGGTTCCTTTCGAGTGAGCCGGCCGGGGCCAGCAGATCAGCCCTTGATGCCGCCGGCGAGGGCGTTGCCGCCGCCGAGGCCTCGGGACACGATCACGTAGAGGGCGATGACGGGCACGGAGTAGACGATGGAGAACGCGGCGAGCTGTCCGTACGCGACCGCCCCGTTCTGTCCGAAGAAGTTGAAGATGCTCACCGCGGCGGGCACCTTCTCGGGCGAGAGCAGCAGGACGAACGGGACGAAGAAGTTCCCCCACGCCTGGATGAACACGAAGATGAACACCACCGCGATGCCCGGACGCATGAGCGGGATGACGATCCGCGTCAGGGTGGTCATCATCGACGCCCCGTCGGTCCACGCTGCTTCTTCGAGCGAGATCGGCACCGAGTCCATGAAGTTCTTCGCCATCCAGATCGCCATCGGCAGGCTGGTCGCGGCGAGGAAGAAGATGCAGCCCCACACGTTGTCGATCAGGTTGAGCGACACGAACAGCGCGTAGACGGGCACCATCATCGCGGTGATCGGCAGGCCGGTCCCGAACAGGATGCTGTACAGGAACGGCTTGTTGACCCGCATCTTGTAGCGGGACAGCGGGTACGCGGCGAGCAGTGCGAAGACCACGGTGACGACCGCAGTCCCGCCGGAGAGCAGCAGGCTGTTCGCGAGCGGGATGAACGACAGCTCGGGCGTGAGCACCTTCGCGAAGTTGTCGAGCGTGAACTGCGTCGGCAGCTTCACCGACAGCGACGCCTGGGTGTCGACCGAGGCGAGGACGAGCCAGAGCAGCGGGACCGCGAAGCACACCGCGATGACGAGCAGCACGACGTTCGCCACCCACCGCATCGTGCGGCCGCGCGGTGACGTCATGTGCAGCGAACCGGGAGCGGTCACCGCACGGGTCGAGGTCGGGTCGAGGGACGGGGCAGTGATGGCCATCAGTCCACCTCCGGCTTGAGCGCGCGGATGTAGATGATCGAGAAGACCGCCCCCACCACGAGCAGGATGGTCGCGATCGCGGTCCCGAAGCCGAGCTGCGAGAACTTGAACGCCTCCTGGTACGCCAGGATCGGCAGGGTCGACGAGTTCGTGCCCGGTCCGCCACCGGTCATCACGAAGATGAGGGTGAACACCGACAACGTCTGCAGCGTCGTCAGCATGAGGTTCGTCGAGATGCTCCGCCGGATCACCGGGAGCGTGATGTACACGAGACGCTGCCATCCGGTCGCGCCGTCGACCTCCGCCGATTCGGTGATCTCCTCGGGGACCTCCTGCACGGCGGCCGAGTAGACGAGCATCGAGAAGGCGGTCCCGCGCCAGATGTTCGCCAGGATCACGGCGAACATCGGGAATGTGTAGAGCCAGTTCGGACCGCTGATGCCGATCGACGCCAGGAAGCTGTTGAGCGTGCCCTCGTCGTTGAAGAAGGCGTACGCGGCGAACGAGGCGACGATCTCGGGCAGCACCCAGGCGGCGACGACGAAGGTGCCGACGATCGCCCGGACGGCCTTGTTGGCGGACCGCATCAGGAGCGCGAGGCCGAGCCCGAGCACGTTCTGGCCCACCACTGCCGAGGCGAGCAGGAACACGATGGTCAGGACGACGGACTTCGGGAAGTCCGGGTCCTGGAAGAGTTCGACGTAGTTCTGGAAGCCGACGAACTGCTGGTCGGCAGCGCCGGCGCCGGTGAGTGCGGAGTTCGTGAACGACCCGTAGAACGACGAGATGACGGGGCCGAGCAGGAAGATGACGAGCAGGACGAGGGCGGGCAGGAGCGGGACCGCTCGGCCGACGTTCCGCAGCGGTCGCCGCTTGCGCGGCACAGGTGGATCGGTGCGTTTCGGCGCACCGGGCGCCGACAGCGTCGGGGCGAGGGGGGTGCTGGACACGATGGGTGCCTTCCGGGTGCGGAGGGGTTCCGAAGGTGGGGAAGGACGGACGGGAGGCGCGGTGCGGGACCGCCCCGCGCCTCCAGTCCGTCAGTGGGTGACGTCCGTCAACCAGCGGAGACGGTGTTCTCCTTGCCGACCACCTGCGTGACGGCCTTGTCGTAGGCGGCAGCCGCCTGCTTCGGCGTCTGCTGCCCGGTCATGACCGCTTCCATCGCGACCTGGATCGCGTTGGACACCTGCGAGTAGTCACTCGTCGCCGGGCGGAAGTTCGTGTTCTCCACCAGTCCGGAGAAGAACTTGAACGTCGGGTTGGCGTCGGTGTAGGCGGTGTCGTCCGCGACGTCCTTGCGGACGGCGATCTGGCTGTTCTCGGTGTCGTACTTCAGCGAGCCGTCCTTGTCGAGGAAGCTCGTGATGAAGTCGAACGCTGCCTGCGGGTTCTTCGACTTCGCGCCGACCGCCAGGGTCCAACCACCGGACATCGAGTTGTAGCCCGGGTCCTGACCGTTCTGCGTCGGCATCGGCGCCTGACCCATCACGTCGTTCCACTCGGCCCACGGCGCGGTGCCGGACTTCAGCCACGTGCCGGACTGCCACGAACCGTCGAGGTCGATCGCGAGCTTGCCCTTCGGCAGCCACGTCTGGGCGATGGTCGTGCCGACGTTCGTGTCGAGCGCCTGCTGCGGTGTCGGGCCGAGGCCGCCCTGGTAGACGTCCTTCACGAACTGCAGCGAGTCGACGAACTGCTCCGAGCCCGTGACCCACTTCTTGTCCTTGTAGAGGGTGTTGCCGGAGCCGTCCGCCCCGTAGAGGAGCATCTCGAAGCCCTGCATGGTCGACGCTTCGCCCTGCGCCTTGCCCGAGTAGATGTTGAACGGGATCAGGTCGGGCTTCTTGTCCTTGATCGTCTTCGCCGCGGCGAGCACGTCGTCCCAGGTCTTCGGCTCCCACGGCACGGTCAGTCCGACGGACTTGAAGATGTCCTTGTTGTACCAGAGCGCACGGGTGTCGGTGCCCATCGGGACGCCGTAGATCTTGCCGTCGTCACCCTGCCCGGCCTGCTTGGCGTTGTCGAAGAACTGGTCCCAGTCCTTCCACTTCGCCGTGTACTTGTCGAGCGGCAGGAGGTAGCCGGCCTCGGCGTCGGCCTTGACGAGGAAGGTGTCCTCGTACATGACGTCGGGAGCCGTCGCGGGCGCCTTGTTCATGAGCGCGAGCTTCGTGTAGTAGTCGTTGCCCTGGGCCTGGATCGGGACGAGCGTGACCTTCTTGCCCGGGTTGTCCTTCTCGTACTCCTTCTTGACGACCTTCATCTGGGCGTCGAGCTGCTGGAAGGCGCCGAACTTCTGGTACGCGATCTTGATCGTGTCGCTCGAGGCGGACCCCGAGGCTGAGCAGCCTGCCAGGCCGACCGCGGCGACGGCCACGGCTGCGAGTCCGGCGATGATGCGGGTGCGTTTCATCGGTGCTCCTTTGCACGGGTGACGTCCGCGGGCTCCATCGCCCGCGCGCAGGATTAGTCCAGCGTATGGACTTATCCGTGTCAAGGAGTTTCTCGCACTGGTTCGGGCGTACCTTGCCGAATCGGGCGTACCTGGTCGGAAGTTTCGACCAGGTACGCCCGATTCCGCTTCCCATCGCGTGCGTTCTGGGAAGGAACCTCCGTCAGGAGATCGGTGTCGCGCTCCCCGTCACGGTGATCCCGCCGGACGCGGGGACGTCGACGAGCAGCAGGCTCGGGCGGCCGACGTGGCGACCCTGCCGGATCGTGACGCGGTCCCCCGGCTCGACGGCACCGACCTCGCGCAGGTACGCCCCGGTCGAGGCCGCCGCCGAGGCCGTCGCCGGGTCCTCGGTGATGCGGCCGACCGGGAACAGGTTCCGCGCCTCGTACTCACGCTCCCCGGCCCGGTGCAGCACCGTGACCGTCCCTTCCCACCCGGCCTCGCGCTGCAGGTCGGCGAGGGGCCCGGGTGCGAAGCGGAACTGGTGGAAGAGCTCCCGGTCGTGCAGCACGAGCACCGGGTGCCAGTTGCCGGCGAAGGACTCGAGCACCGGGAAGCCCGAAACGATGTCCGCGGCCTCGAGCCCGAGTAGGTCGAACAGCCGTGCCAGCAGGGCCGGGTCGATGTCCCGCGTCGCCGGTTCGACGCTCGTCATCGCGACCTGCACCGCGCCGTCCGGACCGGTGGTGGCGTCGAGGGCGACCTCGCCGGCTGCCGTCGTGAACACCCGGCGGCCGAGCCCGGCGCGTTCGGCGAGCGCCACCGCGAGCGCCACCGTCGCGTGCCCGCAGAACGGCACCTCGGCACCCGGCGAGAAGTAGCGGACGCGAGGGCCCGTCGCCGTGGTGCCGACGACGAACGCGGTCTCGGGGTAGCCGACCTCGCGGGCGATCGCGAGCATCTCGTCGTCGGACAGCGCCGCCGCGTCGAGGACCAACCCAGCGGGGTTGCCACCTCCGGGCTCGGCGGCGAAGGCGGTGTACCGGAGGATCTCCTGCTGCATGCCCTGACGCTACTGCGGGGCCGGGGCCGTCCGCGCGGGCCGATCGGCGATGGGTGGCCCGACGTTCGGGTGGCCCGAGGTTCGGGTGACTCGACAGGTGGGGGTAACCCCCGCACGACTCCGGGTGTGCACGTGATGTTTCAGCAGGTGATCCGTCACGAGACTGGGTCCATGAGCATCGACACGCGCCCCACCACCGCCCGCCGGACCCTTCGCATCGCCCTTGCTTCGACCGCCGCGCTCTCCGCGCTCCTGCTGACCGCGGGGTGCAGCGTGCTCGAGGACATCGTCCCGAACAAGACCCCGCAGAAGCACTTCGCCACGTACTCCGACGCGCCGCGCTCCGGCGAGTCGGACGACATGGCGTTCTTCATGCCGGAGTGGGTGCCCGAGGACGCGAAGGACATCGACGTCCGCCTCAACGCCTCGGCACCCGGGTACGTCATCGGGTTCGCCTCGAAGGAGGGCGTCGACACGGACGCGTGCACGCCGCTCGACGAGTCGTACGGCGGCACCGCGATGACCGCCGACTTCCTGCCCGAGGAGCTCCCGACGAAGGGCCTCGTCACCTGCGGCGACGGCCGCGCGGTCACCGAGATCGACGGCCGCTGGTACGGCTGGACCACGAAGGACGCCATCCCGGGTCAGGACGACTCGAACACGCTGCGCACCGACGGCTGACGCACCCACCGCACATGGTGAGCAGGAATGGTCGGGTCCGCTGTGCGAACCCGACCATTCCTGCTCACGAAGTGCGCCCGCGGGGACTGGGGACTACTCCGCAGCCACAGCCGCACGTCGGCGACGCACGACCAGCACACCCGCGCCCGCCGCGAGCAACAGGAACGCCACCAGCGCACCGGCACCGAGGCCCGCAGCACCCGTGAACGCGAGCTGCCCATCCGTGGTGATGGTGAGCGGGGTCCACCCGATCAGACTCCCGTCCGCAGCGGTCACCGCCAACCGGTGCGCACCGGCCATCGTGTCCGCCGGGATCGTCACCCGTACCGTCCCGTCGGACGCGACCACGGCGGTCCTGATCAGGGTCGGGGTCGAGAACAGCCAGACGTCCACGACGTCACCGGCCGACGCAGTGCCGACCGTCACCGTGATCGTCTCCCCCGCACGAGCCGACGCCGGAGCCAACACTCCGCCACGGTTCGCCTCCGTCAGCAGCGACTCCGACGGCGCCACCGGAGCAACCGGGGCAGCCGGGGGTCCGGGGGTCGGGCCCGCGGTGGGCGTCCCACCCGGGGTCGGAACCGGCGTCGGCGCCGTGCCGCCGTCGCCCGGGGTCGGGGTCGGGGTCGGGGTCGGCGTGGGCTCCGTGCCCGGGTCGGTGCCACCACCCTCGCACGGGTACGTCCCCGTGCGGAGCGAGAACCCGTCCGTGTCGTTGTCGTCGGCGTAGAACGTTGCGCGCTCCCCGTCGGTGCAGACGCCGGAGACCGCGAAGCCCTCGTTGGCGAGGGTCCGGTCGGCGTTCGACGGTGCCTCGAAGACCTTCGCGGCGGTGAAGGCACCGTCGGTCAGCTCGTACAGCACGGTGCGTCCGGCGCAGGCGTCGTCGCACACCACCCAGAGCGCGTCGAGGGTCGGGTCGAACTGCACGTCGGCGACGACGGCGAACGGCGTCCCGATGGTGGCCACGCGCTGGAACGAGCCGTCCGCCATCAGGGCGTACGCGTACACGCTCGCGGTGCCCTCGACGCCGACGAAGAAGAGCCCCTCGCCGTGTCCGGCGTAGCTCGACGGTGCGTAGGCCGCGCCGGTGTGCTCGTCGGCGAAGCCGTGCGCGGTGAGCCAGGTGTCCGGGATCCAGGTGACGCCCTCGAGCCCGGCGTTCGCGCCGAGCCCGGGGAAGTCCGCGGCGAGATTCCACTCGTCGGTGGCGCGCAGGGTCGACTCGGACCCGTCGATCGTGGCGTAGCGCAGGACCGACGGACGGCTGGTCTTCGACACTTCGTTGTCCCGCTCCGTCGACACGTACACGGCGCCCGGGTCGTCGCTCGTGACGGTGACGCCCTCGGCGTCCGGGGTCCCCGTGCCGTCGGCGTACCGCAGGTCCGTGCCCGCAGCGTTCGACGGTGCCCAGCCGCCCTGGCCGTCCGAGGTCAGGTGGTAGAGCAGGCCGTCGCCGTTCTGCACGGCCCAGAGCTGGCCGTCCCGCGAGCTCTTCGAGGTCGTCCAGTCGATGCCGCTCAGGTCGCCGGAAAAGGTGTCCTCGTCGTCGAGCACGGTCTCGTCCGGGCCGCCGGGCCAGGGCTCGGCGGTGACGACGCCGGCGAACCGGTTCGCGGTGCCCTTCGTCGGCTCGGCGGTGTCGGCGAAGTCGCCGGTGCCGTCCGGGTTGCGGCCGTACGTGGCGGCAGCGTGGGCCGTCCACGAGTACGAGTCGACCAGCGCACCCCGCGGATCGACGACCCGGGCGGAGTCGGCCTTGCCGAGTCCGAAGCCGAAGTCCGCCTCGTCGAGGACGGTGAAGCCACCGGCCGCGACGGTCGTACCGGCGGGGATCGTGTACGCGTGGTCGTCCTCGCTGTCCCGCAGGACGTACCCACCCAGGTCGACCGTGGCGCTGCCGACGTTGGTCAGCTCCACCCAGTCGCCGGGGGTGCAGTCCTGCGACTCGACCTCGTTGATGCGCACGGGCGAGGAGCAGTCGTTGGCGGTGCCCTTCGTCGACGTGGTGGTGTCGACGAGCGCATCGGTCCCGTCGGCGCACCGGCCGTACGTGACGACCGCGTGGCTCGTCCACGAGTACCGGAGCACCAGGTCGCCGGCGGGGTCGTACACCCGCGCGGTGTCGGCGCCGCCGAGCCCGAAGTCGAACCCGGGTGCGGTGGCCGAGAGCTGGTCGATGACGAAGTACCCGCCGGGGGCGATCGTCGAGCCGGCGGGCAGGACGTAGGCGTCGTGGGTGCTGTCGTCGTCGAGGAACGCGTAGCCGGTCAGGTCGATCGACGCCGTCGACGTGTTCTGCAGCTCGACCCAGTCGGTGTCGTCGCCGTTCGACTCGACCTCGTTGACGACGAGGCCGTTCGCGGCGGCCGCTCCGACGCTCGGGTCGTCGTCACCGACGGCGGCGAGGGCCGGGCTGGCCGTGACGATGCCGGCACCGACGGCCAGCGCGGTGGCGACCGCGGCACCGAGCCGCAGGGAGTGGGGGCGCAGGGCAGGAGTGCGCATGCAGGTCCTTCTCGGGAGGGGAGGGGAGACCTGCACGACTGTTCAGCACCTGCGCGTCCGACCGGTGGCCGGACGGTGAACGACAGGTGTCGCGCGGCGGCCCAGCGCCGCGACCCCTCAGTGCCCGCGACCGCTCAGCGCCCGCGACCCCTCAGCGCGCGACTCTCAGCCCTGCGCGACCCCGGAGAAGTCCGGCGACCCGTCGGGCAGCGCCGGCAGCGGCGTGCCGTCGACGTACCGCGGCCACGCCAGGGCACGCGACGACGCCGGACGCGGCTCGTACCGGTACCGGTCCCCGCCGACCGGACCGACAGCCGTGGCAGCCGTCGGGGCGTCCGGCACCGGGGTGGCACCCCACGTCGCGATGGGCGCCGCGGGCGCGATCGGGGGCGCTGCCGGCTGCGCTTCCGGCGTCGGCCACGAACCGACCGCCGGCGCCGAGGCGGCGCCCCGCGGGCGGAACAGCGCGTTGCTGAGCGGCACGACGACCGTTCCGAGCAGGTCGAGGATGACCACCACCCACACGAGTCGCCAGTACCCCCGCGCGTAGTCCACGTCGGGTGCGAGCAGCGGGATCGACAGCAGGAGCGCGAGCAGCGCGATGACGCCGACGGTGGCCTTGGCGACGACCTGGAGCGCGGGCGTCGGGTACCGGCGGTGGATGACGAGCAGCAGGTGCACGTGCAGGAGCGCCACCCGGGCGACGCCGACGAGCCAGATCCAGTGCCAGAACCGCTCGGCGACGAGCCAGAGGTCGTCCCCACCGGACGGGGTCGTCGGGGCGAGCCAGACCTTGTACAGCCCGGCGACGAGCAGGTACATCGAGGTCACGATGCTGGCGAACGCGAAGGTGCCCGATCGGCGCGACGACACGTCGGCGTCGTACCAGGACAGCAGCGCGAAGACGACGACCACGACGATCGTCAGGAGCAGCTGCACCGCGACCCGTCCGAAGTCGCCGAGCAGCACGGCCACGATCCCGACGAGCCCAGCCGCGACGACGGCGCCGATGATCGTGCGGAAGACGAGCGGTCGGACCTTCGCCCAGCGTCGGTCGATCGTGCCGTCGGTCCCGTTGTCCGTCATCTGTCCCCCGTCGTTCGCCGCGCACCTGGCGGACACGTCGTTCGCAGCGTAGCGGGAGGTGGCGGCGGTCCTCGACCGTGGTCAGCGACGGATGAGCAGCCCGCTCGCCCGCGGGGACAACGCTGCGTCGAGCACCAGGCACGCGGCACCCACCGCGGCGACGTCGGCACCGCGGTCGCTCTCGACCACGTCGACGGGGTGCTTCGGGACGAGCAACGGCGACCCGACGATCGCGGCACGGGCGGCCGGCAACGCCGCACTCGCGATGCGCGACCAGAACGGTCCGCCGAAGACGACCCGGTCGATGTCGAGCAGGTTCACGATGACGACCGCGGCGTCGCCCATCACGGTGCCGGCCTCGGCGGCGAGCGCGACGGCGGCCTCGTCCCCGGCGTCGATGGCCTCGGCGAGTTCGTCCCAGGCCCGGTCCACCGCGTCGAGCGATCCCTGGGACCCGGCGGTCAACGCCACACCCCGCTCCCGCGCGATCCGCACCAGCCGGTCCGGCGCCACGGCGGCGCCGACCTCGCCCCGGGTGCCGGACCCGTCCGGGGTGCCGGCGAGCGACCGCTGGTCGACCATGATGTGCCCGGCGTCCCCGGCGTTCGACCCGACCCCGCGCACGGGTTCGTGGTCGACGACGAGCCCGACGCCGAAGCCGGTGCCGAAGTACACGAACGCGAAGTTCCGGGCCGAGGACTCCCCCGCCAGGAACATCTCGCCGACCGCTGCGGCCGTGACGTCCTTCTCGAGCAGCACCGGGTGGCCCGTGGCCTCAGCGAGCGCGTCGCGCAGTGGCACGTCCCGCCACCGGGGCAGGAACGGCGGGTCGACCACGATGCCGGCGTCGACGTCGATGGGGCCGGGGCTGGCGATCCCGACGCCGAGCACCCCGTCGACGTCCACGCCCGCGTCGGCGATCAGGCCGTCGACGGCGGAGCCGATGGTGCGGACGACCTCGGACGGGTCGTCGGCGGTCGGGGTCGAGGTCGTGGACGCCGCGACGACCGTGCCGGCGAGGTCGAGCAGCACGTAGGTGACCACGGCCGGGTCGACGTGCACGCCGACGGCGTAGCGGCTGCCCGGTTCGAGCCGCAGGATCGTGCGCGGCTTGCCCCGACCGGCGACGACGGTGCCGGACTCGACGATCATGCCGGCCTCGATCAGGAACCGGGTGACGTTCGACACGGTCTGCGCGCTGAGGCCGGTGCGCGAGGCGAGTTCGACGCGGCTCAGGCCGTCCGGTGAGCGTCGGACGGCATCGAGCACGACCGTGCGGTTGAACCCGCCGATCGACGGGAGGTTCGCTCCACGCCGATGTTCTGCCATTCCGCGACCATACCGCGGCAACGGTGCGGTCTCGGTCTCCGGTCCGCGCTGGCCCCCGCACGGGTCGCACCGTTACCCTGGCGGCATGGCCGACCTGCGTCTCGAACCACTCTCCGCGAAGACCGCTGCCGCGGCGAACTCCCTGACGCTCAAGCCGGGTCAGGAACAGTTCGTGCAGCCGACCACCTACGGGGTCGCCGAGTCCGACGTCAAGCCGAGCTCCGCGTGGACCCGGGTGGTCCTCGACGGCGACGAGGTCCTGGGCCTCATCATCGGTTCGTTCGACGCCGACAATGCGCAGGAAGAACTGCGCAGCGCCATCTGGCGGGTCAACGTCGCCGGCTCCGCGCAGGGTCGCGGCGTCGGCCGCTTCGCCGTGCACGGCCTTGCGGACGAGGCCCGCAGCCGTGGGCAGGAACGCCTGACGGTCGTCTACGAGCCCGGTGGCGACGACAGCCCCGAGGCGTTCTTCCGCGCCGTGGGCTTCGAGGTCGTCCGCGAGACCCAGTACGGCGACCACTTCGCGGTCCTGACGCTGTAGTACCCACCAACGACGTGGTCGACGTGGACATCCCCACGCCGGAGCCCGACTTCGGGGCAGCGGTCGCCGAGGTCGTCCGGATGATCCCGCCGGGTCACGTCATGACGTACGGCGACGTCGCCGCGGCGCTCGGTTCCCGCGCGTCCCGTGCGGTCGGCAAGGTGATGGCCCACGAGGGCGCGGACCTGCCGTGGTGGCGCGTGGTGCGCGCGGGTGGGCACCCGCCGCTGCACCACGAGGTCCGTGCGCTCCAGCACTACCGCGCCGAGGGCACGCCGCTCGTGCAGGGGACGGCGGCCTGGAGGCTCGACATGCGTCGCGCGCGCTGGTCGCCGTCCACGGACGCGGACGACCCGTTCTGACGGCCGGCCCGCGCAGGTCGGCCGACAGCCCGGCAGCGGTCAGCGCTCGAAGCGCTCGCCCTTCGGGCTGGTCGGGATCAGGCACAGCAGGTACACGACGAGCGAACCGATGCCCGGCACGACGTGCAGGAACTGCCAGAAGCCGGACAGGCCGGCGTCGTGCAGCCGTCGGGCACCGAGGGCGAGCGAGCCGATCAGGGTCGCGAGGCCCCAGAGCACGAAGAGGTAGGACCCGACGGGGTTCTCGAACAGCGCGGTGTCCGGCGTGAACGCCTGCGGGACGAGCTGCAGCACGAGGCCGATCGCGAGCGACGTCAGCCACCACCACCAGAACTCGGCGCGCGAGGCCCGACCGGTGAACACGGTGTACTTCCGCCAGAACCGCCGGACGGCCTCGGTGAAGGGTGCGCCGTAGAAGGGGTCGCGGAGGGCGACGCCGCCGGGCTGCACGCTGTCGTTGCTCATGGAGCAAGCCAACCACGTGGTGCAGCCCGGCCGCGTCCTACACGAGCGAGTCGCGCCAGGCCGCGTGCAGCTGGGCGAACCGCCCGGTGCCGGCGATGAGGTCGGCGGGGGTGCCGTCCTCGACGATCTTGCCGTGCTCCATGACGAGCACCCGGTGGGCGATCGCGACGGTGGACAGGCGGTGCGCGATGATCACCGCGGTCCGGTCGGCGAGCAGGGTCTCGAGACCCTCCTGCACCAGCCGCTCCGAGGGGATGTCGAGCGACGCCGTTGCCTCGTCGAGGATGAGCACCTTCGGGTCCGCGATGAACGCCCGTGCGAACGAGAGCAGCTGTCGCTGCCCCGCCGAGACACGACCGCCGCGCTTGTTCACGTCGGTGTCGTACCCGTCGGGGAGCGCCATGATGAACTCGTGCGCGCCGACCGCCTTGGCGGACGCCTCGATCTCGGCGCGGGAGGCCCCCGGCTTGCCGAGCGCGATGTTGTCCGCGACCGTGCCGGAGAACAGGTACGCCTCCTGCGTGACCATGACGATCGCGCGGCGCATGTCCTTCGTGTCGAGGTCGCGCAGGTCCACGCCGTCGAGCTTCACCGAGCCCTGCGACGGGTCGTAGAAGCGCGCCATGAGCTTGGCGAGCGTCGACTTGCCGGCGCCGGTGGACCCGACGAGCGCGATGGTCTGCCCCGACGGGATGTGCAGGTCGAACTCCGGCAGCACGACCTTGCCCGCGTTGTACGCGAACACGACGTCGTCGAAGTCCATCTTCCCCGTGGCGTCGGCCAGCTTCGTCGGCTTCACGGGGTCCGGCACACTCGGCCGTTCCTCGAGGACGCCGGAGATCTTCTCCATCGCCGCCGAGGCCGACTGGTACCCGTTGTAGAACATCGCGAGTTCCTGCGCCGGGTCGAAGAAGCGCTTGGCGTACAGCGCCACCGCGAGCAGCGCACCGACCTCGAGCGACCCGTCGACGATCCGGAAGCCGCCGACGATGACGACCGCCGCGAGCGTGGCGTTGCCGATGAGCACGAGCACCGGGTCGAACGTCCCGAACAGGTTGAACACCTTCGTGTTCGCCAGCCGGTAGTCCTCGACGAAGCCGCCGTACTCGTCCTTGTTGCGGGACTCCTTGCGGAACGCCTGCACGGCGCGGATGCCCGTCATCGTCTCGACGAAGTGCACGATCACGCGCGCCGAGGTGACGCGGGTGGCCCGGAACAGCGTCTGCGAGTTCGTCTGGAACCAGCGGATCAGGAACCACAGCGGCACGAGCGACACCGCGAGCACGAGCCCGGACGTCGGGTCGAGCAGCACCAGGGCCACGGCGGTGAACACCATGTAGAGCACGCCCTGGATGAGCTGGTTCAGCCCGGAGTCGAGCAGCTCGCGGATCGAGTCGAGGTCACTCGTCTGGCGGGAGATGATCCGGCCGGACGTGTAGGTCTCGTGGAACTCGAGCGACAGCCGCTGCGTGTGCAGGAACACCCGCTTGCGCAGGTCGAACAGGATCGCCTGGCTGATCCGTGCGGCGAGCACGGTGTACCAGGCGGTGAGCACCGCACCGAGGACGGCCACGACGATGTACGTCGCGACGACCCCGAACGCCGGCACCCAGTCGTTCTGGTCCATCACCGCGGGCAGGGCGTTGTCGATGCCCCACGCGATGAGCGCCGGACCCGCGACGGTGCCCGCCGTGGAGACGACGACGACGATCCCGAGCAGCACCAGGCGGAGCTTCAGCGGGGCCGCGAGGGAACCGAGCAGGGCGAGGGAGCGACGCCGCAGGCGCTTGCTCTCCGCCTTGGTGAAGTCCTCGCGCTCCTCGCCGCGCACGCCCAGGGTGGTGATCGAGGCGGTGACGGGCGCGGCAGACTGCGTGTCGGCGATGTCGTCGACGACGGGATCAGCGCCTCCCGGCCCGGCCGACGTGTCGAGCGGCAGGTTCTTCTCTTGCTGGCTCATGCCATCGCCTCCTGTCGTGCGGTGGCGTCATCGTCGTCGAGCGACGAGATGACGTAGCGGTAGTGCTCGTTGGTGGCCATCAGGTCGTGGTGGGTCCCGACGGCGGTGATGACGCCGTTCTCCATCAGGGCGACCCGGTCGGCCAGCGTCACCGTCGACGGACGGTGCGCGACGATGAGCGACGTCGTCTCGGCGAGGACGCGGCGGAGGCCCGCCTCGACCCGCGCCTCGGTGTCGACGTCGAGCGCCGACAGCGGGTCGTCGAGCACGAGCACCGACGGCCGGGCGGCGATCGCACGGGCGAGCGCCAGACGCTGTCGCTGTCCACCGGACAGCGACAGGCCCTCTTCACCGACCCGGGTGTCGACGCCGTCGGGCAGGTCGTCCACGAAGGACGCCTGCGCGATGTCGAGCGCCTCGCGCATGAGCGCCTCGGCCTCGTCACCCTCGACGTCCGGACGACCGAGCAGCACGTTCTGCCGCACCGTCGTCGAGAACAGGGTGGCGTCCTCGAACGCGACCCCGACGTGGCGTCGCAGCTCTTCGCGGGTGAGGTTGCGGATGTCGACCCCGTCGATCGTCACCGATCCGCCGGTCACGTCGTACAGGCGCGGCACCAGCGACAGCAGCGTGGTCTTGCCGCAGCCCGTGAGCCCGACGAGCGCCATGGTCTCGCCCGGCTGCAGCTGCAGCTCGACGCCGTTGATCAGGTCCGGGTACTGCGGCGCGGAGTCCTGGTACCGGAAGTGCACGCCGTTGAACGACAGCGCACCGTGCGGCTCCGTGATCGTCTTCGGGTGCTCCGGATCCGTGATCGTGTTCTCGGAGTCCATGACCTCGAAGAAGCGGTCGACCGCCGTGCGGGTGTCGAACGTCATCGAGAGCAGGAAGCCGATGGACTCGATCGGGAACCGCAGCACCGTCGCCGTCGCGAAGAACGCGAACAGCTGGCCGACGCTGAGCTGCCCCTGCGACGCCAGCCAGATGCCGGCGAGCAGACACAGCGCGAACGCGACGTCCGGCACGAGCAGCAGCCACAGCCAGATGCTCGCGATGGCCTTCGCCTTCTTGATCTCGGTGCCACGGAGCGCCTCGGCCTGCTCGCTGAACTCCTCGAGCTTGGCGCCGCCGCGGCCGAACGCCTTGAGCACGCGGATGCCGTGCACCGACTGCTCGACGCTCGTGGCGAGGTCACCGACCTGGTCCTGGCTGCGGCGCGCGACGACGGAGTACCGACGCTCGAACAGCAGCCCATTGATCCACAGCGGGATCGACGCGATCAGGAAGATCAGCCCGAGCAGCCACCCGAAGGTGAACAGCACGACGAAGCCGACGACGATCGTCACGACGTTCACGACGAGCAGGACGACACCGAAGGCCAGCCAGCGGCGGATCAGCGACAGGTCCGACACAGAACGGGACAGCAGCTGCCCCGACTCCCACCGGTCGTGGAACGCGACGGGCAGGTCCTGCAGCTTCGCGTACAGCGAGTTCCGCATGCTCGCTTCGATCCGCGTCGAGGGGCGCATCACCATGCGGCGGCGCGAGGCGATGAAGAACGCCTCGAGCACACCGAGGGCGAGGACACCGAGACCGGCGGGCCAGATCTGTGCTCCGTCCTTCGATGACAGCGGACCGTCGACGAGCCACTGCAGGACGTAGGGGATTGCGAGCGCCACCAGGGAGGCTCCCATCGCTGCGGCCATGCCGCCGATGAGGCGCCCCTGGTAGGGCTTCACGTAGGGGTAGATCCGCGCGATCGCGCGGAAGGTGGACGGGCGCGCCGTGGTGGGCGACTTGGACATGCGTTGCGTCCTCATGCGTCTGCCGGGTCCCCGGGTCGCGCTGCGCGGTACCGCCTGCTGCGTGCGTACTTGCGTGCGGCTGGCGTGCGGTGCGTGCGCGGCCTCGACCTGGAGGCTCGGTGTGGCGTTGCGTGGTGATCATCGGCCGGGCGCGTGGTCGCGCCTCCGCCGTCACTCGCGTGACGTCGGTCGGGCCGGAGGGCACCGGGAGACACTCGTCCCCCGGGTTCAGGCGGGTGGTTCGCGGACGCTGGTCGTGCGGCGCCGCGAGGCCGTGGGAACGGCCTGGCTAGACGGCGGCCGCGACGCGCGGTCGCGGTGCGATCAGGGATCGCCGTGCGGGAGTGGTCCCCACGACGGACACGAGACCTGCGCGGGCGGCCGTCGCCACGGTTCCGGTCATGTTGTCCATCGTCACTCCAGTCGTCGTCTTCGTCACCGTTGTGTCCGCGGTGCCACCGGTCCCGAGGGATCGTCGGCTGCCTGTCGCGGAGCCTTACAGACTATTCACAGTGACTCGCAGCGCGCAATAGGGTGCCACGATTTGTTCACTTCAGTGGAAGAAGTGACGCTCGCCTCAGTGGAAGAAGTGCCGCTCGCCCGTGAAGTACATCGCGACCCCGGCGGCCTTCGCTGCGGCGATGACCTCGTCGTCGCGGACGCTGCCACCGGGCTGGGCCACCGCGCGCACACCGGCGTCGAGCAGCACCTGCAGACCATCGGCGAACGGGAAGAACGCGTCGGACGCCGCGACGCTGCCGGTCGCACGATCACCGGCACGGTTGACCGCCAGGTGGCACGAGTCCACCCGGTTGACCTGGCCCATGCCCACCCCGACGCTCGCGCCCTGGTTCGCCAGCAGGATGCCGTTCGACTTGACCGAACGGCTCGCCTTCCACGCGAACGCCAGGTCCGCGAGGGTCTGGTCGTCGGCGGGCTCGCCGGCGACCAGGGTCCAGGTCGACTGGTCGAACGCCGTGAAGCGGTCGGCGTCCTGCACCAGGAAACCGCCGGAGATCTGCTTGACCTCACGCGGGGCCAGGGCGAAGTCGGCCGGCAGCGTGAGCAGGCGGATGTTCTTCTTCCGCGACAGGATCTCGAGCGCCTCGGGGTCGAACCCGGGGGCGACGACGACCTCGGTGAAGATGTCCTTCACGGTCTCCGCCATGGCCACGGTGACCGGGCGGTTCGCGGCGATGACCCCACCGAAGGCGGACAGCGGGTCGCAGGCGTGTGCGGCGGCGTGGGCCGAGGCGATCGGGTCGGCGGCGTCGGCCGGGGCGATCGCGATGCCGCACGGGTTGGCGTGCTTGATGATCGCGACGGCGGGGGTGTCGAAGTCGAACGCGGCACGGACGGCGGCGTCGGCGTCGACGTAGTTGTTGTACGACATCTCCTTGCCGTGCAGCTGCGTCGCCTGCGCGATACCGGTGCCGTCGGTGCTCGTGTAGAGCGCGGCAGCCTGGTGCGCGTTCTCGCCGTAACGGAGCGTGGCGGACAGGTCGGCGGTGACGCTGAGGTGCTCGTCGAACGCGCCGGGCGTCGCGATGTCCCCGCTGGTCGTCGGCGCTGCGGCGGCCACGGCGACGTCGCTGGCGAAGTAGGACGCCACCGCCGTGTCGTACGCCGCGGTGTGCGCGAAGGCCTGGGCGGCGAGGCGCTTCCGGAGCTCGAGGGAGGTACCGCCGGCGCGGACCGCCTCCACGACCTCGGCGTAGGACGCCGGCGACACGACGATCGCCACGTTCGGGTGGTTCTTCGCCGAGGCGCGGACCATCGCGGGACCGCCGATGTCGACGTTCTCGACCACGGTCGCGGTGTCGGCACCCGACGCCACGGTCTCGACGAACGGGTACAGGTTCACGACGACGAGCTCGAAGGCCGCGATCCCGAGGTCGGCGAGCTGCTGCTCGTGCGACTCGAGGCGCAGGTCGGCGAGCAGGCCCGCGTGCACCGACGGGTGCAGGGTCTTGACCCGGCCGTCGAGCGACTCCGGGAACCCGGTGACGCTCGAGACGTCGGTGACGGCGAAGCCCGCGTCGCGGATGGTCTGGGCGGTGGAGCCCGTCGACACGATCTCGACACCCGATTCGGCGAGGGCGCCGGCGAGCTCGAGCAGGCCGGACTTGTCGCTCACCGAGATGAGTGCGCGGCGGACCGGCACCACGTCACGGTCGCGGTAGAGGCTGGGGTCGGCTGCGTGCACGCTCATGCGCTCGGGGTGCCCTTCAGGTCGGTGGTGCCGTTGGCGATGTCGAGGATGGTCTGGATGAGCAGGCGGCGCTCGACCGGCTTGATGCGGTCGTGCAGCGTCGACTCGGAGTCGCCGGGGAGCACGGGGACGCGCTCCTGGGCGAGGATCGGGCCGGTGTCCACGCCGTCGTCGACCGCGATGACGCTCGCACCGGTCTCCGTGACGCCGGCCGCGAGGGCGTCCCGCACGCCGTGGGCGCCGGGGAACTCGGGCAGGTACGCCGGGTGGGTGTTGATGATGCCCGGGGCGAACTCGGACACCACGGCCGGGGGCAGCAGGCGCATGAGGCCGGAGAGCACGAGCAGGTCGGGCGACCACGGGCGGATCTGCTCGGCGAGGGACTGCCCCCACTCGGCGCGGGTCTCGTAGCGCGAGAACGGCACCGTGAAGGTCGGGATCGAGAACTCCTCGCCCAGACCGAGGCCCTCGGCGTCGCGGTCGGCACCGATGGCGACGACACGGGCGGGGTACTCGGCGTCGAAGGTCGCTTCGAGCAGGGCTCGGAGGTTCGACCCGGTACCGGAGATCAGGACGACCAGTTCGAGCACGGCACCAACCCTACCGGGACCCGCGCGTCGTGACGTCGGCGCTAGTGATCGCCCTTCGGACGGCGCCACCAGGGCAGCTCCTCGTCGGGGATCTGGTCGGTGACGTCCCAGTTCGTCGGACGGGCCGACCGGGTGGGAGCGGCGGCGGGAGCCTCGGGTGCGGCCGGTTCGTCGTCCACGTCGTCCCGTCCGGCGACGAACTCCTCGGTGCTCCACGGGAACGCCGGCTGCGCGTCGGTGTGGTCGGCTGCGGTCGTCGGCGCGGGAGTCTCCGCCGCAGGCCGTTCCGGAGCGGGTGCGGGGCGCTGCTGCTCGGCGTCGGCACCGGTCACGCGGTCGCGGAGTCCACCTGCTCGCTCACGGAGTCCACCGGCTCGCTCGCGCACACCGTCGGCGGCACCGTGCAGTCGATCGCGCAGGGCGCCCATCGCGGCACGTCCCGACGAGCGGTGCTCGGTCGGGCCCTCGTCGGCCAGGCGCTCCGAGGCGACGGCGTCGGTCTTCGCCCATGCCGGCAGTTCCACGTCGTGGTCGGGATCGCGCGGGGGTGTCCGAGGCGTTTCGCTGGGCGCCGGCACGACCCTCTCGTCGGCGATCGGTTCCGTCGGGTTGTCGACCGTGGCGCGCGGGCGGGCAGCGGTCGAGCCGTCGTGGGACTCCTCGACCACGAACCGGTGCACGTCGGTGGTCCGTCCCGCGCCGGCCTGGTCGAGCGCGGCGAGCAGCGATCCCGTCCCGGCCTCGCTTCTGCTGCGGTCCGCGTCGTCGTCCGCCTCGGTCCAGCGCTCCCGTGTCCAGCCACGGTCGGGCAGACGGACGAGGTCGCTGCCCGCCGCGAGGGCGATGACCGCCGGCAAGCCGATCTCGAGCGCGGCGAAGCCACCGACGACCAGGGCGTGGGGACCGACGTCGGCCAGCCGTCCGGGGCCGAACGACCCGGACGACACCCAGGCGATCAGCCCGGTCAGGACCGCGGCGACGATGCCCGTCGCGACACCGGCGAGCGCTCGGTGGAGTGCGGAGTCGGCGTTCCCCAGCGCACGGACGAGTCGCGGGCGCATCGAGCCGCCGATCGCGAAGCCGGCGATCACCGGCACCAGGATCCAGACGAGCCCGAACGTGTGGCCCGAGGTCGGCAGTGCGCCGAACACCGGCAGGCCGGGGATCGGGCCGAGGGTCGTGGCGATCGGGGACACGCTCGACCCGGTGCCGATGGCGAACCCGGGGCCGATCAGCCACGAGGTCGCCCACCCGACGAAGTCCGGCAGGAACGCGAGCTGCCCGACGGTGAGGGCGATCCCGCCGATCACACCGGCGTGGGACTGCTCGTACAGCGTGATGACCTCGGCGAACGAGGTGAAGAGGAGGAGCCCGACGACGACTCCGGCGAACGCGACGACGACGGCGGTCGCGGCGGTCCCGGCGCGGAGCCCGAACCCGGCGACGGTCCGCCAGAGCACGGGCACCCGGTCGAGCAGGTCGATGACGCGTTGTGTGGCGGGGTCCGCCGGCAGGTCGCGCCGTCGTCGGCAGACCTCCGAGCTGATGAGCGCCGGGATCCCGAACCACAGGGCGGGCAGGACCACGGACTGCCAGATCGTCGGCTGCGTGGCGGCGGAGGTCGACGACAGTGCGACGCCGAGGCCGAGCACCGCGACGACCGCCGTCCCGACCAGCAGGCCGGTGGTGCGGTGCTCCGTCTCGGCGAACCGACGACCGGCACGGGCACCGAGCCAGGCGGTCACGACCGCGAAGCCGAGCGCCGCGAGCGTCACGTTGATGGGGTCGGCGGCACCGCTGACCCCGGAGCTCTTCGCCACCGCCGACCCGAGCAGGAACGAGACGTCGACGCCGTGGCCGACGAGCCAGACGCTGCCGGTCGCCTTCCAGAACACGTCCCAGTCGACCTGCAGCCCGTACTCGAACCCCCAGAGCAGCGTGAGCGGGACCAGGGCGATCCCGATGCCGACGCCGACCGTCACGACCGCCTCGATCGCGGCGAGCAGAGCGGTTCCCAGGCGGTTCATCGCAGCGAGGATACGTGAGCCGGCCCCGGAACGACGGGAGGCTCGGCGCGGAACCCGCACCGAGCCTCCCGGCTTCGTCCCGGCCGTCTGCCGGGCAGTGGTCGCTAGCGGGCGGCGACGACCTCACGCAGCAGCGCAGCGGTCTCGGACGGCGTCTTGCCGACCTTGACGCCGGCGGCCTCGAGCGCCTGCTTCTTCGCCTCGGCGGTGCCGGCGGAACCGGACACGATCGCTCCGGCGTGACCCATCGTCTTGCCCTCGGGGGCGGTGAAGCCCGCGACGTAGCCGACGACCGGCTTGGTGACGTGCGCCTTGATGAACTCGGCTGCCCGCTCCTCGGCGTCGCCGCCGATCTCACCGATCATCACGATGGCCTCGGTCTCGGGGTCGGCCTCGAACGCGGCGAGCGCGTCGATGTGCGTCGTGCCGATGACCGGGTCGCCGCCGATGCCGATGGCGGTCGAGAAGCCCAGGTCGCGCAGCTCGTACATCATCTGGTAGGTCAGGGTGCCCGACTTCGAGACGAGGCCGATCGGACCCTTGCCGGTGATCGTCGCCGGGGTGATGCCGACGAGCGACTCACCGGGCGTGATGATGCCGGGGCAGTTCGGCCCGATGATGCGGGTCGTGCCGCCCTTCGCCTTGGCGTGCGCCCAGAACTCGGCGGCGTCCTGCACGGGGATGCCCTCGGTGATGACGACGACGAGCGGGATCTCGGCGTCGATGGCCTCGAGCACGGCGTCCTTGGCGAAGGCCGGCGGCACGAAGACGATGGAGACGTCCGCACCGGTGGTGTCGATGGCCTCGCGCACGGTGCCGAAGACGGGGAGCGACACGTCGCCGTGGGTGACGGTGGTGCCGGCCTTGCGCGCGTTGACGCCGCCGACGACCTGGGTGCCGGCCTTGAGCATCAGTGCGGTGTGCTTGGTGCCCTCGCCGCCGGTGATGCCCTGGACGATGACCTTGGAGTCCTTGTTGAGGAAGATCGACATGGTCAGTCCCTTCAGGCCGCTGCGGCGGCGAGTTCGGCGGCCTGCTCGGCCGCGTCGTCCATGGTCGCGGCGACGGTGACGAGCGGGTGCGCTGCCTCCGCCAGGATCCGACGACCCTCTTCCACGTTGTTGCCGTCCAGGCGCACGACGAGCGGCTTGGTGGCCGCGTCACCGAGGATGCCGAGTGCGGCGACGATGCCGTTCGCGACGGCGTCGCAGGCGGTGATGCCGCCGAAGACGTTCACGAAGACGCTCTTCACCTGCGGGTCGCCGAGGATGACGTCGAGGCCGTTGGCCATGACCTCGGCCGAGGCGCCGCCGCCGATGTCGAGGAAGTTCGCGGGCTTCACGCCGCCGTGGCGCTCACCGGCGTAGGCGACGACGTCGAGCGTCGACATGACGAGGCCCGCACCGTTGCCGATGACACCGACCTGGCCGTCGAGCTTGACGTAGTTCAGGCCGTGGGCCTTCGCCTTGGCCTCGAGCGGGTCCTCGCTGGCGGAGTCCTCGAGGTCCTTGTGCGCGGGGTGGCGGAAGTCGGCGTTCTCGTCGAGCGAGACCTTGCCGTCGAGCGCCAGGATCTGGCCGTCGCCCGTGCGGACGAGGGGGTTCACCTCGACGAGCGTGGCGTCCTCGCCCTTGTAGACGTCGTAGAGCTTCGAGAAGACGTCGGCCACCTGGTCGACGAGCTCCGCCGGGAACCCGGCCTGCTCGGCGATCGCGCGACCGGCGGCCGCGTCGATCCCGGTGAGCGGGTCGACCTCGACGCGGGCGAGCGCCTCGGGCTTCTCGACCGCGAGCTGCTCGATCTCCATGCCGCCCTCGACGCTGGTGAGCGAGAGGTAGGAACGGTTGGCCCGGTCGAGCAGCACGGAGAAGTAGAACTCCTCGGCGATGTCCGCACCCTGCGCGATCATGACGCGCTCGACGGTGTGGCCCTTGATGTCGAGGCCGAGGATGGCCTGCGCGTGCTCGAACGCCTCGTCAGGGGTCTTCGCCACCTTCACGCCGCCGGCCTTGCCGCGCCCACCGACCTTCACCTGGGCCTTGACGACGACGACGCCACCGATCTTCTCGGCCGCCGCTCTCGCCTCTTCCGGGGTGTCGGCGATGATCCCCTGCAGTACGGGGACGCCGTAGGACTCGAAGAGGTCCCTGGCCTGATACTCGAAAAGATCCACGCTGTTCTTCTTCCCGCACGGTTCGTGCGATCGGCATCGGTTTCCCGGTCGCGCACTCCACATCGAGGGTCGCTCGATGTCGAGACAACGGCCGGGAACCAGCCTAGCGCCGGACCGTGAACGTCCGGTGCGCGCGATCCCGGCCCGTTCCCCAGCGAGCTCCCGGCACGGTGGATCGGTGAACGCTGCACTCCGTACCCGCACCGCCGACGTGTTCGGCTGGCGCCTCCGCCCCGACCAGGAGTCCGTCATCGACGCCGTGCTCGACGGGCGCGACGCGCTCGCCGTGATGCCGACCGGATCGGGGAAGTCGGCGATCTACCAGGTCGCCGGCCTCGAGCTGGAGGGCGTCGTCATCGTCGTCTCACCTCTCGTGGCGCTGCAGGAGGACCAGGTCGTCGGACTCGAGCACCACGTGGACGCTCCCCGCGCGGTCGCGATGAACGCCACGAGGAAGGCCCGGGACGTCGCCGAGGCCTGGGACGCGATCGCGGCGGGCGAGGTCGGCTACGTGTTCCTGGCACCCGAACAGCTCGTGAAGGACGACGTGCTCGAACGACTCCGCGACGCCGGTGTCGCGCTCGTCGCCGTCGACGAGGCGCACTGCATCTCGTCCTGGGGGCACGACTTCCGACCGGACTACCTGGCGCTCGGCGAGGTCGTGGAACGCCTCGGCCGGCCGCCGGTGCTCGCACTGACCGCGACGGGCTCCGCTCCCGTGCGGGACGACATCGTCGAACGGCTCGGCATGCGTGACCCGTTCGTGCTCGCCTCGGGGTTCGACCGCCCCGGCATCCGGCTCGAGGTGGTCCGGCACGCCGAGGACGCCGAGAAGCGAGCGGCCGTGGTCGACCAGGTCGTCGGACTCGACGGGGCCACCGTCGTCTACGTCGCCACCCGCGCCGCGACGACGGAGTACGCCGACGCGATGGCCGCCCGCGGTCGCCGCGCGCGGCCGTACCACGCCGGCATGCGGGTGACGGAGCGCGAGGCGGTCCACACGGGGTTCCTCGACGGCGACGTCGACGTGGTGGTCGCCACGAGCGCGTTCGGCATGGGCATCGACAAACCCGACGTCCGCTTCGTCGTGCACGCCGACGTGCCCGAGTCGGTCGACGCGTACTACCAGGAGATCGGGCGGGCCGGCCGGGATGCCGAGCCGGCCGGCGCGACCCTGCACTACCGGGCCGAGGACTTCGGCCTGCGCACGTTCTTCGCGTCCGGTTCGCCCCGTCCCGCGTCGGTCCGCGCCGTGTTCGACGCGGTCCCGGCCACCGGTCCGATCGCCCGGTCGGCGCTCGCGGAGGCCTCCGGTCTGTCGTCACGGACCGCCGGTCGTGCCCTCAACGCCCTGCTCGACGCCGGCGTCCTGCGCGACGACGTCGACGGGGTCACGCGGGTGCCGGACGGCCCGGCGACCGCGGCCCACGCGGCCCGCGCAACGGCGGACCGCACGGCGGAGCGCGAACGGGTCGAGGAGTCCCGCATCGCGATGATGCGCCAACTCGCCGAGACGACCGGGTGCCGACGGCAGTTCCTGCTCGGCTACTTCGGCGACGAGCTCCCGGAGCCGTGCGGCAACTGCGACACCTGTTCGTCGGGGACGGCCTTCGACGGCGGAGCCCACGTGGCCGACGGCGCGAACGACGACGTCTGGCCGCCGGATGCCCGCGTCGAGCACGCCGAGTGGGGCACCGGCGTGGTGATGAGCACGGAGGAGGACCGCATCACCGTCTTCTTCGAGTCCGCCGGGTACCGCACGCTCGGACTCGCCGACGTCGCGGAGCGCGACCTGCTCCGGCGCGTCTGACGCCCCTGCGCTGACCGGCGGGGGAAGGCGCGGTCGCTCGACCACCCGTCGGCGACCGCGCTCCACTCCCCCGAGCACGGGCGATGCTGCCGTGGCGGTGTGACCGGCAGGTGACCTCCGGGTGAACGCGACGCGAAACCGGACGGTCGCCAGGTGCCGGCGGGTAGGCAGGAAGCCCGCAACGGAAAGGAACCACCATGAGCGATCCCGGCATCAGCCCCGTCGACGACTTCGAGGCCCAGCAGCGCCGCGACGACGACATCGACCGCGAGCACGTCGGCCCGTACGAGGTGGACGAGTCCGAGGAGTCCCTCGAGACCGTGACGAACGACGCGGTTGCGGGCGAGACCGTCGAGCCGCAGCCCGGTGACGGCACCGACGACGGCCCGACCGGCGGCTCGCCGCGCGAGGGGTCGCCCGACCTCTGGGAGCACGACGCCGACGAGGACCGCCCGGACCTGGGCAACGACCTCGGCACCAAGCCGCTCTGACCGGCGGCCCCCAGGGACCCGCGGAACACGGCCCGTAGCATCGGGCCGTGTTCCGTCGTGTCCGTGCCAGCGTCCGCAGCATGCCGTCGGCCGCCCGCCTGGTGGCGATCGCGGCGATGCTGCTCGTCGCGGCCTCGGCGCACCTCGCCGCGCAGTCGGAGCCCGCGGGACGATGGGTCCCGCTCCTCGCGATCGCGGTGGTCGGAGCCGTCGTCACCGGAGCACCGAGCCGCCGCTGGCCGCTCCCTGCGATCTGGCTCGTCGCCACCCTGCTCGCCCTGACCGGCGACGTCCGGGTCGACGGCACGTACCTGGTGATCGCCCTCGCGACCGGTGCGGTCGCGCTCCTCGCGGCGATCGCCACTGATCTCGTCCCCGTCCTGCGGGCGCGACGCCGACGGGGTGGACCGTGACCACCCCACGGTCTGGAGGCCCGGTGTCGGGCCCGCACCGTCCCTCCAGGCACGGCCGTCACCCCGTTGGCGCGGTGCGCCGGAACCGGCTGGTGGGGCCCACCTCCCGGCAGCAACACGGTCGCGTCCACGACCGCGACCTGCGTCGGTTCCTCGCCGACAGCACTCCCGTGGCCGCGGGCGGCCGCGCCATCCTGCTGCAGATCGCCGACCCGGTCGTCGCGGCGGGGGTCCGCCGGCACTCGGACTTCGCACGACGACCGCAGCAGCGGCTGGCCCACACCCTGATGTTCGTGTACGCCGTCGTCTCCGGCACGGAGCAGGACGCCGCGATCGCCGCCCGTTTCGTGAACCGGGCCCACGTCCCCGTGACGGGCGCGGACGACGTCGACCGCCAGCTGTGGGTGGCCGCGACCCTGTTCGACTCGGCACGTCGGGCGCACGACCTGTTCGGTGCGCCCGTCACGGCGGAGCGGGCGGAGGACGTCCTCGCCGCCTACGCCCCGATCGCGACGACGCTGCGGGTGCCCGCCGATCGCTGGCCGACGTCGGTCGCTGCCTTCGACCGGTACTGGGCGGACACCCTCGACCGGCTCGAGGTCACCGACGACGCCCGCGAGGTGGTGCGGGACCTGCTGCACCCGCGATTCGCGCCGCTCTGGGTGCGCGCTGCGATGCCCCTGGTCCGGATCGTCACGGTGGGGATGCTGCCGGAGCAGCTGCGCGCCGCGTACGGGTTCGCGTGGGGGCCGCGCGAGCAGCGGCGGTTCGGTCGGACGGTCGCGCTGGTCGGCGGTGTGCGGTCGGTCCTGCCCGGCGCACTGCTGCGGCTGCCGGGCCCGCTGCTGCTCCGGGCGATGCGCCGGACGGCCGGGCGACACGCCACGGTACGGTAGCGGGCATGTCGGTCGACCACTTCGCCATCACGGTCCCCCGCTCCTGGTTCGAGCTGCCCGTCGAGCCGGAACGCCGCGACGACCGGATCAGCGCCCTCGTGCAGGAGCGCATCGAGGACCAACGCGAGCTCTGGGACCACCGCACCGAGATCGTCCGGGCGCTCCGCCGGTTCGCGCGGTCGGCGTGGGACAGCGGTGCCCGGTACTGCGCGGCCTTCGCCGAACCGAGCGAGGACGGCATCGTCTCCGGCGCCCTGACCGTCACGGTCCTGCCCGCGCCCGAGGCCGGCGGCGACCCGCTCGCCGCCCTGACCGACCACGTCGCCGCGCTCGGTGGTGACGACGACGGCATGCACGTCGACGTGCACGAGGTCCCCCGGGTCGGCCGCGTGCCGCGTGTCTGGGGTGTCTCGACCGTGCAGGCGCCGGACGGCCGCGGCTCGTTCGACGTCGTGCTCATGCAGACGTTCGTGCCGGCCGGTGACCAGGTCGCGCTGGTGAGCGTGTCCTCGCCCGCGACCGACCTGGCCGAGCCCCTGTACGAACTGTTCGAGACCGTGACCGACACCTTCGAGCTCATCGACTCGGCCACCGTCGGCGGCGGGGTCGACTGATGCGGATCTGGCCGTTCCGGAAGCGCCGGAAGCCCGTCGAACCCGTCGTCGAGCGGGTCACCGTGGACGACCTCGCGCGGATGGCGCAGCGCGGCGAACTCGCGCGTGCGGTCGTCACGCCGCCGCCGGCTCCCCGCGCCAGTGCCGACCGGGTGCGGGCGACCGTCGCGCAGCTGCCCGGGCGTCCGCTCGGCTCGGCCGGTGGGACGGCTCGACGCGACGCGGCTCCGGCGCGCCAGACCGCTGCCGCGGTCCTGGTCCTCGACGACCACCAGCGGGTGACCGTGTCCGGCGGTGGGCTGATCGGCCGCGACCCGGCGAGCGCCCACCCGGACGGCGGCTACGCGCACATGATCGCGCTCGAGGACCCCGACAAGCTGCTCAGCCGCACGCACCTGGAGTTCGGGTTCGGCGCCGAGGGCTCGCTCTGGGTGCTCGACACGGCGTCGGCGAACGGGGTCGAGCTGCGGCGGCCGGGGTTCCCGGCGACGATGGTGCCGCCGGCGCAGCGCACGGTGGTGCAGCCGGGCGACGTCGTGGTGTTCGGCGGACACACCCTGCGCGCCGAACCGCGGACCGCGCTGGTCGGCGACGCCCCACTCGGCTGACGGAGCGTCGCGTCAGTCGGCGGGCACCTGCACGAGTCGCAGTGCCTGGTCGGCGTCGTTGAGCAGTGCTCGTCCCGGCACCCGGTCCTGCGTCACCAGGCTCTTCGACAGCTTCGTGCCGATCAGGTCGCCGTCGACGGTGCTGAGCGGCGCGAGCAGCATGCCGCGACGGGCCTTCTTCGCGTCGACCTGCCAGCCGCGGAACCCGCTCGCGACGCCCTCGACGTCGCCGGCGATGACGAGTCCGACCGAACGTCCCCGGTCGGAGTCCATGATCGCCCGGAACACCGGTTCGGCCGGGGTCTCCTTGAGCGCCTCGGCGTCGTCGACGAGCACGAGCGTGAAGCCGTCCGAGCCGGTGTCGACCGCGGCCGAGAGCCCCTCGGCGCCGATCCCGGCGTCGGTGACGACGGTCGCGCGCGGTGCGCCCTCGAGCGCGCGGAGCGGAGAGTCGCGCGGCGTGACCGCGACGACCGACCCACCGGCCGACAGCACGTGCCGGGCCATCGCGACGAGCGCCGTGCTCTTGCCGGACCGCGGACTGCCGGCGACGATGAACACGGGGGTGTCCTGCACGAAGTCGTGCGTGAACAGCCGGAGCTCGTCGCCGCCGACGCCGAGGGCGACCCGGCCGACCGAGGCCTCCGCCGAGGGCAGGTACCGCACGGCCTCCTCGAAGGTGATGGACCTGGGCAGCACGTCGATCCGGAACGGCTTCGGCACGGTCGCGGGGACGTGTGCGCGGACCTCGTCGCCGATGCCGCGGAGCGCCGCCGCCTGGTCGCGTCCACCGAGGCCGCCGGGCAGCACGGCGACCTGGGTCTCCGTCGCGGTGGCGTTCCGGAAGCCGCGGCCGGGCGGGATCGACTCCGGCAGCTTCTTGCCGTTGATGCCCTCGTAGTTGTAGTCGCCGCGGTCGGCCAGGGCGAGCAGCAGCTTCCGCTCCACCTGGCTCGACATCCGGCCGGAGGTCAGGGTGCGGTCGCCGGAGACGATCAGGTGCACGCCGACGCCGACGCCCTCGCGCAGCAGCGTCTGGACGGCGTCGTGCAGCGCACCGTTCTCGGCGTCGGCCAGGGTCGCCATGAAGCTCTCCCACTGGTCCAGGAACACGACGACGTGCGGCAGCGGGGTGGTGTGCTCGTCGGACCGCTGCTCGGCGATGGACGAGTAGCCGCCGCTCGCGAACGCCGCCTGGCGCTCCTGGACGGTGCGGAGCAGGATGCCGAGCAGCCGTGAGACCCGGTCGGGCTCGTGCCGCTGCACCACGGCGCCGCAGTGCGGCAGGGCACCGAGCGCGAGCAGGGCGCCGTTGCCGCAGTCGATCCCGTACAGGTGCACGTCGCCGACGCCGAGGCGCAGGGCCATCGCACCGGCCAGTGTGCGGAGCGTCTGGCTGCGGCCGGAGCGCGGCGACCCGATGACGAACAGGTGCCCGTCGGCGTCGAGGTCGAACACCGCGGGGCGCTGCTGCTGGTCGGCGGGGTGGTCCTCGATGCCCCAGGCCACGGCGAGCGGCGGCAGGTCCGCGGTGCCGGCAGCACCGGTGGCTTCGACGTCGTCGAGCCCGACGACCGCGCCGAGCGGGGGCAGCCAGGGCTTCCGCTGCTCGGGGGTGCCGAGGGCACGGGTGGCGTCGCTGATCGACGCGACGAGGACGCTCAGGTCGGTGACCTCCACGTCGCTGGCGGCGGCCTCGACGGCTGCCGGGCGGGGGGCTGGTTCGCTGTACGAGGCGAAGGTGAGCTCGCGGACCAGGGCGGGCCGGGCCTCCTGGTCGTCCGTGCCGGGCCGGCGTCCGCCCACGCGACCGGACTGGAAGGGCAGCAACGAGGCGGCACCGAGCCGCACGTACGCGCGACCCGGCGTGGTCTTCGCGATCCGCGCGGCGTCGTTCGCGCCGATCACGTCCTGGCTCTCGGACTGGTCGGTGACACGCAACGCGATCCGGAGGTTCGTGTTCGCGCGGATCTCGGGCGACACGACACCGCCGGGGCGCTGTGTGGCGAGCACGAGGTGGATGCCGAGCGACCGCCCGCGCTGGGCGATGTTGACCAGGCCCTTGACGAAGTCGGGCAGCTCGCGGGCGAGCGAGGCGAACTCGTCGATGACGATGAGCAGCCGCGGCAGGCTCGGGATCGCGTCGCCCGACGCGGCGCGCTTCGCCTGCAGGTCCTGGTAGTCCTCCAGGTCCTTCGCACCGACCTCGGCCAGGGCGTGCTCGCGGGTACGGAGCTCGGCGCCGAGCGACTCGAGCGCACGCTCCACCTGGTGGGTGTCGAGGTCGGTGACCATGCCGACGGTGTGCGGCAGGTCGACGCAGTCCTTGAACGCCGCACCGCCCTTGTAGTCGACGAGCACGAAGTTCATCTCGTCCGGCCGGTTCGCGACGGCGAGCGACGCGACGATCGTCTGCAGCAGCTCCGACTTGCCGGAGCCGGTGGTGCCCGCGACGAGTCCGTGCGGGCCGTCGTTGCGCAGGTCGATGGCGAACGGCCCGTCGATCGACGCGCCGATGACGGCGGTCGTGCTGCGCCCGCCGAGCAGCCACCGGGCCTGTACGGCCTCGGACGTCGGCGGTTCGAGCTGGAGGACGTCGAGCAGCCGCGCGGACGACGGGATGGCGCCGTCCTGCACGTCCGGGCTGGCGTCGACGATCGGCGACAGCGAGCGGGCGACCCACTCGAGCCAGTCCTGGTCGACCAGGTCGGGTCGGGCGTCGTCGATGCGCTCGCTGCGCTGCTGGGTGACCCGGATCCGGTCGTCGCGGACGACGACCACGGCGTCGCACTCCTCGGGCAGGAGCCGCTCGTCCAGGTCGAGGCAGATGCTGAAGACCCCGACCGCCGGCCCCTCCTTGAGCACCTGCACGAGCGACGGCATCGCACGCAGGCGCCTGGCGCCGTCCATCACGACGACGATCTCGTCGGCCGGCGGGGTCTTCTTGCCGATCCCGGCCTCCTTGCGGGCGTCGATGATCGCGGCGAGCTCGGCGATGGCGCGCGCGGTCGTCGCGGCGTTCGACGCGATGCTCGTCATCGGCTGGTCGGCGCCGTCGCGGCGCACGTGCGGCAACCAGGACATCCACTCCCACAGCGCGGTGCGGGTGGTGTCGGTGAGCAGCGTGAAGGTGACGTCCTTCGGGCTCTGCAGCGTCGCGAGCTGCGCGACCACCCAGTTCGCCAGCCTGCGGGCGTCGTCGTCCGGACCGGCGATGCCGATCACGCCACGCTCCGCCAGGCGGATGCGGACCGGCACGTCGGTCGCGTCCCAGGCGACGGTCCGCTTGTGCGACAGCTGTTCCGGGTCCTCGATGGTCACCTCGGACCGCTGCGTCGCCGTGCCGACACGGACGAGCAGGTGGTCGGGGTCCGTCCGGCGTCGCTCCCACAGGCGCGGCAGCGGTGTCACCGCGGTCTCGTAGACGGCAGCCGGGTCGGGGGCGCTCGCGATCCAGCGCGCCCGCTCGGACTGGAGGCTCTCGGTCGCGTCCGCCTCGATGCGCGCCTTGGTGTCCTCGTACTCCACGATCCGCTGGCGGTACGTCTTCTTGCCCTGCCGGCGGCCCTGGAGGCCCGTGATGATCATCAGGATCGGCGACAGCAGGGCGATGAGCAGGTAGATCCAGCGACCGGTGGTCGACACGAACATCACGGCCATGCCCATCGGCGCCAGCGCCATCAGGATGGGCAGCGCCCGCGCCGGGGGCTCGGTCGGCGGGGCCGGGAGCTGGTAGCGGGTGTGCTCGTCGGGCGGCAGGATGCGCGGCGGCCGGTTGTACTCGAGCGACATGCCGTCGTCGGCGAGGGACAGGTGCGCCCCGCGGTCCGGCGCGCGACCGAACCCGAGCAGGACCCCGCCGATCGCGAGCTGCGCGGTCTCCGGCCAGTCGGTCTCCTCGGTGACGGCAGCACCGTCGAGCACCGCGCCGGCGAAGCCGTTCGCCGGACGGACCTTGGCGCCGTCGGCCGTGACCGAGACGAGCAGGGCGACCTCCGGAACGGTCTCGGCTCCGGACGCCTCGGCCTCGACCTCGTCGGTGGTGCTCACCGGCACACGGACCGTGGCGTTCGTCGCCGTGCCGATCGTCACCGTGCCGGTGCCCACCCGCACGATGGTCCCGGCGTGCAGCCCGGACACGATCCGGATCTCGGCATCGGTCAGTGGGCGGAGCGGCTGCGGCGGCACCTGCTCGAGGCTGCGCGCCACCACCACGCCCTCGCGCACACCGGAGTCGGCGACCGTCGCGGCCAGGTCGAGCGGCTGCTCGCCGACGAAGTACGCCGGGGTCCGTCCGGATGCCACCACGTCCGTCGCGATGAGGCGTTCGGCCTCGGCGACGAGCTCGCCGACCGCACGGGTGTCGTCCCCGTCGACGTAGACGTTGGCGGTCTGGCCGCTCTCGCGGTCGACCATCGTGAACGTGAAGGTCATGGCATCCCCCGTAGCGTTGACTACATGTCGCAGGACGATGGTAGTGTCCCCTGCAACACGCCCCGTTGGGGGGACATGACGAAACTCCGGGGAAAGGGAGTCACACCGTGGCGAACATCAACGTCTCGTACGCAGACCTCGAGGCAGCAGCCTCCGACCTCAAGGCGGGCCAGGCGGACATCGAAGACCGCCTCTCCGCACTGCAGCGCAAGATCCAGCAGCTCATCTCCGACGGCTACGTCACCGACAAGTCGTCCGTCGCGTTCGGTGAGTCCTACGACGAGTTCAACCGTGGCGTGACCCAGACCGTCCAGGGCCTCGAGGGCCTGTCGACGTTCCTGTCGAAGGCGTCGCAGACCCTGTCCGAGACGGACGAGTCGCTCGCTTCCGGCCTCAAGGGCTGAGACCGTCGTCGACCCCGTGCCCCGCGATCACGTGGGGCACGGGGTCGTCGCGGTTCCTGTGGCGCCGTCGTGGCGGCGCCGGTTCGTGATCGGGGAGGGATTGTTCCGTGGCAGGCAGACTGCTGGTTGACCTGATGGGGCTCGGGGAGCTCCAGACCGACCTGACGACCGTGCACGGCACGCTCGAACAGGCGCACAAGCGCGTCGACGCGTCCGACGACGAGATCGGATCGGGGACGGTCCAGAACGCCCTGCACGACTTCGACCACCGCTGGGGCGACAAGCGCGACAAGATCAGCGACTCGACGAAGGCGTTGGCGGACATGCTCAGCGCATCCGTCGAGACCTACACCGAGACCGACGCGCAGCTCGCACAGGCGCTGCAGGTCAACGACGAGAACGGCGGCGGACCCGCCGCCTCGAGGGCGGTGTAGTCATGGGGCGACCATCGGGGTGGGACGTCGTCGATCAGGGTGACGACCCGGTCAAGGGTGATCCATCGACGTTGCGGATGATGTCGCGGGAGTACCAGCGCATCTCCGACGCCGCCGAAGACGCCTCGACCCGGTTGAACTCCGTGAAGCGGTCCGGGTGGCTGACCGACTGGGAGGGCGAGGCCGCCGACGTCTTCGTCGACGCGATCGAGGACACCCCGACGGACCTGAGCAAGCTCGTGGCCTCGTACGAGGCTGCCGCGACCGCGTTGTCGGACTGGGCGGACACCGTCGACGACACCCAGTACCGCGCCGACGGTGCGCTCGCGGACGCGAAGGACGCCTCCGGGGACCTCGCCGCGGCGCAGGACCGGCTCGCCGATGCGCAGTCGAACCTGTCGCACTACCAGTCGGCATCGTCCGACCTGTCGAAGGTCGCGGACAAGTACCCGGCCGGGTCCGACGTGCCGGACGGGGTGGACGTGCCCTCGCCGGCGCAGTTGCGGGCAGCGTCCGACAACGCCTCCGTCGCGCAGGGCTCCGTGTCGTCCGCGCAGGGCGACATCGCGGCCGCGCAGTCCCGGATCGACGCGGCGAAGCGACTCGTGGCGGATGCCAAGGGCGACTGGCAGCACGCGGAGCAGCGGACCGCGACGAAGATCGGCGAAGCGGCCGACGCGGGGCTCGGGAAGCAGTCCGGGTGGGACAAGATCTTCGGGTCCGAGGCGTGGGAGACCATCGTCTCCATCGCGAAGGTCGTCGTCGCCGTGGGCGGCATCATCGTCATGATCATCGGCGGGCCACTCGCCTGGATCGTCCTCGGCGCCGCCCTGCTCGTGCTCGCCGACACCCTGTACAAGATGTCGAAGGGCACCGCCGACGGGTGGGACCTCGCCTTCGCGCTGCTCGACTGCATCCCCGGGATGAAGGGCATCACCACCGCGGCGAAGATCGGTGAGGAGTTCGCGAAGGGCGCCTCGCTCGCCGCCAAGTTCAGCTCAGCCGGTCGGCACGTCGCGTCGGAGAGCCGACAGCTGTTCGCACCGGGTCTGCACCTGGTCAACAACCTGCGCCACGGTGCCGCGCTGCGCTCGGTCGAGTCGCTCCGCGCCCTCGCCGTCCACGGTGGGTCGGCGGCGGTCGGTTCCCTCCGGCGCCCTGGGGGCGGCTTCATCGCCTCGATCCGATCGATGCCGGAGATCGCGAACAAAGCGACGCAGGCGTACTGGGACAACGGCGGCTCGTCGCTCGCAGAACTCGCACGGCACTGGCAGGGCGGCAAGGGCGGCTTCCAGAGTGGCTACCTGGGTGTCGACCGCTGGGCGAACGGCGACGCCGGCTCGCTCGTCGGGCAGACGCTCCAGATCAGCGGTCCTGGCCACGGCAACTTCTACGTCCCTGACGGCACCATGCACGCCGGTGGCAGTGCCTCGAACTACAGCGAGTCCGTGCAGGTGGGCGTGCAGTCGCCAGCCGGACACGACGGCGTGCCTGCAGGGGCACAGACGCACTCCGACTACCGCAACACGGGTGACAGCTACCTGGTGAACCAGCCGCTGCCGCACGCCGAGGGCACCGCGCAGGCGAACACCCAGTTCGGCGGTGGCGGGCAGCACCAGCTGTTCACGGACAAGTCGACGAACGACCTCGTGAACGCCGGCGTGCTCAGCCCGGTCGACCAGGCGGGGAACGTCGTCCCCGACGGGATGAACCAGGTGCTGATGGACCCGGCCACGCGGAGTCCGCAGCCGGGGGTCCTCACGACGCACCAGTACGCGAACGCGCTGCAGGACCTCGGCGCCCGTGGACCGGCGGTCGCGGCAGGCATCGTGACGGCACCGTGGGACATCAGCGAGGCAACGCAGTCCGTCCAGGACCGACTGCGGTGACCCGGAGCGGCGTCACCCGGGCGGGTCACGAGCTCCTGGACCGGTCACCGTCCTGGAACGCCCTGCCCGAGCGCGCCACGGACGGCCGGTGGGCCATCACCGACACCGTCGATCCGCTCTGGCCGGAGTACGGCGCGAGCCTGCCACTGCTCAACGCCCTGTCGTCCGACGGGTACGAGGTCGAGGACCTCGACGGCACGCTGTTCGAGCGTGGGCGCCAGGTCGTCGTCCCGCGCTCGGCACTCGTCCACACGACGTCCGCGCCCGCGGTCCTCGAGTCGGTGGCCCTGGCGGACTCGTTCCACGTTGCATCGTTCGCGGTCGACGGTCGAACCGACGTCAACATCGAGGACGGCTGGAAGAACGAGTACGAAGTGCGCCGATTCCGCACGACGTTGAGCCCGGACCGAGCAGCGATCGACCGCCACGAACCCGGTGTGGTGCCGACCACGGTCTCCCGCATCGAGAAGACCGTGGAACCGCTGCCGGTCGACGGGCGCGGCACCTACACCGTGCCGTCCACCGGCCCGTACGAACAGGGATGGGGCAGGCTCGCGCCGGTCGTCCGCACGATCGCGGAACTGGGGCTCGACGTCCGTCCTGACCTCGGTGCGTACACGACGCTGTCCGGTGTCGTCCGCCCGACGTGGGGCACCGAGATCCGCGGAGCCGACGACTGGACCGAGCTGCTCGCCCGGTTCGTGTTCCCGCCGGGCATCCACTCGGAGGTACTCTCCGATGGGTACGCGATCATCCGCGACATCCCCCACCCCGGCGACCCGCTGCACCCGACGTTCGCGCTCGTGTTCACACCCCCGTCGACGGCACGACCGAGCCTGTTCGCGAGGATCTTCTCCTGATGAGCACCACCACGAACATCACCTCCGCACAGCGACGCGCCTTGATGGTTCGCTCGCGCTTCGCGTTCGCGGCAGCCGAGGTCGTCGCACTCCGACACGACGAGCAGGGAATCCCGCTCGGCGTCGTCAGCCCTGAAGGCACCCCGCTCGCGCTGGCGTTCACCGATCCTGCAGCGGCCGTCGCCCGCATCCCGGCAGGTGTCGCCGCCACGCCGCTGTCGCTGCCGATGTCGCGCCTGGTCGCCGGCTTGCCGACTGACTGGGGTCTCGTGCTCGACATCGACCAGCCCTACCCGCAGGTCGTGCAGCCCGACGAGAAGCAGGCGGTCATCGCCGCGGGCGGCCCGTTCCCCGACGGCGCCGAGGTCACGCTCCGCCCTGCACCGTCCGCGTCCCAGGGGTTCTCCGACGCACTCGCCGAACGGGCGCCACGCACGCCGGGCGTGGTCCGGGTGTGGCTGTTCCGCCACGGTGTCGACATCGTGCCCGAGGACCTGATGGTCGTGCTGGCGACGACGGATCGCAACGCCGCGTTCGCCTTCTCCGAGATCGTGTTCGAGGTCGCACGCGCGCACGACGTCCCGGTGCCGGTCCTCACCGCCTGGATCGACGAGCTCCCCGTCGAGCACGCCACGTGGGTCCGGCAGCAGCAGCCGCTCGCGCACGTCGAACGGCGCTGAGATCGATGGACCGTGGACGCTCGGCTGCCGTGGTCCAGCGGGTCGGCATCCCGGTCGAACTGCACCTGGTCGTCGACTCGCGCGGCCGGCCGGAACGGGAGCAGGCCGACCGCGGTGCCGCGGTGCAGTGGGCCTACAGCGATCCGACCGACCGTCCGACCGGCTTCGGTGCCGGGACGCAGTGCATCTCCAGCGACACGCTCCGCCAGCGCGAGGCCACGGGCTCGGTACGGTTCGTCATCGACCCGGCGGGCCCGTCCCGCGCAGGTACGGAGTTCCTCCCACCTCCTCGGCCGCCGGTGCTCGCCACGCTCCGGTCCGTGACGTCGACTCCGCTCGGGACGGCCGCCGGCCTCTGGGCCGCGATCACCGCCGACACCGTCTCGCCCGGGCGGTCGCTCATGCTCCGTTCGGGTCGGTGGTCGCTCCCCGTGGTGCTGACTGAGCAACCCCGAGCGACGGCTGAGGCGATCGTGCACGCCCTCGGCAACCGACCGCACCCGGCGATCTTCGTGGTCGAAGGTGCCCGAGGGCTGCCGCGTCCGTGGCGGACCGGAGCGCACGCAGCCGTCGAAGCCGCGTTCTTGTCGCTCTGACAAGTACTGTGGTACGGTCGAGCCATGGCAGTCGAACTCAGCACCTGGGACGCCCAGGGCAACCAGACGACACCGACGTTCTCCACCATGCGGTTCCCCGCCGGTGAAGCCCACGTCAAGGTCGCGAACGACACCGACGAGCCGGGGGGACTCACCGAGATCGCGACCCTGCGCGGCACGAGCGGCGACGACCTGATCATGCTCGGCATGTGGGCGGACGCCGTGCGGCAGCGCGGATCGAGGTCCGTCGCGCTCGTCCCCTACCTGCCCGGAGCCCGGCAGGACCGCGGCCTGCCGTTCGGTGCGAAGGTCTACGCGGACCTCCTCAACGGCTTCCACCTCGACCAGGTCATCGCGTTCGACCCGCACTCGCCGGTCATCGTCGGCCTGGTCGACAACCTGACCGTCGTCACGAGCGAGCAGGTCGTCCGTGACGCCGTGGTCGGCGCACCCGAGCACGACGGCGGCGCCCCGTACACCGGCATCATCGCTCCGGACAAGGGCGCCGTCCCCCGTGCGACCGCGGTCGCCGAGGCGTGCGGGCTGCCGCTCTACCGGGCCGAGAAGCACCGCAACCCCGACACCGGCAAGCTCGACGGCTTCACCTGCGAACCGCTGCCCGACGCCGGCCGGTTCCTGGTGGTCGACGACATCTGCGACGGCGGCGGCACGTTCGTGGGGCTCGCGGGCTCGACGGGCCTGCCCAAGGAACGCCTCGGCCTCTGGGTCTCGCACGGTGTCTTCTCCGGCCGGGCAGCACAGCTCGCCGACCACTTCGGCGAGATCGTCACCACCGACTCGTACCCCGCGCAGAACGCCATCGACGGCCTGCGCACGATCGCACTCACCCCCTACCTGACGGAGCAGATCCGATGACGCAGACCACGAGCACCACGACCAGCACGAGCACCGGGATCGAGCCGCGCATCACCACGGCGAGCCCGATCGCGCCGCTGCTGGCCGTCGACGGCTACAAGCACTCGCACCGGCAGGTCTACCCGGCAGGCACCACCCGCATCCTGATCAACTGGACGAACCGGTCGAACGCGCACATGCCCGAGTCGACGCACGCCGTGGTCTTCGGGCTGCAGGCGTTCATCCAGCGCTCGCTCGTCGAAGCCTGGGCACCGTTCTTCGCCGCCGACGAAGACGAGGTCGTCCGGCTGTTCGACGAAGCGCTGCAGAGCTACTTCGGCCCGAACCACATCGGCACCGACCACGTCCGGGCCCTGCACCGCCTCGGCTACCTGCCCCTCGAGATCCGTGCGCTGCCCGAGGGGACCCTCGCACCGATCGGCGTCGCGACCCTGACGGTCGAGAACACGATCGACGAGTTCTACTGGCTGCCCAACTACATCGAGACCGCGCTGTCCGCCTCGATCTGGCACCCGTCGACGGTCGCCACGAAGGCACTCGAGTACCGCGACCTGATGGAGGACTGGGCCGCCCGCACCGGCGCGGTCCCGGCCGGCATCGACTTCGCCGCGCACGACTTCTCGTTCCGTGGGCAGTCGAGCATCGAATCGGCCGCAGCGGGTGGCGCGGGCCACCTCCTGTCGTTCCTCGGCACCGACTCGATGCCGTCGCTCGACTTCATCGACCGCTACTACCCGGGCGACAACGGTTGGGTGGCCGCGAGCGTGCCCGCCACCGAGCACAGCGTGATGTGCGTCCGCGGCGCCGACGGCGAGCTGGCGACGTTCGAGCAGATCCTCGACGTGTACCCGACGGGCATCGTCTCGGCGGTCAGCGACGGCTTCGACCTGTTCAAGGTCATCACCGAGACCCTCCCGCAGCTCAAGGACCGCATCACCGGTCGTGACGGCAAGCTCGTCATCCGCCCCGACTCGGGCGACCCGGTCGACATCGTCACCGGAACCGTGCACGGCGTCGACGACGCTGAACTGTTCGCGGCCGACCGCAGCCACGAGCAGAAGGGCGTCGTCGAGCTGCTCGACGAGATCTTCGGGCACACCGTGAACGAGCAGGGCTTCAAGGTCCTCGACCAGCACATCGGCGTCATCTACGGCGACAGCATCACGCTCGACCGTGCCCGTCGCATCTACGAGCGCTTGGCCGCCAAGGGGTACTCGAGCGACAACATCGTTCTCGGTATCGGTTCGTACACGTACCAGTACATGACCCGCGACAACCTCGGCAGCGCGGTCAAGGCGACGTGGGCACTCGTCGACGGCGAGCCCGTCGACATCCAGAAGGACCCGAAGACCGGCAGCGGCAAGAAGAGCGCGAAGGGCCGCATCGCCCTGCACCGCGACGAGACCGGTGAGATCCGGCAGACGGACCAGGCCACAGCCGACGACGAGGCGACCAGCCTGCTCCAGCCGGTGTGGGTCGACGGACGCTTCACGCGCCTCCAGTCCTTCGCCGACGTCCGCCAGACGCTCCGCCACGAGCGCGCGGCCCGAGCCACCCGCCGGGCGGCCACCGCGTGAACGACGCCGCAGCGGCGATCCGCGACCAACCGCTCATCGCGATCGACGTCGTCCCGATGTCGTTCACGACGGCGGGCGGTCTCCGGGTCGCCACGGTGCGGCGGGCGTACGCGCCGTACGCCGGAGAGCAGGCCCTCCCCGGCGTGCTCCTCGACGGCACCGAGATCCTCGCCGACGGTGCACGGCGCGCCCTGCGGGCCAAGACCGGGGTCGGCCCGACGGCGGTGCGCCACCTCGCACAGGTCGGCGCGTTCGACGGACCCGACCGCGATCCGCGGAGCGCCGCGATCAGCATCGCGTTCCTCGCGGTCATCGACCCGGCAGCGGACTCTGACGCGACGTGGCACGACGTCGGCGCGCTGCCGCTCGGCCTGCCGTTCGACCACGACCGGATCGTCGACGCAGCCCTCGAGCGCGCCCGGGTACTCCTCTGGTCCGACCTGCCGTTCACACGAGCACTGCTCGGCGACCCCTTCACCACGGCCGATGCCGCTCGGCTGCGGATCGCGCTGACGGGGACGACACCGGACCCGGGCAACCTCAACCGGACGCTCCGCACGAACACCGCGCTTGCGCGGGTCGACGCCACTGCGAGCGCGGGGCCGCGGGGTGGGCGTCCCCCGGCAGCCTGGACGTGGCAGGACTGAGCACGGTTGGGTGGACGCATGTCCTCCTCCCTGTCCGGTGACGACTCCCTGCACCTGCCCGAGTTCGACGCACCTCCGGCGTCACCGCTCGACCTCGCGCAGCAATGGCTCGACGCTGCGGACGAACGCGACGTCTCCGAGCCGAAGTCGATGACCCTCGCCACGGCCGGGGCGGACGGCCGAGTGTCCGCCCGCACCGTCGACGTGAAGCGGCTCGACGACCGGGGGCTCGTGTTCGGCACCTCGACGCTCAGCCCGAAGGGTCGCCAGCTCGCCGAGAACCCGCACGCGGCACTCCAGGTCTACTGGCGCGAGACGATGCAGCAGCTCCGCTTCGAGGGCCGGGCGGTGCAGCTGTCCGACGACGAATCAGACGCGCTGTTCGCCGACCGCTCACCGAAGTCCCGCGCAGCCACCGCCATCGCCGACCAGTCCGCCGTGCTCGAACCCCGGACGCTGCAGGACCTGATCGACGACGCCAACGTGCTGCTCGACGAGTCCGACGACGCCGTTCCACGGCCGGCTGGGTGGGTGGCGTGGCGGCTCGAGCCCGACGTGGTGGAGTTCTGGCACGGCAGCCGCGACCGGATGCACCGCCGCCTGCAGTACGTGCTCGCCGACGGCGTCTGGTCGGCCATCCGCCTGCAGCCGTAGTCGAGTCCGCTCCGCACAACCAAAGTGCACTCGAACCGCGGGATTCCGCGGCGCGAGCGCACGTTGGTTGTGCGAGTGGGAACGGAACCGCCCTACCGCCCGATCGGGTTCGCCATCGCCCCCGCCCGGATGAGCGACGCCGACTGGTCCGCCAGGTCGACCATCGACAGGGTGTTCCGCAGCTGCAACCGGTTCAGGCACGAGTGCTCGAACGTCGGTACCCGCAGGTCCAACGGTCGACGGCGGTCCGGGTGTGCGGCGGCGTGCGTGTCGATGCACTCCCCCACGACCTCCCAGAACCGGCCCTCGGGCAGGACCCCGTCGTCGTCGAGGATCGCGGCGACGAACCGCAGCACCCCGTCGAACACGTCGGTGAACACGGCGAGCGCTGCTTCGTCATCGGACACCGGGTGCACGATCCGGTCGATGTCGGCCGGCACCGGACGGTCGTCGTGCCGCCCGAGCACCGCGGCCTCTTCCCCGATGTCCTTCATCACGGCACGGACCACGGCGCCGTCGCGGACGACGAGCACGAGGTTCTCGCCGTGCGGCATGAACACCAGGTCGTGCACGGTCAGGCAGTGCACGACGGGCAACAGGTAGGCGTCCAGCCAGCGCCGCACCCACGCGTCGGCAGCAAGCCCCGACGCCTCGATCAGCGCCGAAACGACGGCGTCGCCCGAGGCATCTCGGTGCAGCAGCGCCGCCATCGTCAGCAGTCGCTCGCCGTCCGTCACCCGCGGCAGCGGGCTCTCCCGCCACAGTGCCGCGAGCATCTTCCGCTGCGGCGAGGACACGTCGACCCGGTGGTACGCGTCGCCGGTGTACCCGATGGCGGCGTGCTCCCGCAGCACCGAGAACCCGACGGACGCGAGCGTCGGGTCGGCGGCGACGATCGACGCGACCCAGTCGTTCACCGCCGGGGTGTTCCGCATGTACGCGGGCGACATCCCCCGCAGGAACCCCATGTTCTGCACGGCGAGCGCCGTCTTCACGTACGAGCGCGTCGGATCGGTTCGGTTGAACGCGGTACGGATGGACTGCTGCGGCTGGTACTCGTCGGGCCCCTCGCCGAGGTCGACGAGGTCCTGCCGCCCGAGGTCCGGCGCGAACGTGACGGCGATCCGGTGCTGCCACTGCCAGGGGTGCACGGGGATCCACACGTAGTCGTCGGGGTCCAGGCCTCGACGTTCCAGCGTGGAGCGGAACCCGGCCACGACCGTCTCGGAGAGCTCCGACTCCCAGTGCGCCTGCTCGGTCCCATCGGCGGCGAGCGCCAGGTGCGTGTGCGCGCGTCGGGCGGCGAGCCACCGGTAGCGGAACCGGCCCCCGGACTCCGGCGCGAAGGCCCGGTACTCGTCGAGCCCGAACCCGATCCGCCCGTTGGCGGCGACGAAGGCCGGGTGCCCTTCGGTCATCGCCGACTCGACGTCCTGGAAGGACGCGGTGGCGCCGGCGACGCCGCCGTCGGACCGCCCGCGCGCCAGCTGCGCGGCCGACGGCCCGCCCCGCCGGTGCTTCGCGGCGGCGCTCGCCAGGGTCGAGGCGATCTCCTCCAGGTACGTGCCGAGCAGCTCGTCCGGGATCCCGAGCACGTCGCGCAGTTCGAGCACGAGGTCCTGGGCGCTGAGCGCGACCGGGGCACCGCCGCGGGTCCGCGTCAGCGAAGCCTCGTCGATCGACCAGTGCTCGAGCACGTGCCGCCGCGCCCGGAACCGGTAGGTGGAGTCACCCGCGTCCAACCGCCAGCCGTCGCCCTCCTGCGTGGGCGCGATCAGCCGTTCGTGGGTGAACTCCGCGATGGCCTTCGCGACGAGGTGCCGTTCGGCGGGTTCCAGGTGTTCGGGCCGCAGGTGGGCGGCCGGCTCGTCGTCGTCGGACACACCGATCCGGTCGGTCTCGAGCACCGACAGCAGGGCTCGCTTGCCGTCGACGTCGACCTCTCGCAGCGCGCGGAACCCGACCTCGGCGTTCTTCGCCTGCACCGCGGTGTTCCGCACGTCCGGTTCGACGACGACCCGATGTGCCCCGAGGGCGTCGCGGCAGTGCTCGACGACGGCGCGCATCACGGCGCTCGTCAGTCCGTGTACGCGGCCCCCGGCCGGCGCCGGTGCGACGAGCAGGTGCATGCCGACGTCGCCGGGCTCCGCCGCCCACACGTCGGTGAGCAGGACGGCCGAGGGGTCGTAGGTCTCGGCCAGGAAGCACGGTTCGCCGTCGCGGCGGCCGAGCCACGCGGCCTGCGCCGGGTCCGCCTGCACGCCGGTCAGGTAGTCCCGGACGCCGTCCACGTCGAGGTCGCCCATCTCCCACCACGACGACGCCGGGTGGGCGAGCCACGACTGAACGACGGCGGCGTCGCGTTCCGGGTCCACGGGTTCGACGGTCAGGAGGCCCGGAGCGGCTCCGGCGGACACCGTCGCCTCGGGCGCACCGGCCAGTGCAGTGCTCGTCACATCGGCGCTCATGCGGGCACCTCCGCGCGCTCGGTGACCTGCCGGTCCGGCGCGCGGTGCGCGCCGGCGACCGGGGCCGTCGACTGGTCCGTGTCGGGCAGGCCGAACTCCTGGAAGGCGATCCGGGCCTCCAGGCCGTACACGGGGCGACCCGTGACGGACCGGATGATCGACGCGTTCCGCCACGCGCCCATGCCGAGGTCGGGCGCGGTCAGGCCGTGCGTGTGCTCCTCGGCGTTCTGCACCCAGATGCGCCCGCCGAGCGTGTCGACGTGGTGGTCGCGCGCGACGGCCAGGCGACCCTGGGAGTCCCGGGCGACGAGGTGCTCGACCGGATCGAGGAACCGCGGCGCCCGTGGGCGGTAACCGGTGGCGAGGACGAGCCGCTCGACCTCGTGCTGGTAGGTCTCGCCGAGCTGCTCGTGGCGGAGTGTCAGCCGGTACGTGCCCCGGTCGGCGAGCCACTCCGCGTCGACGACACTGGTCTCGGTGCGCAGGCTCGTCGGGATCGGGCCACGTGCGCTGATCCGGTACAGCTGGTCGTAGAGCTCGTCGACGAGGTCGGCGCTGATGCCCTTGTAGAGCCCGCGCTGCTCGCGCCCGAGGTGATCGCGGACGGCTTCGGGCAGGGCATGGAAGTGGTCGGTGTACTCCGGACTCGTCATCTCGAGGGTGAGCTTCGTGTCCTCCATCGGGAAGAACCGCGGCGACCGGGTGATCCAGTCGAGGCGGTAGCCGTCCTGCCGGATGTCCTCGAGCAGTTCGCGGTAGACCTCGGCGGCGGACTGCCCGCTGCCGACGACGGCGATCGACCCGGCGTCGCGCAGGGCGTCCCGGTTCGGCAGGAACTCGGCGGAGTGGATCGCCGGCCCGGCGATCCCGCGCAGCGGGGCGGGGACCGACGGCTCCGTGCCGATGCCGACGACGACGTGGCGTGCGCGGTACGTCTCGGGACCCTGATCGGTCTCGGCGTGCACCGTGAACACGTCCGTCGTCGGGTCGTGCTCGACCGCCGTGACGGACCGACCCCAGCGGAGGGTGTCGAGTCGGTCGGCGGCCCAGCGGCAGTAGGCGTCGTACTCGCTGCGCAGGGGGTGGAAGTCCTCACGGATGTAGAACGGGTACAGGCGGCCGGTCTCCTTGAGCCACGCGAGGAACGAGAACGGCGACGTCGGATCCGCCATCGTCACCAGGTCCGCCATGAACGGCACCTGGATCGTGGCGTCGTCGAGCATCATGCCGTGGTGCCAGGCGAAGCCGTCGGCGGCGTCGAGGAACACCGCGTCGAGGTCGTCGAGCGGGTCGGTCAGGCAGGCGAGGCCGAGGTTGAACGGGCCGATGCCGATGCCGATCAGGTCGTGCACAGTGCGGTCGGTGGTCATCGCGTCGCTCCTTCCGGGGCGGTGGTGGTCGCGCGGACGCGTGCTGCCGTCGCGGCGACGTGGTCGAGCGAGGCACGCATCTGCGCCGGGGTCGTCTCGGGGTTGAGCAGGGTGAGCTTGTTGCACGGGCGGCCGTCGATCACGGTCTTCGCGATGAGGACCCGGCCCTCGGCGAGCAGGGCCGCGCGGATCGGGGCGACGAGCGCGTCGGCCTCGTCGTCGGTCACCCCGGCCGGCTGCCAGCGGAACAGCACGGTGCTGAGCTGCGTCGGGGCGACGAGCACCAGGTCGGGGTCCTCCTCGACGATCCGGTGGGTGGCGGCGGCGAGGTCGATGACGGCGTCGAACGCGGTGCCGATCGCGTCGGCCCCGGTCGCGCGCAGGGTGGCCCAGAGCTTCAGGGCGTCGAAGCGGCGGGTGGTCTGCAGCGACTTGTCGACCTGGTTCGGCTCGGCGGCGTCCTCGGGGTTGAGGTAGTCGGCGTACCAGGCCGTCCGGCGCAGGTCGGCCGGGTCGCGGACGAGCAGTGCGCTCGAGGACACCGGCTGGAAGAAGGACTTGTGCAGGTCGGTCGTCACGCTGCGCGCCCGCTCGATCCCGGCGAGCAGGTGCCGACGCGTCGGGGACACGAGCAGTCCGCAGCCGTACGCGGCGTCGACGTGCAGCCAGACGTCCTCGAGGTCGCACACGTCGGCGATCGGCTCGATCGGGTCGATGACCCCGCGGTCGGTGGTGCCGGCGGTCGCGACGACCGCGATCGGTGTCCCGCCCGCCGCCCGGGTCACGGCGATCGCCTCGGCGAGGGCTGCCGGCCGCATCCGACCGGCATGGTCGGTGGCAACGTCGACCACCGCCTCGAGCCCGAGGAGCCGAGCGGACTTCGCGATGCTGAAGTGGGTCTCCGCCGTCGTGAACACGGTACCGGCGACGCCGACGGCTTCGCGTGCCAGCAGCAGTGCCTGCAGGTTGGACTGCGAGCCACCCGAGGTGAACACTCCGTCACCGGCAGCGAACCCAGCCCGGCGGGCCAGCCAGTCGACCACGTGGCGTTCGATGTCCGTGCCGATGCGGGACTGGTCCCAGGTGTCGACCGACGGGTTCACCGCCGCGAGGACGGACTCGGCGGCGACCGCTGGGAGCGCGACCGGGCAGTTCAGGTGCGCGAGGTAGCCGGGGTCGTGGAACCACACCGCCTCGCGGACGAACAGGTCGTCGAGTTCGGCGAGCGCCTGCTCCGTCCCGACCGGGGCGGCGTCCAGGTCGACGGCGCGCACCCGGTCGTGGAGCGCACGCGGGTCGGTCGCGGTCGTCGGCCGGTCCACGGTGGCGAAGCGGTCGGCGAGCCGGTCGACCATCGACCCGACCGTCGATCGGTAGCGCTCGGCGGTGGCCGCGGTCAGGATCTCGATGGGGGCTGTCTGATTGAGAGCTGTCACGTTAGGTAAGGCTAACCTCACCACGTTTTCGGTGTCACCCGAACAGGGGTGGACTCCCAGGTCTCGGGCGTGGCGCGACGTCCTCGTGCCCACGACGAACGCACCCCGCCGGGGAACCGGCGGGGTGTACGGACGTTCAGCCGACTCTGGCTAGAGCTTCTCGATCGGCGCGATCTTGATGAGCAGCTTCTTGCGACCGGCGGAGTCGAACGCGATCTCCGCGATGCGCTTCGCGCCCTGGCCGGTCACCGCGGACACCGTGCCCTCACCGAAGTCGACGTGCTTGATGCGGTCACCGGCGACGAGTTCCATGTCCCCGTTGTCACGGACCTGGCCGGACACCCGGTTCGCCCACTCGGTCTTCGGGCGGGTCTTCGACGCGGCCGCCGCACGGTCGTACGAGCCACCGCCCCAACCGCCGCCACCGCGGTACCCACCGCCGCCGCCACCGCCGATGCCGCCCTCGCGCTTGGCGTTCAGCGCGCGGGGCTGCGTACCGCCACGGCTGTTCGCCATGCCCGGCGACTGCTTCCACTCGATGAGCCCCTCGGGGATCTCCTGCAGGAAGCGCGACGGCATCGCGACGTTGACGTCGCCGAACTGCGCGCGCGTCATCGCCAGCGACAGGAACAGGACCTTCTTCGCGCGGGTGATGCCGACGTAGAACAGGCGGCGTTCCTCGGAGGGGCCACCCGGCTCGTTCGCGGACATCCGGTGCGGCAGCAGGTCTTCCTCGACCCCGGTCAGGAACACGGCCTCGTACTCCAGACCCTTGGCCGTGTGCAGCGTCATGAGCGACACCGTGCCCGACGAGTCGTCGAGCTCGTCCGCCGCAGCCACCAACGAGACCTCGGTCAGGAAGTCCGTCAGCGTGCCCTCGGGGTTGTTCTTCTGGAACTCGCGCGTCACCGCCACGAGCTCGTCGATGTTGTCAGCGCGGGCGGCGTCCTGCGCGTCGGGCGACTTCCGCAGGTTCTCGAGCAGGCCGGAGCCGTCGAGCAACTGCGTCAGGGTGTCGACGACCGGCTGGGTCTGGGCCTTCTCGGACACGGAGTCGAGCAGCGCGGCGAACGCCGTGATGGCGTTGCGGACCTTCGGGCCGAAGCCGAGCTCGTCGGCGTGCCGCAGGGCATCGCGCATCGTGGTCTCGTGCTCGTCGGCGTAGCGCTGCAGGGTCGTCTCGGTGACGGACCCGATGCCGCGCTTCGGCACGTTGAGCACACGACGGAGCGCCATCGGGTCCGCCGGGTTCGCGACGGTGATCAGGTACGCCATGGCGTCCTTGATCTCGGCACGCTCGTAGAACTTCGTGCCGCCGAGCACCCGGTACGGGATCGCGGCGCGGATGAAGATCTCCTCGAGCGCACGGGTCTGCGAGTTCGTCCGGTAGAACACCGCCATGTCGCGGTAGTCCATGCCGTCCTCGCGCAGGCGCTGGATCTCGTCGGCGACGAACTGTGCCTCGTCGTGGCCGGTGTACCCGGTGAAGCCGACGATCTTCTCGCCAGCGCCGACGTCGGTGAACAGGTTCTTCGCTTGACGGTCGAAGTTGTTCGCGATGACGGCGTTCGCCGCGTCGAGGATGGTCTGCGTCGACCGGTAGTTCTGCTCGAGCAGGATCACCTTGGAGTTCGGGAAGTCGCGCTCGAACTCGACGATGTTGCGGATGTCGGCCCCGCGGAACGCGTAGATCGACTGGTCCGAGTCGCCGACGACGGTCAGGGACGCCCCGGCGATCGAGCCGTCGCGCTCGCGCATGCGGGCGACGTGCTGGCCCGAGTCCTCGAGCTTGTCGACCTGCTCGACCGGCACCGGACGCGTGAGCTCGCGGATCAGTGAGTACTGCGCGTGGTTCGTGTCCTGGTACTCGTCGACCAGGATGAAGCGGAAGCGCCGCTGGTACAGCGCAGCGACCTCGGGGAAGGCCCGGAACAGGAAGACGGTCTGGCCGATGAGGTCGTCGAAGTCGAAGGCGTTCGCCCGGCGCAGGTCGTTCGTGTACCGACGGAAGACCTCGGTGAACATGACTTCCTGCGGGTCGTTCACGTTGATGTTGCGCGCGTAGGAGTCGATGTCCTGCAGCTCGTTCTTGAGCTTCGAGATCTTCGACGCCGCTGCGCCCACGGTGAGCCCGAGCGTGTCCGCCTCGAGGTCCTTGATGATCCGCTTCAGCAGGGCCTTGGAGTCGGCGGAGTCGTAGATCGTGAACGACTGCGCGAACCCGAACCGCTCGGCCTCGCGCCGGAGGATGCGCACGCACGCCGAGTGGAACGTCGAGATCCACATGCCGTCGGACTCGCCGCCGACCAGCGCCCGGACACGCTCGCGCATCTCGGCCGCGGCCTTGTTCGTGAAGGTGATCGCGAGGATCTGCGACGGCCAGGCTTCACGGTTGGCGAGCAGCAGCGCGATGCGGCGCGTGAGGACGCTCGTCTTGCCGGACCCGGCGCCGGCCACGATCAGCAGGGACTCGCCGCGGTACTCGACGGCTTCCTTCTGCTGGGGGTTCAGGCCCGCGGTGAACGGGTCTTCGTACGCACGGGCACCGGCGCCCGGCTCGGGCGTCGATTCGAAGGGGTCGAGCACGATCGTCATGTTCGGGACAGTCTAAGCGGGACCCCCGACAGCCGACCGGGCGAGGACCGCCAGGTCGGTGTGGTCCGCGAACACCCCGTCGAGACCGGTCCGGATCACCGAGGTGTACCAGCGCTCCCAGTCCCCGAAGGCCGCGACGTCCCCGCCCCGGCGCAACGGCCCGGGCAGGAACCGGTTCTCCGGCCGGAGCGTCCACGTGTAGACGGCGAGCCCCGCCGCGTGGGCACGGTCGACGATCGCGCTCCGCACCGGCGTCGGGTCCTCGAGCGCGACGCTGTCCACCCCGGCCATCAGCGTGCCGAGGTCGACGCTGATGCCGTGGAACTCGGTCGCGAAGGACGCGAGGGCGTCCTCGGAACGCTCCGCGGCGTAGGTGGGAGCCAGCGATCCGTGGGACGCGACCTCGTCGGCGGCGCTGCCACGGGCCTCCTGGAGGTACACCAGCCGACCACCCGTGTGCCGCTCGCGCAGCTCGCGGAGCACGCCCTTCTCGAAGCTCTCGACCGTGAGCCGCTCGTCCCGGCGCCACCCGGCGTCACCGAGCGCGCGGTCGACGAGCTCGTCCATCGGGAAGCCCGCACGGTCGAAGAAGGCCGCGTGCTTGACCTCGGCGACCAGCCCGACCGGACGAGGCGCGGCGTCGAGGATCGCGAGCAGGTCCTCGAGGCGCAGGATCGGTTCCTCGCCGTCGTGCTCGGCCGACCCGGGCCGCAGCGCGGGCAGGCGCTCGCGGGTGCGGAGCGTCTGCAGCTCGGCCCACGTGAAGTCCTCGGTGAACCAGCCGGTCAGGGACTGGCCGTCGATGGTCTTCGTCGTGCGCAGGTGCCGGAACTCCGGGTGGTCCGCGACGTCGGTGGTGCCGGACACCTCGTTCTCGTGGCGGAGCACGAGCACGCCGTCCTTCGTGGGCACCAGGTCCGGCTCGATCGCGTCGGCACCGAGCTCGATCGCGAGCTCGTACGCGCTCCGCGAGTGCTCGGGGCGGTAGCCGGACGCACCGCGGTGGGCGATCACGAGGGTCATGGCGCGACCCTACTGGGCCAGGGTGACGGCCGACCGTCCTGTGTCGCGGGACACACGCACCCGGCCGGAGCCCGTGCTTCCCAGCATCGACGCTGACCATCGCCGCATGACCGTCCGCTCGCTCTCCACCACCGTCGAGGCCAGGATCGACCGCGCCGCCCGTCGCCTGCTCGACGCCGGGCACCAGCCGCACCGGCCCGTCCGGCTGTTCGTCACCGAGTTCCTGGTGTTCGGCGCGAAGCAGGCGTGGGCGTGCGCGTTCGGGGCGCTGCTGCTCGGATCGATGGCCGTGGTGCACGTCACCGTGCCGGCGCCGTACCGGAACGACGTGCTGACCGGTGTCGCGGTGCTGCTGCAGGTCGGCATGCTCGTGTTCGGGCTCGAGACCGTGCGGGAGCTCCGGGTCGTCCTGCTCTTCCACGTCGTCGGCACCGTGATGGAGGTCTTCAAGACGCACATGGGCTCGTGGTCCTACGAACCCGGCGGGTTGTTCGTCGTCGCCGGGGTCCCGTTGTTCTCCGGCTTCATGTACGGCGCAGTCGGGTCCTACATGGTCCGCGTGTACCGCCTGTTCGATCTGCGCTTCGACCGGTACCCGCGGCAGTGGCTGCTCGCCGTCGCCGCTGCCGGCGTGTACCTGAACTTCTTCGGGCACCACTTCCTGCCCGACGCCCGCTGGGTCCTGCTCGCGCTCGTCGTGCTGCTCTTCGCCCGCACGACCATGCACGTCCGGATCCACCGGGCGACGGTGCGCATGCCGGTGCTCGTGGCGATGGGACTCGTCGCCGTGGTCATCTGGTTCGCCGAGAACGTCGCGACCTGCGCCGGAGCGTGGAGCTACCCCGCGCAGCTCGCGCAGTGGCAGCCGGTTGCCCCGACCAAGATCGTCGCCTGGTTCCTGCTCATGACGATCTCGGTCGCGCTCGTGACCTGGCTGTACCCGGTGCTGCCGTCCGGGTCGGCGCGCTCGACGGCGGACTCTCGACGTCTTCGAGGCGTGCGTGCAGCGGGCGCCCATAGGCTGCCGTCGTCAGGGCCCCCGGGCCCGCGTCCGCTCGCCGCGAATCCTCAGCCTTCCGCGACCGAGCGCACCTAGGCTGAGAGGACTCATATCTCCTAGGAAGAGGACACCATGGCCTTCAAGCCCGGTTTCGACCAGTCCCCCGCCTTCAACGCCCAGGGACCCAACACCTGGGGCGGGCGCGGCGCTGGTCAGCAGCAGGCCGGCTGGGGACAGACCCCGCAGCAGGCACAGGGCGGGATGACCCCCGAGCAGCTGCAGTACATGTACGACCGCCCGGCGGCATCGACGGTCGACACCGACCGCATGTCGTACGAGGACACCATCGTCAAGACGCTGCTCGCCTTCGGTGTGCTGCTCGTCGGCGCGGTGGCCGGCTGGAACCTGCCCCCGATCGTGTGGATCGTCGGCGCGATCGTCGGGTTCGTCCTGGCGCTCGTGAACACCTTCAAGAAGAAGCCGTCGCCGGGTCTGATCCTGACGTACGCGTTCTTCGAGGGGCTCTTCGTCGGCGGGATCTCGAACTTCTTCGAGTACAACTTCACGCAGACTGGCGGCATCGTCGCCCAGGCCGTGTTCGGCACCCTCGGGGTGTTCGCGGTCACGCTGCTCCTGTTCCTGTCGGGCAAGGTCCGTGCGACCCCGAAGGCCACCCGCTTCTTCCTCATCGCGATCGTCGGGTACATGGCGTTCTCGCTCGTGAACCTGGTCCTGATGTGGACCGGTGTGACCCAGAGCGCCTTCGGCCTCATGGGTGTGACGTTGTTCGGTATCCCGCTCGGCGTCCTCATCGGCATCTTCGTCGTGGTCATGGCGGCGTACTCGCTGATCCTCGACTTCGACCAGATCAAGACCGGTGTCCAGCGCGGCGCCCCGAAGATCTACGCGTGGACCGCGGCGTTCGGCCTCATCGTGACGCTCGTCTGGCTGTACCTCGAGATCTTGCGCATCCTCGCCATCGTCGCGAGCAGCGCGCGCAACTAGTACCACCGCGTCCACGAAGGGCCCCGGCGCTGCCGGGCCCTTCGTCGTTCCCGGAGCAGGGGGGCTGTGGCGTTGTGGGGCTCGCCGTGCCCGCGGCGCCGAGGTTCCACGACATGCCGCCGGTGTGACGCCGAGGTTCCACGGGTGCCCCGGGGGAGGCGCGAGATGCCGAGATTTCGGAACCTCGGGGAAGCCCGACCCGCGCAAGCCCGACGCGCGCACGCACCCCCGGACGCTCGGAGGCCCGGCACGCAGTGCGTGCCGGGCCTCCGGTCGTTCAGGGGAGCGTCACTCCCACTCGATCGTCCCCGGCGGCTTCGACGTGACGTCGAGCACGACCCGGTTGACGTCGGGCACCTCGTTCGTGATGCGGTTCGAGATCTTCGCGAGCACGTCGTACGGCAGGCGCGTCCAGTCGGCGGTCATGGCGTCTTCGGACGAGACCGGACGGAGCACGATCGGGTGCCCGTACGTGCGACCGTCACCCTGGACGCCCACGGAGCGGACGTCGGCGAGCAGGACGACCGGGCACTGCCAGATCTCCCCGTCGAGGCCGGCCGCGGTGAGTTCCTCGCGCGCGATCTTGTCGGCCGCGCGGAGCAGCTCCAGCCGCTGCTTGTCGACCGAACCGACGATGCGGATGCCGAGTCCCGGACCGGGGAACGGCTGGCGGCCGACGATGACCTCGGGCAGGCCGAGCTCGCGGCCGACGGCACGGACCTCGTCCTTGAAGAGCGCACGGAGCGGCTCGACGAGCTCGAAGGTCATGTCCTCGGGCAGGCCGCCCACGTTGTGGTGCGACTTGATGTTCGCGGTACCGGCTCCGCCGCCGGACTCGACGACGTCGGGGTAGAGCGTGCCCTGCACGAGGAACTTGACCTCGGCATCAGAGTCGGACGCCTGGGCCTCGAGCACCAGCGCCTCGGCCGCGGCCTCGAACGTCCGGATGAACTCGCGCCCGATGATCTTGCGCTTCTGCTCGGGGTCGCTGACGCCGGCGAGGGCGTCGAGGAACTGCTGCTCGGCGTCGATCGTGATGAGCCGGACACCGGTGGAGGCGACGTAGTCCTCTTCCACCTGCTTGCGCTCGTCGGCGCGGAGCAGCCCGTGGTCGACGAAGACGCAGGTGAGCTGGTCTCCGACGGCCTTGTGCACGATGGCCGCGGCGACGGCGGAGTCGACACCACCGGACAGGCCGGCGATGACGCGGTTCGACCCGACCTGGGCCTGGATCCGGGCGACCTGCTCGTCGATGACGTTGCTCGAGTTCCAGTCGCCGGGCAGACCGGCGGCGCGGTGCAGGAAGTTCTCGAGGACGGCCTGGCCGTGCTCGGAGTGCTTCACCTCGGGGTGCCACTGCACGCCGTAGAGCTTGCGCTCGTCGGACGCGAAGGCGGCGACGGGGGTCGAGGCGCTCGACGCGAGGACCTCGAAGCCCTCGGGTGCCTTCGCCACGGAGTCACCGTGCGACATCCACGTGACCTGGGACACGGGCTGCCCACCGAGCAGGACGCTGTCGGTCCCGCTGACGTCGACGGACGTGGCGCCGTACTCGCGCAGGCCGGTGTTCGCCACCTCGCCACCGAGGGCGGTCGCCATGGCCTGGAAGCCGTAGCAGATGCCGAGCACGGGGACACCGAGCTCGAGGATGTCGCCGTCGAGTGACGGGGCACCGTCCTCGTAGACGGACGACGGACCACCGGACAGCACGATGGCGGCCGGGTCCTTGGCGCGGATCTCGTCCGCGGTGATGTCGTGCGGGACGATCTCGCTGTAGACGTTCGCTTCACGGACCCGACGCGCGATGAGCTGCGCGTACTGGGCCCCGAAGTCGACGACCAGGACGGGACGCTGTTCGGTCTCGCTCACCGAGCGGCCTCCTTCTCACGCTGCTGGGCAGCGATCAGCTCGTGGTAGGTGTCCATGGCCTTCTGCTGCATGCGGTGTTCGACCACGAAGGACATGAACGGGATGATGCCACCGAGGGCGATGAGCAGGAAGCGGGAGGGCCTCCAGCGCATGATGCTCCACAGACGGAAGTCCGTGAAGAGGTAGAGGACGTACAGCCAGCCGTGCGCGATGAGGATCGCGATCGACAGGTTGAACGTGCCGGGTGCTTCGCCGGCCGTGCCGTTCGGCACGAAGAACGGGCCGTTGCCGAGCTGCATCTCGAGCTGGAGCGGCGTGTACTTGATGATGACCTCGATCACGAGGGCCAGCAGCAGCACACCGGTGATGTACGCGGAGACGCGGTACCACTTCACCGCACCCGGGATCTTCGGGACGTCGCGGGTTCGGACGGTCAAGGCCATGACGACCAGCCTACCGTCGGTCGGCGAGGGCCCCGTCGACGCTGAGGGCTGCCTCACGCCGCTCCTCCTCCTCGCGCTCCCAGGCGTCCTTCACGAACCGATACCAGAGGAACACCGCGAAGCCGGCGAAGACGACCCACTCGATCGCGTAGAACAGGTTCAGCCAGTCGAACTGGACCTCGCGCGACGGCGCACGGTCTGCGATGGTGCCGAGGTCGGCGGCCTGCGCGGTGGCGCCGTCGGCCACGACGTACCCGAGGTACATCCGGTCGTCGAAGGCATGCCACGTGTTCACGAAGCGGGCTGGTGCCACGGCGGAGTACTCCGCCTGCTTGTAGGTGTCCTGGTCGGGCGACTCGGCCGGGTAGTACCGGCCCTGCACCGTGATCGTCTGTCCGTCCGCCAGGCGGTCACCACCGGCGACGGCGGCCGACCGCTGGTCGGACCACCCGATGACGACCGGGAGGCTCGCCCCACCATCCGAGTCCACCATGTGTCCCACGGTCTGGTACGTCCCACCCCCGGTGCGGCCGGTCAGGATCGTGGTGTCGCCGGCGACGAAGGTGCCGGTGACGGTGACCTTCTGGCCGGCGATGGTCTCGCTCGCGGGCTCTTCGGGAGCGGTGATCGCCTCGAGCGTCTTGCGGGTCTCGGTGGTCGCCGGCAGCGGTTTGCCGTTGGCGATGCTCCGCTCGAGCTGCCACTTGCCCAGCCCCGCGAACACCGCCGCCAGCACGAGCGCCAGCACCAGCAGCGCGATCCACCTCGGTCGTCGGGCAACGGCCCACATCTGTATCAGTACTCCGGATCGCGCTGTCGGACCGGACGCTCGGGGCGCTCGGTGGGGATCTCGACGGGCGACGTGACGGGTTCGTCGGTCGCCTCCGGTGACCCATTCTCCTGCTCGTCCCTGCCAGCGGCCTCCACGAGCGCGAACTCCTCCGCGAACTGGCGGTCCCGCTCGGCACGGCGGGCCGCGGCGGCGGACGCTGCTTCGTCCGCTTCGGCCTCGGCGGCCTCGGCGGCGGCAGCCGCGGCGACCGCACGACGACCGCCGAGCCGCCCGCGCAGGCGGGCGAGACGGGCGGGGCGCACCACGAGGCGGCCGATCCGCTCCGAGTTCACCGCGAGCAGGGGCCCGAGGATCGCCATGACGAGGACGTAGAGGCCCGCGAACGCGGTGATCCGCGCCTCCAGTCCGGCGGCAGCCGAGAGCGTCGCGAGGATCAGCGCGAACTCGCCACGGTTCACCAGGATCACGGCGGTGTTGATCCCCTGCTGGACGTTGAAGCCGTTCATGCGCGCCACGATCTGCCCGGCGACCGCGTTCAGCACGACGGTCATGCCGATCGCACCGAGGACCGGCCAGAGCACCTCGCCGAAGGTCGACAGGTCGAGACCGAGCCCGAAGTTCACGAAGAAGAACGCGGCGAAGACGTCACGCATCGGCAGGGCGAGCTGTTCGATGCGGTCGCGGTACCGGGTGGCGCCGCAGAGCAGGCCGATGACGAAGGCGCCGATGGCGTCGGTCACGCCGAGCAGGTCGCCGATGCCGCCGAACATGACGGCGAGCCCGAAGAACAGCACCGTGAACAGTTCGTCGTCACGCGTCGCGAAGATCTTCGACACCCACTTGCCGGCGAACCGGGCGAGCGTGAACATCACGATCAGGAAGCCGAACGCGAGCGCGAGCTTGCCCACGACGGCCCAGGCGTTGGTGTCGCCGGACAGCACGACGGAGACGATCGCCAGGTAGATGGCGATGAAGACGTCCTCGATGACCGTGACGCCCAGGATCATCGGGGTCTCGTCGTTCGCGAGCCGTCGCAGCTCGATGAGGAGCTTCGTCACGATCGCGCTCGACGACGTGGCCGTCATACCGGCGATGATCAGGGCTTCTCGGGTTCCCCAGCCGAGCGAGAACCCGAAGGCGAACCCGACACCCATGTTGATGACGACGTAGGTGCCGCCCGACACGAGGAGTTTGCCGGCGTTGCCGTAGAACTCCTCTTGGTCGAACTCCAACCCGAGGTTGAACAGCAGCAGGATGAGCCCGAACGTCGCGATGAGCTCGATCGTGTGCGACTCGACGCTCAGGCCGATCCACGGGGTGTGCGGGCTCGCGATGAGCCCGACGATCATGTAGATCGGGATCGCCGGCAGACCGATGGTCTTGCCGAGCCGCCCGAGCACGTAGGCGATGACGAACAGCACACCGATGGTGAGCAGTTCACCGCCCAGGTGCATGCCCTAGCTCTTCCGCGGGGCCTCGGCCGATGCGGCCGCAAGCTCTCCGCTGCGGTAGAAGGAGAAGGCCTTGGCGACCTTCTCGGGGGAACCGGCGACGACGATGGTGTCCCCGGGGAACACGACGAAGTCCGGCGAGGGTGCCGGGTTGGCGCTGTCGCCACGGACGACGGCCACGACGGTCAGGCCGATGAAGCCGGAGTCGTGCAGGTCGCCGAGGGGCTTGCCGGCGATCGCGTCGTCGTAGTCGACCGAGAACCAGTCGATGGACAGGCCGGGGATCTCGTCGAGCTTGTCGAGGCCCTCGGTGATCCGGGTGCCGCCCAGGAGTTCGGCGAGGGTGTGGGCCTCGTCCTCGCTGAGGCGCAGCGAGACCTTCTCGGACTTGTCCGCGCCGTCGGAGACGTCGGCGAACGAGATGAGGTCGGAGTGACCCGACCGGTGCGTGATGACACCGCACTTGCCACCGTCGTCGGTGTAGAAGCTGTGCAGCACGCCGACTCCGGGGAGTTTGACGCGATGGACGTCGACCATGATGGCTCCCTTTTCGAGTACCCCGATGATAACCACCGGGGGTGCCCGGCCATTCCACACCTGCCGGGCCGCTATCGTCACCGCATGGGGAGAACTCGGATCGTCGTCGGGGTCGTCGGGACGCTGGTCGTCGCGCTGTACGCGGGGTTGCTGGCGCTCAACGCGCTCGTGCTCGATCCGCTCGGCGCGGTGCCCGGGCAGTCGCTCGGTGCGATCTACCGCCACCTCGACGCGCAGGGGTACCAGGTGCGGACCGACGTCGTGGCGGTGCTCGTCATCGCGGCGGTCGGCATCGCGTTGGCGGTCACGGTCCTGATCGTGACGCTGGTCCGGCGGACGACGGCGCACGTCGCCGCCGTCTGGCTGCTGGCGATCGTGGCCGCAGGCGCCGTCCAGGTGTTCGGTTCCGGGTTCCAGCTCGGGATGGACGTGGCCGACGGCTACGGCATCGGCGGCGAGGACCACACCATCTGGGCCGGTGTCCTCTACGGCACCAGCCTCGTCGCGCTGCTCGCGATCCCGGTCGTGCTCGTCGTCGGCGAGCGACGCCGTGGTCGCACCGTGGCGGGGACGCTGGCCGCCTGACGGACGCACCCCGGGCCTCCCGTCTGGAGGCCCGTGGCCGCGTCCGCGACGCGGGTCGCTACTCCGGCTCGCTCGTCTTCTCCCCCACGACCTGCTCGTCCGACGCCTTCGCGCCCTCGGCGCCGCTGCTGCGGCCGCCGCCCACGACGACGTCGTCCTCGTCGAAGCCGAACGCGATGTCCGGTGCCTCGAGCCGCACGCGGTCGGCGCTCTCGTCGTCGGGCTGCAGCTGCGACTCGCGTTCCGCGGCCACGCGCTTCAGGTAGTTCGACACCTCGTGCTCGGTCGTCTCCTGGTCCCAGTCGAGCACGTCGGCCATGAGCTTCGCGGCGACCGGGGCCGCCGACTCACCGCGGTCCCAGGCCTCGATCGAGATGCGGGTGCGGCGGGCGAGGACGTCCTCCAGGTGCAGGGCCCCCTCGTGCGAGGCGGCGTACACGACCTCGGCGCCGATGTAGTCGTCGGCGCCCGGGAGCGGCTCGGCCAGGGTCGGGTCCTGCTCGACGAGCTGCAGCACCTCGGTGGCCAGGGTGCCGTAGCGGTTGAGCAGGTGCTCGATGCGGACCTTGTGCACGTTGAAGCTGCGGGCGGTCCGTGCGCGACGGTTCCACGCGGCCGGGTACCCCTCGGCGCCGAGCAGTGGGATGTCCTCGGTCGTCGACGCCGGGATCTTGCCGTCCATCGCGGCGACGGCCTCGTCGATGGCGTCCTTGCCCATCACCCGGTAGGTCGTCCACTTGCCGCCGGCGACGACCACGAGCCCGGGCACGGTGTGCGCCACCACGTGCTCGCGGCTGAGCTTCGAGGTCTGGTCGGACTCCCCCGCCAGCAACGGGCGGAGGCCGGCGTAGACACCCTCGACGTCCTCACGGGTGAGCGGGACGCGGAGCACCTTGTTGACGTGTTCGAGGATGTAGTCGATGTCCGCCGCGGTCGCCGCCGGGTGCGCCTTGTCGAGGTACCAGTCGGTGTCGGTCGTGCCGACCAGCCAGTGCCGGCCCCACGGGATCACGAACAGCACGCTCTTCTCGGTGCGCAGGATCATGCCCATGTTCGACTGGAACCGGTCGCGCGGGATGACCAGGTGCACGCCCTTCGACGCCCGCACCTTGAACTGCCCGCGGGTGCCGATCATCGCCTGCGTGTCGTCCGTCCAGACACCCGTGGCGTTCACGACCTGCTTCGCGCGGATCTCGAACCGCTCCCCGGTCTGGATGTCGTGGGCCTGCGCGCCGACGACGCGCTCCCCCACCTTGATGAAGCCCTCGATCCGGATCCGGCTCGCGGCGTGGGCACCGTAGGACACCGCGGTGCGGACGAGCGAGGCCACGTAGCGGGCGTCGTCGACCTGGGCGTCGTAGTAGGTCATGCCGCCGACGAAGGCGTCCTTCTTGAGCGACGGCATCGAGCGGAGTACCTGCGTGCGGCTGAGGTGCCGGTGGTGCGGGACCCCGGGCGGGCGTCCGCCGGACCAGCTGAAGGCGTCGTACATCGCCATGCCGATGCCGATGTAGAACCGCTCCCACACGCGGTGGTTGAGCGGGTACAGGAAGCGCACCGGCTTCACCAGGTGCGGTGCGATCCGCTGCAGCAGCAGCCCGCGTTCGATGAGGGCCTCGCGCACGAGCCCGAAGTTCAGCTGCTCCAGGTAGCGGATGCCGCCGTGCACGAGCTTCGACGAACGGCTCGACGTGCCGGAACCCCAGTCGCGGGCCTCGACGATGCCGACGGTCAGGCCGCGGGTGACCGCGTCGAGCGCGCTGCCCGCACCGACGATGCCGCCACCCACGACCAGGACGTCGAGCTCCTTCGTCTTGAGGGTCTCGATCGCCGCCGCGCGTTCATCGGGGCCGAGCTTGGCCGCGGGGTCGAACCCCGCTCCCGGCACGACGTCGCCAGGACGTCCGGCCGAACTGGTCTGCTTCGTGGTGCTGGACTTCGCCATCGTCGCCTCCGGGTCACGGTCGGCGCCGAGGCGTCACCCGCGTCGGTGCACGGGTGCCACCAGGATCACTGGTGGTACGGCGCCACGACCACTTCTACTCGCTGGAACTCCTTGGCGTCGGAGTATCCGGTCGTCGCCATCGATCGGCGCAGTGCACCGACGAGGTTGGCACGGCCGTCGTGGGTCGGCGTCGGACCGTTCAGCACGTTCTCGAGCGGGGCGATCGTGCCCACCTCGACCCGGCGGCCACGGGGCAGCTCCGGGTGGTGCGCCTCGGCACCCCAGTGGAAGCCGCCGCCGGGCGCCTCGGTGGCACGGGCGAGCGCGGTGCCGAGCATGACGGCGTCCGCACCGACCGCGATCGCCTTGACGATGTCGCCGGCGGTGTCGAGCCCGCCGTCGGCGATGACGTGCACGTAGCGGCCACCCGACTCGTCGAGGTAGTCACGACGGGCACCGGCGACGTCGGCGACCGCGGTGGCCATCGGCGCGTGGATGCCGAGCGCGGCGCGCGTGGTCGACGCAGCGCCGCCGCCGAACCCGACGAGGACACCGGCGGCACCGGTGCGCATCAGGTGCAGCGCCGACGTGTAGGTCGAGGCGCCGCCCACGATCACCGGGACGTCGAGCTCGTAGATGAACTTCTTGAGGTTGAGGGGCTCTTCGTTCTGCGACACGTGCTCGGCCGAGACCGTCGTGCCGCGGATGACGAACAGGTCGACACCGGCGTCGACGACCGTCTTCGAGAACTCCTGCGTGCGCTGCGGGCTGAGCGAGCCGGCGACCGGGACCCCGGCGGCACGGATCTCGGCCAGGCGCGCGGTGATCAGCTCCGGCTTGATCGGCTCGGAGTAGATCTCCTGCATGCGCTTCGTGACGTTGCCGTCGGTGAGCGACTTGATCTCGTCGTAGTAGGGCGTCGGGTCCTCGTACCGGGTCCACAGCCCCTCGAGGTCGAGGACGCCCAGGATGCCGAGCTTGCCCATCTGGATGACCGTGGCCGGCGAGGACACGGAGTCCATCGGCGCGGAGAGGATCGGCGACGCGAAGGTGAACGCGTCGATCGACCACTGCACGCTGACGTCGCGCGGGTCACGCGTCCGCCTGGAGGGGACCACTGCGATGTCGTCGAACGCGTACGCCCGACGTCCGCGCTTGCCTGCACCGATCTCGACTTCGCTCACCCGGCAAGCCTACCGGGCGGGTCCGGGGGCGTGCACGGACCGGACGGTGCGGCTCGCACCGTGCGAGGTCTGCCGCGATCCGTGCGAGGCCTGCCGCGTACGGTGCGAGGTTCCGTGTTCGGTGCGAGGTCGCGAGGGTCGCACGACGTGCGGAACCTCGCACCACGCAGCCATCACCGCGCAGCCATCACCACGGAGCCGTCAGCGCGGGCGCAGCCGTCAGCGCGGACGCCGCGGCGCCCGTCGGCGCTTCCGGAGCGCCCGCAGCACGAAGCCGAGCAGGAGCGCGAGCACCACGAGGACGACGAGCAGCACGGCCGCGACCTTGACGAGCAACGCCGCCCCGACGAAGAGCGCGATGAACACGAGCCAGACGAGGGCGTCGAGCACGAGGGGTCCGGAGGTGCGCACCCGCGGAACGATACCGACCCGCGCGGGGCGAGCCGCGCCTCCTGGCCGGGTACAGGAGCGGGGCCGTGCGGCGCGAAGCGACCACGCACGGCCCCACCCATCGCGGATACCACCCCCACAGCGGTACCCGCAGTCGACGCAGCGCGCTAGCGCCCTGCGTCGACGTCCTTGGCGAGCGTCCCCAGGTACAGCTCGATGACCTTCGGGTCGTCCGCGAGTTCCTTCCCCGTGCCCGAGTACGCGTTCCGCCCCTGGTCGAGCACGTACCCACGATCGCAGATCTGCAGACAGCGTCGCGCGTTCTGCTCCACCATGACGATCGACACACCGGCCTTGTTGATCCGTCGGGTCCGCAGGAACGTCTCGTCCTGCCGCACCGGCGACAGGCCCGCGCTCGGCTCGTCGAGCAGGAGCACCTTCGGGTCCATCATCAGCGCGCGCGCCATCGCGACCGACTGTCGCTCACCGCCGGACAGGGAGCCGGCCCGCTGGCCGCGCCGCTGCGCGAGCACCGGGAACAGGTCGTAGATGACCTCGAGCCGCTCGGCGAACTTGCGGGGCCGCAGGTACAGCCCCATCTGCAGGTTCTCCTCGATGGACAGCGAGGGGAACACGTTGTTCGTCTGCGGGACGAAGCCGACGCCGGCCTGGACGAGCTTGTTCGCCTTGAGGTTCGTGATGTCCTCACCCTGCAGCGTGACCGATCCCTCGCGGATCGACACGAGACCGAACAGGGCCTTGAGCAGGGTGGACTTGCCCGCACCGTTCGGTCCGATGATCCCGATCAGCTCGCCGGGGTAGCAGTCCAGGTCGCAGCCGTTGAGGATGTTCACGCCCGGCAGGTAGCCGGCGACGAGGTTCTTCGCGCTCAGCACGGGCTCGCGTTCCAGCGTGGCCGCCTGGGACGGACTGGAGGCGCTGCTCGCGGTCGTGGGGTCGACTGCGTCCGTCATCGGGTCTTCTCCTCTGCTGCTGCGTCCGCCGCGTCTTCTTCCGCGACTTCCTCCGCCAGTTCCTCGAAGGTCTCCTCGGTGAGGAGCGAGTCGTCGCCCAGGTCGGTGTCGTGGTGCGCACCGAGGTACGCGTCGATGACCGCCTGGTCGTCCATCACGGTGTCGGCCGGACCCTCGGCGACGACCTTGCCCTCGGCCATCACGACCACCCAGTCCGAGATGTGCCGGACCATGTGCATGTCGTGCTCGACGAAGAGCACGGTCATGCCGTCGTCGCGCAGGGACTGGATGTGCCCGAGCAGCGACTGCGTCAGCGCGGGGTTCACGCCCGCCATCGGCTCGTCGAGCATGATCATCGTCGGGTCGGACATCAGCGCCCTGGCCATCTCGAGGAGCTTCCGCTGCCCGCCCGACAGCGAACCGGCGTAGTCGTCGGCCTTGTCGTCGAGCTTGAAGCGGGCGAGGAGGTCCTCGGCCTTCGCGGTGATCTCGCGCTCCCGCTTCGCCCACACGGGCTTGATCAGCGCCGCGAAGAAGTTCTCGCCGGGCTGGTCGCGGGCGCCGAGGAGCATGTTCTGCATGACGGTGAGCCGCGACAACGCCTTCGTCAGCTGGAACGTGCGCACCATGCCGCGGTTGGCGATGTGGGTCGCACTCGTCTTCTGCAGGGTCGCGCCGTTGAACTGCGTCCTCGCGCCGGGGCTCGGCTTGTCGAAGCCCGTCAGCAGGTTGAAGAAGGTCGTCTTACCGGCACCGTTCGGGCCGATCAGGGCCGTGATGGAACCGCGCTGGACCTCGAGGTGGTCGACGTCCACGGCGGTCATGCCGCCGAAGTGCCGGGTGACGCCGTCGACGGTGAGGATCGGGTCGGCCTTCGTGTAGCCGTAGGTCTCAGACACTGAACGTCAGCTCCTTCTTGTTGCCGAGCAACCCCTGTGGACGGAACACGATCAGGAGCATGAGCGCGACGCCGACGAGCACGTAGGAGAACTGCTCCGCCTGCTGCGCGTTCATGATCGAGTCCGGGATGAAGTCGCCGGCCAGGGTGCGGATGAAGAGGCGGAGGACGAAGAAGAGCACGGCACCGAGCACCGGACCGAACACCGTCGCGGCACCGCCGAGGATGAGCGCCGTCCAGATGAAGAACGTCATCGAGCGGCCCATGGCGTCCGGCTGCACCGAACTCGGCAGGACGTAGATGATGCCCGCGATCGCACCGAGTGCGCCACCGAACACGAGCGCCTGCATCTTGTACGAGTAGACGTTCTTGCCGAGGGAGCGGACGGCGTCCTCGTCCTCGCGGATCGCCTTCAGGACACGACCCCAGGGGCTGCGCATGAGCAGGAAGAGCACGAGCGTGAACAGGGCGACGAGCGCCCAGGCCGCGATGCGGATCCACCAGCCGTTGACACCGTTGTTGGCGTAGGTGAACCAGAGGATCGTCGTGGTGCCGTCGGGCAGCGGGCTCAGGGCGGTGAAGGGGTCGCGGTAGCTCGACCCGGTGATGCCGTTCGAGCCGCCGGTCGTCGTGGTGAGCAGGCTCGAACGGCCGACCATGCGGATGATCTCGGCGCCGGAGATCGTCACGATCGCCAGGTAGTCGCCGCGGAGCCGCAGGGTCGGGACGCCGAGGATGATCGCGAACACGATGGCGACGAGCAGTGCGATGAGCACCGCCATCACGAACGGCAGCCCGTTGGTGATCGAGATCGCGAAGCCGTAGGCACCGAGCAGCAGGAACGCCGCCTGGCCCATGTTCACGAGCCCGGTCAGGCCGAAGTGCACGTTCAGTCCGATGGCTGCCAGCGCGAACGCCGCCGTGGTCGGCGCGAGGGCCTCCTGGGTGAGCGAGGACAGCAGGTTGAGGATGTAGTCCATGCGCGTGCTCCCTTAGCCGACCCGCTCGGCGCGGCCGAAGATGCCCTGCGGCCGGAACAGCAGGATGAGGATGAGGATGACGAGGGCGGTGGCGTACTTGAAGTCACCGGGGAGCACGAGGTTCGTGAGCTCGACGACGACGCCGATGATCATCGACCCGACGAGTGCGCCGTAGGCCGTGCCGAGGCCACCGAGCGTGACCGAGGCGAACATGAGCAGGAGCAGCTGCAGGCCGGTCTGCCAGTTCACGCCGTTCAGGACGAGGCCGAGCATCACGCCGGACAGCCCGGCGAGACCGGCGGCGAGCGTCCACACGAAGCGGATGACCCGGTCGACGTCGATGCCGGACGCTGCGGCGAGCGCCGGGTTGTCCGACACCGCACGGGTGGCCCGGCCGAAGCGGGTCTTCGCCAGGAACAGCCCGGTGGCGACCAGGACGACGAGCGCGATGCCCATCGCCACGTAGGACTGCACCGTGAGGGTGACCCCGGCGAACCGGACCGTCTCGGGGTTGCCCTGCTGGATGCGGACGGTCGCTGCGCCGAAGAAGTACTGGAACGCGTACTGGGCGGCGATCGACAGACCGATCGTCACGATCATGAGCTGCGTGAGGCTGATCCGCTTGCGCCGCAGCGGTCGCCAGATCCCGGCGTCCTGCAGGTACCCGGTCGCCGCGCACAACAGCGTGACGACGATGCCGGTCACCCAGATGTTCCAGCCGAGCTGGTTCGCGAACACGTAGGCCAGCAGCCCGCCGAGGGTGACCTGCTCGCCGTGCGAGAAGCTCGACAGCCCCGTCGTGCCGTAGATGAGCGAGAGGCCGATCGACGCGAGCGCGATGAGCAGGCCGAGGCGGATGCCCGAGGCGAACTGCTGCCATGCCCGCTGCGGGCTGACGCTCGACGAGTCGGACGTGGTCGTCGCGCCCTTCTGGTCGGACAGCTGGAAGATCTGTCCGACGTTGGCGTTCAGCGTCGCCTGGACCTTGCGCTCGGCGTCGGCCGCGTTCGTCAGGTACTGGCCCTTCGGCAGGGTGGCCTGGTCGACGCTGACGGTGTACTCGCCGGCCTCGTCGACGCTGACCGACCAGCGGCCGTCGGCGTTCGTCGTCGCCGTCTCGGCGAAGCCACCGGGGCCGGCGACGTCGACGTCGACGTCCTCGGCCGGTTCGCGCTCGGAGTCGGTGATCGTGCCCTGGATGCACCCGTTGTCGGGGCTGACGGTGCAGGACTGACTGGTGGCCGGCGCCGACGTGGCGCTGAAGGCCGGCAGGGTGACCGCCCAGTCGATCAGGAAGGTCGCCAGGAACGCGGCGACGAGCACGGCCGCGAGGACCGGTCGACGTCGCGCCTGGCGGAGGCGGAACAGACGCGGCTGCGCCCGTCCCGGAGGAGTGATGGATCCCACGGAAGAGCCTCTCGTTCGGATGACGAGGAACCTATGGGGATTTTGTGACACCCGTGTTTCCAACACGTTCCCTGTGTGATTCGTACCCGAACTGTGACGTTGTGGAGGAACGCCTCCGAAGGGGGCGCGATCCGTTCCCCCCAGGCGGAACGCGGAATAGCGGGAGGGCCCATGCGCGTTACTATGTCCTATCCGGAACCCGCCGTTGCGTTCCCGGTGTCTCGACCACTTCACTCGCCCACGAAGGGGACCCATGGACCAGCCGGATCCGTTCGGATTCATCGGACTCACGTACGACGACGTCATGCTCCTGCCGGGGCACACCGACGTCATCCCGAGCGAGGCGTCCACCGCGTCCCGGCTCACCAGGCGGATCTCCGTCAACGTCCCGCTGCTCTCCGCGGCGATGGACACCGTCACCGAAGCCCGCATGGCCATCGCCATGGCGCGGCAGGGCGGCATCGGGATCCTGCACCGCAACCTGTCCATCGAGGACCAGGCGGCCTACGTCGACAAGGTCAAGCGCTCCGAGTCGGGCATGATCACCAACCCGGTGACCACCACCCCGGACGCCACGGTGGCGGAGGTCGACGCGATCTGCGGTCAGTTCCGCGTCTCCGGCCTGCCCGTGGTCGAGGCGGACGGCACCCTCGTCGGCATCATCACCAACCGCGACATGCGGTTCGTGGCGACGTTCGAGCAGTCGACCACCTTCGTGCGCGACGTCATGACCAAGGCGCCGCTGATCACCGCGATGGAGGGCATCGACCCGGAAGAGGCCATCGCGATCTTCGCGCAGCACAAGATCGAGAAGCTGCCCCTGGTGGACGCCGAGGGCAAGCTCCGCGGTCTCATCACCGTCAAGGACTTCGACAAGAGCGAGCAGTACCCGGACGCCACGAAGGACGACGAGGGCCGACTGCGCGTCGGTGCCGCGATCGGCTTCTTCGGTGACGCCTGGCAGCGTGCCGAGGCCCTGCGTGACGCCGGCGTCGACGTGCTCGTCGTCGACACCGCAAACGGCGAGAGCGAAGGCGTGCTCGACATGGTGCGCCGTCTCAAGGCCGACCCGTCGTTCGCGGACATCGACGTCATCGGCGGCAACGTCGCGACCCGTGCCGGTGCGCAGGCGCTCATCGACGCCGGTGTCGACGCCGTCAAGGTGGGCGTCGGGCCCGGCTCGATCTGCACCACCCGCGTCGTCGCCGGCGTCGGTGTGCCGCAGGTCACCGCCGTGTACGAAGCCTCCCTCGCAGCACGCGAAGCCGGCGTGCCGATCATCGCCGACGGTGGCCTGCAGTACTCGGGCGACATCGCCAAGGCCCTGGTGGCCGGTGCCGACACCGTCATGCTCGGCTCGCTGTTGGCCGGCACCGACGAGTCCCCCGGCGACCTGGTCTTCGTGGGCGGCAAGCAGTTCAAGGCGTACCGCGGGATGGGCTCCCTGGGCGCACTGCAGACCCGCGGCAAGAAGACCTCGTACTCGAAGGACCGCTACTTCCAGGCCGACGTCCCCAACGACGACAAGCTGATCCCCGAGGGCATCGAGGGCCAGGTGCCCTACCGCGGCTCGGTCGGCAACGTCGTGTACCAGCTCACCGGTGGGCTCCGGCAGTCGATGTTCTACGTCGGCGGCCGCACGATCCCGGAGCTCAAGGCCCGCGGCAAGTTCGTCCGCATCACGGCTGCCGGGCTCAAGGAGTCGCACCCGCACGACGTCCAGATGGTCGTCGAGGCGCCGAACTACCGCAGCTGAGCCGACTGCACCCCGAACGCCCCGCTCCCCACCGGAGCGGGGCGTTCGTCGTCTGCCGGCAGTAGTGTCACGGCATGGTCAGCGTCGTCTCCCACACCACGATCGACTGCCGTGACGCCTACGCCCTGTCGGAGTGGTGGAAGCAGGTCCTCGGCTACGTCGACATCGCCGACGACCCGAACGCCCCCGGGCACGAGGAGTGCATGATCACCGCACCCGACGGCTCGCACCAGGTGCTGTTCATCCAGGTCCCCGAGGCGAAGTCCGTGAAGAACCGGATCCACTTCGACCTGCGTCCCACCGACCGCACGCGCGATGCCGAGGTCGAGCGGCTGCGGGGCATCGGTGCGACCGAACTCGCGGACCTCCGCCACGACGACGGTGGGTGGGTCGTGTTCGCGGATCCGGAGGACAACGAGTTCTGCGTGCTGCGTTCCGCGGCTGAACGCGACGGCTGACGAGGGACCGGTCCGGGCGCCGATCCCTGATCCTCCGCACAGGAACGTCACGGCTCGGTAACGAAACAGTTTTGCGTACCGCCCCGTCACACGGGCGAAACACACGGACCCTACGTTTCTCGACATCCAGTGGAGGCGCCGCGTTCGACCCGAAGCGGCAACGCCTCCGCGCAGAGAAAGGGCTCCACGGATGATCAGAACCACCCGTGCCACCACGGCACTGGCGTTGGCAGGCGCGGCAGCCGTCCTGCTCGCCGCGTGTTCCACGACCAGCAGCGGCGACTCCCCTTCCAGCTCGGCGTCGAGCGACGCGAAGAAGGACCCCGCCGCCAGCTGCAAGGCCCCCGACACCCCCAGCACCGACGCGCTGAAGATCGGCACGATCCTGCCGCTCACCGGCTCGCTCGCCTACCTGAACCCGCCGGCCGAGTCCGGTGTCGGCCTCGCGGTCAAGGACATCAACGCCGCGGGCGGCGTCCTCGACAAGGACGTCACCATCGACCCCGCGACCGACTCCGGCGACAGCAACGACATGACCGTGTCGAGCTCGGCTGCGACGAAGCTCGTGAACGCGAAGGTCCCGGTCGCGATCGGTGCCGAGTCCTCGTCGGTCACGCTCAACGTCATCGACCAGCTCACCAGCAACTGCATCGTCGAGATCTCGCCCGCGAACACCGCGAGCGACCTCTCGGGCTACTCGTCGTACTACTACCGGACCGCTCCGCCGGACTCGGTGCAGGGTTCGGCGCTCGGTCAGCTCGTGACCGGTGACGGCAACGCCAAGGTCGCCTTCCTCGTCTTCAACGACACCTACGGCACGGGCCTCCGCAACTCGGTGCAGTCCGCGGTCGAGGCCTCCGGTGGCCAGGTCGTCTACGGCGGCAAGGGCGAGGGCCAGGAGTTCCCGCCCGGTCAGACCACGTTCTCGTCCGAGGTGACGGCCGCGCTCGCAGCCAAGCCGGACGCGATCGTCGTCCTGGCCTTCGACGAGACGAAGTCGATCATCCCGGAGCTCGTCTCGCAGGGGAACACGGCGAAGATCTACATGTCCGACGGCAACACGGCGGACTACTCGAAGGACTTCGACAAGGGCACCCTGACCGGCGCCCAGGGCACCATCCCCGGTGCCTCGCCGAAGGACGACTTCAAGAAGCAGCTGTCCGCCTTCTACAAGGACTCGTCGGGCAAGACGCTCGCCGACTACTCGTACGCGGCGGAGTCCTACGACGCCACCGTCCTCGCCGCCCTGGCTGCGGTGAAGGGCAAGGGCACCGACTCCGGCACGATCCAGGCGAACATGGCCGCGGTCTCCGGAGCCGACGGCGGCACCGAGTGCGCCACGTTCAAGGAGTGCGTCGCGCTCCTCGACGACGGCAAGGACATCCACTACACCGGCCCGTCCGGCATCGGTCCGTTCGACGACAACAACGACCCGTCGAGCGCCTACATCGGCATCTACAAGTTCGACGGCGACAACAAGCCCGTCTACCAGAGCGCCATCCAGGGCGCGGTCAAGAAGTAGAGCACCGGCTCCACCCCACGAAAGCGACAGTCCGCCGCGGGTCATCCGCGGGGGACTGTCGCTTTCGCGTGCGGGCAGCTGCGCCGTGCTGACGGGCGGACGGGAGGCCCGGGGTGCGCCCGTCAGGCGGGCTCGGCCGGGGGAGGTGCGAGCGCTCGGCGGCGGGACGCCCGCGCGGCGGCGAACGAGTCCGCCGTCAGCACCACGAGCGCCAACCACACGATGCCGAAGCCGAACCAGCGCGCCGGCGGCATCGCCTCGTGCTGCACCACCACACCGACGAGCAGCTGCATCACGGGCGCGAGGTACTGCGTCAACCCGAGGGTCGACAGGCTCACCCGCCGCGCCGAGGACGCGAACAGCAGGAGCGGGACCGCCGTCGCCGGCCCCGTGAGCACCGTCACCAGGACGTGCACCCAGCCCTCGCTCGTGAACGTCACGCCGCCGCCGAGGCCCGTCGCACCGAGGACGACCAGCGCCACGACCGCGATCGGCAGCAGCCACACGGTCTCGATCGTGAGGCCACTCAGTGCGTCGACCGTGCCGCCGACGCGCTTCTTCACCAAGCCGTAGAGGCCGAAGGAGCACGCGAGCACCAGCGAGATCCACGGCACCTGGCCGTAGCCGACGGCGATCACGACGACCGCCACGACACTGATGCCGACGGCCGCCCACTGCGCCGGCCGAAGCCGTTCGCGCAGGACCACGACGCCGAGTGCGATCGTGACCAGGGGGTTGATGAAGTACCCGAGTGCCGCCTCGACGGTGTGGCCGGTGGTCGTCGCCAGGACGTACACGGTCCAGTTCACCAGGATGAGGACCGCGGCCAGGCCCATCACGGCCATCACCCGCCGCTGCGCCATCAGGGTGCGGGTGCGGAGCCACGAGCGGGTGACGGCGATCGCCACCGCGCAGAACACCAGCCCGAAGACGATGCGCCAGGCGACGATCTCGAACGCGCCGGCCGGGGCCATGGCCGCGAAGAGCAGGGGCATGAGGCCCCAGAGCCCGTACGCGATGATCGCCTGCACCACGCCGACGGATGCCTCGCTGCGGACGGGTCGCGCCGGACTCGGTTCACTCACGGAACCATCCTAGGAACGACCGCTGACTCGCCGGACGGACCACGGGCCTCCCGGTCGCCCCGAACGCACGGACGCCCCGCCGGCCGACAGGCCGAACGGGGCGTCCGAGAGGAGTACTGGACTCAGTTGACGACGACCGCGAGGACGTCACGGGCCGACAGGACCAGCAGGTCCTCGCCCGAGTACTTGACCTCGGTTCCGCCGTACTTGGAGTAGATGACCTTGTCACCCACGGCGACGTCGAGCGGGACGCGGTTGCCGTTGTCGTCGATGCGACCCGGACCCACGGCGACGACCTCGCCCTCCTGGGGCTTCTCCTTCGCGGTGTCGGGGATGACCAGACCGGATGCGGTGGTCTGCTCCGCCTCGACCTGGCGGATGACGATGCGATCCTCGAGCGGCTTGATGCTGACGGCCACGGTGACCTCTTCTTTCTCGGTACGGACTCGGTACAGATGAAAACCGGGTTGGCACTACGCACAGGAGAGTGCCAACGCCAACTCTAGGGGGACACTGGCACTCGGTCAATCCGAGTGCCAGCACATCAGGGGAACATCCAGCACCTGGGAGGATCGGGACATGGAAGCCGCCGAACTCGCCGCACTGCTGACCCCTGACGGGATGGCCCTGCTCGACCGTACCCCCGGCGTCTCGGACGGCGGCGAGATCGTCCGGGTGGTGTCCCGGCTGCGGTCCGAAGGCCACGACCCGCAGCTCGTCTCGGCGGTCCTGACCCAGGCGAAGCTCCGGCAGAAGGCCCGTGGCAAGTTCGGCGACTTCGCCGCCCGCATGCTCTTCACCGAGGCCGGACTCGAGCAGGCGACCCGCCTGCAGGTCGCCGCACAGCACGCCGGGCGCTTCGCCGCGGCCGGGCTCACGCGTGTCGCCGACCTCGGCTGCGGCATCGGCGGCGACGCGATGGCGATGGCCGCGCTCGACCTCGACGTCACCGCGGTGGACCGCGACGAGGTCACCGCTGCGGTCGCGACGCACAACCTCGCGGTGTGGCCGAACGCACGGGTCGAACTGGGCGACGCGGCCGCGTTCGACGTCTCCCGCGTCGACGGCATCTGGATGGACCCCGCACGTCGGACCTCCGGCCACTCGGACACCCGTCGCCTGGCCGACCCCGACGACTGGTCGCCGTCCTTGGACACCGTGTTCACCGCCGCGACGAGCACCCCGACGGGCGTGAAGCTCGGGCCCGGCATCGACCGCGACCTGATCCCCGACACCGCCGAGGCGCAGTGGACCTCCGTCGACCGCGAGGTCGTCGAGCTCGCGCTGTGGTTCGGGCCCCTCGCCCGGCCGGGGATCCGCCGAGCGGCCACCGTGATCGGTGCGCACGGCATCGCCGAGATGACCGGCCCGGCCGACGCCGAGGACGCTGAGGTGGGCCCGCTCGGCGCCTACCTGTACGAGCCGGACGGCGCCGTCATCCGCGCACGGCTCATCGGCGACCTGGCACGCGCCCTCGACGGCCACATGGTCTCCGACGGGATCGCGTACGTGACCTCGGACCGTGCCGTGACGACGCCGTTCGCCCAGGGCTTCCGGGTGCTGGACACCATGCCGCTCGACGTGAAGCGCCTGTCGGCGCGGCTCGCCGCGGACGGCATCGGCACCGTGGAGATCAAGAAGCGCGGCGTCGACGTCGACCCGGCGCAGTTCCGCAAACGGCTGCGGCTGCGCGGGACCGGCAGGGTCACGCTCGTGCTCACCCGCCTGGACGGGCGGCACAGCGCGGTCTTGTGCGAGCGGCTCAGCTGATGAAGGCGCCGGTGCCCGAGTCGTAGTCGTAGGTGGAGTACGAGCTCTGGCCGATCACGCCGAGGAAGATGATGAAGGCGATCCAGATCAGCCAGACACCGGCCATCACCCAGCCGGCGATGATGCCGGTGAGGGCGAGGCCGCGGCCGGCTTCGCCGTTCTGCTTGATCTTGCCGAGCGCGACGTGGCCGAGGATCGCGCCGGCGGGGCCGAGCAGGATCGCGATGAACCACATCGGGACGGCGGCGAGGCCGAACACGATCGACAGGATCGCCAGCGTGTTGGTCTTCGGGCGCTGCGCGTAGGGCTGGTAGCCGGTCGAACCGTAGGCGCCGGCGGCGTAGGGCTGCTGCTGCGGCGCGTACGGGTTCTGGCCACCCTGGGGCTGCGCGTAGGGGTTCTGGCCGCCCTGGGGCTGCGCGTACGGGTTCTGCTGCCCGTAGGGGTTCTGGGCCGCACCGTACGGGTCCTGGGGCGCCTGCGGGGCCGAGTACGGGTTCTGCGGCTGCTGCGGCGCCGCGTACGGGTTCGACGGGTGCTGCTGGCCGTACGGGTTGGACTGCTGGGGCTGGCCGGAGGGGTTCGGCTGCTGCGGCGCCGCGTACGGGTTCGACGGGTGCTGCTGTCCGTACGGGTTCTGCGGCTGCTCGGGAGCCGACGGGGCCTGCGGTGCGTCCGGAGCGGGCGTCCCCTCCGGCTGCCCACCGGTCGTGCTGCCCGGCGTCGTCTCGCCCGGCTTCGGCCACTCGTTCTGATCGGACACCGTCCACCCCTCTCGGCGCCCGGTCTCTCCGACGCCACGTGAATCCTGCCACAGGCACCCGACGGCCGACCGGACGGTTCAGACCTGGACGGTCGTCACCGGCAACGTCGAGTCGGCCGCGATCCCGAGGTCGCTCGGCGCGTGCCCTTCGGCGACCAGGCGCGCCCCGACGGCCGCGATCATGGCGCCGTTGTCCGTGCACAGGTCGAACGGCGGGATCCGCAGCTGCACCCCGGCCGCCGCACAGCGTTCCTCGGCGACCTGCCGCAGCCGGGCGTTCGCGACGACACCGCCACCGAGCAGGAGCCGGTCGACGCCGGTGTCGCGGCAGGCGTTCAGGGCCTTGGTCAGCAGGACGTCGACGACGGCTTCGCGGAAGCTCGCCGCGACATCGGCCACGGGCACCGCTCGCCCCTCGTCACGGCAGCGCTCGACCCAGCGGGCGACGGCGGTCTTCAGCCCCGAGAACGAGAAGTCGTAGCGGTGCGCGGCCAGGTCCTTCGGCAGCGTCAGGCCGCGGGGGAACCGGATGGCCTTCGGGTCGCCGTCGGCCGCGGCCCGGTCGATCTGCGGCCCGCCGGGGTACGGCAGACCGAGCAGCCGTGCGACCTTGTCGAACGCCTCGCCCGCGGCGTCGTCGATCGTCTCGCCGAGCAGTTCGACGTCGCCGACCAGGTCCTTCACCAGCAGCAGCGACGTGTGCCCGCCGGACACCAGCAGCGCCACCGTCGGGAGCTCGATGTCGCTGCCGTCCGTGCGCAGGACGTCGGCACCGACGTGCCCGACCAGGTGGTTGACGCCGTAGAGGGGCTTGCCGGTGGCGACGGCGAGCGCCTTCGCGGCCCCCACCCCGACCATGAGCGCACCCGCCAGACCGGGTCCGGCGGTGACGGCGACGGCGTCGAGTTCGTCGAGGGTGACCCCGGCCCGCTCGAGCGCCTCGTGGAGGGTGGGGGTCATCGCCTCGAGGTGGGCGCGTGCGGCGACCTCGGGCACGACACCGCCGTACCGGGCGTGCTCGTCCATGCTCGAGGCGATGACGTTCGCGAGCAGGGTGTTCCCCCGCACGATGCCGACGCCGGTCTCGTCGCAGCTCGTCTCGATGCCGAGCACCAGTGGTTCAGTCCCGCTCACCGAGGGCCTCCTGTCCGATGGGTCCGACGCCCGACGACCGCTCGGCGTCCGGGCCGGGCAGCTCCGCCCGCATCACCCACGCGTCGACGCCGTCCGGCTGGTAGTAGCGCGGCCGGGTCGCGATGTGCTCGAACCCGAACGCCGTGTACATCGACTGCGCGACCGGGTTGTCGGCGCGCACCTCGAGGAAGACCTCGCGCACACCACGGCGGCGGGCCTCGTCGAGGAGCTCTGTGAACAGCTCCCGCCCGAGCCCCTTGCCGCGCTGGTCCGCAGCGACCGCGATGGTCTGCACGTCGGCGACCGGGTTGCCCGCCAGCGAGGTCAGTCCGGCGTACCCGACGACCAGCGGTGCCGCGGGTTCGTCGACGGTCTCGATGACGATGTAGTACCCGTGCGGCGAGTACAGCTCGCCGGACATCTGGGACGCCGACCAGGCGTCCGTCGGGAACGAGACGTGCTCGAGCCACATGATGTCGTCGAGGTCCTGCGGGTGCGCCCGCCGCAGGCGGAGCCCGTCCGGCAGGGTCACTGCTTCACCCGTTTCGGGGCACCCGGCACCGTGACGTCCGGTTCCCGCAGGTACAGGGGGGTGTCCTGGTCGAACCCCGTGCCGGACCGCAGGCGGTCCGCGGCGAGTGATCCGAGCCTCCAGGCAGGGATGGACAGGGCCGTCACGCGGTCCCAGCCCACCGCTTCGGGCCGGGAGGCACGGATCGCCTCGTCGAGATCGGCGGGCCTGGCGAGACCCGGACCCGCAACCCGCGTGCCGGTCTGGTCGTACGCGCTCCAGTAGACCTCGCGCCGGCGGGCGTCCGTCAGGACGACGAACGGTCCGTCCCGTCGGCCGTCGCGCTCGTCGGCCGCGACCGCGTCGTGGCTGACGAGCGGCAGGACGGGGACGCCGACCGCCGCGGCGAAGGTGCGCGCGGCAGCGATGCCGACGCGCAGGCCGGTGAACGGGCCGGGGCCCATGCCGGCGACGACACCCGTGACGTCCGCGCCGGTGATGCCGGCCTCGGCGAGCGCGTCGGCCAGGAACGGTCCGATCACCTCGGCGTGCCGGCGGCTTTCCTCGGTGTCACGGGTCACGAGGGCGTGGCCGGTGGCCGGGTCGACGACGGCCACGGACGTTCCGGCGGAGGTGTCGATGGCGAGGAGCACCCGTCCATCGTAGGCGGGGTGGGATCAGGTCTCGTCGAGGCTGCCAGCGACCGCGTTCCAGATCTCGTCGGCACGCCACCGCTCGCGTCCGCCTCGGCCCGAACGCCCCAGCGACCGGAGCCAGCCGTACTCCTCCGCGCGGCGGAGGAGGGACGAGGCCGTCGGCTGCGAGACGTCGAGCGCACGCCGGACGGACGTGACCGTCACGACCGGGTTCTTGAAGACCACGTCGACGAGCCCAGGGAGGGCCGAACGCTCCGTTCGCGAGGCCAGGCGGTACCGCTCGCGGATCTCGACGAGCTTCCGGATCCGTTCGGCGCTGTCGTTCGCCCGGACGGTCACCGCCTCCGCGAAGAACTGGATCCACTCGTCCACCTCCCCGCGCTCCCGGACGGCCCGCAACCGCTCGTAGTACTCCGTGCGGTGCTGTTCGAAGTAGCCCGAGATGTGCAGGATCGGCGCCGGCAGGATGCCGTCCGCGATGAGCGAGAAACCGATCAGGAGCCGGCCGATCCGGCCGTTACCGTCGAGGAACGGGTGGATCGTCTCGAACTGGTAGTGCAGCAGCGCACACTTCACGGTCACCGACATCGTGTCCAACCGTCCGTTCACGAACCGCTCCCAGTCGTCGAGCGTGTCCGGCAGGTGGTCCTGGTGCGGTGGGATGAAGCGTGCGGTTTCGGGTCGAGCGTTCGGTGATCCGATCCAGACCGGCGAGCGGCGGAGCTCTCCAGGAGACTTCTCGTCGCCCCGCACGTCGCGCATGAGGGTCTCGTGCAGCGCGCAGATGAACCGCTGCGTGATCGGCAGGTCCGCGAGGAGGTCGACGCCCTCGCGCGCCGCTCGGAGGTAGTTGTCGACCTCACGAAGGTCGTCGTCCAGGATCTCGTCGTCGTTCTCGACGCTGAGCACATCGCTCAGCGACGCTTGTGTGCCCTCGATCCGCGAGCTCGCAAGGGCTTCCTGTGCCATGGACGGGCCGAGCAGCAGTTCCGGCTCCTGCACGAGCTGCCCGAGTCCGGCCAACCGGCCGATGGCGATGTCGGCGCGTGACACCGCAGCGTTCGTCACGGGCTCGAGGACGAGTTCGCGTGGGAGGGGCGCAGGCAAGAAGTAGGCGTGCGGCCACTCGGACAACGGACGCGTCGTGAGCGTGCCGAACCGATCTGAACGGAAGTCTTCTCGGCGCATCTCCTCATCATAAGCAAAGTGCCCTCCGCCCTATAACTTCAGGTCGAACTTCCAAGCACCGGCACGTGGAGAGCGCGACGACACTCGATCCGTCGTGCTGTCTCGGGAGCGTCGCCCCGGCTCTGCAGATGGCCACCCCCAGGCGGCAGAAGTGTCACGAGACGGTCCCGGTCGGCTGAGCCGACGCGGGGCCGCGTGGCGCAGGTGTGGGACGCGGCGGCTCGTCGAAACGGACCGTGCTGGTGGGCGACGTCGCGCCCGTACTCGTCGCGGCCTCGTCCGCTGCTTCTCGGAGGTGCCGCAGCCGGGACCGCACACCGCCGTCCTGGCGACGCAGGACGATCGCGACGTCCGCCACGGACATCCCCGCCGCCGTCATCGCCTCGAGCCCGGTGTCCTCCTGCTGCGTCCACGGCGCGTAGGCGGCGGGCCGGTCGAGCCGAGCAGCGTCGACCTGCGGGTTGCCGGTCGGTGCAGCCCGGACCGCCAGTGGGGACGACGGGTCGTCTGCTCCGGACGTCGTGGCGACGGCCGGAGCCGGCGTCGACTGCGGGCCGGTCGCCCGGACGTCCAGGCAGGCGACGGCGGTCACCGGATGGCGTGCCACGACCGCTCCTGCGGGCGACCGGAACACCAACTCGGTGTCGTCACGGTCCACCGTGCCGACCTCCACGTCGCTGAAGCCGCCGGTGTCGAGGACGATGCGCATGGTTCCCCCGTTCGCGCTGACCAGATCTGCTGCGAGGCTACCGGTCGCCGGCCGGTGCACGGTCGACGACCGCTCGACGGACACCCTCCACCGCCGCGGCGACCGCGCGCTCACGGGCCTCGGCGCGCTCGGTCTCGGAGTCGTGCACGAACACGGTGGCGCCCCTGCGGGCACCGCAGAAGTCGACGATCCCGTGCTCGACCTGCGTCCGGAGCGCCTCGGCGTACCCGTGCCGTTCGTACACGCCGGCGTCGTCGCCCGCGATCGGCACCAGGTGGACGGTGAGCCGTCCGAGCGCTCGACTGATGCCGCCGTCCGTGTCGACGACGAACGCCCAGCCGTTCACGAACACGCGGTCGATCCACCCCTTGAGCACCGCGGGCACGGACCACCACCAGACCGGGAACACGAGGACGAGGTCGGTGGCGCGGTCGATGCGCTGCTGCTCGGCGACGACGTCGGCCGGGGCGTCCGTGCCGGTCCGGTAGGTGTGCCGGTCGGCCAGCGTGAAGCGCGGGTCGAACCCCTCGGCCGCCAGGTCGGCGGTCTCGACCGTCCCGGCCGGCAGGGCGTCCCGCAGGCGAGCCGCGAGGTGGTGGGTGAGCGAGTCGGTGTCCGGGTGGGCGGTCACGATGAGCGTCGGCACACCGCATCCTCCCGGAGCCGGCTGGGCGGCACCGGGACGCCCGCTGTCGCCCGGCCGTGCCGGCTCACACCGCGGTCAGGTCGAGGGACCAGGCGACCTCGTGCGCGAGCTGCCCGGTCCGCCGGAACGACCGGACCTGGTGCGTGTCGGCCAGGGCGGCCGCCAGGTCGTCGCGGTCGGCGGCGGCGAACCCGAGCGACTGCCAGAACGGACCGGAGCGCCGCGAGAACAGCCACGCCCGTCGCGCGCCCGTGGTCGCGGCGTGGTCGACGGCGAAGCGTGCGAGCCGGGTGCCGTGGCCGAGCCCCCGGAGGTGCGGCGCCACCGCCACGCTGCGGACGAGCACGTGGACACCGTCGGCGCTCGTCTCGTACCCGGTGCTGCCGACCACGCGGCCGTCGTCGGCACGGTCGACCCACAGCCGGACGGTCGGCTCGAGACCGGCAGGGTCGAGGCCAGCACGGTCGAGGCCGGCGACGGTCAGGTCGGCACCGACGAGGAAGGTGCGGAGGTCGTCGACCGCACCGGTGTCCACGCGCTGCAGGGTCAGAGGTCGACGCCCGTCCAGCGCGGGCCGGACGCGGTGACGACGACGCGGCGGGGCTCGTCGGGGACGTCGTCGGGGTCGTCGGCCTCGGTGGTGCCGGAGGCGTCGGCACCGGTGGCCCGGGTGATCTCGACGTCGAGCACGCTGTCGCTGATGCCGTCGACCATGCCGCGGCCCCACTCGACGACGACGATCGATGCGTCCCAGTCGAGGTCGAGGTCGTCGAGCTCCACGGGGTCGGACAGCCGGTACGCGTCGACGTGCACCAGGTCCGGGCCGGCGGTGGTGGGGTGCGTCCGGGCGAGGACGAAGGTCGGGCTCGACACCTGGCCGCGCGCGCCGAGGGCAGCGCCGAGGCCACGGGTCAGTGTCGTCTTGCCGGCACCGAGCGGCCCGGTGAGCACGACCAGGTCACCGGCACGCAGGACCGCGGCCAACCGCGCTCCGAGTTCGCCCATCGCGTCGGTGCCGTCGACGGCCGTGTCGAGCAGGACGTGTGCGGCCTCGGTCACGACTGGTCGCCCCGCAGGTACTCCCCGACGCGTCCCTCGATGTCGTGGCCCTCGTAGAACCGAGGCACGCGGGTCCCGATGCGGCAGACGATCTCCTCGCCGATGGTGCCGAGCGAACGGCCCCAGTCGAGGACCGTCATCTCGTCGTGCTCGCCGGTGCCGAACAGCGTCACGGTGTCACCGGTCTGCACGTCGTCGTCGCCGACGTCGACGAGGAACTGGTCCATCGCGACGCGGCCGGCGATCGGGTAGCGCCTGCCGCCGATCGCGACCTCGATGCGACCCTGCGCCAGACGCGGGACGCCGTCCGCGTACCCGACAGGCACGAGCGCGAGGGTGGTCTCCGAGGTGGTGCGGTACGTGTAGTCGTACGAGACGCCGGTGTCGACGGGAACCCGCTTCGTCTTGGCGACCGAGGCCGTCAGGGTCATCACGGGTTCGAGCCCGAGGTCGGCCGCCGAGACACCGTCGGCGCCGGGGATGCCGAACAGGTTCGCACCCATCCGGACCATGTCCTTGCGGAACTCCTTGCGCTCCAAGCCGGCGAGCGATGCGGCGACGTGCTCCATCGGGACGTCGAGCCCCCGGTCCTCGGCGATCTCGATCGCGGCGTCGAACACGGCGACTGCGGCGCTGTCCTCGTGGTCGGACGACTCGGCCAGGTGCGTGTACGCGGCGACCACCTCGATGCGGCCGTTCCGCTGGGCGTCGCGGGCGAGCTCGACGAGTGCGGGCCAGTCCGCCGGGGTCGCGCCGTCGCGGTGCAGTCCGGAGTCGACGCCGAGGTGCACCCGGGCCGGGCGCTGGTCGACGGCGTCGACGATGCGCTGCAGCTCGGCGACGTTCGAGACGCCGAGGTCGACAGCCGAGTCGATGGCGTCGCGGAAGTCGAGGTCCGGGTCGTGCTGCCAGGTGAACAGGTGGACGTCCTCGCCGACGCCGATCGACCGCAGGCGCAGGGCCGCGGGGACCGTGAGCACGCCGATCCACCGGATGCCGGCGTCCACCGCGGCGAGCGCGATCGGTTCGAGGCCGTGCCCGTAGGCGTCGGCCTTCATGATCGCCATGACCGCGACGGGGTCCATCCACTCGCGGACCAGGTCGAGGTTCGCGCGGTAGGCGTCCAGGTCGATCCGTGCCTGGCGCAGGGGTGCGGAGCTCACGTCGTCCTCCGGTGCACGCTGTGGCCGACCCGGGCGACCACCTCGTAGTTGATGGTGCCGATCGCGGCGGCCCAGTCTTCGACCGCGGGGTCGCCGTTCGCCGGGTCGCCCCAGAGCACGGCTTCGTCGCCGATGCTGACGTCGGCGTCGCCGATGTCGACGTGCATGGCGTTCATCGCGACCCGTCCGACCACCGGGAACGTGCGGTCGCCGATCCGGACCGAGACCCGGTTGCCGAAGTCGCGGTCGAACCCGTCGGCGTACCCGAGACCGATGACCGCGAGGCGGGTGTCGGTCGACGCCCGCCAGGTGTAGCCGTAGGACACGCCCTCACCGGCGCGGACGTCGACGGTGCGGAGCACGGCGGCGGTCACACGCATGGCCGGCCGGAGCCCGAGGTCGGCGGAGGTGCGGTCGGCGAACGGGCTCAGGCCGTACAGGGCGAGTCCGACGCGGGACAGGTCGCGGCGGGTCTCCGGCACGACGATGCTCGCGGCACTCGCGGCGAGGTGCACCAGGTCGGGCACGATCCCGTTCGCGGCGAGGCCGTCGAGCGCGCGCTGCAGTGCGGCGTCCTGGTCGAGGTCGTCCGTGCGCGACGCGTTGGACAGGTGCGACATCAGCCCCTCGACACGGGTGCGGTTGCCGCCCCTCGCCAGGGCCCCGGCGGTGGCGAAGAGCTCGGCCCACTCGGACTCGACCGCACCGTTGCGACTCAGGCCGGTGTCGACGCAGATGTGCACGGCACCGACCTCGGAGTCGGCAGCGGCCGACAGCTGCTCGACGCTCGACACCGCCGGGGTGATGTCGTACTGCGCCGCGCGGCGGAAGTCCTCGTCGGGGGCGTGCAGCCACGCGAGGATCCGGACGTCGTCGTCGATGCCGCCCTGACGGAGCGCGACGGCTTCGTCGATGTCCGCGACGCCGAGCCACTCGGCACCGGCGTCCACGAAGGCCCGAGCGGCGTCGAGCGCGCCGTGGCCGTAGGCGTTGGCCTTGACCACCGCGATGACGCCGGACGGTGCGACCTGCTCGGCGATCGTCGCGTAGTTCTCGATCAGGGCCTCACGATCGACCGTGATCCCGGTGAACGCACTCACTGAACCGTCCCCTCCAGGACCACGAACGCGGTCGCGATCCCTCCATCATGCGAGAGCGACAGGTGCACGCTCGTCACGCCACGCGCATCCGCCACCTGTCGCGCCTGTTGGTGCAGCGTCAGCGACGGGTTGCGCTGGTCGTCCGACACGACCTCGAGGTCCTGCCAGCTGAGCCCCGCGCTGGACCCGAAGGCCTTGATCAGGGCCTCCTTTGCCGCGAACCGTGCCGCGAGTGACGCGATCGGCCGTGGTTCGCCGTCACGGACCTGCTCGGCCGGGGTGAACAGCCGCGCACGCATCGCAGGTGTGCGCGACAGCACCCGCTCGAACCGCTCCAGGTCCACCACGTCGACCCCGATGCCGATGATCATCGTGCGACTACTCGACGGTGACCGACTTCGCGAGGTTGCGCGGCTGGTCCACGTCGAGGCCCTTGGCCGCGGCGAGCTCCATGCCGAACATGTGCAGCGGCGCCACGGCGAGCAGCGGCTCGAACAGCGGGGTCGCGAGCGGGATCCGCAGGACCTCGTCCGCGAAGGGCAGCACGGCGGCGTCGCCCTCTTCCGCGATGGCGATCACCCGGGCACCGCGGGCGCGGATCTCCTGGATGTTCGAGACGACCTTCGGGTGCAGCGAGCGCGGGTCACGCGGGGACGGCACGATGACGAAGACGATCTGCCCCGGCTCGATGAGCGCGATCGGACCGTGCTTGAGCTCACCGGCGGCGAAGCCCTCGGCGTGGATGTACGCGAGTTCCTTGAGCTTGAGCGCACCCTCGAGCGCGATCGGGTAGCCGACGTGGCGGCCGAGGAACAGGACGCTGCGGGTGTCCGCCATCCATCGCGCGAGGTCCTTGATGCCCGCGGCGTCGTCGATGGTCTGCTGCAACTTCGGAGCGAGGCCCTCGAGCTCCGCGACCTGCTCCGCGATCTGCTCGGTCGTGAGCGTGCCGCGCAGGGTGGCCAGGTGCAGTCCGAGCAGGTACAGCGCGACGCCCTGGGCGATGAAGGCCTTCGTCGAGGCCACGGCGACCTCGGGTCCTGCGTGCGTGTAGATCACGGCGTCGGACTCGCGCGGGATGGTCGCGCCCTGGGTGTTGCAGATCGACAGGACCTGCGCGCCCTGCTCACGGGCGTACTTGACGGCCATCAGCGTGTCCATGGTCTCGCCGGACTGGCTGATCGAGACGACGAGCGTGCGGTCGTTCAGCACCGGGTCGCGGTAGCGGAACTCGTGCGCGAGCTCGACCTCGACCGGGATGCGGGCCCACTGCTCGATGGCGTACTTGCCGAGGATGCCGGCGTAGGCAGCGGTGCCGCAGGCGATCACGATGACGCGGTCGACGGTCGCCAGACGCTCGGCGATCGGGTCGAGGTCGGTCAGGGTCACGGCGCCGTCGTGCACGCGGCCGAGGATCGTCTTCGCGACGGCCTCGGGCTCCTCGCTGATCTCCTTCGCCATGAACGAGGACCACCCGCCCTTGTCGGCGGCGGAGGCGTCCCAGTTCACCTCGAACTCGCTCGGGGTGGCCGGGGTGCCGTCGAAGTGGATGACGTCGACGCCGTCGGGGCGGATCGTGGCGATCTCGTCCTGGCCGATCGACAGCGCACGCTGCGTGTAGGCGACGAACGCGGCGACGTCCGAGCCCATGAAGTTCTCGCCGTCACCGAGGCCGACCACGAGCGGGGAGTTGCGACGGGCGCCGACGACGACGCCGGGCTGGTCGGCGTGCACGACGAGGAGCGTGAACGCCCCGTCCAGTCGCTGCACGGCCTGCTGCATGGCGGCGGTCAGGTCACCGGTCTCGCGGAACGCCCGACCGACCAGGTGGGCGGCGACCTCGGAGTCGGTCTCGCTGCGGAACTCGATGCCCTCGGCCTGCAGTTCGGCGCGCAGCTCGGAGAAGTTCTCGATGATGCCGTTGTGGATGAGGGCGAGCTTGTCGCCGTCGGCCAGGTGGGGGTGCGCGTTGCCGTCGGTCGGACCACCGTGGGTCGCCCAGCGGGTGTGCCCGATGCCCGTGGTGCCGTCCGGGATCGGCGACGACTCGAGCTCGTCGACGAGGGCCTGGAGCTTGCCCGCCTTCTTGGCGGAGACGAGGTCCCCCGCGGGGTCGACCACGGCGATGCCCGCCGAGTCGTATCCGCGGTACTCGAGGCGACGGAGGCCACCGAGGAGGACGTCCTGGCTGCTGTTGCTGCCGACGTAGCCGACGATTCCACACATGGAAGCGATCCTACGGTCTGCCTGAGCGCGGACCCTGCGAAGCAGCAGGGCTGGGGATAACGTTTCGGCCATGGGACGCTTCGACGACATCGCCATCACCACGCTGCACGGCGAGGACACCACGTTCGGTTCGTTCGCGGACAAGGCGGTGCTGGTCGTGAACGTCGCGTCGCGGTGCGGTCTCGCCCCGCAGTACGAGCAGCTCGAGGCCCTCCAGAAGCAGTACGGCCCTCGGGGCTTCACGGTCCTCGGGTTCCCGAGCAACCAGTTCCTGCAGGAGCTCGGCTCGTCCGAGGCCATCGACGAGTACTGCTCCACCACGTGGGGCGTGACGTTCCCGATGTCCGAGAAGGTCAGGGTCAACGGCAAGAGCGCCCACCCGCTCTACCAGGCGCTGAAGGAGACCCCGGACGCCGACGGCAAGGCCGGACGGGTCAGCTGGAACTTCGAGAAGTTCCTCGTCGCCCCCGACGGCACCGTCTCGCGCTTCCGTCCGACCACGAAGCCGGACGCCCCCGAGGTGATCGCGGCCATCGAGGCCGCCCTGCCCGCCTGACGCACCGCGCCCTGCGGACGCACACCGAGCACTGGACGGGAGGCCCGGTGCAGGTGAGCCGGTCAGCTCACCTGCACCGGGCCTCCCGTCTGTACGCTCGTCCCCATGCCGATCCCGGAGACCGCCGTCGCGCACCCGACCCCGTTCGTGGAGATCCCGCGGCACGAGTGGTCGCAGCTCGCACCCAAGGAGCACCTGTCGCTCACCGAGACCGAGGTCGTGCAGCTGCGCGGGCTCGGCGACCGGTTGGACATGCAGGAGGTGCAGGAGGTCTACCTCCCGCTGTCGCGACTGCTCACCCTGTACGCCGCCGGAGCCCGCGACCTGCACGCCGAGACGAGCCGGTTCCTGGGTGAGCGGGCCGGACGCACGCCGTTCGTCATCGGCGTCGCCGGGTCCGTCGCCGTCGGCAAGTCGACCGTCGCCCGTCTGCTGCGCGAGCTGACGAAGCGCTGGCCGGACACCCCTCGGGTCGAGCTCGTGACGACCGACGGCTTCCTGTACCCGAACGCCGAGCTCGAGCGTCGGGGGATCATGGACCGCAAGGGCTTCCCGGAGTCGTACGACCGTCGCTCCCTGCTGCGCTTCGTGAGCCAGGTGAAGAGCGGCGCGACCGAGGTCCGGGCGCCGTACTACTCGCACCTGGTCTACGACATCGTTCCGGACGCTGAGATCGTCGTCCGACAGCCGGACATCCTCATCGTCGAGGGGCTGAACGTCCTCGCCCCACCGGTGCACGGGCGGCTCGCGCTGTCCGACCTGTTCGACTTCACGATCTACGTCGACGCGAAGACGAAGGACATCGAGTCCTGGTACGTCGACCGGTTCCTCGCCCTGCAGGAAGAGGCGTTCTCGAGCCCCGACTCGTTCTTCCACCGGTTCGCGTCGCTCTCACGCGAGGACGCCGTCGAGACGGCGACGCAGGTGTGGCGGGCGATCAACGAGCCGAACCTGCTCGAGAACGTCCTGCCCACGCGCTCCCGCGCGACCCTGGTGCTGAAGAAGGGCGCGAACCACAAGGTGAACTCGGTCCTGCTCCGCAAGATCTAGCGCGGGTGCGCGCGGGTGCGCGCGGGTGCGCGCGGGTGCGCGCGGGTGCGCGCGGGTGCGCGCGGGTGCGCGCGGGTGCGCGCGGGTGCGCGCCCCGGTACGGTCATCGCGCCCCCAAGAGTCGGGGCGCAACGACTGCAGCGGGGCGCGCAGCGCAAGCGGGACGCAACGACTGCAGCGCAGCGCAAGCGGCGCGCGACGCAAGCGCGACGCGGTCGCGAGCGCGGGCTTGCGCCCCAGTACGGTCATCGCGCCCCCAAGAGTCCGGGCGCAACGACTGCACCGGGGCGCGAACGGGGCGCGCGCGCAGCGCGAAGTCGCGCCCGGCACCCCGGCCTACGCGGCGTCGAGCGCCAAGCGCTCCTGCACGACCGCGGCGAGCTCCTCGGCGATGCGCTGGGCGTCGTCCTGCGAAGCGGCCTCGACCATCACGCGCACCACGGGCTCGGTGCCGGACGGGCGGAGCAGCACGCGGCCGGTGTCACCGAGTGCCGCGGACGCCGCAGTCACGGCGTCCTGCACGCCCTGGTCGGCGAGTCCGTGACGGTCGACGCCCCGGACGTTGAGCAGGACCTGCGGGAACACCGTCATGCACGAGGCGAGCTCCTGCAGGGACTTCCCCGTGCGCGCCATCTCGGCGACCAGGTGCAACCCGGTCAGGATGCCGTCGCCCGTGGTGGCGTACTCGTTGAAGATGATGTGGCCGGACTGCTCGCCACCGATGGAGTAGTCGCCCTCGGTCATCTTCTCGAGCACGTACCGGTCACCCACGCCGGCTTCGATCACGGTGATGCCCGCGTCGGCCATCGCCCGCTTGAGCCCGAGGTTGGACATGACCGTCGCGACGAGGGTGTCGTCCTTCAGCCGACCGCGTTCCTGCAGCGACAGTGCCAGGATCGCCATGATCTGGTCACCGTCGATGGCGTTGCCCGCGGCGTCCACGGCCAGGCAGCGGTCCGCGTCGCCGTCGTGCGCGATGCCGACGTCCGCGCCGTGCTCGAGCACCGCACGGGCCAGGTTGTCGATGTGGGTCGAACCGACACCGTCGTTGATGTTCCAGCCGTCGGGCTCGGCACCGATGAGCGTGACGCGGGCCCCGGCGTTCACGAACACCTCGGGCGAGACGCCGGCGGCGGCGCCGTTGGCGCAGTCGAGCACGACGTGGATGCCGTCGAGCCGGTGCGGCAGCGTGCCGAGCAGGTGGACGACGTAGCGGTCCTCGGCGTCGGCGAAGCGCGAGATGCGCCCGACGTCGATGCCGGTTGGGGTCGGCGCGGAGTGGTCGTGCATGGCCGCCTCGATGCGGTCCTCGACCTCGTCCGGCAGCTTGCGACCACCCGTGGCGAAGAACTTGATCCCGTTGTCCGGGGCGGGGTTGTGCGACGCGGAGATCATCACGCCGAAGTCGGCGTCGATGTCCGCGACGAGGAACGCCGCAGCGGGGGTGGGGATGACCCCGGCGTCGAGGACGTCGACGCCGGCGGAGGCGAGTCCGGCCGCGACAGCGGAACCGAGGAACTCACCGGAGACGCGCGGGTCGCGCGCCAGGACCGCGCGCGGGCGCGGCCGACCGGACGCCCGGCGGGCGTCGGCGTGGTGTCCGTGTGTGAGGACGGCCGCGCTCGCCTGGGCAAGACCCAGTGCGAGCGCGGCCGTCAGCTCGCCGTTGGCGAGACCACGAACCCCGTCGGTACCGAACAGACGCGGCATTGCGATCTTCAGCCGGTGACGACTAGCGCTTCGAGAACTGCGAAGCCTTGCGGGCCTTCTTGAGACCGGCCTTCTTGCGCTCGATGACGCGGGCGTCACGGGTGAGGAAGCCGGCCTTCTTGAGGGTCGCGCGGTTGTTCTCGCGGTCGATCTCGTTCAGGGTGCGGGCGATGGCGAGGCGGAGCGCGCCGGCCTGACCCGAGGGGCCGCCACCGGTGATGCGGGCGACGACGTCGTACGAGCCGAGGAGCTCGAGGACCTTGAACGGGTCGTTGATGAGCTGCTGGTGCAGCTTGTTCGGGAAGTAGTCCTCGAGCGAGCGACCGTTCACGACGAACGTGCCGGAGCCCGGGACGAGGCGAACGCGCGCGATGGCCTCCTTGCGGCGCCCGACGGCACCGCCGGAGACGTTGAGGATCTGACGGGGAGCGGCCTCGGCAGCGGCGGGTGCGCTCTCCGTGGTGAAGCTCTCCGGGGTCTGGTCGAGGGAATCAGCGATCTGAGCCATGAGTTTCTCTATGTCCTTGAAGTCGTCGTGGCCGGAACTACTGTGCGACCTGGTCGAAGATGTACGCCTTGGGCTGCTGCGCGGAGTGCGGGTGCTCCGCGCCGGCGTAGACCTTCAGCTTCTTGAGCTGCTCGCGACCGAGGGTGTTCTTCGGCAGCATGCCGCGGATCGCCTTCTCGACGGCGCGGGTGGGGTGCTTCTCGAGCATCTCCGGGTAGGAGGTCGCCGTCAGGCCGCCCGGGTAGCCCGAGTGACGGTAGTAGACCTTCTTCGCGAGCTTCGAGCCGGTCAGGGCGACCTTGTCGGCGTTCACGATGATGACGTAGTCACCCATGTCCATGTGCTGGGCGAAGGTGGCCTTGTGCTTGCCGCGCAGGAGCGCCGCGGCGTGGGTGGCGAGACGGCCGAGGACGACGTCGGTGGCGTCGATGACGATCCAGTCGTGCTGGACGTCTGCCGGCTTCGGTGAGAACGTGCGAGTCACAGGAGTGCTGCTTTCGTGTCGAGGTGAGGAGTCCGTGAATCCCACTCCGGTCGGGGTTCCCCGCGGCAGAAGCCGGCGGAACGCCCGGGTGGAGGGCTCATCTGACTGTCCGGCGCGCGTGGCGCACAGACCAAGGTGAGAGCCTAGCGGATACGGGTCGCGTCGGTCAAACGCAGCCACTGCCGGACGGGAGGCCCGTGACCGCCTGGCCACGGGCCTCCCGTCCGTCCTGCACTCGCGCCCACGGCGCGTGGTGACTACGCGGCGGCGGTTGCCGCCCTGCGGCGGCGCACGATCACGACGCCGGCACCCGCCGCGAGCAGCAGGAACGCGACCAGCGCTCCGGCACCGAGCCCGGAAGCACCCGTGAACGCGAGCTGTCCGTCCGCCGTGATCGTGATCGGGGTCCAGCCGATCAGGCTCCCGTCAGCAGCCGTCACCGCGAGCCGGTGCGCACCAGCGGGGGTATCCGAGGGGATCGTCACCCGCACGGTGCCGTCGGCCGCGACCACCGCGGTCCCGATCAGCGTCGGGGTCGAGAACAGCCACACGTCGACCGTGTCACCGGCAGCCGCCGAGCCGACCGTCACCGTGATGGTCTCCCCCGCACGGGCCGTCGCCGGGGCGGACACCCCACCGCGGTTCGCCTCGGTCAGGAGCGACTCCGACGGTGCCGCCGGGCCAGCCGGAGGGGTGATCCCGTCGACCGGCGGCACCGGGGTCGGAGTCGGAGTCGGAGTCGGAGTCGGGGTCGGCGTCGGCACCGGGGTCGGGTCCGTCCCGGGGTCCGTGCCCGGGTCCGTCCCCGCGGCGTCGAGGTCGAAGCCGACCAGGATCGGGTCGTGATCGCTCGCGCGGAACACGTCGTCGGTGTACAGGTCCGACGCGTTGTAGTTGTAGCGGCTGTACTCCAGGCCCACCGACTCGACCGAGTTGATGTTCCAGATGTCCACGCCCGTGACCGTCTCGGCAGCGGCGGGTGAGGCGAACACGTGGTCGAGCGACCCGCTCAGGCCGGAGAACACGTACGAGTACTCGGTGGCGTCGAGCGCCGGGCCGAGGTCGGTGTAGCCGGCGTCGTCGAGGACGACCACCGGGTCCTCCTTGCTGTAGGCGTTGAAGTCGCCGAGCATGAACACCTTGTCGGTGCCGTACTGCGCCTGCATGTCGGTGGAGAAGGTCACGAGGGCCTTCGCCTGCCGCACCCGGTCGGCGTTCGAGGCGCCCTGGCCGTCGCCCTGGTCGGCGTTCTCGCCGGTCCCGGACCCCTTCGACTTGAAGTGGTTCGCGATCACCAGGAAGTCGTCGTCCGCGGTGCCACCGACCGGGCGGAACGCGTCCGCGACGGGCTGGCGGGCGTTCGTGAAGGCGTCGTCGAGCAGGATCGTGGACTCGCCGACGGGTGCGACACGGTCCTGCTTGTAGATGAGCGCGAGGCGGATGACGTCCTCGCTCGCCGGCACGGTCGCGGGCGACTTCGCGTACGCCCAGGTCTCCTCGCCGGTGGCGGCGTTGAGCGCGTCGACGAGGGTGGCCACGGCGGCGTCGCGGTCCTGGCCGAAGCGGGCCGAGTTCTCGATCTCCTCGAGCGAGACGACGTCGGCGCCGAGGCCGTTGATCGCCTTGACGATCTTCACCTGCTGACGCAGGAAGTCCTCTTCCTCGGCAGCACCGCGGGCGTCGCAGCCGGAGTTGACCGTGACGGGGTCGCCCGCGCGGTCGGTGTAGTACGAGCAGCCGGTGAGCTGGTCGCCGGTGGTCGGGAAGTAGTTCAACACGTTGAACCCGGCGAGCTTGAGGTCGCCGCCGACGTCCTGCGGCGTCGCCTGCCGCACGGTCGAGAACGACGCGGGCAGGTCGGCTGCCGGGGTCGCGCCGGTGATCGGCGCGGTCGGCTGGAACTTCCACCCGCTGTTGCGGTAGTCGAGGACGACCGGCTGCGAGAACGTGGCGGTCGCGCCGACGGTGACCGGGCCCTGGGTGAGCCACGACACCGGGATGCCCTGGTTCGCCTTCGTCAGGAAGTTGGTGCTGGCACCGTCGTCGAGCGTCACCTTGCGCGCGGCGTTCGACGCCGCGACGGCCTTCGCCTCGGCGCTGCCCGGACGGCCGACCTCGGTCGGCTGGACGAGCCGGCCCGCACCGCTGGCGAGGACGACCTCGCCGTACTGGTTCGTCGTGTAGTTGTCGGCGACCGTGTAGGAGCCCTGCGGCGCGATGAGCATGCTCTCGAGCGACTCCCGCTGTGCGTCCGAGGACGGGAACGCGACCGCGGCGGGCTGCGGGGCGACGACGGTGTCGGCGAGCTTCTCGAAGGACGCCGCGCTCGACACCGTGAGCTCGGTCAGGCCGAAGTACTCGGAGACCGCTCCGGTGACCCGCACGTGGTCGCCCTCGGCCACCAGCCCGGCGGTCGCGGACGAGAAGACGAAGACGGCGTCCGAGGCCGTGTGGGTCCCGAGGTCGATCGCGCCGCCGGTGCCCGGGGTCTGGATCGTGTAGCCGTTGAAGCCGCCGGACGCGTAGACCGCGGTGACGACGCCGTCGGTGGTGACGGTCTTGCCGGCGTAGGGCGAGGTGTCCGTGGTGCCCTGCAGCTGGGCGATGGTGACGGCCTCGGCGGGCGCGCCGGGGTCCGTCGGCTCCGTCGGGTCGGTGGGCTCGGTCGGGTCGGTCGGCGCGGTCGTCGCACCGGCGGCGTTCCGCGGCGTCAGGGTGGTCGTCACCGAGAAGTCAGCGCCGTTGTCGTCGGTGTCCGTGGTGCCCTGACGCACGAGGCCGTTCGGCACGCCGTTCGCGCCCTCGACGGTGCGTACCGTGCCCTCGTACGTGTTCGAGGCGCCGTAGCCGAGCAGGTCGACGACGCCCGCGGTACCGGTCGGCACCGGGCCGGCGGCGAGCGCCAGCGGTGTGGCGGCGTTCGACAGCACGATCGTGCCCGTCGTGCCGGAGGGGTTCAGCGACGCGGTGTCGTCCGCCGTCGGCAGGTCCGCACCGACCGCGGTGGCCCCGCCGTTGCCGGCCATCGACACCAGGAAGGTGCCCTCGGCCGGGACCGTGCCCTCGAGCGCGCTCGTCGAGAAGGCGCCGGTGCTCGTCGCCGAGCGGTACTGCAGCGACCAACCGTCGAGTGGCACCGGGGCGTCGGTCGGGTTGCCGATCTCGATGAACTTCTGGTTGTAGAAGGCGCCGTTGCTGCCCGCCTTCAGGTAGGCCTCCTCGATGACGAGGCCGCTCCCCTCGGGGTTCGCGGTGGCGGCGGTGACGGTGACGAGCGGGGCGGCGAGGAGCGTCGCGGCAGCCGTGGCGCACAGCAGAGTGCGCCCGAGGAGGTTGGGCATGCCGGCACGCTACCGACCTGCGGAGTCCCTCAGGTTGCGTCGAGGTAAATGATTGCGCTCGGCAACATCAGGGACGGGTGCTCACTCGCGCCGCGCCCGCGTCTGCTCCGCCCGCCCGGCGAGCTCCCCGTCCGCCGGGTACCCGACCTCGGTCAGGGTCAGTCCCCTGGCCGGCGCGGTCTTGAACGCGCTCGTCCGCGTCTCGGCGACGCGGAGCTCCTCGAGCCGCTCCGGCCCGAACCGCCCCTCGCCCACGGCGATGGTCGCCCCCACCATCGCACGCACCATCGAGTGGCAGAACGCATCGGCCTGGAGGCGCGCCACCAGCACGCCGTCCGGCTCGCGGTCCCAACGGAACTCCTGCAACGTCCGGATGGTCGTCGCGCCCTCGCGCGGCTTGCAGAACGTCGCGAAGTCGTGCAGCCCGAGCAGCCGCAGCGCACCGCGCTCCATCGCTGCCGGGTCGAGGCTCGCCCCGTGCCAGACCGTGTGCCCGCGCCGACGTGGATCGCGCGGGGCGTCGGCGTCCGCGATCCGGTACTCGTACCGTCGCCAGAGCGGCGAGAACCGGGCGTCGAACCCGTCCGGCGCGAGCGAGGCCCGGGTGACGACGACGTCTCCCTCGGGTGCCGCGATGCCGTTCACGCGTTTGACGAGTCCGTCGAGCGGCGAGCGTCCCGAGCCGCGCTTGGCGCTGAGCGCGTCCAACTGCTCGGCGGACAGGTCGAGGTGCGCGACCTGTCCGGTGGCGTGCACGCCGGCGTCGGTGCGTCCGGCGACGGTGAGCAGCGGCGGCTCGCCCCACCGGGTGAAGACGGTGGCGAGGGCGGCTTCGAGCGCGCCCTGCACGGTCCGCAGGCCGGGCTGCCGGGCCCACCCGGAGAACGCGGCCCCGTCGTACGCGATGTCCAGCCGCAGTCGCACCGTTTCGCTCACGTCCCCACGGTAGCCATGTCAGCGCCACGTCAGTGCCGCGTGAGCGCCCCGCGGCACCATCGTCCTCGACATCGACGAAAGGACATTCCGATGACCACGACACCGCTCGCGGTGGAGGCCTCCGGCCTCGTGAAGACCTTCGGGACGAACCGCGCAGTGGACGGTGTCGACCTCCGCGTGGAGGCCGGCACGGTCTACGGCGTGCTCGGTCCCAACGGCGCCGGCAAGACCACCACCATCTCCATGCTCGCGACCCTGCTCAAGGCCGACGGCGGCGAGGCCCGGATCTTCGGGCACGACGTCCGGCGTGAGGCGCAGACGGTCCGCACCCTCATCGGGGTGACCGGTCAGTACGCCAGTGTCGACGAGACGCTCAGCGCGACCGAGAACCTGGTGGTCTTCGCGCGCCTGCTCGGGCTGTCCCGCGCCGACGCGAAGCGCAAGGCCGTGGAGCTGCTCGAGCGCTTCGGGCTGACCGAGGCCGCGTCGCGCCCGCTCAAGAACTTCTCCGGTGGCATGCGTCGCCGGCTGGACCTGGCCGCGAGCCTCATCGCCCAGCCGCCGCTGATCTTCCTCGACGAGCCGACCACGGGGCTCGACCCCCGGACCCGTGCGCAGATGTGGGACACCATCCGCGAGCTGGTGGCGACGGGGTCGACCGTGCTGCTGACGACGCAGTACCTGGACGAGGCGGACCAGCTCGCCGACCGCATCGCGGTGATCGACCACGGCAAGGTGGTCGCCGAGGGCACGAGCGACGAGCTGAAGGCCTCGATCGGGAGTTCGTCGCTGCAGCTCCGCCTGACCGATGTGCTCCGGCTCGACGCCGCGCGCACGATCGTGCGGAACACCCTCGGTGTCGACGCGGTGGCCAGCCCCGAGGGTTCGCGCCTCACCGCACCGATGTCGGACCCGGACCGTGTGACCGACCTGCTCGTGTCGTTCCGCGAGGCCGGCATCGCCCTCGCCGAGATGAGCGTGCAGAAGCCCACCCTCGACGAGGTCTTCCTGACCATCACGGGTGCTCCGGCGACCACCGACGACGACACCGACAGCACTGACCGCGAACTCGCAGGGAGCATCGCATGACCACCATCACCACCCCCACGGGCACCGCTGCGCCCCGGGTCACCCCGCGCCCCGGCGTCGGTGCGAGCGGTCTCGGCGCCACCGTCCGGCAGTCGCTCACGATGGCGTACCGCGGCCTGATCAAGGTCCGGCGCACCCCGGAGCAGCTGTTCGACGTCACCCTGATGCCGATCATCTTCACCGTGATGTTCACGTACATCTTCGGTGGCGCGATCGCCGGTGACGTCGCGAGCTACCTGCCGATCATCATCCCCGGCATCCTCGTGCAGACGAACATCACGTCGTCGATCGTGACGGGCGTGCAGCTGCGCGAGGACATGGACAAGGGCGTCTTCGACCGCTTCAAGTCCCTGCCCATCGCCCGGATCGCCCCACTCGCGGGTGCGTTGCTCGCCGACACCGTCCGGTACGCGATCGCCACCACGATCACCTTCACGGTCGGCATCATCATGGGCCTGCGTCCGGCCGGCGGCTTCGGCGCGGTCGTCCTGGCCGGGTTGCTGGTCATCGTCGTCGCCTGGGCGATCAGCTGGATCTTCGCCTACTTCGGCGTCGTCGCGCGGACGGCGTCGAGCGTCTCCGGCATCTCCAACATGGTGCTGTTCCCGCTGACGTTCCTGTCGAACGCGTTCGTGCCGGCGGACACCCTGCCGGACTGGTTGCGCTGGTTCTCCGAGGTCAACCCGATCTCGCACCTGATCACGGCGGTCCGCGACCTCGTGAACCACGGCACGGTGGGCGTCGACCTCTGGATCAGCCTGCTCGGCGCAGCCGTCGTCGTCGCGGTCTTCGCACCGCTGACGGTCCGCGCGTACATGCGGAAGGCCTGACGGGCGCCGTCAGCGCACGCGGAACCGCAGCTCCTCGAGCAGGAGCCGCGCCTGCGAGACGGCCTCGGCCCGGTTCGATCCGGCCGAGGCCGTCTCGGCGTCCGCCGGCACCGTGGCGCCGAGGGCGTCGGCCAGCACCTGCCGCATCCGTGCGTGTGCGAGCACGCCGAAGTCCTGCCGCGAACCGAGTCGGATCGCCAGCCCCCAGCACCGGGCTGCGTGCTCCCGCTGTCCGTCACGGGCGGCGGCGAGCGCCAACCCGAGCAGGGCGGTGCCGATCACGGGCAGGTCCAGCCACCACGGGTGGACGCGCAGCATCACGAGCGCACCGACGCGCAGGCGTCTCGCGACCGGCACGTCGTCGACCGGGAGGCCCGGCGCGGCTCCGTCGGACCGGCGCACCGCCGCCTCGTCCCGCGCCGCGATCCGCGCCGAGCCCACCATGAGCGTCCAGTGGGGTGTCTGCTTCCGCAGGGGCAGCACGGAGTCCCACGCGCGGGCGTACTCCGCCGCCGCGTCGTCGAGGGCTCCCTCCCAGCGCGAGCACTCCGCGCCGATCGCCATCGCGAGGACACCGATCTGCACCCGGTCCTCGTCGAAGCCGCCGCGGGCCTCGACCGGCCGGTGCTGCAGGTCGTCGGCGACCTGCCGGGCACGGACGACGTCGCCGGTGCTCGCGGCGCAGAGCCCGACGGTCCAGCCGATCTCGTACAGGTCGTCGTCGGCCCCGAACCGTTCGAGCTGTTCGCGGGCGACCTCGGCGGAGCGCAGGGCGTCGGCGTGCCGGCCGGTCTGCGCCAGGAGCTGGGTCATCGTGACGGCGATCGACCCGGTGGTCCAGGCGTCGTCACTCGTGCGCGAGAGGGTCGCGGCGCGGGTCGCGTACCGCAGGGCGTCGGCGGACTCCCCGTCGTTCTCGGCGAGGGGCGCGCTGAGCATGTTCGCCAGGCAGGCGACACCCGGCTCCGGGTCGTCGCGGTAGCGGGCGAGCAGGGTGTGACCGTCGGCCGGTCGCCCCAGGGTGAGCAGCAGGGCCGCCTGGGCGTCGAGCACGGCGAACCCGGTGGTGCCGTCGCGCATCACCCGGCGCAGCGTCGACACCGCCAGGGCAGCGGTCCGCTTGTCACTGAACGCGGACGACCCGCCGGTGACCACGAGCCCGAGCACGGTCGCGGCACGGTCCTCGGCCACCGGTCCGGTACGGCGCAGGACGGGGACGACCTCGGGGCCGAGTGCGACGACCTCGCCGTGCGCCCCGCGCAGCGACCAGTAGCCGCCGAGGGCCGCGAACAGGTGCGCGACCGCCGAGGTGTCGTCGGCCGCCAGGCTCCAGCGGAGCAGGGTGACGAGGTTGTCGGATTCGCGGGCGACCTCACGGAACCGGTCGAGCTGTGCGGCACCCGTGATCGTGAGCAGGTTGCGGTCGGCCGCGAAGTCACGCCCCCAGCCGATCATCGCCGTGCGGACGGCCTCGGTCGCACCGCGCGCCTCGAGCCGGGTGGCCCCGAACTCACGCACGGTCTCGAGCAGCCGGTACCGCACGGGCTCGCCCTCGTGCTCGACGAGCTGCACGAGCGACTGTTCCACGAGTTCGGCGAGGTCGTCGAGCGCATCCGCCCGGCGGTCCGGAGCGGCGACGGCCTCGACCGCGTCGACCGCGAGCCCGTCCGGGAACAGTGCCAGACGCGTCAGCAGGTCCTGCGCCCCGTCGTCGAGCAGGCGCCAGCTCCACTCGATCACGGCGAGCAGGGTCCGGTGCCGCTCCGGGGCGCTCCGGTCGCCCCCACGCAGGAGCGCGAACCGGTCGTCCAGTCGGCGCTCGATCTCGTCGGCACTCATGCCGCGGATCCGAGCCGCCGCGAGTTCGATGGCCAGTGGCGAGCCGTCGAGCCGCGTGCAGATCCGGCGAACGGCGTCCACGGGCAGCACGGCTCCGGGTCGTGCGGCCCGCGCCCGCTCGGTGAACAACCGGACCGCGGCGCCGTCGGCCTCGACGGGCAGCGGCGCCAGGGGAGCCACGACCTCACCGGCGATGGCGAGCGGGGCGCGCGAGGTCGTCAGGATCCGCAGGGTGGGCACGGTCGCGAGCAGGTCCGCGGCGAAGGCGGCGACCTCGGCCACCAGGTGTTCGCAGTTGTCCAGGACGAGCACGGTGGGTCCGTCGGCGAGTGCTCGCACCACGCGGGTGCGCAGGTCTGCGGCGACGGCGTCCCGGAGCGACCGGGTGGACCGGAACTCGGCGATCCCGAGCAGTGCTCCGAGTGCCGGCACGACGTCGTCGCCCGTGGCGAGCGGCGCCAGCTCGAACACGACGACGCCCTGGGTCGACGGCAGGTCGGCTGCGACCGCCTGTGCGAGGCGGGTCTTGCCCAGCCCACCCGCACCGAGGATGGTGACCAGCCGCCCCGTGGACAGCAGGTCCGCCACGGCGACGAGGTCCTCCTGCCTCCCGACCAACGTGTTCGGCGCGGCACGCAGCCCGATGCGCCGGACGCTGCCCGTCGCGGGGCCGGACCGGCGCAGCAACTCGGCGTTGAAGCGGACCAGGTCGGCCGAGGGATCGGCGCCGAGTTCGTCGGCAAGTCGGTCGCGGTGCGCCGCGAAGACGGCGATGGCCTGGCTCGTGCGGCCGGCCGCGGCGAGGGCGCGCATCGAGCCGGCGACCGCGACCTCGTCGTAGGGGTCGGCGGCGGCTTCCGCCGCCCAGAGTTCGGCGGCCTCGTCGGCGTGGCCCTCGTCGAGCAACGTGCCGCCGAGCGCCCTGCGGAGCGTGCGACGGATCGCTGCGGCACGGTCCGTGAGCGCGGCACCCAGGTCCCCCTCGACGTCGGCGCCCGGATCGCCGCGCCAGAGGTCGAGTGCAGCGCGGACCGCTGCCGGTCCCGCGACGCCCGTGGCACGCTCGGCGCGGGCGAGGTCGACGTCCTCGGGGTCGCCGCCCAACGCGTACCCGGTGCTCGTCGACACCACGAGGCCCTCCGCCACGCTCCGGCGCAGACGGGACACGAGCGTCTGCAGCGCCGCGCGGGCGCCCCGCGGCTGCGCGTCCGGCCAGAGTTCCTCGATCAGGGACTCGGTGGTCAGGGCGTGACCGCGCGCGAGCACCAGTGCCGTCAGGAACGACCGTGCGAGCGCGCCCGGCACCGCCGTCTGCTCGCCGTCCGCACCCGTCACCGTGACCGGTCCGAGGACGGCGATGCGGGGTGGGACGGTCACGGTGCGAGTCTACGGAGCACGGGTCGTGCCGGATCTCGTGTCAGCCGCGCGGACGGTGGAACGCCGACGGGCCGGTGCGGGTGTCGAGGTTGTCCGTCGCGCGGCGCTCGGACTCCACGATGCCCCGCAGTGCCACCAGCGCCGACGCCGTCACCGCGACGTGCGAGGGGTTCTCGCGCGAGGCGTCGAGCGCGTGCTCGAGCCGCTCGATCGCCTCGTCGCCCTCGTCCTCCGGGCAGTCCCCGCGGATGACGCATGCGAGCTGGCGGATCGCGGCGGCCAGCGGCTCCGTGAAGGCCGGGTCGGGCCGGCCGAGGTTCGAGGAGACCGGACCGGACCGCGCCACGAGCTCGGTGAGGTCGGTCGTGTACCAGGCGACGCGCTCCAACGCGCGGAACCTGGCGCCGTCCTGCTGCAGCCGCGCGCGGGACCCGCGGAGCGCCCCACGCGGGTTGATCTTCCGGCTCTCGTGGGCGACGGACACCCGCGCGCGCACGTCGGCGATCGCACGGTCGAGCTTGTCCTGCTGCCGGTTCCAGGCGTCCTCGTCCCGCTTGCCGCTCTCCAGCACGTCCGCCAGGCCTTCCAGGTGCGCGGCCAGCACGGCGTTCACCTCGTCGATCCGGCGCTCCGCGTCCCAGAAGTGCAGCGGCGGGAACACCAGGAAGTTCACGAGCAGGCCGACGACCACGCCGATGCCCATCTGCACCAGGTACCCGAACGAGTAGCCCTCCGCGTTGGCCCCGCCGACGAGCAGCACGAACAACGCCGCCGTCGAGACCCAGGTGCTCCCCTCGCCGAGCACCCGGAACCCGCCGACGAGCACCCCGATGCCGACGGCCAGGGCCACGGCGAGGATCCCCGGGTCCCCCACGAGCATCGTGAAGCCCGCGACGGCGATGCCCAGCAGGATGCCGACGAGCGTCTGGATGCCGTTCCGCAGTCCGGCGTAGACCGTCGTCTGCATCGCGACGATCGCCCCGAGGGGTGCGTAGTACGGGTAGTCGGACGCGACCCCGGGCACGTGCCTGGCGATGACCCAGGCCAGTGCCGCGGCGCCGGCGGCCTTGGCTGCGTGCAGCAGTCGCGGCTGCGTGCCGGACGTGCGGCTCCACCGCCATGCGCGGCGACCGACTCCCGCGATGTGTTGGAACTCCATGTGGTGACTCTCCCTGTCGGGCGGACACGCTACGGGGCGCCCACTGGGAAGGCGACGGTCCTGCGTTCTCCGGACGTCGGGGCGGCTGACGGCCCCCCGGACACGACGAAGCCCCCACGACCTGGGTCGCGGGGGCTTCGTCGTGGTGACGCGGGGTGCTACTTGGCGTCGTCGCTCTTCTCGGCGGCGTCGGCCTCGACCTCGGCAGCAGCCTCGGTCTCGGTCTCCGACTCGACCGGAGCGGACTCCTCGGTGGTCTCGGTCTCCTCGACCGGGGCCTCCTCGGTGGTCTCGTCGGCGGCCGGCTCCTCGACCGGAGCGGCGGCGGCCGGAGCCGCGGTGCGCTTCACCGGCGCGGGCGTGCCCGAAACCGGCTCGAGGACGAGCTCGATCGACGCCAGCGGGGCGTTGTCGCCCTTGCGGAACCCGAGCTTCGTGATGCGGGTGTAGCCGCCCTGACGGTCCTCGACCTGCGGGGCGATCTCCGTGAACAGCGTGTGCACGACGGACTTGTCGCGCAGGGTCGCGATGACCCGACGACGAGCGTGCAGGTCGCCGCGCTTCGCGAACGTGATGAGCCGCTCGGCGACCGGGCGGAGGCGCTTGGCCTTCGTCTCGGTGGTCGTGATGCGACCGTGCGTGAAGAGGGCGTTGGCGAGGTTGCTCAGGAGCAGGCGCTCGTGAGCGGGACCGCCACCGAGGCGGGGGCCCTTGGTGGGCTTCGGCATGTCAGTTCTCCAGTGGTGAAAGTGGTGCGCGCGGTGTCAGCGCGCTTGCGCGTGAGCGCGAGATCAGTTGTTGGACTCGTCCTCGTCGTACCCGCTGTAGAAGTGGGCGCCGTCGAATCCGGGGACGGTGTCCTTGAGGGACAGGCCGAGCTCGGTGAGCTTGTCCTTGACCTCGTCCACCGACTTCTGACCGAAGTTGCGGATGTTCATGAGCTGCGTCTCCGACAGGGCGACGAGCTCGGACACCGTGTTGATGCCCTCGCGCTTCAGGCAGTTGTAGCTGCGGACCGACAGGTCGAGGTCCTCGATCGGCGTCTGCAGCTCGTTCGAGAGGACGGCGTCGACCGGCGCGGGGCCGATCTCGATGCCCTCTGCGGCCGTGTTGAGCTCGCGGGCGAGCCCGAACAGCTCGACCAGCGTGCGACCGGCCGACGCGATGGCGTCACGCGGCGTGATCGCCGGCTTCGACTCGACGTCGACGACCAGGCGGTCGAAGTCCGTGCGCTCACCGGCACGCGTCGCCTCGACGCGGTAGGTGACCTTCAGGACCGGCGAGTAGATCGAGTCGATCGGGATCTGACCGGCCTCGGAGAACTCGGAGCGGTTCTGCGTGGCCGAGACGTAGCCACGGCCACGCTCGATCGTGAGCTCGAGCTCGAACCGCGCGGTGTCGTTCAGGGTCGCGATGACGAGTTCCGGGTTGTGGATCTCGACGCCGGCCGGAGCGGAGATGTCCGCTGCGGTGACCTGACCGGCACCCTGCTTGCGCAGGTAGGCGGTGATCGGCTCGTCGTGCTCGCTGGAGACGACGAGGCTCTTGATGTTGAGGATGATCTCGGTGACGTCTTCCTTGACACCGGGGACGGTGCTGAATTCGTGGAGGACACCGTCGATGCGGATGCTGGTGACAGCCGCGCCGGGGATCGAGGAGAGGAGCGTGCGGCGCAGCGAGTTGCCGAGGGTGTAACCGAAGCCCGGCTCGAGCGGCTCGATGACGAAGCGCGAGCGGTGCTCGGAGATCGACTCCTCGGTCAGGGTGGGGCGCTGTGCAATGAGCACTGTGGGATTCCTTTCGGCGAAGTGTCCGCTATATGACACTTGGCGGTACGACGGGGCCGCGTGGGCCCCGACGGGTCTGTTGAGTTGTGATCACGCGCACCGATGTGCGCGATCGAACGACCAGGAATGGCCGCGGGCCCTGCCCGACCCCGTCAGGGGACGAGCAGGGCGCGGCCGGTTGCTCCTCGCGTCAGACGCGACGACGCTTCGGCGGGCGGCAACCGTTGTGCGCCTGCGGAGTGACGTCGTTGATCGAGCCGACCTCGAGGCCAGCGGCCTGGAGCGAACGGATCGCGGTCTCGCGGCCCGAACCCGGACCCTTCACGAAGACGTCGACCTTCTTGACGCCGTGCTCCTGCGCCTGACGCGCAGCGGACTCGGCGGCGAGCTGCGCCGCGAACGGCGTCGACTTGCGCGAACCCTTGAAGCCCACGGCACCCGAGGACGCCCAGCTGAGGACGGCACCCGACGGGTCGGTGATGCTGACGATCGTGTTGTTGAACGTGCTCTTGATGTGGGCCTGGCCCACTGCGACGTTCTTCTTCTCCTTGCGGCGCGGCTTGCGCGCGGCAGTCTTGGGGGTAGCCATCGGGGTCTCCTATCGAGCCTTCTTCTTGCCTGCCACGGTGCGCTTCGGTCCCTTGCGGGTACGCGCGTTGGTCTTGGTGCGCTGACCGCGCACCGGGAGACCACGACGGTGGCGAAGACCCTCGTAGCTACCGATCTCGACCTTGCGGCGGATGTCGGCGGCCACCTCGCGGCGGAGGTCACCCTCCACCTTGAAGTTGCCCTCGATGAAGTCACGGAGGGCGACGAGCTGGTCGTCGGTCAGGTCCTTGACGCGGATGTCACCGGAGATACCGGTCTCGGCGAGTGCCTGGACCGCGCGGGTACGGCCGACGCCGTAGATGTACGTGAGTGCGATCTCCACGCGCTTCTCGCGCGGGATGTCGACGCCTGCTAGACGTGCCATGTGATGGCTGCTCCTGTTGTCGATGGAGGTGTGGAGCAGTACCGGTGCCCGGGCCTCCGACCCGAGGTGTCCCCCGGCCGTCGTGCGGCCGGGTTCTGGTACTGCGTTGTCGATCTTCAGTTGTGGGTCGTGCTCGAGCAGCCTGCTGTCCGAGGGACAGCGTCGGTGCCGGTCACGCGCCCGGGACTAGCCCTGGCGCTGCTTGTGACGCGGGTTGCTCTTGCAGATCACCATGACGCGGCCCTTGCGGCGGATCACTCGGCAGTGCTCGCACATGGGCTTGACGCTGGGGTTGACCTTCATTGTTCTTTCCTCGTGCTCGCTGGCTTCGTGCGCGGCAGGATTGCCGAGCCGTTCCTTTCCAGCTCGCGGATCACTTGTAGCGGTAGACGATCCGGCCGCGGGTCAGGTCGTACGGGCTCAGCTCCACGATCACGCGGTCCTCGGGGAGGATGCGGATGTAGTGCTGGCGCATCTTCCCGGAGATGTGCGCGAGGACCTTGTGTCCGTTCGTCAGCTCAACGCGGAACATCGCGTTGGGCAGAGCTTCGAGCACCGAGCCTTCGATCTCGATGACGCCGTCTTTCTTGGCCATAGCCTCACTGTCGCTTGGTTGTGGAACAGGTGTGATCCCCGAACCGGTCTGCGGGTCGGTCGCCACACCCGAGAGGGCATGACACACCAAAGATCGATCTTATGTGGTAAACCCGCAATTGCCAAGTGCAAGCACGGCACGCCCCCTCACCTGGGGCTTCCGGTGACGTGCCTGAGTGTTCCACAGTGGTTTGACGGCGCGCTCCGGGCCCGCGCTTGCGCCAGGACCGTAGCGTTGCTCCGCAGCCACGTCCGCCGCCGACACACCCTGCGCGGACCACCGAACGGAGACCACGTGCCCGACGTCACCCGACGCCCCTTCGCCGCACACGGCAAGCTGGCCCGCCGCCGCGGCTGGACCACGCTCGTGACCGTCGTGGCCTCGGCGTTGGCCGTCGTGCTGGTGAGCGGGACGAGCGTCGCCGCCATCGCCGGCGCCCAGCTGGCGACCGCACCGCAGACCGTGCAGCTCAGCACCGACGACCAGAGCACCGCGAAGACCGCCGACATCACGGCGATCAAGGGCGGCGCGAACATCCTGCTCATCGGCAGCGACACCCGCGTGGGGCAGTTCGACTCCGACGAGGACGTCGAGGGTGCCCGCAACGACGTCACGATGCTCATCCACATCTCCCAGGACCACCAGCAGCTCACCGCGGTCAGCTTCCCCCGCGACCTGATGGTGCCGATCCCCGCGTGCACCAACCCCGCGACGGGCACCACGTACCCCGCGTCGACCTCCGCCATGTTCAACACGGCACTCGGCAACGGCGGCGTCTCATGCGTCGTCGACACCGTCGAGAACCTCACCGGTCTGAGCATCCCCTACGCCGGACTCATCACCTTCGACGGCGTGATCGAGATGTCGAACGCTCTGGGCGGCGTCGACGTCTGCGTCGCGGAGCCCATCGACGACACCTTCACCGGCCTGCACCTGACCGCCGGCTCGCACAACCTCGAGGGCTCGGACGCGCTCGCGTTCCTGCGCACCCGTCACGGCGTCGGCGACGGCAGCGACCTCGCCCGAATCAGCTCGCAGCAGGTGTTCCTGTCGGCCCTGCTCCGCAAGGTCACGTCCGACGGGACGCTGTCGAACCCCATCACCCTCTACAAGCTCGCCGGCGCGGCCCTGTCGAACATGACGCTGTCGGACGGTCTGGCGCAGACCCGAACCCTCGTCGGGCTCGCGTCGGCACTGCGCGGCATGAGCACCGCCAACATGCTCTTCGTGCAGTACCCCGTCGCCGACGACCCCGACGACAGCGCGCGCGTGATCGTCGACCAGGAGACCGCCCACACCCTCAACGTGGCGCTGCAGAACGACGTGAAGTCGTCGCTGAGCGACTCGAGCACCGGGCGCGCGTCCGAGGAGTCGCCGACCGCCGGGGGCACCGCGACGAGCACACCGTCGACCGGCACGACGCCGTCCGACGCGAGCTCGTCGTCCGCGTCGGGCGGCGCAGCGTCCGGTACGTCGTCCGCGCCGAGCTCGTCCGCCACCAGGACCGCGACGTCGACGCCGCTGCCGTCGTCGATCACCGGGCAGAGCGCCTCCGAGCAGACCTGCTCCGTCGGCAACTGAGCGCCGGACGTGGCCGACGGCGCGGCGCGCCCGGGCACTGGACGCACGCGCCTGCGCGCGGCGGCAGACGGGTCGGGAGCGAGCCGCGCCTCCAGGCCGTCACGACCGGGGCGGACGGGAGGCCCGACCTACGGGATCGGGACGGGCGTCACACCCAGCGGGGCCAGGCCCGCGGCGCCGCCGTCGGCGGCCGTGAGGACCCACACGCCGTCGGCGTGCACCGCGACGCTGTGCTCCCAGTGCGCGGCGTCCTGGCCGTCCGCGGTGCGGACCGTCCAGTCGTCGTCGTCCGTCGTGCTGTCGATCGACCCCGCCGTGACCATCGGCTCGATGGCCACCACCAGGCCGGGCTTCACCGCCGGCCCGGCGCCGCGGACGCGGTAGTTGAAGACCGGCGGGTCCTCGTGCATGGACCGACCGATGCCGTGCCCCGTGTAGTCCTCGACGATGCCCCACGAACCGGTCTCGTCGATCGCGTCCTCCACCGCAGAGCCCACCTCGTGCAGGTTCTTCGCGTGCGCGAGCGCTGCGATCCCGTGCCAGAGCGACCGCTCCGTGGTGTCGCAGAGGGTCTGCCGGGCGGCGGTGACGCTGGCGTCCCCGCCGGGGACGACCGTGGTGAACGCGCTGTCGCCGTTCCAGCCGTCGACCTCGGCGCCGGCGTCCACCGAGACGATGTCGCCGGGGGCGAGCACGCGGTCGCCGGGGATGCCGTGCACGATCTCGTCGTTGACGGAGACGCACAACGTGTGCCGGTAGCCGGGCACGAGCTGGAAGTTCGGGATCCCGCCGCCGGCGCGGATCGTCCGCTCGGCGATCTCGTCGAGCGCGCCCGTCGTGATGCCGGGCCGGATCGCGGCACGCACGGCATCGAGCGCCTCAGCGGTCAGCAGACCAGGCCGCACCATGGCGCGGAGCTCGTCGGGCGTCTTGTAGATCGAGGGCTTGCGGAAGCGGACCACGCCGGGTCAGACGCCCGCGGTGAGCCCGCGAGCCGTCAGCGCGGCCTGGATGCGGTCGCCGACCTCGTCGATCGGGCCGAGGCCGTCGACGTCGACCACGAGGCCACGGTCGCCGTAGGCACCGACGATCGGAGCCGTCTGCTCCGCGTAGACCTGCTGACGACGACGGATCGTCTCCTCGTTGTCGTCGCTGCGGCCCTGCTGCTCGGCCCGCTTGAGCAGCCGACCGACGAGCTCGTCCTGGTCGGCGACGAGCTGCACCACCGCGTCGATCCCGGTGCCCTGCTCGGCGAGCAGCGCGTCGAGGTACTCGACCTGCCCGACCGTACGGGGGTACCCGTCGAGCAGGAACCCGTCGGCCGCGTCCGCCTCGTTCAGGCGGGACTTCACGAGCTCGTTCGTCAGGGAGTCCGGCACGTAGTCGCCGGCGTCCATGATCGCCTTGGCCTGCACACCGAGCGGCGTGCCCTCTGCCACGTTCTTGCGGAAGATGTCACCGGTCGAGATCGCCGGGATCCCGAAGGACTCGGCGATCCGTCCGGCCTGGGTGCCCTTCCCCGCTCCGGGGGGTCCGACGATGATGAGACGTGCGCTCAACGGAGAAGCCCTTCGTAGTGACGCTGCTGCAGCTGCGAGTCGATCTGCTTCACGGTCTCGAGACCGACACCCACGATGATCAGGATGCTCGCGCCACCGAACGGGAAGTTCTGGTTCGCGCCGAACAGCGCCAGTGCTGCCAGCGGGATGAGCGCGATGAAACCGAGGTAGAGCGAGCCGGGCAGCGTCACCCGGGTGAGGACGTAGTCGAGGTACTCGGCGGTCGGACGACCGGCACGGATGCCGGGGATGAACCCGCCGTACTTCTTCATGTTGTCGGCGACCTCTTCGGGGTTGAAGGTGATCGCCACGTAGAAGTACGTGAACCCGACGATGAGCAGGAAGTACAGCACCATGTAGAACAGGTTGTCGCCGGAGACGAGGTTGTTCTCGATCCAGGTGACCCACGCCGCGGGCTCGGAGCCGTCGGACGGCTTGTTGAACTGCGCGACCAGGGCCGGCAGGTACAGCAGCGACGACGCGAAGATGACGGGCACGACGCCGGCCATGTTGACCTTGATCGGGATGTACGTGTTGTTGCCGCCGTAGGTCCGGCGACCGACCATGCGCTTGGCGTACTGGACCGGGATCCGCCGCTGCGACTGCTCGACGAACACGACGGCCATCATGATGACCAGTCCGACCAAGATGACGAACAGGAAGAGCTCGAACGACTGCGACTGCTCGATGGCCCAGAGTGCCGACGGGAACTGCGCCGCGATCGACGTGAAGATGAGGAGCGACATGCCGTTGCCGATGCCGCGCTCGGTGACGAGCTCGCCCATCCACATGATGAGGCCGGTACCGGCGGTCAGCGTGACGACCATGAGCATGATCGCGTACCAGCTGTCGTTCGAGATGATCGACGAGCAGGAGGACGACGCGTTCGTGCCGAAGAGGGCACCCGAGCGGGCGACCGTGATCAGGGTGGTGGACTGCAGCACGCCCAGCGCGATCGTGAGGTAGCGCGTGTACTGCGTCAGCTTCGCCTGACCGGACTGGCCCTCCTTGTAGAGGGAGTCGAAGTGCGGGATGACCACGCGCAGGAGCTGCACGATGATCGACGACGTGATGTACGGCATGATGCCGAGCGCGAAGACCGAGAGCTTCAGCAGCGCGCCGCCGGAGAACAGGTTGATCAGGTCGTAGAGACCACCCGACGACGAGGCGCTGGCGAGACAGCTCTGCACGGCCGCGTAGTCGACGAACGGTGCCGGGATGTACGACCCGAGGCGGAACAGCGCGATGATCGCGAGGGTGAAGCCGATCTTCTTGCGAAGATCAGGGGTGCGCATGATGCGCGCGACCGCTCTGAACACGAGGACTCCGAACTTCTGGGACCGGGGCCGACGATCGCGGCCGTTCCGGTGTCGGTCGGCAGGGCCGACCTGGCCGGCGGATGCCGGCCACTGTCAAGGAAACCGTAACGGCGGCCCGTGCGCAAACGCACGGGCCGCCGACGGGGGTTACTGGGAGACGGTGCCGCCAGCAGCCACGATCTTCTCGGCGGCGGACGCCGAGACCTTGTCGACCGTGACCGTGATCTTCACGGTGATGTCACCCTGACCGAGAACCTTGACCTTCTCGTTCTTGCGGACGGCGCCCTTGGCGACCAGGCCCGCAACGGTGACGTCGCCACCATCGGGGTAGAGCTCCGAGATCTTGTCCAGGTTCACGACCTGGTACTCGACCCGGAACGGGTTCTTGAACCCGCGGAGCTTCGGGGTGCGCATGTGCAGCGGCATCTGCCCACCCTCGAAGCCGACCCGGACCTGGTAACGGGCCTTCGTGCCCTTGGTACCACGCCCAGCGGTCTTGCCCTTCGAGCCCTCACCGCGACCCACACGGGTGCGGTCCTTCTTGGCGCCCTCGGCGGGGCGGAGGTGGTGCAGCTTCAGCACCTGCACGCGCTCGTTCTTCTCGTCGCTCATGCGTCGACCTCCTCGACCTTCACGAGGTGCGCCACCGTCGCGATGTACCCGCGGTTCTGGGCGTTGTCCTCACGCTCGACCGTACGGCCGATGCGCTTGAGACCCAGGCTGCGGAGCGTGTCGCGCTGGTACTGCTTCTCGCTGATAACGGACTTGATCTGCGTGATCTTCAGCGTTGCCATCACGCACCTGCCTTCTCGGTCGCGGCACGCAGTGCTGCGGCCTCGGCCTGGAGCAGACGAGCCGGGACGACCCGCTCGACGTCGAGGCCACGACGGCTCGCGACGGCGCGGGGCTCCTCGAGCTGCTTCAGAGCCTCGACGGTCGCGTGCACGATGTTGATGGTGTTCGACGAACCGAGCGACTTGCTCAGGACGTCGTGGATGCCGGCGCACTCGAGGACGGCGCGGACGGGACCACCGGCGATGACACCGGTACCCGGACCAGCCGGACGCAGGAGGACGACGCCAGCGGCGGCCTCACCCTGCACGGGGTGCGGGATGGTGTTGCCGACGCGGGGGACGCGGAAGAAGTTCTTCTTCGCCTCTTCGACACCCTTGGAGATCGCCGTGGGGACCTCCTTCGCCTTGCCGTAGCCGACGCCCACGAGGCCGTTGCCGTCACCCACGACGACGAGCGCCGTGAAGCTGAAGCGACGACCACCCTTGACGACCTTCGACACGCGGTTGATGGTCACCACGCGCTCGAGGAACTGGCTGTCGCCACCGCGGTTGTTGCGGTCGCGGCCCTGCTGACGGTCACGACCGCCACCACGACGGCCACGGTTGTCGGCCGAGTCGCGGTTGTTGGACGCGGAACCGGCAGCGGTCTCGACGGGACGCTCGGCGACGGCAGGTGCCTCCGCCTCCTTGCCCTTCGCGGCGGTGTCGGTGCCCTCAGCGGTCGCCTCGGTGGCCTCGGTGGCCTCCGTGCTCGCCTCGGTGGTCTCGACGGCGTCCGTGGCCTCGACGGCCTCGGTCTTGGCGTCTTCGTTGGTGTTCGCGTTGTCGCTCACAGGTTCAGCCCTCCTTCACGGGCACCATCGGCGATCGCGGCGACGCGACCGGCGTACTTGCTGCCACCGCGGTCGAAGACCACGGCCTCGACGCCAGCCGACTTCGCGCGCTCGGCGAGGAGCTCACCGACGCGACGGGCCTTGGCGGTCTTGTCGCCGTCGAACGAGCGGAGGTCTGCCTCCATCGTCGAGGCGCTTGCGAGGGTGTGACCCTTCGCGTCGTCGATGACCTGCACGAACACGTGACGCGACGAGCGGGTGACGGCGAGACGGGGACGAGCCTCGGTGCCGGTGATCTTCTTGCGGAGACGGTTGTGACGACGCGCCTTGGCGGCCGCCTTGCTCTTGCCTCGTGTCTTGAGGAGTCCCATGATCACTTACCTGACTTTCCGGCCTTGCGGCGCACGTTCTCGCCGGCGTAACGGACACCCTTGCCCTTGTACGGCTCGGGCTTCCGGAGCTTCCGGATGTTCGCCGCCACTTCGCCGACTGCCTGCTTGTCGATGCCGGCGACCGTGACCTTGTTGTTGCCCTCGACCGCGAAGCTGATGCCCGCGGGCGGCTCGACCGTGATCGAGTGGGAGTACCCGAGCGCGAACTCGAGGTTCGAGCCCTTCGCCTGCACGCGGTAACCGGTGCCGACGACCTCGAGGCCCTTGGTGTAGCCCTGGGTCACGCCGATGATGTTGTTGGCGATGAGGGTACGGGTCAGGCCGTGGAGCGAACGCGACTCGCGCTCGTCGTCCGGACGGGTGACGAGAACCTGGTTCTCCTCGACCTTGGCCTGGATGGGCTCCGCGATGACGAGCGCGAGCTCGCCCTTCGGGCCCTTGACCGCCACGCTCTGACCGTCAACGGAGACGGTCACGCCGGCGGGGATGTCGATGGGAAGACGTCCGATTCGTGACATTGTCGATCACCACACGTAGGCGAGGACTTCCCCACCCACGCCCTTCTGCTCGGCTTCGCGGTCGGTCAGCAGCCCGGACGAGGTCGAGAGGATCGCCACGCCGAGGCCACCGAGGACCTGGGGGATCTCCGTCGACTTCGCGTAGACCCGGAGGCCCGGCTTCGACACGCGCTTGATGCCGGCGATCGAACGCTCGCGCTCGGGGCCGTACTTCAGGTCGATGGTGAGGGTCTGCCCGACTCGGGCGTCCTCCACCTTCCACTCGCTGATGTAGCCCTCACGCTTGAGGATGTCGGCGATGTTCTTCTTGAGCTTGGAGCTCGGGAGCGCGACGGCGTCGTGGTGCGCGGAGTTCGCGTTCCGCAATCTGGTCAGCATGTCTGCGACCGGATCGGTCATCGTCATGATGTTCGTCCATTTCTCGCCTGGTTTCGACACCCGTTCCACGAATGCCGACCTGAGCGATCGAGTGATCCCGGGGCGGTTCCCCAGGATCGGTGTGTTCGTGCGTGCGGGCCGGAGGACGTGAATCCTCCGGCCCGCACCGCCCGAAGTAGTTTAGACCGTCTGCTCGTTGGAGCGGAACGGGAAGCCGAGCTGACGGAGCAGCGCGCGTCCCTCGTCGTCCGTCTTCGCGGTGGTCACGACAGTGATGTCGAAGCCGCGGACACGGTCGATGCGGTCCTGGTCGATCTCGTGGAACACGGACTGCTCCGAGAGACCGAACGTGTAGTTGCCGTTCCCGTCGAACTGCTTGTCGCTGAGACCGCGGAAGTCGCGGATGCGGGGCAGTGCGAGCGAGATCAGGCGGTCGAGGAACTCCCAGGCGCGGTCACCACGGAGGGTGACGTGCGCACCGATCGCCTGACCCTCGCGCAGCTTGAACTGCGCGATGGACTTGCGAGCGATGTTGACCTGGGGCTTCTGACCCGTGATCGCCGTGAGGTCCTTGATGGCCCCCTCGATGATCTTCGAGTCGCGAGCGGCCTCGCCGACACCGGTGTTCACGACGACCTTGACCAGGCCGGGGACCTGGTTGACGTTCGCGTAGCCGAACTGCTCGGTGAGCGTGGCCTTGATCTCGTCCTTGTACTTCTGCTTGAGGCGCGGCTGGGCCTTGGGGGCCTCAGTCGTTGCAGTCGTGTCAGTCATCAGAGCGTCTCACCTGACTTCTTGGCGTAGCGGACACGGACGGTCTTCTTGACCCCGCCCTTCTCCACCTCTTCGGTACGGAAGCCGACGCGGGTCGGCTTCTTCGTCTTCGGGTCGACGAGGGCGACGTTCGACACGTGGATCGAGGCTTCGTGCTTCTCGATGCCACCCGTCTTCGAGCCGCGCTGCGTCTGGCCGACGCGGACGTGCTTCGTGACGAAGTTCACGCCCTCGACGACGACGCGCTGCTTGTCCTTGAGGACCTCGATGACCTTGCCCTGCTTGCCACGGTCGCCGCCACGCTCCTGCGTCGCGCCCGTGATGACCTGGACGAGGTCACCCTTCTTGATGTTCGCCATGGCTTACAGCACCTCCGGCGCGAGCGAGATGATCTTCATGAACTTCTTGTCACGGAGTTCGCGACCGACCGGACCGAAGATGCGCGTGCCGCGCGGGTCGCCGTCGGCCTTGAGGATCACTGCCGCGTTCTCGTCGAACTTGATGTAGGAGCCGTCCTGACGACGGGTCTCCTTCTTGGTGCGAACGATGACCGCCTTGACGACGTCACCCTTCTTCACGTTGCCGCCGGGGATGGCGTCCTTCACCGTGGCGACGATGACGTCACCGAGACCGGCGTAGCGACGACCCGAACCACCGAGCACACGGATGGTCAAGATCTCCTTGGCACCCGTGTTGTCGGCGATCTTCAGGCGGGATTCCTGCTGAATCACTGCTGTCTCCTATTCCGAAGCAGGCCGAGGCCTACTTGGCCTTCTCGAGGATCTCGACCAGGCGCCAGCGCTTGGAAGCGCTGAGGGGACGGGTCTCGCTGATCACGACGAGGTCGCCGACACCAGCGGTGCCGAGCTCGTCGTGGGCCTTCACCTTGGACGTGCGACGGATGATCTTGCCGTAGAGCGCGTGCTTCACGCGGTCCTCGACCTCGACCACGATGGTCTTGTCCATCTTGTCGCTGGTCACGTAGCCGCGACGCGTCTTGCGGTAGCCGCGAGTGAGGGCGGCGGAGGTCTTCTCTTCGTTCGCCATTACTTCTCCTCGGCGGTCTCGGCCTCGGTCGACTCAGCCGGCTTGTCAGCCTTCTTCGTCGTCTTCTTGGCCTTGGTGGCGGTCTCGACGGGCGCGGGAGTGGCACGGATGCCGAGCTCGCGCTCGCGGAGGACGGTGTAGATGCGTGCGATGTCGCGCTTGACGGCACGGAGACGACCGTGGCTCTCCAGCTGGCCGGTGGCCGACTGGAAGCGGAGGTTGAAGAGTTCCTCCTTGGCCTTCTTCAGCTCGTCAGCGAGACGCTCGTTCTCGAACGTGTCGAGCTCCGTCGGACGGAGCTCCTTGGAACCGATCGCCATTATGCGTCGCCCTCCTCGCGCTTGATGATGCGTGCCTTGAGGGGCAGCTTGTGGATTGCACGGGTCAGCGCCTCACGGGCGATGTCCTCGGTGACGCCGGAGAGCTCGAAGAGCACACGACCCGGCTTGACGTTGGCGACCCACCACTCGGGCGAGCCCTTACCGGAACCCATGCGGGTCTCAGCCGGCTTCTTCGTGAGCGGACGGTCCGGGTAGATGTTGATCCAGACCTTGCCGCCACGCTTGATGTGACGCGTCATGGCGATACGAGCGGACTCGATCTGACGGTTGGTCACGTACGCGGGGGTGAGGGCCTGGATGCCGTAGTCGCCGAAGCTGACCTTGGTACCACCGGTTGCCTGACCCGAACGCTTCGGGTGGTGCTGCTTGCGGTGCTTGACTCGACGGGGAATAAGCATGGTTACGCCTCAACTCCTGCGCCGGCCGGCGCGTCCTGCGGGGCCTGCTGCGGGCGGCGGTCACCGCGGTCGCCGCCACGACGGTCGCCGCCACGGTCGCCGCGCTCACCGCGCGGGCCGCCACGACGCTCGGGGCGCGACGAACGCTGGTTCGCCTGCTCGCGAGCGAGCTCCTTGTTCGTGATGTCGCCCTTGTAGATCCAGACCTTCACGCCGATGCGGCCGAACGTGGTCCGGGCCTCGTAGAAGCCGTAGTCGATGTTCGCGCGGAGGGTGTGCAGCGGCACACGGCCTTCGCGGTAGAACTCCGAACGGGACATCTCGGCGCCGCCGAGACGACCCGACACCTGGATGCGGACACCCTTGGCGCCGGCGCGCTGTGCACCCTGCAGGCCCTTGCGCATGGCGCGACGGAACGCGACACGAGCGGAGAGCTGCTCGGCGATGCCCTGCGCGACGAGCTGGGCCTCGGTCTCGGGGTTCTTGACCTCGAGGATGTTCAGCTGGATCTGCTTCTTGGTGAGCTTCTCGAGCTCACCGCGAACGCGCTCCGCCTCGGCGCCGCGGCGGCCGATGACGATGCCCGGACGCGCCGTGTGGATGTCCACGCGGACACGGTCACGGGTGCGCTCGAGCTCGATGCGGGCGACACCGGCGCGGTCGAGGGTCTTCTTCAGGTACTCGCGCACCTTGATGTCCTCGGCCACGTAGTCGGCGTAACGCTGACCGGCCTTCTTGCTGTCGGTGAACCAGTGCGAGACGTGGTCCGTCGTGATCCCGAGACGGAAGCCGTACGGGTTGACCTTCTGGCCCATTAGTTGCTCGCCTTCTTGCTCGTCGCGGCAGCCTCGGCCTCTTCCGGCGTCGCGAGGACGACCGTGATGTGGCTGGTGCGCTTGTTGATGCGGAAGGCCCGGCCCTGGGCGCGCGGCTGGAACCGCTTCAGGGTCGTACCCTCGTCGACGAAGACGCGGCTCACGTAGAGGTCGCGCTCGTCGAGGAAGCTGTTCGTCGAGTCAGCCTTCACCCGGGCGTTCGCGATCGCCGAGGCGACCAGCTTGTACACGGGCTCCGAAGCGCCCTGGGGGGCGAACTTCAGGATGGCGAGCGCCTCGTGGGCCTGCTTGCCGCGGATCAGCTCGATGACGCGACGGGCCTTCTGAGGCGTGACGCGGATGTGTCGCACGCGTGCGATCGACTCCACCATTTCGTTCCTCCTCTGCGTCCCCGCGTTAGCGGCGACGGCCCTTCTTGTCGTCCTTCACGTGACCACGGAAGGTGCGGGTCGGCGCGAACTCGCCGAGCTTGTGACCGACCATCGACTCGGTGACGAACACCGGGATGTGCTTGCGGCCGTCGTGCACGGCGATGGTGTGCCCGAGCATGTTCGGGACGATCATCGACCGACGCGACCACGTACGGATCACGTTCTTGGTGTTGGCCTCGTTCTGCGTGACGACCTTGCGGAGCAGGTGCTCGTCGACGAAGGGGCCCTTCTTCAGACTGCGTGGCATCTTCTGAACTCCTACTTGCGCTTCTTGCCGGCGTTACGGCGACGGACGATGAGCTTGTCGCTCGGCTTGTTCGGCTTGCGCGTGCGACCCTCGGCCTGGCCCCAGGGGCTGACCGGGTGACGACCACCGGAGGTCTTGCCCTCGCCACCACCGTGCGGGTGGTCGACCGGGTTCATCGCGACACCACGCACGGTCGGGCGGACGCCCTTCCAGCGCATGCGGCCGGCCTTGCCCCAGTTGATGTTCGACTGCTCGGCGTTGCCGACCTCGCCGATCGTGGCGCGGCAGCGTGCGTCGACGTTGCGGACCTCGCCCGACGGCAGACGGAGCTGCGCGTAGGGGCCGTCCTTGGCGACGAGACGCACCGAGGCGCCGGCGGAGCGGGCCATCTTCGCGCCGCCACCGGGGCGGAGCTCGATGGCGTGCACGACGGTACCCACGGGGATGTTGCGCAGCGGCAGGTTGTTGCCGGGCTTGATGTCGGCGCCGGGGCCCTGCTCGATGACGTCGCCCTGCTTGAGCTTGTTCGGCGCGATGATGTACCGCTTCGTGCCGTCCACGTAGTGCAGGAGCGCGATGCGCGCGGTGCGGTTGGGGTCGTACTCGATGTGAGCGACCTTGGCGTCCACGCCGTCCTTGTCGGAGCGACGGAAGTCGATCACGCGGTACTGGCGCTTGTGGCCACCACCGATGTGACGCGTGGTGATGCGGCCGGAGCTGTTGCGACCACCGGTCTTCGGCAGCGGACGAAGCAGGGACTTCTCCGGAGTCGAACGGGTGATCTCAGCGAAGTCGGCGACCGACGAGCCGCGACGACCGGGGGTCGTCGGCTTGTAGTTACGAATAGCCATGATTTATCCCTCTGGTCCTCAGCCGACAGCCGTGAAGATGTCGATCGAACCGGACTTGAGCGTCACGATGGCGCGCTTGGTGTCCTTGCGCTTGCCGAGACCGAACTTGGTGCGGCGGGTCTTGCCCGGGCGGTTCAGCGTGTTGATGCTCGCGACCTTGACCTCGAAGATCTTCTCGATGGCGAGCTTGATCTCGGTCTTGTTCGAGCGGGGGTCCACGATGAACGTGTACTTGCCCTGGTCGATGAGCGCGTAGCTCTTCTCCGAGACGACCGGCGAGATGATGACGTCGCGCGGGTCCTTGTTGAAGCCGCTCATGCGGTGATCTCCTTCGCGGTCTTCGACGCGATGAAGGCGTCGAGGGCGCTCTTGCTGAAGACGACAGCGTCCGACTTGAGGACGTCGTAGGCGTTCAGCTGGCCGTACGAGAGCGCGTGGACGTTCGGCAGGTTGCGGATCGACTTGAGCGTCAGCTCGTCGTTCGACTCGAGCACGATCAGCACGTGCTTGACCGGCGCGACCTTCTCGAGGAGCGTGCGGGCGACCTTGGTCGAGGGCACGTCGGCCTCGACGAAGCCGTCGACAGCCGAGATGCGGCCACCGCGGGCGCGGTCCGAGAGCGAGCCGAGCAGCGCTGCGGCGATCATCTTCTTGGGGGTGCGCTGCGAGTAGTCGCGGGGGGTCGGTCCGTGGACGACGCCACCACCGGTGTGCTCGGGAGCACGGACGGAACCCTGACGGGCGCGGCCGGTGCCCTTCTGCTTGAACGGCTTGCGACCGGCACCGCGGACTTCGCCGCGGTTCTTGGTCTTGTGGGTGCCCTGACGCGCGGCTGCGAGCTGCGCGGTGACGACCTGGTGGATCAGCGGGACGTTGGTCTCGACGTCGAAGAGAGCTGCGGGCAGCTCGACGGTGCCGGACTTGGCACCCGATGCGTCGAGGACGTCGATCGTGGTTGCGGTCGTGGTGGCCATGATCACTTACCCTTCACGGCGGTGCGGACGAAGACGGAGCGGCCACGAGCACCGGGGACGGCGCCCTTGACGAGCAGCAGACCCTTCTCGGCGTCGACGGCGTGCACCGTGAGGTTGAGGACGGTCACGCGGTCGCCACCCATACGGCCAGCCATGCGCATGCCCTTGAAGACACGCGACGGGGTCGAGGAAGCACCGATCGAGCCGGGCTTGCGGTGGTTGCGGTGCGCACCGTGCGAGGCGCCGACGCCGTGGAAGCCGTGGCGCTTCATGACACCGGCGAAGCCCTTGCCCTTGGAGGTACCGACGACGTCGACCTTCTGGCCCGCCGTGAACGTGCTGTCCACGGTGAGCTCCTGGCCGAGCGTGTACTCAGCGGAGTCGTTGGTACGGATCTCGGTGAGGGTGCGACGCGGGGTCACGCCAGCGGCCTCGAAGTGACCGGCGGCCGGCTTGTTGACCTTGCGCGGGTCGATGGCGCCGGCGGCGATCTGGATCGCCTCGTAGCCGTCGCGCTCAGCGTTGCGGATCTGGGTGACCACGTTCGGGCCGACCTCGATCACGGTGACGGGGATGAACTTGTTGTTCTCGTCCCACACCTGGGTCATCCCGAGCTTCTTGCCGAGGAGGCCCTTGACGGTCTTGGTTGAGTTCGCCATTGGTCAGCCCCCTTACAGCTTGATCTCGATGTTGACGTCTGCCGGCAGGTCGAGTCGCATCAGCGAGTCAACGGCCTTCGGCGTCGGGTCGACGATGTCGATGACCCGCTTGTGCGTGCGCTTCTCGAAGTGCTCGCGCGAGTCCTTGTACTTGTGAGGGGAACGGATCACTGCGATCACGTTCTTCTCGGTGGGGAGCGGCACCGGGCCGACCACGGTCGCACCGGCACGGGTCACCGTGTCGACGATCTTCCGGGCCGACGTGTCGATGACCTCGTGGTCATACGACTTGAGCCGGATGCGGATCTTCTGTCCCGCCATGTGTCTCTTGTCCTCTCTGCGCCGCGCACCCTCTGGCCGCCTGACGCCGCTCGGCTCTGCATTCCTGCAGACCGTGCTGTTTTCCTGAACCAACCGGCCGCATCCGCTGGGGATGACCGCTGTTCACCTGTCAACCGCGCGGGCGACCTTGGCCGTCCAGCGTGGGCAATCGACTTCCTCGCACTCCGGGCGCAACAGTGTCGCGTCCGTCATGACCTCGGGGAGTCGTGTTCTGCTGCCTGCGGCCCAACCCAGCCCTGCTGAACAGGGGGGTTGTGCACTGCCAGAGCAGTGATCCTGCGGACTCGCACCCGCGGGGAATTCGGAACCGGACAAGTCTCGCATGTCCCGAGCCCACGTGCAACCCGGGCGTGTCGCGGGATGCCGGGCGTGTCGACACCGGCTCGCTTCCCCGGATCCACGCGGATCGGACGGTCGGGAGGCACGGCTCGCCGCCGCAACGCGGAGCGCCCTCCGGAGATGGTCCGGAGGGCGCTCGTGGAGACGGTTACTCGGCCGTCACCGGGGGCACGAACCAGGGCGGGAAGACCGCCACGCGCGGCGCGTGTCCGCCGTGGTCGGCGAGCACCGCACGGACCGTCTGCCGTGCCTTGTCGTTCGGTACGCCGATCACCGCGACCGACGAGAACGGCACGCTCGGCCCGGCGAGGAGCTCGAGTCCGAGCATCTCCGGGTCGGAGAAGTCGGTGCGACGGATCAGGTTGGTCGCAGCGTCCGGGCCGACCGCGAACCGTACGTCGTCGGCGTCGGCGTCCTGGTCGGCGACGACCACCGAGGCACCGAACGCCGACACCGGGACGACGAGCACGACGTAGTCGACGGCGCGCGTGCGGCGTGCGGCGTCGGACCACCGCTCGCCCTCGGCGCCGGTGCGGAGTTCGTCCCAGCGGACGGCGTCCGGCGACAGCGTGAAGGGCACGTGGCTGGCGATGGTGCTGCCGTCGGGCGCTTCGGCCTCGGCGCGGGCGGCACGGGTCTCCGGGCTGCTGACGTCGACGGCGGGCTCCGCCTGGTCGGCCGCCAGGATCGCGCCGGACCCGACAATGCCGTCGAGGTTGTCGATGTGGGTCACGTGGTGCGCGCGCAGCGACGCGAAGACCCGGGCCTCCGGCAGCTCGGCCGACGACGACCGCAGTGACGTCGGCGAACGGAGCGACGTCCCCGGGCCGGAGGCCGGCGGGTCGACGCGCAGGTTGGTGGTGATGCGGGTCCGCCGTGGCGTCGGAGCGGCAGGGATCGCCGACTCCTCACGCTGGCGGGGCGCGCAGATGTCGCAGAGTTCGGTGGGGAAACCGTGGATGCACTCGTCAGTCACGACTGTTGTGGGTCCTTCCGTGCCGTGTGGGGTGGTCCGGCACGTCGACCAACGCTACGTCATCCGGACGCCCCCGGGGTCATTGTCGGTAGAGCAGCGCCCGGACCTCGGACTCGGCGGCGTGGATCCGAGCCGGATCGATGGTCTCACCGTGCTCGTAGGCGTCGAGCAACCGCGGGTCGATGTAGCTCTGGCGGCACACCGTCGGGGTGTTCCCGAGCTCCTCGCTCGCGGCCTTCACGGCATGGGAGACGGCGCGCTTCCGCTTCGCCTCCGACGACAGCGGACCGGTCTGTGCCAGGTCGACGGCCGCCGCCACCGTGCCGTGCAGGGTGCGGAAGTCCTTCGCCGTGAACTCGTCGCCCGCACGTTCCTTCACGTAGGCGTTGATGTCCTCGGCGGAGAGCGGCTCCCATTCGTCCCCACGGCGTTCGCGGAACGAGAGCAGTCGCGCGTTCGGCCCGCGGCGCTTCATGCCGGCGATCACCGTCGCGAGGTCCGGGTCGTGGATGGACGACGACCACTCCTGGCCGCTCTTGCCGGGGAAGTCGAGCTCGATGTCGTCGCCGGAGACGTGCGCGTGGGCACAGAGCAGGGTCGAGAGTCCGCGACTGCCGTGCTCGGTGGCATACCGCTCCGAACCGACCCGGAGGGACCCCTGGTCGAGCATCCGGAACGCCGCAGCGAGCGCCCGGCGGCGATCGGGCTCCGGGCGGCGGAGGTCCTGGGTCACCCCGCGCCGCGCGACCGGCAGCGACTCGGCGAGGGCGAGCGCGCGGTCGTACTTGATCCGGTCCATCCGCTCGCGCCAGGACGGGTGGTACATGTACTGCCGTCGACCGGCACCGTCGATCCCCGTCGCGAGCACGTGCCCGTTCTCGTACGGCGAGATCCAGACGTCGTCCCAGGCCGGCGGGATGACGAGATCCTCGAGCCGTTGACGGACCGCGGCATCGGTGACGGTCGTACCGTCGGGATCACGGTACGAGAAGCCGCGTCCGCTCCGGACACGGTGGTAGCCACGACCGGAGGTCGTGGAACGGCGCAGGCGGGTCACCTGTCCGAGCCAACTCCACGATGCCTGGGACGCCGCACGGGGCGGACCGGCGCCGTCGCAGCGGACCCGCCCCGGGCCTCCCGTCCGACGCCCGTGCGAGCCGTGAGCGGCCGTCAGTGGCGCGTGGACGGGAGACGACAAAGCGGGGCCGAGCCCGAAGGCTCGACCCCGCTGAGGCAGGTAACCGGAGTTACTTGAGGATCTTCTCGACCGTACCGGCGCCGACCGTACGACCACCCTCACGGATGGCGAAGCGGAGGCCCTCTTCCATGGCGATCGGCTGGATCAGCTCGACCGTCATGGCGACGGTGTCACCGGGCATGACCATCTCGGTGCCCTCGGGCAGCGTGATGACGCCGGTGACGTCCGTGGTGCGGAAGTAGAACTGCGGGCGGTAGTTCGCGTAGAACGGGTTGTGACGCCCGCCCTCTTCCTTCGTCAGGATGTACGCGTTCGCCTGGAACTCGGTGTGCGGCGTGACCGAACCCGGCTTCACGACGACCTGGCCGCGCTCGACGTCCTCGCGCTTGAGGCCACGGATGAGCAGACCGGTGTTGTCACCGGCGACCGCCTGGTCGAGCAGCTTGCGGAACATCTCGATGCCCGTGACGGTGGTCTTCTGCGTCGCGCGGATGCCGACGATCTCGACCTCCTCGTTCAGGTTGAGCGTGCCACGCTCGACGCGACCGGTGACGACCGTGCCACGACCGGTGATCGTGAAGACGTCCTCGATCGGCATCAGGAACGGCTGGTCGGTAGCGCGCACCGGGTCCGGCACGTGCTCGTCGACCTGGGCCATGAGGTCCTGGACCGACTTGACCCACTTCTCGTCGCCCTCGAGCGCCTTGAGCGCCGAGACCTGCACGACGGGAGCGTCCTCGTCGAACTGCTGCGAGCCGAGGAGCTCGCGGACCTCGAGCTCGACGAGCTCCAGGATCTCCTCGTCGTCCACCATGTCGGACTTGTTCAGCGCGACGACGATGTACGGGACGCCGACCTGGCGGGCGAGCAGGACGTGCTCACGCGTCTGGGGCATCGGGCCGTCGGTGGCGGCGACCACGAGGATCGCGCCGTCCATCTGCGCCGCACCCGTGATCATGTTCTTCACGTAGTCGGCGTGACCGGGGGCGTCGACGTGCGCGTAGTGACGCTTCTCGGTCTGGTACTCGACGTGCGAGATGTTGATCGTGATGCCGCGCTGGCGCTCCTCGGGAGCGTTGTCGATCTGCGCGAAGTCACGGGCCTCGTTGAGGTCCGGGTACTGGTCGTGCAGAACCTTGGTGATCGCCGCCGTGAGCGTGGTCTTGCCGTGGTCGACGTGACCGATGGTTCCGATGTTGACGTGCGGCTTGGTGCGCTCGAACTTGGCCTTGGCCACTGTGGGTCCTCCTCAGGACTCGGAAGCGTCATCCCCGGCCGGCCCTGGATGGGCTCGCGACCGTTGATGCGCGGTGTGTGTCTTTACTTTACTTGGTGGCGGGGGGCCCGTCGCCGGGCACCCCCGCCTGTGGAGAGACGCTCGAGCGTCACTCCCCCGCGTTCTTCGCGATGATCTCCTCGGCGACCTTGGCCGGGACCTGGCTGTAGGTCTCGAAGGTCATCGAGTAGACCGCACGACCAGAGGTCTTCGACCGCAGGTCGCCGACGTAGCCGAACATCTCGGACAGCGGCACGCTCGCGCGGACCACCTTGACGCCCGAGGCGTCCTCCATCGAGGCGATCTGGCCACGACGGGAGTTCAGGTCACCGATGACGTCGCCCATGTACTCCTCAGGAGTACGGACCTCGACGGCCATGATCGGCTCGAGGATCGCCGGACCGGCCTTGCGGGCCGCTTCCTTGTAGGCGATCGAACCGGCGATCTTGAACGCCATCTCGGACGAGTCGACGTCGTGCGCCGCGCCGTCCTTGAGGGTGGCCTTCACGCCGACCGTCGGGTACCCGGCGAGGATGCCGACCTGCATGGCGTCCTGGATACCGGCGTCGACCGACGGGATGTACTCGCGCGGGACACGGCCACCGGAGGTCGCGTTGACGAACTCGTAGACCTTCTCGCTCGTGACCTCCATCGGCTCGAGCGCGATCTGCACCTTCGCGAACTGGCCGGAACCACCGGTCTGCTTCTTGTGGGTGTAGTCGTAGCGCTCGACGACCTTCGTGAGGGTCTCGCGGTAGGCCACCTGGGGCTTGCCGACGCTCGCCTCGACGTGGAACTCGCGCTTCATGCGGTCGACGAGGATGTCGAGGTGGAGCTCGCCCATGCCCTTGATCGTCGTCTGACCGGTCTCGGCGTTGAGCTCGACGCGGAACGTCGGGTCCTCTTCGGCGAGCTTCTGGATGGCCGTGGAGAGCTTCTCCTGGTCGGCCTTCGTGTTCGGCTCGATCGCGACCTCGATGACCGGCTCCGGGAACGTCATCGACTCGAGGACGACCTGGTTGGTCGGGTCGCACAGGGTGTCACCGGTGGTGGTGTCCTTGAGGCCGATGACCGCGTAGATGTGGCCAGCGGTCACGTTGGCGACCGGGTTCTCCTTGTTGGAGTGCATCTGGAAGATCTTGCCGATGCGCTCCTTCTTGCCCTTGGTCGAGTTGATGACCTGTGCGCCGGACTCGATCGAGCCGGAGTACACGCGGACGTAGGTGAGGCGACCGAAGAAGGGGTGCACCGCGACCTTGAACGCCAGGGCCGAGAACGGCTCCGACGCGTCGGGCTTGCGGATGATCTCCTTCTCCTCGTCCTTGACGTCGTGGCCGATCATCGGCGGCACGTCGAGCGGGGACGGGAGGTAGTCGATGACGGCGTCAAGCATCGGCTGGACACCGCGGTTCTTGAACGCGGAACCGCACAGCACCGGGTAGAGCGTGCTGCTCACGGTGAGGGCGCGGATCGCGGCCTTGATCTCGTCGACCGAGAAGTCGGTGTCGCCCTCGAGGTAGCGCTCCATGAGGACGTCGTCCGCCTCGGCCACGCGCTCGATGAGCTTCTCGCGGTACTCGGCGGCGCGGTCCTGCAGGTCGGCCGGGATCTCCTCGATCTCGTACTTCGCACCCATCGCGACGTCACCCTTGGCGTCGCCGCGCCAGGTGAGTGCACGCATCTGGACGAGGTCGACGACGCCTTCGAACGAGCTCTCGGAACCGATCGGCAGCTGGAGCACGAGGGGCTCCGCGCCGAGGCGGTTGATGATCGTGTCGACGGTGTAGTAGAAGTCCGCGCCGAGCTTGTCCATCTTGTTGACGAAGCAGATGCGCGGGACGTTGTACTTGTCCGCCTGACGCCACACGGTCTCGGACTGGGGCTCGACGCCCTCCTTGCCGTCGAAGACGGCGACGGCACCGTCGAGGACGCGGAGCGAACGCTCCACCTCGACCGTGAAGTCCACGTGACCGGGGGTGTCGATGATGTTGATCTGGTTGTTGTCCCAGAAGCAGGTCGTCGCGGCCGACGTGATCGTGATGCCGCGCTCCTGCTCCTGCGCCATCCAGTCCATCGTGGCAGCGCCGTCGTGGACCTCACCGATCTTGTGCGTGATGCCCGTGTAGAACAGGATGCGCTCGGTCGTCGTGGTCTTGCCGGCATCGATGTGCGCCATGATGCCGATGTTGCGGACCTTGTTCAGGTCGGTGAGCACGTCCTGTGCCACAGGGTTCCTCCGGAAGAGTTGTAGGAGAGGTTGGCGGCCGTCCGGGCGCCGGGGTTCTTGACCACCGGTGCCCGGACGGTGCCGGGACTACCAGCGGTAGTGGGCGAAGGCCTTGTTCGACTCGGCCATCTTGTGCGTGTCCTCGCGGCGCTTGACCGCGGCACCGAGACCGTTCGACGCGTCGAGGATCTCGTTCATGAGACGCTCGGTCATCGTCTTCTCGCGACGGGCCTTGGCGTACGAGGTCAGCCAGCGGAGCGCGAGGGTGTTCGCGCGGTGCGGCTTGACCTCGACCGGGACCTGGTAGGTCGAGCCACCGACACGGCGGCTGCGGACCTCGAGGGTCGGACGGACGTTGTCGAGCGCCTTCTTGAGCGTGACGACAGCATCCTGCTGGTTCTTGGCAGTGACGCCCTCGAGTGCACCGTAGACGATGCGCTCGGCGAGGCCCTTCTTGCCGTCGAGCAGGATCTTGTTGACGAGCTGGCTGACGATCGGCGCACCGTAGACCGGGTCGGCGACGACGGGACGCTTGGGGGCGGGACCCTTACGAGGCATCTAACTCAACCCTTCTTCGCGCCGTAGCGGCTACGAGCCTGCTTACGGTTCTTCACGGCCTGGGTGTCCAGGGCGCCACGGATGATCTTGTACCGCACACCGGGGAGGTCCTTCACACGACCGCCACGGACGAGCACCATCGAGTGCTCCTGGAGGTTGTGGCCCTCACCGGGGATGTACGCCGTGACCTCGGTGCCGTTCGAGAGCTTCACACGAGCGACCTTGCGCAGTGCGGAGTTCGGCTTCTTCGGGGTGGTGGTGTAGACGCGGGTGCACACACCACGCTGCTGGGGGTTCGCCTTCAGGGCGGGCGCCTTGGTCTTGGTGACCTTCGGCGTACGACCCTTGCGAACCAGCTGCTGAATAGTAGGCAACTGTTCTCCTGGTTCTTCGCTCGTGCTCTCTGGCCGGCGCGATCCGCCGGCTTCCTCGTCCCACGCTGATGACCGCCTGACGGCGGAGGAACCTGCGGGGGACGGAGTGGTCCGGCTGGGCGATCCCGCTCGCCGGACTTTTCGGGCGCGCCCGAGGGCGCACACCCAGAAGAGACTACCCGCGTAACGGAACGAAATCAATCCGGGCCGGCACCACGCCGGACACCGTCATGAGCCGGTGTCCGAGGACCCGTTGCCGACCGCCGAGCGGAACGTCGCACCGGAGCTCGAGAACCCCGTGATGTACCCGCTCGCGTTGACGTTGAGCGGCCCGGCCGAAGCCGTCCCGGTGCCGCCCGCGCCGGCGATGTCCGCCGTGAAGGTCGCCCGACCGAAGGTGGTGGTGGAGACCAGCCACCCGTTCGAGGTCCAGCTGCCGACGGCGACCGTGGGGCGCGACTCGAGCGTCCACTTCTCGTTCGTGTACGTGTACGCGGGGTTCTCGCCGTAGGCGTAGAAGCTGCACCCGGCCGGTGCAGCGTCGTTCGAGGCGATGCAGCCGTCGACCCATGCGTCCACGGCCCGCTTCGCCGCCTGCTCCCCCGCGTTCGTGAGCGCCGCGGTCATCTGCACGGGTGTCGAGGCGCCGACCCCGAACCCGCCCACGTCGGCGCTGCCGCCCGTGGCCTTCGTCCACTTGCCGCCGTCGTACGTGACCGCGTAGGTCCCGGGGAGCGCGCGGAGACTGACGGCGCCGTCCTTCGAGGTCTTCGTCGACGTCCCCGCGACCTGCACCGAGGCGCCGGACGGGCCCCGGACGCTGACGTCGACGCTGCCGAGCTCGGGCGCCTGCAGCTCCCACACCGGGAACACACCCCAGTCGGTACCGGTCTTGTCGAGCGTGAAGGTCGCCGCGACCTCCCGTCCGCTCTGGCGGAGGTAGGCGCGAACGGTGGCGGTGTCGCCGTCCGTCCGCGTCGCAGCCACCCGGTAGCCGGTGACCTTGGCCGTCGCCTTCGCGTACGCGGCGTCGGTGAGGAGCACGTCCGACTTCGTGCGGTCGATGCCGGCGGCGTCGAGGGCCTCGGTGACCTTCCCCGCGGTCAGGTCGTCGAGGAACGCCCGCACGGGGCGGTCGGCCGAGTGGGTGGCCGAACCGACCGAGAACCCGACGACGCCGGCGACGAGCAACAGCACGACCGCGGTGCTGCCGGCGATGATCCCGACCAGCTGGCCGCGGCGGAGCTTCCGGCGCGGAACGCGCGGAGCGGGCGTGGTGAACCCGGCGCCTGCCGGCCCCTCGTGCGTCCCGCGGATCGACGCCACCGGCGGCACGGCTCCCCAGCCGCTCTGCTGGTCCGGATCCGGTGTGTGCTGGTCGCTCATGGTTCCCCCGTTGCGTGTGCGTCGTGCCCGGGCAGACTACCGCCCGGCGATGTCGTCGCCCGCGACCGTCGACTCCTGCCGCCGGTCTGCGTCAGGCGTCCGAGCCGTCGTCCGCGCCTGGTGCCGGGCCATGGAGATCCCGCCGATCACCGACAGGAGCGCCACCACGACGGACCCGACGACGAACGGGCCGAGCGCGTAGCCAGCCGGGAAGACGAGGAGTTCGGTCAGGTCGCGGCGGATCACGGCGTACCCGACCGCGCCGACGCCGAGCATCACCAGGTAGGCGGTCGCGGCCGCCACGAGTCCGGTGACCCCGGGGTTGCCCTCACGCGCGCCGACCGCGGTCGCGAGGAACACCACCACTGCGGCACCGATCACCATGGCCGGGCCGAGGTACGGGGTGGCGTCCGGCTGCGCGATCGCCTCGACGTCGGCGAGGAGCGCTTCGAACCCTGCGACGGCGACGACGAGCGCGATGAAGAGGACGGACGTCATCGTCGCGATCAACCACCGGGACATGAGGTGATCGTATCGCCGCCGGGGCGGTCAGCGGGTGGCTTCGGTCCGCTCCGCGTGGTCGGCGTGGTCGGCGTGGTCCACCTGCTGCTGTGCTGCGGCGACGAGGGCGAGTGCGATCGTCGCGGTGATGATCGGGACGGTCTCGGTCATCGGAGCGGCCTGCGTCGTGCTGGTGGTCGGCGCTGCTTGCGTCGTGCTGGTGGTCGGCGCTGCTTGCGTCGTGCTGGTGGTCGGTGCGGCCTGGAGGCCCGGGGCTGCGTCCGCCTCGGAGGGCTCCTCCGGCTCGTGGTCGCGCAGGGCGGGGCCGATGATCGGCAGGACGCCGGTGGTGGACGCCGGCTCGGCGTGCAGGACGGTCGCCTCGGAGGCCGCCGGCTCGCCGCGCTTCGCCGCGCGACGGGCGCGCCCCATCTTCACCAGGACGACCACGGCCACGATCGCCCAGATGCCGTTGACGATGGTCGACGGCACAGCGTGGTGTGCGGCCACGTTGACCGCGACGGCCAGGCCCCCGACGAGGTTGAAGAGCTGGTAGACCGGCCCGTTCGGGAGCTTCCCCGTGGAGAAGAGTATGTAACCTGCCAGCACGGTTACTGCACCGAACCAACCCAGGAATTCAACGATTCCGACCAACACGCGCGACTCCGGGCACGACGAGGAACGGCCGATTCGAGCCGACCGTTCGAGAGAGGATGAGCAGCCGCGATCACGGCCTCGTGAGCATCGTACGCAGGCCGACGGGTGTCGCGGAAGAGGGGTCGGCGTGGCGCGTCACACCCCAGTCCGCGGGGGTCGGATCAGCCCTTGGCAGCTGCGGTCGAGCTGGCGTCCGAGAAGACGTAGATCGAGCCGCTGAACGTCCATGACGGCTCTTCTGCCTGCGCGTCCGAGTCGGCGGCCGCCGTGCTCGGCGACGACGACGAGATCGAGTCGATCAGGAAGAGCCGCGCGTTCGACTGCACTCCCTTGACGAAGGCGAGTGCCTCGGGGAACTCCCCGTTCACGGTCACGGACACTGGGATGACGGAGAAGTTCTGCGCCGTGATGCTGCTGTCGGTTGCCGTCTCCGGTGCAGCGGGTGTGGTCGCCGCTGCCGTCGGTGTCGCCGAGGACGTCGCCGTCGCGGCGCTGTCGGACGATGCCGGCTCTCCGCCCGTCGTGCCTTCGGGGGTCGCCGCTGGCGGGTTGTACGCCGTCGCGTCCCCCACGGTGATCGTCGCGACCTGGACCCCGGTCGCGTCCGCGGTCCCGTTCAGCTGGCTGATGAACGACGAGGCGCCCGCGGAGTCCGGCACCGACGCCCGGAGCGTCGCGAGCCGGGTCCGCATCTGCGGCAGGCTCTTCGCCTGTTCGCGGAGGCGGGCTATCTCGGCACGCGTGGTCGCGTTGCCGGCGCTGATGCTCTCGGTGTCGCTCTTCGCCGTCGCAGCTCGGTCGAGCTGCGGCTGCACGCCGAGGAAGAACCCGCCGGCAGCAACCACGACCGCGGCGACGACCGCGAGCAGGAGCATCAATCGGTTGCGGCTCATGATCCGTCCTTCGCTGCGTACTTGCCGTCGTAGACCTTCTCGTCGAGGTGGATCGTCATGTCCACCGTGTAGACGTTCGTCGACGTGTCGAGCGTCACCGAGTTGGCGTTCGCGTCGACGAACCCGCGCAGCCCCTTCACGGAGTCGAGCCAGGCCGGCACCGACGGCAGCGTCGGGCTCGCGGCATCGATCGTGAGGGTCGCGACGCGTTGGCCCTGCAACGGACTGGTCGCCTGCGCGTAGGCCTCGAGCGGGGTCGCCGAGTCGATCTGGACGCCCGTGATCGTCACACCGGCCGGGAGCGAGTCCTGCACGCGTTGGAGCGTGGTCTGCCAGTCGATCTCGGTCGAGCCACCGACCTGCTGGGCGGCGCGCAGGAGCTCGGACTGCGTCTCCGTGCTGCGCACCTCGCGGTACTGCTGCTGCTCGACCAGGAGTGAGTCGGTCTGCTCACGCGCGGCTACGAGCTGGGCGTCGGCCTGCATCGCCGACGCGGAGGCCAGGACGACTCCGGCTCCGACCGCCACTGCGACGACCACGACACCGAGCCAGGCCCGTCGGACGATCGCGCGCTGGCGACGATCGATCAGGACCTCGGTCGGCAGCAGATCGACTCGAGGTACGCCACCCACGACGATTGACTGGCCGGCGCCGCGCCCTTGACGCTTCGTCCGTTGGGCGGTGTCCGCCGCGATCCGGACCTCGTGGGCGGCCCCGGTGCCGCGTCGCGCGCGCTTGGAGGGCTCGAGGATCTTGGTCATGCTGCGCAGCTCCCTGTCGCGAGGCCCCAGGCGACCGCCACGGCGAGACCGCGGCCGGCGACGTCCTCTCGCCGGATCGATCGGCTTGTGGGCGCGTCGGCGAACGGGTCTCCGACGCTGACGTCGATGCCCGTCGCAGCCTGCAGCGCCTCGGCGAAGCCCGGCAGCTGGGCGCCACCGCCGGCGAGGACGAGGCTCTGCACACCGGACCCGGGCCTCGTGCTGACGAAGTAGTTCACGGTGTTGCGCAGACTCGTCAGCAACTCGTTGCTGAGATCGCGGACGGTGGCGGCGGCGCGGATGTCGTCGGGGGTCTGCGCTCGGGCGCCGAGCCCGATCCACCGCTTGACGGCCTCGGCCTGGTCGACCGCGATGTCGAGGGCCGTCGCGAGGGTCCCGGTCAGGTCGTCGCCGCCACTCGGGATGATGCGCACGAACTGTGGGACGCCGTCGGTCGCCACGACCACCGTCGTGGTGTTCGCTCCGATCTCGGCGAGTGCGTGGGTCCCGGGGAACCGCGATGCGGGGAGGTAGACGCGGGTGAGGGCGAACGGGATCAGGTCGACACCGATCGGGTTCAGGCCAGCGAGCTGCACCGCGCGGACGTTCGCGAGCACCGCGTCCTTGATGGCCGCGATCAGGAGCCCGTGCACGACCGGGCCGTCTGCACCGTCGGACTCGGACACCGGGTAGAAGTCGAGGATCGCGTCGCCCACGGGCACCGGGAGCATGTCCTGGACCTGGAAGGGCAGCGACTCCCGGATCTGCGCGAGCGGTGCCTTCGGGACCGTGAGGTCGCGGGAGAGCACCCGTTGGTTCCCCATGCCGAGGACGACGTCCTTCGACCGGAACCGTCCGACGCGCCAGAGCTCCCGGAGACTGGCCGCGATCGTGTTCGGTTCGAGCACCTCGCCGCGCTTGGTCGCGCCGACGGGCAGGGGGACCTCTGCCACGCGCTGGATCACGGGGTCCGGCTTGTTCGGGTTGGTCACCTCGACAGCGCGGATCGTCTCACCGCCGATGTCGATCCCGACGACGTTCTTCGCCATGTGTGGTCCTTCCTCAGGCCAGTCCGATGATCCGCAGGTACCCGTCGAGGACCAACTGACCGATGAACACACCGAGCCAGGCACCGCCGAGCATCCAGGGGCCGAACGGGATACCGGAGCCGCGCTTCGCACGTCCGGCCACCATGAGGCCGATGGCGAAGCTACCGCCGAGCAGGAAGGCTCCGAAAGCTCCCACTGCGAGGGGTCCCCATCCGAGGTACGCGAGCACGAGGCCGAGCACTCCGGCGAGCTTCACGTCGCCGAGCCCCATCCCGCCCGGGACGACGAGCGCCAATGCCAGGTAGCCGCCACCGAGGACGGCCAGACCGACGCCCGCGCGCAGGAGCGCACCCCAGTCACCGCTCAACGCGCTCGCGGCCGTCAGCAGCGCGGCGAGCACCGGGTAGGCGGGCAGCACGATCCCGTTCGGCAGGCGGTGGACGTCCAGGTCGATCAACGCGAGCGCGACCGAAACCGCCATCAGGTACAGCATCGCGACGAGGACGGTCGTCGCGACCGCCGCAGCACGGGCATCGGTGGCAGCGAGCAGCGCAGGCCCGAAGCGCAGCACGACGAGGGCGAACAGGGCCGCCGTCGCGAGTTCGACGAGGGGGTAGCGGACCGAGATCGGCGCGGCGCAATCACGGCACCGCCCGCGCAGCACAGCCCATGAGAGCACCGGGACGTTGTCCCGTGCCCGGATCTCGTGACCGCACCGCGGGCACGCGCTCGCCGGTGCGACCACGGACAGACCGGCCGGGACCCGGTGGACCACGACGTTGAGGAACGACCCGATGGCGAGCCCCGTTGCCGCTGCGAACCCGACGACCATCACCGCGGCGGTCACCGTGGGCTCCCGCCTGCGTCGTAGGCCGGCTTGACCTCGATCTGGGAGGTCACCTTGTACGTGGTGACCACGGGCTGCGGGAAGAACGGCGGGGTGTAGCTCGCGAGACTCGTGTCGTAGCCGTACGCCTTGAGGTACCCGTTCGATCCCTTGCCCACGGCTCCGCGGTAGCGCTGGGCGATCGAGCCGTTCACCGTCAGGGTTCCCCGGTCCCCGCCGTAGGCGTAGTTCTGCACCGTGAACGTGCCCTGGTTCGACAGGAGCGCTCCGGCGACCGTCCGGTTGTCCGCGAGGAACGCGTACGCACTGGCGCCGCTGAAGTACATCGGGTTCCAGACCATCACGGCCTCCTGCCCGACGATGCCGAGCACGGTCGAGGCGGCCCGCCCCGTCACGTACTGCAGGTCTCCCGTGATGTAGACGTAGTTCTCGGCGGACAGCGTGATCGACGCATCGACCTTGCCGGACACGAAGAGGTCACCGTTGCTGCAGCCGTATGCGGTGCTGAACGGGACCGGCGTGCCCTGTGCGTTCCGTGGGTTCGACTCCGAGTACGTGCCGGAGTACCCGGAGATCTGCCCCGTGTAGGGGAAGCCCAGTCCGTTGTCGGTCACCGACGGGCTCTTCATGCACGCGGACGGTGCGTTGCGGGTCGTGTACTTCGACCAGTAGTAGTTCGGGTTCGTGGTGCTGCCGCTGCCCGCGGAGGCCGGCTCGTCCTGCACGTAGACCAGGTTGTTGGCGAGCAGACTCGTGCTCAGTGTGGCCCCCGCCCCCTGCAGGTCGGCGATCGCCCCGCACTTCGGCGGGGTCGAACCGTAGGGACTCGACTTCTGCAGGTTCGTCGCGAGCGTGAGCGGCGAGCGGACCGTCATCTTCCCGTTGCCGAGGAAGGTGATCTGGGTCGGGCCCGTGTACAGGCAGCCGGTCCCAGGGGTGGTCGAGGTGATCGCTGCGTCGTCGGAGTACATCCGGTCGCGACCGGCACTGATCGTCGATGGGGGCGTGTAGGACCCGACCGTCTCCGGCTGGTAGCCGCTGTAGTACTGGTACGACGGCGTCCGCTTCGGCGAGCACCCGTAGTCGGTGGTGCCGACTGCGGACTGCACGGTGTTCTTGAACGTCCCGCCGCAGATGAGCATCACGTCGTTCGACCGGATCGGCCCGTTCAGGGTGTCACCGTCCTGGAACTGGATCCGCGAACAGGCACTCTTGCCGCCACCGGGCGAGTTCGAGAACGTCGCGTTCTGGTAGACGTTCGAGCAGTCCTCGCCGGTGATGTCCGGATCGCCGGACTCGTAATCGGTCCAGTACAGGTAGTTCGAGAACCCGTCGGGCTTGACGTTCGCGACCAGGGTCCTGGTGGTGTTGCCTGCCTTGCCGGTCACCTGGACCCGGACGATGCCCTGCTGCCCGTAGATGCTGTTGTCGACCGCGTACCGGTAGAACGTCGAGCCGCTGGCACCCGTCGAGTCCGGCACCGCAACCCAGGTGGTGAACGCAGCGTTGTCCCCGGTGCGGTTCGGGAACGTGTTCCCACTGCTGAACGGCTGGGCGGTGTCGCCGTACTTCGTCGCGTAGGTGTTGTCGGCGTTGACCCGCGACTGGTAGTCGGCGAGCCCGGCGTACGCCGCCGCCATCGCGTTGGCGTAGTCACGATCGGAAGCCGACTTGGTCGCGCCGGACGTCGAGAGGCCGACCATCGTCGCGGCGAGGATCATCACGATCACCCCGATCCCGAGCACGGCGGTGAGGGCGACACCCCGGTCGTCGTCCCGCGAGCGGATCGCGTCGAGCATGCGGCGCACGGTCAGCCTCCGAACTGCAGGTTGGGCATGCCCACGGTGCTCGTGAGCGAGACGTTGTTGGCGGCAGACGGCTTCGCCGCCTCCCGTTCACCCACGGTCAGTGCGACCGTGACAGAACGGACCGACTGCAGGTCGGCGGCGCTCAGACCCGTCGCGCCGGGCATCAGCGCGTTCCCACCGGCATCCCGGTACGTGAACAGTGCCGTCGGCACGACCGACGACGCGAGCGTCAGCGTCGAGGTCGGGGTGTTGCCGAGCGTCGCCGTCGTCGCGCGAGGGAACTCGAAGTAGCTCTTCGACGCGTCGGTCGCCGTGCCGTTCCACTTCGTCTCCGTGATCGTGCCCTTCGAGGCGTTGAGGGTGAACTGCACCTCGACGGGCTGGACATCGACCGCGGAGTTCAGGTTGATGTAGGCGAAGAAGCGCACCGAGGTCGCCGAGGCGTACTGGAACGCGTACTGCGTGTCGACGCCGCTCGCCACCGGGTTGTTCGACGCGACCCGGAACATCCGTTGCATCTCGCGCATCGCGGTCGATGCCACTCGGGTGTTGCTGTCCACTCCGGTCGTCGTCGTGGACGCGCGGGTCACGGAGGCGAAGAAGGCGCCTGCCATCGCGAGGAGCAGGACGGTCACGCTCATCGCGACGATGAGCTCCGCGAGCGAGAGGCCCTGGTCTTCACGACGCAGCCGGGCGAGCGCGCGCATCACGGTGCCCGCCGGGGGTCGAGCAGGACCTTGCCGGACGACGTCGAGACACCCGCCGCGGGGGTCGCCGAGGGAGTACCGCTGCTGAGGGTCAGCGAGACGATGCCCCCGATGATCTTCAGCACGGTGCCGGACTGGAAGGAGTAGGTGCCGTACGGCAGGGCGATCGTCGCGGTCTGGTTCGACAGGCCGGTGAACGTGTAGGTGACCGGCGTCGCACATCCGGGATCTCCCGAGTTCGCGGCCGGGGCGACGGTCGTGGCCGTCAGGGCGTTGTCCGTCTTCGACGCGAGCTTCACCGTGACGATCTGGACCGGCGCCTTGACCGCGTTCGTGCCGGCCTGCGGCTGCGCGAGCGCGCGCGGTGCCACCGCAGTGCCCTTCGCCGTCGTCCAGTTCTCCGGGTCGACGCTGAGACAGGTCGCAGGGGTCCCCGGCACCGCTTTGTAGCCGTCCGCGTAGGGGAACACCTGCGCCGTCGTCCCGGCCGCGTACGGACCGTAGTCGGCGGTCTTCCGACGGAGCGACACCGGACTGCTGGTCGGCGGGGTGAAGGCGGTGGTGCTCTGGTCCGGATCCGACCACTGCGGCACCACCGTGAGCGCGGTGTCGTAGTTGAAGTTGGCCGCGGAGGTCTGGTTCGTCTGCACGGTGACGGTCGTCGACGGCCTGGCGGTCTGCGCGCCGAGCGAGCCGGACGACGTGCCGTCGTCGATGTTACCCGGCTTCGTGAGCGTGACGTCGTACCGCCCGGGCTTGACGTTCAGCGCGTACGTGCACCCCGTCACGTCCGTCTGTCCGATCGCCGAGGTGATCGCTGCGGCGCCGTTCGGGTTGCTGGCGTTCGGCGCGATCGTGACGCCGACTCCCTGGTTGCCCGAGCCGTCGACCTTGGACACCGAGACGACGATGGTGCCGAGGTTCGCGGCCGTCACCGAGGTGGTCGGCGCGACCATGCTGTTCATCGAGATCGACTGGGTCGCACCACGCCCACCGGCCGTCCAGCTGATGGTCATCGACACCCGCTTGTACGCCAGCGGTCCACCGCCGGACCCACACGCGTTCGCAGTGCCGGAGGTCGGGACCCAGCGGGCCGTCTGCTTGACGGAGTAATCGACCCCGTTGCGGGTCAGTGAGTCGGTCGCGTCCGTGACACCGAACAGGTTGCTGCTCGTCCGCGCCTTGTCGATGGCGTCCTGGGCAAGACCGATCGCGACTTCGCGCGACCGTGAGCCGTGCGCGAGGTAGAGGGAGCTTGCGATCCCCATGGCGACACCGGCTGCGATCATGGCGAACACGGTCATCGCGACGAGCACCTCGATGATCGAGAAGCCGTCGTCTCGTTCGCGGGCATCGCGAAGGAGCTCGGTCAGTCGCAGCATGGTCACCTCCGATGCGCCGCGTTCGTGGAAGACGGACTCCGACTCGTCACGAGCCGGAGTCCGTCTGGGAACCCGAAGGGGTCAGGGGCAGGTGCCGTCCTTCGCGCCGCCGTCCTGGTCGACGTAGAAGTTCTTCGTCGAGTTGCTCGTGACCTGGATGCAGAACGACCCGGCGGTCACGTCGGACTTCTTGATCTCCGGCGCGACCCCCTTGCCGGCGTCGTAGGTCCCGCTGGCCGAGTAGCCGGCGAGTCCGGCGAGCTTCGACGGGAACGTGTTGTTCTGCGTGTAGGCCGCGATGACCGCCGTCTTCGCGTTCTGCAGGTCCGACTTCGCCGAGGCGTCCTTCGCGTTGTTCTGCACGTTCAGGTACACCGGGATGGCGATCGCGGCGAGGATGCCGATGATGATGACGACGACCAGGAGCTCGATGAGCGTGAAGCCCTTCTCCTCCTCGGCCAGCAGGCCCTTGCGGCGAGCGTCGAGCTTGCCCATGAGAGCGAAGTACATGGTGGTTTCCATTCTTCTGGGAATGCGATGGGGATTGTGCCGGGGACTGCTCCGCCGCCGGACACAAGAGTATTCAGGCGCGTTTCCGGGCGTAATCCCGAGAACGGGGGGTCTCGAGGTACTGAAATGCCCCCAGTAACGGGGGCATTCCATGGGTACGTGCCCCCGGACGAGGGACGCCGACGTGCTGTGATTACTTGACGAGCGAGGTGATCTGGAAGATCGGCAGGTAGAGCGCGACGATCATGCCACCCACCACCACGCCGAGGAATGCGATCAGCAGTGGCTCGATCAGGGATGTGAGCGCCTCGGTGGTGGACTCGACCTCGCTGTCGTAGAACGCAGCGATCTTCTCGAGCATGATCTCCAGCGATCCGGCGTCTTCACCGACCGCGACCATTTGCGAGACCATTGCTGGGAAGATCGATTCTTTTGCCAGCGGCGCGGCGATGGAATCACCTTTCCGCACGGCTTCGGAAACACGCCGAAGTGCTTTCTCGACCACATAGTTGTTCGACACTTCTCCGGCGATCTGCAATCCCTGCAGAATCGGGACACCGGCCCCGATCATGTCCGAGAGGTTGCGGGAGAACCGCGCGATCACGATCTTGCGGTTGAGCTGCCCGAACACCGGGAGTCGGAGTTTCAACGGGTCCACGAACGCGCGGACCCGTTCCGTGTTCTTGTTCGCGCGCCACCACACCCAGAACGCGATGGCGGCGACGAGCAGGACGGGTCCGACGTACACCATTGCGTTCGACGCGTACACGAGCACCATCGTCGGCAGCGGGAGCTGCCCGCCCAAGGACGAGAACATCTTCTGGAAGATGGGCACGATGAAGATGAGCATGATGACGACTGCCACCAGCGACATCACGAGCACCACGACCGGGTAGGTCATCGCCGACTTGATGGTCGAGCGGAGCTTGTGCTCCTTCTCGAAGTTCGTGGCGATGGAGTCCATGGCCTGGTCGAGGAACCCGCCGGTCTCGCCCGCGCGGATCATGTTGATCATGATCGGCGGGAAGTCCACCGGGTACTTCGCCACGGCGTCGGAGAACGAGACGCCCCGCTCGACGTCGTCGCGGACCTTGCCGAGGATGTCCTTGAGCTTCTTGTTCTCGGTCTGGTCGGCCAGGATCGACAGCGCCCGGAGCAGGGAGAGGCCCGAGGTGAGCATCGTCGAGGCCTGCCGCGACATGATCGCCAGGTCCTTGAGGCCGACACCCTTCTCGAACCCGGGGATCTTGATCTCGGTCTGCAGCCCCGTGCCGGCCTTGGACTCGGTGATCGCGATCGGCGAGACGCCCATGCCGCGCAGGCGCTGGACGACAGCGCCCTCGGACGAGGCGTCGAGGCGCCCCTTGACGAGCTTGCCGGCACCGTCGCGCCCGCGGTAGTCGAATGCGAGTGACATCAGTGGCCTCCGGAGAACTTGTCGCCGAAGTCGATCCCGCTGGCGGCGATCGCGGCTGCCGATGAGTCGGACGGGGACTCGACGCGCTGCACCAGCCGGTCGAAGCCCTCTTCGTCGTGCACCTTCTCCATCGCGGCCTTGCGTGAGATCGTGCCGACGTTGACCAGTTCGGCGAGGTCCTGGTCCATGGTGTGCATGCCCAGGTCGCGCCCGGCCTGCATGGCCGAGGTGATCTGGTAGGTCTTGCCCTCGCGGATCAGGTTGCCGATGGCGGGGGTGATCGTCATGATCTCGGTGGCGACGACGCGACCGACGCCGTTCGCCTTCGGCACCAGCGTCTGGCAGACGACGCCCTGCAGGGTCGCCGCGAGCTGCGTGCGGATCTGCCCCTGCTGGTGCGGCGGGAAGACGTCGATGACACGGTCGATGGTGCCGGGGGCGCTCTGGGTGTGCAGGGTGGCGAACACCAGGTGACCGGTCTCAGCGGCGGTGAGTGCGACGGAGATGGTCTCGAGGTCGCGGAGCTCGCCGATCAGGATGACGTCGGGGTCCTGGCGGAGCACGTGCTTGAGGGCGGCGGCGAAGGAGTGCGTGTCGGCGCCGACCTCGCGCTGGTTGATGATCGCCCGCTTGTGCTCGTGCATGAACTCGATCGGGTCCTCGACCGTCACGATGTGGTCGGCACGGCTCTCGTTCACCAGGTCGATCAGGGCGGCGAGGGTCGTGGACTTACCGGAGCCGGTGGGGCCGGTGACCAGGACGAGTCCGCGGGGCAGGCCGGCGAAGTCGCCGACGTGCTCGGGGATGCCGAGCTGCTTGAGCGTCTTGATCTTCGTGGGGATGATGCGGAAGGCCGCGCCCCAGTTGCCGCGCTGCTGGTAGAAGTTCACGCGGAAGCGGTACTCCGGCGACAGCGAGTACGCGAAGTCGAGTTCCTGCTCCTGGTCGAACTGGCCGGCCTGCTCGACCGACAGCAGCGTCTTGAGGGCCGCGATGACCTTGCCGCGCGACCACGAGCCGCCGGGCACCGCGGGACGGAGCGAGCCGTCGACGCGGACTGTGGGCGGGGCGTCCGCGGTGACGTGCAGGTCGGACGCGCCCTGGTACACGACCTGGGCGAGCGCGGTGATGAGGTCGGGGTCGGCGACCTCGCGGGCGTGGCGGGCGAAGTCGATGTCGCCGCCGAGCGTGGCGTTCGGTGCGGGCGCGACCGGAGCGACAGGCAGCTGCTGCGTCGGGGTCTCGGCGTAGCCGTACGTCGCGGTCGACGACGGCACCGCGGCGGGCGGCGTCGCCGGGGTGGCGAGCGGCTGGGCGACGGGCACCGCCACGGGCGATCCGGACGGTGCAGGCCACGCGGCCGTGTCGTCGCCGAGGTCGTAGACCTGCTCCGGCGGAACCGCCGCGGCGGCAGCGGCCAGGCGTGCTGCGCGCCGGGAGCCCACCTCGGTGCCGGGGTTGCCCGGGTGCCAGCCGGCGACGGGCTCGTCGCCGGGGATCGTGATGTCGTACACGGAGTCGGTCATTGGCTGCGCTCTCTCGTGCCTACGCGACCACGCGCAGGATCTCGTCGACGCTCGTGAGACCGAGCTTGACCTTCTCGAAGCCGTCCTGGCGGAGCGTGAGCATCCCCTGCGCCTGGGCGACACGGCTGATCTCGGCGCTCGAGGCACGCGAGACGGCGAGGCGCTCGATCTCCTCGGTGACGGTCATGACCTCGTGCAGGGCGATGCGGCCGCGGTACCCGGTGTTCGAGCAGACCGCGCAGCCGATGGGGGCGAAGAACGCCGGGACCTCGTCGCCGGGGCGCAGGAACCCGAGGGTCCGGAGCTGTTCGGCCTCGTACACGGCGGGCGCCTTGCACCGGTCGCACAGCCGTCGCGCCAGACGCTGGGCGACGACGGAGTCGAGGGCGGAACCGACCAGGAAGGGCTCGATGTCCATCTCGGTGAGACGGGTCACCGCCGATGGAGCGTCGTTCGTGTGCAGCGTGGACAGCACGAGGTGACCGGTGAGGGACGCCTCGATGGCGATCTGGGCGGTCTCGTGGTCGCGGATCTCGCCGAGCAGGACGACGTCGGGGTCGGACCGCAGGATCGAGCGCAGTGCGGACGCGAACGTCAGTCCGGCCTTCGGGTTGACCTGGACCTGGTTGATGCCGGCCATCCGGTACTCGACCGGGTCCTCGACCGTGATGACGTTGATCTCCGGCTTGGCGACGGCGTTCAGCGTCGTGTAGAGCGTCGTGGACTTGCCGGAACCGGTGGGCCCCGTGACCAGGATCATGCCGTACGGCTTCGAGTACGACCGCTGGTACGCCTGGAAGTTCTGCTCGAGGAGGTTGAGGTCCTTGAGGGTCAACGACGTGTTCGTGTTGTCGAGGATCCGCATGACGACCTTCTCGCCCCACACGGTGGGCAGCGTCGCCACACGGAGGTCGATCTGGCGGCCGCCGTGACGGACCGACATGCGGCCGTCCTGTGGCTTGCGACGCTCGGCGATGTCGATGTCGCTCATGATCTTCAGACGGCTGATGACGCCGTTCTGGATGTTCTTCGGTGCGGGGGCCATCTCGTGCAGCACGCCGTCGATGCGGTAGCGGATCCGGACCTCGTGCTCGCCGGGCTCGATGTGGATGTCCGAGGCGTGGTCCTGGATGGCCTGCGATACGAGCAGGTTGACGAAGCGGACGATCGGGACGTCGTCGAGGGCGCCGTCGGCCAGGTCGACCTGGGCCGACGAGCTGACGGCGGCTTCTTCCTCGAGCGACGAGGTCAGGTCGTTGAGTTCGTCGTCGGCACGCAGGTAGCGGTCGAGCGCGGTGAGCAGGTCGCGCTCGTCCACCTGGAGCGGCTTGATCGGTCGGCCGGACGCAGCGCGTGCGTCGTCGATCGCCAGCACGTTGGTCGGGTTGACCATCGCGAGGATGAGCAGCTCGCCCTCGAAGCCGACGCCGAGGACGCCGTGCCGGCGGCAGAGCGCCGCAGGCAGGATCGAGACCGCCGTGCCGTCGACCGGGTAGTCGGTGAGCGGGACGGTCCGGGAGTTGTTCGAGGCCGCCCGGGCCGTGATGAACTGCGCTTCGCTCACGACGCCCTGGTCGACCAGGCCGCGGATGGCGCGCTCGTCGAGGTCCTCGTCGCCCGTCATCGAGTCGAGGTGCTCGATCGGCAGAGCGCCGTTCAGGATGAGGATCTCGGACAGGGTCGCCATGAGTCCTGTGCCTCCTTGGACTCGCGCGCGGCGAGACGTGGTCGGGATGCGCACCACCAGGGATGTGGCGCTCGACCACGCTACTTCTGCGACAGTCGTCGGCCGCAGTCCCAGAAGGAGGGGGCGGAGGGGGTCTGGATGCACCCAGAACTGGGGTCCAGGAGCCCCGCCACTGCGGTCAGAGCGACGTCGACGCGGTGACGTGGACCTCGCCGGCGACGAAGCCGAGACGTTCGTAGATGCGACCGGCTCCGCTCGGGTTCTCGGCGTCGACGTGCAGCACCGCCGCGGACAGGCCGTCGGCGCGGATCGCCTGCAGGGTCGCGTCGAGGACGATCGGCGCGAGCCCCGTCCCCCGAGCGGCACGGACGACGCCGACCCAGTGCACGTACCCGTACGAGCGGCCCCGCGCGGCGAACCCGTCGGGCTCGACCTCGACGATCGTGAACGCCAGGACGGTGCCGTCAGCGCCCACGACGACCCGCGACAGGTCCAGCCGGCTCTTGTCCGAGGTGAGGAACCCCCGCCAGTCCGAAGCGACCATCGGCTGGGAACCCCAGTGGTCGCGGAAGGCGTCGTTCTTGGCCGTCCGGAGCGGTTCGATGTCGTCCACCGTGACGGGCCGCAGGACGAGTCCGTCCGGCAGCGCGGGGACCGCCTCGGAGGCCCGCCCCCGGTCGTCGAACACGACCTGCATGTCGAGCCAGGTGCGCACCGGCGCGAAGCCGAGGTGTGCCGCCAGCCGGAGCGCCGAGGACCCCTGCAGCCCACCGACGTCGAGCGTGGCCGGCAGGTCGACGTCGAGCGTCGCCAGGCGCTGCCGGGCACGGCCGACCTGCCACGCGAGCACCCGTCGTCCGATCCCCTGCCCGCGCAGGTCGGGGTGGACCGCCCCGTCGAGCACCGCGCGCGCGGCGGTGACCCGGGAGGGGACGTCGATGACGATGCCGTAGGCCTGCACATGCCCTCCAGCATCGACGCCCACCACGGTGTCCCGGGCGACGTCCAACCCCTCGGTGGACAACGACCGTTCGAGGTCGGCTGTGGAGGGCCGAGCGTGCGGGTCGTCGACCGCGGCCGACGCGATCGCGACGGCGTGCATCGCCCCGACATCGTCGAGCGCTCCGGCACGGAACGTCAGCCCGCCGACCGCCGTGGGGAACGAGAGGTGTGCCGGGGCCGTGATCCGTTCGCGCAGGGTCGCCATCACTCCACCCTGCCAGTTCCGCCGCGCAGCGAGAGACCGCGGGAAGACCCTCGACGAGCAGGCCCGACCGGGACCATCATGAGACATGGACATCACGAGTGTGACCGTCGGGCTGCCCGTCACCGACATCGAGGCGTCCTGCCTCTGGTACGGCGCCGTCTTCGAGCGCACCGAACCGGACCTCGAACCGGAGGACGGTGTCGCCGAGTACGAGGTCGGCGGGATCTGGATCCAGCTCTACGAGGACGACTCCGCCGAGGAGAACCCCGTGAGCGTCCGGTTCGGCGTCGACGACGTCGGCGCACAGCACGCCCGTATCGGTGCCCTCGGCATCGACATCGGCCCCGTCGAGTGCGTCGACGGCGCCGTGAACTGGTTCGACGTCCGCGACCCCGACGGCAACGTCCTCAGCTTGTTCTCACTGGTCGACGAGACCGGTCGCGGATCCGGGCGCGACAACGGCGCGGACCGCGCGCTCTAGACGACACCGCGTGCCGGCCGGGAGGCCCGTGGCGGCCTGGCACCGGGCCTCCCGTCCGCCTCGTCATCACGACCACCGCCGTGCCCCTGTCCGGGGCGTTCTGCCATGCAGCACGCGTGTGAACAGTTCGTTCCGGGGTCTGGACAGGGCGCATCCAGCTGGTGCAGCATGTGCGGCATGCAACTGTTCCACATTTCAGATACTCCCCGCGCTCGCTGGCTCGCCTTCTCCGGAGCGCTCGTCGTCATGCTCGCCGTCGTCGGCGCGGCCACGCCAGCCCGTGCAGCCGTTGCCTTCACCGCGCGGGTGGCGTCGATCGCCCACAACGCCGGGACGGTGACGGTCACCGGGACCGGCGATCCAGGGGACCTCGTCACCGTGCGCCCTTCGGACGGCGCCCCCGTCGACGCACGTGTGCGGACCGACGGCTCCTGGCGCGCAGCGACGCACGTCGAGGACTTCGGCGACCACACCTTCACGGTCTCGGACTCCCTCGGGTCACCGGCCCGCACCCTCCACGCGACCACGAAGCCGGTGACCTGGGCCGGGATGGTGATCGTGCGCGAGGGCTGGAACCGTTCGCTGAAGGTCATCGCTGCTTCCGGCTTCGAGCCCGGCGCGCGGCTCGAGTTCAGCGTGGACGGCGTCCCGTCCGGGTCGACGAAGGTCGATCGCGACGGCGCCGTTGCCCACCGCATCACCGGCATCGGGTTCGGCCGGCACACGCTCACCACGGTCGAACGCTTCGACGGCGCCGAACAGCTCCGGATGAACAACACCGCCGACCAGGCTGGAGACCCGATCGTGGACGACGTCCGGGTCGACCCGGTCGCACGGACCGTCCACGTCGAGGGCCGGGGTCCGTCGGCGACCGACATGCGGTTCGTCGACGAATCCGGGGCTCCCTGGTCGCTCGTCGACGGGACGGACTGGATCGTGAACTCCGACGGGACCTGGAGTGCCGACCTCGCGTACCCCGCCCCCGGCACGCGGTTCATGGGCATCACCGCGGAGGTCCACGAAGCCGGTGTGCTCATCGGTTCCGCGACGACCGGAGCGATGATCCCGTTCCCCGTGACCGCCTCGGTCCAGCGCTTCACCCCGGGCAAGCTCGTGCTGTCCGGGACGGCGGAGCCGAACGCCCGGTTGTCCTTCACCGACGCCGACGGTGCCCCCGCGCGGGATGCCGACGGCAACGAGGTCGAGCCCCGCGTGCCGGGGAGCGGCGCGTGGACGGTCACGCTCGACCCGCGCACCTTGGCTGGCGGGACCGTCACGGTGCACGCCACGGGCGACGACGGGCCGCTCGGCTCAGCGACGGTCACGTACCGCTGATCGCCGACGCACCGCAGGTCGTCCGTACGCGGAAGGGCCCCGCATCCAGGAGGATGCGGGGCCCTTCGACGTCACTGGGTTCAGTTGTACGTACCCGGCGTGAAGTCGTCCGACGAGAAGCTGTCGAAGTCGACGAAGCTCAGGTCGGCGTCCGAGAACGACGAGTCGTCAGCGAAGATGCGGTTGGGGTACCGCTCCGCCTTCGCCTCTTCGGTCGCGTTCACATCCACGTCGCGGTACCGGCTGAGGCCCGTCCCGGCGGGGATGAGCTTACCGATGATGACGTTCTCCTTGAGGCCGACGAGGTGGTCCTGCTTGCCCTCCATGGCCGCCTGCGTGAGCACGCGGGTGGTCTCCTGGAAGGAAGCGGCGGACAGCCACGACTCGGTCGCGAGGGACGCCTTCGTGATGCCCATGACCTCCTGGCGAGCCGAGGCGGTCTTGCGACCCTCCTGCAGCGCCGCACGGTTCAGCGCGTTGTAGCGCGACCGGTCGACGAGCTCACCCGGCAGCAGGTCGGTGTCGCCGTGGTCGACGACGGTGACCTTGCGGAGCATCTGACGGACGATGACCTCGATGTGCTTGTCGTGGATCGGCACACCCTGCGAGCCGTAGACGTCCTGCACACCGTTGACCAGGTGCTTCTGGACCTCTCGGACACCCTTGACCCGGAGGACTTCCTTCGGGTCGACGGTGCCGGCGATGAACTGCTCGCCGAGCTCGACGTGCTGGTTGTCCTCGATGAGGAGCGTCGCACGCTTGAGCACCGGGTAGATGAACGGCTCGTCGCCGTTGTCCGGCGTGAGGATGATCCGACGACCCTTGTCCGTGTCCTCGACGACGACGCGGCCGGGGGCCTCGGCGATCGGGGACGCGCCCTTCGGGGTACGGGCCTCGAAGAGCTCCGTGACACGCGGCAGACCCTGGGTGATGTCGTCGGCCGAGGCCGAACCACCCGTGTGGAACGTACGCATCGTCAGCTGGGTACCGGGCTCACCGATGGACTGGGCGGCGATGATGCCGACCGCCTCACCGATGTCGACCAGGTTGCCCGTGGCGAGCGAACGGCCGTAGCACTTCGCGCAGACACCGACGGCCGACTCGCAGGTCAGGACCGAGCGCACCTTGATGCTCTCGACACCGGCAGCGAGCAGCTTGTCGATGAGGACGTCACCGACGTCCTCGCCGGCCTCGGCGACGACCGTGCCCTTCGCGTCCACGGCCTCGGTGGCCAGGGTGCGCGAGTAGACGGTGTTCTCGACGCGCGGGTCGCGGACCAGCTTGCCGTCGGCGTCCACGGTCGCGATCGGCAGCTCGAGGCCACGGGTCGTGCCGCAGTCGTCCTCGCGGATGATGACGTCCTGCGAGACGTCCACGAGACGACGGGTGAGGTACCCGGAGTCCGCGGTACGGAGCGCGGTGTCGGCAAGACCCTTACGAGCACCGTGCGTGGCGATGAAGTACTCCGCCACGGTCAGGCCCTCGCGGTACGAGTTGATGATCGGGCGGGCGATGATCTCGCCCTTCGGGTTGTTCACCAGACCACGCATACCCGCGATGTTGCGGACCTGCAGCCAGTTACCACGAGCACCCGACGACACCATGCGGTTGATCGTGTTGTCGACGGGGAAGTTGTCCCGCATCTCCTGAGCGATCTCGTTGGTGGCCTCGGTCCAGATCTTGATCAGGTCGGCGCGACGCTCGGAGTCGGTGATCAGACCCTTGTCGAACTCGCCCTGCACCTTGGCGGCCTGGACCTCGTAGCCCGCGATGATCTCCTTCTTGCGAGGAGGCGTCACGACGTCCGACAGGGCGACGGTCACACCGGAGCGGGTGCCCCAGTAGAAGCCGGCGTCCTTGATCCGGTCCAGCGCAGCGGCCGTCTCGGTCTTGGAGTAGCGCTCGGCGAGGTCGTTGACGATCGCGGAGAGCACACCCTTGTCGGTGACCTTCTGGACGAACGGGTAGTTCGCCGGGAGGGTCTCGTTGAAGAGCGCACGGCCCAGGGTCGTCTCGAGCAGCACGGTGTCGCCCTGCTCGTAGCCCTCGGGTGCTTCACCCTCGGCGAAGTGGACACCCGACATGCGGATCTTCGCCATCGCGTTGAGGTGCAGCGTGTGCTGGTCGTTGGCCAGGATCGCCTCGGCGACCGAGGAGAACGCACGGCCTTCGCCGACGGCGCCCTCGCGGACGGTCGTCAGGTGGTGCAGACCGATGATCATGTCCTGTGCGGGCAGGGTCACCGGACGGCCGTCGGACGGCTTCAGGATGTTGTTCGAGGCGAGCATCAGGATGCGGGCCTCGGCCTGGGCCTCGACCGACAGCGGCAGGTGCACGGCCATCTGGTCACCGTCGAAGTCCGCGTTGAACGCGGCACACACGAGCGGGTGGAGCTGGATGGCCTTGCCCTCGACGAGCTGCGGCTCGAACGCCTGGATGCCCAGACGGTGCAGCGTCGGTGCACGGTTCAGCAGCACGGGGCGCTCGCGGATGATCTCCTCGAGCACGTCCCACACCTGCGGACGCGAACGCTCGACCATGCGCTTGGCCGACTTGATGTTCTGCGCGTGCGACAGGTCGATCAGGCGCTTGATCACGAACGGCTTGAAGAGCTCAAGCGCCATCTGCTTGGGCAGACCGCACTGGTGCAGCTTCAGCTGCGGGCCGACGATGATGACCGAACGGCCCGAGTAGTCGACGCGCTTGCCGAGCAGGTTCTGGCGGAAACGACCCTGCTTGCCCTTGAGCATGTCGCTCAGGGACTTCAGGGCGCGGTTGCCGGTACCCGTGACCGGACGTCCACGACGACCGTTGTCGAACAGCGCGTCGACCGCTTCCTGGAGCATGCGCTTCTCGTTGTTCACGATGATCTCGGGGGCACCGAGGTCGAGCAGGCGGCGGAGACGGTTGTTGCGGTTGATCACACGACGGTAGAGGTCGTTGAGGTCCGACGTGGCGAAACGGCCACCGTCGAGCTGCACCATCGGGCGCAGCTCCGGCGGGATGACCGGCACGACGCCGAGCACCATCGCTGCCGGCGAGTTGCCGGTGGCGAGGAAGGAGCTGACGACGCGCAGACGCTTGATCGCGCGGATCTTCTTCTGGCCCTTGCCCTCGGCGATCTGCAGGCGCAGCGCCTCGGCCTCGGCGGCCAGGTCGAACGCCTCGAGCCGGAGCTTGATCGCCTCGGCGCCCATGTAGGCGTCGAAGTAGATCCCGAACCGGTCCTGGAGCTCGTGGAAGACGGCGTCCTCGGGCTTGAGGTCGCCCACCTTGAGGTTGCGGAAGTCCTCCCACACACGCTCGAGACGGGTGATGTCCTCGTCGAACGACTTGCGGACCTGGGACATCTCCTTCTCGGCGGTGTCCTTGGTGCGGCGCTTGACGTCGGCCTTCGCACCCTCTTCCTCAAGGGCTGCGAGGTCGTCCTCGAGCTTCTTGAGGCGGTCGGCGATGATCGAGTCGCGCTGGCCCTCGAGGGTCTTGATCTCGAGACGCATCTCGTTCTCGAGACCCGGCATGTCCGCGTGACGGCCCTCTTCATCGATGTCGATGATCATGTACGCCGCGAAGTAGATGACCTTCTCGAGGTCCTTCGGCGCCATGTCGAGGAGGTACCCGAGGCGCGACGGGACGCCCTTGAAGTACCAGATGTGCGTGACGGGGGCAGCGAGCTCGATGTGGCCCATGCGCTCACGACGGACCGAGGACTTGGTGACCTCGACGCCGCAGCGCTCGCAGACGATGCCCTTGAACCGGACACGCTTGTACTTGCCGCAGGCGCACTCCCAGTCGCGGGAAGGACCGAAGATCTGCTCGCCGAACAGACCGTCCTTCTCGGGCTTCAGGGTGCGGTAGTTGATGGTCTCCGGCTTCTTGACCTCGCCGTACGACCACTGACGGATGTCCTCGGCGGTCGCGAGGCCGATCCGAATGGCGTCAAAGGAAGTTGCTTCGAGCAATGTTCTTCTCTCTTGCTTGATTCAGGCTTCGTGTACGGGCGGGATCAGATGTCGTCGACGGACGACGACTCGAACCGCGAGGAGATGTTGATGCCCAGTTCCTCCGCAGCGCGGAAGACCTCGTCATCGTTGTCGCGCAGGCTGACCGCCTGGCCGTCGGCCGAGAGGACCTCGACGTTCAGGCAGAGCGACTGCATCTCCTTCATGAGGACCTTGAAGGACTCGGGGATGCCGGGCTCCTGGATGTTCTCACCCTTGACGATCGCCTCGTAGACCTTCACGCGGCCGAGGATGTCGTCGGACTTGATCGTCAGGAGCTCCTGGAGGGCGTAGGCGGCGCCGTACGCCTCGAGCGCCCACACCTCCATCTCGCCGAATCGCTGTCCACCGAACTGCGCCTTACCACCCAGCGGCTGCTGCGTGATCATCGAGTACGGCCCGGTCGAACGGGCGTGGATCTTGTCGTCGACCAGGTGGTGCAGCTTGAGGATGTACATGTAGCCGACCGAGACGGGCTCCGGGAACGGCTCGCCGGAGCGACCGTCGAAGAGCTGCGCCTTGCCGGACGAGCCGATCAGGCGCTCGCCGTCGCGGTTCGGGAGGGTCGAGTCGAGGAGGCCCTCGATCTCACGCTCGTACGCACCGTCGAACACCGGGGTGGCGACCTTCGTGCCCGGAGCGGCGCTGTGCGCTGCCTCGGGGAGCGCCGACGCCCACTCCTGGATGCCCTCGACGTTCCAGCCCTGCTTGGCGAGCCAACCGAGGTGGATCTCGAGGACCTGGCCGAAGTTCATGCGGCCGGGGACGCCGAGCGGGTTCAGGACGATGTCGACCGGGGTGCCGTCGGCGAGGAACGGCATGTCCTCGACCGGGAGGATGGTCGAGATGACGCCCTTGTTGCCGTGACGACCGGCGAGCTTGTCACCCGCGGTGATCTTGCGCTTCTGGGCGATGTAGACGACCACGCGCTGGTTGACACCAGAGCCCAGTTCGTCGTCGCCGTCCTGCGAGTCGAACACCTTGACGCCGATGATCGTGCCCTCTTCACCGTGGGGCACCTTCAGCGAGGTGTCGCGGACTTCGCGCGACTTCTCGTTGAAGATGGCGCGGAGGAGGCGCTCTTCAGCGGAGAGCTCGGTCTCGCCCTTCGGCGTGACCTTGCCGACGAGGATGTCACCGGGGCGGACCTCGGCACCGATGCGGATGATGCCGCGCTCGTCGAGGTCGGCCAGCAGGTCCGGGCTGACGTTGGGGAGGTCACGGGTGATCTCCTCCTTGCCGAGCTTGGTGTCGCGGGCGTCGACCTCGTACTCCTCGATGTGGATCGAGGAGAGCGTGTCGTCCTTGATGAGGTTCTGCGACAGGATCATCGCGTCCTCGTAGTTGTAGCCCTCCCACGGCATGAACGCGACGAGGAGGTTCTTGCCGAGCGCGAGCTCGCCGTTCTCCGTCGCGGGACCGTCGGCGATTACCTCGCCCTGCTCGACACGCTCGCCGGCCGAGACGACCACGCGGTGGTTGTAGCTCGTGCCCTGGTTGGAGCGGTCGAACTTGCGCAGGTAGAAGGTCTGCGTGCCACCCTCGTCGAGCTGCAGGGTCACGGCGTCGGCCGAGACCTCGGAGACGACACCGGCCTTGTCGGCGGTGACGACGTCACCGGCGTCGATCGCGGTGTAGCCCTCCATGCCGGTGCCGACGAGCGGCGACTCGGAACGGAGCAGCGGGACCGCCTGACGCTGCATGTTCGCACCCATGAGGGCGCGGTTCGCGTCGTCGTGCTCGAGGAACGGGATGAGCGACGTCGCGACCGACACCATCTGGCGCGGCGAGACGTCCATGTAGTCGACCTCGCCCTTGGCGACGAGTTCGACCTCGCCGCCCTTCTTGCGGACGAGGACCTTGTCGTCGGCGAAGTGGAACGAGTCGGTCAGCGGGGCGTTGGCCTGCGCGACGACGAACTCGTCCTCTTCCGAGGCGGTGAGGTAGTCGATGGTCTTCGTGACCTCGCCGTTGACGACGCGACGGTACGGGGTCTCGATGAAGCCGAACGAGTTGATCCGACCGAACGACGCGAGCGAGCCGATCAGGCCGATGTTCGGGCCTTCCGGGGTCTCGATCGGGCACATGCGGCCGTAGTGCGACGGGTGGACGTCGCGGACCTCGACGCCGGCACGCTCACGGGACAGACCACCCGGGCCGAGGGCCGAGAGACGACGCTTGTGCGTCAGGCCCGCGAGCGGGTTGTTCTGGTCCATGAACTGCGACAGCTGGGACGTTCCGAAGAACTCCTTGATCGCGGCGACGACCGGACGCACGTTGATGAGCGTCTGGGGCGTGATCGCCTCGATGTCCTGCGTGGTCATGCGCTCGCGGACGACGCGCTCCATGCGGGACAGACCCGTGCGGACCTGGTTCTGGATGAGCTCGCCGACGGCGCGGATGCGACGGTTGCCGAAGTGGTCGATGTCGTCCACGTCGAGGCGCAGCTGCACCGGCTCGCCGTCGCGCACGCCGTTCAGCGTGGTCTTCTCGGCGTGCAGGGACACGAGGTACTTGATCGTCGCGACGATGTCCTTGACGGTCAGCACCGAGTCGGACAGCGGGGCGTCGATCCCGAGCTTGCGGTTGACCTTGTAGCGGCCCACCTTCGCCAGGTCGTAGCGCTTCGAGTTGAAGTAGAAGTTGTCGAGCAGCGCACGCGCGGCCTCGGCGGCGACCTGCTCGCCCGGGCGCAGCTTGCGGTAGATGTCCTTGAGCGCCTCTTCCTTCGTGAGGATGGCGTCCTTCTCGAGGGTCGACTCGATCGAGGCGAAGCCCTGGAACTCCTCCATGATCTCCTCGCTGGTCAGACCCAGCGCCTTGAGGAAGACCGTGACGGACTGCTTGCGCTTGCGGTCGATGCGCACGCCCACCTGGTCGCGCTTGTCGATCTCGAACTCGAGCCAGGCACCACGCGAGGGGATGACGCGAGCGGAGTAGATGTCCTTGTCGGACGTCTTCTCCTGCTGGCGCTCGAAGTACACGCCGGGCGAACGGACGAGCTGCGACACGACGACGCGCTCGGTGCCGTTGATGATGAACGTGCCGCGTTCGGTCATGAGCGGGAAGTCGCCCATGAAGACCGTCTGCGTCTTGATCTCACCCGTCATGTGGTTCATGAACTCGGCGTTGACGTACAGCGGAGCGGCGTAGGTCTTGCCGCGCTCCTTGCAGTCGTCGATCGAGTACTTGGGGTCCTCGAGCTCGGGAGCCGTGAACGAGAGCTGCATGGTCTCGCCGAGGTCCTCGATCGGGGAGATCTCCTCGAAGATCTCCTCCAACCCGGAGTGCAGGGCGAGGTCGGTGCGACCCTGCTCCTGTCCCTCTGCGAGACGGGCCTTCCAGACGTCGTTGCCGACGAGCCAGTCGAAGCTCTCCGTCTGGAGTGCGAGCAGATCAGGAACCGTGAGGGTGTCCGTGATCTTGGCGAACGAGAGTCGCGAGTGGTTGCGACCGTTCTTGGGGTTGGTGGATGCGTTGGGCGCAGCAGCCAAGGGTGTGACCTCCGTAGGCCCCGTCGGGCCGATACTGACGAGCAGCATGTAGGTGAGTAGATTGATCGCTCGGCGATCCCCGCGAGTTCATGCCCTGTGACCACGCCGACGCGTGCCTGACGCGGAACGTCGGTGCACGTGTGGGATGATCTCCGTGAGCGGGACCCGCCGCCATATACGGGTCCGGCTGCACCAGGGCGAGTTGAGCCTGGAGGCTCAGAACTCTGCGTCGACCGCAATATGACGACACGGATGCCAGGGAGCGCGAACTGTCATCATAGTTCGCGCCGAGACGTGCTGTCCAGTCCTGGCTTGACCGGATTCGGCAGTGGCGTGTATAAGCCGCCCGGTGCCCGCGGAATTCCCCGCCCGCGCACCCGGCCCGTGCAGTGGACGCGACCGCCCGCTCAGCCGAGGCGTTCGCGCTCGACGTGCCCCGTGCCTCCCGACCGGCCCTGCCGTCCCGCCAGCGCACGGAATGCGTCCTCGGGTCGGCGGGTGCGCACGAAGGTGACGCGACCACGGTCGTCGGTGAGCTCGATCCCGAGTCCGGGGGTGAGGATCAGGGCGCGCACGCCGCGGCCGATCCGCAGGCCGACTCCGCCGTAGGTGCGGGCGTCCGCCTCGACGAGTCGGACGTCGGCGATGCGCCGCCGCGCGATGCGCCGCGGGGGCAGCGGCCGGAAGTGCAGCGTGACGTGCGTGTCGGTGACGGCGAACCCGGCTCGTGCGAGCAGCAGCAGCACACCCGCCACGACCGCGACCAGCGCCGGCACGATGAGCGCGGCCTCCGGTGCGTCGCCCGGCCAGGCGGTCACCGCCGCGGTCAGGCCGAGCCCACCGAGGAGCAGGACCGCCCCGACCACGCGCATCCAGGTGGGCGCCGTCTCGTGGTCGGCATGGGCCGGACGGGAGGCGCGGATCACCCGCGTCGGTCGGCTCGCGGTCGTGCGCGGAGTGGCGCGGGTCGTCGGTGCGCCCAGGCGCGTGGTGGGCACGCTCATCGTGTCGGCGGTCATGTCGGGTTTCCTGCGGCTCGGCGGAGTGTTGCATCCCGTATTTTACATGACGGGTGCGATGTGATCACGGCCAGCGCGCGCGGGTGACCGGAAGGGGCGCGCGGAGCACGCCCGCGACGCGCACGGCCGAGCGGTGGGGGCGCTCGACGGCACGTCGTGGTCACGTCGGAAGGGCGGACGCGCGCGGTGTGGGGCACTGCACGCATCGACGCGGTTCCGCGTGACGACCGCATGAACGGTACGGAACGAGTCTTGGCGTCCGCTGGCCGTCCATGTGTACGCATTCATGTACCCGCCGGTACCGGACACCGAGCGTCAGCGCAGGACGCGCGCGACCGCCTCGGCGCGGGTGGCGACCCCGAGCTTCGCGAACACCTGGTTCACGTACGACTTCACCGTCGGCACCGTCAGGAACAACTCCGCCGCGATCTGCGGGTTCGTCCGGCCCGCCGCGATGTGCTCGAGCACGTCGGCCTCGCGCGGGGTGAGGTCCGGGAACCGCTCGCGCAGCGCCGGCACAGCGCGCGCGGACGCCGTCGCCCCGCCACCCGCGAGCTGCGCCACCAGCCGCGCGCCCACCGTCGCGTCGAACGTCGACTGCCCCGAAGCGACGGCCCGGATCGCCGTCGCGATCTCGGTCCGCCCGGCGTCCTTCGTCAGGTACCCGCGGGCACCCGCGCGGAGCGCGGTCACGATGGACTCGTCGTCCGCGTAGGTCGTCAGCACGAGCACCGCCACCTGCGGGTGGTCGGCGACGATGCGCGCGGTCGCCGTCGGCCCGTCCGTGCCGGGCATGCGCAGGTCCATCAACACGACGTCGGGGACGTCGCGGTCCACCGCCGCGATCGCCTCGGCCCCGTCGGCGGCCGCACCGGTCACCTGCAGGTCCGGCACCAGCGACAGCACCGTCACCAGGCCGTCGCGGACGATCGCCTGGTCGTCGACGACGAGGACACGGATGGTCACGAGGCCTCTCCCTCGGTGGCGGCCACGGCGTCGACCGGCAGGTGCATCGCGACGACGAACTCGTCGTCGGACCGCTCCGCCTCGACCGTGGCGCTGCTGCCGAGCTCAGCGAAGCGCTCGTGCATCCCGAGCAGGCCCTGGCCGCCGCCGGTGAGCGGGTTGGCCACGACGACGTCGACGGCGTCGCCGTCGCGGATGACGGACAGCGACACGGGGCGGCCGGACGCGTGCCGGCGCGCGTTGCTGAGGGCTTCGCGGACGACCTGGACCACGGCGGCGCGGTGCGCCTCGTCGAGTGCGGCCAGGGTCGCGTCGCCCTGCACCGCGATCGCGCCACCGAAGGAGCGGTGGGCGTCGACGAGGGCGGTCAGGTCGGCGCGGTCCGGCACGTGGTCGTCGGACGTCCGGGAGGCCCGGTTCGCGTCCGGCACGTCGGCCGGGCTCGTCCGCACGGCCGGGTCCGGGGCCGTGGCCGGTTCGGGCCTCGCGTCGTCGCGCAGTGCGTGCACGGCGCGACGGGCCTCGGCCAGGCCGTCCGCCGCCAGGGTCCTGGCCTCGCCCGCACGCTTCGTCGCGTCGTCGACCCGGCCGGCCTCGAGCAGGGCCTCGACCGCGTCGAGCTGCAGCACGAGGCCACCCAACGAGTGCGCGAGGACGTCGTGGATGTCCCGCGAGGCCCGGGACCGGTCGGCGAGGAGCTGCGCCCGCTGCTGCTCGCGCTCGGCCTGCTGCGCACGGTCGGCCGCGATCCGGAACTGCCGGCGGCTGAAACCGATGAGGACGCCGAGCAACAGCCCGCCGCTCGTGCCGAGGACGAACTGGACCGAGGCGTGCTCGACCGTGGCGCACACCGCGATGACCACGACCGCCCCCACCGCTGCCACCGCTGCCGCCCAGACCGGCACCCGGAGGTTCGCGCCGAGCAGGACGATCCCGACGATCACGGGGACGATCATGAGCGAGTCGGTCGCCACGACCGTCAGGGATCCGGCGACGATCATCACGACGCCGGCGACGAGGAGGACCCGCTGCGTCCGACCGGACTCGCGGAGGGCCCACGCGGCGAGCGCCACCGCACCGACCACCCACACCCACGCGGGGAGCTGCTGCTCGAGGCCGTTCTTCACGAACCAGAACGCGACGACGGCGACACCGAGGGCGTTGAGCCCCCAGGCCGTGGCGGAACGGGACCGACCCCCGGGGAGGTCGGTCGGGTCCTGTCCGCTCAGCAGGGTCACCGCACCATCATGCCGCGGGTGGTGCGGCCGCCGTGGGTCTGGTCTCCGCGGTCTCCGCGGTCTCCGCGGTCTCCGCGGTCTCCGCGGTCTCCGCGCGGGATGCGCTGGTCGATCACCAGGGCGCGGGCAGCACGGTTCAGCGCGAGGACGAGGAGGATCGTGCCGGTCGAGGTCAGCAGGTGCGCACCGAGGTGGCCCCCGAGGACGTCGAGGCCGATGCGGACGACGATGAGCACGATCCAGAGCGACGCCCCGAGCCAGCCCGTGCGGGACTGGATCGTCCGACCCTTGCGGTCCGGGGTGGCGACGGTACGGAACCGGGTGATGGTGCCCATCGTCAGGCCGACCCCGATGGTGATCAGGGCCTCGATCCCGAGGAACACCACGTCGGTCGTGGTGACCGTCGCCGACGTCTGCGCCAGGACGACCACGCCGACGATCGCCATGATCATCGGCGTGCGCCAGATGCGCGCCGGGTCGAGGTACTGCCAGGTCGCCTGGCGGTACCCGAGGAAGCCGACGAGTGCGACGCCGAGCAGGACGTTCGCGAGGAGCTGGACCGACATGGTGGGTGCCTTTCGTGGTGGTCCGGCGGGCGTTCCCGACCGGTGACCCCAGCCTCGTTCCGGGGCGTCCACGGGCACACCAACCAGGGGTGGGGGCACGGGTGGTGATCGTGGAGCCGGTCCGGTGGTGTTCGATTGACGGCATGGCTGATGCGTTCGACGGGTTCCGGATCGGTGCGGGGTACTCGGTGGTCGAGCCGGACCGGCACCGTCCCGGGTCCTTCACGCTCGTCGTCGACGGCACACCGCAGTCGCACGTCGACCTCGAGGACCCGACCCACCTGGCGTTCGAGTACATCCGGCGGATCGGGCACGCGATCGACCTGCTGCCCTCCGGCCCGGTCACCGCGCTGCACCTCGGCGCCGGTGCCCTGACGCTCCCCCGGTACGTCGCCGTGACCCGGCCGGGCTCGCGCCAGCAGGTCATCGAACTCGAGCGCGACCTGGTGGACCACGTCCGTGAGGTCCTGCCGTTCCCACGCGGCGCGTCGATCCGGGTGCGGTACGGCGACGCGCGCGAGGTCCTCGGCAAGCTCCCCACCGGGCTGCGCGGCACCGTGGACCTCGCGGTGGTCGACGTCTTCGGCGGGTCGCAGATCCCGGCGCACGTGACGAGCATCGAGTTCTACCGCGAGGTCGCCGCGTTCCTGTCGCCGACCGGCATCGTCGCCGTGAACGTGGCCGACGGCGCGGGGCTCGCGTTCGCGCGTGGGCAGGCGTCGACGCTGCAGGCCGTGCTGCCGTCGGTCGCGGCGGTGGCGGACACCGGGATGCTCAAGGGCCGTCGGTTCGGGAACATCGTGCTGCTCGGCTCGCCGACCGACCTGCCGATCGCCGAGATGCCGCGGCGGTACTCCTCGGACCCGATGCCGGCGAAGGTCGTCCACGGTGCGGAGTTGCGGGCGTTCATCGCCGGGGCCCCGATCGTCACCGACGCGACGGCCGTGGCGTCGCCGGAGCCGAACCGGAGCGTGTTCGGCGGCTGATCCCACGCCGACGACGGGGGCGGCGCGCGAGGCCGTTCCCGGGCACTCGGCGGGTGCGGCTGTCAGGATGGTCTGAACGACCGCGCAGGTGCGCGACCGAGCGATGGGATCCCCTGATGACGAACGACGACCGGAGCAACCAGGACCGGACGGGCGACGGCCAGGCGCCGAGCTGGGGCGGAGCCCCGCAGCAGCAGCCCGCCGCCGAGGCACCGCGGTACGGCGAGCGGAGCGACTCGACGCCGCAGTACGGACAGCCCGCTCCCCGGTACGGCGAGCAGCAGGACCAGTACGGGCAGCAGCAGTACGGGCAGCAGCCGTACGCCGCGGCGCCCGCGAGCTCCGGTTCACCGGCGTGGCAGAGCTACGAGGAGCCGAAGGCCAAGAAGAAGACCCTGGGCGTCGTGGCGTTCGTCGTCGGTCTCGCGGCGCTCGTCGTCGGCGTCATCGGCGGGTACCTGTTCGGGCAGGCCTTCGGCGGCTCCGAGGCCTTCCGCGACTCGATGGAGAACAGCGGGGCGACGCCGAGCGACTCGCAGATCACCGAACTCATGACGTCGTCCGCCGCCGTCACCGGGTCGCTCATGTTCTACCTCGGCACCGCCCTCGGCCTGTGGGCGATCGTGCAGGGCATCATCGCGGCCGTGACCAAGCGCGGGCGTGCCTGGGGCGTCGTCGCGATCATCCTCGCTGTCGTCGCGGTGATCGCCTTCGGCATCGCCATCGGCTTCGCGGCGGTCGCCGCGAGCGGGATGTCCTGATCCGCTGACCAGCCGCTCCGACGGCCCGTCGTGCTCCGGCACGGCGGGCCGTTCTGCGTCCACAGCGCGAAGCCTGAGCGCGTCGCACCGGCCGCTCCCGGCAGAGCGCGGCTACCCTCGAACCGATGTCCCTCCCGCCCGACGACCGCCAGCAGCCCGACCCGTCCGACCCGTCCCGTGAACCGCGCCACGCGGCTCCCGTGACGGCCGGGGTCAGCCCGGGCAGCACCTTCGCGCCCATCAGCCTGCGACCGGCGGTCGACGTCGACGCCGTGCACCAGCGTCTGCGCGACCTCGGTCAGAGCCGCAGTACCGAAGCCCTCGCGGAACGCGCCGAGCTCCTCCGTCTGCTCGGCCGTCTCGACGAGTCGCTCGTCGTCGCGGAAGAGGTCTTCCGCCTGGCGATGTTCACCGGGGAGCGCCAGGACAAGGTCGCCGCCCGGATCCGTCGCGCGCACATCCTGCACGACCTCGGTCGGCACGAGCGCGCGGCGACCGAGGCCGCCCTGGCCCGTGACACCGCCGCGACCGAGGAGTGGCCGGAGCTCGAGGGCGCCGCCGCCGAGATCGAGGGCTGGTCGCTGTTCGAGAACGACCGCTTCGAGGAGGCCCGCGCCGCGCTGTCCCGCGCCTACCAGGCGTTCCGACAGGCGGGTGCGCCGTCCGAGCGGACCGACGCCCTGCGCACCGCGGTCGAGGCCGCGATGCGCGCGTCGATCACACACCCCGCGGAACCGGCCGACAAGCCGCGGACGGCTCGTGAGGTCGCCGCCCGCCGCGCCGAGGACGACGAACCGACCATGCGCGTCGCCGAACCGGTCAAGCAGGTGCCGCCGATCCGCCGCCGGGTGCTCGGTGCGCCGGACGCCGCCCGCACCGAGGCCGACGACATCTGGGGCCGGATCGCCGCCCGGGCAGCCAAGAAGGGCCAGGCCGACCCCCGCGCCGACCAGTGACCGCACTCGAGACGGTCCGCTCCCGCGCCGAGGCCCTCATCACCGAGCACCTCGGCGCCGGTTCGTGGGCCTTCGGCTTCGACCACGCGAAGACCCGCGCCGGGCAGTGCGACTTCGCCCGCAAGCGCATCACGGTCAGCCGGCACCTCGCCGCACGGTTCTCGGACGACGACGTCGAACAGGTCCTGCTGCACGAGGTCGCCCACGCCCTCGCCGGGGCCCGCGCCGGCCACGGTCCGAAGTGGAAGCGGACCGCGGCCGCCATCGGGTACACGGGTTCGCGGCTGCACGACGGCCCGATCGCCAGCGAGCTCGCACCGTGGATCGGGACCTGCCCCGCCGGACACGAGCACTTCCGCTACCGGACGCCCACCCGTCCGCTCGCTTGCGCCCGGTGCTCCCGCCGGTTCGATGCCCGCAACGCCATCGTCTGGCGACGTCGGAGCGCGGCGGACGACCCCTCGACGGTGGCCTCGACTACCGCATGAGTCCGTCGGCGCGCGGAGGCGCGCCGGTAACCCGTTAGCCTGGACGGATGCACACGGGGCAGCACATCCGCACGGACGCCGGTTCCACCTGGTTCTTCGACGCCGGTCGGATCGCCCTGGACTTCGCGCACACCGGCGGGTTCGCCGACGACCCGGACGGCCGCCGCCCCCGGTCGCAGCTCGGCGAACTGCTCGCGAGCCCGGCTGACCTGGACGAGTGGCTCAGCGACCACACCGAGCCCATCGACGTCGGGGCGAGCGCCCGTGAGCTGCAGGACGCCCGCGCGCTCCGCGCGGCGATCGCGCGACTGGCCGTCGCCGCGGCCCCCGGTCCGGCGACCACCGCCGCGGAGCGGACCGCGGTCGCGGCAGGCCTGCGCGCCGGGACCGGCCGCACGCGCCCCGCGCCCGACGACATCGACACCGTCAACCTGTTCGCCGCCCTGCCGGACGTGCCCCCGAGCCTCCCGGGTGGCCGACGCCGCGCCGGAGCCAACCGCGTCCGCCTGGCCCAGGCCCTGTCCAGCGTCGCGCGCGACGCGGTCGCGCTGTTCACCGAGGTCGGCTTCGACGACGTCGAGGCCGACGGCCGCCCGACGCGCCTGAGCCGCTGCTCGGCGGACGACTGCGCGCTGGTGTTCTACGACTCCTCGCGGGGCGGGACACGCCGCTGGTGCTCCATGCAGCGGTGCGGGAACCGCGCCAAGGTCCGGGCGCACCGCGCTCGGCGCGCAGCCGCCTGACCACTCGCCCTCCGCCGGGATCGCGCCTTCCAACAAAAAGATTCGGCATGCCGAATTCTCTGGCATGCTGGAGTCGTGACCGACACCGCCGCCGCCAGGACCACCGAGCACCCCTCGGGCGCACCGCGGCGACGGGCTGCCGGGCTCACCCTGCTCGGCCCGGCGTTCGTCGCGGCCATCGCCTACGTCGACCCCGGCAACGTCGCCGCCAACCTCACCGCCGGTGCGAAGTACGGCTACCTGCTGCTCTGGGTCCTGGTCGCCGCGAACGCCAGCGCCGTGGTCGTGCAGTACCTGTCCGCCAAGCTCGGCGTCGTCACGGGCAAGTCCCTGCCGGAGCACCTCGGGCTGCGGATGCGCCGCACCCCGCGCCTGCTGTTCTGGGGACAGGCCGAGATCGTCGCGGCCGCGACCGACGTCGCCGAGGTGATCGGCGGCGCACTCGCCCTGCACCTGCTGTTCGGCCTGCCGCTCGTCGCGGGCGGACTCATCACCGGCGTCGTCTCCATGCTCCTGCTGACCCTGCACAGTCGCCGCGGGACCCGCACGTTCGAAGCCGTCGTCACCGCGATGCTCGCGGTCCTGACCGTCGGGTTCTGCGCCGGCCTGCTGTTCGCCCAGGTCTCTCCCGCCGAGCTCGTCAGCGGCCTGGTTCCGCGGTTCGAGGGCTCCGAGTCGGTGATGCTGGCGGCGTCGATGCTCGGCGCGACGGTCATGCCCCACGCGGTGTACCTGCACTCCGCACTGGCCCGGGACCGGCACGGCGACGTCCCCGCCGGTCCCGAGCGCCGCCGGGTTCTCGTCGCCACCCGGTGGGACGTGGGCCTCGCACTGGTCGTCGCCGGTGGTGTGAACATCTGCATGCTCGTCCTCGCCGCGGCGACGCTGCCCGGCGTCGCGGACACCGACTCGATCCCCGGCGCACAGCGGGCGATCGCCGAGCACGTCGGACCCGTCGTCGGCGTGCTGTTCGCGGTGGGTCTGCTGGCGTCAGGGCTGGCGTCGACCTCGGTCGGCTGCATGGCCGGCGCCGAGATCATGAAGGGGCTGCTGCACGTGCGGATCCCGCTGGTGGCACGGCGCGTGATCACCCTGGTGCCGGCGATCGTGCTGCTCGCGGTCGGTGCCGATGCGACGATGCTGCTCGTGGTGAGCCAGGTCGTGCTGAGCTTCGGGATCGCCTTCGCGATCGTCCCGCTGGTGGTCTACACGTCCCGCCGGAGCGTCATGGGCTCCGACGTGAACGCCGCGACCACCCGCGTGGTGGCGTGGGTGATCGCGGCGGTCATCGTGGCGCTCAACGTCGCGCTGATCGTGCTCACCCTGACGGGATGAGCACCGACGGTGCGCGTCGACGCGGCGCGCGACACGACGTCGGTCGTCACTCGACGACCGTGACGTCCTTCCAGAACGCGACGTAGCCCGAGTAGTCCTTGCCGACCCGGTCGAACGACGACGGGATCGGCGTCGGGTAGGACCACGCACGGTCCTGCAGCGCCTGCCCGTCGACGTTCACCGTGAAGTACTGCGTGTCGCCCTTCCACGGGCAGTGGTACTGGGTGGGGCTCTCGGTGAAGAGCTCGGACTTCACGCTCGACGGCGGGAAGTACCAGTTGCCCTCGATCTTGATGAGGTCCTCTTCCGGGGCCTCCGCGATCACCGTGTCGCCGACGACTGCCTTCATGCGTTGCTCCTTCGCTCGCTGGTGCCGGACGGCCTGGACGGCGCACCGGCCCTGTCCGCCCGAACGCTACGCCCGGCCCCGTGATTCCCGCAGGACGACCAGGTCCGGCCCGACGGCGAGTGCCGCGTGCACGTCTTCGCGTCCGAGGACGGACGCGCTCTCGGACGCCGTGACCAGGTGCTTCACCGCGCGCCGGAGCCCCGTGTACGCCGCGCAGGCGGCGGCGGCCTCCGGCGCGGTGTGGTCGATCCCGACTGCGGCGAGCGCGTCGACGACGGCACCGGCCGCGAGCAGGTCCTCGACCGCGAAGTCGGGGGCGTAGGGCACGTCGACGGCTTCGCCCGCGGCCTCGGCCGCGTCGTCCAGGGCGCCGGCGTGGTGCAGCCCGGCGGCGACGACGGCGACGACGCAGCGGTCGCCGCGCTCGGCCTGGAGGCCCGTCACCCGTTCCGCGATCGCGGTCGCGTTGCCGAGGTGGCCGAGCACGACCTCCGGCCCGTCCGGTACCCGGGCGGTCGCGTTCCGGAGCGCGCGGCGCTGCGCCGCCGCGTCCGGCGAGCCCGGCAGGACGTCCACCCAGACGACGAGGTGTGCGCCGTGCGCGATGCGTGCGGCCCCGCCGGCGCCCCACGCGAACCGGACCTGGTACTGCTCCTGGGTGCGTTCTGCCACGTCCGTCACGATAGCCGTCCGGACGATGCTGTCCCTCTCCACAGGGTGACCGTCCCGACAGGCTCCGCCAGGGTCGACGACCGTAGGATGCACTTCCATGGAGATCGCCCCCGCGCCCACCCTGACCGGCGACCGTGTGACGCTCGAGCCCCTCTCACAGGAGCACGCGGACGACCTGCGGGCAGCGGTGACCGACGGCGATCTGTGGCGGACCTGGTACACCTCGGTCCCCGCGCCGGCCCAGGTCGAGGACGAGATCGACCGGCGTCTCGCCGAGCACGAGGCCGGCCGCATGGTGCCCTTCGCGGTGCGGGACCGTCCGACCGGTCGCGTGGTCGGTTCGACGACCTTCATGAACATCGACCCGGGCAACCGGCACGTCGAGATCGGCAGCACCTTCCTGGCGAAGTCGGCGCAGCGGTCGGGCATCAACACCGAGTCGAAGCTGCTGATGCTGTCCCACGCGTTCGAGGCGTGGCAGTGCATCGCGGTCGAGTTCCGCACGCACTGGCACAACCACCAGTCCCGCGCCGCGATCGCCGGCCTGGGCGCGAAGCAGGACGGCGTCCTGCGGAACCACTCCATCGGCCGCGACGGCACGCTCCGCGACACCGTGGTGTTCTCGATCATCGCGTCGGAGTGGCCGGCTGTCCGGCTGTCCCTGGCCGAGCGGCTCCGGCAGCACGACCGCGCCGAGGGGTCCCGCCGCCGGTCCGCCCGGCACGCCTGACCGTCAGAGCGTGTGACGGACGGTCCGGTCGCCGAGCGGCTGGACCGGACGCGCGTTCTCGACGTGCGCCGCCTCGAGGTCGGCGAGCTGGTCGGCGCCGAGTTCGATCGGTTCCTCGAGCACGATCCACCGCACGCCTTCGGTGCACGGCGGCGTGGTGAGCGAGCCCTCGTACGTCGCGAACGACCTGACCTCCGGCAGCATCGCCTCGATGTCCACCGTGCTCTCGCGGCCGGCACCTGCCGTCGCCCCGGCGAGGTAGCTCTCGTAGGCGGGGTTGTGCGTGCCCCGCTCGGCGAGGACCCCGACGACGGTCAGGTCGCCGCGGCCGTCGGCGTGCACGAAGTGGAACTCCGCATCGGCCGGCTCGCCGTCGACGGTGTGCTCCGAACCCGCGTGGAAGTGCATCTGGACGAGGTCGAGGTCCTCGCCCGCGATGCTCGTCGAGGCGCCGTCACCGGCCGTGAACTGCACGGTGTGCCCGTTGTCCGCCGTCAGACCCCGGACGGCGCCGGAGCCGACGAGGTCGAGGTCGGCGCCACCGCGAGCTGCCGGCAGGTCGATCGGGGACTGCCGCTCGCCGGTGCCGCAGGTGCCGTACTCGTCGGCGAGGGCGCCCCAGCGCTCCGGTGACCCGGCACCCTCGTACGACCACGACGTGCCGGCGTCGTGCGCGTCGGCCTCGGGAGGCGTTCCCGCCGCGCAGCCGGCGAGGACGAGGAGGACGGCGGGGGCGGCGAGCAGGGGGAGGCGGTGGTGAGTGGTTCGCATGCTGTACACACTCACATACGTGTATTTCACATTTGCCGAGAGCGGGTGTGGGCCGCGAGCGTAGGGTCCTCGGCATGCACGTCGGTATCCGGATCGTCCTCGACGCGCCGGTGGCCGCCGTGCGCGACGCCCTGCTGTCCCCGTCCGTGATGGTCGCGGTGACGAAACCGTTCCTGGTGTACCGCTCGCGCAGCCCCGAGGGGTTCCCCGAGCGGTGGGAACCGGGACACCCGCACCCGATCACCGCGAGTGCGTTCGGGCTCGTGCCGAGCGGCGACACGCACGTCGATCTCGACCTGTACGAGATCGACGGAGTCCCCGTGCAGCGCGACAACGGGGGCGGGACGAGCGGGCTGTTCGGCCGGATGACGATGCGCCACCGGATGGCCGTCGTCCCGGCTCCCGGCGACCGGACGCTGCTGATCGACCGCCTCAGCTACCGGATGCGGCCGTGGCCGCTCGGCGCACTGCTGTGGCCGGGGATGTGGGTCATCTGGCAGTGGCGGGCGTACCGGATGCGTGCGCTCGCACCCACCTGGCGGACGGATGCCGACTGACGCAGGGCGAGTCGGGCCTCCCGTCCGCCGCGGAGCGGGCGTAGCCTCGACCACGTGAGCCAGACGCGCCCCCAGGAGCCGACGACCGACGACCGCGTGCGGAGCACGCTCGCGACCGTGGACTGGCGGCGCATGACGTTCGACCTGTACCGCCGTGTCCGTGCGACGCCGGATCCGCAGACGGCGCACGCGCTGTGGCGGGAGACCCGCGACGCGATGTTCGCGGAGCACCCGGCGTCGCCGCTCCTGGACGACGATGCCCGGGACTTCGAGTCGCTGCCCGTGCCGGACTACGACCCCGCCTGGCGGTTCCAGGTCCGCATCGAGGCGACGGAGCCAGCCGAGTTCGACTACGAGACCGGCACCGACGGCACCGTGCACTTCGATCGTCTCGGCGTCGTGACGGTCCCGGGCGTCGGCACGCTCGACGTCTGGTCGCACGGCGGCTACGGGGGCGGGCTGTTCGTCCCGGTGAAGGACTCCAGCGCCGGCAAGGCCCGCGGCACGTACGGCGGCGGACGCTACCTGCTCGACACGATCAAGGGCTCGGACCTCGGCGGCGACGACGCGGACTCGCTCGTGCTGGACTTCAACTTCGCGTACAACCCGTCGTGCGCGTACGACCCGGCGTGGGCGTGCCCGCTCGCGCCTCCCGGCAACACCGTGCCGGTGCCGATCCCGGTCGGCGAGCAGTACGACTTCTAGGGTGGAACGCATGACAGGTCTGGTCGCACTCGACGCCGGCGGACGCGTGCCGCCCTTCGAGCAGGTCCGCTCGCAGATCGCGGCGCAGATCGGTGCGGGGTACCTCGTCGACGGCGAACGACTGCCGAGCGTGCGCGGCCTGGCCGACGAGCTCGGGCTGGCGGCCGGGACGGTCGCGAAGGCCTACCAGCTGCTCGAGGAAGCCGGACTCGTGCACACCGCGCGTGGCGCCGGGACACGGGTGGTGCGGCCGGCCGAGGTGCCGGACGCGGTCGCGGACGCCGCACGTGCCCTGGCGGCCGCTGCCCGCGCTGCCGGGCTCTCCGCCGACCAGGCGGCCACCGCGCTCAAGGACGCCTGGCCCGCGTAGCCCCGGAGGCTCCGGGCGGACCTGGCGCTTCCGGGCGCTCAGCAGCGCTTGTAGACGTACGCGTCGTCCTTCGGGGTGACCAGGTCGCGGTCCCGCAGGATCGTCATGGCCGGGCGGCTCTTCAGCTTGCAGACCGAGCCCCACGAGCGCTCGAGGGTGTCCGAGTACTCCACGTCGATGACCCGCCCGCCGTAGACCTTCGTGTACGCCGCGCACTCCCGGTACTGCACGCACTCCTCGGCGACGACGAAGTCGAACCCGGTCTGCTTCTGCCCCGACGCCCCGAGCTGCGGCGTGTTCTTCTGCCCGACGGCCAGGCCGTGCCGGTGTCCGGCGGCCACCAGCGACTTCGCGAGCGCCAGGTTGCCGGCACGGGTCAGCAGCTTCCCGCTGCGGGTCCACGAGTCGAGGTTGTCGAACTCGACCGCGTCGAACCCGCGGTCGCCGCAGCGGGCGACGGTCTTCGCGATCACCTTCGTGATGAGCGCGCGCTTCGCCGCCGTCCGGGTGTCGAGCAGCATCTCGTCCGGCCACCCCGGGTCGGACACCGGCTTGCCGGCCCGGTCACGCAGGATCGCCGACGGGTACGACTTCGTCCACGTGCGAGCCGCCTCGGGCTGTGTCTGGAACCCGTTGACGTAGCAGATGTCGTACGTGCCCTTCGCGGGCTTCGCGGTGCTGTCCCGTTCGACGATCGTCACGCCGGACGGCGGTGTGTAGGAGCCGCCGAGCTGGTAGTCGGGGCGCCCCGAGGTCGGCAGGTTGCGGTAGCTCGCCGCAGCGCTGGTCGGAGCAGCCTCGGCGCAGCCGGCCGTGCCGAGGACGGCCACCAGGGCCATCGCGGTGGTGATCAGGACGGTTCGCGTACGCACCCCGGAATCCTCGCATGCGCACGTCGAACTGCCCGGTCCTGGGTTCTGCGGGGTGCACGCGCTATGCTGGTGGTACTCGAGACGCCGATCGTCTCGTGCGTCGTACGGACGCCCCGAACTCCCGACCACGTTCCACTGATCCTCTGGTCGATGATCGAGCACCTCCCGAAGGTGCCCAGGCTTCTCTGCTGCGGCGACTGCGCCAGCCACCTCTGTTGGCGCGCATCCCGCCCGCGCGCTGCCTCAGAGCGCGCCCACAGCCGGTCTCATCCGGCTCGAAAGGTCACCATGACCACCAATGACCTCCGTTTCTCCGACCTCGGCGTCCCCGCGCCGATGGTCGCCGTCCTCGCCGACCAGGGCAAGGAGACCGCGTTCCCGATCCAGGAGGACACGCTCCCCGACTCCCTGCAGGGCAAGGACGTCCTCGGCCGCGGCCGCACCGGCTCCGGCAAGACGATCGCGTTCGCGATCCCGCTCGTCGCCCGTCTCGCAGCCAGCGGCCGCAAGCGCCGCGCCGGCCGCCCCCGCGCCCTGGTGCTCGCCCCGACGCGTGAGCTCGCGACCCAGATCGACGTCGCCCTCGCCCCGCTCGCCAAGGCCATGGGCCTGAACACGACCACCATCTTCGGTGGCGTCGGTCAGGGCCGTCAGGTCGACGCCCTGCGCGGCGGCGTGGACGTCGTCGTCGCCTGCCCGGGCCGGCTCGCCGACCTCATGCAGCAGGGCCACGTGAACCTCGGCGACATCGAGGTGACCGTCCTCGACGAGGCCGACCACATGGCCGACATGGGCTTCCTGCCCGGTGTCACCAAGATCATGCAGGCGACCCCCGAGAACGGACAGCGACTGCTGTTCTCGGCCACGCTCGACAACGGCGTGGACAAGCTCGTCAAGAAGTTCCTGCACAACCCGGTGATGCACTCCGTCGACGAGGCAAACAGCCCCGTCGAGGCGATGACCCACCACCTGTTCGAGGTCGCCGACGCCGACGCGAAGAAGCACCTCGTGAGCACCCTCGCCTCGGGCAACGGTCGCCGCATCCTCTTCATGCGCACGAAGCACCACGCCAAGCGCCTCGCCAAGCAGCTCAGCAGCCAGGGGATCCCGGCCGTCGACCTGCAGGGCAACCTGTCGCAGGGCGCTCGTGAGCGGAACCTCGCGAAGTTCTCGTCCGGCGAGGCCCTCGTCCTCGTCGCCACCGACGTCGCCGCCCGCGGTGTGCACGTCGACAACGTCGAGCTCGTCGTGCACGTCGACCCGCCCACCGAGCACAAGGCGTACCTGCACCGCTCGGGCCGTACCGCCCGTGCCGGTTCGTCGGGTGACGTCGTCACGGTGACGATGCCCGCCGAGCGTCGCGACGTCGCGCAGATGATGCGCGCCGCCGCGATCAAGGTCACCCCGCAGCAGGTCACCGCGACGTCGCCGGCGGTCACCACGCTCGTCGGCGAGGTCGCCCCGATCCGCCACGTCGCCGAGGAACCCGCGCAGCAGCAGCGTCAGCCCAAGCAGCGTTCCGCCGATTCCGCCGGTGACCGCGGTCGCCGTGGTCGCGGCGGTCGTCCGGGAGGCGCGGGTCAGCCCGCGCGCTCCGGCTCGGCTTCCGAGTCCGCCGGTTCGGCCGGGGGCCGTCAGGGCCGTCCGGCTCGTGGCGCACGGTCCGAGGGCGCCGGTCGCTCCGCTGCGGCGGGTGCGGGCTCGACGGGCGGTCGCCGCAGCGGCGGCAGCCGTCGCGCCGGCAGCGACACCGTGCGCGGTGGGTCGTCGGCGGTCTGGTCCTCGGACGGCGGCTACGCCGCGGGCCGTGGAGCCGGCCAGGAGTCGGGCGGGGGCCGTCGTGGCTCCTCGCGCCGCGCCTCCCGTCCGGCCGGCGCTGCAGACCGCCACTGACCTGCCCGACCCGGCCACGCTGACCCGCGGGGGACAACCTTGAGGTCGGCTGCGAGCCCACCACCGCGACGGGCGTAGTTTCTCCTGCACCGGACGCCGCGCAAGCGGCTGACGGGGAAACGTCCGCTGTTGGAAGGAGTGCCTATGGCTGGGATCGAAGACATCAAGAACGCCGCTGAGAAGGCGGCAGGCAAGGTCAAGGAGGCCGTCGGGAACGCGACGGACAACGACCACCTCAAGGCTGAGGGCAAGACCGATCAGGTCAAGGCCGACACCAAGCAGGCGGGTACGAACGTCAAGGACGCCGCTTCCGGCGTCGCCGACAGCCTCAAGAACGACCGCGACACCAAGTAACAAGCCGGTCCAGTACCGTGCTGCGAAGCCCCCGGATCCGATCGGATCCGGGGGCTTCGTCGTGTCCGGGTGCTGCCTGTTCGAGGACCGGGCCGGTCGTCACATGAGCGCGCCGACCGAGGCGAGGCCCGCGCGCAGCAGGGCACCGCGGCCACCCTCCATGTCGTCGGCGACGCCGTCGGACGCGGCTTCCATCGGGGTCATCCAGGTGAGCTCGAGGGCGTCCTGCCGGGGCTCGCACGTGCCGGTCACCGGGACGACGTAGGCCAGCGAGATCGCGTGCTGCCGCTCGTCGGTGTAGACGGATGCGCCGGGCAGCGGGAAGTACTCGGCCACCGTGAACGGCGTCGGGCTCGACGGCAGCTGCGGGAACGCCATCGGGCCGAGGTCCTTCTCGAGGTGGCGGAAGAGCGCCGTGCGGATGGACTCACCGAACATCACACGACCGGACACCAGGGTGCGCACGATCGAACCGCTCGGGGCCACGCGCAGGAGCACCCCGACCTCGGTCACGACGCCGAGCCCGTCGGTGCGGACGGGGATCGCCTCGACGTAGCAGATGGGGAGTCGACGACGCGCGTTGGCGAGTTCCTCGTCGGACAGCCAGCCGGAGTCGGGGTCGGGGGTTTGCAACGAGGCCATGCACCGTGTCTACCAGGGACGGCGTCGAGTTCGGCGGAAGGCGCGGGACTTGGGGATGGTTAGCGTTGTCCACATGATCGATGCAGACCTGGTGCAGTGGACGCGTCCCGCGGGGGAACGCGCGGGGACCCCGCTGCTCGTGACCATGCACGGCGTGGGGTCGAACGAGCACGACCTGCTCGGACTCGCCCCCGCACTGCCGGCAGCCTGGACGATGGCGTCGCTGCGGGCACCGATGCCGTGGGGGCAGGGGTTCAGCTGGTACCCGCTCGGCACACCCGGTTCCCCTGCACTCGAGCCCGTCGACGCCGCGGCCGCCGGGGTGCTCGCGTGGATCGACTCCGTCGCCGCCGACCACCCGCGGATCGGCCTGCTCGGGTTCTCGCAGGGCGGGTCGATGGCGCTCCAGCTGCTGCGGGCACGGCCGGCTGCGTTCGCGTTCGCGGTGTCGCTCTCCGGGTTCGTCGTGCCGGGGGTGACGGACTCGCGTGACGAGGCCCTCGCCGACGTCCGACCGCGGGTGTTCCTCGGGCACGGCGACCTCGACCCGGTGATCCCGGCCGAGGCCACCGCGCGCACGCAGGCGTGGGCGGCGGCGAACACCACCGTGACGGACCGGACGTACGAAGGGCTGCGGCACGCGGTGTCTGCAGCGGAACTGGCGGACGTCGCGGCGTTCATCGGGGCGTAGGCGCGGGACGCGCTTGGTGAGCAGAAATGGTCGGGTCCGACGTGCGGACTCGACCATTTCTGCTCACGATGCGCGGGGGTCAGCCCCGGCGACGACGGACGGGAGGCACGGTGCGGGCTGGCACCGTGCCTCCCGTCCGGTTCGTCGGTCAGTCGGCGAGGATCTGCAGCAGGTCCTTGCGGAGCTGGTCGACCTTGGCGGTGGCGGCCTTGGCCTGGTCCTCCGTCGCGGTCGTGCGGTACATCTGCAGGACGCCCATGGTCTTCCGGAGCGCCTCGAAGAACTCGCGCTGGGCGTCCGGGATCCCGGGCGCCGCGTCGAGTGCCGCCGCGATCTCGTCGGCCTTCGACTCGGCCTCGGCCTTGCCGGCGTCGGTGAGCTCGAAGAGCGTCTTGCGGCCGTCGCCCGACGAGACCACGAGGTCTTCGTCGACGAGTTGCTGGAGTGTCGGGTAGACCGAGCCGGGGCTCGGCTTCCACGCGCCGCCGGTGCGCTCGGCGATGGTCTTGATCGCGGCGTAGCCGTTCTGCGGTCCCTCGGCCAGCAGGCCGAGGATCGCGAGACGGACGTCACCGCGGCGGCGGCGTTCGCGACCGAAGCCGGGTCCGCCGAAGCCGCCGAAGCCGGGCCCGAAGCCCATGCCCGGCCCGAAGCCCGGGCCGAAGCCACGGCCGCCTCGACCGCCGTGCTCGTGGTCACCGCGGTCGCGGCCGGGGAACCCGGCGCCGTGGTGCTGCCGCGCGCCGCCGAACCGGGGGCCGCGCGGGTGGTGGTTGCTGTCGTTGTCGTCGTGCATGGGGCGCATGGTGCGTCCTTCCTTGGTGCTGAGTCGGCTCGCGATCGGTCTGACTGGTTTCATCTTCGTCGTATCGCGATGTGTTTACGATAGATCGCTAACTGTCGTTCTGTCAAGGGGTACTCCGCACTGGGCCTGCTGTCGGTGGTGCCGGGCAGGATGGGCGGACCATGACGGACGTCTTCGAGCGCTTCTCCCCCGCGACCGCGGAGTGGTTCCGGGGCGCGTTCGACGCCCCGACCCCGGCACAGGCGGGCGCCTGGGACGCCATCTCGACGGGACAGCACGCACTCGTCATCGCACCGACCGGTTCCGGCAAGACCCTGGCCTCGTTCCTGTGGTCGATCGACCGGCTCATCAGCGCGACGGATCGCCCACCGGCCAAGCAGCGCACGCGCGTCCTGTACGTCTCACCCCTCAAGGCCCTCGGCGTCGACGTCGAGCGGAACCTGCGCAGCCCGCTCGTCGGGATCACGCAGACGGCCCGGCGGCTCGGCACCGAACCACCAGAGGTCACCGTCGGGGTGCGCAGCGGTGACACCCCGTCCTCGGACCGGCAGAAGCTGCTCCGCCAGCCGCCGGACATCCTCATCACGACGCCCGAGTCGCTGTACCTCATGCTCACCTCGCAGGCACGCGAGACCCTGGTCAACGTCGACACCGTCATCGTGGACGAGGTGCACGCCGTCGCCTCGACCAAGCGCGGGGCACACCTGGCCGTCTCGCTCGAGCGCCTCGACGACCTGCTCGACAAGCCCGTGCAACGCATCGGGCTGTCCGCAACGGTCCGACCGCCGGAAGAGGTCGCGCGGTTCCTCGGGGGTCGGGCGCCGGTGACGATCATCGCCCCGCCCGCGCAGAAGACCTTCGACCTGCGGGTCGTCGTGCCGGTCGACGACATGGCCGAGCTCGGTGCTCCGCCGGTCGGTGCGGACGCGTCCGACGCGCCCTCGAACGGCTCGATCTGGCCGCACGTCGAAGAGCGCGTGGTCGACCTCGTCGAGGAGCACCGGTCGACGATCGTGTTCGCGAACTCGCGGCGACTGGCCGAGCGACTCACCGCGCGGCTCAACGAGATCCACGAAGAGCGCGTCCTCGCCGCGGCGGCTCCGGCCGAGGTCGCAGACGCGTTGGTCCCGGCGGGGGTCTCGCCGGCCGACGACGGGCTGCCGGTGGCGCGGGGTCGCCCGCAGTCACCCGCGCGGACCTCGGCACACGCGGTCGCACCCCAGGGCACGAAGCGACCGCCGGCGCAGATGATCGGCGCGTCCGGGCAGACCGGTGGCGGCGGCTCGGACACTGCAGTGCCCGTGCTCGCCCGAGCCCACCACGGCTCGGTGTCGAAGGACCAGCGCGCGATCATCGAGGACGACCTGAAGTCCGGTCGGCTGCGGTGCGTGGTCGCGACGAGTTCGCTCGAACTCGGGATCGACATGGGCGAGGTCGACCTCGTCGTCCAGGTCGAGGCGCCGCCATCGGTCGCGAGCGGCCTGCAGCGCGTCGGCCGTGCCGGGCACCAGGTGGGCGAGATCTCCCGCGGGGTGCTGTTCCCGAAGCACCGCGCCGACCTCGTCAACAGTGCGGTCACGGTGGAGCGGATGGTCACGGGCCAGATCGAGTCGATCTCGGTTCCGGCGAACCCCCTCGACGTCCTGGCGCAGCACACGGTCGCGGCCGGGGCGATCGACACCGTCGACGTCGAGCACTGGTTCGACCTGGTCCGACGCAGCGCCCCGTTCAGCGGCCTGCCCCGCTCGGCGTTCGATGCCACGCTCGACCTGGTGACCGGACGGTACCCGAGCGACGAGTTCGCCGAACTCCGCCCGCGGCTGGTGTGGGACCGCGTGCACGGCACCCTGACCGGACGCCCCGGCGCCCAGCGCCTCGCGGTGACGAGCGGCGGCACGATCCCGGACCGCGGCATGTTCGGCGTGTTCATGGTCGGCGAGAAGGCGTCGCGCGTCGGCGAGCTGGACGAGGAGATGGTCTACGAGTCGCGCGTCGGCGACGTCTTCGCCCTCGGCGCGACGAGCTGGCGCATCGAGGAGATCACCCACGACCGGGTCATCGTGAGCCCGGCCTTCGGACAGCCCGGCCGGGTGCCGTTCTGGAAGGGCGACGGCATCGGCCGCCCCGCCGAACTCGGTCGTGCGACCGGGGCGTTCGTGCGCGAGGTCGAGGGCTCCTCGGACGACGACGCCCGGGCCCGGGTCGCCGCCGGTGGCCTCGACGAGCGCGCCGTCACGAACCTGCTGACCTTCCTGCGCGACCAGCGCGCGGCCACCGGCCACGTGCCGAACGACACCACGCTCGTGGTCGAGCGCTTCCGCGACGAACTCGGCGACTGGCGGCTCATCCTGCACTCGCCGTACGGCATGCAGGTGCACGCACCGTGGGCCCTGGCGGTCGCGGCGCGGCTGCGCGAACGGCACGGCATCGACGGCGACGCGATGGCCGCCGACGACGGCATCGTGGTGCGCATCCCCGAGACCGACGCCGAACCGCCGGGTGCTGACCTGTTCGTGTTCGAGCGCGACGACCTCGAAGCGCTCGTCACCGACGAGGTCGGCGGGTCAGCGCTGTTCGCCGCGCGGTTCCGCGAGTGTGCGGCACGCGCCCTGCTGCTGCCCCGACGGAACCCCGGGCAGCGGTCCCCCCTGTGGCAGCAGCGGCAGCGGGCGTCGCAGCTGCTCGAGGTGGCCAGGAAGTACCCGTCGTTCCCGATCGTGCTCGAGACCGTGCGCGAGGTGCTGCAGGACGTGTACGACGTGCCCGCACTGCTCGGGATCGCCGACGAGATCGCCGGTCGTCGCATCCGCCTGGTCGAGACCGAGACCGAGACCCCGTCGCCCTTCGCCCGCTCGATCCTGTTCGGGTACGTGGCCGCGTTCATGTACGAGGGCGACTCCCCGCTCGCCGAGCGTCGGGCAGCGGCGCTGTCGCTCGACTCGACGCTGCTCGGCGAACTGCTCGGTCGGGCCGAACTGCGGGAGCTGCTCGACCCGGCGGTCATCGCCTCGGTGGAGCAGGACCTGCAGCGGCTGTCACCGGACCGTCGCGCCCGCGACGCCGAGGGGCTCGTCGACGTGCTGCGGCTGGTCGGGGCGCTCGACCTGTCCGAGGCCGTCGACCGCAGCTGGCTCGCCGGCGCTCCGGACCGCGGGGCGGCCGACGCCGAGGTCCAGGGGATCCTCACCGCCCTCGAACGGGACCGCCGCGTCCTGTCGTTCTCGCACGCCGGAGCCACCCGCTGGGCCGTCATCGAGGACGCCTCACGCCTGCGTGACGCGCTCGGGGTCCCGCTGCCGATCGGTGTACCGACCGCGTTCGTCGAACCCGTCGCCGACCCACTCGGCGACCTGGTCGGCCGGTACGCCCGGTCGCACGGGCCGTTCTCCGCACAGGAAGCCGCCGGCCGTCTCGGCCTCGGGATCGCCGTGGTGCAGGACACCCTGCGCCGCCTGGTGGCCGACCGTCGGGTGGTCGAGGGCGAGTTCCGGCCGGATCGTCAGGGCGCCGAGTGGTGCGACGCCGAGGTCCTGCGGCGGATCCGCACGAAGTCCCTCGCCGCGCTCCGGCACGAGGTCGAGCCGGTGTCCCCCGACACCCTGGCGCGGTTCCTGCCGGCCTGGCAGCACGTGCAGACCCCGGGCACCCGCGGCGGCCTGCGCGGGGTCGACGGCGTCCTGCAGGTGATCGACCAGCTCGCCGGGGTCGCGCTGCCCGCGAGCGCCTGGGAGACCTTGGTGCTGCCCGCGCGGGTGACCGACTACTCCACGAACATGCTCGACGAGCTCACCGCCACCGGAGAGGTCCTGTGGTCGGGCGGCGGGACCCTGCCCGGCAACGACGGGTGGGTGCGCCTGCACCTGGCCGAGACGGCGTCGACGACGCTCGCCGAGCCCTCCGGCGACGAGACCACCGAGCTGCAACGCGACGTGCTCGGTGCCCTGGCCGGCGGTGGTGCGTACTTCTTCCGCCAGCTCGGGCAGGCGGTCGGCAGCACGGACGACCAGGCCCTGACGACGGCGTTGTGGGACCTCGTCTGGGCCGGACAGATCACGAACGACACGTTCGCGCCGCTCCGCTCGATGCTCGGTGGCAAGGCGAAGAGCAGCAGTGCCCCGCGGGCCCGTGCGTACCGCGGGCGCCGACGTCCGACGATGCCGACGCAGTCCGGTCCGCCGTCCGTCGGCGGCCGCTGGTCCCTCCTCCCGCTGGCCGAGTCGGACTCGACCCTGCGGGCCGCCGCGACCGCCGAACAGCTGCTCGAGCGGTACGGGGTCGTCACGCGCGGCGCCGTGCAGGTCGAGGGCGTCCGGGGTGGCTTCGCCGGCGTGTACCGGGTCCTGTCGCGGTTCGAGGAGTCCGGGCGTGCGCGCCGCGGGTACTTCATCGAGGGCCTCGGCGCCGCACAGTTCGCCACCGGGCCGACGATCGACCGGCTCCGCACCTACGCACGCGACCTCGACGACGACGAGCGCGTCGACCCGGACCGGAAGCGCGAGGCGCTGACCCTGGCGGCGACCGACCCCGCGAACCCGTACGGTGCGTCGCTGCCCTGGCCGTCCGAGGACCGGGCCGCCGGTGACGCGGACGACACGACCACCGACGCCGCGGGATCGGCATCACCGGCGGCCTCGACACCTGCCACCACCGGCACCCGCGGCCACCGGCCCGGGCGCAAGGCCGGAGCGCTCGTCACCACCGTCGACGGCCGGCTCGCGGTGTACGTCGAGCGCGGCGGCAAGTCGGTGCTGACCTTCACGGACGACCCCGCCGACCTCGCCGTCGCGGCCGCATCGATCGCGGGCATCGTGCGGACGGGCCTGCGGAAGCTCGCGGTCGAACGCGTCGACGGCGAGTTCGTCCTCGGGACCCCGCTCGGCTCCGCGCTGGGCGAAGCCGGCTTCACCGCCACCCCGCAGGGACTCCGGCTCCGTGCCTGAGGGCGACACCGTCTACCGGGCGGCGCACCGGCTGCACACGGCGCTCGCGGGCAAGGTCCTGACCCGCAGCGACTTCCGGGTGCCCGCATTCGCGACCGTCGACCTGGTCGGTCGTACCGTCGACGAGGTCGTGCCCCGCGGCAAGCACCTGCTGCACCGGATCGGGGACCTGACCGTGCACTCGCACCTCAAGATGGAGGGGCGGTGGGACGTCTACGCCCCCGGTGAGCGCTGGCGACGTCCGGCGCACCAGGCACGCGCGATCCTCGACGCCGAGGACGTCTCGACCGTCGGGTTCACGCTCGGGGTGCTCGAGGTGGTCCCCCGCGACCAGGAGTCCGAGGTCGTCGGACACCTCGGCCCGGACCTGCTCGGCCCCGACTGGGACGCCGACATGGCGCTCGAGAACCTGACGCGGGACCCTGCGCGTCCGGTGGGCCTGGCCCTGCTCGACCAGCGGGTGCTCGCCGGCCTCGGCAACGTCTACCGCAACGAGCTCTGCTTCCTGCGCGGGGTGCTGCCGACCCGACCGGTGGCCGAGGTGCACGACCCCGCTCGGACGATCGCCCTGGCCAGCCGGCTCATCCTGGCGAACCGGGACCGCAGCCACCGGGTGACGACCGGCGTCGACCGCCCAGGGCGTCGGTTCTGGGTCTACGGACGCGCGGGCAAGCCGTGCCTGCGGTGCGGCACCCGGATCCGGCGAGGGGACCTCGGCGACTCGGAGCTCACCCTGCGGGACACCTACTGGTGCCCACGCTGCCAGAGCTGAGCCGCAGGCGCGGGCTCAGGCACAGGACCGGCTCGCATCACGGGGAGACGGGATGCAGCCGCTCGGCCGCGGTCGACCGCACGGCGTCGCTCACCCGCTCGAGCAACGGCGACGCCAGGTTCCACCGCTGCCACCACAGTGCGACGTCCGCGCGGCGCGTCGGCGTGAGCTCGAGCAGCTCGCCCCGTGCCAGGGCATCGAGGCACTGCGCCTCCGGCAGCATCCCCCACCCGAAGCCGAGCGAGACCGCCCGCGCGAAGTCGGCCGAGGTCGGGACGAAGTGGCGTGGACCGGCGGGCGCGTGGCCGAGCACGCGACGGAGGTAGCCCTGCTGCAGGTCGTCGTCGCGGTCGTAGTCGACGAGCGGCACCCGGTCGAGGCGACTCAGCATGCGTCGTTCGGTGTCGGCGTCAGCCAGGTAGCGGTCGACGAAGGCCGGCGACGCCACGGCCCGGTACCGATCGATGCCGAGCGGCACCGACGAGCAGCCCTGCACGGGATCCGCCTCGGCGGTCACGGCGCCCATCACCGTGCCGGCGCGCAGCAGTTCGGCGGTGCGGTCCTGGTCCTCGCGGTGCAGGTCGAAGACCACCTCGGTGTCGGCGCGGACGCGTGCGAGGGCGTCGAGGAACCACGTGCTGAGCGAGTCGGCGTTGACGGCGAGCGGGATCGACGGCATGGCGGACCCCGTTCCGCGGGCGTCGGTCTCGCCGAGTGCCCGAGCGGTCTCGTCGTCGAGCAACCGCACCTGGCGTGCGTGTCGGAGCACGACCGCACCGTCGGCGGTCGGCGCCACCGGGGTCGTCCGCTGCAGCAGGACCCGGCCGACCTGCTGCTCCATCGACTTGATCCGCTGGGAGACCGCCGACGGGGTGATCGCCAGCGCTCGGGCAGCCGCGTCGAGTGTGCCGTGGTCGACCGCTGCCAACAGGGTCTCGAGGTGCTCACGCTGGAACCGGACCATGCAGTGCAGCTTACGGCGCTGAAGGAACGTGAGCTGGCCTACAGGCCTGGCCGCGCCTAGCGTCGTCGACGTGACCGCACTCCTCCCCCTGCTCGCCGGCCTCGGCACCGGACTCGCCCTGATCGTCGCGATCGGCGTGCAGAACACCTACCTGCTCCGGTTGGCGGTCAGCTCGGGCCTGCGCGTGGTCGCGGCGGCGGTCGTCGTGTGCGCGGTGTCGGACGCCGTGCTCATCGTCGCGGGGGTGCTCGGCGTCGGGGCCGTCGTCGACCGGTTCCCCGTGGCGCTCCTGGTGGTCCGGTTCGTCGGGGCCGCGTTCCTGGTGACCTACGGCGTGCTCGCCGCGCGACGGGCACTGCGGCCGTCGAGCGACGCCATGCGCGTGGCCGACGAGGCGGCGGACGACGGCGTGCCGGAGCCGGCCGCGGGCAGTGGACCCGCCCGGCCCGGGACGGTGGCGGCGGGGCGGACACGCTCCGCGCCTCCCGGCCAGGCGGTGACCATGCGCACGGCGGTGGCGACCATGCTCGTCTTCACGTGGGCGAACCCGCACGTGTACCTGGACACGCTGGTGTTCCTCGGGTCCGTCGCGAACCAGCAGGGCCCGGACGACCGCTGGCTCTGGACCGTCGGGGCCGTCGCGGCGAGCTGCCTGTGGTTCGGTGCGCTCGGGTTCGGCGGGCGACTGCTCCGGCCCCTGTTCGCGAAGCCGCTGACGTGGCGGGTGTTCGACGGTCTGGTCGCCGCCGTGATGCTGACGTTCGGCGTCCTGCTGGTCGTCGGCGCGTAGGAGGCGCAGGGCCCCTACTGCATGCCCTTGCCGACGCGGCTGTTGCGGCGGCTGTAGCCGAAGTAGATCGCGAAGCCGATGACGAGCCAGACGACGAAGCGCAGCCAGGTCTCGACCTCGAGGTTCAGCATCAGCCAGAAGCACAGCACGGCCGACAGGATCGGGATCACCGGGGACCACGGCACCCGGAAGGCACGGGGGGCGTCCGGGCGCGACTTGCGGAGCACGATGATGCCGATCGACACCAGCACGAAGGCCGACAGGGTGCCGATGTTGATCATGCCCTCGAGCTTGTCGACCGCGGTGAAACCGGCGAGCAGCGCGACGACGACCCCCGCGACGACCTGCACACGGACCGGCGTCTGCGTCTTCGGGTTCGTCTTCGAGAACCAGCGCGGCAGCAGACCGTCGCGGCTCATCGCGAAGACGATGCGGGACAGGCCGAGCAGCAGCACCATCACGACGGTCGTCAGGCCGATCAGGGAGCCGATGGCGATGATGCCGGCGGCCCACGGCAGTCCGACGATGTCGAACGCGGACGCCAGGGAGGGCGCGTCCTCCTGGGCCAGACGCTGGTACGAGACCATGCCGGTGATGACGATGCTGACGCCGACGTACAGCAGTGTCACGATGCCCAGGCCGATGAAGATGCCGCGCGGCAGCGTCTTCTGCGGGTTCTCGGTCTCCTCGGCGCTGGTCGCGACGACGTCGAAGCCGATGAACGCGAAGAACACGAGCGATGCCGCAGCGAGCAGCCCGAAGACGCCGTACTGGGCAGGCTCGGCACCGGTGAACCAGGACACGAGCGACTGGGTCCAGACGCTGCCCTCGGCACCCTTGGCCGGCTCGGCCGGCGGGATGAAGGGGGTGAAGTTCGCGGCCTTGACGAAGAACGCACCGGCGACGATGACGAACACGACGATGGCGACCTTGATGATCGTGATGACCGCCGAGACCCGCGACGACAAGCGGGTGCCGAAGGCGAGCAGCACGGTGAAGATGCCGACGATCAGGACGGGACCCCAGGTGAACGGGATCGGGCCGAGCTGGATCGTGTCGGGCAGGTCCACGCCGAACACCCCGAACGCGGTGCTGAGGTAGATGCCCCAGTACTTCGCGATGACGGCGCTGGCGGTGAGGGTCTCGAGGATGAGGTCCCAGCCGACGATCCAGGCGAGCAGCTCGCCCATCGTGGCGTAGGTGAACGTGTACGCGGAGCCGGCGACGGGGATCGTCGAGGCGAACTCGGCGTAGCACATGATCGCCAGGCCGCACGTGACGGCGGCGAGCACGAACGAGATGATGACGCCCGGTCCGGCGAAGTTCGCGGCGGCGTTCGCTCCGACCGAGAAGATGCCGGCACCGACCGCGACGGCGATGCCCATCGCGGCGATGTCGAACGTCTTCAGGGAGCGTTTCAGGGACCGGCCCTGCTCCTCGGAGTCGGCCAGTGAGGCCTCGATCGACTTGATGCGGAGCTTCGTTGCCATGGGGTGGATCCCGTCATCGGCTGGGCGGCGGACCCCGCGAGATTACTGGTGTACCACCCCGGCACGCAAACAGCGGGGACGCGTGGCGTCCGTCCGGCGCATCGTGGCCAGCGACCGGGAGGCCCGGCTCGGCTCAGGCGGATCGGCGCCAGTCACGCAGGAACCGCGCTCCGGCCTCGTCGTGGATCACCCCGTCGGGTGCGGTGAGCACGGGGTACGGCGTCGTCGGCACGCCGTCCGAGGGACGGACGTCGACGTGGGCGACGTCGTGGCCGTTCGCGTGCAGCCAGTCGGCCATCGCGTAGTCGCTGCGGGAGTCGCCCATCGTGCGCCAGGCCGTCGGCAGGTCGCCGTCCCGCGCGAGGAGCTCGAGCGACCGCGCGGCCCCCATGTCCTTGCCGCTCCGGTCGGACTCGACGTCGGTCGAGATGATCGTCGGGTCGATCCGCCACTGCACGGCGCCGTCGGCGTCCGGTCGGACGTCGTCGAGACGCCGCACTCCGAGTCCGCGACGTTCGAGGGCCGCCATCGCCTTCGCGTCGAACTCCGGCTGACGGGCCAGGTACGTGGCGTTCGGCACTTCCACCCGCTGCTCGATCGACACCATGGCGCGCTTCGTCTCGTCGAAGAACACCAGGTCGGCGTAGTCGGTGCGGACGAGCTCGCGCATCTCGTCGGCGTAGTCGCGCGGGAGCGCCAGGTCCTCGGCGACGGTGAGCTCGCCCATGCCGCCCTCGTACTGCGGGCCGATCGAGCACCAGACGGCGCCCTTCTCGCAGACGGCGTGCACGCGACCGCCCTCGGCGAGACCACCGGCCAGCAGCGGTCCGACCACCTCGCTCCGGATGAAGGCGTCGCTCCGGCCGGTGTTGAAGACGACGGGGATGCCCTCGGCGGCGAGGGCGACGAGGTCCTCGATGATGCTCGGGATCGCGATGGTGCGGGAGACGGGGCTGGCGATGGGCCCGTCGACGTCGAGCAGGAGACCGAGACGAGGTTGGTTCACGGCACCATCCTCTCAGCCCCGCGTGACCGTCCTCGCGGTGAACTCGTCGAGCACGGCACCGATCGCCACCGGGTCGGGCACGTGGCCCTGCCCGGGGACCTCGACGTAGTCCGAGCCCGGCACGGCCTCGACGACCGCGCGGGCCGCGTGCCGCATCCACTCGTGGCCGTCGCTGCCCGCGGCGACGAGCACCGGCACACCCACCGCTGCCGCGACCCGCTCCGGGATCGCGAGGCCGTTGAGCACCCGCACGTCGCGGCTGAGCACGTGGGCGTCGACGACCAGGGACCGCCAGAGCGCTCCCCGGAGCCGCAGCGCCGAGATCTGCCCCATCGGCACACCCAGGACGTGCGCGAGGAAGGCCCGGACCGCTTGGGATCGCCGGCCGGCGGCGACGTGCTCGTCGAGCAGGTCGGCGAAGACGACGTCGTCGGCGTGCGGGTCGACCGTCGCGCGGTACGGCGGCTCCCACAGCACGGCACCCCCGAGCGGGACACCGGCGGCGAGGCCACGCAGGACCACTCCCGCGCCGACGCAGAGCCCGAGCGCGGCAACGGGTCCGTCGGTGCTGGCCACGACGGCCGCGAGGTCCTCGACCTCGCGCTCGATCGCCCACGGGGTCGTGTCGCCGCTCGCGCCGCGCCCACGCCGGTCGTACGTGATGACCCGGTACCGGTCCCGCAGTCCACCGGTCAGGCGCTCGACCGTGGGGGTGCCGTGGTGGTCGAAGGCGCCGCCGACCACGACGAGCGCCGGACCGGCCCCGGCGTCGGACACGGCGAGGACCGTGCCGTCGGCGGAGACGACCGTGCGGTCGACGTGCTGGTCCATTGGGGCCTTCCGAGAGGGTACGACGGCGCTGCGTCGGGTCCTCGGGAGGGACCGGGCGGGTCGGTCCTCTGAGCATGACAGCGGAGCGCTCCCACGTCACCACCCGCAACCAGGGGGAGACGACCGATCCGACTGCGATCAGCGCTTGCGGTAGATCTCCCTCCGGTGCCCGGCACGGACGACGACCACGATGAGTCGGCCGTCGTCGATCAGGTAGAGGAGCCGGTAGTCGCCGACACGGACCCTCCACTCCGGGTTGTTCACCAGTTTGCGCGCCGCAGGGGGTCGTGGTTCCTCGGCGAGGATCGCGAGGACGCCCTCGACGAGTCGTCGAGCCTGCGGCGGGAGCTTCCGGATGGACCGGGCAGCGTTCGGCTCGAACTCGACTCGGTAGGTCATCCCATACCGAGCTCACGTTTGAGGTCTTCCCACTGCACGTTCTCGCCGCCCAGGCGCTCGTTCTCGATCCGGGCATCCTCGAGCGCCTGCAGGTCGTCGAGGTCCTCGGCCGCCTCGAGCAGGCGGTCCAGGACATCCGCGTCCACCACTGCCGCGACGCGCTTGTTGCGCCGGGTCAGGTAGACGGGTTCGTGCCGGGCGTCGTCGATGATCGACGCCAGGCGGCCACGTGCTTCGGAGATCGACACTTCGCTCACCTGTACATTCTAGAGCGTTTTGTACAACTCAGACGAGCGCCGTGGTGCCGACCGACTCCCGCTCGAGCAACGACCGCTTGACGTCGAGGCCCCACGCGAAGCCCCCGAGTGTGCCGTCGGAGCGCAGCACCCGGTGGCACGGCACGAAGAGCGCGGGCGCGTTCCTCGCACACACACTCGCTGCGGCCCGCACGGCGTCCGGACGACCCATCGCCCCCGCGAACTCGGTGTAGGTCAGGGTGCCGCCGGCAGGGATGCGCCGGAGCTGCCGCCACCCCTCGGTGAACAGGTCGGTACCGAACTGTCGCACCGGCACCTGCATGGCGTGCTCGACCTCGCCCGAGTAGAAGGCGTCCACGGCGTCGGCGGCGGCGACCGTGCCGTCGACGATCCGACTGGGTCGGTACCGGTCGGCGAGGCGCCCGAGGATCCGGTCGACGGAGTCGGTCCAGCCCGAGGCGAGGACCCGGCCCTCCGCGTCCTCGAGCACGGTGAAGGCCCCGTCCGGGGTGTCCAGGGTCTGGATGGTTGCGTCGGTCATCGTTCGTCCTTCCGAGGGTCGTCGTCTGCGCGGCGCGCACGGCCGGTGCCGTGCGCTGGTGCACTGGCGGCCGTCGCGATCGCGCGGTCGATGATCGGTCGCCAGCAGTGCATCGTCAGGTAGCTCCGCCAGGGCGCCACCTGCTCCGACCATAGGGAGAGCTCACGCGCCGTTCCGGGCAGTCCGAGTTCCTGTGCACCGTTGCGCACCGCGAGGTCGCTGTGGAGGAACACGTCGGGGTGGTGCCGGACCCGGAGGGCCACGTAGTCGGCGGTCCACGGCCCGATGCCCTTCACCGCCAGCAGCCGGGCCCGCAGCTCGTCGAGGGACTGCCCGCCGTCGACCACGAGCGACCCGTCGGCGAGCGCCGCGGCGACCCGCAGGATCGTGTCGACGCGGGCAGCCGGTCCGCGCAGTACCTCGTGCCCGCGGACGGCGATGACGGCGGCGGACGGGAAGAGCAGGCCGTCCGGCATGATCGATGCCGGCACGGCAGCGCCGAGCGCCGCGACGAGCCGCGTCTGTGCCGTCCGGGCCGCGGCGACGGAGACCTGCTGCCCGATCAGGGTGCGGAACACGATCTCGTGCGCGTCGACCGCCCCCGGCAGCCGCAGTCCGGGGACCCGCTGCACAGCCGCGGCCAGCTCGGGCACGGAGCCGAGCACGGCGTCGACGGCGACCGGGTCGGCGTCGAGGTCGAAGTACGAGCGGACGCGGGCGACGAGCGTGGGCAGGTCGGACAGGTCGCTGACGCGCACCCGCAGGTCGATCCCGGTGCCGCGACCGGCGGCCGTGGAGCCGGGTGTCCCCGAGACCGCGGCTGACGCGCTGAACCAGCCCGGGCCTCCTGGCAGATCGAGCAACCGCCCGTAGGAGGTGACCCGCCCCGAGTCGTCGGTGTCCACGTGTTCGAGGCCCGGCAGGGCGTGCAGCGCGTGCCAGTCGAGGAGCCCCTGCGCGTCGAACGGCGGCCGCGCGGGCAGGTGCACGTGCAGTACGCCGTCCGGGGTGGGCCGTGGCGTCCGGCGCGCACGCAGTTCGGACGGGGTGACGGCGAAGACCTCGCGGACGGTGTCGTTGAACTGGCGGATGCTCGCGAACCCGGCGGCGAACGCGACGTCCGCGATGGGCAGGTCCGACGACGTCAGGAGCGTGCGTGCCGTCTGGGCGCGGTGCGCGCGGCTGAGTGCTTTCGGTCCGGCGCCGAGCTCGGCCGTCATGATGCGGTTGAGCTGGCGTTCCGAGTAGCCGACCCGCGCGGCGAGCCCGGGGACGCCGTCGCGCTCGACGACGCCGTCGAGGACGAGGCGCATGGCGCGTCCGGCGACGTCCTCGCGCAGGTCCCACTCGGGGCTGCCGGGGGTCGCCTCGGGCAGGCAGCGCTTGCAGGCGCGGAAGCCGGCCAGGTGCGCCGCGGCGCTCGTGCGGTAGAAGGTGACGCCGGTCTCGCGGGGCGTGCGTGCCGGGCAACTCGGGCGGCAGTAGATGCCGGTGGAGTGCACAGCCGTGACGAACTGGCCGTCGAAGCGTGCGTCGCGCGACGCGACGACACGGTAGCGCTCGGCGTGCAGCTGGTCGGTTCCGGGGATGGTCACGGGCCCAGCCTGACACGCACCACCGACCGCGACTGGCGGAAATCGGACGGCGCGGCGGGGCGGGCACAAGCGCGTCCGTCGCGTTGGCGGGCGGCGTGGCGGCGCGGGGCGCGTGGCGGCTCGAGGTTCCGAAATCTCGGCATGTCGGCGCTCCGTGCGCGCAGCCGTGGAACCTCGGTGGCGCGCGCACGGCGTGTCGTGGAACCCGGGCGCCGCCGCAGCGACGCCGGCGTGCCACCGACCGGGCCGCCGTCGACCGGGAGGCCCGGCTAGCGTTGGGTGGGTGACCTCCGGAGACGACGTGGCCGCGTCTGACCACCGGGTCGGCTCCGTCGACCTCGCCGACAGCGTCGATCACGTCGGCCTGCCGTTCCGGGCCGACGTCGAGATCGCGCTGTTGCTCGTCGCACGCCGCCACCGTTACGAGGGCCGGCCAGCCGACGGCGCGGTACCGGTCCGACCGGACGACCCGGACGAGTTGCGGGACCGCATCGAACTCCGCGCCGGGCTCGGCATCGTCGGCGACCGCTACTTCGCCGCGCGGGCGCACGTGCGCGCCTCGGTGACGGTCATCGGGCTCGAGGGACTCGAGGACGTCGCACGGTCACTCGGCGCACCGGTCGACCCCGTGGCGACCCGGCGGAACGTGTTCCTGCGCGGTGCCGACGTCGAAGCGCTCCGGGGCGAGCCGTTCTCGCTGCAGAGCCCCGGCAGCGGTGCCGTGCTGTTCCGCGGGTACCGGCCGGCGAACCCGTGCGCGTGGATGGACCACGAGGTCGCGCCGGGGGCGTTCCGGGCGATGCGCGGACGGGGCGGGGTCCGGTGCGATCCCGAGTCCGACGGTGTGCTCACCCTCGGACCCGCGGTGCTCCGGACGACCCGCCCCGTCGCGCTGGACTGATGACGGCGCCGTGAGCGGAGGCGCCATCAGCGGCGGCGCCGTCAGCGGCGGCGCCGTCAGCGGCGGCGCACCGTGCTCACGCGGTGAGCGCGCTCTCGATCGCGTCGACGAACGCCGGCAGGTCGTCGGGGTTGCGCGACGTGATGATGCCGCCGTCGACCTGGACCTCCTGGTCGACCCACTCGGCACCCGCGTTCCGGACGTCGGTCTGCAACGACGGGAACGAGGTGATCGTCTTCCCGCGCAGCACACCCGCCTCGATGAGCGTCCACGGGCCGTGGCAGATCGCCGCGACCGGCTTGTTCGCCTCGACGAAGGCCGTGACGAGGGAGACCGCCGAGTTGTCCTGCCGCAGGGTGTCGGCGTTGATGGTGCCGCCGGGGACGACGAGTGCGTCGTACCCGGTCACGTTGACACCGGCGATGGTGGTGTCCGGGTCGAGGGACTTCCCGGGGTCCTTGTCGCCGACGAGGGTCGCGATCGGACCGGACTCCTGCGCCGCCACCGTCACCGTCGCACCGCGCTCGCGGAGCTGGTCGACGGGCACGACGATCTCGTCCTGCTCCACGCCGTAGTTCGTCGCGATGACGAGGACCTTCTTGCCGTCCAGGGTTGCCATGGTCGCTCCTTCCGCGGCCCGGTGGTTCCGGCCGCACGTGCGACCCGGTGGTTCCGGCCGCACACCCGAGGGTCGTCGGGGAGCGCTGAACGTGCCCGCAGGACGCAGCGAGCCCTCAGCCGCGGATGCGGAAAGCGGACCCTTCTGCCTCGACGGCGATGCCGTCGTACCCCGACACCCGGTGCAGCCCGACCGTGACGTCGGACTCGTGCGGGCCGACGACGACCGTGGTCGCTCCCGAGGCGATGGCCGACTCGAGGCCGGCGGGGGCGTCCTCGAACGCCACGCAGTCGGAGGCGTCGACCCCGAGCAGCGCGGCACCGCGCAGGTACCCGTCGGGGTGGGGCTTGCCGTGCTCGACGTCCTCGGACGGCACGAACGCCGTCGGCATCGTCAGTCCCGCGGCGGCCATCCGCCCGCTGGCCAGGTCGCGCGGCGCACTCGTCACGAGCGCCACCGGGACCCCCGCGGCGAGGAGCCGGTCGACGAAGGCCGCGGCGCCGGGGATCTCGGAGATGCCCTCGCTGCTCGCGCTCTCCTCGGCGACCAGTTCGGCGGCGGTGCGCAGCTGCTCGTCGCGGTCCAGGTCGGGCAGGAAGTGCTGGATCGTGCTGATCGCCTGGCGGCCGTGCGAGAACGCCAGGATCTCGGCCGGGTCGATGCCGCGCGACTGCCCGAACCGGGTCCAGGTCGACTCGACCACCGCGGTCGAGTCGACGAGCGTCCCGTCCATGTCGAAGAGGACCCCGGACGCCACGATGTCGATCACGCGCCCGACCCTAGCCGACGCGGTCGACCGGCACCGGGGCTCAGGCGGGCGGCTCCGCCCGGACGTACCGGGTGAGCAGCACGTCACCCGCACCGCGGAGCACGTGCGCTGGGCGCATCCGCCGCAGCTCCGGGGAACCGCCGCGGGCGATCCTCGGGCCGGCACCGCCCTCGAGCGACGGGTCGATCGTCAGGGTCAGCTCGTCGACGGCGTCCGCGGCGATGAGCGAGCCCAGGAACGACGGACCGCCCTCGCAGTGGATCGTGCCGAGCCCCCGCGCCACCAGTGCGTCGCGGACGAGCGACACGTCGACCGATCCGGGATCGGCCCCGGGGCTGCACGGCACGACGTCGGCGACGGACGACAGCGCGACCCCGGTCTCCGACGCAGCCGCAGCAGCGGAGGTCAGGACGACGGCCCGGACCGGTGCCTCGGTGAACACCCGCGAAGCAGGATCGAGCGAGAGCGACCGCGAGACGATCGCGAACACCGGGTGGTCGGGCATGCCGTGCGCCCGACGCCATGCCACGTCGGCGTCGTGCAGCACCATCGGCCCGTAGCCCTCGTCGCGCACGGTGCCCGCGGCGACGAGCACCACGTCGGCCACCCGGCGCAGCAGGTCGAACACGCGCAGGTCGTCCGGGCCGCCGAGCGAGCCCGAGACACCGGCAGCCGAGGCGGACCCGTCGAGCGTCGCCACGAAGTTCACCCGCAGCCACGGCGCCGAGGCACCCGCGGTGTACAGGTCGAGCAGGTCGTCGTCGGACAGGTCCGCGATCGACGGGGGCAAGAGGTTCACGTGTTGTGCCTCGATTCCACCGGTGCCCGCCAGCCGAGCGTCGCCTCGACCATGCGCATCGCGTCGACGCTCTCGGCGACGTCGTGCATCCGGACGATCCGCGCACCGAGCATCGCGCTCACCGTCGCGACGGCGAGCGAGCCCGCCAGGCGTTCGCCGCGCGGGCGCCCGAGGGACTCCCCCACGAAGTCCTTGTTCGACACCGCCGCGAGCACCGGGTAGCCGAGCGCCACGACCTCGGGCAGCCGCCGGGTGAGCTCGAGGGTGTGCACGGTGTTCTTGTTGAGGTCGTGGCCCGGGTCGACGACGATCCGCGACTCGGGGATACCCGCGGCGAGCGCCCGGTCGACGCGCTCCCGCAGGAACCCGACGACGGACGCGGTGACGTCGTCGTACTGCGGCGGTGCCTCGAGCGGACGACGGGGTTCGGCGAGCGAGTGCGTGATGACGATCGTCGCTTCGGAGTCCGCGACGACGGCCGCCATCCGTGGGTCGGACAGGCCGGTGGTGTCGTTGACGACGCTCGCGCCGGCCGCGATCGCCGCCGCGGCGACCTCGGGGCGGAAGGTGTCGACGCTGATGGTGACGTCGGACTGCTGGGCGAGCTGTTCGACGACGGGGACGACGCGGTCGACCTCGTCGGCGGCGGGCAGTTCCGGCCCGGGGGCGAACTTCACGCCGCCGATGTCGACCCAGTCGGCACCCTGCTCGGCCGCTCGGACAGCGGCCTCGACGGCCCGGTCGAGCTCGAACGTGGCGCCGCGGTCGTGGAACGAGTCCGGGGTCCGGTTCACGATCGCCATCACGGCGATGCGGTGGTCGAAGTCGATGGTGCGGCGGCCGATCGTGCGCACCGGGTCACGCAGGTCGGGCACCACCCAGCCGGGTCCGGCTGCGCCTCCGACGCCCGGGAGGCCCGGGAGGCCCGTCACGCGTCCGCCCCGTCGCTCGCCACGTGCGTGGTGTCCGTCACACGCCCCGCGCCGATGAGCGCGATCGCCTCGGACCGGCCCGCGGCGTCGGCCAGCGAACCGGTCGCCGCCACCGTCACGGTCGTCGATCCGGTCTGGCGCTCCCCGCGGGTCGTCACGCACTGGTGCTGCGCGTCGAGGACCACGAGCACACCCTCGGCGCCGAGCCCCTCGGCGATCGTCGCGGCGACCTGTTCACCCAGCCGTTCCTGCAGCTGCGGGCGCGAGGCCACGGCGTCGAGCACCCGGGCGAGGGTGCCGAGTCCGATCAGGCGGTCACCCGGCGCGTAGGCCAGGTGCGCGACCCCGAGGAACGGCAACAGGTGGTGCTCGCAGACGGACCGGAACTTCACGTCGCGGACGATGACGAGTCGCCCGCGCTCACCGTCCTCGGCGTGCACGGTGCCGTCGCGGGCGATGGCGACGGCGTCCGTCCCGATGCCGGAGAAGAACTCTGCGTACGAGTCGGCGACCCGAGCGGGAGTGCGTTCGAGCTCGGGGCGATCGGGATCCTCGCCGATGCCGAGCAGGAGTTCGCGCACCGCGGCCTCGACGCGGGCACGGTCCATGCGTGACGTCACCCACCCATCCAACACCAGCCATGGCCGGAGAACGCGAGCCGGCGCCCAGCGCGAGGTGCGCGACCGGCGTGGGACGGGCCTCCCGGCTGCCGCAACCTGTGAGGTCCGTGTGACACGCCCGAAACCCAGCGTCCTTTAAACTCTCGTGGTGAGCGCCCCGCAGACCGACACCACACCCCGGAACCGCTTCGCGACCGGCCTCGACCGATACTTCTCCATCACGAAGCGCGGATCCACGATCCCGCGTGAGATCCGAGGCGGACTCGTCTCGTTCGTGACGATGGCGTACATCGTGATCCTGAACCCGTTGATCCTCGGCGGGTTCAGCGCCGACCAGGCCGCCAAGGACGTCTCCGGCGGTTGGCTCGAGAACGCACAGGTCGCCGCCGCGACCGGACTCGTCGCCGGGCTGATGACCATCGCGATGGGCGTCATCGCGAACCTGCCGTTCGGCATCGCCGCCGGCCTCGGGATCAACTCGTTCCTGGCCGTCAGCGTCGTGCAGCAGGTCACGTGGGCCGAGGCGATGGGTCTCGTCGTCATCAACGGCGTGATCATCGTGATCCTCGCGTTGACCGGGATCCGGACGATGATCTTCACCGCCGTCCCGGCACAGCTGAAGGCCGCGATCACCGTCGGGATCGGCCTGTTCATCGCCTTCATCGGACTCGTCGACTCCGGCTTCGTGCGCTCGTCCGGGCTCGCGTCCCCGCCCCTGCAGCTCGGCGAGGACGGCTCCGTCGGCGCCCTGCCGACCATCGTGTTCCTGATCGGCCTGGTGATCATCGGCACGCTCATGGCCCGCAAGGTCAAGGGTGCGCTGCTCATCGGCATCGTCGCGACCACGATCATCGCGATCATCCTGCAGGCGATCTTCCAGGTGCCGACCTCGGTCGACTCGAAGACCGGGTGGAACCTCAACGCGCCCGGCCTGCCGAGCGCCCTGTTCGCGTTTCCCGACCTGTCGCTCGTCGGCCACGCCGACCTGTTCGGCGCGTTCAGCCGCATCGGGCCGTTGGCCGCGTCGATGCTCGTCTTCACCCTCGTGTTCACGAACTTCTTCGACGCGATGGGCACCATGACCGGTCTGGCGAAGGCCGCCGGCGTCGCGAAGCCCGACGGCACGTTCCCCCGCCTGAAGTCGGCGCTCGTCGTCGAGGGCGTCGGCGCCATCGCCGGTGGTGGCGCCTCGGTGTCGTCGAACACCGTCTTCATCGACTCCGCCGCCGGCATCGGCGAGGGTGCCCGCACCGGCATGGCCTCCGTCGTCACCGGCCTGCTGTTCCTGGCGTCGATGTTCCTCACCCCGCTCACGCAGGTCGTCCCGCTCGAGGTCGCCGCGGCCGGACTCGTCGTCGTCGGCGCGCTCATGGTGGCGCAGGTGGCGGACATCTCGTGGTCGGACTTCGGCTCGGCCCTGCCCGCGTTCCTGACGATCGTCGTCATGCCGCTGACCTACTCGATCGCGAACGGCATCGGCGCCGGCTTCATCAGCTGGGTGCTCATCAAGCTGCTGTCCGGCCGTGGCCGTGAGGTCTCGTGGCTGCTCTACGTCGTCGCCGCGGGCTTCCTGCTGTACTTCGCGCGCGGGCCGCTCGAGGCGCTGCTCGGCGTCGGCTGAGGCCAGGTCGCCGGGACGGTCAGTCTGCGAGAGCAGGCCGGGAGGCCCGTGCTCAGTCCGGCAGGTCGCTCGGCGTCGCCTCGTGGTGGCGTCGACCGCCCGTCCGCCGGTCCTCCTTCATGCCCGCCTCGAACAGGTGGCGGCGTCCCTGCACGAGCTCGTCCCGCGCGGTGCGCTCGAGCTCCTTGGCGAGGGCGTAGTACCCGTCGTCGTAGTCCTCGACGACCTGGTACGTCCAGCGGCCGGCGATGACGTTGCGGCCGACGAGCTCCGTGTCGATGCGGTCGGCCAGTTCGGCGTGCCCCGCCTCCCGGAGCTGTTCGACGGCCTCGCCGAGGTTCAGGTCGGCGGTGCCGGTCATGCGGTGGAAGCCGTAGAGCAGGCCGCGGGCGTGCTCGATGACCTCGACCGCGGCGGACAGCGTGCCGAGTGCCTCGACCGTGGCGTCGGACACCCCCTCGGGGACCTGGTGCTGTGCGTCGGGACCCTGATCGTCGTTCGTCATGCTCCCCGTCTACACGACGGCGTCTGCGCCCGCGGACGGCATCGTCCACGACCCGCCGTCGCCTCGCCGAGCGCTTGCGGGGTCGCTTCGGGCGACCTAGCATTCGAACACACGTTCGAACAAGGAGACCCGATGATGATCACGGAGACGGCCGCCACGGTGTGGTGGGCCGAGGGCGCGCCGAGCCGGCTGGTCTGGGCCGGACGCCGCTGGCGGGTGAGCGACACCCCGACCCGTCTGACCGTCACACGGGCCGAGCTGCCGACCGCCATCACCCACGCACCCGAGCGCACGGTCGGCTGGCGGTTCCAGGCGACCGCCGACGACGGGGACACGCTGGTGGTCGACATCGTGCCCGAGGGCAACGGCTGGGGCGTCGCGCGGACCTGGACGTGAGCACCGCGTCGAGTGTGGACTAGGTCGTCACGCGCTCGACCGGCGCCCGCTCGGGATCCGGTCGTTCCATGAGGCGCCAGGCGCCACCCGTCAGCGGCGCGAGCGTCACCACCGTGTAGAGCACGACGACCACCCCGAACGTCGCCTGGACGCCGACGCCGTCGGCCGCGAAGCCGGCGAGCAACCCACCGAGGGGGATCCCCGCCCAGGACCCGGCTCCGAGCAGCCCGAACACCCGGGCGCGCATGTGCTCCGGGATGCGCTCGAGCTCGACGGCCCCGAGGATCGGGTTGAGCGACCCGGCGGCGAGCCCCGACAGCGCCGCCGCGGCGAGCATCCACGGCAGCCCGAGGCCGAGTGCCGGCACCAGGAGCGAGGGCCCGCCGGCGAGCACGAAGCACAGGACGAACGTGATCCGACGGGGAACGCGGTGTGCGACGTACCCGAAGGCCACCGACCCGAGGAACGCCGCACCGCCGAAGGTCCCCGTCACGAAGCCCAGCGCCTGCGCCCCACCGAGGGTGTCGGCGGCGTAGAGGGGGAGCAACGTCGTCGACCGGGCCGCGTCGAGCAGGTTCGTGACCAGCACGAGGGCGATCACGAGCCGGAAGAACGGGTCGCGGACGCAGAACCGGAAGCCCTCGGCGATGTCCCGCCAGTACCCGTTGGTCGGAGCCGCATCAGCGCCCGCGCCCGCTCCGTCGTCCTCCGCCGGACGGACCAGCACCGCGGCGAGCAGGGCTGCGGTGGCGAACGCCACCGCGGTGCAGACGAGTGCCGCCATCGGGCCGGCAGCCGCCACGAGCACACCGCCGAGCGGCGCGCCGATGAGCACCGACAGTCGCTGCGACGCCTCGAAGTGCCCGACCGCCCGCTCCAGTGGAACGCCGGCCGATCGCGCGAGTCCGGGCAGCAGGACCCGACGTGCGGACTCCCCCGGCAGGTCGAACAGACCGCTCACGAAGACGAGCGACAGGAGCGCCCAGAACGGCAGCCCCACGGTCCAGGCGAGCACCGGCATCGCCAGCAGGGTCGCACCGCTGACGAGGTCCGACGCCACGCTCGACCGGACGAACCCGACCCGCTCGACGAGCGCCCCGCCGAAGGGGCCGCCGAGGACGATCGGCACCGTCGCGGCGAAGGCGGCGATCCCGACGTCCGTCGCCGAGCCTCCCCGCGCGAGGACGGCGAAGGGCACGGCCACGGTCGTGACGACGTTCCCGGTCCTCGAGACGGCCTGGACCGCGAGCAGCGCACGCAGCCGGGCCCGGGCGTTCACGCTCGCCCCATCCGGTAGCTCTGCGTGACGGCGATGACGCGCTCCGAGCCGTCGCCTGGCGTGTGCGCGTCACTCACGGCCGTCCACCGCTCGACCACGGCACGCAGTTCGGCGCCGAGCCCGCCGAGTTCCTCGACGGTCAGTCGCAGCACCTCGTCGGAACTGGTCGACGCCGCGACCCACGCACGCCCCAGGACGGGCGCCTGGTCGATGAACCGCCCGTACTCGGCCGCGTACGCATCGGCGACGGTGTGGTCGAGCGCGGTCGTCGCGAGCATGCGTTCCGGATCGTCGAACGCGTCGGCGAGGTCCCACGACGTGTGGTCCGCCGTCGCCCGCCACCACCGTTCCCGCCGGTCCGAACCGAGCTCCGGAGCCGGCTCGATGAAGTCCGCGTCCGCCAGCCGCTTGCAGTGGTAGCTGATCGTGCCGGGCGCTTCGTCGATCTCCTCGCCGAGCATCGCCGCGGTCTGCGGCCCACCGGAGCGCAGGAGCCCGACGATCCGCAGTCGGGTCGGGTGGGCGAGGGCGCGCATGTGGGCGGCGTCGTCGAGTCTGCGGACGGTCATGGTCCGACCCTAGATGCACAACAGTTCTTGCGCAACGATTCTTGTGCAGTTGACCGGCTGAACCGGCCAGCGCCGCGCTACGGTTCGGGCATGGCGAAGTGGATCGCGCTGCTGCGCGGAGTGAACGTCAACGGCATCACGATCAGGAGCGCCGACCTCGCGGACCTGTTCCGAGGGCTCGGCTTCGCCGACGTCCGCACGGTGCTCGCGTCCGGCAACGTGGTGTTCGACACGGATGCCGACGCCTCCACCCGCAAGACGACGATCGAGCAGGCGCTTCGCGACCGCTTCGGCTACGACGCGTGGATCGTGCTCGTCCGCCACGAGGACCTGGCGGCAGTGATCGAGGGGTTCCCGTTCGACCGGGCGGACGACCGGCACGACTACGTGGTGTTCGGCTCCGACGACGACGCCCTCGACGCACTGCTCACCGACCTCGCAGTCGACGCCACGGTCGAGCAGGTCGCCCGGGGCGACGGAGTCGTGTACTGGTCCTGCCCGAAGGGCTCGAGCACGGACACCGTGTTCGCGAAGCGGGCCGGGGCAGCACGCTTCAAGCGCTCGACCACGACGCGCAACACGAACACCCTCCGGAAGCTCCTGTGACCCGAGCGAGCTCGGACCGCCGCCCTACGCGGTCGTCTCGTCGACGTCGAAGTCGCGCTCGAGCGAGATCGTCGGGATCGACGCCGTGATCACGGAGCCGTCCGCACGGAGCGTGCCCTGGATGTCGCTCGTCGTCGGGGCGTGCCCGGACATCCGCGGCCCCTGGTGCGGCAGCGGCACCACGGTCGGCTCGCCGGCCTCGATGTCCCACTGCTGGTTGTGCACCCACGCGGTGAAGCCCGAACCCGTCTCGACCGTGAAGGTCATGGCGTCCTGCCCGAGGTCCACCCGGACGCGCGATCCACGCACGGTCAGGCGGTAGGTCAGGGCGTCCCAGTGCCGCGGCAGCCGCGGGTTGAACGTCATCCGGCCGCCGTGGTCGCGCATGCCGCCGAACCCGTTGACGAGCGCACCCCAGATGCCGCCGGTCGACGCGATGTGCACGCCGTCCGAGGTGTTGCCGTGCAGGTCGGCCAGGTCGACGTAGAGCGCCGTCTGGAAGTACTGGTCGGCGAGGTCGTGGTACCCGACCTCGGCCGCCATGATCGACTGCACGACCGCTGACAGCGTCGAGTCGCCCGTGGTGAGCGCGTCGTAGTAGTCGAAGTCGCGGCGCTTCTCGGCCGCGGTGAACTCGTGCCCCTGCAGGAACAGCGCGAGCACGACGTCGGCCTGCTTGAGCACCTGGAACCGGTAGATCACCAGCGGGTGGTAGTGCAGCAGCAGCGGGCGCTTGGACTCGGGGGTGTTCTCGAGGTCCCAGAGTTCCTTGTCGAGGAACTGGGCGTCCTGCGGGTGGATGCCACGGTGCGGGTCGAAGGGGATCTCCATCGACTCGGCAGCGTGCTCCCACTCGACGAGCTCGTCGGGGCGCAGGCCGGTGCGTCGGATCATCCGGTCGTACTCTTCGACGTCGTCGGCCGCGAGCTCGCGGCACGCGTTGACCGCGAACCACAGGTTCGCCCGCGCCATGACGTTCGTGTACAGGTTGTCGTCGACCACGGTCGTGTACTCGTCGGGTCCGGTGACGCCGTCGATGTGGAACTTCTTGTCGCCGTTGGAGCGCCAGAAGCCGAGGTCGGCCCAGAGCCGAGCGGTCTCGACGAGCACGTCGATCGCTCCGCGCTTCAGGAACTCGGTGTCTCCGGACGCCCGCACGTACTGCATCAGGGCATGGGCGATGTCGGCGTCGATGTGGTACTGCGCGGTGCCGGCGGCGTAGTACGCGCTGGACTCCTCGCCGTTGATCGTGCGCCAGGGGAACAGCGCGCCGCGCTGGTTCAGCTCACGTGCCCGTGAGCGTGCCGCGTCGAGCATGTTGTAGCGGAAGCGCAGGGCGTTCCGGGCGACGATCGGCGCCGTGTAGGACAGGAACGGCAGGACGTAGATCTCCATGTCCCAGAAGTAGTGTCCGCCGTACCCGGAGCCGGTGACGCCCTTGGCGGCGATGCCGTGTCCGTCGGTGCGGGCGGTGGCCTGCGCGAGCATGAACAGGTTCCACCGGACGGCCTGCTGGATGGCCGGCTGCCCGGCGATCTCGACGTCGCTCCGCGCCCAGTAGTCGTCGAGCCAGACGCGCTGCTTCTCGAACGTCTCGTCGATGTTCTCGGCGTGCGCCCGGTCGAGCGTGCGGTCGCAGCGGTCGGCGAGTTCGCGCACCGGGACACCGCGGGAGGTGTGGTACACCACGTGCTTCACGAGTCGGATCGGCTGGCCGGCGCGCGCCTGGACGCGGTAGACGTGCTTCGCCAGGTCGTCGTCGATCGACGACGACTCGTCCCAGCTGTTCTCGGTCTCGAGGTGGTGCTCCACGCCGACGCAGATCGTCATGCCGGAGCTCGACGCCTGGTAGCCGAGCAGCGAGCGGGCGCCGGTGCTGCGCTTGAGCTTCGGTTCGAGCACCCGGTCGGTGAAGGCCTCGGCCTTGCGCGGGTCGAAGGCGTTCGCCGCCGCGCGCATCCCGGCGTGGTACTCGTCCTGCACGTCCTGGCGGTTCAGGATCTGGCTGGACAGCAGGATCGAGGCGTCCGCGTCGAGCACGGTGACCTCGTAGTCGATCACGGCGAGGTGCCGATCGGTGAACGACACCAGACGGCGGGACCGGATCAGCACGCGCTTGCCGGACGGCGTCGACCACTCGGTCTCGCGGAACAGGTAGCCGCCGCGGAACTCGAGCCGCCGCGTGTGGCGGAGGATGTCCGCCTCGGCCAGCACCAGGGGCTCGTCGTCGACGTACAGCCGGATCACCTTGGCGTCGGGCGCGTTGATGATCGTCTGCCCGGTCTTCGCGAACCCGAAGGCGTCTTCGGCGTGCCGGATCGGCCAGGTCTCGTGGAACCCGTTGATGTACGTGCCGTACTGCACGCCGCCGCGGCCCTCGTCGAGGTTGCCGCGCAGGCCGAGGTACCCGTTGCCGACGGCGAAGTTCGTCTCGGCGACGCCCTGCTGGTCGGGGGTGTACTCGGTCTCGACGAGTGCCCACTCGTCGATCGGGTACCGGACGCGGTCGAGCGGGTCCGAGGTGATGGGGTTCATGGTGCTCCGTGGGAAGGGAGAGTGGCGTGGGGACGTCGGTTCGACCGGGAGGCGCGGCTCGCCTCCGGTCCGCTGGCCTACGTGGTGCTGGTGGTCGCCCGGGGAAGGTCCGCGACCAGGTCGGCGAGGTCCGTCACGACGACGTCGGCACCGTGCGCGCGCAACGCGTCGGCGCCCGCTCCGCGGTCGACCCCGACGACGAGGCCGAAGGCCCCGTTCCGGCCGGCTTCGACACCGCTCGTGGCGTCCTCGACCACGACGCACTCGGCGGCGGTCAGACCGAACCGTCCGGCGGCGTCGAGGTAGGTGTCGGGGGCGGGCTTGCCGGCGAGGCCGTCCTGACGTGCGACGAGGCCGTCGACGACGACGGGGAACCGGTCGAGGATGCCGGCGGTCCGCAGCACCGAGACGGCGTTCGCGGAACTCGAGACGACCGCGACGTGGAAGCCGGCGTTGATCGCGGCGGTGAGGAACCGGAGCGAGCCCGGGTACGGCTCGACACCGTGCTCGTCCAGCTCGGCGGTGAACTCGGCGTTCTTCCGGTTGCCGAGACCGCACACGGTGTCGGCGTCCGGGTCGTCGTCCGGGGTGCCCTGCGGCAGGTCGATGCCCCGCGACCCGAGCAGCGAGCGCACGCCGTCGTACCGCGGCTTGCCGTCGATGTACGCGAAGTAGTCGGCCTGCGTGTACGGCGCGACCCCGTGTGCCTCGAGGTACGGCGTGAAGAGCCGGCTCCAGGCGCGCATGTGCACGTCGGCGGTGGGGGTGAGGACACCGTCCAGGTCGAACAGGAGCGCTCGCGTGTCCGCGAGTCGCGCGGGTGTGCGCCGGGTCGGCGTCGTCATCTGCAGCCCTTCAGGGAGAACGGGGGTCGTGGACGTTGCTCTCGTCGAGTCTAGGACCGCTCCAGCACGGGTGTTCAAACGCGCCCGACGGCCTGTGAACTCCCTGAGGCGCGGGTCGACACGCTGGTCCGGACGGAAGGCTCCACCATGACCAGCGAGACCGCGGCACGCCCGCACGACGGCACCGGCTCCAAGCTCCGGCAGGCCATCACCGGGCCGCTCCTGTACCTGTTCATCCTCGGCGACGTCCTCGGCGCCGGGATCTACGCGCTCATGGGCACCCTGTCGCAGGACGTGGGCGGGGCACTCTGGGCACCGCTCCTGCTCGCACTGCTGCTGGCCCTGCTCACGGCGGGCTCGTACGCGGAGCTCGTGACGAAGTACCCGAAGGCCGGCGGCGCCGCGGTGTTCGCGGAGCGCGCCTACAGGACGCCCATCGTGTCGTTCCTGGTCGGGTTCAGCATGCTCGCCGCGGGGGTCACGAGCGCCGCCGGTCTGTCGCTCGCCTTCGCCGGCGACTACCTCGGCACGTTCGTCGACCTGCCGCCGGTGCCGACCGCGATCGTGTTCCTCGCGCTGATCGCCTGCCTGAACGCCCGCGGCATCTCGGACTCGCTGCGGAGCAACGTCGTGATGACCGTCATCGAGGTGTCGGGGCTCGTCATCGTCATCGTGGTGGTCGCCGTGATGCTGGGCGGCGGTGGCGGCGACGTCTCCCGCATCGGTGCGTTCCCGGCCGAGGCGAACCCCGCCCTCGCGACGCTGAGCGCGGCGATCGTCGCCTACTACTCGTTCGTCGGCTTCGAGACCTCGGCGAACGTCGCGGAGGAGGTCCGCGAGCCGAGCCGGGTCTACCCCAAGGCCCTGTTCGGCGCCCTCGCCACCGCGGGCGTCGTCTACGTCCTGGTCGGCCTCGCCAGTTCGATCGCGTTGCCGGCGTCCGAGCTGTCGGACTCGACCGGCCCGCTCCTGGCCGTGGTGTCGGCCAGCGGGGTGCCGATCCCGGACTGGGTCTTCAGCCTCATCGCCCTGGTCGCCGTCGCCAACGGCGCCCTGCTCACGATGATCATGTCGAGCCGCGTCACCTACGGCATGGCGGAACAGCGGCTGTTGCCCGCGCTGCTGGCGAGGGTGCTGCCGAACCGGAAGACGCCGTGGACCGCGATCGTGGCGACCACCGTCGTCGCGATGCTCCTCACCCTGGTCGGCGACGTGGGCGTCCTGGCCGAGACCGTCGTGCTGCTGCTCTTCGTGTTCATCAGCACGAACGTCGCCGTCCTCGTGCTGCGCCGTGACCGCGTCGACCACGAGCACTTCCGCGTGTGGACGTTCGTCCCCGTGCTCGGCGTCGCCTCGTGCGTGCTGCTGTTGACGCAGCAGAGCGGGCAGGTCTGGCTGTACGCGGCGATCCTGCTCGCCGTCGGCGTGGTGCTGTACTTCGTCGCCCGGGTGACCGGGCGGCGCTCTGGACGCGACCACGAGGCGGGCGTCATCCGCTGACGCGAAGCACCACGGGCCTCCCGGTCAGCGCAGGCCGGGAGCCGGCGGCAGGTCGCGCGCCCACGCCTCGATCGCCGACGAGATCTGCTGGCGGGCGTCCTCGCGGCTGATGGTCGCCGTGCGGTCGCCCGGCTGGTCGCCGTACGCGCCGAAGTCGGCGTGGTTCGAACCCTGGACCTCGGTCATCGTCGCGGTCGACGGCAGCAGGTGTCGGGCCGCGTCGACCTTGTCGGGCGTCGAGAGCCCGTCACGTGAGCCCGAGACGCTCAGCACGTCGATGTACGACGTGCTGATGTCGTTCGCGCAGTAGCTGCCGAGCAGCAGCAGGCCGTCCGCGTCCTGCGCGAGCTGGCAGGCGCGCACCCCGCCCAGCGAGTGCCCGCCGACTGCCCACGTCGCGACGTCCGGCGCGTGCGCCTCGAAGGTGGAGAGCGGCCGGGTGTCGAAGAACGCGAGGTTCAGGGTCGGCTTCGTGATGACGACGGTCGTGCCGTTCGCGACCACCTGCCGGAAGGTCGCCATGTACGCGTACGGGTCGACCTTGGCGCCCGGGATGAACACGATGCCCTTGCCGTCGGCCTGCCCCGTCGGGGTCATCACGACGGAGTCACCGGCGTCCTGGACCGACACGCGGTCGTCGCGCCAGACCTGGAGCGCAGCGCTCCGGGTGCCCTGCATGACGATGTGCGCCCAGACGAGGAACACCACCACGACCACCAGCAGCACGGCGACGATCCACGCGGTCCACCGCAGTACTCGGTTCATGCGACCACCGTACGGCGCACCAAGACCGGCGGCGGTCGCTTCGTGAGCAGAAATGGTCGGGTGCGGGGTACGCACTCGACCATTTCTGCTCACCATCGCGACGCGGACGCCGCGGGGGCTACGCCGTGATGGCGGCGCGGATCTCGGCAGCTGCGGCGCCGACGTCCGACGCGCTGTAGATCGCGCTGCCGGCGACGGCGATGCGGGCACCGGCCTCCTGCACTGAGGCGACGGAGGACGCGTTCACGCCACCCGCGATCGAGAAGGGGACACCCGACTCCTTGCCGGCGTCGAGCAGCGTCGAGAACGTGAAGCCCTCCTCCGCCTGCTCGTCGAGCCCGGCGTGGACCTCGACGAACTCGGCACCGAGCGCGACGACCTCGCGGGCACGGGCGGCCTTGTCGGAGACGCCGATCAGGTCGACGACGATGCCCTTGCCGTGCTTCTTCGCGGCCTTGACGGCCCCGACGATGGTCGAGTCACCGGCGACACCGAGGACGGTGACCAGGTCGGCACCGGCCGAGAACGCGATGTCGGCCTCGAGCTCGCCGGCGTCCATGGTCTTGAGGTCGGCGAAGACGATCTTGTCCGGGTGCGCTTCCTTGATCGCGGTGACCGCGGACAGGCCGGCGCTCTTGATCAGGGGCGTGCCGAGCTCGAGGACGTCGACGTGCGGCGCGGCCGCGGCGGCGAGTTCGAGGGCGGCTTCGGTGGTCAGGGTGTCCATGGCGAACTGGAGCTGCATGTGGATGCCTTTCATTCGAGGTTGGCGTGTCGGGGCCAGAGGTCGTCGGCGGACTGCCCGCCGCGGGACCAGAGCGTGTGGAACAGGGCGTCGCCGACCAGCGCGACGGCCTGTTCGAAGAGGCTGCCGGCGTACTGGGCCGAGGCCGTGCCGGAGCGGTCGGTCTTCGTCGCTGCCGGCAGCACGAGGGTGACGTCGGCGACCTCGGACAACGGGGAGTTGTCGGTGGTCGACAGTGCGACGACGGACGCTCCGACGTCGTGCGCGGTGCGGGCCGCCTGCACGATGCCGCTGGTCGTGCCGGATCCGCTCGCGACGAGGAGCACGTCCCCGGGGCGGATCGCGGGCGTCGTGGTCTCGCCGACGACGTGGACGTCACGACCGAGGTGCATGAGACGCATCGCCGTCATGCGCAGTGCCAGGCCGGACCGGCCGGCGCCGTGCACGAAGACCCGGTGGCTCCGGTCGATCAGGTCGAGGGCGCGCTCAGCCGACGCGTCGTCGACGTTCGCTGCGAGGTCGGTGACCTCACGCACGATCACGTCGAACGCTGCAGGGAGGGTGGGTTCTGCCATGTCCACGAGCATGCCGTCACGCGGCCCGGTGCACCGCTACCCGCGTCGGCAGGCTCCCCACCCGATCGGGTGGCCCCGTCCGCACGGGTGGGACAGGTAGGTTCGGCTCCCATGGACGCATCGGGAACGGACCGGGAGGCCCGTGGCGGCTCCGCCAGTCGGCTCGCCGCCTCGGAACACGCCAGGACGGTCGCCGAGCAGGCGGACCGCCAGGCGCTCACCCTCGAGTCCGTGCTCGCCGTGCTCCGGTCACCGCGGGTGTCCGACGCCGCCGCGCGGGCCGAGGCCGTCGAGATCGCGTCAGCCGCGCTCGTCGACCTGCGCACCGAGACCGACCACCAGCGCAGCACCCTGCTCGAGCCGGTCACCGGAGCGTTCTCACGGCTGCGCGCCGACCTGCGCCCGCTCGTCCGGTTCGGTGACCTCGACGTGCAGTTCGTCGAACCGCCCACGACCGGCCGTGCGCTGCCCGGCGACGTCGCCCACGCCGCCCGGGCCATCGTCCGGACCGCCGTGCTCGCCCTGGTCGACGGCGGTGCGGCCAAGCGCGTCCGCATCCAGTGGGACTGCGACGGCCGGAACCTGCTCATGCAGCTCCGTGACGACGGGTCCGGCACGCTCGACGTGCACGACGACGCCATGCGGCCGATCGCGGAGCGCGTCGTCACCCTCGACGGCCGCGTCCAGGTGTCGAGCACACCCGACTGGGGCTCCGTGCTCGACATCTCGCTGCCCCTCGACCCGTCACCGACCGAGGTGGACTCGGTCGCGGACGACGACCTCACCCCGCGGGAGCGCGACGTGCTGCGGCTGCTCGCGACGGGCGTCGGCAACCGCGAGATCGCCGAGGGCCTGGGCATCAGCGTGAACACCGTGAAGTACCACGTGGCGAACCTGCTCCGGAAGCACGGTGCCCGCACCCGTGCCGAGCTCGCCGCCTTCAGTTCCCGGGCGTGATCCGCCGCGACCGTGACAGCGGGTACCGGCGGTCGAGCGAGGGTTCGACGACGGTCGCCATCAGGAACTGCGAGAGCAGTCTGCCGGCAGCCCAGTAGACGGGGATCACGAGGATCGCGATGCCGGTCCAGATCCCAGCGCCGATGAGGGCGATGGTGCCGAGCGTCACGACGATGCCCACGCCCGAGTACAGGTACTGCCACCCCCGAGTCGCCGAGTCACGCTGCACCTGCTGCAGCTCCGCACGCTCGTCGAGGCCGCGCACCCCGGGCTCGAGGGACTCTCGCTCCTCAGTGACGAACAGGTCGCGCACGGGCACTTCGAGTGCCGCGGCCACCGACGACAGCGACTCCAGGCTCGCGTCGTTGCCGCTCTCCATCCGCTGCACCGTCCGCACCGCGAGGCCGCTCGCCTCGGCCAGTCGTTCCTGGGTCCACCCGCGCAGTCGCCGGAGCTCCCCGATCCGCATCTCGTTCATGTCCCGAACACTAGGGTTCCGCGGAACGACGCACCACGACACGGACCCGACACCTGCACGACAGCGACCCGCCAGCCACCCGACAGCGGTCTCCCTGCCTTCGTCACTGCCCTCCCGGCGCGAAGCGGCGCTTAGACCGCAAACGACGGCGGGGCACTCCGTCTGCGGTCACGTCGTACCCCTGAGCGCCGTCGCGCGCAGTGCAGCATCCCATGCGAGATGCGCCCCGCGTCCCCCAAACGGAGGACACCGCTTCACAGGAGGCGATGGTTTAATGGGGTATCGCCCCACCGGGGTCATGCCCATCGCGGAGGACCTATGAACGATTACACCGGATTCAAACCCGTAGGCGAAGTTACCGCCGACGACCGCGCGCGCATCCCTGCCGGTAAAGCTGGCGTGCGCCGCGACGACAGGTACGCCGTCGCGGTGAACGAAGACGGATCGATCCTGTTGACACCTCTCGTCTCAGTGGCAAAACGAGAGTTACTCGTCTGGGAGGACGAGATGGTTCGGAACTCACTGGCGCGAGGACTCGCCCAGAGCGCCGCAGGTGAAACAGTCGACCTCGGTGACTTCTCCGAGTACCTCGAGGAGGACGAGGAGTGAGCTTCACGCTTCTATTCACACGCGAAGCCAAATCGAACCTAGACTCCCTTAGCGGGGCATCAGATTCTGTCCGATTGAAAAAGGTCAGGCGCGCATTAGCCCGACTGCAGCAAGATCCACGTTATCCTTCGCTCAATTCTCACAAGTACAGCTCACTCAAGGGCTCGGATGATGAAGAAGTGTGGGACTCCTACGTAGAGAACAACACGCCGTCCGCGTGGAGAGTCTTCTGGCATTACGGACCTGGCGCTGGCGTAATTACCATCGTGGCAATCACCCCGCACCCGTAAACGACCTTCCCCGACCTTATGAGCGCGATGAACAACGACACCAATTCTGAAAGCCAAATCCTGCTCGATGCTCTGGTGTCATACGCGGACGCATGCACTTTGCCGACGTTAACGCCGACTTGTCCGTTCTACGAGGAACGAGATGGAAAACCGACATGCGACGAACAATGTCGGGACATCGCTCAAGCACGCGGGGCCGAGCCGCGCAGAATTAGAGCCAAGAACCTTGGCGGGCTTGTCATGCTGGGGCGAGAAATACCAGTGCGAAGCATCGCTGGCCGAGAGGATTTCGATGCTGCAGAACTGCGGCTTCGGCACGAGCACGACGAGCCCTATCAGCAGCCAACGGCGTCCCTACTCGTGGGCCTCCGGGACACCATTTCAACGGGAGCGTATAAGGGAGCAACAAATACAGGAGAGGGGCTTGCCTACTGGGGCGAGCTTGAAAGACGAGAATTCCCAATCGAGCACGTTATGGCGGGCGGAATCTCGGACTCGATCGCCACCATTATCGCCCTGTCTGTAGCCACGCCTATCTTGTTCGCGAAGGAGCTCACCCCATTCGGTCGAGCTGCCGGAGCTCTCGAAGATACCTCTAATCCCCATCGGGAAGCATGGACCGCCGCTCTCCGAGCAGCAAACGAATCGGCGCGAAACCAGCCTTCATCACGGCTACATGGTTTCAAGCCGAGCGCTCGGTCGGTGCGCAGCATGCTGGGGCCACTGGTCGCGCGAGACATCTCTGACGAGCGCTTCGCGGAAGCTCTCGCAGAAGAACCGTTGCTCGCCTTCGCAACAGCCCCAGAAACCCTTAGGCGCATAAGCGCTTGGCTTGCACATTTGTTCGAAACCGATATCGAAGCCGCCCTCGCCACCAGCGCACCCGAGCACGCCAGTACCTTTGCAGCATTTCCGCTACGCCCGCGCGACGAAGTTGCGAAATGGCTTAGCGACCGCTTCTTGCTCACCGATTTGAACCATTGGTCTCCGACCTCTCTCACACTTGAATGGCGCTACTTGAGCGGGTTCCGCGATACCGACTGTCCCACAAGAGTACTTGCTGAGAGGGCACTGGACAGGTCAATTGTAGGAGAGCAGGCCCTAGCAAGCCTTGGTGATAAGCAGCCACGACGAATACCGCCTCAGGCGCTCAGTCCAGACCTCTTCGTGCAGCCGGCAACCGCTGCCCTCAATAGTAAACATTGGGACACTGCGGTTGGCATTTTTGAAGGTTTGACCCGCATGATACCGACGGATCATGACGCTTGGAACAACTTAGGGTTTTGCCAACTGGCTACAAATCCGCAGGAAGCTTTGTCGTCGTTGGAGCATGCCATGTCGCTCCGCCACGGGGACACAGTTGTGAGTGCGGCGAATAGGGCCCTGGCACTACACCTGCTTCACAGAGATGACGAGGCGCTCGTCGTCGCCGACCAGCACATCGACGCCGTAGAGTCAGCGCATCACACAGCCGTCATGTGGAAGCATCCATCGGAAGAAGTCAATACGTTACTCGACGATGTCGAGCCCGTTGCATACTTGCAGCAGCTTCGCGCTCACATCCTTGGGAAGGACTGTGAACAGTACCCCGTAAATGCGAACTAGGAGTCTCGAAGTTTCTCCTTTGGCGTCGGTGCGAAGCGGTAGCCCATGCCGGACTCCGTCACCAGGTACCGCGGGTGCGCTGGGTCGGGCTCGAGCTTCCGCCGCAGCTGCGCCATGTACAGCCGCAGGTACCCGGAGTCGTTGCCGTGCGTCGGCCCCCAGACCTCGGTCAGGAGCATCTCGCGGGTCATCAGGCGGTCGGGGTTCGTGACCAGGACCTCGAGCAGGCGCCACTCGGTGGGGGTCAGGCGGATCGCGGGGCCGCTCCCCGGCGTCACCTGCTTCGCGACGAGGTCCACGACGAGTTCCCCGATGCGGATCGTCGGCGCGCTGTCGACGCCGGCCGGTGCCCGTCGCCGCCCGAGGGCCCGCAACCGCGCCAGCAGTTCGTCCATCTGGAACGGCTTCGTCACGTAGTCGTCGGCGCCGGCGTCGAGTGCGTCGACCTTGTCGGACGAGTCCGTCCGTCCGGACAGGACGAGCACCGGGACCTGCGACCAGCCCCGGACACCCTCGAGGACACCGATGCCGTCGAGCCGGGGCATCCCGAGGTCGAGCAGCACCAGGTCGGGACGTTCGGTGATGACGGCGTCGATCGCAGCGCGGCCGTCCTTCGCCGTCACGACGTCGTACCCGCGGGCGGCGAGCGTCACGGAGAGCGCTCGGACGAGCTGTGCGTCGTCGTCGGCGATCAACACCTTCATCGGAGCTCCACTCCCACGTGCCCGGCGATCGGCAGCCGCACCACCACGGTGAGTCCACCGCCCGGGGTGTCGTCGACCTCGATCGTGCCGCCCATGCCCTCGGTGAACCCGCGAGCCAGGGCCAGGCCGAGCCCGAGGCCGGTCTCGTTGTCGGTGTCGCCCAGGCGTTGGAACGGCTGGAAGACCTCGTCGACCCGGTCGGACGGGATGCCCGGACCGTGGTCGGCGATCCGGAGCTCGACCCCGCCCCCGAAGGCGCTCGCCGCAACGCGGACGCGGGTGCCGTCCGGGGCGTACCGGACGGCGTTCGCGAGCACGTTCACGACGACCCGCTGCAGCAGGACCGGGTCCGCGAGGACCGGGGGCAGCTCCGCCGGCAGGTCGAGGTCGACGTCGTCCGGACCGAGTTCCAGCTCGTCGAGCGCCGGCGCGACCACCGTCTCGAGCGCGATCGATGCGGGGGTGACCGCGAGCACACCCGCCTGCACGCGGCTGACGTCCAACAGGTCCGCCAACAGCACCGCCAGCTGACCGAGGCTCTCGTCGGCGGTCGCGAGCAGCGCCTCCCGGTCGGCCCGTGACAGGTCGACGTCCAACGCACGCAACGACTGGACGGCGGCTGAGGCGGCCGCGATCGGCCGACGCACGTCGTGGCCGACGGCCGCGAGCAGGGCGCTGCGGACCCGGTCGGCGGCGGCGATGCGTTCAGCGCCGACGGCCGTGCGGGTCAGCTCGCGGTGCTCGACGGCGGCGTCGAGCTGTTGCTCGACGACCCGCAGCAGCCGGCGCTGGGTCGGGTCGTCGGGCGCCCCCGCGAACTCGAGCACGGCCCCGGACGCCAGCGTCGTGGACGCGTCCGGCGTCGCGCCGAACTCGCCGGAGGTGGCCGGTACCTCGTCGCCCTGGCGGATCCGGACGCCGGCGAAGCCGAAGGCCTCACGGGTGCGGTCGAGCAGTGCCTGCAGGGCGTCGTCGCCGCGGAGCACGCTGCCGGCGATGCCCATCAGGAGCCCGGACTCGGCCGAGGCGCGGCGGGCGGCACGCGATCGACGCGCGGACCGGTCGACCACGAAGCTGACGAGCACCGCACTGATCACGTACATGACCAGGGCGAACAGGTGCCACGGCTGCTGGACGGTGACCATGTAGAGGGGTTGCACGAAGAAGTAGTCGAGGCTCAGCCCGGACAGCACGGCCGCGAACACCGCCGGCCACATCCCGCCCACGAGCGCCACGACGAGCACGAGCAGCTGGTACGCCAGCACGTCGACGGTGATGGCGTCGGGGTCGCTGCCGATCGACAGCGCCCAGGTGAGCAGGGGTCCGACCAGGACCGACAGCACGAAGGCGGCGATGACCCGCCCGCGCGACAGGCTGCCACCGAGCTTCGGCAGGGTGATCCCGCCGCCGGCACGCTCGTGGGTGACGACGTGCACGTCGATGTCGCCGGACTCCCGGATCACGGTGTTGCCGATCCCCGGACCGGTCAGTGCCGCGGCGAGCCGACTGCGTCGGCTGACGCCGATGACGATCTGGGTCGCGTCGATCGACCGCGCGAACCGCACGAGGGTCGACGGCACGTCGTCGCCGACGACCTGGTGGTACGTGCCGCCGAGCTGCTCGAGCAGGGTCCGCTGCTTGCCGAGCGCCCCCGGGTGGCGCACGCGCAGACCGTCGTTCGTCGTCACGTGCACGGCCGCGAGTTCGCCCCCGGCACTGCGGGCGGCGATACGGGCACCGCGACGGAGCAGGGTCTCGCCCTCGGGCCCGCCGGTCAGGGCGACCAGCACCCGTTCCCGGGTCTCCCAGCGGTGCTCGATGCCGTGTTCGGCGCGGTAGGCCTTGAGCGCGTCGTCGACCTCGTCCGCCAGCCAGAGCAGCGCGATCTCGCGCAGTGCCGTCAGGTTGCCGAGCCGGAAGTAGTTCGACAGCGCCGCATCGATCCGGGCAGCCGGGTACACGAGTCCGTCGGACAGCCGCTCGCGCAGGGCAGCCGGGGCCAGGTCGACGACCTCGATCTGGTCGGCCGCGCGCACCACGGCGTCGGGGACGGTCTCGCGCTGCACGGTGCCGGTGATCTCCCGCACCACGTCGCCGAGGGACTGCATGTGCTGCACGTTCACCGTCGAGATGACGTCGATGCCGGCGTCACGCAGGGCCTCGACGTCCTGCCAGCGCTTCTCGTTCGCACTGCCGGGGGCGTTCGTGTGCGCGAGTTCGTCCACGAGTGCGACCTCGGGCGCCCGGGTGATGACGGCGTCGAGGTCGAGGTCGTCGAGCTCCACACCACGGTGCGCGACCGAGCGGCGGGGCACCACTTCGAGTCCGGTGACGAGGGCGGCGGTGGCGGCGCGCTCGTGCGTCTCGACGACGGCGACGACGACGTCACGGCCCTCGTCGAGCAGCCGGCGGCCCTCTTCGAGCATGGTGAACGTCTTGCCGACGCCCGGTGCGGCACCGAGCAGGACCCGCAGCTTGCCGCGCTTCACGTGCTCATCCTCTCGCGTCCGCTGTTGCGGGGCAGCCGGTCGACTGATATTCTCCTCGTAACCGTTCCCACCAAGGCTCGAGCCTCGGCTTCCTCAAATCGGGTGGGACTGTCCCGTCCCGCGTCCGTCTCGGACGCGGGACGGAGTTCTTCACCGCTCACGTTCGTTCCCCACGCTGTAGTTGCTGCCGGCTTGCCCGAGATCATCAGTTCCCTCGATCTCGGAGCCTCTCGATGCAGGACGCCTCGGCCGCAATCTCGCGCTACCGCGCAGCGCAGTTCCGCCAAGCACTGCGCGAACGAGGTCTCGACCCTTCCGACGCCTCGGTCCGGAGAGTGCACGATTTCGACAGTGCGCTCCGCTCCGTCACCCTCGGTCTGTCCGAGCGCATCGAGCTCGCCCTGCGTGGCCATCTGGACGCACTGGGCGCAGCTCGATTCGGATCGCACTGGTACCTCGACCGTCGGGCGTTCCGTGACACGTTCGATCACCGCGCGCTCCTCCGACATGCTCGGGCGGCGCTCGACCGAACGGCAGATCCCGCCATCCGTTCGGCGTGGCAGGAGCGGCGCTTCGAACGGGTGCCGTTCGGGATGCTCGCCGAGGAGCTCAGCCTCGGTGAACTGTCCCGCCTCACCTGCGGGTTGGAACCCGCCGCTCGGGACGAGATGGCGGAAGCATTCCGCTTGCCCCCTGCGACGCTCCGTCCGTGCCTGCACCACATCACACACGTCCGGAACTGCTGCGCCCACCACACGCGACTCTGGGGCCGCAGCTTCCGGATCCCGCCGCCGACCTTCCGCTCCCCCGCGGACCTGGTCGCTCGACTCGAGGGGCTGCCGAAGCGCGCGCCGGTGCACTCCCTCGAACTGCTCGCACACCTCGCCGAGACCGTCGGGCAGTGCGACCGTCACGCCGATGCCGTTCGACGGTTGATCGACGAGCACGACGATCTGATCGACGGCATCGGCGGACGGCCGAGCTGGGCGGCGAGGTGACCGCACGGTCAGGACAGCTTCGCCAGCGCCAGGTTCAGCGACAACACGTTCACGACGGGCTCACCGAGGAACCCGAGCTGCCGCGACTCGGTGTGCTCGGCCACGAGCGCCCGCACGTCAGCAACCGACAGGCCGCGCGCCGAGGCCACCCGCGCGACCTGCTGCGACGCGTACGCCGGGCTGATGTCCGGGTCGAGCCCCGAGCCCGACGCCGTGACCGCGTCCGCCGGCACCTGCGCGGCGGGGACCCCGTCGGCCTTCGCCATCGCCGCACGACGCTCCTCGACGGCCTTGAGCAGGTCGGCGTTGTTCGGCCCGAGGTTCGAGCCGGACGAGGCCCCGGCGTCGTACCCGTCCTCGCCGGCGGCGGACGGCCGCGACTGGAACCATCGATCGGCCTGCTTGCCGGTGAACGACTGCCCGATCAACGAGGAACCGACGGCCGTGCCGGACGAGTCCGTGACCATCGAGCCGTTGGCCTGGGCGTGGAACGCCGCCTGGCCGACCCCCCAGACGGCGAGCGGGTAGCCGACGCCGAGCACGACGGTGGCGAGCAGGGTGAGGCGGACCGCCACACCGGCGGAACGGACGGTGGAACGTGCAGATGCCATGACTAGAACCCCGGGATGAGACCGACCACGAGGTCGATCAGTTTGATGCCGATGAAGGGGACGACCACGCCGCCGAGCCCGTAGACGAGCAGGTTGCGGCCGAGGATCGACGACGCTGCTGCCGCGCGGTACTTGACGCCACGCAGGGACAGCGGGATGAGCGCCACGATGACCAGCGCGTTGAAGACGACCGCCGACAGGATCGCGGACGACGGGCTGTGCAGCCCCATGATGTTGAGCGCCGCGAGCCCCGGGAACGCCGCCTGGAACATCGCCGGGATGATCGCGAAGTACTTCGCGACGTCGTTGGCGATGGAGAAGGTGGTCAGGGCCCCGCGGGTGATGAGCAGCTGCTTGCCGATGCGGACGACGTCGATGAGCTTGGTCGGGTCGGAGTCGAGGTCGACCATGTTGCCCGCCTCCTTCGCCGCCGTCGTGCCGGTGTTCATCGCGACGCCGACGTCCGCCTGCGCCAGGGCCGGGGCGTCGTTGGTGCCGTCACCGGTCATGGCGACGAGGTTGCCGCCCTCCTGCTCGCGCTTGATGTAGGCGAGCTTGTCCTCCGGGGTGGCCTCGGCGAGGAAGTCGTCGACGCCGGCCTCGTGCGCGATCGCGGCCGCGGTGCGGGGGTTGTCGCCGGTGATCATCACCGTGCGGATGCCCATCGACCGGAGCTCGGCGAACCGTGCGGCCATGCCGTCCTTGACGACGTCCTTCAGGTGCACGACGCCGAGCAGGGCGACGGCGCCGTCCGAGGATCGGCGGCCGACGACGAGCGGCGTCCCGCCCTGGTCGGAGATCTCGGCCACGGTCGAGTCGATCGCGGCCACCAGACCCGCGTCGGGGGTGTCCGCCCAGGCCAGTACGGCAGCAGCGGCCCCCTTCCGGATCTGCGATCCGTCCGGCAGGTCCAGACCGGACATGCGCGTCTGCGCGGTGAACGGCACCTCGACGGCGCCGTCGGGCACTGCCGGCGTCACCCCGGCGTCGGCAGCGAGCGACACGATCGAGCGACCTTCTGGCGTCCCGTCGGCGGCGCTCGACAGCGCGGCTGCCTCCATCAGCGAGGTCTCGCTCACGCCCGGCACCGGCACGACGCGTGACGCCCGACGGTTGCCGTACGTGATCGTCCCGGTCTTGTCGAGCAGCAGGGTGGTGATGTCTCCGGCGGCCTCGACCGCGCGGCCGGACATCGCGAGCACGTTGTGCTGCACGAGCCGGTCCATGCCGGCGATGCCGATCGCGGAGAGCAGGGCCCCGATGGTGGTCGGGATGAGGCAGACGAGCAGGGCGATGAGCACCGGCACGCTGACCGTCGCACCGACGAGTCCCGCGATGGGCTGCATCGTCAGGCAGACGATCACGAAGACGATCGACAACGAGGCGAGCAGGATGTTCAGCGCGATCTCGTTCGGCGTCTTCTGCCGTGCCGCGCCCTCGACCAGGCGGATCATCCGGTCGATGAAGGTCTCGCCCGGGGTCGAGGTGATGCGCACGATGATCCGGTCCGACAGCACGCGGGTGCCACCGGTGACGGCACTGCGGTCGCCACCGGACTCGCGGATGACCGGTGCGGATTCACCCGTGACGGCCGACTCGTCGACGGACGCGATGCCGTCGATGACGTCGCCGTCGCCCGGGATCACCTCGCCGGCGACCACGACCACCACGTCGCCCTTGGCCAGGTCGACCGATGCCACCTCCTCGGTCTCGTTGCCGACCGCTGCAGCGTCGGCCTGGTCGTAGCCGAGCACCCGGCGGGCGCTCGTGGTCGAGCGGGTCTTCCGCAGGGTGTCGGCCTGCGCCTTGCCCCGCCCCTCGGCGACCGACTCCGCCAGGTTCGCGAAGACGACGGTGAGCCAGAGCCACACCGCGATCGCGATGGTGAACGCGGACGGCTCGACGACGGCGGCGGCCGTCGTCAGCGCTGCGCCGACCTCGACGATGAACATGACGGGGTTCCGCCACATGAGTCGCGGATCGAGTTTCCGCAGGGCGCCCGGGAGGCCCGCCACCAGTTGACGGGGTCCGAATGCGGACGAGCGGGTGGCCGGCTCCACTGCGGTGCGCGGTTCCGGCTCGGTGGTCACGGTCATGACAGTCCTTCTGCGAGCGGGCCCAGTGCGAGCACCGGGAAGTAGGTGAGAGCGGTGACGATGACGGCGACGCCGCCGAGCAGCCCGATGAACAGCGGGCGGTGGGTGGGCAGCGTGCCGGCGGTCTCCGGCACTCGGTCCTGGGCGGCGAGGGACCCGGCGAGCGCCAGGACGAACACCATCGGCACGAAGCGGCCGAGCAGCATCACGACGCCGAGCGAGGAGTTCATCCACGTGGTGTTCGCGGTGAGTCCGCCGAAGGCCGAACCGTTGTTGTTCGCGCCCGAGGTGAATGCGTAGAGCAGCTCGGACAGCCCGTGGTTGCCGGGGTTGAAGATCGACGTGCCGAGCACCTGCTCGCGGACGCCGGGGATGACCAGGGACAGCCCGGTGGCGAGGAGCACCAGGGTCGGCGTCACCAGGATGTACAGCGCCGCGAAGGTCATCTCCTTGGCGCGGATCTTCTTGCCGAGGTACTCCGGCGTCCGGCCGACGAGCAGGCCGCCGATGAACACCGTGATGACGGCGAGCACGAGCATGCCGTACAGGCCGGAGCCGACACCGCCCGGGGTGACCTCGCCGAGCATCATGTTCAGCATCGCCATCATCCCGCCGATCGGGGTGAAGCTGTCGAACATGCCGTTCACCGCACCGGTCGAGGTCGCGGTCGACGTCGTGCCGAACAGGGTGGTGCCGAGGATCCCGAACCGGGTCTCCTTGCCCTCCATCGCCGCTCCGGCCGCGTGCGTCGCGAGTCCGCCGCCGCCGAGCTCGGCGATCGACATCACCGAAAGGGACACGAGGAAGATCGCGCCCATCACGGCGAGGATCGCGTAGCCCTGGCGGTCGTCACCGACGAGCCGTCCGAACGTGCGGGGCAGCGAGAACGGGATGACGAGCATCAGGAAGACCTCGACCAGGTTCGTCCACGCCTGCGGGTTCTCGAACGGGTGCGCCGAGTTGGCGTTGAAGTAGCCACCGCCGTTCGTGCCGAGTTCCTTGATCGCCTCCTGCGACGCGACGAACCCGTCGGGGATGTGCTGCGTGCCACCGATGAGCGTGGTGACGTCGGTGCCGCTCCCCCACGACTGGATGACACCGCCGGCGACGAGCACGATCGCGAACACGAACGCACCGGGCAGCAGCAGGCGACCGACACCGCGTACGACGTCCACCCACACGTTGCCGAGGGTGCCGGACTTGCGGCGGGCGAACCCGCGCACCAGGGCGACGGCGACGGCGAGGCCGACGGCGGCGGACAGGAAGTTCTGCACCGCGAGGCCGGCCATCTGCACGCTGTACCCGACGGTCACCTCGGGTGAGTACGACTGCCAGTTCGTGTTCGCGACGAACGACGCCGCGGTGTTGAACGCGAGCGACGGGCCCACGGCCGGCAGGCCGAGGTCGCCGGGCAGCACGACCTGGACGCGCTGCAGCAGGTAGACGAGCAGGAGCCCGACGACGCTGAAGAGCAGGACGCCGCGCAGGTACACGGGCCACGACTGTTCGGCGTCCGGGTCGACCCCGATCAGCCGGTAGACCCCGCGCTCGACGCGGTTGTGCCGGACGGGTGTGAAGACCTTCGCCATCCAGTCGCCGAGCGGGCGGTAGGCGACGACGAGCAGCAGGACGAGCGTGGCGACCTGGGCGATGCCCGCCCAGACGTCAGCGGCGCCCACGCCCACGGCGCCCACTAGAACCGCTCCGGACGCACGAGCGCCCAGACGAGGTACACGACTGCGGCGATGCCGAGGACGGCGGCCGCGATGGTGATGCCGATCACAGCCGTTCCACCCCCTTGGCGATCAGTGCCACCACGCCGAACACGGCGAGGACACCGGCGACGACGAACACGTCGAACACGAGGGACTCCAGAAGGTCTGCGGTGTCCGCGCCGGGCGACGCGGACGGCACCACGTGCGGTGCCGAGACCGATGCTGGGTCCTGCACCGGGCCTCCCGGTCGCTCCTAACGGTTTCCTCACGCCGCCCTGGCGGACGCATGCGCCCCGCTAACGCGCGCTCGCCGCCCGGAGTCGAGCTGCCGACGCGACGGTGGCGTCACGGAGGTCGTCCGGACCCTCGACGACGAAGTCGACCGCGAACCCCGCGAACGCTCCGGCGAGCCCCGGCCAGGACCACGAACCGAGCGTGACCCGACTCCGCTCGTCGGGCAGGGACTCGACGACGGCGTCCTCGGGCAGGTACGGCGTGACGGTCCGGGCGTCGGCGGCCGTCATCGTCACCGAGCCGGTGCACGGCCACACGTCTGCCTGCGCCGATCCCTTGAACCGCGCCGACACGAAGGCCACGGGGTCGCCGCCGGGGACGGGTCGCGGCGTGAACGGGACCCGGGTGCGCATCCGCGGGGTGATCCGGTCGATGCGGTGCGTGCGCCAGTCGCCGCGGTCGAGGTCCCAGTCGAGCAGGTACCAGCGGCCGTTCCGCGCGACGACCGCGTGCGGTTCGACGCGGCGGGGTGGGCGCAGGTCGTCGTCGCCCGCGTACGTGAAGCGGAGGACCTCGTGCAGGTGCACCGCCTCGCTCACGGCGACGAGCACGTCCGGGTCGGTGCGGGTCCGGCCGGACGTCGTCACGGCCTGCACCGCGTCGACCCGCGACCGGAGCCGCGCGGGCATGACCTGCCGGACCGTCGCGAGCGCTCGGGCGGCTGACTCCGCGATGTCCGCTCCGGAGGCGGGTGCGACGGCGAGCGCCAGGGCGATCGCCACGGCCTGGTCGTCGTCGAACAACAGCGGCGGCAGGTCGGAGCCCGCTGCGAGCCGGTACCCGCCGGCGGGACCGCGCAGCGCTTCGACCCGGTACCCGAGCTCGCGGAGGCGGTCGACGTCGCGGCGGACCGTGCGGGGGCTGACCTCGAGACGGCCGGCGAGCTCGTCGCCCGGCCAGTCGCGGTGCACCTGCAACAACGAGAGCAGCGCGAGCATGCGCGAGGAGGGTCCGGCCATGTCGATCATCCTCGTCGAAGAAGCGGACATGATCTGACCGCATTGCCGGTCATCCTCGTTCCATGAGCATCGAAACGACGACCCACCTCAACTTCGACGGCAACGCCCGCGAGGCCCTCGACTTCTACGCATCGGTCTTCGGCGGCGAGGTCACCGCCGCCACCTACGGGCAGATGGGCGCCCTCGACGATCCCGCCTGGGCCGACCGGGTCGTCTTCGGCCAGGTCGCCACCGACGCCGGGTTCCGGGTCATGGCCTTCGACGTCTGGCCCGGGCAGCCCTACGACCAGGGATCGAACGCCTTCTACGTGTTCGTGCACGGGGACGACGCCGCCGAGATCGAGCGGTACTGGGCCGTGCTGTCCGAGGGCGCCGAGATCCGGCAGCCGCTCGCCCCTTCGGCCTGGGCGCCACTCGCGGGGCAGCTCCGCGACCGGTTCGGCGTGGTCTGGCAGCTCGACGTCGCGGCGCCGACCGAGTGACTCGGCGGTGCGGCCGGGACAGCCCCGGCCGCACCGACGCTCGGAAGATTGTGAACCGCTTCCACACGGAAACCGGCCGCCGGTAGCGTGCTGGCATGCCCGAGTTCCGTCCGATGCCCGGCTACGAGCTCGGGGACGGATGGGTGGCCGCACGCCGACGCCGCTCCCGGCTCGGCCGCGTGTGGCGCTGGATCGGGCCACCGGTCGCACTCGTCGCCGTCGTCGCTGCCGCGCTGCTGTTCCACTGGTACGCCGGCGTGGCCGACCAGGTCGAGTGGGAGTGCGCCGTGTCCACCTGCGGGACGAACGACCCGCGGTCCTTCGCGCCAGAGGGGTGCTGGGCGCTCCTGGCACTGGCTGCGCTCGGCATCGGACGGCTGCCGGGGCGCTGGTGGTGGCGAGCCGGACTGCTGCTGGCGTTCGCTCTCGTCGCCGCCTGGTCGATCGACTGGTGGCGGATGCCCGGGATCGACCTCGGCCTGTTCGTGACGCCGATCGGAGCCGGGGGCGTCGGCGCCGTGCTGCTGCTCGCCCGGATCGGGATCGCGGTCGACCGTGCGCGCGGGCGGGCCCACACCGCGCGCCGGCGGGCCGAACAGGGCAGTCCGCGGGACGTGGCCGAGCGCTGACCCGGTCGGAGGATCAGTCCGCGCGGCTCCACGTACTCACCGTCACGGCCGCGGTCACGCTCGTCGGCGCGAACACCTGCTCGGGGTCGACGTGGTGGTGGCTCGGCCCCATGTGCACGACGTCCTGGACGTCCTCGGCGGACAGGTCCATCGTCCACGTCAGGTCCTCGGAGGACCGCAGCAGGAACGACGGCGTGAGCGAGTCGTGCAGCCTCCGCTCCTTCTCGGGATCCACCGTGATGGTCGCCTCGGCCAGCTCCGCCAGGTGTCCGGTGCGCGGGGTCACCACCACGAGGAGGCCCTCGGGGTGCAGCACCCGCGCGTACTCCGTCTGGTTGCGCGGCGCGAAGACGTCCAGCACGACCGCGGCAGCGCCGTCGACGACCGGGAGGCGCTCGGTCACGTCCCCGACGACGGCTCCGGCACGTTCGTGGACGCGGGCCGCCCGTCGGATCGCGATCGCCGACAGGTCCAACGCGACCCCGAGCCTCCCGTCCGCCGCGCGCAGCGCATGCGCCAGGTACGTCCCCGGACCGGAGCCGACGTCGAGCACGATGCCGGGCGCCGTCGCCTCGGCGACGACCGCGGCGAGCGCCCGCTCGACAGGCGCGTAGTGGCCCCGCCCCAGGAACCGCAGCCGGGCCTCGACCATCTCCGGGGTGTCCGCGGTGAGCGCCCGACGCTTCGCCGCCAGGAGCGTCAGGTGGCCCTGCTTCGCCTCGTCGAACCGGTGCCCGGTCACGCAGCCGACCTGGCCGCCGTCGACCCGGCCGAGCGGCTCGGCGCACACGGGGCAGGCGAGCATCGGCAGCAGGTCGTCACGCACCGGCCCAGCGTACGGGGCCTCGCTAGCCTGGCCGGATGTCGCTGCAGCAGCTCTTCGGTCTCGACGGACGCACCGCCCTGGTGACGGGAGGCAGTTCCGGCATCGGACAGGCGATCGCGGTCGCCCTGGCGGACGCGGGCGCGCACGTGCTCGTCGCAGCTCGGACACGGTCCACCATCGATGCGACGGTCGATGACATCCGTGCCGCTGGCGGCTCGGCCGACAGCATCGTCGCGGACCTGTCCACACGCGCCGGAGCACACGCACTCGCCGATGCGGCTGGCGACGTCGACGTCATCGTGAACTCGGCCGGGATCAACCTGCGGCCTCCGATGGCCGATCTCGACGAGGGCACCTGGGACGCCACGATGGCCGTCAACCTCGACGCGCCGTTCGTGCTCGGGCAGCGGCTCGCGCCCGGCATGGCCGCACGCGGGTACGGCCGCATCGTCTCGATCAGCTCGCAGCAAGCACACCGCCCCTTCGCCGCCAGCGGCGCGTACGGGGTCTCCAAGGCAGGTCTGGAGGCGCTGGCCCGGTCCCAGGCAGAAGCCTGGTCCGCGCAGGGGGTCACCTCCAACGTCCTCGTCCCCGGTTTCGTGCGCACCCCGCTCAACGAGCGGCTCAGCGCCGACCCCGCGGCGGTGTCGGCACTCGCGGCACGGACGCTGGTCGGGCGGAACGGCCTGGCGTCGGACTTCGCGGCGGCGGCGGTGTTCCTCGCCGGCCCCGGGTCGGCCTACGTCACGGGGCAGTCGATCGCGGTCGACGGCGGGTTCTCGGTCCACTAGGTCCTTCGGCGCCTGAGGTACTGGCAGGGCCTGCCTGTGCCCGGGACCGGCTGGCAGGATCGACGGCGTGAAGACACTGGAGTTGCCACAGACGGACCTCACCGCATCCGACGTCGTCGTCGGCCTGATGCGGATCAACGACATGAGCGACGAGGACATCCGCGCGCTCTACAGCGCCTCGCGTGACGCGGGCGTGAACATGTTCGACCACGCCGCGGTGTACGGCGAGTGGCACGGCTGCGAGGAGCGGTTCGGTGCCGCCGTGACGCTGTCGCCCGCGGAGCGCGCAGAGATCGTGCTGCAGACCAAGGTCGGCATCCGGCCGACGCCGAACGGTGCGTACTTCGACTTCTCGTACGAGCACATCCTCGAGTCGGTGGACGAATCGCTCGCCGCGCTGCAGACCGACTACGTCGACGTCCTGCTGCTGCACCGCCCCGACGCCCTGGTCGAGCCGGAAGAGGTCGCGAAGGCCTTCGACGAGCTGCACGCCGCCGGCAAGGTGCACCACTTCGGCGTCTCGAACCACACCCCCGGCCAGGTCGACCTGCTCAAGAAGCACGTCCGCCAGCCGCTCGCGTTCAACCAGGTACAGCTGAGCATCACGCACGCCAACGTCATCGCGCAGGGCCTCACGGCGAACATGGGTGGCCTCGACCAGTCGATCTCCCGCGACAACGACATCCTCAACTACTCGCGGATCAACGACATCACGTTGCAGGCCTGGTCGCCGTTCCAGAAGGGCTTCTTCGACGGCGTCTTCCTCGGCGACCGCGAGCAGTACACCGAGCTGAACGACGTGCTCGAGGAGGTCGCCGCCGCACACGGTGTCACCCCGACCGGCATCGCGGTCGCGTGGATCACCCGCCACCCCGCGCACTTCCAGGTCGTCCTCGGCACCACGAACCCGCAGCGCGTGCGCGACTCGGCGGCCGGCTCGGACGTCGAGCTGTCACGCGAGGAGTGGTACCGCATCTTCACCGCCGCGGGGCACACCGTTCCGTGAGCCCATCGGGCAGGGGGGGTCGTGCTCCACGAACTCGCCCTGCCCGTCCGCCTCTCCTCCCGCGCCGGTTCAGTGGTGGTGCGGAACGCGGTCGACAGCGACCTCGACGCGCTGATGGCGCTGCTCTCCGACGACCCCATCAGCGCTGCGCGTGGTGACGTCGCCGCGCCGGAGGACCGCCCGCAGTACGCCGCGGCCCTTCGATCGATCACGGACGACCCGTCGAACGCACTGCTCGTCGCCGAGGACGAGACCGGACGGCTCGTCGGCACGCTGCAGCTCACCCGGATCCCGGGCATGGCTCGCCGGGGTTCGACGCGGTTGCTGGTCGAGGCCGTCCGCGTGAGCAGCGTGCTCCGCTCCGGCGGCATCGGGAGTGCCCTGATGCGCTGGGTCACCGACGTCGCGGCCCCGGAGCTCGGGACGCCGCTCGTGCAGCTCACCTCGGACGCTGCACGGACCGATGCGCACCGGTTCTACGAGCGCCTCGGCTTCACCGCGTCCCATGTCGGCTTCAAGTACCGCGTCCCCGGCGTCGGCGCGCGCTAGTCGTCGGAGGCGGAGCCGGCAGACCGCGGCGACGGCACGTGCACGTCGACCGGGGACACCCCGGCGGGATCCGCGGAGGCACCGCCCACGACGTCGAACGAGATCCCGAGCATCGCCGGGTCCTCGTCGAGTTCGAGCCCGTCCTCCTTCGCCTGGTCCTCCGGGATTGCACGGCCACCAGACGGGTCCCACGAGTTCGCGATCGACATGCGCACGAGCATGCCCGAGCCGCTTGGCAATCGCCCAAGAAACCCCGGTGGACCCCCGGAACGGTCAGAGGTCGTCCGGGTGCAGCCGCTCGCCGGCCTGCGGGCGCCGGAACACCGGGCCACCGCCGGCCTCGTCCTCGTCGTGGTGGCTGACGGGCGAGACGCTCGGGTCGGCGGAGTCGTCGCCGACGTCGGCGCCACGGTCCTCCTCGATCTCGAGTTCCGCCTCGTCGGAGCCGTCCACGGGGATGGCGGCGCCCTGCTGTTCCGGATCGAACGGTGTGCTCATCGACATGGGCCGAGCATGCTCCGGCCTGGTGAACAACGCGTCAACGCTGTCCGTCCGCCGCGATCAGCTCGAGCTGGGTCAGCGCCACGTCGGTGCCCGCGGTGAAGACGAACGACGAGCCGCCGCCGATGATCCGGAAGACGCGGGTCTGCCCGGCCCAGGTGAACTCGGCGCCGTCGACGGCCGTGACCGTCTCGCCGAGGGACACCTGCCACGAGTACGAACCCGGAGTCGCCACCGTCACCGTGTACAGCGAGGCGGCGGGGCAGTCCACGTCGAACGAGACCGACTCCCCCGCGGCGAGCGCCGACACCGTGCGCCCGGTGTCGTCGACCAGCGGCGACGCCCCGACGGGCAGCAGGTCGACGGGGGCGTCCCGGTAGCCGTGCACCTCGGACGCCGACACCGGGCGGGTGTCCGACGCCCAGCCCTGCGGTTCGGGTGACAGCGTGAAGACGATGTGCGACGCCGACACCACCACGTGGTGCGGGATGCTGACCGACGTCCAGGGCGACCCGTCGACCGTCACCGACGCGACGTACGCACCTGCGGAACCGTCGGCGATCTCGATGACGGTGGGCGTTCCTCCCGGCTGCTGCAGCACCGTCCTGCGGACCGACGGCGGCACGAGCACGTAGGTGCCCGTGGACGGCGCCAGCGGGTACAGGCCGATCGTCGCGAAGACGTACCAGGCGCTCATCTCGCCGTTGTCCTCGTCGCCGGGGTAGCCCTGGCCGAGGTCGGAGCCGACGAACAGCCGCTCCAGCGATTCCCGCACGATGCGGTGCGCGTCGTCGTGCCGCCCGGTGAACATCGGGAAGAACGGGATGTGGTGCGCCGGCTGGTTGGACAGGCCGAGCATGCCCATCCGGACGTCTCGGGCCTCGGTCATCTCGTGGATCGGGAAGCCGTACGCGCCGGAACGGACGGTCGCACCGGTCTCGGGTGTCGCGAAGAACGCGTCGATCGCGGCGTCGAACCGGGCCGGCCCGCCGTGCAGGTCCACGATGCCGGCGCCGTCGTGGGGTGCGGTGAAGGCCGTGCCCCAGGCGTTCGTCTCGGTGTAGTCGTCGCCCCAGTCGCGCGGGTCGAACTCGGTGCCGACCCGCCACGAGCCGTCGGGGTCGCGGCCGATGAAGAAGCCCCGCTCGGAGTCGAACACGTGTCGGTACTGCAGGGACCGCCGGGCGAACCACTCGGCTTCGGCCTCGTACCGGGACAGGTCGGCGGGCGTGTTCGCCCGTGACGCGAGCAGGCCCGCCATGACGGCGAGTCCCCAGTCGTTGATCGCGGCGTCCAGGGTCCAGGACATCCCCTCGGACGTCGCCGTGTCGACGTGGCCGCGGAAGGCGCCCGGGAGGCTCCCCTTCCGTCCGACCCGCTCGTCACGCGGCGGGACGGTCGCGTTCCGGACCGCGCTCCGGTACGCCTCGGCGAGGTCGAACCCGGTGATGCCCTTCGCCGCGAGGTCGGCGAAGACGGTGTCGCTCGTGGTGCCCGTCATGCAGTCCTCGGCGCCGGGGGCGCTCCAGCGCGGGGTCCACCCGCCGTCGTGGTGGTGCTCGACGAAGCCCTGCGCGAGCTCACCGGCGGTCTCCGGGGTGAGGAGCCCGAGGAGCGGCCAGGCGGTGCGGTAGGTGTCCCAGAACCCGTTCGTCGTGGTGAACGGCCCCTCGACGACCTCGGGTCCGGGCTCGTCACGGATCGGGTCGGCGAGGACGGCTCCGTACGGCGAGCGGTGGCGCGGCGATCCGGTCAGGGCGGTCTCGCCGGCACGGTTCGGGTAGAGGAACAGCCGGTACAGGCCGGAGTACAGGCTCGTCAGCTGGTCCGGGGAGGCTCCGTCGACGGAGAGCGTCGCGAGCTTCTCCGTCCACAGCGCCTCGGCGCGGGTGCACATGGTGTCGAAGGTGCCGGCGTCGTCGAGGTTCGCGCGGGCGTCCTCGATCGAGACCGTCGAGATGCCGAGCAGGACGTCGACGGGACGGCCGCCGTCCACGGTCAGCCAGCCGCGCAGCTCGTGCTCGCTGATGCTGGTGTGGTCCGCGGTCACGTGCGGGATCCGGACGTGCACGTGGTGCGGCGGGGTGCCGGGGCGGTCGTCGAGGACGGCCTCGACCATGGCGGTGCCGTCGGTGATCGTCACCGAGACGTCGGACACCCGGCCGTGGTGGTCGAGCACGATGCTGCGGGTCCCGGTGAAGCGGAACCCGAGGGCGAACTCCCCCGCGGTCATCTCGGCCGTGACACCCTGGTCGAGGGCGACGCGGTACCGGTGCGGACCGTCGAGTTCGTCGTCGTGGTCGAACCCGAGGGCACGTGCGGCCCGGTCGACGTCGGGGGTGTCGAGGGGTGACGGCATCACCTGGAACACGCCGCGGTCCCCCATCCACGGCGACGGGATGTGGCTCGTCGCGAAGGCCTGGATCGCCGGCCGGACCCGCCCGTCGGCCTCGGTGCGGGCGTGCTCCTGGTACGCGTACGGCCAGCGGTTGCTCGACGCGTCGGTCATCGGCAGGCCGAACACACCGCCGTGCGGGACGCCGACGAGCGGGGCGTTGTTGCCGCGGGAGAACCGTGATGAAGCCTGCGTGCCGCGGGTGGTGCGGACGTGGTCGAGCGGCGTGGTCGGCGTCGGCCGAGCCGGGCCGATGCGGACAACGTCGAGCCAGCCGCGCAGGGCTGGACGCTCGCCGTCGGCGTCCGACGGCTGCGTGTCGGAGCCGAGCCGGGCCTCCAGTCGGTCGACGACCCGCCCCGCGAACGGCGTGAGGTCCACCACGCGACGGTTCCACTGGTCGACCCACTGCTTGCGGGCCGTGTCCTGCGCGTCGGGCGTGAGCGCGTCGCCGTACTGGTCGCGTGCGTGTCCGCCGTGCGCGGTCTCCTGCTCGCTCAGTCGCGTGCCGTCGGTGAAGACGACGTCGACGGCGAAGGCCGTGGCGTCCCAGAAGTGCGGCAGGTCCGCCTCGGTGGGCTCGACTGCGCCCTGCGGCAGCGTGCGCTCCGGGAACCAGACCCACGACAGCTCGTCGCCGGGTGCGATCACCCGGCCGTCGGAGCCGGGGACGAGCGCCACCACGGCACCGTCACCCGCGGGTCGTTCGACCAACCACCCCTCCGCCGATCCGAAGCCGACACCGTTCCGCGCCGCGACGGCCGTCGTCGGCCCACCGCTCCGTTGCAGTTCTCGCACGGGTCCAGCGTATTTGGTCCAGCGTCTGGACGAAAACGCTCGGCGTGTCAGCCCTTGTTCCGCCCGGGGGCGTTCTCCGAGTTGCCGGGACCTGCGTCCGCAGACGTGTCGGTCGTGGTGTCGGTTGTCGTGTCGGCCGCGCCGTCGGCTGGGTCGGCGCCGTCCTGCGGCTCCTGCACCGGGTTCGAGACCGGCGCGCTCGGCTCCGGACCGACGGACGGCTCCTGGCTGGGCTCGGCGGGCTCACTCGGCTGCTCGGCCGGCTCGGACGGCTCGGACGGCTGCTCCGCCGGCTCGGAGGGCTGCTGCTCGGCCGGCTGACTCGGCTGCTGCGGCTCCTGGCTCGGCTGCTGCTCCTCGCTCGGCTGCTGTTCTTCCTCGCTGGGCTGCTGCTCGGTCGGTGCGGTCGAGGTCGTGTCCGTCGGGGCCGGTGTGCCGTCGTCGTCGCCGTTCAGCGCGAACACCGCGACCCCGATGCCGACCAGCACCAGGACGACCACGACGATCGCCGTGATGATCGGTCCCTTGCGTCGCTTCTCGCGCTTCGCCGGGTCGTCACCGGAGCCCGGTCGGACGGGCGGGGCCGCTGGGGGCACCCCGCCACCTCCGCCGGTCGGGCCGACGGCGCCGCGCTGGGCACCGAGGACGGTGGTCGACACGTCGTCCGCCGCGTTCGGCTGCTGGGCGTCCATCACGCGGGTCGCGTCGTCCGCGCCCGGCTGTCCACCCGGACGGGAGGCACCGCTCGCCGGCATCACGCGGGTCGCGTCGTCCGCGTGCGCGGCCATCGGAGCCGTGGCTGCGGCGGCTGCGGCTGCTCCCGCTGCCGCGCCGGCGCCCGCTGCTGTCAGCGTCCCGGGGCCGCCGGGCAGGAGTTGCGTGGCGGCTCCGGGATCGTCGCGGCCCAGAGCGCGGAGTCGTTCGGCCGCCTCGCCCGCACTCGGCCGCTCGGACGGGTCCTGCGCCGTCATCACGTGCAGGAGCGTGCGCCAGGCCGTCGGCAGGTGCTGGTCGATCTCCGGACTGCGGGTGAGTCGTGCGGTCGCGGACTCGATGGCGCTGCCCGGGAACGGTGTCTTGCCCGTCAGGCACTCGAGCAGCACCAGTCCGAGCGCGTAGACGTCGGCCTTGCCGGTGATCTCCTGCGCCAGGACCTGCTCCGGCGCGAGGTACGCGGCGGTCCCCATCACGGTGCCCGTCCCCGTCACACGCGAGGCGTCACGCAGCAGGGCGATGCCGAAGTCCGCGAGCTTGACGTGGCTGCCGTCGCGCTCGAGGAGCACGTTGGCGGGCTTCACGTCGCGGTGGACGATGCCCTGCGCGTGCACGGCGCTCAGCCCGTCGGCCACCTGTGCGCCGACGCGGGCGGCGGTCGTGGGGTCGAGCGGTCCCTCGCGCAGCCGGGTGGCCAGGTCACTGCCGGGCACGAGTTCCATGACGAGGTACGAGTCGCCGTCGGCGTCGTCGAGGGCTGCGTCGTACAGGGTGACGAGGGCCGGGCTGCGCAGCGTCGCGAGGGTCTGGATCTCCGACTCGGCACGGGCGCGTTCACCGTGGTCGACCGGTCCGATGCGGAACACCTTGACGGCGACCTCACGTCCGAGCTGCTCGTCGACCGCCCGGTACACGGACGCCATGCCACCGTGTCCGAGCGTGCCCGTGACGCGGTACCTGCCGCCGAAGACCCGTTCTTCCATGACGGGCAACCTACCGGTAGCGGCTGACGGCGCTCTGCCGTTCGGGCACGGCGGGGCGGGGCCTGGCGACTTCGTGAGCAGAAGATGTCGGGTGCGGGCGAGCAACCCGACGTCTTCTGCTCACGAAGTGATGCGGTCGACGTCCGGCGCGGGCTCGGCACCGTGGCGGAGCGCCGTCAGGTACAGCCGGTGCGCCGTGATCACGAGGGCGAGCCAGGCGAGTCCGAGCGCCCACGCCGCCAGCACGTCGGTCAGCCAGTGGTGTCCGAGGAACACCCGCGACGCCCCGACCGACAGCACGAACAGGGTGCCCACGACGATCGTCCACACCCGGGTGACGACGCGCGACTGCCGCAGGAGCAGGAGGTACACGATGGTGCCCACGATCACCGTGGAGTTGAGCGTGTGCCCCGACGGGAACGACGGCGACGTCTCGTACGGCGGCACCGCGTCGGACAGCGGCGGACGTGCACGGCCGATGAGGTCCTTGCCCGCGATCGTCATGAGCAACGAACCGCCACTCGCCGCGACCAGGAGCACCAGTGGCGTCCACGCACGGCGCTGGATCGTGAACCCGACCAGGAAGCCGAGGGCGACGATCGGCATCCCGATCGTGCCGGCGATGTCGGTCCACCAGGTGACGAGCGTGTCCGCCGTGGGTGATCGGAGTGTGAGCGCCCAGTCGAGGACGGGTCGGTCGAGCACCGCGACGTCGTCGGCTTCCCGCACGGCGTCGTAGACCTCGGAGGCGATCCACGTGGCGAGGACGGCGACACCGAGACCCACGGCGAGGGTCAGCAGCAGGACGGGCATGGCGCCGAAGCGCTTGCCGAGCGCGGTCCACGCACCGGCGACGCTGCGGCCGGCACGGGAGCGCCAACGGGTCAGGTCGACTTCGCCGACGGTGCGGTCGGCGGCGTCCCCGCGTTCGGTGTGCATCCGTCCACCCTGCCCGAAGGCGCCGGGAGCCGTCCCGGCCGAACGCTTCGCCGGTGAGTATTTGACATGCTACGTTGCAGACGTCACGAGAGAGAGGTTGAACATGCGAGCAACGAAATGGCGAGGGATCACCATCGCGTGCGGGGCACTCCTTGCAACCGTCGCCGGTGTTGGCATCACGGCACCAGCGAACGCGGCGACCGCGAGTGCCGTCGAGACCTACGAGCTCGACGGCATCACCGTGCAAGGGCTCCCGAAGTTCACGAACCATGCGGCGCTCCTCGACTACGTCGCGACGAACTCGGTCAGTACTCGGCTCGACGCGGAGACCGGCAGGATCATCTCGGTCGCACCTGTTCCTCCTGCTGAGCGACAGGCGAAGGTGTCCGTACGGAACACCTGCAAGTCCGGAGATGCGTACTGGGCAGCCGCTGCGACGCCGTACACGAACAACTGCTTCTACGGCTCCGCCGGGACCTACACGTTCCCGAGCGGAGGCACGTTCTCGAGGAAGTTCTACATGGGGAGTCACACGGCGCGCGGGGGCTGGAAGTACGGCGGCAAGCAGAACCACACTCCGAAGCAGGGGCCCGGATCGGTCGCGACGCTCGACACCGTGACACAGATCAACCGCGGCCAGCTCTACTGACCGTGCCCGCTCGGGTGCCCCGTGCCGTCCTCCAGCACGCGGCACCCGACCAGGCGCTGCGGCGACAGCCCGACTAGTCCTTCGCCTCGGAGTACGCACCCACCACCGCGACCGACAGCGGGAACGTCACCGGGAACTCCTGGAACAGCAGGCGTCCGGCATCGACCGCGGCCTCGCGGATCTGCGTCGCCACCCACTCGGCGTGCTCCTCCGGCGCGTGCACCACGATCTCGTCGTGCACGAAGAAGACCAGGTGCGGACCGTCCGTCACCGCGCCGGGGAACCGCGCGGTGAGCCGGGAACGCAGTGACCCCATCCACGCGAGTGCCCACTCGGCCGCGGTCCCCTGCACCACGAAGTTCCGGGTGAACCGCCCCCAGCTCCGGGCCCGCGACTCGACGGCACGCTGCATCGCCGGGGTCCCCTCGACCGTGTATGCCTGGTTCCGCGCCTCGAACCACGACGCCTCCGGCACGGGCGACGTCCGACCGAGCAACGTCGTCACGGGTTCGCCGCGCTCCCCCGCCCGAGCGGCGCGTTCGACCAGGTCCAGCGCGCGCGGGAACGCCCGCACCAGGCGCGGGACGAGCCGTCCGCCCTCGCCCTGGGTGGCGCCGTACATCGCGCCGAGCATCGCCACCTTCGCCTGCTGCCGGGTCTCGACCGCCCCCGAGGCCACCACGCCGTCGTACAGGTCGCGTCCGTCGCCGGCGGCGGCCATGGCCCGGTCACCGGCCATCGCCGCGAGCACGCGCGGCTCCAGCTGTGCAGCGTCGGCCACGACGAGCTTCCAGCCGGGGTCCGCGACGACGGCCCCGCGGATGCCCTTCGGCAACTGCATCGCTCCCCCGCCATCGGCCGCCCAGCGCCCGGTGACGACACCGCCGACCACGTACTTCGGGTGGAACCGGCCGTCGCGCACCCAGTCGTCGAGCCACGTCCACCCGTTCGCCGTCAGGAGCCGTGCGAGTCGCTTGTACTCGAGCAGCGGCTCGATGACGGGGTGCTCGATCTCCTGCAGTTCCCACTTGCGGGTGCTCGTCACCATGAGCCCGGCACGGCGCAGCGACCGCAGGACGTCGGCCGGCGAGTCCGGGTTGAGCGTCGGGTCGTCGAGGCGCTCGCGCACGACGGCGGCGATCTCCTCGAGCCGCCGCGGTCGCACGCCGTAGGGCACACGCGGCCCGAGCGTCTCCTCGAGCAGCCGCTCGTGGACGTCGGCGCGCCACGGCAGGCCGGCGTGCAGCATCTCCGCCGCGACGAGGGCTCCGGCGGACTCGGCGGTCGTCAGCAGCCGGAGCGCGCCGGGTGCCGTCGACCCCGCGACCGCCGCGAGCTGCGCCCGGAACTCGGCGACCGGGTCGACGTCGTCGTCCGGCACCGACGCGGTGAACAGGGCGTCGTCGAAGAGCTGGGCCTGCGTCGGCCGGACGACCCGGACCTCGGCCACCGGAGCGTCGAGCGCGTCCGCCGGTGCCGCCGCGAGTGCGGAACCACGCGCTGCCAGCGCGGCGCGCAGGATCCGTCGGCACAACCGCAGGTCGACGCAACGGCCCACGCGCCCACCGGCGGCGAGGACGGCCGGGTACCAGCGTGCGGTGTCGTCCCAGACCCAGCGCACGCCCGGTGCGTCGTGCGCCGCGACGAAGGCCGGGAGGCCCGGCTCGTCCAGACGGATCGGCTCGCCGTCAGCGGTCCCCGCGTCGGTCAGGGGCGTCGCGAGGACGCCGCCGTCGACGCGGCGGAGGACGAGGTGCACGGGACGATCATGCCGTGCCCCACCGTCACTGGCTGACGGGGTGGCGGGTCAGGCGCGCTTCGGACCGCCGGGGCGCACGGCTGCGGTGTCGGCGACGTCGATGCGGACGTCACCGTCCTCGGCTCGGGACACCTCGACCCGGGGGTCGGCGTCGTGCGCGTCGGACCCGGACATGCGTCGGAAGGTGTCCTGGCGTCGTTCCTCGAACGTCATGTCCACGCCGTCGTCGAGGTGGTCGTGGTCGGGCTTCGTCATGCGCTGCACGGTACGCGCTGACGGCTCCGCGCGATCAGACGGGTGCGGTCCCGGTCCGTTCGGTCCAGTGCGCTCCGGCCGCCCACCGGTCGAGGACCGCCCGGGGCAGGCGACCGGACGCGTTCGAGGCCCGGGCTGTGGCCAGCGGCACGCCGAACACGAACTTCGCCACGCTCTCGTCGCCCTCGGCGGCGTCGTGCGGGCCGGGTGGTGCGAGCCGGAACCGTCGGGCGAAGCGCACCAGGTTCGCCTCGGGACCGAGCACCGCGGCCAGGCCGGGGTCGAGGATCCACGAGCGGCACTGCCACCGCTCGGCGGCGAGCGCCGGCGCGAGGGCTCGCAGGACCTCCGGCGCGCGGGCGAACGACCGGTCGCAGGCGTCCGGGTCGAGCGGCTCGGTCTCCGGGACGTGGATGCCCCAGGCCGGCTGGCCGTCCGGCAGGCGGTCGCCGAGTTCGTACTGGAGGCGCCCCACGGCCACCACCCGACCGGTCGCCACCGAGACGAGCCAGTCCACCCCCGTGCCACGCAGGCCGTACCGGTCGAGTTTCCGGTCGACGTCGGCGACGGACGCCTCGGCCAGGCTGCGCGGGAGCCCCCGCGCCTCGAGCGCCACGGCGTTGCCGGGTACGGCCGCGCGGAACGCGGCGACCAGCAGGGCGTCCCGCTGCGCGGGATCCGCGTCGGCGACGGTGGCGGCCAGTGCGGCCGCCACCGTGGCGGAGTCGTCCGGTGACCCCACGGCGGCGGCGAGGACCGCGACGGACGCGGGACGGGCCTCCTGGCCGGGGGTGTCGACAGTCACTTCAGACCGGACGAGGCGAGCCCGTCCATCATCCGCCGCTGCAGGACGACGAACATGATGAGCACCGGGGCCATGGCCATCAGGCTCGCGGCCATGAGCACCGGGTAGTCGATGGTCCGGTCGCTCGACAGCGTCGCGAGGCCGGCCGCGAGGGGCATGTCCTCGGCACGCGTCGAGACCACGAGCGGCCAGAGGAGCTCGTTCCACGACCACAGCACGGTCGTGATCGCGAGCACGCTGATCGAGGGACGGGCGAGTGGCAGCATGATCCGCCAGAACGTCTGGAACGGGTTGGCGCCGTCCATGCGCGCAGCCTCTTCCAGCTCGGGCGGCATGTTCAGGAACGCCGTCCGCATCAGGAAGGTGCCGAACGCGCTGAACAGCCCCGGTGCGACGATCCCCATCAGGGTGTCGAGCCATCCGAGCCCTTGCACGATCTGGTACTGCGAGATCAGGTACACCTGCGACGGCACCAGCAGGATCGACAGCACGATCGCGAGCAGGACCGCCCGGCCCCGGAACCGCATGCGGGCGAAGGCGTAGCCGGCGAGCGTGCAGAGCACGATCTGCGCCAGCGTGCGGATGATCGTGACGTACACGGACGTGCCGAGCTGGCTGAGGAACGGCAGGCGCTCGAACACCTGCGCGTAGTTCTGCCACTGCAGCTCTCCCGGCCAGAACGTCGGGGTGACGGACTGCACCTGGGCGTTCGTGGACAGCGACATGATGATCTGCCACACGAACGGGAACGCCATCGCGAAGCCGCCGACGCCGAGGACGACGTGGATCCACCAGTGGCTGCCGCCGCGGCGGCCGGGCCGACGTGCGGCCCGTGGCGGTGTGACGGTTGCGGTCATGCCTGCACCCACTTCCGTTGGACGCGGAACTGCACGAGCGTGACGATGCCGATGAGCAGGAAGATCACCATGGCGATCGCGGCCGCGATGCCCTTGTCGTTGTCGATGAACCCGGCGCTGTAGAAGTAGAAGACGAGCGACATCGTCTTCGGGATCACCGGGTTGGTGCTGCCGAGGATGGCGTAGAGCAGGTCGAAGAGCTGGAAGCTCGAGATGGTCGTCACGATGACCACGAAGAAGATGCTCGGGCTGAGCAGCGGGACCGTGACGGAACGGAACTGCCGCCAGCGGCTCGCGCCGTCGAGTTCGGCGGCCTCGTACAGCTCTGGTGGGATGTCCTTGAGGCCCGCGCCGAGGATGATCATCGAGAACCCGAGGGACGACCACAGGCCGACGAAGCTCACCGCGACGAGCGCGAACCCGGGCGTCGAGATCCAGTACGGCCCGTCGATGCCGAACAGTCCGATGAACCAGTTCACGATGCCGTAGTCGCCGTTGAACATGATGCGCCAGACGAGCGCGATCGCGGCCGGCATGGCGACGTAGGGCAGGAAGAAGAGGACCCGGTAGAACTGCGCGAACCGCAGGCCCGGGGTGTTCAGCAGACTGGCGAGCCAGACCGCGATCGGGATGCCGGCCAGGACGATGACCGTGTAGACGATCGTGTTGAGCAGCGACTGGTACAGCTGCGGGTCACCGGCGAGGCGGACGTAGTTGGCGACGCCGCTGAACGTCGCCCCGCCGAACACGCCCCAGCTGGTGAACGAGTACCAGAACGTCTGGATGATCGGCCAGATGTAGAACGTGCCGACGCCGACGAGCAGCGGGAGGACGAACAGCCACGGCCACCAGCCGTCGGTCCGTCGAGGTGCGCGCGTGCCGCCGGCCGCCGGGCCGGGGGCGCCCCGCCCGGACGACCGCGTCGTCCGGGCGGGGGCGGAGGCGGCCTGTGGCCGCTCGGTGTTGATCGTCATCGGCTCGGGACTCACTGTTCCTTGGCGAGGGCGGCGTCCATCTTCTGCGCGAGCTGCTTCGCGACGTCGTCGACCGGGGTCGAACCGTCGAAGGCGTTCGGCAGGAGGTTGGTCTCGAGGGTGTTCCAGGCGGCGGTGTTCTTCGACACCGGCAAGGGCTTGGCGTAGTCGACGGCGTCGAGGAACACCTGGAGGTCGGCGTCCGGCATCGTCTTCGTGAAGGCGGACTGCGTGCCCTCGTAGGCGGGGATGACGGCGCCCATGTCGCCCTGCTGCTGCTGGGCGGTCTCGCCGGCGAGGTAGGCCTGGAGCGCCTGCGCCGCGGCCTTGTTCTTGCTCGCCTCGGACACGACGTTCGAGACACCGTGGATGACGGTCGCCTGCTCCTTGCCCTTCGGCAGGGGGTACACGACGACGTCCTTCTCCATCGCGGTGCCGGTCAGGGCCGAGCGGAACCAGCTGCCGCCCTGGTACATCGCGAGCTTGCCCGACGTGAACCACTGATCGGCGGTGGTGTCGGTGAGCTGCTTGATCGACGGCGAAGCGCCCGAGTCGATCAGGTCCGTCCAGAACTGCAGGCCCGCTTCCGAGGCCTTCGAGGCGTACTCGGACTTCGTGCCGTCGGCGTTCACGACCGATCCCCCGGCCTGGAAGATCGTGTCGTAGTAGGTCGTCTGGCCGTCCATGCCGCCGGCCGCGCCGTACGCGCCGTCGGCCTCGAGCTTCTTGCTGAGCTCGGCGCCGGTCTCCTGGAAGTCGTCCCAGGTCCAGTCCTTCGACGGCAGGTCCATGCCGGCCTTCTCGAACAGGGCCTTGTTCACCCAGACGCCGATGGTGTCGAAGTCCTTCGGCACGCCGTACTGGGTGTCGTCGTACGTGTACAGGTCGTTCAGCGCGCTCGAGTACTTCGCGGGGTCGATGTCACCGGCCTTGACCGCACCGGTGATCGGCGCGAGCTTGCCGTTGGCCGCGTACAGCTGGAAGTTCGGGCCGTTCATCCAGAACAGGTCGGGCAGCGTGTTGCTCGAGCCCTGGGTCTGCAGCTTCGTCCAGTAGTTGGCGAACGGCGTGACGTCGACGCTGACCTTGATGTCCGGGTACTCCTCGTTGAAGCCCTTGAGGTTGGCCTTGATCGCCTTGACCTGGTTCTCGTCCCAGACGGCGTACGTCAGGTTCGCCTTGGTGTCCTTCGCGGCAGCGGTGTAGTCACCGCCGGAGCTCGACGCCCCGGAGGACGTGGAGCACCCGGCGAGGAGTGCGGCCGCGCCGAGCGCGGCGACGGCGCCGACGAGGATCCGGCGGACGCCGGTCCCTCGGGCGGGGATGTGTGCGGTCATCGGGAGGTCCTTTCGCACGGCCGTCAGGAACCGACGGTCTGGGCGGGGTGGGTGGGGTGCGGAGCGGGTCGTGTGGAGGGTGTGGCGGGCCGGCTGAAGTGCGCGATCGTCTCGGCCGGCAGCGGCGGGACGTCGATCGGGACGGAGCCGGTGCGCAGCGAGCGGGTCGCCAGGGCACCGGCGGCGACCGCGGCGCGGGCCGCGATCGGGGACAGCTCCGTCGGTTCGCCGAGGGCGACGGACCGCAGGAACTCGGTCATGGTGATCAGGTCGGCGTCGGCGTGGCCGTCCTCGACGCCGTCGATCGGGTACTCGCGGTCCCCCGCGGTGTCCCAGCCACGACGGTGCGTCCAGACCTTCACGACGCCACCGCCGGTGTCGCCGATGTTCTCGAGGCGGCCCTCGGTGCCGATGACCGTGTAGTTCCGCCAGTAGTCCGGGGTGAAGTGGCACTGCTCGTAGCTGGCCTGCACACCGTTGTCGAGCGTCATCATGACCATCGAGACGTCCTCGACGTCGACGACGGGGTTCAGCCCGGTCTGGGCGAGCGGCGGCCAGTTGTCGTGGGAGAACCAGTCCCCCATCAGCTCGCCGCTGCGGTCCCTCCGGTCGGTGACGTCACCGTAGACGGACAGCGAGCCCATGCCGACGACGCGGCTGGTGTCGCCGCCGCCCAGCGCGTGGATGACGTCCAGGTCGTGGCTGGCCTTCTGCAGGAGCAGGGAGTTGACGTTCGCACGGTCGGCGTGCCAGTCCTTGAAGTAGTAGTCCCCGCCGTTGCCGACGAAGTGCCGGCACCAGACGGCCTTGACCTCGCCGATCTCGCCGCGGTCGACGATCTCGCGCATCAGGCGGACGACGGCCGCGTGACGGAAGTTGTGGCCGACGTAGAGCGGGGTGCCCGTCTCGGCGGCGGTGTTGAGGACCGCATCGGCATCCTCGACCGTGATGGCGAGGGGCTTCTCGAGGTAGACGGCGATGCCCGCGCGGAGCAGGTCGATCGCGATCTCGGCGTGCGTCCGGTCCGGGGTGGTCACGATCGCGGCGTCGACCTGGCCGGTGAGGTCCCGGTGGTGCTCGACCACCAGCGCGTCGGGGTACTCGGCCCGCCCGCGCTCGCGGCCCGCTGCGGTGACGTCCGCCACGGCGACGACCTGCGCCCGCAGTGCCGGTTCCGCGGCGACCGCCTCGGCGACGTGCCGTGCGATGGCGGACCGCTGGCCCATGCCGATCACCGCGACGCGGAGGATCCCGTTGTCAACGCCCATGCTCATCTCGCTCCCTTGCGTGATTGTGACGCCCATGATGCCGAATCGATCATGAATGCACAATAGGCGCTCACGGATCGCTCATGGGTCCACGGCGGGAGGGTTTTACACGATCGAAACGTCACGCCCGGGATCCGGGCGCTCGTCCGCCTGCTCAGTCGGCGACGACGAGCTCCACGCCGGCGCTGGCGAGATCGGCTGCGAAGGCCGGCGATACGGGCTGATCGGTGACCAGGACGTCGATGCGGTCCAGCGGGCAGATCCTGGCGAAGGTCGACCGCTCGATCTTGGTCGAGTCGGCGACCACGATGACCCGTCGCCCGACCGACGCGAAGTGCCGGCTGACCTCGGCCTCGCCCTCGTGCATGGTCGTGGCGCCGTACTGCCCGGTCAGGCCGTCCACCCCGAGGACCACGAGGTCGAGTGCGAACTCGTCGAGGGTGTCCCGGACGAGCGGTCCGACGAGCTCGTACGACTGCCGCCGCGCCACCCCGCCCGTGACCACGATCTTGACGTTGGCGCGGACGGACAGCTCGTAGCCGACGTTGAGCGCGTTCGTCACGATGGTGATCCCGAACTCGCCGTCGGCCCGGATGAACCGCTCGCTCTTGCCGAGTTCACGAGCGACCTCGGTCGTGGTGGTGCCGCCGTTGAGCCCGACGGTCTCGCCGGGCTGCACCAGTCGTGCGGCGGCGCGGGCGATGGCGGTCTTCGCCTCGGCCTGGCGCGCGATCTTGTACTGCAGGGGCAGTTCGTAGCCGGCCCCGAGCGCCGCTGCTCCCCCGTGCGTGCGCGTCACGAGCCGCTGGTCGGCGAGCGTCGTGAGGTCCCGTCGGGCCGTCGCCGCCGAGATCCCCAGCAGCTCCCCGATCTCGGCGATCGACACGTTGCCGCGTTCGCTCACCAGTTCGAGCAGGGCGTTCAGCCGCTGTTGGGGGGTCATGACGGCCATCCTACGGTGCCATCGCGACCGCTCGGTGATCGGAATTGACGCTTTGGTCTTCCATCGCGCACGATCGCTCGCTACGCTTCCTGATCATCGATCACCCGGATCGAACCGGACCGGAAGGCTCCCATGACCGACACCTTCGTGAGCGCCGAACTGGCCTCCCAGCCGGAGACCTGGCGCGCCGCCGCAGCACTCCTGCCCACCTTCTCGGATGCGCTCCCCCAGCCCGGTGAACGCGTCGCGGTGATCGGCTGCGGCACGAGCTGGTTCATCGCGATGAGCTACGCCGTCGCCCGTGAGCAGGCCGGCCTCGGGGTCACCGACGCCTTCGCGGGCTCCGAGTACCCCGCATCGCGCGAGTACGACCGCGTGCTCACCATCAGCCGCTCGGGCACCACGACCGAGATCGTCGACCTGCTGCAGGCCCTGCCGTCGCAGCGCACCGTCCTGATCACGGCCGTCGCGGACAGCCCCGCCGCAGCCGTCGCCGACGACGTGGTCGCACTGCCCTTCGCCGACGAGCGATCCGTCGTGCAGACCCGGTTCGCCACCACGGCGCTCGCCCTGCTGCGCGCGTCGATCGGCGACGACGTCGACGCCCTCGCCACCCAGGCCGAGACCGCCCTGACGGTGCCGATCGAGGACCTGCTCGACGCCGAGCAGGTCTCCTTCGTGGGCCGTGGTGCCGCCGTCGGTCTGACGTTCGAGGCCGCGCTCAAGACGCGGGAGGCCGCACAGTTCTGGGCCGAGTCCTACCCGGCGATGGACTACCGGCACGGGCCGATCGCCATCGCGCAGCCCGGCCGGCTCGTCTGGTCGCTCGGTGCCGCGCCGCAGGGGCTCTCCGACGAGGTCGCCGCCACCGGTGCGCGCTTCGTGCAGCACGACCTCGACCCGATCGCCGGGCTCGTCGTCGTGCACCGGTTCGCCGTCGCCCTGGCCGAGGGTCGCGGGCTGGACCCGGACAACCCCCGTTCGCTGACGCGGTCGGTCATCCTCACCTGATGGCGGGCGCAGGCGCGGTGCTCGGGGTCGACGTCGGCGGCACGGGCACCAAGGCTCGGCTGACCGACACCGACGGACTCGTCCTGGACGAGACCCGGGTCCCGACGCCGCGCGACGACCCGTCGGGGGACCGACTCGCCGTCGCCGTCGCCGACCTGGCAGCCCGGGCGCTCGACCACGGTCATCTCGACGCCGTCGGGCTCGTCACGCCGGGTGTCGTCGACGAGGCCGCCGGCACCGTCGTCCTCGCGGTGAACCTCGGATGGCAGGACGTGCCGGTCCGTGGCCTCGTGCAGGCCGAGCTCGTCCGCCGCGGCATCGACGTCCCGATCGCCTTCGGCCACGACGTCCGCGCCGGCGCCCTCGCCGAGACCCACACCGGCGACACGGCGCTGTCCCGCGGATCGGTCGCCTTCGTGCCCGTCGGCACCGGGCTGGCCAGCGCGCTGGTCGTCGACGGGCAGGTGGTGTCCGGGGGCGGATGGGCGGGGGAGATCGGCCAGGTGCTGATCCCGTCCGGACCGCACGCGGGGCTCCGGGTCGAGGAGATCGCGTCGGCCGGGGGAGTCGCACGCCGCTCCGGCTCCGCATCGGCGCACGCAGCCATGCTCCGGGTGCGTGACGGCGACCCCGTGGCGACCGCCGTCTGGGACGACTGCGTCGCCGTTCTCGCTGACGCGCTCGCGTGGACGACCGCGGTCGCCGGGTGCCACACCGTCATCGTCGGCGGGGGACTCGCCGAGTCCGGCCCGCTGCTGTTCGGGCCGCTGCGCACGGCGGTGGCCGAACGGCTCGTCGGGGTCCGCGCTCCGGAGGTCCTGCCGGCCGCCCACGGCGACGCCGCCGGAGCCATCGGCGCGGGCATGCTCGCTCGGCGGCTGCTCGAGAGCGGGGTCCTGCTGTGACCACGCTCGTCCGCGCGCCGCGCATCGTGACCGCTGCCCCCGACCTGCACCACGGCTGGATCCTCCTCGGCGACGACGCCACCGTGCTCGCGGTCGGTACCGGCACACCGCCGCGCGCAGGCACTGCGGTCACCGTCGAGGGCACCGTCGTACCGGGCTTCGTCGACCTGCACGCCCACGGCGCCCTCGGCCACGACTTCGCGACCTGTTCCACGGAGGACGCCCGGACAGCGGCGGCGCACCACCGGTCGCGGGGGACCACGACCCTCGTCGCCTCGATCGCCACCGGACGCCCCGACGACACCGTCGCAGCGCTCACGCGCCTGCGCCCACTCGCCTCGGACGGAACGCTGGCGGGCGTGCACCTCGAAGGGCCGTGGTTGTCCCCGGCCCGCCGCGGAGCCCATCGGATGGACCTGCTCCACGCCCCGGACCCCCTCGAGGTCGACGCGTACCTGGCGGCCGCCGACGGCGCGCTGCGGATCGTCACCCTCGCCCCCGAGCTCCCCGGCGCCCTGGAGACCGTGGCGCGGTTCGTCGCCGCCGGGATCATCGTGGCGATCGGACACACCGACGCCTCCGCCGAGCAGACCCGCCGTGCGATCGACGCCGGCGCCACGCTCGTCACGCACCTGTTCAACGGCATGCCGCCGCTGCACCATCGCTTGCCCGGGCCGGTCGGGGTCGCCCTGACCGACGACCGGGTCCTGCTCGAGTGCATCGTCGACGGGCACCACCTCGACCCGACCACGATCGGGCTCGTCCAGCGGAGCGCACCGGACCGCCTGGTCCTCGTGTCCGACGCGATGTCGGCGACGGGCTGCCCCGACGGCGACCACACCATCGCCGGGTCCGCGGTCTCCGTCCGCGGCGGTGTCGCGATGCTCGCCGACGGGTCCTCGTTGGCGGGCAGCACGATCACCGTCGCCGACGCGGTCCGCCGACTGTCGACGAGCGGGACCGCCGTGCCCGAGGTCGTCGCCGCCTCCGCCACCCGCTCGGCTCGGCTGCTCGGTCGACCGGCGCCGCTCACGGTCGGCGCACCCGCCGACCTCCTCGTCCTCGACCCCGACACCGGTTCGGTACAGCCGCTCCTGACACCGGCGGTGGTCGCGTGATCGTCGTCGTCACACCGAACCCCGCCGTCGACGTCACGTACCGGGTCGCCGAACAGCGCATCGGCGAGACCCAGCGGGTGCTCGACGTCGCACGGCACCCGGGTGGCAAGGGCCTGAACGTCGGCCGGGTCCTGGCGGCGACCGGTGTCGCGACGCACGCGGTCCTGCCCCTCGGGGAGACGCCCGGCCGCTGGATCTCGGACGCGCTCGACCGCCTGGGCCTCGACCACACCGACGTCGCGGTGTCCGGTACGACCCGCACGACGGTCACCGTGGTCGACGACATCGCCCACCCGACGATGTTCGGCGAGCCCGGCCCGGTGCTCACGGCCGTCGAGTGGGACGCCGTCGCCACGGCGGTCGGCGGACTGCTCGCCGACGCCGACACCACCGCCCTCGTCGTGTCTGGTTCGCTGCCCAACGGAACCGCGCCCGACGTCGTCGCGAGCTGGGTCGCCACGGCGCACGGGCACGGCGTCATGAGCGTCGTGGACTGCTCCGGTGCCGCGCTGCTGGCGGCGGCGAGCGCCGGCGCCACGGTCTGCAAGCCGAACCGCGAGGAACTGCTCGAGGCCACCGGTGCCACGGACGAACGTGCCGGCGCGCTCCGGCTGCTGGAACTCGGTGCCGGTGTCGTGGTGGTCTCCCGCGGGGCGCACGGCATCGCCGCCCACACCGCGGACCACGTGCTCGAGGTCCCGGCGGTACCCGGTGTGTCCGGCAACCCGACGGGCGCGGGCGACGCGGCGACCGCCGGTCTGGTCGACGCTCTGGTCGGCGCGGGTACCCGGCAGGGCCCCGGTGCACCGTTCGCCGACGACACCCTGCTCCGGGCCCTCCGGTCCGCCGCCGCCCACGGGGCCGCCGCCGTCCTGCGCCCGGTGGCCGGCGAGGTCGACCCCGCCGACGTCCACCGCTTCCTGACCCACCCCGACCGAACGAGGACCCCAGCATGATCACCGACCTGGCCCTGACCGGCCTGCTCGACACCGCCCGCACGGCACACCGTGGGGTCGGCGCGTTCAACGTCGTCCTGCTCGAGCACGCCGAGGCCATCGTCACCGGGGCCGAGCGGGCCGGGCTTCCCGTCATCCTGCAGATCAGCGAGAACTGCGTCCGGTACCACGGTGGGCTCGCGCCGATCACGACCGCGACCCAGGCGATCGCCCGGGCCGCCGACGTCGACGTCCTGGTCCACCTCGACCACATCGAGGACCCGGACCTCGTCGCCGCCGGGATCGACCTCGGCGTGGACTCCGTCATGTACGACGGCTCCCACCTGGACTTCGCGGCGAACGTCGCCGCCACCCACGACCTCGCGGTGCGGTGTCACGCCGCCGGCGTCGCCATCGAGGCCGAGCTCGGCGAGGTGGGCGGCAAGGACGGTGTGCACGCTCCCGGCGTCCGCACCGACCCCGTGGACGCCGCCGCGTTCGTGGCCGACACCGGGGTGGACGCCCTGGCCGTCGCCGTCGGGACGTCGCACGCGATGCAGACCCGCGAGGCCTCGGTCGACCGCGACCTGGTGGAACGCCTGCATGCCGCGGTGCCGGTCCCGTTGGTCCTGCACGGCTCATCGGGGCTGTCCGACGACGAACTGCGCGGGGCGGTGCGCGCCGGCATGACGAAGATCAACATCTCGACGCACCTGAACGGCCTGTTCACCCGTGCCCTGCGCACCGTGCTCGACGAGCGCCCCGATCTGGTCGACCCGCGGAAGTACGTGTCGGCGGGGCGCGAGGCGATCTCCACCGAGACCGCACGACTGCTGACGCTCCTGCACGGCTGAGCGGTGGCGGCACGAGCAGCCGCAGTCCTCAGCAGAGCGGGACGTTCACCGCGAGCCCGCCCATGGCGGTCTCCTTGTACTTCGACGACATGTCCGCCCCGGTCTGCCGCATCGTCTCGACGACCTGGTCGAGTGACACGTGGTGCACGCCGTCCCCGCGCAGGGCCATCCGTGCGGCGTTGATCGCCTTGTTCGCCGCGATCGCGTTCCGCTCGATGCACGGGATCTGCACCAGGCCGCCGATGGGGTCGCACGTCAGGCCGAGGTTGTGCTCCATGGCGATCTCGGCAGCGTTCTCGACCTGTTCCGGTGTGCCCCCGAGGACCTCGGCGAGCCCGGCGGCCGCCATCGAGGCAGCGGATCCGACCTCACCCTGGCACCCGACCTCGGCGCCGGAGATCGACGCACGCTCCTTGTAGATCGAGCCGATGGCGCCCGCGGTGAGCAGGAACCGCACCACGGCGTCGTCCCGGTCGGCGGCGGTGATCGCGGGGACGTACGTCAGCGCGTAGTACAGGACCGCGGGGATGATGCCGGCGGCGCCGTTGGTGGGTGCGGTGACGACCCGGCCACCGGTGGCGTTCTCCTCGTTCACCGCCATGGCGACGAGGTTCACCCACTCCATGGCGAACAGCGGGTCGTGGTCGGGGTCCTCGCGGGTGAGCTGCTCGTGCCAGGTGCTGGCGCGGCGGCGGACGTCGAGGCCGCCGGGCAGGCAGCCGTCCCGTCGGACGGAGCGCTCGACGCACGAGTCCATGACGGCGTGGATGCCGAGCAGTCCGGTGCGGACGTCGGCGTCGGTCCGGGTGACCGACTCGTTGGCGAGCGCCACCCCGCTGATCGGCAGACCGGACGCGGCACAGGCGGCCAGCAGCTCGGCGCCGCTCGAGAACGGGAACGGGACACGGTCGTCGACGGGGATCGCCGCGCCCGCGACGACGGCCCCGTCGCCCTCGCCCTCGCTGTCGCGCGCGATGAAGCCGCCGCCGATCGAGTAGTAGGTCTCGTCGGCCAGGTCGGCACCGGATGCGTCACGGGCGCGCAGCCGCATGGCGTTCGGGTGCCGGGGCAGCATGGTCAGGGGGTGCAGCACGATGTCGGCGAGCCGGAACGGTACGGTCGCTCCGCCGTCGAGTCGGAGCACGCCGTCCCTTTCGAGGGCATCGAGCGCCGCTGACATCGCGTCCGGGTCGACGGTCTCGGGGTGGGACCCCATCAGGCCGGCGACCACGGCGCCGAGGGTGCCGTGGCCCTGCCCGGTCGACGCGAGCGAGCCGTACAGGTCGACGGCGACGGACGCGACCGGGAGCCCGGCCACCAGGGTGGCGAACTCGGCACCGGCCCGCATCGGCCCGACGGTGTGCGAGCTCGAGGGACCGACACCCACGCTGAACAGATCGAAGACGGAGACCGGCACGCCGTCACACTAACCCGTCCGGACGGACCGGGTCTCGGACTGGCCGCGCCGAGTCTCAGCGGCGGGCGTTGCCCTCGGCCGGCACCACGAACCACAGGACGACGTAGGCGATCCACAAGGGGCCGGGGAAGAGGCTCAGGATCACCCAGCCGATGCGGACGAGGGTCCGGGACAGGCCGAAGCGGTCGGCGAGGCCGGCGCAGACACCGGCGAGGATACGGCCGTTGCGGGGACGGGAGAGTGTGCTCATGGGGACGACGTTACGCAGTCTCGGGGCGCCCGAGCATCCGGGCCACACCCGGAGCGCAGTGGGGGAAACCCCCGGCCGTACCCCGAGCCGCCGAACGACCCCCGGCACCCGTCAGGGGATCAGCACGATCTTCCCGCGCGTGTGCCGCTGCTCGAGCTGCTCGTAGGCGTCCTGCACCCGGTCGAGCGGGTACGTCGCCGCGATCGGCACCTCGACCTCGCCGTTCGCCACCTGCATCGCGAGGGCCCCGAGGATCTCCGGGTCGGCCGTGTCCGCACTGCCGGATGCCTTCGCACCGACCTCGGCGGCGGCCTCGAACGCGATGATCGTCTCGATGCGGTCGACCGGCACGCCCAGGGCGATCCCCAGGTGCACGTACTCGGGTCCGTAGGTGTCGATGACGGCGTCGATGCCGTTGGTCGCGAGTTCGGTGATCCGCTCCTGCAGCCCCTCGCCGTACGCGACGGGTCGTGCTCGCTTCGACCGGAGCCACTCGTGGTTCACCTCGGACGCGATCGCGATGACGTCGATGCCCTCGTTCGTCAGCAGTTGGGTGACGAACCCGCCGACACCACCGGCAGCCCCGGACACGACGACGGTCTCGCCGGGTCGGGGATCGACGGCACGGACGGCGGCGGCCGCGGTCGTCGCGACGATGTCGAGCCCGCCGGCGACGGTCCAGTCGAGCAGTCGCGGCTTCTGCACGACCTGTTCGGCCGGCACCGACACGTACTCCGCCTGGCTCGCGCGGTCCCACGACCACCCGAGGACCTCTTCACCCTCGTCGACGCCGTCGACGCCCTCGCCGACCGCCACGACGATCCCGGCGAAGTCGGTGCCCTGTCCGGACGGCAGCGCGTCTGCGGACCCGCCGTCGAACAGCCCCTGGCGGATCGCCGACTCGCCGGGGTTGATGCCGGCGGCGCGGACGCGCACGAGCACCCGGCCGGCGGAGGCCTCGGGGGCGGGGACCTCGGCGACGTACAGCACGGACCGGTCTCCCCACTCGTCGAAGCGGACAGCGCGCATGGTCTCCGGGATCACAGTCATCGCGTCCGACGGTACCCCGAGCTCGACGAACGGTCCCCGTGGACCGCTCCATCGGCGCGACGGTGGGAGACTGGGCGACATGCCCATCCTCAACAAGGACATGCAGGTCTGCATGTCGCTCGCGGCCCGGCCGAGCAACATCGGCACCCGGTTCCACAACTTCCTGTACGACGAGCTCGGGCTCAACTTCCTGTACAAGGCGTTCACCACGACCGACCTGCCCGGCGCCGTGGCCGGCATCCGTGCCCTCGGCATCCGTGGCTGCTCGGTGTCGATGCCCTTCAAGGAGGCGATCATCCCGCTCGTCGACCACATCGAGGAGTCCGCCGCCGCCATCCAGTCGGTGAACACGGTCGTGAACGACGACGGCGTGCTCACCGCGTCGAACACCGACTACGAGGCGATCGCCGCACTGCTCGCCTCGCACGACGTCGACACCGCGTCACGCGTGCTGCTCCGCGGTTCCGGCGGCATGGCGAAGGCCGTCACCGCGGCGTTCCGTGGCGCCGGCTTCGACCACCTGACGGTCGTCGCCCGCAACGAGCAGACCGGCCCGGCACTCGCGTCGCAGTACGGCTACGAGTGGGTCGCCGAGGAGCGCGAGGCGGGGGAGACCGACCTGGTCGTCAACGTCACGCCGCTCGGCATGCGCGGCGACCAGCAGGACGCGCTCGCCTTCGCCCAGGACCGGATCGAGGCGGCCCACACGGTCTTCGACGTGGTCGCGTTCCCGTCGGAGACCCCGCTGGTCCGCGCCGGCCGCCAGGCCGGCAAGCACGTCATCACCGGAGCCGAGGTCATCGCGCTGCAGGCAGCACGCCAGTTCGAGCGCTACACGGGCGTCGCCCTGACCGACGACCTGGTGGCGCGCGCCAGCGAGTTCTCGCGCGCCGAGTAGTCGACGCGACCACGAGGACGGACGGGAGGTGGGCCCCACACGCCGGTTCCGGCGTGACGCGCCAGCGGCACGACGGCCGTGACGGGAGGGACGGTGCCAGCTGGCACCGTGCCTCCCGTCCGTCCGTGGGGACGTCTCAGGCGTTCGCCGCGCGTCCGACGGCCACCCACCCGAGCCGGCGCAACGTCTCGTGGTTGCGGACCCAGATGAGCGGCTGCATGAGGAAGTCGGGGACGTACGAGCCCGGACCGGCGACCGCGTTCTCGACGATCGTCACCTTGCAGCCCTTGCGGTGCGGCTCCACGGTCAGTTCCACGCGTGCCTCGCCGATCGGCCACCCCTTCGGCTGGATCACCATGCGGTGCGGCGGGTCCCACACCAACGAGGTCGTGACGTCGTCGATGACGACCGGCCACGCGCCGAACGAGTGGTGCAGGTGCGTGCCGACCTGCGGCCACCCGGGCTCCTGCGCGCGCATGCGTGAGGCGCCGACCACCCAGGTCGTGTAGAGCCAGCCGTCGGCGAGCACGTCGAAGACGTCCTCGGGCGAGCAGTGCAGGATGCGGACGTTCTTGGCCATGGTGTTCAGCCTTCCGGGGTGAGGTCGACGTCGTCGGGCAGCCCGAAGGTGTGCCGGAGCGCGCTCTTCGCGGCACGCCATCCAGCCATGCCGTGCACACCGGGGCCGGGCGCGGACGACTCCGAGCACAGGTACATGCCGCCGCCCATCCGCCACGGGTCGCTGGACAGCACCGGGCGCTCCACGAGCTGCCAGAAGCTCGCAGCACCGGCGGCGATGTCGCCGCCGACGTAGTTCGGGTTGTGGTCCGACATGTGCGCCGCCGTGCGGCTCGACGACTGCAGGATCGTGTCGCGGAACCCCGGTGCGAACCGCTCGACCTGCCGCGTGATCGCCTCGGTCTGGTCGACGTCGGACCCCGCCGGCACGTGCGCGTAGGCCCAGAACACGTGCTTGCCCCCCGGCGCACGGGTCGGATCGACGACGGTCGGCTCCGAACCGAGCACGTACGGGCGTTCGGCGTGCCGGCCGTGCGCGACCGAGCCCTCCGCCGCGGCGATCTCGGCTCGCGTCCCACCGATGTGCACGGTGCCGGCCCTGCGCAGCGCCTCGTTCGTCCACGGCACCGGGTCGGACAGTGCGAAGTCGACCTTCGCGGCCGCGTTGCCGAACCGGAACCGCCGGAGCGCACCGCGCTTCGGCGTCGGGATCTGCGAACCGGCGATCCGCAGCATGCCGGGCACGCTCGTGTCGAACAGCACCGCCTTCGCCGGAGTGAGGTCACCGAGGGACCGGACCTCGTGCCCGGTGACGATGCGACCGCCGTGCGCGACGAGGTCGTCGGCGAGCGCGTCGACGATCGACTGGCTGCCGCCGATCGGCACGGGCCAGCCGCGGGCGTGTGCGTAGGCGCCGAGCGACAGCGCCGCGGCGGCCGTCGACAGCGAGGGCATGTGCTGGATGGAGTGTGCGGCGACGCCGGACACCATCGCCGGCGCGGCGTCCTGCCGGAAGCGGGCGTTCCAGGCGCTGCTGCCCTGCTCGAGGGCGCGCAGGCCGAACCGCAGCACCGTGAGCGGGTGCCGTGGCACGTGCAGCAGGGCGTCGGTCGCGAAGTCGGCGACCTGGTCGGCCGATCGGGCGAGCGGGCCCATCAGGTTCCGGAAGGCGGGGCCGTCCACACCGAGCTCGGCGGCCGTCCGCTCGAGGTCCTGGTACGCGATGCCCGCGCGACCGCCGTCGAGCGGGTGCCCGTACTGCACCTCGGGCAGGCGGAGCTCGATGCGCTCCTCCATCCGGAACAGCCGGAAGAACTCTGACTGCAGCGCCATCGGGTGCACGGCCGAGCAGACGTCGTGCAGGAACCCCGGCAGCGTGAGCTCCGCGGTGCGGGCACCACCGCCGATCGTGTCGTTCCGTTCGACCACCTCGACGGACAGGCCCGCACGGGCGAGCGTCACCGCCGCCGCGAGTCCGTTCGGTCCGGCCCCGACGACCACCGCATCAACCATGGTCCGAGCCTAGGGACTCGTGTCTGCGCGTGGTCCCGGTCAGGGGCGAGCGACGTCGGGGTCAGCCGGGTCGGAGCCGTCCTCGTCGCCGTCGGCGTCGTCGGGCTCGTCGGCGTCGACCGGGGTCGAGCCCACGGGGTGCTCGGCCAGCAACGTCGCGAAGTCCTCGTCGAGCATCTGCTGCAGGCGGTCGTCACGGCCGATCTCGTAGTCGTCGGCCGGACGCTGGGCCCAGCCGAGACGCCCGACGACCGTGGTGCCGATGTCGTCCCAGGCTCGGGCGCGGGCAGCGAGCACGATGCCGTCGACGAAGTGCTGGTCGTCGCGGCGCTTGTCGAGCATCGTCGCGAGTTGCTCGTACGTCGCCTCACGCGTGCGGAGCTTGAGGTCGTCGCCCCGCCGGTAGTCGTGCTGGTGGCGTGAGCGACCCTTCGACTTGCTCGACGTCGACCGGATCTCCCGCATGCGGGCGGCGTCGCCGCGCTGTTCCTCGGCCATGCGGTGGAGTTCCTCGCGCGCAGCCTCGGCGATCAGCGCGTGGTCGAAGTAGCCCTGGTCACGCAGGGCGTTCGTGATGATCCGGTTGCCGACCGCGATCGTGACCGCGGCCTTCGCGATGAGGAAGCCCTCGTCGACGGCACGCTTCAGTTCGACCTGGCTGATGGGTCGATCGCGCACGTCGTGGTTGCGTCGTCCGAACAAGGCCATGCTCCGACGATACCGGCGGCGGGTGACCATCCGTCCGCAGGCGGACCCGGATCAGGCCCTGGAGGGACGACGCACCCCGAGCGGTTCCGTAGCGTCGGGTTCATGGTCACGTACTCGGAATCCCCCCGCACCGGTCTCGGGACGGCGAGCCTGGTCCTCGGGATCTGCTCGCTGCTCGCCGGATGGACGTTCGTCGCCCCGATCGTCGGGCTGTGCCTGGGGGTCGCTTCGCGGAGCCGGGAACCGCTCGCCCGTGGTCGCGCGGGGTGGGGGATCTTCCTGAACCTCGTCGCGCTGGCCGTCTGGATCCTGCTGCTCGTGCTGGCGGTCGTCGGCGGCGCGTTCGCGGTCTGGCAGGGCGCGACGCAGGGCTCCTGACGCACGCGCACGGGGGAGGCGGGGATCCTCGCCTAGAGCAGCAGGCCGTAGACGGCGACGTCGGCGCGGACGGGCCCGAGCGGCAGCGCGCCCCGCAGGGTCCCCTCGTGGGCGAACCCGAGCCGCTCGGCGAGCGCGCGGCTGCGGACGTTGTCGACGCCGGTCCGGATCTCGAGCCGTGCGGTGCCGCGTGCCCGCGCGACCTCGACAAGGACCCCAGCGGCCCGCCCCGCGACACCGCGGCCCTCGTGTCCGGCGTCCACCCAGTAGCCGAGGGACGCCTGGCCCAGGTACGGGTCGAAGGTCAGCGACGCCACCCCGACGATCCGGTCGTCGGACCGGATGACGCACGGGAGCGCACGGTCCATCGCGAACTGGCCGAGCAGCCGTTCGGTGTGCAGCCCGATGGTCTCGCGGTCCTGCGGGTCCCACGCCCACGGCTCCGCCGCACGCAGTCGGCCCAGGTTCGCGCGCACGAGTTCGAGCACCTGGTCGACCGTCGTCAGGTCGCGCAGCGTCAGCGTGTACCCGTCGCCGAGGTCCCGCCCGAATGCCGCCACCCGTCAGAGACTATGCACGCCGGGCGCTACTCGTACCGGAGCGCCTCGATCGGGTTCTGCCGCGCGGCGCGGCGTGCGGGGAGGGTGCCGGCGAGGAACGCGATGAACATCACGACGAGGATGATCGTCGCCACCGAACTCGGCGCGAACTGCATGATCTGCAGCCCCGGCAGGTCCTTGAGGAGCGTGTCGGCCAGGACGTTCGAGATCCCGGTGCCGAGCAGGATCGCGACACCGGCACCGATCGCGCTGCCGAGGAAGCCGATGAAGACCGCCTCGAGCGAGAACAGCGTGTAGACCTTGCCGCCGCCCATGCCCATCGCCTTCATCAGGCCGATCTCGCGGGTGCGCTCCTGCACGCTCATCAGCAGCGTGTTGATGATGCCGAAGCCCGCCGCCACCAGGGCGATGACGGCGAAGGCGTTCAGGACCCCGACGATGCCGCTGATGACGGTCTGGAACTGACCGAGCTGGTCCTGGATGGTCTGCCCGAGGAACCCGTCGTCCGACAGTGCCTTCTTGACCGTGGTCGCGGAGGCCCCGGAGTCGAGCGTCGCGGTGGCGCTGGCGTACGAGGTCGCGATCGAGTCCGGCTTGCCGACTTCTTGTGCTGCCTGCATCGCATCGGTGAGCGCGGCGTTCGCCCCGGCACCGCCTCCGAACAGCGACTCGTTCTGCACACCGACCACCGTGGCGGTGAGGGTGTGCTCCTTGCCCTGGTAGTCGTCCACGGCGAAGGTGAGCTCCTTGCCGACGGCGGCCTTCGCGCTGCCGAGTCCGAGGTTCTCCAGGTAGTTCGTCGGCAGGATCACCTGGTTCGCGTCGGTGTCGTCGTCGAGCTGCTTCCCGCTCGCCAGGTCGGCGTCGAGCTCGCCGGCGTTGGCCGTGAGCGAGACGACGTACTTGCCGTCGTCTCCGTGCTCGGCGTACTTCGGTGCGAGGGCGACCGCCGGACGGATGCTCTTGATGCCGTCGATCGCGCGGATGTCGTCGACGTCGGACTGCGACAGGTACGAGAACGACGCCGGACCACGGTCGACGCTCTGGCCGGACTCGTCGGGGTCGTACTCCGCCGGGCCGCTGTCGGTCGACGCGGTGTCGACGGCCTTCGTGATGGTCAGGGAACCGGTGTCGCCGATCGAGGAGACCTGGGTGTCGATGTAGTTGCTGACACCCGTGCCGATCGCCGAGGTGAGCGTGATCGTGAAGGCGCCGATGAAGATCGCGATGACCGTCAGGGTCGTGCGCAGCTTCGACCGGAAGGTGTTCGCGACCGCGGTGCGGAGCAGGTCGAGGAAGTTCATGCGGAGTGCCTTCCGTGCGTGGCCTGCTGGTCGACGGCGGCGCCGGCCGTGGGCACGCCGTCCGATCCACCGACGATGAGTCCGTCGCGGACGTTGACGCTGCGGTCGCAGCGGGCGGCGAGTTCTTCGTCGTGGGTCACCACGACGAGCGTGATCCCGCGTTCGCGCTGCAGGCCGAAGAGCATGTCCTCGACCACCTGCCCGGTGTTCGTGTCGAGGTTGCCGGTCGGCTCGTCGGCGAAGATGACGCTCGGCTCGCCGACCAGTGCGCGTGCGATGACCACGCGCTGCTTCTGCCCGCCGGACAGGTCGTTGGCGTCGTTCTTCGCCTTGTCGGCGAGGCCGAGGGACTCGAGCGCCGCCATGCCGCGGCGCTTCCGCTCGGCACCGGAGACGCCGGCGATCTTGAGGGGGAGCACGACGTTGTCGAGCACCGAGGTCTTGGGGGTCAGGAAGAACTGCTGGAACACGAACCCGAAGGTGCTGTTGCGCGTGCGGTTCACCTGCCGCGCACCGAGTGTCGCCGCATCGGTGCCGTCGAGCAGGACCTGCCCGGTCGACGGCTTGTCGAGCAGTGCGAGCAGGTGCATGAGCGTCGACTTGCCCGAGCCGGACTTGCCGACGATCGCAAGGCTCTCGCCCTGGTGCACCTGGAGCGACACCCCCTTGAGCGCGTCGAACCGCGTCGGGCCTCGGCCGTAGGTCCTGGCGAGGTCTCGGGCCTCGAGCACGGGAGTGGTCATTGCCCCACCGTAGTGTCCGGTGCACGACTGCAAGTTTGCGTTTGCTGTAGATCATGTGACGTTCCGGTTACAGTCGGGCCATGCCCGACACCGCGCCCGCCACCGAGATGGGTCTGCGCGACCGCAAGCGCATCGAGACCCGCAACCGCATCGCGGAGGCGGCTCGGTCGCTGGCCCTCGAGCAGGACATCGACCGCACCACGATCGAGCAGATCGCCGCCCGCGCCGAGGTGTCACCGCGCACGTTCTTCAACTACTTCGAGAGCAAGGAGGACGCGGTCCTCGGGCACACCGAGCTCGACCTCGACCCCGCCACCCTCGACGCGCACCTGGCCGCCGTCGCGGGGGAGCCGGCGGCGCAGGCCGTGGTCGACCTGGCGTTCCTGGTGTTCGGCTCGTCGTTCGGCGACGAGCACGAGCGACTCGAGCGCAAGGAGGTCATCGTGCGGTTCCCGCAGCTGATGCGCCGCCAGGTCGCGCGGATGACCACGGTCGCCGAGGCGATGACCGGCGCGGTGCGCACGATCCTCGAACGCGATCCCGCCTGGGGGCCGGACGCCGCGACCCCGCAGGCGGCCGAGATGCTGCTCGGCATGTGCATGACGGGACTGCGCAGCGCCGCCCGGCACGAGGGCTCCGACCCGGAAGAGGTCCGCGCCCGCGTCGTCGCGTCGATCCGCGACACGGCTGCGCGCATCGCTGCGGCTTGAGACGCAACCACAGACGGACGGGAGGTGGGCCCCACCAGCTGGCACCGGGCCTCCCGTCCGACACATGGTGAGCAGAAATGGTCGGGACCCGTCCGGCGACCCGACCATTTCTGCTCACCAAGCGACCGAAAGTCGACCGCGGCCCGCATCACGGCTTCGTGATGAAGCCCTCCTTGACCATCCAGTCGAAGGCGACGTCGGCCGGCTCGCGCCCCTCGACGTCGACCTGACGGTTCAGCTCCTGCAGCACGGCGTCGGTGAGCTTCGGCGAGATCTGGTCGTAGACGTCGGCGAGCTGCGGGTACTCCTTGAGCGTGGCCGAGTCGAGGACCGGGGCGACGTTGTACGCCGGGAAGAAGCCCTTGTCGTCCTCGAGCACGGTCAGGCCGAGGGACTTGATGCGGCCGTCGGTGGTGAAGACCTCGCCGAAGTTGCACTTGCCGCGGTCGGTGGCCGTGTAGACCGTGCCGGTGTCGAGGATGCTGACGTTGTCGCTCGGGATCCCGTTGTCGCCCGAACCGCCGAGCTCCAAGCCGTACTTCTTCAGCATCGGCTTGAACCCGTCGGCACGCGAGTTGAACTCCGACTCCACGCAGAAGGTGCGCTGGTCGACGGGCAGCTTCGCGATGTCGGAGAGCGTCTTGACGTCCCCGAGCTCCTCGACCGCCTCGTCGCGGACCGCGAAGGCGTAGGTGTTGTTCATCGGCGCCGGGTCGAGCCACGTGAGCCCGTTGCCGGCGTCCTCCTGCTTGACCGCTTCCCACTGCTCGGTCTTGTCCGGGATCCCCTCGGCGTGGCCCATGAAGGTCAGCCAGGCGGTGCCGGTGTACTCGTAGGTCAGGTCCGCACCGTGCGAGGTCATCAGCTCACGGACCGCGACGCTGCCCGGCACGTTGGTCTCGTCGGTGACGTCGAACCCGGCGGCCTTCGCGGCGAGCACGGCGATCTTGCCGAGCACGAGCTGCTCGGTGAAGTTCTTCGACGTCACGGTGATGTGGGCGCCGTCCGGCAGGTCGTCGATGCGCTCGATGGTGCCGGGACCGGCCTCGGGGACGAAGGACGTGGCGGGCTGCAGACCGCAGCCGGCCAGGACGAGCGCGGTGGTGCCGGCGAGCACGACGGCGGCCCCGCGGCGGAGGCGGCGGGTACGGCGGTTCATCGGAGTCCCTTCGGACGTGCGACGGTCTCGACCACGCGGCCGAGCCAGTCGATGGAGAGGGCGAGGAGCGCCACGAGCAGCGCCCCGGCGACGAGCACCTTCGGCAGGAAGAGCGTCACGCCCGTGGTGATGAGGAGACCGAGACCACCGGCACCGACGAACGTGGCCAGGCTCGCGGTGCCGACGAGCAGCACGAGCGCCGTCCGGATGCCGGACAGCATGACCGGCACCGCGAGGGGCAGCTCGACGCGCATCAGGACGCTGAACGCGCTCATGCCCATGCCACGGCCGGCCTCCACGAGCCGCGAGTCGACGCTCTGCACACCGATCATGGTGTTCCGGAGCACCGGCAGGATCGCGTAGAGCACGAGCGCGACCACGGCGGACCAGCTGTTCAGGCCGAGCCACGCGGCGAGCAGCACGATCAGGCCGACCGCGGGGGCCGCCTGCCCGAAGTTCGCGACGGCGAGCACGTACGGGCTCGCCCGGCGCAGCGGTCCGCGCGTGAGGACGATGCCGAGCGGGATGCCGATGACGAGCACCAGCACCGTCGACTGCAGCGTGAGCACCAGGTGTTGCCCGGTGAGCGCCAGGATGTCCGACGGGTTGAGCGTCGTGCGCTCGGTCGGGGTCAGGTCCGCCGTGGCGAGCCAGATCGCGAACCCGGCGAGCACGACGAGGATCGCGATCGGCTGGAAGAGCAGGCCCTTCCAGGACGTGCTGGCGCCGGTGGCGGGTCCGGCGGCGACAGCACTCACAGGTCTTCCCCGGAGGGCGCGATCACGGGCGCCGCCGGCGAGGACGGCAGCGTCTCGATCTGGTTGGTGTTCGTGCCGACCGGCGTGTAAGCGCGGTCGTCAGCGGCTGCCGCACGCGACCGGGTGATGGCCTCCATGACGACCTCGACCGTGATGACACCGCGGAACGCCTCGCCCCGACCGGTGACGAGTGCGGCGCCCGCGCTGGAGACGAGCATGGTGTCGAGCGCGTCGTTGAGCGTCGAGGCCTCGCCCACGATCGGCAGTTCCGGGTCGACGCCGTCCGGGATCCGGTCCAGGCGCTCGAGCTGCCGGCGCGACGGCCAGCCGATCGGCCGCTGCCGACGGTCGACCACGACGGCGTGCCCGTGACCCCCGGCCTCCTGCATGCGCTGCAGGACGGCCTTCGCCTCTTCGCCGGGGGAGCAGGTCACCGCGGAGACGACCTCGACGTCGCGGACCCGGTTCAGGGTGAGCTGCTTCAGCCCGGCCCCCGAGCCGATGAAGTTCTCGACGAACTCGTTCGCCGGCTCGGCCAGGATCCGCTCCGGGGTGTCGTACTGCACGATGTGCGCACCCTCGGTGAAGATGACGATCCAGTCGCCGAGCTTCACCGCCTCGTCGAAGTCGTGGCTCACGATGACGATCGTCTTGTGCAGCTCTTCCTGGATGCGCAGGAGCTCGTCCTGCAGACGCTGCCGGGTGATCGGGTCCACCGCGCCGAACGGCTCGTCCATCAGCAGGACGGGCGGGTCCGCGGCGAGCGCCCGGGCGACACCGACACGCTGCTGCTGGCCGCCGGAGAGTTCGCGGGGGTAGCGGTCGCGGTAGGTGTCGGGGTCGAGCGAGACGAGGTCGAGCAGCTCGTCGACGCGCGCCGCGATCTTCTCCTTCGACCAGCCGAGCATCTTCGGCACGATCGCGATGTTCGCGGCGACGGTCATGTGCGGGAAGAGCCCGCCGGCCTGGATGACGTAGCCCATCCGGCGGCGGAGCTCGTCGGCGTCGATGCCGGTCACGTCGTCGTCCCCGACGACGATGCGGCCTTCGGTGGGCTCGATCAGCCGGTTGATCATCTTGAGCGTGGTCGTCTTGCCGCAGCCGGACGGGCCGACGAGCATGACGATCTTGCCGGCGGGGATCTCGAGCGTGATGCCGTCGACGGCGGGCTTCGACTGTCCGGGGTACCGCTTGGTGACCTCGTCGAGCAGGATGCTGCGGCCGGTGACGTCCCCGTCGGGCGCGGTGGTGGTGGCGGAGTCAGTGCTGGACACGGATACCTCTCGAGATGGTCAGGCGGCCGAGGCCGATGAGGAGCAGGTCGAGGACGAGGGCGAGCAGGACGACGCCGATCACCCCGACGACCACGGAGTACAGGGCGTTCGCGCCGCCGAGGCGCGAGAGTCCGGAGAAGATGAAGCCGCCGAGCCCGGGACCGAGGGCGTACGCGGCGATGGCCGCGATGCCCATCACCATCTGTGCGGACACGCGGACACCGCTCAGGATGATCGGCCAGGCCATCGGCAGTTCGACCTGCACGAGGGTCCGGAAACGGCTCATGCCGATGCCCCGCGCCGACTCGACGACGCTGGGCGGGATCTCGGCGAGGCCGACGACCGCGTTGCGCAGGATCGGCAGGGCGGCGAAGAAGACGACGGTGACCACCGAGGGAAGGACGCCGAAGCCGAGCGGGACGATGAGCAGGCCGATGACCGCGAAGGACGGCAGGGTGAGGCCGATGGCGGACACCCCGTTCGCGACGGAGGTCAGCCGGGGGCTGCGGTAGACGAGTGTGGCGAGCACCACGGCGATGACCGTGGCGAGCACCGTGCACTGGACCACCAGCGAGAAGTGCTGCCACGACGAGAACCAGATCTGGCTCCATCGCTCCACGACGTACTGGAACACGGGTGGGCGCTCCCCTTCCGGTCGGCCGAACTGCCCACGGGTCGGGGCACAAGCTGCGCCAAAGCTACGCAGGGCTCGGAGCGACCGCACGACGGGGAGCCGGCGAACGGATCGTTTCCTGTGCGGAGGACCTGCGGGAAATCCCCGGTCACGAGGCGGTTCGGCCGGCGAGCCTGAGAGAACGGTAACGATCGTGAGGCGGCGTCGGCTACGTGGCCAGGCCCCGCAGTCCGGAGCGCTCGGCGATGTCGACGAGCTGCTCGCGCCAGAGGACCCACTCTTCCGGGCTCTTGTCGGCCAGGTTGCCGTCCCCGTCGCCCGCCAGTCCGTCGAGCATCTCGCGGACGATGTCGGCGTGCCCTGCGTGCCGGGCGGTCTCGTACGCCATGTGCACCAGGATCCGGTGGAGCGTGACCTCGCGGTGCTCCTCCGGCCACCACGGGACGGTGCCGCGGGCGTCCAGGTCGAGCGCCTCGATGGTCGCGTCGGCGTGCGCAGCGCTGCGGTGGTGGAAGGCCACGACGTCGTCCAGGGTCTCGTCGAGCGACGCGTACATGTCGTCGCCGTCCTCCGAGTCGAGCCAGGCGGGCGCGTCCGGCAGCGGTCGGCCGAACACCTCGCCGAAGTAGCCGGCCTGCACCCCCGCGACGTGCTTCACGAGTCCGAGCACGTTCGTGCCGGTCGGGGTCACCGGCCAGCGGGCCTGTCGTTCGGCCAGGCCGTCGAGCTTGCCGAGGAGCGCGGCGCGGTGCTTCTGCAGGTACCGGTGCAGCGTCCGCTTCACCCCGGCGGCCGAGGCCAGGGGATCGGTGTCCGACGACGCGCCCTCGTCCGACAGGACCGCGTTCCCGCTGGACGCGAGCCCGGCGGTCGTCGCGGGGTGGACCTCGGGGACGGCGTCGGTGCTGCTCATGCCCTCGATCGTGCCACCACGACGTCCTGCAGGCGTGCCGATTCCTGCACGGCCACGCGCTCCGCGGTGAGCAGCAGCCCGGCCACCTCGGCCGAGGTACGCGCGGGGGCGTCGTTCCAGCTCGTCAGGTCACGCACGCGGCCCATCCGGACGTCGGGCGCCGGGCACCACAGCACCGGCGCACCCTCGTCCACGGCGAGCGCGTGCCAGACGAGGTCGAGCGAGTGCTGGACCCGCGGCGAGTGCACGGCGTGCGGTCCGCCGGCGGCCGAGACGACGGCGCCGACCAGGCAGGCGGCGACGAGCGGCCGACCCTGCACGTCCATCGCGGCGGCGCTCGTGGCGTTCCGCGTCCGGCCGTGCTCGTCGAGGTACGCGAACCAGGCGTGCTGGATCCAGCCGCGTTCGACGACGCCGCGCGCCTCGGACAGCAGGTGCTCGAGCTCGCCGAGTTCCTGCAGCCGGGCCTCGACCCGTCGGACACGTGCGGCGGCGCGGCGCTCGGCGAGGCGGTCGAGGAACCCGCGCAGGCCGGTTCGGTCGGATCGGGTGGGAGCGGGAGAGGCGTCGGTGGCGACGTCGTGCTGGACGCGGAACTCGAGGGTCATGAGGGCCCCTCCGATCGGCTGTGCACGGATGGTGCGGTCACGATAGCCCCGCGGGGTCTCAGCCGTCCAGCACCGCGTCGATGCTGCGCCGGGCGACGCTCCGGAAGGCGCGTTCGTCGGACGTCGCGAGCGCGGAGGCGAGCGCGATCGCCCACCCGCGGGCGCGTCCCCAGGTGGCGTCCGGGGCGGCGACCAGCGTCCGGAACGTGTGGCGGGCCTCCCGGTCGAGCGTCAGCCAGGCGGTGGCGAGGTCGACGGCGGGGTCCCCCGAGGTCACGTCGCCGAAGTCGACGACCGCCGACAGGCGTTCGTCGCCGTCCGGCGTCCGGTCCACGAGCACGTTGAAGGGGTGCAGGTCGCCGTGCACCCAGACGGGAGGCCCGGTGTGCGTGGGCAGCGCCGCCGCGGTCCGCCAGGCCGCTGCCAGCTCCACGGCCCGGGGCACGTCCTGCGTGGCGAGTCGCGTCAGGACGGCGTCGCTGCGCGTCGCCAGCGGCACCGCACGGAACGGGTTCGCCGGTGCCTCGGCCGGAGCCGGCACGTGCAGCCGTCGCACGAACTCCGCGAGCGCCTCGGCGACCCGAACCCCGGCAGCACGCTCACCGACGGGCGCACCGGGGAGCCACGGGACGACGCTCCACGACCAGGGGTACCCGAGCGCAGGACGGCCCACGCGCACCGGAGCCGGCACCGGGACCACCGGTCCGACGCGGGCAGCGATCTCCGGCAGCCACCGCTGCTCGTGCTCGACCAGGCGTGCTGCGAGCTCGCGGCGCGGCAGCCGCACGGCGTACTCGTCGCCGAGCCGCACGATGACGTTGTCCCAGCCGTTGGCGACCACCACGAGCCGTCGGTCCGCCAGGTCGGGGTGCTGGTCGTGGAGCAGCGCTCGGACGAGCGGGACGTCGACGTCGACCTCGGCCGGTGGTGTGGGCACCGGCTCAGGCTAGTGGGCCGCCGGACACATGCCCGCGAACGGGGGCGGGTGCGGAAACCGACCGCTGGGTATCCTCGGGAGGACGGTGACGTGGGTGTTTCCCTGGGGGGACCCGCGTCACTCCGGGGCGATGATCGCGACGAGTCGGGGGACCTCGGGTCGCAGGCGCTCCGTGACCAGCGCGGCGAGCAGCACCGTCCAGAGCTCCCGCAGGCGCTCGTACAGGTCGGTGCGGTCGGCGAGCACGTCCGACACCGTCTGCACGCCCGTGTAGGCGGGGATGACCACGCGACCCACCAGTTCCGGGTCCCACCGGGCGTCGACCTCGCCGGCGTCGATCGCCTGGCGGACCGTCTGCGCGATGACGGCCATCCAGTCGGTGTACGGGTCCTGGCGGGGGACGTCGCGCGTCGCGACCTCGGTCGACAGACGGATGCCGGCGCTCACGACGACCTCGGTCACCATCTGGGTCGCCAGTCCCTGCGACATCCACATGAGGGCCTCGAGCGGCGTCCTGCTCCGGGCGATCGCGACCTCGCCGTACCGCCGGGAGACCTCGTGCTGCTGGGCGATCACGGCGCCGGCCAGGTCGGCCTTCGAGGCGAAGTGGAAGTAGAGCGCACCCTTGGTCAGACCGATCCGCTCGGCGACGCCGTCCATCGACGCACCGAGGTACCCGCGGTCGTCGAACTCGGCGGCCGCGGCCCCGATGATCGCCGCGCGGGTCTCGAGCGCGCGCTGCTGCCGGGTGCGTCCGTCCTGCGCCATCACCTCCCGATCGTAGTCCCGCTCCCGGGGCACGCACGGCCCGCGTCCGGGCGGGTGCCCTACGGTTGGCGGCCATGGACGGATGGCGGAACCCTGCGCGGTGGGCGCGGACCGGTCGGTGGCTGCTGCTGCCGATCGCGGTGCTCGACTGGGTGGCCCTCGCGCCGCAGACCATCGTCGTGGTCGCGTTCCTGATCGCCGTCGTCGGCCTGGCAGGCATGGCGGCCGCGCTCGTCGTGCACATGCTCGGGCGCTCCCGCGGGGCGATGGCCCTGCTCGGCGTCGTGCTGCTGCTCGGCGGGCTCGTGGTGTTCGGCCTCGACCCGTTCCCCGGTTCGTTCCCGCTCATCGACGCGTGGTGGCCCGAGTCGATCACGCAGCCGCAGGTGGTCGGCAGCGCCTACTGGCAGCTGGCCGGTCTCGGCATCGAGCTCGCCGGCTTCGGGCTGCTGGCCACGCTGCTCGTCGTCGCGCTCACCGGCGCGCCCCGATCACGGCAGGACCGCTTCCGCTCCTGACGCGCGACCGGTGACCGGCGGTCAATGTCGGCCGAGCACGACCAGCGTCACGTCGTCGGCGGCGCCGGTCGGCACCAGGGCACGGACCCGCTCGACGACCGCCGCACCGGTCGGTTCTGCGGCGACGAGGGCGGCCAGGTCGTCCAGGTGTCGGAGCCCTTCGAGCGCCAGGACACCCTCGGTGCACACCGCCAGCCGATCGCCCGCCGCCAGGTCGAACGCGACGGGGGACCTCGGCACGGACTCCGGCTGCAGGCCGAGCGGCAGGTCGAGCGAGTGCAACGCACGGCTGCTGCCGTCGGCGCGGACGAGCACCGCGAGGCCGTGGCCCGCGTCCCCGAACTCGACGTGCCCCGACGTCGGGTCGAGCCGCAGGTGGAAGAGCGACCCGACGGCGTCCGCAGCCGACAGGTCGGGGGTGATCTGGGCCTCCAGACCGCCGATCGCGTCCGGCAGGGCGGTCTCGGTCCGCGCGACCACGGCACCACGCACGGTCGAGGCGAGCAGGCCGGACGCGCGGCCGGCCGCCGCGACGCCGCCCACGGTGACGTGCAGCGCACCGTCGGCGGCGAGTCGCCAGTCGGCGACGTCCCCGCCGCCCTGCTGACGACGCAGCGCGAGCGTGTCCAGGTCGTGGCCGGGGACCTCGACGCGTTCGGGGACCAGGCTCTCGCGCACCCGGCTGATCCGACCGCGGTCGATCGCGTGGCCGAGTTCGCGCTCGGCCCAGCGGGCGAGGTCGCGGAGCAGGTCGAGGTCCGCCGCCGACATCTCGCGCGGGGTCGCGTCCATGATGCACAGCGTGCCGACCCGGGTGCCGTCGAGCATCGTCAGCGGCGCCCCCGCGTAGAAGCGGATCCCGTGCTCCGCCACCGCCGCGGTGTGCGCGTACCGATCGTCGAGCGAGGCGTCCGGGATCACCATCGGCTCCGGGCTGAGCACCGTCGTGGCGCAGAACTGCTCGCTCGCGGGCACGCTCGAACCCTGGTGCCAGCCGAACGTCGACTGCGTCGTGACGACGTCACTGTGGACGAGGTTGAGGAAGGTCAGCGGCACGCCGAACGCCTCGTGGGTCATGCGGGTGATGCGGTCGAAACGCTCCTCGGGGCCTGCCCCCAAGACCTCGAGCGCCTCGATCACCGCGGTGCGTCGGTCCGCACCGTCGAGATGGTTGGTCACCCGTCCTGTCTACCCGTACCGTCCGTCAGGAACCAGTCCCGCGGGTGCTGGTCGGCCGTCAACGTGCGTCGCTCGGACACCGGGGCGGCCCAGGAGGCCGCGTTCGACAACACCCGCTGGATGTCCGGGTGGTGGTAGACGGGGTACTCCTGGTCGCCGGGGGAGAAGTAGAAGACCTTCCCGAGACCACGGCGGTAGGCGACGCCGGACCGGAACACCTCGCCGCCCGCGAAGGTCGACAGGAAGACCTCTTCGTCGGGGCGCGGGATGTCGAAGAACTCGCCGTACATCTCCTGCCGGTCGATCACGATCGGGTGCGGGACCCCGGCGGCGATCGGGTGCTCCGGCGCGATCGTCCAGACGAGCTCGCGTTCGCCGTCGTTCCGCCACTTCAGCGAGCAGGTGGTGCCCATCAGGCGCTTGAACGGCTTCGAGTAGTGCCCGGAGTGCAGCACCACCAGGCCCATGCCGGCGTGCACGGCGTCGACGACCAGGTCGACGACGGCGTCGCTGACCTGGTCGTGGGCGGCGTGGCCCCACCAGAACAGGACGTCGGTCGTGGCCAGGCGTTCGGCGGTGATGCCGTGGTCGGGCTCCTGCAGCGTGGCGGTGCTCACGGTGGCGTGGGGGTGGTGCTCGCGGAGCGCTGCGGCGATCACGGTGTGCATGCCGTCGGGGTAGTGCCCGATGACCGTCGCGTCACCGCGGGTCTCGTGCACGTTCTCGTTCCAGACGACGATGTTCAGGGGACGGGATTCGGTCGGCACTGACATGGCTCCCACGCTAGCGGGTCTTCTCCAGGGGCGGTCCGCGACGATGTGGGCATGACTCCCCGCTCCCTGTTCCGCGCCGCCGCGGTCGCCGAACTCGTGACCTGGACCATGCTCATCGCCGGGATGGTGCTCAAGTACGGCCTGGACGCCGGCGACTGGGGCGTCCGGATCGGCGGCGGGGTGCACGGCTTCGTGTTCCTGGCCTACCTGGTGGTGACGACCGTCGTCGCGGTCAACCAGCGCTGGTCGGCCGGTGCGCTCCTGCTCGGCTGGGCGAGTGCCGTCGTGCCGTACGCCACGGTGCCGTTCGAGGTCGCGGTGGCCCGGCGCGGCATGCTCGAGGGCTCGTGGCGCCGCTCGCCGGACGCGCACTCGGGCTTCTGGGACCGCCTGCTGTTCTTCGTGGTGCGTCGTCCGGTGGTCGCGGTCGGCATCGGGGTGGTGGCGGTCGCCCTGGTGTTCGTGGTGCTGCTCGCCGCGGGTCCGCCCGTGCCGCGCTCCTGAGTCGCCGTTCTCGCTCCGGCCGCCGCGAGGCCGGCCGCCGCGAGATCGGCCGCCGCGAGATCGGCCGCCGCGAGGTTCCACAACACGCCGCTCAGGTTCGCCGAGGTTCCGGAGACGGGCCGTGCGCGACGCGACATGCCGAGATTTCGGAACCTCGGGAGCGGGGGCTCGGGGGGCGGGTGACGGGGTGACGGGGGCGGGTGACGGGGGTGGGGGCGCGTGACGACGGACGGGAGGCCCGGTGCCAGCTGGCACCGGGCCTCCCGTCCGTCAGGTGGTGCTCCTAGAGCGCGGCGAGCGTCGCGTTCAACGTTGCGGACGGGCGCATGACCGCACTCGTCTTGGCGTCGTCGGGGCGGTAGTAGCCGCCGATGTCGGCCGGGTGGCCCTGCACGCCGTTCAGCTCGTCGACGATCTGCTGCTCCTGGGCATCGAGCTTCCCGGCGATCTCGGCGAACGCCGCCGCGAGCTCGGTGTCCTGCGTCTGCGCCGCGAGCTCCTCCGCCCAGTACTTGGCCAGGTAGAAGTGGCTGCCGCGGTTGTCGATCGAGCCGAGCTTGCGGCCCGGGGACTTGTCCTGCTCGAGGAAGGTCCCGGTGGCACGGTCGAGCGTCTCACCGAGGATCTTCGCCCGCTCGTTGCCCGTCACACCGGCGAGGTGCTCGAGGCTGACCGCCAGCGCGAGGAACTCGCCGAGGCTGTCCCAGCGCAGGTAGTTCTGCTGCACGAGCTGCTGGACGTGCTTCGGGGCCGAACCGCCGGCGCCGGTCTCGAACAGTCCGCCACCACCGAGCAGCGGGACGACGGAGAGCATCTTCGCCGAGGTACCGAGCTCCATGATCGGGAACAGGTCGGTCAGGTAGTCGCGCAGGACGTTGCCCGTCACGGAGATGGTGTCCTCGCCGCGGCGGATGCGCTCGAGCGAGAAACGCATGGCGTCCTCCGGCGAGAGGATCTCGATCTGCAGGCCCTCGGTGTCGAGCTCGCCCAGGTACTGGCGGACCAGACCGATCAGGTTCGCGTCGTGCGCACGGGTCTCGTCGAGCCAGAACACGGCCGGGGTCTCCGAGGCGCGGGCACGGGTGACGGCGAGCTTGACCCAGTCGCGGATGGCGACGTCCTTGGTCTGGCAGGCGCGCCAGATGTCGCCGGGCTCGACGTCGTGCTCGATGACGACGTCGCCGGCGGCGTTCGTCACGCGGACGACGCCTGCACCGGGGACCTCGAAGGTCTTGTCGTGCGAGCCGTACTCCTCGGCCTTCAGCGCCATCAGGCCGACGTTCGGGACGGAGCCCATCGTCGCCGGGTCGAAGGCGCCGTTGATGCGGCAGTCGTCGATCACGGTCTGGTAGATGCCGGCGTAGCTCGAGTCCGGGATCACGGCGAGGGTGTCGTGCTCGTCGCCGTCCGGGCCCCACATGTGGCCGGAGGTGCGGATCATCGCGGGCATCGAGGCGTCCACGATGACGTCGCTCGGGACGTGCAGGTTCGTGATGCCCTTGTCCGAGTCGACCATCGCGAGCTCGGGGCCGGCGGCGATGCCGTCGGTGAAGGCCTGCTTGATCTCCGCACCGTTCGGCAGGGCGTCGAGGCCCGCGAGGATCGAGCCGAGGCCGTCGTTCGGGGTGAGTCCGGCAGCCGCCAGGTCGGCCCCGAAGCGCTCGAACACCGACGGGAAGAACGCCTTGATGACGTGGCCGAAGATGATCGGGTCGGAGACCTTCATCATCGTGGCCTTGAGGTGGACGGAGAACAGGACGTCCTCGGCTGCGGCGCGCTGGATCTGCTCCTGCAGGAAGGTCTCGAGTGCTGCGACGTGCAGCACGGTGCCGTCGACGACCTCGCCCTGCACGACGGGGATCGACTGCTTGAGGACCTGGGTCTCGCCACCCTCGGCGACGAACGTGATCGTCAGGACGTCGTCGGCGGGGGCGATCCAGGACTTCTCGTTCGACCGGAAGTCGTCGACGCCCATGGTGACGACGTTGGTCTTCGAGTCACGCGACCAGGCACCCATGCGGTGCGGGTGCTTCCGGGCGTAGTTCTTGACCGACAGGGGCGCGCGGCGGTCGGAGTTGCCCTCGCGCAGCACGGGGTTGACGGCGCTGCCCTGGACGCGGCCGTAGCGGGCGCGGGCGTCGCGCTCCTCGTCCGTCTTCGGCTCGTCGGGGTAGTCCGGCAGGTCGTAGCCCTGCGACTGCAGCTCCTTGATCGCGACCTTGAGCTGCGGGATCGACGCCGAGATGTTCGGCAGCTTGATGATGTTCGCCTCGGGGGTCTTCGCGAGCTCGCCGAGCTCGGCCAGGGCGTCGTCCACGCGCTGCTCGTCGGTGAGCCGCTCGGGGAACTGGGCGATGATCCGGCCGGCGAGCGAGATGTCGCGCGTCTCGACGTCGACACCAGCGGTGCCGGCGAAGGCCTGGATGACCGGGAGGAAGGAGTGGGTGGCGAGGAACGGCGCCTCGTCCGTGAGGGTGTAGATGATCTTGGCCATGCTGGCGGGTACTCCCTTGTTCGACCGTCGGTACGTCCACGGTACTCGTGGCGCAGGATGTCTCGACATCAAGATACATGGTGCGGCCTGCGTCCGGCAGGTACTCGGCAGACGTCCTGGAGGCGCACTGGCGACACATAGGAACGCCCGGTGGACTGGTCTTCCGCAGTTCCCGAGCCGCAGGAGGGTGACCATGTCGACGACGCGTCAGACGCCGGAGGAGTTCGGGTGGACCGCGGAGGACCTGCGCTCCGCCTACGCCTCGGACGGCAGTGGCCCGTACCGGTACGCCCCGGACGGCAGTGGGCCATTCTCGTACGACGTCGACGGGTCCGGTCCGTGGCTCGTCGGCCCGGAGCCCCGCCGCGGGCCAGCACGGTTCGCCCCGCGCGACCGGAGCCGGCGCGGGCGACTCCGCAGGATCGGGACCGCCTGCACCGCCGGAGCGCTGGCACTCGTGCTCGCCGTCGGCAGCGTCGCGGTCATCGCGCACACCGCCCCTCCACACCCCTCGGTCCAGGCGAGTGTTCTCCACAGCCCGGACACCGACGGGACCTGATCGCCCGGACGGTCGCGCCCACCGCACCGCACCGTGCCGGTTCCGCCGTTCGGTGCGCGGGTGACCGCCGCGTGCGCGCCTACTGCGCCGCACCGCGCCGCCAACCACGCACGGGATGACGACGCACGCACCGTGCGGACAGGAGGCACGCGGCCACGCCACCACGAGCCTCCCGTCCGTCCGGCGGTCGCGCCCACCGCACCATGCCGGTTCCGCCGTGCGGTGCGCGGGTGACCGCCGTGTGCGCGCCTACAGCGCCGCACGGAACCGCCAACCGCGCACGGGATGACGACGTCCGCACGGTGGTGCCACGCTGGACCGGTGACCGAACTCCTCGTGGTCGGCGTCATCGCCGTCATCGCCATCGCGGGTGCCGCCGTGCTCGGGCCCCGCATCGGGGTCGCGGCGCCGCTCGTGCTCGTCGTCGTGGGGATCGTCGCGAGCCTGCTGCCGTTCGTCCCGGACGCCGAGATCGAACCGGAGTGGATCCTGGCGGGGGTCCTGCCGCCGCTGCTGTACTCGTCGGCGGTGTCGATGCCGTCGATGAACTTCCGGCGCGAGTTCGGCGCCATCAGTGGCCTGTCGGTCCTGCTCGTCATCGCGTCGAGCCTGGTGCTCGGCCTGTTCTTCGCCTGGGTGGTGCCAGACCTCGGGTTCTGGTGGGGGATCGCCCTCGGCGCGATCGTCAGTCCCACCGACGCCGTCGCCACCTCGATCGTCAAGCAGACCTCGGTGTCGCGCCGGGCGATCTCGATCCTCGACGGCGAATCGCTGCTCAACGACGCCACCGCGCTCGTGCTCCTGCGCACGGCGATCTTCACCGCGGGTGCATCGTTCTCGTTCTGGGGCGCGCTCGGCGACTTCGCGAAGGCCGTCGCCATCGCCGTGGCCATCGGCTGGTTCGTCGGCTGGTTGAACGTCTTCGTCCGTGCCCGGGTGCCGAACGCCGCGGTGAACACGGCACTGTCCTTCGCGGTGCCGTTCGTCGCTGCCCTGCCGACCGAGCACTTCGGCGGGTCCGGACTCGTGGCTGCGGTCGTCGCCGGGCTCTTCACCGGCATCGTCGGGCCGCGCAGGCTCCCACCGGGGCACCGCCTGTCGGACGCGCAGAACTGGCAGACCATCGAGCTCGTGCTCGAGGGCGCGGTGTTCCTGACGATGGGGCTCGAGCTCGCGTCGATCCTCGGCGACGTCCAGCAGGAGCACGCGGGCATCGGTCCGGCGCTGCTCATCGCCGTCGGTGCCCTCGTGCTCACCGTGCTCGTCCGTGCGGCGTACGTCGTGCCGCTGCTGCTGGCGCTGTCGGCGAGCGCCAAGCGCGGCGAGCGGATGCAGGAACGCTTCGCCGCGATGCACGCCGGCGACCGCGACGCGATGAGCGAGGTGATCCGCGAGCACCGGCCCGGCAACCGCGCGCCCTCGGAACGGGAGCTCGACCGGTTCACGACGCGCGTCCGCCGCACCCTGGCGGACATCGCGTACTACACCAAGGCACCGCTGGGTTGGCGGGAGGGCACCGCCGTGGTCTGGGCGGGCATGCGTGGAGCGGTGACCGTCGCCGCTGCGCAGACCCTGCCCGAGGGCACGCCGCAGCGATCGCTCCTGGTCTTCATCGCGTTCGCGGTGGCCCTGTTGTCGCTCGTGGTCCAGGGCGGCACGATCGGCCCGCTGCTCCGGCGGATCGCGGCACCGGCACCGGACACCGCCGCGAAGGACACCGAGGAACGCCGACGACTGCTCGACCTCATGCGCGGTGCTGCCGAACAGGTCCCGGGGACGCGCGAACAGCCGCCGGCGACGAACGAGGAGCTCCGGGCTGCCGACCCGGCCGAACTCCGGGCGTGGATGGGCCGCGAGAAGGCCCGACGGCTTGCGGTGCTCGAGGCACAGCGCGCGGCGATCCTCGATGCCCGCGACGACGGCACGTTCGACGCCGAGGTGCTCGAGTCGATGCTGCAGAACCTCGACGCCGAGCAGATCGCCCTCGAGCTCCGCGGGGCACCTGCCCGCTGACGGCTGGCTGTCGCGCCGGTCAGGTGCCGATCGAGACGCGGAACACCCGCACGCCGGCGGCCCGGAGTGCTGCGAGCCCGAGCCGCATCCGCATGCTCCGGAACGGCCGCTCGAACCCCGACGGTGCCGATGCCGCGTCGATCTGGTGCAGCACCTCGGAGGTCAGGGTGCGCTCGACCTTGGGCGCCAGCCGCGTCAGACCCGAGACCGTCACGACGATCCGGACGGCGTGCGGCACGAGCAGCGGGTCGATGAGCTCGGCGGCCTCCTGCGCACGATGGAACGCGGGGTCGTCACCGGGGCGTCGGATCGCGATGACCGCGAGTTCGGCGTCCCAGGTCTCCTCCGGGTCCGGCAGGTCGTCCACCCCGATGACCCGCATGCGGGCGGCATCGATGCCCGCGCGCACCGCGGCGGCGCGGAGCACGGGCAAGAGCTCCTGGGTGCCGGCGAGCACGACGTCGGCGGTGCCGAGGTCGACCTGCGCGGGCCGCTCTCGCGGCGATCGGGCCATGGTGCGGGTCCTTCCGTCGCTTTCCCACGACGCTACCGATGTCGGACGGTCGGGGGACGCCGGAGCCCGCAGTGGTCAGGGGGCTCCCAGCCGCGCCGGTAACGAAAAGATCACGGTGGGGCCTGTACAAAGCGACAGAGTCGTGCAGAATGGTGGGCGGCCATGACGACTGCACCCGAACTCGACCAGCACCCGGAGACCCCGGTGGTGCACCTGTCCCGTCGCGCTGCCCTCGAGGCCGAGCGCGCCGCAGCCCGGAAGCCCCAGCGCCGAGCAGGCAAGCCGGAGAAGCCGGAGAAGCCCGCCAAGGCAGCCACGGTCGCGAAGCCCGTCGGCCGCCGCGCCACCGCAGCCCGCGCGACGACCGAACACGTCGACACCCGCATCACGCGCGTGGTCCGCCGCCCCGCCGCGACCGTGACGAGCGTCACGAAGGCCCCACGGGCCTCCCGGTCCGGTCGTGCCGGACGGATCACCCTGACCAGCGCGGCTGCCGCGATCGCGATGTTCGCCGCCTCGGCGATGCCCGCCCACGCCAGCGCCGGCACCTCGATGGCGACCTCGACCATCGCGCCGATCGTGCGGACCCAGGACTACGCGGTCACCCAGGCGGTCACCGCGACCGGACTCGACCGCGACGGGTTCACCGTCGGCGGCGGCACGACGCGCACGGTCGTCACCGCGGGCGGCACGGCGGACGCGAGCGGCATCGCGGGCGAAGCCGTGTCCTACGGCGGAGCCGTCCGGTCCCCGTTCCCCGGCCCGGTGCAGATGAGCTCGGGCTTCGGCTACCGTTCGGCACCGTGCGGCGCGTGCTCCTCGCTGCACCAGGGCCTCGACTTCACGCCCGGCATGGGCACGCCCATCGGCGCCGTCGCCGCCGGCACCGTCCGGATCTCGGGCACGTACTTCTCGTACGGCAACGCCGTGATCATCGACCACGAGATCGACGGCCGCCAGGTGTCGACGCTGTACGGGCACATGATCCCGGGGTCGTCGCCGCTCAAGGTGGGCGACCAGGTCGAGGCGGGCCAGTTCATCGGCCTCGTGGGCTCCTCGGGTGTCTCGACGGGCGCGCACCTGCACCTCGAGGTCCTGATGGACGGCGTGACCCCGATCGACCCCGAGGCGTGGCTCGAAGCCCGCATCGGCCGCTCGCTCACCACGTAGCGCCGAAGCACGCACAGCAGACGTCGAGCGCTGGTGGGGTGACATCCCAGAAGCCCTGTGCAGACTCACAGGCATGGACGATCACCACAGACCGCCCGCCCGTCGTCGATCCGAGGAAGCTGCCCGCTGATGGGCGCCGACACCTGGATCGCCTTCGGGCTCGTCATCCTCTTCGTGCTCGTCGGCGGGGTCTTCGCCGCTGCCGAGATCGCACTCGTCTCGCTCCGTGAGTCGCAACTGCAGCAGCTCGAACGCCGGGGCTCCCGCGGCCTTCGGGTCGCCGAGCTCGGACGCGACCCGAACCGGTTCCTCGCGGCCGTGCAGATCGGCGTGACCGTCGCCGGGTTCTTCTCGGCTGCGTACGGTGCCTCGTCGATCGCACCCGACGTCGCGCCCCTGTTCACCGGCCTCGGACTCGGCCAGGGCGCCGCCGAGACGGTCGCCCTCGTGCTGATGACCCTCGTCATCGCCTACCTGTCGCTCGTGTTCGGCGAGCTCGTGCCGAAGCGACTCGCGCTGCAGCGTGCCGAGGGCTTCTCGATGCTCGTCGCGCCGACCCTCGACCGCTTCGCGACCCTGATGCGCCCGGTGATCTGGGTGCTGTCCGCCTCGACGAACCTGGTCGTCCGTGCACTCGGCGGCGACCCGAACGCCCGCAGTGAGTCGATGAGCACCGAAGAACTCCGCGGACTCGTCGACGAGCACACCGGCGTCGACGAGCAGGGGCGCCGGATCGCCCGGAGCGCGCTGGACGCCGGTGACCGGATCCTCCGTGAGTCGATGCGCCCCTGGTACGACGTGTCGACGATCGACGCAGGACTGACCATCGCCGAGGCCACCGACCACGCGATCGAGGTCGGGCACACGCGGTACCTCGTGACCTCCGGCGGGCGCGACGAGGTCGACGGCTTCGTGCACCTCCGCGACCTGCTCCGGCCGAGCGACCCGTCCGCGCCGGTGTCGACCCTGGTCCGCCCCGTGTTGGCGCTGCCGGAGACGAAGTCGTTGTCCGGCGCGATCGCGGACATGCGGACCGACGGACACCAGATCGCCCTGGTCGTGGACGAGTACGGCGGCAGCGCGGGCATGGTCACGCTCGAGGCGCTGCTCGAGGACCTCGTCGGACGAATCCGCGATGAGTACGACGAACCGACGGCCGAGCACGACGGCGTGGACGGGTCCACGGTGCTCGAGGACCTCGTCGCGGACGGCGGCCCGGCGCTGCCCGACGGCGACTACGAGACCGTCGGCGGGCTCGTGCAGGTCCACCTGGACCGCGTTCCTGAGGTCGGCGACGTGGTCGCCGCGGGCGGCCACCGCCTCGAGGTGACCGCCATGGACGGTCACCGGGTGGCGCGTGTGCGGATCACGGCCGACGTCGGCCCGTAGACGCGACCGCTTGTGCTCGGGAGGCCCGTGGCGGCGCCGCCACGGGCCTCCCGTCCGCCCGGCGGGTACCGCCAGTGCCTGCCGGACGGACAGCGCCGCCACGTACGCTCTCCCCATGGGTATCGACGTGCGCAACGAGATCCGCGACTTCCTGTCCTCCCGACGGGCGCGGCTCACGCCGGAGCAGGTCGGCATGCCGTCCTTCGGCGGCGGCGTCCGCCGCGTCCCGGGGCTCCGGCGCCACGAGGTCGCCATGCTCGCCGGCGTCAGTGTCGACTACTACACACGACTCGAGCGCGGATCGCTGAAGGGCGTCTCGGACAGCGTGCTCGAGGGCCTCGCGAGCGCACTGCAGCTCGACGAGGACGAGCGCGTCCACCTGTGGGACCTGACCCGCCTGGCGAACTCCGGCGTCAAGACGATGCACCGGAACGTGCCCACCCGGGTCCGCCCCGGCGTGCAGCGCCTGCTCGACGCGATCACCGGGGCGCCGGCGTGGGTGCGCAACGAGCGTGGTGACGTGGTCGCGACGAACGAACTCGGTCGCGCGCTGTACTCGCCGATGTTCGCCGGCCCCGGGCGCCCCGTGAACACCGCCCGCTTCACGTTCCTCGACCCGGCGGCCCGAGACTTCTTCCCGGACTGGGCACAGACCGCGAAGGACGCCGTCGCCGTGCTCCGTGCGGCAGCGGTGTCGAACCCGTGCGAGCCCGGACTCATCACCCTCGTCGGGGAGCTCTCCACGCGCAGCGAGGAGTTCCGCGGCTGGTGGGCCGCGCACGACGTCCGACTGCAGCGTGCCGGCGGGAAGCGCATCGACCACCCGATCGTCGGGGAACTCCGGCTGGCGTACGAGGCGCTCGACCTGGTCGCCGACCCCGGCCTGACACTGTTCACGTACTCGGCCGAGCCGGGAAGCGAGACCGAACGGTCGCTGGCGCTGCTCGGCACCTGGGCGGCGACGGAGCGGGCCGAGCAGTACGCGGCCCTGCGCGAGTCGGAGTCGGAGTCCGAGTCGGTCGACTGAGTGCTGGTCGGCCCCGGACGCCGTCCGTAGGCTGACGTCGTGACCAGGACGACGGACGGATCAGCCGGGGCCGCCGACTCCGGCCGCAGCGGCCAGGGGCACCGGCAGCACCGCCGACCCGAGCCCGCGTTCGCCCGCGCGATCGCGAAGGCCCTCGGCGACGCTCGCAGCGTGCTGGACGTCGGCGCGGGTGTCGTGTCGTACGCGCCCACCGACCGCGACGTGACCGTGGTCGAGCCCGCCGGGTCGCTGCCCTTCGACGACGACGCCTTCGACGCCGCGATGACGACCTTCTCGCTGCACCGGTGGGGCGACCTCGAGCGCGGGCTGGCCGAGCTGCGCCGGGTGACCCGTGGCCCGATCGTGATCCTGACGTACGACCCGGCCCGCATCGAGGACTCCTGGCTCGCCGAGTACGCACCCGAGGTGATGGCGACCGAGGCCCGTCGCCACCCCGCGCTCGACCGCATCGCCAGTGCTCTGGCCGGCGACACCGTCACGAACACCCCGCTGCCGATCCCGTTCACCTGCGTCGACGGGTTCTCGGAGGCCTACTACGGCCGCCCGGAACGCCTGCTCGACCCGGGTGCCCGGAACGCGGACCCGGCGTGGAACTCCGTCGACGAGCTCACCGCACGGCGATCGGTGTCGGCCCTCCGTACGGCGCTCGACTCCGGCGAGTGGGACCGGCGCCACGGGGCGCTGCGGATCCAGCCCGCGCACGACGGCTCGCTCGTCCTGGTGACGGCCGTCCCCGCCGCTTGACAGGTCGACGTAGGCTGGTCGCGTGAGCTTCCAGGAGGTGGTCGGCGCCCGTATCGCCGGCATCAGGGCGTGAGGCCCCCGGTCGTGCCCGCAGGCACGGCCGCCCTCGTCGAACCCTGACCTCCTCCGCCCGGTGCGGTGTGCGTCCGCACGCCCCGGGCCCGCTCGAAAGCGATCCACCATGCTCCCCATCACGGAGAAGACCCTCCGCACGTCCTTCGTCAACGCATCCCGCAAGGAGACGACCGACATCACCCTGCCCGCCGGCTTCGAGACGCTCGACTGGGACGCGTTGGACTACCTCGGCTGGCGCGACCCGAAGATCGGTCGGCGTGCGTACGCCGTCGTCCCGACCCTGGACGGCGAACTGATCGGCATCCTGTTCCGGCAGGCCGAGGCGTCGTCGCGCTCACGGGCCCAGTGCTCGTGGTGCCAGGACGTCAAGCTGCCGAACGACGTCGCGTTCTACAGCGCGAAGCGGTCCGGGCCGGCCGGCCGCAACGGCAACACCGTCGGCACGCTGGTCTGCCAGGACTTCCAGTGCTCGCGGAACGTCCGGAAGCTGCCGCCGCCCGCGTACGAGGGCTACGACGTCGAGGCGGCACGCCTGCGGCGTATCGAGGACCTGCAGCTGCGCGCAGCGTCCTTTGCAACGGAGGTCTGAGACGCCGGCGTCGTGCGCCCGCGACGCGACGGACGGCGGACGGGAGGCACGGGGCAGGGCCGCCACGGGCCTCCCGTCCGGCAGACGCGCCCGTTTCAGGGCCGCGGGTCGCGTTGCGGGGAAACCGCCCGGTAACGCGGGTGAAACGGACGTTCCATAGCCTCGGCACATGGACCTCGGCGACCTCGACGACGCGACCGCCCCCGACGCTGCCGCGGTGATCCGGAAATGGGCCGACGTGCCCGCGTGGGTCGACGCCCTGGTGGCCGCGCGACCGTTCGGGACGGTGCCGGCGCTGCTCGACCGCGCACGCACCGAGTCGGCGTCGTGGGGTCCGCCGGAGCTCGACCACGCCCTGGCCCAGCACCCGCGGATCGGGGAGCGCACGACCGACCCCTCGTCGGCCCGCGAGCAGTCGTCGATGCGCACCGCCGACGACGACGTGGCTCGCCGGATCGCCGACGGCAACGCCGCGTACGAGCAGCGCTTCGGTCGGGTGTTCCTGGTGCGGGCCGCCGGCCGGACCCCCGAGGAGCTGTTGGCCGAGCTCGACCGTCGCCTCGCGGGCGACCCGGCGGTCGAGACGCAGGAGGCCGCGGCTGCCCTCGCCGACATCGCCCTGCACCGCATCCGTGCGACGTTCGCCGTCCCGCACCTGACCACCCACGTGCTCGACGCCACCACCGGCACCCCGGCGGTCGGCGTCGGCCTGACCCTCAGCACCGTCGACGGTGCGGTCGTCGCGACCGGCACGACGGACGCCGACGGCCGCGCCGCGCTCGGCCCCGACGTGCTCGCGCGCACCGACCACGTCCTGCGGTTCGACACCGGTGCCTACTTCGCCACCACCGGGACCCCGACCTTCCACCCGTTCGTGACCGTGGCGTTCCGCGTCACGGGCACCGAGCACCTGCACGTGCCGCTGCTGCTGAGCCCCTTCGCCTACAGCACCTACCGCGGGAGTTGACCGCCGTCGTCTAGGCCGAGGGCTCGCTGCTCGACTCGCGCGGTCCGCGCGGGTCGGGCAGCGCGATCGGCGCCGTCGACCGCACCCCGTCGTACGAACCGACCGCCGGGTCCTCGCCGTACCGCTCGGCCACGGAGCGCGACCCGAGCAGCAGGTTGAGCAGGATCGCGGCGACGGCACCGGCCGAGATCCCCGAGTCGAACACCAGCGTGAACCAGGTCGGGAACTGCCCGTAGATCTCCGGGGCGACGGTCGGCAGCAGCGCGATGCCGAGCGGCAGCGCCACCACGAGGACGTTCCGGTTGTCGAACCGCACCTTCGACAGCGTCCTGATGCCCGAAGCCGCGACCATGCCGAACAGGGCGACGCCTGCACCACCGAGCACCGCGTGCGGGATCGCCTCGACCACCGCGGCGACCTTCGGCACCAGGCCGAGCACGACGAGGATGCCGCCGGCCGCCGTCGCCACGTACCGGGAGCGCACGCCGGTCAGTGCGACGAGCCCGACGTTCTGCGCGAACGCCGTGTACGGGAACGTGTTGAACACCCCGCCGACGACCGTGCCGAGCCCGTCCGCCCGCAGGCCGTCGGCGAGCGTGCGCTTCGACACGGGACGCCCGGTGACCTCGCCGACCGCGATCACGTCGCCGGTGGTCTCGGTCATGATCACGAGCCCGACGACGAGCATCGACACGATCGAGGCGAGGTCGAACGTCGGCAGCCCGAAGTGGAACGGCGTGACGACGGCGAACCAGCCCGCGTCACCGATGCCCGACCCGTCGACCATGCCGGGGACGAACAGGGCCACGACGGTGCCGACCAGCAGCCCGAACAGCACCGACACCCGCGCGAGACCGCGCGGAGCGAAGCGTTCGACCAGGACGATCGCGAGCAGGACCCCGGCGGCGAACGCGACGTCGAGCGGGTCCGCAGCACCGTCCTCCCCGCCGTCGGTCACCCAACCGGCCGCGACGCTCATGAGCGACAGGCCGATGATGAGGATGACCGTGCCGGTGACGATCGGCGGGAACAGCCGGACGAGCTGCGCGAACCACGGCGCGACGACCACCATGAAGACCCCGCACGCGATCGTCGCCCCGTAGACGGCGGTGATGCCGTGCTCGGTGCCGATCGCGATCGGCGGGAACAGCCGGACGAGCTGCGCGAACCACGGCGCGACGACCACCATGAAGACCCCGCACGCGATCGTCGCCCCGTAGACGGCGGTGAT
>NZ_RJVH01000001.1:4699-894828 GCF_003755065.1 Curtobacterium sp. JUb34 | reverse complement strand
TGACGATCGGCGGGAACAGCCGGACGAGCTGCGCGAACCACGGCGCGACGACCACCATGAAGACCCCGCACGCGATCGTCGCCCCGTAGACGGCGGTGATGCCGTGCTCGGTGCCGATCGCGATCATCGGGCCGACCGCGGCGAAGGTGACGCCCTGCACGAGCGGCAGCCGGACCCCGAACCGCCAGAAGCCCACGGACTGCACGATCGTCGCGAGGCCCGCGACGAACAGGTCCGCGCTGATGAGGAACGCCAGGTCGGCACTGTCGAAGCCGAGCGCACCGCCGACGATGAGCGGGACGGCGATCGCGCCCGCGTACATCGCGAGCACGTGCTGCAGGCCGAGCGGCAGGAGTCTCGCGAGTGGTGGGACGGAGTCCACTCCGCCGTCACTCCGGGTCGTGCGCGGTGTCTTCTCGGTCGTCATGGCGTCCCCTTCGAGCGGTGGTCTCCCTGTGCTCCGGACGCTATGCAGCCCGTGTTTCCCCGGGATGACGGACGTGGGTCGCGTCGGTCACCGGGCTCCGGCCCGAAACGCACGCCGAGACGGACGGGAGGCCCGTGGCGGATGCGCCACGGGCCTCCCGTTTCGAACGATGTCGCGTCTACCGACCGATGGTCGACATGTCGGGGTAGCGGTCACCGGTCGGGACCGGCAGCGCCGACAGGCGCGACAGCTGGTCCGCGGTGAGGGTCAGGTCGGCGGCGCCGACGTTCTCCTCGAGGCGCGACACGCGCTTCGTGCCGGGGATCGGCACGATGTCGTCGCCCTGGGCGAGCAGCCAGGCGAGCGACACCTGCGCCGGGGTCGCGTCGGCCTCGGTCGCGATCTCCTTGACCGCGTCGACGATCCGCATGTTCAGCGCGAACGCCTCTTCCTGGAAACGCGGGTTCGCCAGGCGGAAGTCGTCGGAGTCCAGGTCGGACGGCTTCGTGATCGCACCGGTCAGGAAGCCGCGGCCCAGCGGCGAGTACGGCACGAGGCCGATCCCGAGCTCACGCAGGGTGTCGAGCACGTCGCCCTCGGGGTCGCGCGTCCACAGCGAGTACTCGCTCTGCAGGGCGGTGATCGGGTGGACGGCGTGGGCCTTGCGGATGGTCTCGGCTCCGGCCTCGGACAGCCCGATGTGCCGGATCTTGCCCTCCTGCACGAAGCCGGCGAGCTGGCCGACGACGTCCTCGATCGGGACGGCCGGGTCGACGCGGTGCTGGTAGTACAGGTCGATGTGGTCGGTGCCGAGGCGGCGGAGGGAGCCCTCGAGCGCCTCGCGCACGGACTCCGGTGCGGAGCTGATGCCGCGGCCCCGGGCGGGCGTCTCCTCGCCGGCGGTGTGGGTGATCAGGCCGAACTTCGTCGCGATCACGACGTCGTCGCGGCGGTCGGCGAGGGCCCGGCGGAGCAGGTCCTCGTTCGTGTAGGGGCCGTACGCCTCGGCCGTGTCGAACAGGGTGACGCCCAGGTCGATCGCGCGGTGGATGGTGCGGAGCGACTCCGCGTCGTCGGTGCCGGCGCCCGTGTAGAAGGCGCTCATGCCCATGGTGCCGAGGCCGACGGGTCCGACCTCGAGGTCTGCGAGCTTGCGTGTCTGCATGCTGCAGGTCTACTCCGGGTGCGCCGCTCGGAGGAAGGCACTGCCGGTGCCGGTCAGACACGGGCACCGTTCGTGTGGATCCTCCAAGGTCCACGCGGGGCAGCGCGGCTGGTACCTGGAGCAGACGTTCGTCCGTCGCGGAGCCGTCGTCGCCCGTGCCGTCGTGCAGGCGCGGTTCCTGCGACGCTCCGGCGGGACCGTCCCGATGACGGACCTGCTCGACGCCGTGGGCGGAGCACCAGCTGACCGCGACCTGCCCGAGTGGGTGCACGGGTGGGCGGGCGCCGTCCGGATCAGCAGCACCGCCTGACGGTCACGGAACGGCGACAGATCCCGGCTCCGTTGGATGGCGTCGCACCGCCGGCGCTACGCTGCGAGCACGGGGTGGATGCCCCGGACGGAAGGGGAACGTCATGGTCGTCATGTGGATCGTCGTCGGAGTGGTCGTGGCCATCGCCGCGCTGCTCACCGTGCTCGAGGTGCAGAACCGCCGTCGTGCGAAGCGCCTCGCCCACCTCGAACCGGTCGACCCGACCCTCGGCGCCCGCTCCCTCGCCGACGCCGAGGCAGCGCACTCGATGACCGAGGGCCTCGCGAAGTCCGCACACCCCGGCATCACCGGTGCCGGCGGGGGACTCGCCGGCTCGTGAGCCGCACGTCGACCCGGCGCGCCCTGCTCGCCGGGGGCGTCGGACTCGGGCTCGCCGGGGTCCTGGCAGCGTGCACCCGGCCGGGTCCCGCTCCCTCGGGCTCGCCGCGCCCGACTGCCAGCGGCTCCGCCGAGCCGACGAGCACACCGACGCCCGGCGGCCCGGACTCGTGGGACGCCCTCGCCGCCGCGGTCTCCGGCACGCTGCTCCGGTCCGGGTCGAACGGGTGGGACGGCGCACGCGTGCTCGAGAACCCGCGCTACGACGACGCCGACCCGCAGGGGATCCTCCGGGTCGCGGGGGTCGCCGACGTGCAGGCCGGCCTCGCGTTCGCGCGCACGACCCACACGCCCGTCGCACTGCGAGCGGGCGGGCACTCGTACACGGGGTGGTCGGCCGGCGGCGCCCCGGGCACCGACGTCCCGCGGTCGCTCGTGATCAGCACGCAGGACCTCGACGACATCGAACTGCACGACGACGACACCGTCACGATCGGCCCGGGCGCGCAGCTCGGGGACGTCTACGCCGCGCTCGCGAAGGCCGGTCGGGCCATCGGCGCCGGCTCGTGCCCGACCGTCGGCATCGGCGGGCTCACCCTCGGCGGTGGGGTCGGCGTGCTCGTCCGCTCGTTCGGGCTGACCTGCGACCAGCTCACCGGCGTGACGCTCGTCACCCCGGACGGCTCCGTGCACGAGGTCTCGACGTCCCGCGAACCCGACCTGTTCTGGGCCTGCCGCGGTGGGGGCGGTGGAACCGTCGGCGTCGTGACCGCACTGACGTACCGGACGCAGGCCGCGCCTCCCGTCCTGCTCTTCACCATCACGTTCGCGTGGTCGGCCGCCGCTGCCGTGGTGCGCGCCTGGCAGGACTGGGCGCCCACCGCCGACCCCGAGCTGTGGTCGACGCTCAAGCTGCTGAACGGCAGTCGGCACACCGCGCCGACGATCACCGTGACCGGCGTGTGGACCGGTTCGAAGACCGGCGCCGACACCTCCGTCGACGGTTTCATCGCCGCCACGGGCGCGAAGCCGCTGGCGCACACCGGACAGGAACTGACCTACGGCGCCGCCATGTCCGCGTTGGCGGGCAAGCCCCAGCGGGTGTCCGAGGCGGCGACCTCGTCGATCGGATCGACGAAGCTCACCGACGCACAGATCGACGTGCTCGTCGCGCATGCGGCAGCGGCGGGCGACGTCGACGGCAACCTGGAGGGCGGGGTCGCCCTCGACGCCCTCGGCGGCGTCGTGGCGGACGTCGGCCGCACCGACTCGGCGTTCCCGTGGCGGTCCGCGCTCATGACCGTGCAGTACACGGCGGTGTTCGCGGACGGCGCGGACCCCGCACCGTTCGACGCGTACGTGCGGGGGTTCCGCCGGGCCATGCGTCCAGCGTGGGGCGACGCGGCGTACGCGAACTACTGCGACGCGGCCATCACGGACCCGTCGGCCTACTTCGGGGACAACACCTCGCGCCTGCACCGCATCGCGGAACAGGCGGACCCGACGGGCGTGCTGGACCAGCCGAACTGGGTCTGACGCACGCACGAGTCTCGGGCCGGCCGGCCGGCCGGCCGGGCCGGGCCGTCCTACGATGACCGCATGGACATCGTCGACCTGGTGCTGCCGGACGCCGCGGCCTGGCGGACCTGGCTGGACGAGCACGAGGGCGACACCGACGGGGTGTGGCTCGTGCTCGCGAAGAAGGGCACCTCGGAGCCGACGAGCCTGACGTACGACCAAGCCCTCGACGAAGCGCTCTGCTCCGGGTGGATCGACGGGCAGAAGCGCGGCCGCGACGAGGCGACGTTCCGGCAACGGTTCACCCCGCGGCGGAAGGCCTCGCTCTGGTCGCAGCGGAACATCGGGCTCGTCGCGACGCTCACCGCCGACGGCCGGATGCGCGAACGAGGGCAGGCCGAGATCGACCGCGCAAAGGGCGACGGTCGGTGGGACCGCGCCTACGCCGGAGCCGCGAGCGCCACCGTCCCGGAGGACCTGCAGGCGGCGCTCGACGCCTCGCCCGCGGCAGCCACCCTGTTCGCCGAGCTCGACGCGACGAACCGGTACGCCGTGCTGCACCGGATCACGACGGCGCCGAGCGCCACGGCCCGGACCAACCGGCTGACCAAGCTCGTCCAGGGGCTCGAGCGCGGCGAGACGCCGTACCCCCGCCCGGACCGGCCGTAGCACCCGGGGGACATCCGTCCAGGACGGTTCGACGGAGCAGGCGTAGACCGGGGACATGACCACTGGCACCGACACCACCAACCGTCCGGCCGCCGCCTCCGGCACCTTCCGCATCGGGGGCGACCTCGAGGTGCACCGCCTCGGCTACGGCACCATGCAGCTCACCGGCCCCGGCGTCTGGGGTCCGCCGAAGGACCACGACGAGGCGATCCGCGTCCTCAAGCGCGCCGTCGAGCTCGGCGTGGACTTCTTCGACACCGCCGACTCCTACGGCCCCTACGTCGCCGAGGACCTCCTGCACGAAGCGCTCCACCCCTACGGCGACGACGTCGTGATCGCGACGAAGGCCGGGCTCACCCGGACCGGCCCCAACGAGTGGCCGCCGGTCGGCCGTCCGGAGTACCTGCGGCAGGAGGCGGAGATGAGCCTCCGCCGTCTGGGCCTCGAGCGCATCGACCTGTTCCAGCTGCACCGCATCGACCCGAAGGTCCCGCTCGAGGACCAGGTCGGTGAGCTGAAGAAGCTGCAGGACGAGGGCAAGATCCGGCACATCGGCCTGTCCGAGGTGTCGGTCGACGACGTCAAGGCCGCGCAGGAGATCGCCACGATCGTGTCCGTCCAGAACCTGTACAACCTGCAGAAGCGCGACGCCGAGGAACTCCTCGACTGGTCGACCGAGCAGGGCATCGCGTTCATCCCGTGGTTCCCGCTCGCGACGGGCGGCCTGACCGGCGAGGACTCGCCGCTCACCGAGATCGCCGAGCGGAAGGGTGCGTCGCCGGCGCAGCTCGCACTCGCCTGGCTGCTCAAGCGCTCGCCGGTCGTCCTGCCGATCCCCGGCACGTCGAGCGTCTCGCACCTGGAGGACAACCTGCAGGGCGCGACCATCGAGCTCACCGACGAGGAGTTCGAGGAGCTGTCGAAGCTGGGTTCCTGACCCGGGGTCGCGGACGCGACCGAACGGCGGACTGGAGGCCCGTGGCGACACCGCCACGGGCCTCCAGTCCGTTTCCTGGTTGCGGATGCATACGCAGTATGGGCATACTCCGTATGTCCATGGTGGACGAGAGACGGGGAAGTGTCATGAGCGTACGGATGGGCGTACTCGCGCTGCTGGTGGGGGGACCCGGGTACGGGTACCAGCTCAGGGGGGAGTTCGAGCACCGCACCGGCGGGAGCTGGCCGCTGAACATCGGCCAGGTCTACACGACCCTCGACCGCCTGGAACGCGACGGCCTCGTGGCCCGCGGCGACACCGACGACGACGGCCACGTCGTCTACACGGTGACCGACGCGGGTCGCGGGGAAGTGGCGCGCTGGTTCAGTGAGCCGGTGCCCGCCAAGCGCGGACGCGACGAACTGGCGATCAAGCTGGCCCTCGCCGTCACCGTGCCGGGTGTGGACGTCACCCGCCTGGTGCAGGTGCAGCGGGCCGCAGCGATCCGGAACCTGCAGGACCTGACCCGGCTCAAGCGCACGACCGATCCCGCAACGGACCTGGCGTGGTCGCTCGTACTCGAGTCGATGGTGTTCCAGGCCGAGGCCGAGGTGCGCTGGCTCGACCACGTGGAATCGACCGTGGCGCGGTACCGGCCGGACGAGCACCCGGCGGCTGACGCCGGCTCCTCGAACCCGACCGCTGCCGACGTCGCGCGGAGCGCACGGTGAACGCCGCACCGCTCCTGCAGCTCGACGCTGTCAGCGTGCACTACGGCTCCGGCGCCAAGGCCGTCACGGCCCTGGCCGGCATCGACCTGGCCGTCCAGCGCGGCGAGATGGTCGCCGTGATGGGGACCTCGGGCTCCGGCAAGTCGACGCTGCTCGCCTGCGCCGGCACCCTGCTGCCGCCCACGAGCGGCGAGGTCCTGATCGACGGTGCGTTCGTGTCCGATCGGCCCGCCAAGGAACTCGCAGCCCTGCGCCGTCGCCTCATCGGGTTCGTGTTCCAGGACTTCAACCTGATCCCCTCGCTCACCGCCGTCGAGAACGTGGCGCTGCCGCTCGAACTCGACGGCTGGAAGGCATCGCAGGCCCGCCGCGCCGCGGAACTGGCGCTCAACAACGTCGAACTCGCACACCGCGCCGACGCCTACCCGGACGACCTGTCCGGCGGCCAGCAACAGCGCGTCGCGATCGCCCGGGGCGTGGTCGGCGAACGTCGGCTCGTGCTGGCCGACGAGCCGACCGGCGCACTCGACTCGCAGACCGGCGAGGTCGTGCTCCGCATGCTCCGACGACACGTGGACGCCGGAGCCGGAGCGCTCCTCGTCACCCACGACGCCCGGCACGCTGCCTGGGCGGACCGGATCGTCTTCCTGCGCGACGGTCGCGTGGTCGACGAGACCGTGTACTCGGGCGTCGAACTCGCCCTGGCGGACCGGAACGCGTCGTGAGCCGGCGTCGGCGTCGGGGGACCGGCCGGACGCCGTTCGCCCTCCGACCGGCGCTCCGCCTGGGGCGTCGACTGGCCTTCGCGAAGGCCGGTCGTGCGGCACTGATCATCGCGCTCATCGGCATCCCGACCGCCGGGTTCGCCGCAGTGGCGGTCGTCGTGCAGTCGACGCAACCCACGGTCGAGGAGTCACTGGACTACGACCTCGGCAAGGCGGCGGCGCAGATGCGGGTGTCCGGACCGGACCTGCCCGGCATGCGGCAGGACCCGGTGCAGTGGCAGTTCACCGACTCGAAGCGGGACAGCCCGGTCACGAAGGCCGACGAGGACGCCCCGTTCGCGAACGTCCTCGCCCACGTGCCGGACGGTGCCCTGTCGATCCCGGTCGGAAGCACCCCCGTCGTGGTGCAGGGTCCGCGTGGCCCGGTGGGTCTGGCCGCGGTGGAGGGCAGCGTCTGGGACCCGTCCCTCGAGGGGCACTGGCGCGTCCTCGACGGCTCGGCTCCGACCGCACGCAACCAGCTCATGGTCACGCCCGCGACCCTCGACCGGCTCGGTGCGCACATCGGTGACACCGTCGACCTCACCGACCCCGTCACGAAGCGGTTCACGATCACCGGGACGATGCGCGACCTCGGCTCGGCACCGAGCGAGCAGGGGGTGTTCCTGCCCTGGGGGACGACGCTGTCGACGACCGACACCACCGACGACGTCGGCCTGAGCGACGTCACCGTCTACCTGCCGTCGGACGCCCCGACCTGGTCGGAGATCCGGCAGCTCAACGCGCACGGCATCGTGGTGCAGTCACGCCCCGTGGTCCTCGACCCGCCGGACGCCCGCCTGCCCGGCGGCCAGATGAGCTCCTCGCTCCTGTGGTACCTCGGTGCGATGGCGCTGCTCGGTGTCTTCGCGATGTTCGAGGTCGCACTGCTCGCCGGGGCCGCGTTCCTGGTCGGGACCCGGGCGGACACCCGTTCGTACGCGATCGTGACGAGCGTCGGCGGGGACAAGCGGTTCGTCCGGACGATCGTCGCCGGCTCCGGCCTCGTGCTCGGGTCGATCGGCGCGGTCCTCGGCGTCGCGGCGGGCACCGGGCTCGGCGTCGTGGTGTTCCGCCTGATCGACAACGGCGACGTCGTGTCGTTCCCGGGCCTGCACGTGCCCCCGCTCCTGCTGCTCGTGGTCGCGGCCGCCGGCATCCTGGCCGGGCTGGTCTCCGCCCTCGTCGCCGCTCGGGCCGCCACGCGCATCAACGTGCTCGCAGCGCTGCGGGGTTCGCTCCGTCCCGCGCCCGTCGACCGTCCGGCCCGCCGTCGGCGCCGCGTCTGGGGGCCGGCGCTCGTCGTCGCCGGCGCCGTGATGACGCTGGCCTGCGGCGTCGGGGTGCTCATGCTCAACGACCGCCCGGTGCAGGACGACCACTGGGCCTGGGTGGCCGGGGCCGGGGTCGCGCTCGGACCGTGCCTGATGCAGCTCGGCATCGCGATCTGCTCGCCGTGGCTCCTCGCCCTCGTCACGCGGCTGTCGTCGCGCCTCGGGTTGTCGGCGCGTCTCGCCGCACGCGATGCACGGCGCAACCCGGTCCGGACGGTGCCGGTGCTCGCGAGCGTGATGAGCGTCGTGTTCGTCGCGTCGGTGGTGATCACGTGGAGTGCGTCGAGCCACGCCCAGTACGTCCGTGGGTACGAGTACCGCACGGCCGTCGGAGTGGCGACGACCGAGGTGCAGCTGTCCAGCGAGGACGGTGCCTCCAGCGGTCACGACGCGGCGTTGACGGCACACGCGGCGAAGGTCGTGGCCCGGGTGTTCGACCACGACCGGATCCGGGTGCTCGGCGTGGCCGAGGGCTGGGCGGGCGACACCCCGTCGTCCGTGACGCTGCCGCACCGGTGGACGGACTTCGACTGCCCCGCGAACGACACCACCGGCTGCGCGTACTACCTCGACACCGCTGACGCGAGTACGCCGCACATCTGGACGGGCACCGTCGACGACTACGCCGTGCTCACCGGCCACCGCCCGTCGGCTGCCGTGCGGGATGCGCTCGAGGGCGGCAAGGCGGTGTCCCTGTGGCCGGAGTACGCCCACGACGGCGCGGTCCGCATCGACACGTTCCACGACCGCACGTGGGAGAGCCCGACGATCACGACGAGGACGAAGCCGGACGCCAGCGTGTCCATCCCTGCGGTGCTCGACGTGCAGTCGCCGCGGATCCAGGTCGGCGTCTTCATGACGAAGGCGACCGCTGCGCAGTACGGGGTCCCGGCCGTCGACGGCATGCTCGTCACGACGCTGCCCGGGGACATCGCCCCCGAACAGTGGGACGAGCTGAGTTCCGCCTGGCAGAGCTTCGGCGGTGCGGACCGAGCCCGGTGGGACGGCCCGCAGTTCGCCTACGAGGCCGGTCCGGTCGACAACGGCGCGCTCATCCGCGCGATCGTGCTCGCGCTGGCCGCAGCCGTGACGATCGGTGCGACTGCGGTGGCCATCGGGCTCGCACGGTCCGACGGGCGCCGAGACGACGAGGTGCTCGACGCGATCGGTGCTGCACCACGACTCCGGCGGCGGGTGTCGACCTGGCAGGCGGCGATCCTGGCCTCGGTGGGCGCGGTGATCGGCACCCTGCTGGGGCTGCTGCCGATGCGGGCGCTCACCCTGCGGTTCACGGAGCCCGTGGTGGGGACGAACCACATGCCGTTCGTGCCGGACTGGTCGATGCTGGCCCTGCTGGCGATCGGGCTGCCGCTGGTCGTGACGGCGGGGGCGTGGCTCACCGCGCACGGCCGACGCCGGGTGGCGGTGCGGCGGGCGCACTGAGGCGGGGCGGCACAGTGCGTGCTGCTGCCGCGGTGCGGCCCGGTCAGGCGCCGGGCTGCACCACCATGAGCACGGCGACGACGACCCACACCAGGTTGAACGAACCGACCAGCGCCGCGAGCTTCCGCGGCGAGCGCTCCGTCCCGTTGCCGCGGAGGACCTGGCGCTGCTCCGGCAGGACCCCGAGCGCGAGGATCGCCGCAGCCACGGCGGTCAGACCGATCGACACGAGCAGCCAGGCCTCGTCGAGCGCCCCGACCTCGAACGCCAGCGCCGTGCCGAACGTCGGGACGGCGAGCGAGATGATCGAGTACACGTGGCAGATCCGGTGCAGGACCGTCGCGACGGCTCGAGCGGCCTGGTCGTCCGGATCGGCGACGAGCGCGCGTGCGGGCTTCGGGAACGTGCTCCCGGCGACCGCGACGGGCCCGAGGGTGAGCAGCGCCGCCACGACGTGCACGGTGAGGAGGACGCTGGACATCCCTTCCAGCCTAGGGCGCGGCACTTCGCGAGCAGAAATGGTCGGGTGGCCCGACGGGACCCGACCATTTCTGCTCACGAAGTGCTCGGCAGACCGCTCCCGGCGAACAGCGGGCCGACGGCCAGCGTGCCCACGAGCCAGGCGACCGCGATCGCGTCGACAGGCCATACGGGCCCAAGGGACAGGTCGGATCCCGGCGCCCCGCGGATCCGGCGACGGCACAGGACCACCGCCACGGCCAGGCAAAACCAACCCGCCACCACGATCGGCAATTCGATCAGGAGTGGCACGATCCCGAGACCGACGGCCCACCACATCGCTGGGAGTGCGGATGCGACCGCCATGGCCAGGTACGCCAGGACGACCAGGCGAGTCTCGCGTCGGTCGAGCCGGTCGTCGTGCAGCCGAGGACGGCGCAGCACCCACACCGTCGCCGCGACGGCGTTGACGCCGACACCGATCCGCCCGAGGCCGAGCCCGACGAACTGCCCGAAGTCCCACCAGTTCGATCCGGATCCGGTTTCCGGTGCTTCGTACCCGGTGTGCCCGGCGAAGTGCAGGAGCACGAGTCCGCCCGCGACGCCGAGTAGGTACAGCGACCACGTCCAGCGGGGGAGTCCGAGTCGCCGGAGCGCCGCGGCGACGAACAGCACCGACGTCGGCATGAGCAGCATCAGGGCTGCCCAGGCTGCTCCGTCGAAGGCTCGTGGTTCCACGGACCGACGCTAATGGGACCGTCGAGCAGCTCGTCGAGTTGTCATTGCGACTCCAACCGCAGACACATCCTTCCGCTCACACAGCCCGCGCACCAGGCGGTCCACATATTTGATTTGGTATTCCAAACGCTCGGATGCTTGGATGCTGTGATGCGCCGCGGCATCCTTTCATCCCTGTTCATTGCCGCCGTCCTCGGGCTCATCGTTTGCCTTGCGACGCCAGGAGCACCTCGCAGCGAATCCCCTCGACGATGGACCGTGGCTGTCGTCGACGGGGGCGTCGATCGCTCGCTCCGTCTGGGCGCCCACGAGACGCTCTCATGGGCGGCCAACCCCGCGTGGGTGGCGACCCGACCTGCTGATCACGGGGCACAGGTGGCGTCAGTTGCCTTGGGTTCCAGCGACGACGAGTTCACCCTGTCTGAGGACGCCCCCGACCTCATCGATGTTCGTGTGTCATCTGCGGCAACACCAGCCACCCCTCAATCGATCGCAAGCGGACTGACTCATGCAACTGTCCGAGGCGCCGACCTGATCGTCGTCGCTCTGAGCACGGGGGAGGACTCCCCGCTCCTCCGGCAAGCGGTGCAACACGCAGACACGGCCGGTGCTGTGGTGGTCAGCAGTTTGCGCAACGAACTGGTCGGCACGGTTTCCTACCCGGCGGACTACCCCACGGTGCTCGCCATCTCGAGCATCGATGCCGCTGCGCGCCGATCGATCACCTCCCCGCGAGACGGTGACCTGAGCGATCTCGGTGTGGACGTCCTCGCACAGACAGCGGACGGACGCTCCCAACTGACGTCGGGAACGAGCATCGCGACGGCCTCCGCGGCTCGATCGATCATGCAATGTGCTGATCCAGATCACTCGGCCGAGCAGATCCTCAAGCTCGCCGAGCGCTCGGGGCTCAAAGACGACCGCCACGTCCCTGTGCTGCGGTGTCCGGAAAGGAACAAACGATGAAGATGCCCAGGATGGCCGTACCGGTCGGGTTCGCTGTCAGTGCCGCACTCGTGATCGCAGGAGTCACACCCGCGCGAGCCTCCACTGCGACCCCCGACACGGGACCTGTGGAGGTGTCCGTGCTCCAGACGGGCTCGGTAGCCGGTGAAGCGGAGATCACCACCTCCGTCGATTCGGAGCTCGGCTTCATCGGCGAAGCCGAGGTCCACGTTGACGAGTACCTGCTGGATGAGGTCAGCGTCACTGCCGAAGTTGCCGGGGCCCCGCAGACAGACACGTACTCGATCAGCGGGCTGACGATCGTCGACGACGAGAACTTCACTGCGACGTTGACTTCGGAGACCACTGGGGAGTCCGAGTACATCGACACCACCTCAGTCGAACCGCAAGTGCTTCCCCTGATCCTCGCGGTGGTCGCTCGCGTCGGCATACAGATGGCGATCCGGCAGTTCTCCAAGGTGGCCATCCAGAACGCCGCACGTCAGTTCGCGCTGTCCCTGAACTCGACGAAGTGGGCGCACATCATGGCGTCGAAGCACAACTGGCGGTACCTCCGGGCCACGACTCGGCAGAAGGTCGCGGACCTCATGAGCAAGGCTGTCGCGAACGGCAGGGCGTCGAAAACTCGGAAGCACATTGACTACGTTTGGCGACACAACAACCGAACGATCACAGTTCGAACGTCCTTGAGCGGCCACATCAGCAACGGATGGGTGAGATGAGCGAGATTGCACGACTCGTCGATACCGGAGCGATCGAAGCCGCCGTCGCCGAAGCTCAGGGGCTGACTCCCGACCGGGTCGCCGACCTGCTCTTCGCCTCGGGCGGCTTCGCTGTGGACATGGCTCCGTACGACGCGTTCGTCCGTCGCTGGTACGAGCGCCTCGACAGCCCGTACCTGCGCGCGGCGGCGGCCGAACGATTCGGGGATGCCTACCTCACCGAACTCGCGGGGGTGCCCGGAGGCGAGGAGTTCGCGGCCGAGCTGACCGAGGCCGCGCTCCGAGCCGTGATCGCGCATACCGGTCGGATGATGCGCGGGCCGGCCATCACCGACTGGGCAGAACCGCACGTCGCGGTGATGAGCACCGCCCGCGCGCGCTCCTGGCGAGAAGCGTCCATGGAGCTCGCGAAGGTGCACTTGCCGGAGTAACAGCGGGAGGCCCGCGGCGGCGGCACCGCGGGCCTCCCGTCCGTTTCACGGTGAGCAGGACGGGTCAGGTCTCTCTGCCGGACTCGACCATTCCTGCTCGTGAAGCGGCGAGCGCCGCGCTCACGCAAAATCGGCCAGCACCCCGCGGTTCACCGCTGCTCGATCGGCCCACCCCTCGGCTGACCTCGAGGGGTCGGCGGCGGGTGGCGGTGCGACGGGCGCACCGAAGTGATCACACGTTCTCGATCGGCACCTCGGCCAGCACGACCTCGTCGTCCATCGGGATCGCCCCCCGGATCCGCGGGAGCCCGTCGACCCACTCGACCGTCACCCCCGCAGCCGCGAGCCCTGCGACGCTCACGTCGATCCGGAGCAGGGGCAGCGCGAGGTCGCCGTACCGCTCGGCGACGACCTCGGACACCCGGTCCGGCGTCGTCGCGCGGACGTACCCGTCGGGTTCGAGCGGCACCCCGCGGGTCGCGACCTCGTACTCGCCGAACCCGCGGCTCATCTCCCAGTCGTCGGCGATCGCCACGTGACAGACCACATCGGTCATGGACCCTCCTCGTCAATGAAACGGGAGCGTATCATTACGGGTAGGCTGGTCTCGTGAACAAGCGAGGACGTCCGACCGCCGACGAGCGAGCCGCCCGCGACGAGCGGATCCTCGACGTCGCGACCGACCTTTTCCTCGAGCACGGCTTCGCAGGAGTCGCGCTCGATCGCATCGCCGCCGAGGCCGGGGTCACGAAGCGCACGCTCTACACGGCGATCGGCGACAAGCCCGCACTGCTCCGCGCGGTCGTCCGACGACAGCACACGTACGCGGACGGGCCCACCCGCGGCCTCGAGTCCACCGCGGCGTCGATCGGCGGCGCGTTGCTCTCGGACCGCGCCGTCGCCCTGCACCGGCTCGTCATCGCGGAGTCGAGCCGGTCGCCCGAGCTCGCCCGCGAGTTCCACGAGGCCGGCCCGCTCGCCGCCCAGCAGGCCCTGATCCGTGCCGGAGCGACTCCGGGGACCGCCGCCGAACTCTTCACGCTGCTGCTCGGGGAGCTCCACCGCGAGCGCCTGCTCGGCCTGGCTCCGGCGCCGACGGCGACCGAGGTCACCGCACGCGCCGCGCGTGCCGTCGCGGTGCTCTCGACGTGACCCGAGGGCGGACAGGAGGCCCGGTGCCAGCTGGCACCGGGCCTCCCGTCCGTCACGGCGTGAGCCGTGCTCAGGCGGGGTCGGGCAGCGCCTCCGCGTAGGTGCGGAACTCGCCGCGCTCGGCGTGGATCGCCCACAGCCGGTCCGCGATGGACTCGCCGGAGTGCTCCGGCTGCCCGTCGTCGATGCCGAACGGGATGATGAGCTGGCCGACGTGGACCTGCTCGTCGCGCACGGCGTCGTGCAGGAGCTGGGCGTAGGCGCTCTCCGCCGCGAACGCGACCGAGGTGCCGGTGACCCGGGCACCGGGCCGGACCGCACTGCCGCCGTTGACGAACAGGATCGTGCCGTGGCCGATCGCCCGCATGCCGGGCAGCACCTGACGGACCGCGTTGACCGAGCCGTAGACCGAGAACTCGATCGGGCCGACCAGGTCGTCGGCGGTGGTCTCGAGAACGGGGCGCATGTACTCCTTGGCGGGGAGCGGGCTGTACTGCAGCACCTCGATCGGGCCGAGCTGCTCGGTCGCGCGCTCGAGGGCGGTGCGGAGCGAGTCGCCGTCACGGACGTTCGCGGCGAACCCGGCGGCGGTGATGCCCTGCTCGCGCAGCGATGCGGCGAGGCCGTCCAGCCGGTCCTGGTTGCGGGAGATCAAGGCGATCGAGAAGCCCTCACGGCCGAAGCGCTCGGCGACGGCGAGCCCGAGGCCCTTGCCGGCCCCGATGATGGCGATGGTGGTCATGCGGAGTACTCCTCGTCGGTGACGTGTTCGAGCCAGGTGGTGGTGGTCGCCGGGTCGTCGGCGAGGTCGAGCATCGCGAGGTGCTCCATGTAGTCCGTCGGGGTCGCACCGTGCCAGTGCTCCTCACCGGCCGGCGTGTAGACGGTCTGCCCGGCCTGGACCTCGACGACGCCGCCGTCACGGGTCCCCATCCGCGCGACGCCCTCGGTGACGTGCAGGGTCTGCCCCTTGGCGTGCGAGTGCCACGCGGTCCGCGCGCCGGGCAGGAACCGGACCTTGGCGACGGTCATCGACTGGCCGTCCTCCTTCGGCGAGGCGATGGCGTCGAGGTAGACGTCTCCGGTGAACTGCTCGGCCGGGTTCTTGACGGTCGGCTGCTTCGGTTGGATCTCCATGACCCCGACGGTAGGCCGATGTGCGCACCGGAGGGAGGTGCCGACCGTACCCCTCAGCCGTTTCCCGAACACCACGTGTGTGATCGACGCACGATCCGGGAGGACCACCGTGGACAGCAGCGAACACCCGAACCTGAACCCGCACCAGCACCCGACCCCCACCCGCCCCCGACGCGCCTGGTCCGCCGCGGGCATCGCCGCGGTGGCCGCGCTCGCCCTCGGCGGCTGCGCCGACGCCGCACCGGACGACGACCGCGGCTCGTCGGCGAGCGCCCGGGCCACCGCCCCGGCCGACCTGCCGACCGGACAGACCGCGCCCGACGGCGACACCACCGACGTGGTCACGGGGCTCGAGGCACCGTGGTCCGTCGTCCGCACCGGCGATGACGGCGACGCCCTGGTCAGCGAGCGCGACTCCGCCCGGATCCTCGAGCTGCAGGACGACGGAACGACGCGCGAGGTCGGCACGGTCGACGGCGTCAGCCACGGCGGCGAGGGCGGACTGCTCGGCCTGGCCCTGCACGACGACGACCTGTTCGTGTACTCGACGGCCGACGACGGCAACCGGATCCAGCGGTACGACCTGACCGGCACCACGGGCTCGTGGGCGCTCGGCGACGCCACGACGATCATCGACGGACTGCCGTCGAACACGTTCCACGACGGCGGCCGGATCGCGTTCGGCCCCGACGACATGCTCTACGCCAGCGTCGGGGACGCCGGCGCGAGCAGCGACGCGCAGGACGAGGACTCACTCGCGGGCAAGATCCTGCGGCTCACCCCGGACGGCGACGTGCCGGACGAGAACCCCGTCGACGGGTCCCCGGTGTGGAGCCTCGGCCACCGCAACGTGCAGGGCATGGGCTGGTCGTCGGACGGCACGATGTTCGCGTCGGAGTTCGGCGAGAACACCCTCGACGAGTTGAACGTCATCGAGGCGGGGGAGAACTACGGCTGGCCAGAGGTCGAAGGGGAGGGCGGCGAGGACCAGGGGTTCGTCGATCCGGTGCAGCAGTGGTCGACGGACGAGGCCTCCCCGAGTGGCCTGACGGTCGTCGACGACACCGTGTTCGTGGCCAACCTGCGCGGCGAGGTGCTCCGGGCGATCCCTGCGGACGACCCGGGTTCGTCGACCGAGTACTTCCAGGGCGACTTCGGCCGGATCCGGACCGTGCTCGAGGGGCCGTCGGACACGCTGTGGTTCGTCACGAACAACACCGACGGCCGCGGTGAACCTGTGCAGGGCGACGACCGCATCGTGTCCGTGCCGCTGACCCGCGCCGCGGGGTGAGCCGACGGAGCGCTGCCACGGGGGTTCCGGCAGCCCCTCGCTCGCATGCTCCCCGGCCCGTTACCGTGACGACATGAACCACCGCGACGAAGCCCGCGACTTCCTGTCCAGCCGTCGCGCCCGCATCACCCCCGAGCAGGCCGGGGTCGAGACGTTCGGCACCCGCCGCAGGGTCACCGGGCTCCGGCGCGAAGAGGTCGCCCGGCTGGCAGGCGTCAGCATCGACTACTACACGCGACTGGAGCGGGGGAACCTGCAGGGCGTCTCCGACAGCGTGCTCGAGGCCATCGCCGGCGCACTGCAGCTCGACGCGGCCGAGCTCGAACACCTCCGAGACCTGTCCCGGCACCAGAACGCGACCCCGCGGCGGGCGGGCACGGTCGTGCCGGTCGCCGCGGTCCGCCCGGAGCTGCAGTACCTGCTCGACGTCATCACCGACGCTCCGGCGATGATCATCAACAACCGCCAGGACATCGTCGCCGCCAACGCCCTCGGCTACGCCATGCACTCGGACCTGGTGTCGGCGCCGGCCCGACCGATGAACTTCTCGCGCTTCATCTTCCTCGACCCCCAGGCGCGGAACTTCTACCAGGACTGGCAGCGGGCGGCGCACACGAACGTCGCGATCCTGCGGCGCGAGGCCGGCCGCACGCCGAACGACCGCGACCTCGCGGCGCTCATCGGGGAACTCTCGATGCGGAGCGACGACTTCCGCGCGCTCTGGGCCGCACACGACGTCCGGCGCCACTACGCCGGCGTGAAGTCCTTCCACCACGCCGTCGTCGGCCCGCTCGAGCTGCACTTCCAGACGCTCGAACTCGCCGAGGACCCCGGACTCGCGCTGACGATCTACCCGGCGACCCCGGGCAGCCCGACCGCCGACGCGCTCCGCCTGCTCGCTTCTTGGGCGGCGACGGAGCAGATCGCGGAACGCGCGCGCAGCGCGGTCAGCCCCGGATGAGCGGTGCCCCGCGGAGCGTCAGCCCCGGATGATGTCGTCCGCGATGCGTGCGGCGTCATCGATGGGCACCGCGAAGCCGATGCCGATGTTGCCGGAGGAGTAGCCGAGCGTCGCGATCGACGTGTTCACCCCCACGACGCGGCCGTCGAGCCCGACCAGCGGCCCGCCGGAGTTGCCGGGGTTGATCGACGCGTCGGTCTGCACGAGCGGCTGCGCCGATCGCTGCGAGGTCCGTTCGAGGGCGCTGATGATGCCCGAGGTGACGGTGCCGTTCAGGCCGAGCGGGGACCCGACCGCGATGACGGACTCGCCGATCCGCAGGTCGGCGCTGCGTCCGAGGTCGGCTGCGGGCACGGTCAGGCCGGTCGCCTCGATGACCGCGATGTCGCTGTCCTCGTCGCTGCCGACGACCCGGCCGTCGGTGCTGGTGCCGTCGGGCAGTACGAGCCGTACGGCCGACGAACCGTCGACGACGTGGTGGTTCGTCATGACGTGTCCGGCGTCGTCGATGACGAAGCCGGATCCGCTCCCGCCGGTCGTGCGGACCTGCACGACGCTCTGCAGCATCCGCTGGGCGGCGTCCTCGGCGTCGGTCGCAGTACCGCCGGACGAGCCGGACGTCCCCGACGAGCCGGACGTGCCGGACTGCTGCCGACCGGCCACCGGGGCGCTGACCGGGGAGTCCGGGGTGACGAGCAGGGCGCCGGTGACCCCCGCGGTGCCGCCGAGGACGAGCGCGGCGACGAGGACGGTCGCGGTTCGGCCGCCGCCCCGCCGCTCGCGGCGCGGTGCCGGCTCGTCGAACTCGGATCGGCGGGTGGCCGGGTCCGGTGGGGGGCCCTGGACGGGCGTGGGGACGGACGGGAGGCCCGTTGCGAGCTGGTCCCGGGCCTCCCGTCCGCCGTCTGGTCGCGCAGATCGCTCGGGCGGTGCGCCGGTGGACCAGTGCTGTGGACCTGCGGACCGGCCGATGCCGGGCGGGGTGTCACTCATGGTCGTGTCCTCGTGTTCAGACGATGCGGGCGAACCAGCGGAGGGAGAGCGCGCCGGCGGTGAGGGCGAGGAGCATGCCGAGCAGGGCGAGCCACGGCGTGATCTCGACGGGTTCCTCGTGCCAACCGATCGACGAGCCGATGTCCTGGTAGACCTCGCGGAGTTCGTCGGTGCTGGACGCCCGGTAGAACCGTCCGTCGGTCTCGTCCGCGAGCTGGCGGAGCGAGGTCTCGTCGACGGGGACGGCCTGCTGCGTCCCCCAGAGGTTCGCGACCCCGGAATCGGTGCCGTAGGCGATGGTGGAGACGGGCATGCCGGCTTCGCGAGCTGCTTCGGCGGCCGCGGCGGGTTCGCGCCCGGTGGTGTTCGCGCCGTCGGAGAGCAGCACGAGTCGCGCCGGGATGCGCTCCGGTTCCCCGGACCCGCCGGGGGTCGGGGACGGCGACGCCGAGCCGGTGGCACCCTCGTCACTGAGGCGGTCGACCTCGCCGACCGCCTCGAAGACGGCCTCGCCGATCGCCGTCCCACCGCCGCCGTCGTCCATGCCGGCGATGGCCTCCCGGACCGCTTCGTGGTCGCGGGTGGCCGGAGCCAGGACGTCCGCGCCGCCGGCGAAGGCGATCGCCCCGACGTTGAACGTCTCCGGCATCTCGGCGACGAAGGACTCGGCGGCGGACTTGGCGGCCTCGAGCCGGTTCGGGTCGACGTCGTCGGCCTGCATCGAGCCGGACGTGTCGATCGCGACGATGACCGTGGCACGCTCGTACGGCACCCGGACGTCGATCTCGGGGCGCGCACCGGCGAAGCCGAGGGCGGTCAGGCCGACCAGGACGAGCGCCGCGGGCAGGTGCCGACGCCACCGGGGCTGCTTCGGGACGAGCTTGTCGAGCATCGGCAGGGTCGCGAAGCGCACGGCGTACCGACGGCGTCGGCGCTGGACGAGCAGGTACGCCACGGCGAGCGCCGCCACCGGCACCAGGGCGAGCAGGAACCAGGGTGTGAGGAAGGTCATCGGGTCCTCCGTGCCGATCGGGCGGGCGTGCGGTGCCGGCGGTGGATGAAGCGGGTGAGTTCGCGGCCGAGGTCATCGTCGGTGCGCAGGACCAGGTGGTCGGCCCCGGCGGCGCCGACGGCGGTGGCGGTGGCCGCGCGGTGGGCGGCTGCTCCGGCGGCGTACGCGGTGCGGAGTGCCCGGTCCGAGGTGGCGACGACGCGCTGGGCGCCGGACTCCGGGTCGACGAAGACGACGTCGCCGACGTCGGGCAGGTCGAGCTCGCGGGGGTCGAGCACCTCGACGACGATGACCTCGTGGCGTGCCGACAGCCGACGCAGGGCGGGTTCCCACGGCAGCCGCGCGCTGTCGGTCGCCGGCTGGTCGAGCAGGTCACTGATGACGACCCGCAGACCGCGGCGGGGCGCCTGGGCGGCGAACACGCGGAGCGCTGCGGCCAGGTCGGTCGTCGGGACGCCGTCGCGGGGGCCCGGATCGGCACGGAGCACGCGGCGGGCGGTGGTGCGACCGGCGCGCGGAGGGGTCCAGCGGATCCCCTCGGTGCCGACGACGCCGAGTCCCACCCGGTCACCCGCGCCGGTGGTGAGCAGGCCGATCGCCGCCGCCGTCCAGGTGGCGACGTCGGCCTTCTCACGGTCGGTGGTGCCGAAGGCCATGCTCGGCGAGCGGTCGACCAGCACCCACGTCTCGAGGGCGTGCTCAGCGCGGGTGAGCCAGACGTACGGTTCGCCGGCGCGAGCCGTGGCGTTCCAGTCGATCCGGCGGACGTCGTGCCCGGGCTGGTAGCGCACGAGTTCCTCGGGGTCGCTGCCCGTGCCGAGGGACAGGCCCTGGTGGTCGCCGTGCACCGTGCCGTCGACACGGCGCCGGACGGTGAGCTCGAGGCGGCGGAGCCGTGCGGCGTCGCTCACGGCGTCGCCTCGTACGGGGTGGAAGCGGCCGCGGCGGGGGACTGCGCAGCTGGGGGGTACTGCGTGTCACCGCCCGCCGCGACCGCGCTCGGGTCCTCGGACGACGCGATCCGAGGCTGCGGGACGGCCGCGAGCACGGCCTCCACAGCGGTCCTGGGGTCGATCCCGTCGGCGACGGCGTCGAAGGTGAGCACGAGGCGGTGCGCGAGCACGTCGGAGGCGACGTCCGCGATGTCACCGGGCAGCACGTAGTCGCGGCCCCGGAGGAGCGCGAGCGCCCGGGCCGCGGCGACCAGGCCGAGCGACCCGCGAGCACTGACGCCGTACTCGAGCACTCCGTCGAGGGTGTGCACGCCGTACCGGTGCGGGTGGCGGGTCGCCATCACGAGCTGCACGGCGTACATGGCGACCGCGTGGTGCACGAAGACCTGCTCGGCTTCGGCCTGCAGCCGGACGATGTCCGGCACCGTCAGGATCTGCTGCGCGCGTGGCCGGTCGGCGCTCATCCGCTGCACGATGGTCAGCTCCCCGAGCTCGTCGGCATGGTCGACGTCGACCTTGAGCAGGAAGCGATCGCGCTGCGCTTCGGGGAGCGCGTACACGCCGTCGTTCTCGATCGGGTTCTGGGTGGCGAGCACGATGAAGGGGTCGGGGAGCCGGTGGGTCTGCCCACCGATCGAGACCTGCTGCTCGGCCATCGCCTCGAGCAGCGCCGACTGCACCTTGGCGGGAGCGCGGTTGATCTCGTCGGCGAGCACGAGGTTGGCGAACACCGGTCCGGGTTCGACGTCGAAGGTCTCGGTGGACGGCCGCCAGACCCGCGTGCCGACGATGTCGGACGGCATCAGGTCGGGGGTGAACTGCAGGCGGACGAAGTCCCCGCCGACGACGGTGGCCAGGGTGCGGACCGCGAGGGTCTTCGCGACGCCGGGGACGCCCTCGAGCAGCACGTGGCCCCGGGCGAGCAGCCCGATCATCATCCGCTCGACCATGGCGTCCTGGCCGACGACCACGTGCTTGACCTCGAACAGTGCGCGTTCGAGGACGGCTGACGCGGACGGCGTCGTGTACGGGTCGGCGTGGGCGGCTTCGGTCATGGTGTCCTCCTGTCGTTCGGGTGCGTCCCACTCCAGTCGCCAGGGGCGAAAACGACGGGAAGCCGGATCGAAACCGGACCGAAAAGGGGGAACGGACAGTACCTGTCAGTCGCCCAGCCGCCCTGGTTACCGTGAGGCATGCGCGTGCTGATGGTGGAGGACGAAGCCGGTCTGGTGACCGCGTTGCGCGTCGCCCTGCAGCGTGAGGGGTACGCGGTCGACGCCGCCGGCACGCTCGGGGACGCCCGCGGGAAGCTCGCCGTCACGGACTACGACATCGTCCTGCTCGACGTGAACCTGCCCGACGGCGACGGCTTCGCGCTGGCGGGCGAGATCCGCGCCGGGGCCGACGGGTCCGCCGGCACCGGACGGACCGGGCCGCGGATCCTCATGCTCACCGCCCGTGGGCAGCTGCGCGATCGGGTCCGCGGGCTCGACCTCGGTGCCGACGACTACCTGGTGAAACCGTTCGCGCTCGTCGAGCTCACCGCCCGGATGCGCGCACTCACCCGGCGCTCGGGCGAGGCCGCGTCCTCCGTGCTCGTCGACGGCCCGATCGTCGTCGACACCGCGCGGCAGCTCGCGCGCCGTGGCGACCGCGAACTCGCGCTGACCCTGAAGGAGTTCGGGGTGCTGCGGTACCTGCTCGGCCGTGTCGGCTACGTGGTGTCGGCAGAGGAACTGCTCGAGCACGTGTGGGACGAGAACGCCGACCCGTTCACGCAGACCGTCCGGGTCACGGTGGGCACGCTCCGCCGGAAGCTCAGCGTCGCGGACGAAGAGCCGGCGATCGAGACCGTCGTCGGCCGCGGGTACCGGCTCCGGGAACTCACCGAGGACGGCACCGGGGACTCGTCGACGCTCGGAGCGCCAGCCGCGCCGGTACGGGCGGTCGGCGCGGCCGGCGCTGCGTCGTGAGCGCGCTCGACCGGGCCAGGCGCGAGGTCGGCGACCGCCGGCTCCTCCGCCTGCCGGCCTGGGCACGCACGATCCGGATGCGCCTGACCCTGACGTACAGCGCCGTCCTGTTCGGGATCACCGCACTCGCCCTCGCCGCCGTCTACGTCGCCCTGTCGAGCACGGTCAGCGCCGAGCCCCTCAACCCCGTCACGGTGAAGAAGTTCTACAAGGCCGCCGACGGCACGATCGTCTACAAGCCCGGCGAGCAGTTCCAGGTCGCCGACCTCGAGACGGTGCAGCGCGCCGTCAACTACACGTCCCTGCAGTCGCTGCAGCAGTACTCGATCATCGCCCTGGTCGTGATGTTCGTCCTGAGCCTGGCGATCGGGTGGTGGGTCGCCGGCCGCGCGCTCCGCCCCGTCGGTGCGATCACCCGGGCGACGCAGGAGATCACCGCGACCGACCTGTCACGCCGCATCGACGCGTCAGGACCTCCCGACGAGCTGCACACCCTCGCCGACACCATCGACGGGATGCTCGACCGGCTCGACCGCGCGTTCCGGGCCGAACGGATGCTCGTCGAGGACGTCTCCCACGAACTGCGGAACCCCGTCGCCGTCGTGCAGTCGAACGTCGAGGCCGTCCTCGCCGACGACGCCGCCACCCCGGCCGAACGGCAGGCGTCAGCCGACGTCGTGCTGCAGTCCACCCGGCGGATGAGCCGCCTGCTCGAGGACCTGCTCGCGACCGCCCGCACCCGGTCCGAGGCCTTCACCGACCGCGACGTCGACGTCGCGCGGCTGGCCGCGTCCGCTGCTGCGGAGTACGGGATCCTGGCGAGCCGCCGCGACCTCACGATCCGCGAGCGGATCCACGGCGGCCCGGTGGTGTTCGCCGATCCCGACGCCCTGTCGCGCGCACTCGGTAACCTGCTCTCGAACGCCGTCCGGCTCGCACCCGTCGGCTCCACCGTGACGATCGGCGTCGGGAGCGTCCGCGGGTGGGCGTGGCTCGCGGTGCGTGACGAGGGCCCCGGCATCGCCGACGATGCCCGGCCTCGGGTGTTCGACCGCTTCTACCGGGAGTCCTCGGACGCCTCCACCGGCAGCGGCCTCGGGCTGTCGATCGCGCGCCAGATCGTGGAGAGCCACGAGGGCCGCCTCCGCCTCGAGAGTCGCGGCTCCGACGGGTCGACCTTCGTCATCTGGTTGCCGGAGCGCGCCGTGCCGGGCGCCCCGACGAGGACGGACGAGCCGCCGGACGGCGACCCGCTCGCCTGAGTGCCGACCCCGTGACGGCCAGGAGGCCCGTGGCGCCGCCGCCACGGGCCTCCTGGCCGTCTCCTGGTCGCGTCAGGCCTCCGGGATCACCCGCTCGAAGCGGCTCGTGTCCGCACCGTCGGGGTCCGGGCCGTTCCGGCGGCCCGTGTCGAGCGCGTCCAGGGCCCTGAGGTCGTCCTCGGAGAGCACGAAGTCGAAGACGTCGAAGTTCTCCGCGATCCGTCCGGGGTTCGTCGACTTCGGGATCGCGTTCCGCCCCTGCTGCACGTGCCAGCGGAGCATCACCTGCGCCGGCGTCTTGCCGTGCGCCTGGGCGATGGTCCGGATCGTCGGGTCGTCCATCACGCTGACCCGCTCGTCACCCCAGCCCGGGTAGAAGGTGATCCCGCCGATGGGGGACCACGCCTGGTCGAGGACCCCGTGCTCCGCGTCGGCGCGCTGCACGTCCGGCTGCGTGAAGTACGGGTGCAGCTCGACCTGGTTGAGCGCCGGGATGACGTCGGTCGCGTCGAGCAGCGACTGCAGGTGGTGCGGCATGAAGTTGCTCACGCCGATCGCTCCGACCCGACCGTCGGCGTACAGCGCCTCGAGCGCCTTGTACGCCTGCACCGTCCGTTCGAAGCGGTCCGGCGCGGGCTGGTGCAGGATCAGCACGTCGACGCGGTCGAACCCGAGCTTGCCGGTGGCCTTCTCGAACGCGTGCAGGGTCTCGTCGTAGCCGTAGTCGGAGACCCAGATCTTCGTCTCGACCACGATCTCGTCGCGGTCGACGCCGGAGGCGCGGATGCCCTCGCCGACCTCGCGTTCATTGCCGTACGCGGCGGCCGTGTCGATGTGGCGGTACCCCTCGACGTCCGTCGTCGGGGACGGACGGTGCACCTGGTACAGGTCGATGCGGTCGGTGCCGAGGCGGCGCAGGGAGTTTTCGACCTCCTGCATGATCCAGCGGCGCGAGCCCCCGGAGCGGTTCGGGCCCTCGCCCATCGGCATGAAGAACTTGGTGGCGAGGACGACGTCGTCACGGCGGCCCTTGATGGCCTTGCCGACGATCTCCTCGGAGATGCCGTCCGAGTAGGCGTCGGCGGTGTCGACGAAGTTGATGCCGGCGTCGAGCGCGCGGTGGATGATCCGGATCGAGTCCTCCACGTCGGCGTTCGCCCACGGACCGAACATCATGGTGCCCAGAGCGAGCGGGCTCACCTCGACGCCGGTGCGTCCGAGCTGGCGGTACTCCATGGTTTCCTCTCCGTGCCCGCGGGTCTCGCCGGGCACGGCTGCCACGCTAGGCCGGTCACCGACGGCGAAAGGGGGGAGGACCGTACCTCCCTCGGTTGGCGGTGCCGACGCGCAGGTCACGGGACACGTCGCGGGCAACCTGCACGTCGGGAACACCCGGCAGCAACTGCTCGACGTGCTCACCGTCCTGGTGCCGGTGATCGGCTACCCGCGGACGCTCAACGGGCTCGCCGCCGTGAACGAGGGCGCGCCTGCCGATTGACGCTCAGATCGCGAGCTCGACATCGTGACCGTTGACGGTCACGATGATCCGTGGGTTCTCGGCACCGGTCGCGGTGATGTAGCTGCGGAGCGTGGAGAGCAACATGTCTTCTCGCCGCTCCATCTGGGACACCGCGCCCTGACTGATGCCGAGCTCGTGCGCGATCTCGGCTTGGGTGCGCTTGCCGGCTTCGCGGACCATCGCGAGGCTCATCGCGTGGATGCGGTCGAGTTCGTCCGCTTCGACCTCGAGTGCGGCCACCGCGTCTGCGACGCCGGGGCGCTGCATCATCTGTTCGAGGCGGTCGTTCCCGCGTACGAAGTCTTCCTTGCCCATCATGCTTCCTCGGTCTCGTTCCGCCATCGGTTGATCAATCGATGTGCATGCGGCGACATTACCTGCGACTGATAATAGCTGCAACTAATATCGAGCGCAAGGGCAACGATGTGGTGGGGGTGCGGTCCTCAGACGACGAGGGGGCCAGCCACCTCGAGCCGGTCGTGGTCGACCTGCCAGCGGACGGCATCGAGCACCGTCTGTTCGGCGGTGAACGCGGGCGTGTAGCCGAGCAGACGGCGGGCCTTCTCGACGCTGAACACCTGGCTGCGTGACAGGTGCTCCCAACTGGCGCCAGCGTGCTCTGGAGTCGTGGTCTCGCGGAACCGGTCCCAGCTGACGGAGTGGAGCCGGGCCTCCTGGGCGAACCACGACGCTGCCAGGTGGGCGTACCCACGCGCGGTGAGCGCCGTCGGGGCCGTGATGAAGAAGTCTTCGCCGACCGCCGCATCGCGGCGTTCGACGGCGAGCTGGAAGGCCTGCGCGACGTCGTCGGCGTGCACGTGGGCCATCGTCTCGGCGCCGAGACCGGGGACCTCGATCGTCTCGCTGGCGGACAGCCTCGTCAGCACCGAGGGGTCGAGGTTGCCGAGCGGACCGATCGGCATCCAGCCCGGCCCGCTGATGTGGCCAGGGTGCAGCGTCGTCGTCGCCAAACCCCCTGATGCGGTTTCGTCCTTGAGCATCCGGGCGATCGCGTCCTTCTGCACTCCGTAGTCACCGAAGGGTGGCGTGAAGTCGTCCTCGGTGATCGGCAGCACACGGGATGCACCCGCGCGCCAGATCGAGCCGCAGTGCACCAGGTGCGTGCCGGTCCCGAGCAGTGATTCGACGAGGGCTTCGGCGGAGGCGACGGTGAAGCAGACGAGGTCGACGACGGCGTCGGCGCCGAGCGCGGCGATCCGCGTGCCGAACGTGCCGTCGCGGTCCTCCTGCTCGCGGTCCGCGCTGACGCGGTCGACCCGCTGCCACTCGGGGGAGTCGGCGTAGGGGGTACGGGTACCGCGGCTGACGGCGACGACCTCGTGACCGGAGCGGACGAGGCGGGGGACGAGGAACGTGCCGATGTGGCCGGTGGCTCCGATGACGACGATGCGCATGCGGCACACGGTAGGCCGAGCCGCTTCGGATCGTGAGCAGGAACGGTCGGGTGCCGATGGGCGACCCGACCGTTCCTGCTCACGAAGCGTGTGCGGCGCCGTGCCTCTGCCCGCTACGCGGAGGGCTCCGCGACGACGGCACGCATCGCGGCCTCGGTCGCGGCTGCGAGTGCTTCCGCCGGCTCCGACAGCAGGCTCTTCACGAAACGTGAGTCGTCGTCGGCGAGGACCTCGAACACACCTGCGACGGCGCCCTCGTAGGCCTGGGCAACCACGTCCTCCGGGCGGGACTTCGGGACGTCGAACCGGGCCCCCATCGCCGTGTCGACCATGCCCACGATGAGTCCCGTGACCGTGGTGCCCCGCGGTGCGAGTTCCACCCGGAGCCCGTTGGTCGCGGACCAGGCAGCCGCCTTCGACGCGGCGTACACGGTGGGGATCGGGGTCCACGCGGCGAGCGACAGGACGTTGAGGATCGCACCACCGCCGTTCGCCGCCAGGATCGGTGCGAACGCCGCCGACATCCGGATGGTGCCGAAGGTGTTCGTTGCGAAGACCCGCTCGAGGGACTCGTCCGAGGGTGCGGCGATGGAGGCGTCCGCCGCAGGCGCGATGCCCGCGTTGTTCACCAGCAGGTCGACGTCCGGCGCCGCCGCGGCTGCGGCCTCGATCGACGACGGGTCGGTGAGATCGAGCACGAGCGGCTGGACGCGGTCGTCCTCCCACGCGCGCGGCGAGCGAGCCGCCGCGTAGACCCGGCGCGCACCACCGTCGAGCGCCTGCCGGACGAACTCGGTTCCGAGGCCCCCGTTGGCGCCGGTGACGAGGACGGTGCGGTTCTCGAGCTGGTTGGACATGATCACTCCTGCAGTAGGCTGGCGAAACGGGGAATCTCCCCGGATCATTATGTGGGGATGGTCCCCACTTAGGTCAAGCCAGGAGTGCAGATGCGTGCCGATGCCCAGCGGAACCGGGACGCGATCCTTGCCGCAGCGCGCGAGGTGTTCGACGCCGACGGCATACTCGCGCCCATCGACGGCATCGCCACCCGCGCCGGGGTCGGGAACGCGACGTTCTACCGGAACTTCCCCACCCGCGACGACCTGCTCGCGGCCGTGATGGACGACAGCGTCCGCGCGATCATCGGCGACTCGGCGGGACTGGATGCCCTCGACGCCGACTCGGCGCTGCGCGAGTGGATGTTCCGACTGACGTGGCAGCTGCGCGTGTGGCAGAACCTGCCCTCGTGCATCGCCGACGCGATCGAGGACGAGGATTCCCCGATCCGGACGTTGTGCGCACGACTCACCGCGCGCACCGCGGAGCTGCTCGACCGTGCTCGGGCGGCGGGAACCGCGTCCGCGGTGGAGGCCGCTGCGGTGTTCGAACTGCTGACGACGGTGTCGTGGGGGGTCGACCGGTTCGGGGACGACGAAGAGCGAGCCCGGGAACGGGTCCGACTCGCGACCGCCGGAGTGCTCGCCGCGCGGTGAGGCGTGCCGCCCGCCGCCTCGCGCTGATCAGTCGGCGGTGATGACCTTCACGGAGCCGGCGATGGTCGCGGCGTCCTCGGCGAGCGCCACGACCGGGTCGGGCAGGCGCGTGGTGGCACCGACGAGCTTGCGGGCACCCCATCCGACGAACGACCCGACGATGGCGCCGACGCCTCCGAGGATCGCGCCCTCGATGCGCAGGTCGCGCTTGCCGGTCGTCCCGAGCGCGGCGCCGACGAGCGCGCCGGAGCCGATGCGACCGACGAGGCCGGCGGGGGAGATGCGGTTCGGGGTCATCGGCAGCTTGTCGCCGATGAGCTCACCGACGGCCGAGGCGACGAGGAGTCCGCGGCCGAGCGGGGTGCTGAAGACCTTCCAGTCCTGCCACGAACCCTTCAGCGAGGACCGGTCGTGGTTCAGCGCCAGCACCGCGAGCGGGGTGGCACTGCGGCCACCGCTCAGGATGCCGAGCACCAGGGTGCGGACCAGGGTGTGCTGCTCGTGCTGCTTGCTCATCGTGTCTCCAGTCGTGATCAAGTCCGACCGTACGCACGTGCGCCGCGAGCGCTCCGAGGGTCCTCACGGACTGCGGGTACTGAGCCGGCCCGAGTAGCGTCCGCCGCATGAGCAACGTCATCGTCTTCGGCGGCCACGGCAAGGTCGCACTCCTCACCACCCGCATCCTCAGCGAGCGCGGCCACACGGTCACCTCGGTCATCCGCGACGCGGACCAGTCCGACGAGATCCGTGCCCACGGCGGCGAGCCCCGGGTCGCGGACATCCAGCAGCAGTCCCTGACCGACTTCGCGGAACTCGTCCGCGGGCACGACGCCGTCGTGTGGTCCGCCGGTGCAGGCGGCGGGTCCGTCGACCGGACGTGGGCGATCGACCGCGACGCCGCGATCCTGTCGGTGCAGGGCGCGAAGCAGGCCGGCGTCGACCGCTACGTCATGGTGTCGTGGTCCGGGTCGCAGCTCGACCACGGGGTGCCGCAGGACGACGACTTCTTCGCCTACGCACAGTCGAAGGCGATCGCCGACGCCGTGGTGCGCGACTCCGGTCTGCAGTGGACGATCGTGGCGCCGAGCACCCTGACGGACGACGACGCGACGGGTTCGGTGGACTGGGACGGCTCCTCGACCGACGTGCCGCGTGGCGACGTCGCGCACGTGATCGCCGACGTGCTCGAGACCCCCGGCACGGCGGGCAACACCATCCGGTTCAACTCGGGATCGACGCCGGTGGCGGACTTCCTGCGTGCCGACGCGGTCTGACGGTCGGGCGCTGCCCGGAGCCGCGCGTCAGTAGATCGCCGCGATGCCGGTCATGTCACCGAGCCCGAGCGTCCGCGATCCGGTGTCGCAGTACCCGCCGGACGGCTCCATGACCTGACCGGTGCCGGTCTTCACGTGGCCGAGCCCGTACAGGTGCCCCCACTCGTGCGTGGCGACGGCCTGGGTGTCGAACCGGGCGCCTGAGCAGGTGGCCGTGGAACTCCACTTGTAGCTCGTGGCGTACCGCTGGTCGGACTCCTTGGCGACGCCGTTGCCGTCGTACCAGACGCACGTCACGCCGAGGGTCCCGGAGGGCAGCTTGCCCCACCCGACGACGCTGTAGCCGTTGCTCTTCGAGCACGCGCCCTTGTCGGTGAGCCCGGGTGCCTGGGTCGCCAGGCGCACGTAGGAGTTCCGCGCGGACGAGGTCACGGTGCGGTCGCACGACGAGATCGTGCCCGTCCACGCGTTCGCCGCCTTGCGCAGGGCATCCTTGGCGTACGACGACTTCTGGCCGGACTCGTTGTAGTACCACTGCACCGTGCTCGCCCAGCGGTACCCGTTCCGTGCGTTGGCCGTGCTGGTGCACTTGGTGGTGGCCGCGGTCGTGGCGGCCGGCGCGGCAGCCGCCGCACTGGCCGCGGCGCTCCGCGCCTGCTCCCGGCGGACCGCCGGTGCCGAACCGCTCCACGCCTCGTCGATGCGGACCGCGACACCCCCGGTGCCGGTGTTCGCGATGACGACCTCCGCCAGCTCGGGAGCACCCGGCGCCGCGGAGCTGCTCGCCATCACGCTCTCACCGGGGGCCGGCACGGCGAACGTGCGGCCGTCCGGCAACACGACCGTGCCGGACGCGACCGTGCACCCCGTCCGGAGCGTCTGCACCGAGAGCGTCCCCGCGGCGCAACGGCTGCCGGCCGCCGACGCGCTCGGCGTCGCCGCCTGCGCGGGTGCCGCCGTGGCGGTGAGGCCGACGACGAGTGCGATGACCGCCCCGGTGGTGAGCGTGTTCCTGACAGGACGCATGGTTGCCCTTCCCGCGGCGAGCCCCTGTGCCCGCCGTCCCTGATCGGGTCCATGCTCGCCGATGGGCACCCGTCAGGTCCAGGGCTGCGCCAACAGGACAGATGCTGCCCCGCCCACGCGTTCGGTCAGCGCAGCCGCTCGACCATCGGACACGCGAACGGATCGCGCGCCGCCAGACCGACCTCGTTGAGGTAGCGGACCACGATGACGTAGGAGTGCACCAGCGTCGTCTCGGTGTACGGCACGCCCTGGTCGGCGCAGTACCTGCGGACCATGTCCCGGGCCGCGCGCAGGTTCGGGCGCGCCATGCTCGGGAACAGGTGGTGCTCCACCTGGTGGTTCAGCCCGCCCATGAAGTACTCGACCCACGCGCCGCCCCCGATGTCGCGCGAGGTCAGGACCTGGCGTGAGAAGAAGTCCACGCGGCGGCCGGGTTCGATGACGGGCATGCCCTTGTGGTTCGGCGCGAACGCGATGCCCATGAGGAACCCGAACACGGCGAGCTGCACGCCGAGGAACGCGAAGGCCATGCCGACCGGCAGGAACCAGAACACGACCCCCAGGTAGAGCACGAACCGCCCGACGAAGACGGATCCCTCGGCCCACCGCCGCTTCACCGGGCCGCGGCTGGTGTACGTGCGGATCGACTGCCAGTGCAGGTTCACACCCTCGACCAGGAGCATCGGGAAGAACGCGTAGCCCTGCACCCGGACGAGCACGCGCAGGAAGCCGGTCCGGCTGGCGGCGTCCTCGGGCCGGAACGAGATCGCGTCGAACGAGATGTCGGGGTCCTTACCGACCGTGTTCGGGTTGGCGTGGTGCCGGGTGTGCTTGTTCATCCACCACGCGTAGCTGATCCCGGTCAGGAACGTGCCGGCGTAGCGGGCCGCTCGGTCGTTCCAGTGGTGCGACGCGAAGACCTGACGGTGTGCGGCCTCGTGGGACAGGAAGGCGAACTGCGTGAACAGTGCGCCCAGCACGCCGGCCACGATCAGCTGGTACCAGGAGCCGCCGAGCACGGCGAACGCCCCGCCCGTGATGCCGAGCAGCACGGCGAGCACGGCGATGAGACCCCAGTACCAGCCCGTCCGCCGGCCGAGGAGCCCCGCGGTGCGCACCTGCGCGAGCAGCGCGGTGTACGTCGAGGTGGTGTCGGCTCGGGGCGACCGTCGTTCGGTCTTCCGGTAGCCCGTCGGTACGACCAGTTCGTCGCCCATGGTGTCCTCCTGGATCCAGTGCTGCGCCTGCAACCGGGGTCCGGGGCTACGACTTGCTGGTGATCGTACGCCGGTCAGGACCGGGGATACACGGGATCAGGCGGGGAGGACCAGACGACGTTCGACGATCGCGCGGGCGACGTCGGCGAGCCGCTCCTGGTGGGACCGCGCGTACTGTCGCAGCAGCTCGAACGCCGCATCCGTCTCGACCGAGTGCGTGTACGCCACGAAGCCCTTGGCCTGCTCGATCACGACCCGACTGTCGAGGGCTCGCTGCAACTGCGCCTGCGTCAGCGCCGCGTGTTGCAGGGTCCGCTGCTGCAGGATGCTGATGGTCGCGACGTCGGTCAGCGCCTGCGCGGCCAGCGCGTCGTCACGGTTCAGCGCACCCTCGGTCTCGCGGAACAGGTTGAGCGATCCGAGCGTCGTGTCCCGCAACCGCATGGGGATCGCGTGCACCGACGCGTACCCCGACTCGGCGGACGCGGCGGCGAACGTCGGCCACCGGCGTTGCATCTCCGCCTGGTCGCCGACGGACACGGGACGCCCGGTCGCGAAGCACTCCACGCACGGCCCCTCGCCGGCGTCGAGCTGCAGGAGTCCGACGAAGCTCGATCGTTCACTGGTCGACGCCACGACCTCGAGCTCCTGGTTCTGGTTCGCCAGCAGGATGCCCGCGGCCGAGGCGTCGAAGATGTCGACGACGCTGTCGACCAGGTTCTGCAGCAGGTCGACGACGTCGTACTCGTCGACGAGGGTGTCGGTCAGTGTGACGAAGGTGTCGATGAGCCGGCGCTCGCGGGTCGGTGCCATGGGGCGTGCTCCTCAGTTCTCGGAACCGTACGGCCGGGCGAGGTCGATGCGGCGAGCGATGACGTCGTTCGAGACGTCGCGGACGGTGCGTTCGGTGGCGAAGGCGTGCGCCTGCAGCACGAGGAGGGCGTCGGAGACGTCCACCCCGAGCTGTGCTGCGACCATGCCGGTCGCCTGGTGCACCTCACGTCGGGAGTACCGGCTGGTCTCCATGTCGGCTCGCCCGTCCGCCGCCGCCGCGAGCAGCGCACCACGGAGCACCCGACGGGCGGCGACCTCGGTGAGTTCCACCGCGCCGCGGATCTGACCCACGGTCAGGGTGCGCTCGCTGTCCACGGACAGGTCGACCGCGCCGACCGGGATCGTCCCGATGCGCATCGGGAACGAGAACACGGCCCCGACCCCGGCGCGCAGGAGTTCCTCGAGTGCGAGCGGCCAACCGGTGTTCGTCGTGTTGGACAGGTCGGACTCCAGGACCGGGCGGCGAGTCGTCAGCGCCTGCCAGCACGGGCCCTCGCCGAGGTCGAACTGGATCTCGTCGATCCGCTCCGCTCGCGCGTCGCTCGCGCACACCGTCCCCGACCCGAGCGGGTTGCCGAGCGTCGAGATGCCGACCCCGGTGACGGGCAGCGTCGACAGGAACGGCGGGCACATGTCCGAGCCGTCAGGGGCGGCCTGCAGCGCGGTCACCGCCGTCGTGAAGTCGTTCATCAGAGGGACACCGTCCTGGTCCGGTTCGAACGCGGGGGCTGATCCGGTCCCCGCGTGCTGCCACGCTAGCGCAGTGCTCCGCAGCCGTCGCCTGCCCGGGCCGTCGAGGGCACGAGCCGTCGACGGCCCGGACGCCGTCACCCCGCGTTGAGTTGCGCGGGCTCCGGCACGAAGTGGATCCGCTCCGCCGCCCGCGTGACCTCGCGGGCTCGAGCCGCGCGGTCGTCGAACTCGATGCGGGCAGCGTCGCGGACCTGCTCCTTGTCGAACAGCGCGGCCCGACTCACGACGTCGACGATCGTCGCCACCACCGTCGCGAGACCGCGTTCGAGCTGGCCGAGGTTCGTGTTGCCGATGACGAGACGCCGGTCCTGCACGTCCAGCGTGACGTCGGGGTAGCCGGCGGTCACGAGCTGCGCGTGCCCTTCGGCACCGCGCAGGCCCGCCATCTCGACCGCGTCGGGTCGGCGGTTGAACACCGCCGGGACGTCGTAGTACTTCGCCGCCGTGGGCTTGCCGAGTTCGGTGGGCAGGCCGGAGGCCACCACACTCGTGAGCGCGAGCGGCGTCGAGGCCGCCTCGGACTGGTCCGTCATGATGACTCCCTTGGCGGCTCCCCGCGGGAGCACGAGAGGATCTCGGACTCGGTACGGCGACACCGTGGCGTCAGTGTGGGACCCGGGGATGTGAGCCCTCCCAGCCGACCGGCTGCGGGACGCGCCCCACCCCGCACGGCGGCGGGGCGCCGGGTGCGACCCCGGCGCCGCCCCGCTCAGGCGAACTGCGCGTAGAACGCCGACGGGTCCTGCGACAGCGACGCCTTCACCGCGCTGCTCCACTCGTCGACGACGACCTCGGCCGCGCCGCGCTCGACGCCGTCCAGCGCAGCCCGCGCCACGTCGGCCGGGTCGACCTTCGGTCCCTCGTAGCCGTCCATCATGTCCGTGTCCGCCGCGCCGAGGTGCAGCCCCTGCACGCTGATCCCCTTGCCGGCGAGCTCCAGCCGGACGGCGTTCGTCAGGTTCCACTCGGCGGCCTTCGCCGCCGCGTACGCACCGGATCCCGGGTAGACGAACCAGGACAGCGCGGACAGGACGTTCACGATGCCACCGCCACCGTTGCGCTCGATCACCGGTGCGAACGCACGGATCATCGCGAGGTTCCCCCAGTAGTGCGTGTCCATCTCGCGGCGCGCGTCCGTCAGGTCGTCGGTGAGCAGCGAGCCCGTCGTCGAGATGCCCGCGTTGTTCACGAGCAGGGTGACGTCGCCCGCGGCTGCGGCCGCCGCCGCGATCGACGCCTGGTCGGTGATGTCGAGCGGCAGCGCCACCACGCCCTCGACGTCGACGAGTTCCGGTCGGCGTGCGGTCGCGTAGACCTTGGTGGCCCCGCGCTCCAGCAGCTGCAGGGCGAAGCGGCGTCCGATGCCCCGGTTCGAGCCGGTGACGAGTGCGACCGATCCAGCGATCTCCATGGTGTCTCCTCCTGCCGTGCGGGTGTCTCCCGCAGCGGCTCGGTTACGCTAAGACCTCACATGGATGTCAGGGGCAAGCCCCGGATCGGAGTCGGCATGCGGATCGGCGACCTCGCCGCGGAGACCGGCGCCAGCGTGCGCTCGCTGCGGTACTACGAAGAGCAGGGACTGCTCACCGCGTCGCGGACGACCAGCGGGCAGCGCGTCTACGACGCCCCGGCGGTGGAACGCGTGCAGCTCGTGCAGCAGCTGTTCGCCGCCGGCCTGCCGAGCCGCACGATCGTGCAGCTGCTGCCGTGCGTGGACAGCGGCCACGCGACCCCGGAGTCGTTCGCGCTGCTCGTCGCCGAGCGCGACCGGATCACGGCGCAGATGGCAGAGCTCGAAGCGGCACGCGGCCGGCTCGACGAGGTCATCGCGATCTCCGAGCACCCGACCGCCGAGCACTGCCCGGCGTTGCGCGAGCCGGCGGACGGAGCGGTCGCGGCCTGAGACGGAACGGCAGAACGGACGGGAGGCACGGTGCGCGCCCGCACCGTGCCTCCCGTCCGCCACCTGGTCACGACCAGGGCAGCAGGTGCGGCGTCAGGGCTGGAACACCTGGATCTGGTCCAGCTCCGCGAAGCCGGTGCCCTTCGTGAAGGTCAGCGTGTTCGCGCCGGCCTTCAGGGTGACGGTCTTCTGCGCCCACCCGAAGCGCCCCCAGTTGACGGTCGGCGCGTAGCTGATCGTCCCGGCCGACGTCCCGTTGACGGCGAGCGCATGCGTGCTCGTCGCCCCGGTGCCGTTGTCGTACCGGACGTTGACGGTGTACGTCCCCGCGGTCGCCGCCTGCACCGTGAACTGCACGGAGCTGGTCGCGTTGTTGATGTTGCCGACCTTCGCGCCGCCGACGGCGTCGGCCTGCGTGACGGTGCTCGTGTCGTTCCGGACCGCGGACTCGGCCTCGTACCGCTGCGCGTTGATCGGGATCGACCCGACCCGCACGTCGTTGTAGGTCGTCGTCAGGTTCTCGACGTTCGTCGCCTGGTAGAGCGTCTTGCCGTCCACGCTCGAGTCGAAGCCCTGGGCGAAGCCGCTGAACGTGCCGCCTTCGGCGTCGCGGGCGTCGTACGTGACGGCGTAGGGCAGCTGCTCCCACGAGCCGGAGCCCTGGTTGCGGTTGACGACGAAGTTCTGCCCGCCGTCGATGTTGCCGGCACTGTCGAGCGACCACTTCGACGACACCACGATCATGCCGTTCGCGTTGCCCGTCGTCGGGACCCAGCGGACCTCGGGTGAGGAACCGACCCCGCGGCCGTCGGGCAGTGCGATCTTCGTGCCGATGCTCGTCTCCGGGCTCCAGGTGAGTCCGTCGGGCGATGTCTTGAAGTACACCGGCGCCGTGTTGTTCGTCTGGCTCGGTCGGTTGACGACCTCGAACGTCGCCACGTAGTTGCCGTTCGGGATCCGGGTGACCGTGATCATGCCGGGCCGGTCACTCTTGTTCGTCGGCGCCGAGACGTTCACCAGGCCACCCCAGGTGAGTCCGCCGTCCGTCGACCGTCGGTAGCTGACGGCCTGCAGGACGTTGTTCGCCTTCTGCCGTTCGTCGGAGAAGTAGGTCACGAGACCGCCGTTGGCGTCGACGGCGAGGGACGGCTCCCACACGGTCGAGGTGGTCGAGGTCGGACTCGGGTCGTAGGTGGCTGGGCCGCCGGTGTCGACGGTGCTCACGAACGACCAGGTGAGACCGTGGTCGAGGCTCTTGTACATGACCAGCCGGCTGCTCGACCGGTCTGTGGGCATGATCATCCCGCTCAGCAAGAGGGTCCCAGCGGGCATGGTGCCGAGCTGGATCGGGGTCTCGTACAGCGAGGGCTGGGCGGTGCGCGTGAGCGTCGGGAACTGCGCGCTCGGCTTGACGGTGGCGACGCGGCTCCACGAGGTGCCGTTGTCGGTGCTGCGGTAGATCGGGTAGACCTGCACCCCGTTCTCGAGCACCAGCTGGTCGAACGTGACGAACTGCTGCCCGTTCGCCGACCCGCTGTTCTTCAGGACGATGTTCTTCGCGTAGGTGGTCCCGGCAGCGCGGCCGCCCTCCGGGTTGAACGAGGAGCCCGCGGCAGGTGAGTACACGAGGGCTCCGTTGCCGGTCGTGACCGCCTGCGCGGGGGCGGGGCCGGTGACACCGGCGACGAGGGCTGCCGCAGCGGCGGCAGCGGTGACGACGAGCGCGAGCGTTCGGCGTCGACGAGGCGCCGGAGCGGCGCCGAGGCGGAGGGACATGGTGCTCCGTTCGGTCAGGTGGTGCGGTTGTGGTGCAGTGGTGGTGCGCGGAGACGGACGGGAGGCGCGGGACCGACCCGACCCGCGCCTCCAGACCGTCACTGGGTCGCCGACAGGGCCGCTGCCACGGCGCGTTCCTGTCGCGTGTGCGCAGCGAAGGCGTCTGCGACCGGGTTGCGGCGGCGGTCGAGGCCGCCGCCGCCGTCTTCGACGAGGTCGAAGAGGCCCATCGTGAGCAGGTGCTCCTGGCGGGGTGCGTCCGTGTGCCGCCAGGTCCACTCGTACATGTCGAACAGCGGCCACCAGGTGTACCCGACCACCGGGACGCCCTCGGCACGGAGCTCGTGCACGGCGGCCACCGAGTCGTCGAGCCAGCCGATGCGTTCGTCGACGGACCCGGTGACGCACGTCTCGGTCAGCATGACCGGAGCGCCGTACCGCTCGGCGTACGTGGTGAGGACGTCGCGGAGCCCCTCGACACCGGTGTCCTCGTAGGGCCGCGGGTCCGCGAACCCGCCGCCGTGGTGCACCCCAGACTCGAACACCTCGGTGGAGTGCAGCGGGTAGTAGTTGACGCCCATCACGTCCGGCCGGACCGCGTGCTGTCGGAACCAGTCCAGGTCCACGTCGGTGACACCGCCGGAGCGCAGCCGTCCGACGAGCGGATGGTGGTCGTCGACCCCGCCGGTCACGAGGTCCTCGACCAGGAACGTCTGGGCGCGGAGCCGCGCCACGGTGTCACGGTGCTCGGGGACGTCGACGTCGCCGACGTACCGGATACCGGCGTCGACGTGCACGAAGGTGGCGTCGTCACCGAGCTCACGAGCGATCGCGTGCTGGGTGGAGACGAACCCCTTCGCCAGGGCCGAGGCGATGCGGGCGGAGCCCTCGGCGCCGGTCAGGTACGGCGGCCAGTAGCCGTACTCACCCGAGAACAGGGCGTGGATCACGGGCTCGTTGACGGGCGTGTAGTCGGTCGCGACGTCGCCGTACCGCGCGGCGAACCGGGCCGCGTACTCCGTGACGTGCGCCGGGTAGTCGGGGTTCGCGAACTGGCCGTCGAGCCAGAGCGGTGTGCCGTAGTGCAGCAGGTCGATGACGGGCCGCAGGCCGGTCTCACGGAAGCGCTGCATGACACCGTCGACCCAGGACCAGTCCCAGACGCCCGGCTCCGGGGCCACCCGGTACCAGGGGACGCCCCAGCGGAGCAGCTCGGCACCGACGTCGACCGCCAGGCCGAGGTCGGCGGCGTACTGCCGGTAGTGGTCGGTGAGTTCGTACTCGTCGATGGGGCGCTCACCAGGCCGGGCCTGCGGGACGAAGGTGTCCTCGATGCCCAGGGCGAAGTGCAGCCGTCCGTCGTCGGACCAGTGCATGGTGTCTCGTTTCGTGGTGGGCGCTCCCCCGAGGGGACCGCGCGGTGTCGTCGTCACTTGAGCCCGGTGCTGGCGACGCTCTCGATGAAGCGCCGTTGCACGAGCAGGAACATGACGGCGAGGGGCAGCACGGCGATCAGGGCGCCGGCCATCATCACGCCCTGCGGGATGATGCCGCCGGGTCCGGTCAGCAGCGTCAGCCCCGAGGTGATGGTCCCCATGTCCTGGTCCGTGGTGAACACCAGCGGCCAGAGCAGGTCGTTCCAGTTGTTGACGAAGGTGAAGATGCCGAGGGTGAGCAGTGCCGGCACGGCGTTCGGCAGGATGATGCTCCGGAAGATCCGCCACTCAGACGCGCCGTCGATGCGCGCCGCGTTGTCGAGGTCGCGGGGGAGCGACACGAAGAACTGCCGGAGGAAGAAGATCCCGAACGCGTCTGCCGCCCGCGGGGCGATGAGACCGGCGAAGGTGTTCACCCACCCGAGGTCGGACACGAGCTGGTAGATCGGGATCAGGGTGGCCTGGAACGGGATCATCAGGCTGGCGATGATCACGATGAGCAGGACCCTGCTGCCCCGGAAGTCGAGCCGGGCCAGCGCGTAGGCGGCGAGCGCGTCGAACGCCAGCGCGAACACCGTCACCCCGCCGGCGAAGGCGAAGCTGTTCAGGATGAGCCGGCCGAACGGCAGCTGCGTGAAGATCGCCCGGAAGTTGTCGAGCGTCCACGTGTGCGGGAAGAGCGTCGGCGGGTAGGCGTTCACCTCGCTCGCCGGCTTGAACGCCGTGAAGACGATCACGAGCACGGGGAGCAGCACCGTGAGGGTGACGATGAGCACGGCGGCGAAACCGAGCCACCGCATCGACGGTGGGCGCCGGGCGACGGTCCTGCGCCGGACCGCGGTGGCCGGACGGGGGAGTGCGGTCATGATGCGGTGTCCTCTCCGCGCTTGCCGAAGAACAGGAACTGAACGAGGCTCAGCAGCAGGGTCGCGATGAGCAGCACGTACGCCAGGGCGGACGCGAAGCCGAGGTCGAGGTCCTTGAACCCGGACTGGTAGATCTGCATGACGATCGTCTCGGTGGACCGGTACGGCCCGCCGCCGGTCAGGACGTAGATCTGGTCGAACGCCTGCAGTGCGGCGATGAGCGCGACGATGACGACGAACGCCATGGTGTTGCTGAGCATCGGGAACGTCACGTTCGTGAACCGCTGGCGGCCGTTCGCGCCGTCCAGCTGCGCCGCCTCGTACAGGCTGGTCGGGATCTCCTGCAGCCCCGCCAGGAAGATGACCATGTAGAAGCCGAAGTTCTTCCAGACCGCGACGAGCACCACGGTCGGCATGGCGAGCGTCGGGTCCTGCAGGACGTTGCCGAGCCGGATGCCGCCCACCTGGAGCCAGTGGTTCAGCAGGCCGATCTGCGGGTCGAGCAGGTACGACCACGCGAACGCGGCGACCGCCAGGGACACGATGAACGGCAGGAACAGCGCCGAGCGGAAGAAGCCGCGGAACGGCAGCGCCGGGTGGTTGAGCGCCAACGCCAGCGCCAGCGCGACGGCGATCGCGACCGGGGTGAACAGCACCGAGTACAGCGCCGTGTTGCCGATCGAGCGGACCACGTCGGGGTCGGTGAAGACCCGGACGTAGTTCGCGAAGCCGACCCAGCTCGGGTCACCGAAGCCGCTGGCGTCGGTGAACGAGAGCCGCAGTGCCGAGAGCATCGGCCAGAGCACGAACGCTCCGAGGATGACGATCGCGGGTGCGAGGAAGCCGACGACGGTCGCACGGCGGCGGAAGGTCCCGTTCAGGGGAGTCCGGCCGCCGAGCTGTCGCGGGGGGCGGTACCGACGGCGTCGGCCGAGTTGCTGCGTGGTCACGAGGGTCCTCCGGGGGCCGCTGCTGCTACTTCAGGGCTGACTGCACGTCGACGTCGGCGGTGCCGAGCAGCGACTCGGGGTCGCCGCCCGCGATCGACTTCTGCGTCGCGGTGTCGAGGGCGGTGAGCACGTCACCGCTGTTCACGACGCCCGGGAGGAGCGGGATCGTCGTGCCGGGCAGACCGGTCAGCGCCGCGACGGTGGGGTTCGCGTCGACGTCAGCGGCGGTGACGTCGGTGCGCAGGGACGGCCAACCCGACCCGAGCGCCCACTTGGTCGCGACGTCCTTCTGGTTGAAGTACCGCAGGAAGTCCTCGGCAGCGGCCTGCTTCGGGTCGTCGGTCTGTGCCGTCACGCCGAGCGAGATGCCGATGGCGGAGGCCACCTGCGCCTTCGGGCCGGCCGGGATCGCGGCGATCCCGTAGTCGATGTCGGACGCCTTCGCGACGCCGGCCATCCACGGGCCGCCGATCTCCATGGCGGTCTTGCCGGCGGTGAAGAGCTTGTCGGCCGCGATGCCGTCGACACCGGTCGGCGAGATCTTGTCCTGCCGGATCGCCTTCGCCCAGTACTCGAGCGTCTCGACGTTCGCAGCGGAGTCGATGGTCGACTTCGTCCCGGCGTCGTTCGTGATCGAGCCGCCGTTGCCCGCGAACAGGCTCGGCCAGATGCCGTTGCCGACCGTCTGGTGGTCCGGCAGCACGAGCCCGTACTGCTCCGGGGTGCCGTCGCCGTTCTCGTCCTTCGTCAGCTTCTTCGCGTCGGCGACCCACTCGTCCCACGTCGTCGGGAACGCGTCGATGCCGGCCTCGGCGAAGAGCTTCTTGTTGTAGATCACGGACAGGGGGACGAAGCCGCTCGGGACGCCGTACTCCTTGCCGTCGACCTGCTCCATCGCGACGGCCTGCTCCTTGAGCTCGCCGGTGTTGCTGGTGTCGTCGTCGTAGAAGTCGCTCAGGTCGACGAGGGCCTTCTTCTCGGCGTAGACGGGCAGTCGGTCCGAGGTCATCGCGACGATGTCCGGGCCCTTCTTCGCCGTCAGCGCGGGGAGCATCGTGTCGTCGATGACCGCCCACGTCTTCGTCTGGGTCGTGATCGTGACCTTGTCCTGCGACTCGTTGAAGTCCTTGACGATGCCGTCCAGGACCTTGCCGTCGGCCTCGGTGTACCCGTGCCAGAACGTCAGGTCGACGTGGGCGTTCGCGGACGATCCGGGGGAGCCGGCGCATCCGGCCAGGGAGATCGCCGCCGCTGTTGCGAGCGCGACGACTGCGATGTGCTTCTTCATCGAAAACCTGCCATCCGTCCTGCACATCGGTGTGCGGGACCTCGTCCATGCCGGATTTACACCGGTGTAAATCTGGACAGTAGTCCGTGCCCCTCGGGCAGGTCAAGACCTCAGGCGGAGACCGTGCGTTCCACTGCGACGGGCGCCGACGACGCCCGCACGACCAACGCGTGCGGCGAGCGCAGCACACCCGGTTCGACGGCCGCGTCCTCCTCCAGCTGTTCGACGAGGACCCCGACCGCCGTCGCCGCGACCCGGTCCAGGTCGGCCGACACCGTGGTGAGCGCGGGTGTCGCGTACGACGACTCCTCGATGTCGTCGAAGCCGACGACCGCGACGTCGTCCGGCACGGTCCGACCGGCGAGCTGCAACGCGCTCATCGCCCCGAGCGCCAGGGCGTCGTTGCAGCAGACGATCCCGTCGACCTCGACGCCGGAGTTGAGCAGTGCCCGCGCCGCCGCCGCCCCTTCGGCCCGGTGCCAGAGCGCCGTCGGCACGACCCGCTCCTGCCGGAACGCAACGCCGTGTTCGGCGAGCGCCTCGCGGTACCCGCGCAGGCGCTCCTGGGCCGTCCGCACCGGCCCTGACGGTTCTGACCCGATGAACGCGATCGATCGACGGCCCGCGTCGAGCAGGTGCGACGTCGCATCGTGCAGGGCGTCCGCGTTCGACATCGTGATGAACGTGACCGGGCTGTCCGGGATCGGCTCGCCGAGTACCACGAGGGGGAACTTCACCTCGAGCGCAGGGGCATCGTTCGACCGCACCGTCAGCGGGCTGTAGATGATGCCGTCGATCGAGTGTTCGCGCATCCGGGTGATCGCGTCCGCCTCGCGCACACCGCTCGCGGTCTGCTCGATGAGCACCGTGTACCCCACCGCACCGGCAGCGCGGATGACGGCATCGGCGAGCTCGGCGAAGTACGCCTGCCGCAGTTCCGGCACCGCCAGGCCGATGACCTTCGACCGGCCGGCGCGGAAGTTCCGGGCCGAGACGTTGAGCTCGTAGCCGAGTTCGTCCACCGCAGCCATCACCCGGTCGTGGGTGCGGGCGGAGACGTGTTCGTAGCCGGAGAGGACGTTCGAGACGGTCTTCTTCGAAACGCCGGCGACGGCTGCGACGTCGCTCATCGTGGGGGGCGAGCGGTGTCCCTGGGCCATCCGCGCTCCCCTCTCGCGTCCGGAATGCGTTGGGCAGGAACCTACCGCACCAGCGTCGTGCGGCCCGGACGTGTCAGTCCGGTCACGGCTGGCGGGCCCCGGGCGGTGTCCACGACGGAGCTGCTTCCACCGCGTCGCCGATGCTCCGCGCGATGACCCCGAGCTGCCGTGTCTGGGTCGCAGTGAGCGTGTCGAAGACCAGGCGCTCGACCAGGGCATGGTGCGCGGGCGTCGACTCGAGGACCTTGCCGTGCCCGTCATCCGTCAGGACCGCGAGGGTGAAGCGGCCGTCCGTCGTGTCGACCACACGGCGCGCCCACCCCTTCGCCTCGAGCCGCGTGACCGCGCGGGACAGCCGCGAGAGCGTCGAGCTCGCGTACCCGGCGAGGGTGCTCATCCGCAGGGTCCTGTCCGGCGCGGCGTCGAGGGCGGTGAGGACCCCGAGTTCGAAGTGCGTGAGGCCACTGTCTCGTTGGAGTTGGGCGTCCAGGGCGACCGGGAGCCGTTCGAGCATCGTCGCCACCGCTGCCCAGATCTCGAGTCGTTCGCCGCGCAGGCCGTGTGGTTCGGGCGGTGCCATCAGGGCATCGTACGACCGATGACTTGCCTGAGCAAGCAAACCTCTCGTACGGTGACTTGCTCAGGCAAGTCACCGGGTCGAGCGGCGCGGGACGACGGAGGAGGATCCATGGACCTGCAGCTCCGAGGCAGAACGGCGTTCATCAGCGGATCGACGCAGGGCATCGGGTACGCGATCGCCTCCGCACTCGCGGCCGAGGGTATGCGAGTGATCGTCAACGGCCGGGAGGAAGCCCGGGTCGAGGCAGCCGTCGATCGCCTGCGGCGTGACCAGCCGGGAGCCACGGTGTCCGGGATCGCGGCCGACTTCGGAGACCCGGGCGCCGTCACCCGACTGCTCGGGTCACTCGACGCCGTCGACGTCCTCGTCAACAACGTCGGACTCTTCGGCCTCGCCGCCTTCGAGTCGATCGCCGACGAGGACTGGTCCCGGTACTTCGAGGTCAACGTGATGAGCGGGGTCCGCCTGTCGCGGCACCTGCTCGGCGGGATGCTCGAACGCGGGTGGGGTCGCATCGTGTTCATCGGAAGCGAGTCCGGCGTGAACGTCCCCGCGGACATGGTGCACTACGGCGTGACCAAGGCCGCGGTGATCGCGCTGGCGAACGGACTCGCGAAGCAGACCCGTGGGACCTCGGTCACGATCAACACCGTCCTCGGCGGCCCCACGTACTCCGACGGTGTCGCGACGACGGTCGAGGCGATCGCCGAGGCGCAGGCTCTTCCGGTCGAGGCGATGCAGGCCGCGATCATCGCTCAGAACCGGACCAGCCTGCTCGAGCGCTTCATCGACCCGGCCGAGATCGCGGCGCTCGTCACCTTCCTCGCGAGCCCGCTGTCCTCCGCGACGAACGGCGCCGCGATCCGGGCTGACGGCGGTGTCCTGACCGGGCTCCTGTAGGTGGCGCGTCAGCCCAGGTGCGCGTAGTCCGGCAGGTCGATCGCGTCCGCCGGAGGTGTGAAGAACCGGTCGCCGAGCCGACCGATGATCGGGGTGGACGCGACCCGGACCGCTGCACCGAACGCAGCGATCCCGAGCCGGCTCTTCGGGTTCGCGACCCGCGGCACCCCCGGCGGCAGCTGCTGCGCCTGGGCGACGTAGGGCCGCATGATGCGTTCGTAGCCACGGAAGGCATCGCGGTGGTCGACGTGGGCGGCGAGCTCACCGGCCAACACGTACGCCCCCGTGAGCGACAGGCTCGTGCCCATGCCGCTGACCGGCGAGGCGCAGTAGGCGGCGTCGCCCACGAGCGCCACACGACCCGCGGACCACCTCGGTGCACGGACCTGCCCGATCGACTCGGAGTACAGGTCGTCAGCGGTGTCGATGCCCTCGAGCACGCGCGCCGCTTCCCACCCGGCGTCCGCGAACACCTCGTGCAGTCGTCGGCGCTGCTCCTCGATGGATCGTCGTTCGGAGCCGGCGCGCTCCCGTGTCCGGTCGGTCACGAACGACAGCGTCGCCCGGATCGTGCCGTGCGGGTCCGGACGGAGGGTGACCGACCGGCCACCCGGCGCGTTGTACCAGCGCCACCAGTCGTCGTCGGCCTCGGTTCGGGGGATCGTCGCGTAGGACGTCTCGAGGCCGAGCGAGCGGATCTGCGGCTCGTCGCCGAAGACCAGCCGCCGGGTGCTCGAGCCGATGCCGTCGGCCGCGATCACCAGGTCGAAACGCTCCTCGGGGGCGTGCTGGAACTGCACGGTCACGCCGTCGCCGGCGCCGCCGTCGTTGTCCGCGATGCCGGTGATGCGGTCGCCGAACCGGTACTCGGTGGTGTCGGTGGTGCGGCTGACCAGCAGCTGTGCGAGGTCACCGCGCAGGATCTCGAGTTCTGCGGTGGCACCGCCCGAGTCCGTGGTGCCCGCCGGGAACTCCGCGATCACCGAGCCGGATCGGCCGACGAACCGCGTGCCGACCTCACCCGTCGTGGCGGCGCGGATGTCGTCCTCGATGCCCATCCGTCGCGACACCTCGCGCCCGGCACCCCGCACGTCGACGTTCTGGCCGCCGGTCCGGAGCTCGGGGGCGCGCTCGACGATCGTCGTCTCGTAGCCGTAGCGGTGCAGCCAGTACGCCAGGGCGGGCCCGGCGATGCTCGCACCGGAGATGAGGACGCGCTTGCGGTCGGTCGACATGTTGCCTCGAATCTTGATTACCAATGAGATTGGCAATGTACACGACTACCATCGACCCCGTGCCGCACGACGAACCGACAGCGCCCACCGAGGGGCCGCGAGACCTCGACGCCCGGCGCGACCGCGACGACCGACGCGACCGCGAAGCCGCCCGTCGCGACGGACGACCTCTGCCGGACGACGACATCCGCGCACGGGTGCAGCAGGTCGGCGTGCGGCAGCAGCGGTTCGAGCGACACCTCGCCAGAGCGCTCGACGTCGACGCGGCCGGGCTCGAGGCGATGGACCACCTCATCAGCCACGGCCAGTCCACCCCGACCGAGCTCGCGCGACGGTTGGGGATCTCCACCGCTGCCATGACCCTCGTGCTCAACCGACTCGAGTCCGCCGGCCACGTCACGCGGGAGCGGCACCCCAGCGACGGCCGCAAGCTCGTCGTCACCGCAGCCGAGCCGTCCTCCGACCGTGCGTACGACCTGGTGCTGCCGCTGATCGAAGGGATCGAGGACGTCGTCGCCGACATGGACGCCACCGAACGCGCCACGGTGCAGGCGTTCCTGGACCGCCTGATCGGGATCTACGACGACGCGATGGACGGATCAGGCGATCGCGTCGGGTGACCACGGTCGCTCACCCAGCCTCCACCGCGCCAATGCCTCGAGCTGTGCCTTCGCACTCTCCAGGCTCGTGTGGTCGCCGAAGACCTCGCCGGACCACCCACGGACCTCGTACCGGTGCGTGAACACGACGGTCCCGATGTGGGACCGACCGGAGCGCGCTTCCCAGCGGTCGACCTCGAGCGTGGTCCAGCTCGTGGTCTCGTGCGGGAGCACCCCGTTCGTCAGGGGTGGGGAGTCGGGCTGCGAGGAGGACATGGCCTGTTCCGGTCGGCATCGGACGAAGAGATCGTGCCGGCAGCCGGGGGCTCGGGTCACCTGCGGCCGACGGTAGTCCCTTCTCGTCGGGGTGGCCCAGGGTCGAGCGATTGACATCAGTTACTGAGTGCACTCAGAATTGAGTCTTCTCATCGAATCGACCCCGGGAGTACCCCCTGCGCGCCTTCGCCTTCGACCAGTACAAGCAGCCCCTCCGCGAGACCGACGTCCCCGAACCGGTCGTCGGCGACCACGACGTCCTCGTGGCCGTCGCCGCCGCCGGCCTGAACCAGCTCGACGAGAAGATCCGCCAGGGCGAGTTCAAGCTGATCCTGCCGTACAAGACCCCGCTCGTCCTCGGCCACGACGTCGCCGGCACCGTGATCGCGGTCGGGGCCGGAGTCCGCGGGATCAAGCCCGGCGACGAGGTCTTCGCCCGCCCTCGGGACCACCGCATCGGCACCTTCGCCGAGCGCATCGCCGTCGACGAAGCCGACGTCGCCCGCACGCCGTCGAACGTGAGCGCAGCAGAGGCCGCCTCGATGCCGCTCGTCGCCCTGACCGCGTGGCAGGCACTCGTCGAGAAGGGCGGGGTCGGACCGGGCACAAAGGTACTGGTCCACGCGGGGTCCGGCGGCGTGGGGACGATCGCGATCCAGCTCGCCAGGCACCTCGGTGCCCACGTCGCCACCACGGCATCGGCAGCCAACGCCGACTTCGTCCGCGAGCTCGGCGCCGACGTCGTGATCGACTACCGCACCCAGGACTTCGAGCAGGAACTGTCCGACTACGACTTCGTCCTCGACAGCCTGGGCGGCGAGAACCTCGAGAAGTCCCTGCGCGTGCTGCGCCCCGGCGGCAAGGTCGTGAGCATCAACGGCACCCCCGACCCGGCCTTCGCGAAGGAAGCCGGGCTCAACCCGGTGATCCGTCTGGTCATCGCCGGCATCAGCCGCAAGGTCCGCGCGCAGGCGAAGCGCCTCGGGGTCACCTACGAGTTCCTGTTCATGCGTGCCGACGGCGGGCAGTTGCAGCAGATCGCCGACCTCGTGCAGGCCGGCGCGATCCGCCCGGTGGTCGGCGCCACGTTCCGCGTCGCGCAGACCCCCGAAGCCCTCGCGTCGCTCACGACGAGCCGCGTGCGCGGCAAGACCGTCGTCACCAGCAACTGATACCCCATCCACGACCGAACGGACCCGCCACCATGAGCGCCACCGACCCCGTCCTCACCTCGTACGCCCACGCTCCGACCAAGACCGTGCACGCCGGCGGTGCCACCTTCGCATACCGCGAGCTCGGGCCGACCGGTGGCATCCCCGTCGTGTTCTTCGTGCACCTCGCAGCGACGCTCGACAACTGGGACCCGCGGATCGTCGACGCGATCGCCGCGACCCGGCACGTGATCGCCTTCGACCAGCTCGGCGTCGGCGCCTCCAGCGGCACCTTCCCCGACACCCTCGACAAGGCGGCGGATGACGCGTACACGTTCATCACCGCCCTCGGCCACGAACAGATCGACGTGTTCTCGTTCTCGATGGGCGGGATGATCGCGCAGGACCTCGTCGTCGCGCACCCGGGTCTCGTCCGCCGCCTCGTCCTGACCGGCACCGGGCCCCGCGGCGGCAAGGACATGGACAAGGTCGCTCGCACGACGTACTACGACATCCTGCGCGCCACGCTCACCCGGTCGGACCCGAAGGAGTTCCTGTTCTTCAACCGCGATGCGGTCGGTCAGCAGGCAGGCAGGGCGTTCGTCGGGCGTCTGGAGGAACGCACGAACGACCGTGACGAGCCGATCAGCACCAAGGCGTTCCGGACGCAGCTCAAAGCCATCCAGCGCTTCGGCCGTTCGGAGCCGTCCGACCTGTCCGTGATCACGCAGCCGACCCTGATCGCCAACGGCGACCACGACCGGATGGTGCCCTCGGTCCTCTCCGAGGACCTGCACCGCCGCATCGCCGGGTCCGAGCTGGTCATCTACCCGAACGCCGGCCACGGTGGCGTCTTCCAGTACTGGGAGCAGTTCGCCCCGGTCGCCGCGGAGTTCCTCGCCGCCTGACACCCGGCCCGGATCAGCGCGGCAGGACCACCTCGAGCTGCGCCCGGATCGACTCCACGACGGTCGTCACGGTGGTCTCGGGGTCGACGGCCGACACCATCGAGACGAACACCACCGCGGAGACGACGTGCGCGAGCGTCGCAGCGCGTCCGTCGTCGAGGCCGCCTCGGCCGACCAGGATCTCCGCGACCGCCTGCTCGGTCTGCCCGGAGATGGCGAGCGCACGCGCGTGGTGGGGTTCGGACGGATCCCCGAAGGCCATCTCCCGCAGGTAGGTCCGTCCGTTGGACACCTGGACGCGGTTGCACACCACGATCGGCGTCATGAGCGCGGTCACCGCATCGACCACGTCCGCCGTCGCCGCTGCAGCGCGGCGTCCCTGCTCGAGCGCTTCGTCGTACTTCGCGTTCTGCACGAGCAGGAGCAGCTCACCCTTGGTCTTCGCGTACAGGAAGAGGGTGCCGGCACCGATGTCCGCGCGCTCCGCGATCTGCTGCGTCGTCACGTCGTCGACACCGTGCTCGGCGAACAGTTCGCTGGCAGCAGCCGTGATCCGGTCGAGCTTGTCCTGTCGGTTCCGCTCGCGACGACCTGGGGCCTGTGTCACTGCACGCTCCGCATCTGGTCGGCGAGGGGGTCGATCCATCCTGCCACCCGCAGGGCGCCCCCAGGACCCGGCCGGCGGCCGTCGACGTGGCGCGTATTGCGGACGGGAGGCCCGTGGCGGCCTGGCACCGCGCCTCCCGTCCGCCGCCCCCTGCGTTCAGTGCCCCCGGCGGTCAGCGCGCCACGCGCGTGAACGTGCGGTGCACGACGCCGGACGGCGACGCGACCGTCTCGACGGCGAAGCGATCCTCGATGCCCTCGAGCCCGTCCCAGAGCCGCTCGCCCCGGCCGAGCACGATCGGTACCTCGACCAGGTGCAGGTGGTCGACCAGGTCCGCCTGCAGGAACTCGCGGACGGTCTCGACCCCACCGCCGATCCGGACGTCCCGACCCGGGGCGGCCTGGCGCGCGAGCTCGAGCGCTTCCGCCGGGGTCGCGTCGACGAAGTGGAAGGTCGTCCCGCCCGCCATCTCGAGGGGCTCGCGGGGGTGGTGCGTGAGGACGAAGACCGGCGTGTGGAACGGCGGCTCCTCGCCCCACCAGCCGGTCCAGCCGTCGTCCGGCCACGGTCCGCGCTGGGGCCCGAACTTGTTCCGCCCCATGATCTCGACGCCGATGTCCGGCCCCCACGCGCGCGCGAACTCGTCGTCCACTCCCGTGGTCCCGCCGGACGCGCCCTGCATCGCGCGGAAGGTGGCGGTGGCCGCGAACCAGTCCATCAGTCGACCGTCGGCGTGCCCGAACGGCCGGTCGAGCGACTGGTCCGCTCCGGCACCGTACCCGTCGAGCGAGATCGCGAAGTTGTGGACCCTGACCGTCGACATGGCGCTCCTGTCCTGCTTCAGAGGGTGATGCCGGTCGCCGACGCCAGCGCCTCGACGAGTTGGCGGCGGAACCGGGGGTCCGCGACCGCCTGGTGCGGCTCCTGCCGCTGCCCGTGGAACCAGTAACCGCCGCTGAGGGTTGCGTCGGGGTCGGTCACGAGGGTCTCCTGCGTGCGGTGTCCGAGCTCGAGGTCGTCCGACGCCCCCGCGCCGCCCATCTTCGTCGGCACCCAGCCCGGGTCGACGGCGTTGCTCAGGACGCCGGGCCGGCGCTCGGCGACCTCGGCGGCGAGCGCGGTCACGAAGAGCTTGGTGTCCGAGTACGTGTTCGTCTCCGCGGTGCCGTCCCAGTCGACGCCGTCCAGTCGGGGGCGGCCACCGCGGTGCATCCCACTGCTCAGGTACACGTGCCTGGTCGGCGCGTGGAGCAGCGCGGTGAACAGGTACGGGGCGACGACGTTGACCGGGATCAGCGCGCGGCCGGAGATCACGCCGGCGTTGTGCACGACCGCGTCGATCGGGTCGCCGGCGTCGAGGTCGCGCGCGGCGGCGATCACGGCGGCCCGGTCGGACAAGTCGGCGACGACCAGTGCGGCGCCGCGGTCGACGAGGTCGGCGACCGCTTCGGCGCGCGCCGTGCTCCGGGCGTGCACGATCACGTCGTGGCCGTCGCGCAGCAGGGTGTCGGCGGTCGCCCGCCCGAGGCCGTCGGTCGATCCGGTGACGAGGATGCAGGACATGCGTTCATCATGCGCCGGGTGGCGGAGTCGTGTGCGGCCGGAGCCAGCCGGGGTCAGCCGATGACGCCCGTGTGCTCGAGCACGATGTTCACGCCGATCAGGATGAGGACCACACCGCCGGCGATCTCGGCGGGCTTGCCGAACCGGGCTCCGACACGGCGCCCGACGACCACGCCGGCGAAGGACAGCACCGCCGTCGTCACACCGATGAGCAGCACCGCGCCGCCGATCGACACCGGCAGGAACGCCAACGTGACACCCACGGCCAGGGCGTCGATGCTCGTCGCGATCGCCAGGACCAGGAGCTCACGGATCGGCAGACGGTCGGTGTCCTGCTCGGTGTCCTCGTGCTTCGAGAACGCCTCCCACAGCATCTTGCCGCCGATCAGCGCGAGCAGTCCGAACGCGACCCAGTGGTCGAAGGCCGCGATGTACTGCGCGAACGCCGAACCGAGCAGCCACCCGAGCAGGGGCATGAGCGCCTGGAACGCACCGAACGTCAGCGCGATGACGAGGGCGTGCCGCACGTCGAAGCGCTTCATGTGCAGGCCCTTGCCGAGGGCGACGGCGAAGGCGTCTGCGGAGACGCCGAGCGCGATGAGGAAGAGGGCCCAGAACGACATGGGGCGGCGCCTTTCGAGACGGTCGGACGGAGACGCCGACGTCTCAGGACCTGATGATCCTGGCACGGTACCCAGCACGAAAAGGCCTGATCAGCGGTATTCGTCGCGCCGAATCCGGGGGTTGGTGCGCCCGCCCCGGACCCCCGTGGTCGCCGGGAAGCGCGGGAGGATCCACGACACCCCGCGTGCGGTCCGCCGAGGTTCCACGACACACCGCGTGCGACCCGCCCAGGTTCCGATCGGGGCGCTCCACGCGCGCGAGGTTCCGAGATCTCGGAACCTCGCGCGGCGGGGTGGGCGCGACCACTGACGGACGGGAGGCCCGTGGCGGGCCCGCCACGGGCCTCCCGTCCGCTCTGGGCGCGTCAGCGGCCGGCTGCTGCGTGGGCGGCGACCTGGGTGGCCGACAGTTCCGTCCCGTAGACGGCCGCGTACCGCATGGACCCGGTGAAGTAGGGGTTCGCGGGGGAGCCCGGCCACCCGCTGACGGTGTCGTACCCGATGCGGAAGTAGCCGGTGAAGTTCTCGGGGGCCTTGAACGCAGCGTTCGAGGCGACCAGCGTGCCGTCGACGTAGAGACGCATGCCGTTCGTCGGCGACATCGTCGTCACGGCGTGGTGCCACGTGCCGTCCGTGTACGCCTTGGGCGACGTGACGACCTGGGTCGTCCCGCTGTAGGTGCCGAACGCGAGCTGTCCACTGGTGTTGAGGTAGAGCTTCCGGTCGTGCTGGCCGGATCCACCGGTCTGGCTGCTGCCGAAGCCGATGAGCTGCCCGCCGGCGACCGTCGTCCTGAACCAGACCTCTTCGCTGAAGGTGGTCGGGTTGGCGTACGAGCGCGAGGCGGTGACGTAGCTGGTCGAGCCGTTCAGCACGTAGGCGCTGCCGGTGTCGCGCGGGCAGGCGATCGGGTCAGGGGTGGCCGCCGTCATCGAGCCCTGGTAGGTGCCGTTCACACCGCGACCGGACCAGTCCGTGGCGGTCCTGGCGTTCGACGACTCGGTGAGCCGGTACGCGAACAGGGCGTTCGCGGTGTCCGCTCCGACGGCTCCCGTACAGGTGAAGTACGGGGCGGTCGCGGCGGTGTTCGTGTCGTTCCGCACGGTGGCGCTGTAGGCCGAGCGCGTCGGGGCGAACTGGTTCAGCAGGACGACGACGGCCAGGGCAACCACGAGCAGGAGGGCGACGACGCGGCCGTCGCGCAGGTGGCGGAGGATCACGAGGGACGCACCGCCTCGACGCGACCGACCGCCAGGCAGGCCACGAGCGGGACCAGGCACAGGGCGATGAGCGCCACCCACCCGAGCGGGTCGAGATCGATGTTCGACGTCAGCTGGTAGTGCCCGTTCTTCGTGAGTTCGTGGATGACCACGCGGCCGACCTCGCCGTCGACCAGGTGCACGGTGTTGCCGCCGTGGGCGTCGACGCGGACCGGGAAGATGCCGGACGAGATGACGGTGGCCTCGACGCCCGTCGGGCTCGAGGTGTTCGTGATGGTCGTCACGTTGACGAACGGCTTGAGGACGAACGCGGCGTACGAGACCGTCAGCGCGGAGCCGGCGATCCGGAGGCAGGTACGGGTCACCCGGTCCGTGAAGGCGCTGGTCAGGGTGAGGATCAGGAGCGTGCCGATGAGCAGGATCGGGGCGGCGCGGAACAGCCAGCCGAGGTGCGGGACCAGGAGCGCCGGGGTACCGATCACGTCGGCCTGCGAGAGCGTCCACGGGTCGACGGCGCCGTTCACGTCGCCGCGGGTGTGCAGACCGCCGTCGGCGTCGATCGCGACGATGCGGTGCGTGTAGACGACGTCCGGGTTGGCGGAGGTCTCGAACGAGACGACCTCGCCGACGTGCAGGGTGGTGACGTCGACCGGCAGGTCGAGCACCAGGGTGCCGACCGGGGCGGCCTCACCCATCGAGGGGGTCTCGACGACGAACCAACGGCCGCCGGCGGACAGGAACAGGATCGCCGCGGTGAGCAGCAGAGCGGCGACCAGGGCGAGCAACCAGGCGAGGACGGACTCGGAGCGGGTGACCGCACGACCCCGGAGGACCGGACGGTCGAGCATTCCGCTGAGCGGGATCGCTGCGGTCTGGCTCATGTCGTGCTCCTGCGGCTCGGTGGGGTGGGGGCAGCGCCCGCTGCGCTCGGTGGGACGGGGGTGGCGACGCTCGGCCGGAGGGGGGTCGGTCGAGCGTCGCCGGTCTGGGGTCACGGGACGTCCCGGGACGGCTTGGGGGTGCCGGCCCGGAGCGGGATCAGGCCGTGAACGTCCAGGTCATGGGGACCGAGGCCGCGAGGCCCTGGTAGGTGTTGCCCGCCGACGAGTCGAGGGTCACCGCGAAGTTGAACGGGACGCTGGCACCGGCGGCCGGGGCCTGCGGCATCGTGAAGGCCGACGCTGCGGCGCCCTTGAAGCTGGCGAGCGTGCCGCTGAAGACGGTGGTCGAGCCGGACGTGATGACCAGGTTCATCTTGGCGCAGAGGTCGGTCGCGGTGCCGTTGGCCGAGCCGTTCGCCGACTGGGTGCAGGTGGCGCCGGGGTTCAGCGTGAAGGTGCTGGCGGCCGCGGTACCGGTGTTCTTGATGGAGATCGCGGTGTTCACCGTGTTGCCCGGCGTCATCGTGGTGCTGCCGCCGAACTTGTTGATCGTCGAGCAGGTCGCGGAGTTCGTCGAGACCGAACCACCGTCGGTGCTGAGGCAGGTGACGGTCGCGCCGGCGTTCTGCTCCTGCATGATCAGCGTGCCGCTGCCGGCGGTGTTGCTGCTGTTCGTGATGCTCGCCGCGAACCCGGACAGGGTGCCGGTGAGCGAGAGGGAGAGGAGCACCGCGGCGAAGATGCCGGCCAGCAGGGCCACGGGTGCGAAGCGGATCCGCTTCAGTGCGGAGGTGCGGAGCTTGGTGGACACGGTGTTACCTCATCGGTTCGGTGGTTCTCGGTGACTGGGGGAAGCAAGACACTCGGGCTGTTTTGCTTCGATCATTAAGATAGTCATTGGTTGACCAAGTTAGCCACTCGCACACCTACCCCAGTGCGGGGGACGTTCGTGTCCCCCTGGTTCCGGACATGGAAGGATTCCCCCGTGACCCCCGCCCCACACGATGACGACGCCGCCGACCTGATGGCCGCGTTCATCGCCGTCGTGCGCGCGAACGCGAGCCTGGTGAACCAGCTCAGCGCCCGCGCCGGGGTGCACGAGAACGCCCTCCGGGCGCTCGTCCTCATCAGCGACACCGGGTACTCCACGCCGACCGAGGTCGCCGGCTACCTCGGCCTGACCTCGGGCGCGGTGACGAACATGATCGACCGGATGAGCACCGCCGGACTCCTCGAGCGCGCGCCGAACCCGAACGACCGTCGTGGGTCGTTGCTGCGGCTGCTCCCGGCCGGCGACGACGTCGTCGCGGACTACCGGCAGCGCTACGCCGCCATGCTCCGGGCGGTCGACGGCGCACACGGCGGCGAGCTGCACGAGGTGCTCAACGACCTGGCGACGAGTCTGTACCAGCAGGCCGCGGCGGCGGGGGAGTAGGGCGCCGAGCTCGCGCGCTCGGGTGCCCGTCAGACCGGCTGGAGCGCCTGCCGCTCGCCGGCGGGCAACTCGACCCTGATGCTGTCACCCGTGCGGACGACACCGCCGGTCACGACGACGCTCATCACGCCACCCTTCCGCACCACCGCACCGTCCTCGTCCCGCCCGAGCACCTCGCGCAACAGCCCCGGTTCGAACCCGTTGATCTGCTGACACGGGTTCCGCAGCCCCGTCACGCGGACGCTCGCCTCGTCGCCGAGGTGCAGCACCGTCCCGGTGGGCAGACCGAGCAGGTCGACACCGCGGGTCGTGACGTTCTCGCCCATCTGGCCGGGCTCGACGCGGAACCCGGCCTCGGCGACCTCGTCGAACACCTCGGCGTGGAGCAGGTGGACCTGACGCAGGTTCGGCTGGGAGGGGTCACGCGCGACGCGAGACCGGTGCTGGACGGTCGTCCCGGCATGCGCATCGCCCTCGATGCCCCAGCCCGCGACCAGGGTGACCTCGTCGACCACGGGCTTGCTGAACCGATGGACGTCGTCCCGGCTCACGGCGATCACGCGCGGCTGCTCGTCACGGTTGTCGGTCATGGTCCGATTCTGGCGCAGGTCCGGGACCGGCGCATCGGTGATGCTGGGTCGTTCGATCGGATGCCCGCGCTCAGCTGGCCGGCACCACGTCCCAGTGCTCACGGATCTTCCCGCCGTCGACACGGAAGAGGTCGGCGGCGAGGATCGGGTCACCCGACTTCGCGTCGACGCGCTGCGAGAACGTCCAGACGATGTCGCCGTCGGACAGGGAGATGACCGACTGCTGCGCCGGGAACTGCGCGCCACCCGCGAACAGTTGTTTCAGCGCGGCCGTGCCGTTCGGCGCCACCGGGTTGTGCTGCAGGTAGGCCGGGTCGAAGTCGCGGTCGAGCACCGACACGTCGTGGTCACGGAACAGGCTGTCGTAGGCGCTGACCGCGAGGACGCGGTTGCGCTCTTCCTGCCGTTCCGTCGGCGCCTTCGTCCGGTGTGCGGGGCGGTACAGATCGCTGAACATCGAGTTCGTGTTGCCGCTGGCCGGCTTCCCCGTGGCGATCTGCTGATCCAGGGACCAGTGCTCGACGACGCGGTCGTTCGCGAGACGGAACAGGTCGACCGCGGCCTCACCCCGTCGTTCGTCCTTCGGGTCCGGCGCGATCTGCCAGTGCACGGCGACCAGGTCACCGTCGGCGGCCAGGTGCTTGATGACGGCGTGGGCGCCGGGCACACGGGCACGGTCCGCCGCGAACTGGGCGAGGATCCCGCTCGGTCCGGTGCTTGCTCCGGCTGCATGTGTCACCGCGTGCGGGGCGACCACCTTCGCCGCGAGCCGCTTCGCGGAGCGGCTGTCGGGAGCCGAGAAGGTGCCGGTCAGGAGGCGGTGGATGCGGCAGGCGTTCCGGTGTTCGGTGGCCGTGTCGTGGCGGCTGGCGGTCGTCCCGCCGTCCGCGATCGAGGCATTGGTGGGGGTGGAGGTCGTGGCGGAGATGGCGTGGGCGTCGGTCGACGCGGAGGCTGATCCGGAGACGTGCAGTCCGGCGAAGAGGGCAGTACCCGCGAGCACGGCGAGGCCGCGTGCGAGGAAGGTCGTTCGGAGGTTCGTCACGAGCACCACGATGCAAGCGCAGCCTGGAACGCGGCGCCGACTTTCCGAGTGATCCGCTCAGGTTGGTGACGTGACAACTACTCGTGATCCTGGGAGCCAGTGCGCTGCGCCGCCGACAAGACGGCTCACCCCGGAATCGTGTCGGACCTGATGACGCGCGTTCGCCCGCCGTCCACGGCCAGCGCCTGGTCGTCGTCGAGCGGGACCAAGGCGTAGGAGTCGCGGTACGTGTCGAGGGTCTCCTGGATGAGTTCCGGCGGGTACGGCGGCAGGAGGCCGTCCGCGTGCGGGACCACCGTCTGGTCGACCAACGCGAGGCCGGTGTGGTCGGTGAGAGCAGGCCCGTCAGCAGGATCGTCCATCAAGGATGCTGGGGTCACGTCCGGTCCGGCCACGATCGAGCCGGCGCTCGCGCCGATGTACGGCAGACCAGCCCGGACGTGCTCCACCAACACCTCGTCGTTCCCGCTCACCCGCAGAGCCTCGAGGAGCGCGAAGGTGCTTCCGCTGGCGACGTACACGGCGTCGACATCCGCGAGGATCTGGTCGAACCGGTGGTTCTCGGTTCCGCGCACGGTGACCGGGACGACCTCGCCAGCGAGCGCTGCGATGGCCGCGCGTTCCGCTTCGACGAACGGGGCGCCCGTGAATGCCTGCTGCGCGTCATCGACGTAGGCGATCCGGAACCGGTCGAGCGCTGGATCTGCGCCGTTCGGTTCGGTCAGGAAGGGCAGGATCGCCCCGGTGTTGCGGGAGAGCAGGAGGATCTTCACGCTGCGTGACTGTAGAGGGCCCCGCTGACACGATCGCTCACGCAGCAGTGAGGACGCGGCGCGGCACCCACCCTTCACGACCGTCGGCGTTCCGACACCAGGACCAGCCGCTTTCAGGATCGTCCGCCACGAGATCGACGATCTCACCCGAACTCGCGGGGAGCTCGGTGGTGTCGTAACCGACGCGGACGGTACCTGCCGAACCGTCGATGTCGAGGTGGCGCGCGGGAACCCATCCCGTTCCGTGTTCGGTCGTCACGAACACGAAAGCGGGCCACTCAGTGTCGCGAGCTCCGACCTGGACGACGTCGCCCGGCCTGATCGTCAACGGCGCGCGTTCTGGGACCTCGTGATCAGCAGTCACCAGGCGAAGGGCTCGCCGGCCTGTGATCCGCCGCGTGAGCTTCCGCACGAAGACGAGCTCAAGCGCCACCATGATGGCCAGGCCGAAGAGTGCGAACGCGATGCGCGCCGGACTGGAGCCCCCACTGAGCACGATCACTGGCAGTCCGATCAGCAGGACGGCCCCTGCAACGACGTTCCACCACGATTCGACGAGCCCGGCGGGAGCACGGTTCGTCAACTCCGGGCGGTCCGTCGGATCGGTGCGGTCCCACCAAGACGACATGCTCGGACGTTACCCGGTGTCCGTGGACAACCGGCGGCCATCGGAAACGGTTCCGACCTGTGCGATCCTTCGGATGTGCACTACCGGCTGATGAACGAGTACAGCGTCGATTGGCCGCTGTGGGACGAAGACGGGCCGTGCGCCGAGGGCACACCGTCCTTCTCGCCGCGACTCACGAGCGAGATCCTTGCCTGGGCCCGCGACTTCACCGAGAACTACGGTATCGAAACGGGCTGGCCGACCGAGGCCGCCGCCCGCTTCCACGAACGCCAAGGACGTCGTCTCCTCCTCCTCGTGGAACGAGAGCTGCCGGAAGAGCACGACGTCGTACTCGGGTACTGGGAGACCAACAAGCGCAAGGGCCTGTAGCTCCGACGCGTTCGGTTGGGGGATCGCCGAGCGGTCGCATCACGGGACCAGGTGCTGCACGATCGAACTGTCCGCTCCGTTGAGTCGGACTTCTGCCAGGGCGCCGTTCACCAGTGGCATCTGCGGAGGCTGGTGCCCGGTGTCGAAGTCGAGGACTACCGGCACGTCGAGGTCGCCCAGCGCGTGTCGCACGGCGTCTTCCTGGCTCAGTTCAGGCGATGCGGCGCCGTCGGTACGCCCGATCAGGATGCCGTTCGCGTCGTCGAACCAGCCCGCGAGACGCAGTGAGGTGAGCATCCGGAGGACGGTGATCGCGTTGGACTCCGCCGCTTCGAGGTAGACGATCGTGCCCTCCGGGGCGTACTTCCGCGCGAATGCAGGCACGTCACCGTAGGGCGTTCCGGCGAGCAACGACACTGTTTCGAGGCAGCCACCGATCAGACGGCCGCGCATCCTCAGGTCATCCGTTCCGTCGAGGGGCCGCCACCTCGTGGGGGCGTCGTAGGCCCGATCGCGGTCCAACGGCTCGTCCGCCCACGCTCCCCACGGACGGCTGCGTCGGCGAGGTGCGCTGTACTGCTCGAAGGTGCTGTTCGGCGGAAGCCCCGCGATGTCGGTCCACCGCGCGAACTCCGTGGGCAGCTCGTACGGCTCATCCATGAGGTTCGCGCCGTGGAGCGTTGCGAGCCCGGTCCGCGTGGTCAGGGGCAACAGCAACGTCGAGATGTCCGACCACCCCACGAACCACGGGCGAGCTTCGGCGAGGACGTTCCAGTCGATCCCCTCGACCAACTCGATGGCGAGCTCCCCGCCCCATGGTGGAAGGACGACGTCAGCTTCCTCGAACGCAGCGTGCAGGTCTTCCGCTCGCGCAGTAGCCGGCGCCGGGGTCAGACCACCCGTCACCGCGTGCGGGCGCAGTCGAACGTCGAAACCGAGGGTCGTGAGCGCATCGACCGCAGCCTGCAACCGCTCGAGGAGATGCGCGGGGATGCCCATCGACGGTGCCGGAACCTCGATGCGTCCCCCTGCGCGGAGCGGCGCTGGGTAGGTGATGCTCGCCATGGTTCGACCGTAACGGCCTCCTGATCATGTCCCGAAGCGACGGTGCACCGGTTCCGCAATCTCGGCCACTCACCGGGGTAACCAGGAGATGTCGATGCATCTGCCCGGTAGCCGATCGTCCATCGAGACGGGGCATCGACTGTCGTCTGTCGTGTCCGGGCGAGGGGTCACATTGTCGAGTGGGTGTCGCTCACGGCGATGGTTTCGCGGTATGCCGCGATCTTCCGTTCCAGTGCCGCGAGGTGTCGCCACACCTCGGCTTGCCGGGCGAGGACGGCCCCGTGGTGCTGCTCGAGGAGCGCGAGCCGTGCGACGTCGTCAGCGCCGGCCCGGTACGCGGCCGCGTACTCGCGCATCTCCTGCATGCTCATCCCGGTGCCGCGGAGCATCACCGTCCCGGCCAGCCAGCTCAGCGCCGCCGTGTCGTACCGCCGCCACCCATCCGGACCGCGCTCCGCTGCCGGTGCGATCCCTTCCTTCTCGTAGTACCGGATCGTGTCGACCGTGATGCCGAGTAGGTCCGCGGCGGCGCTGATCGTGACCGGCTCGTTGACGTGGACCTCGGGAAGCAGCATGAGGTCGAGTCTTCCACTTGACATGGTGTGCACACCAGGGTGGAGGGTCGACGGCGTCCGGGTGCTCCCGGCGACGAACGGAGAACACGCATGCAGCAGATCCCTCTCGGCTCCCGGGGCCTCGTCACGTCCGCGCTCGGCCTCGGGTGCATGGGTATGAGTGCCTACTACGGCGGCGCGACCGAAGCGGGCTCCGTGGACACCATCCGACGGGCCCTCGACCTCGGGGTCACCCTGTTCGACACCGCGGAGGCGTACGGGCCGTTCGAGAACGAGAAGCTCCTCGGACGCGTGCTCGGCGGGGATCGGGACCGTGTGGTCGTCGCATCGAAGTTCGCCACCGACTTCACCGACGACGGCACCCCGATCGGACTCGACGGGTCCCCAGAACATGCGCGTCGAGCGATCGACAGGTCCCTCCGTCACCTCGGCACCGACCATGTCGACCTCTGGTACCTGCACCGAGCCGACCCGAACGTGCCGATCGAGGACACGGTCGGCGCGATGGCTGAAGCGGTCACCGCTGGTAAGGCCCGCTACATCGGCGTCTCCGAGACCTCATCCGAGACCCTGCGCCGTGCACACGCGACATTCCCGATCACTGCGATCCAGTCCGAGTACAGCCTGTTCGAGCGCGACACCGAACACAATGGTGTCCTCGACACCGCCGCGGAGCTCGGGATCGGGTTCGTGCCGTTCTCGCCGCTCGGACGTGGGTTCCTCTCGGGCACCGTCACTCGGAAGGACGACCTCCCCGAAGGAGATGCGCGGCGAAACCTCCCCAGGTTCTCCGACGAAGCCATCGACGCGAATCTGCGCGTCGTCGAGGCGCTGAAGGTCATCGCTGATGAGAAGGGTGTGACGACCGCGCAGCTTGCGCTGGCGTGGCTGATCCAAGCCAACACGGTCCCGATCCCGGGCACGACCAAAGCGTCACGGGTCGAGGAGAACGTCGCCGCTGCTGACGTGGTGCTCACCACGAGCGATCTCGACCGCATCGAAGCTGCTTCCCCGCACGGCGTCGCTGTCGGACCACGCAACACCGAGGCAGGAATGGCACGCGATCGGGGCTGATCCAGCCAGAGCGACCCGCAGTACCCAGGAAGTGCCGCGGGTCTCTTCTGCTGTCTGGTAGCCGATCGGTCGCCGAGCCGGGCTCCTGGGAGGATGACAGCGTGAACAGCTCTCCTTGGCCCGCTCGGAGCGCCGGCCTCCTCCTCCGCGACCCTCGGCCCGAGGATGCAGACACGCTCGTCGCGCTTCGGAACAACCCGGTTGTAAATCGGTTCATGCTCCGCACCTCCGTCGACCCGGACGTCTACGCCCAAGAGTGGGCGAGCATCCCCGACAGCGACATCGACTACTCGTGCATCGCTGACTTGGACGGCCGGGTCGCCGGCTTGGGGTTCTTCGACGTCGTCGACGGCCTGGGGCAACCAGGGATGCCCCAAGGCACACAAGGGGTCATCGGATACATGCTGCGACCCGACCTCGCAGGACGCGGACTCGGAACGGACTTGGTCCGCGGTCTCCTGACCGCAGCGTTCGACGTGCTCCGGCTCCGACGCGTCACGGCGAGTTGCAACGCCGACAACATCGCCTCAGCCCGCGTCCTCGAGAAGAACGGCATGCGACGTGAGCAGCACGGCGTCGAGGACTCCTGGCACGCCGACCTGTGCTGGGTCGATGGCTACCAGTACGCCATGCTCGATCGCGAGCGGGCTACCACTCGAACCGTCCGGTAGCCGATCGGCTAATGAGACAGCGCCGCGATGCCTCGTCCACGTCACGTGGGCAAGATCGACAGCATGCGTTCTCTCGCCATCACCCTGTTCATCATCGGCGCGCTGCCGTTCGCGAGCGGCATCGTCTACTACCTCATCGACTACCGCCGAACAGGCAAGCTCTACCGGAAGAAGCTTCCGTGGTTCCCGATCATCATCAGCGGATGGGTGCTCGCCGCCGCCGGGGTGCTCCTCGGGATGTTCACCACATCGGGGTAGGGGTTCGAGTGATCATGGAGCCAGCGGCCTCGCATCGGGCCGGCCGGAGTCAGGCCCACGACGTTACTTCCGTCGTCCTCGTTTGAAGGCGAGGACACCGCCTACTGCCACGAGCGCCAGGACGATGACGATCCAGATGGGAAACGGGATACTTCCGCCAGGGTTCATCACAGCCAGGTAGTGAGAGGTAGGGGTGAACACGACGCTCCGATCGATCGCAACCCGCCGAGGTAAACCCTCGTCCAGCCTGCCTCGTCAGACTAGTTCTTCCGCGCGCGCCGCCGTTCGGTAGTCGATCGGCTGGCGGTACAAGTGAGCATGTGACTGACAGACTCGGTTTCGGAGGTCCGGCGATGGTCACTGAACAAGAAGTCGATGCGATGAAGCGGGGCTTCGTGGGCGGCGGTGTCATCATCGCCGCAGTTCTAAGTGTGGCGGCGTTGGTCGCAATCCTGGTGGGCGCGACATGGGCCGTTTGGTCCTTGCTCCCACTGGCAGCGATGGAGGTCGTGTTCCTCGCGCTCTGGGTCCGCCGTCGCCGCCGATCAAGCGGACCTCAGCGCGTCCGATAGCCGGTCGCTGGCTACGACCGAGGTCACTGCATCGCTGAGACCCTCCTACGCGCGCTGGCTTCCGGCAGTCTCCGTCTCACATAGCTGGTCCGCGACCTTTCGCACTGAAGGTGCGTCATGCGGACGTGTCACGCGAGCTGCCCGGTCCTGACCTTGCGGGCAGGACCGTGGCGACACCCGCCCGCGCACACGGCGACAAGTTGCGTGCGAAGGAGACACGTTATTCGCACGGCGACAGATGTGAGCGTCGACGCAAAGTGTCGCATCGGTGCCTGCGGACAAGGGGCTTGCAGACGTGGTGTCGCGGTCGTTTTGCAGCGTTTGCTGTCGCGTGCCGAAAAGCCCAGGCCGCGGGCGGAATGAATGACAGATCTGCCGGGAGGTCTCGAAGAGCTGCGGCCCTTATCCCGATCCCGACCGTGCGCAGTCGGCACGTCGTTACCTCGGGATCGTAGGTGGGCGGTGAACCGAGCCACGGACAACGTTGATGGAAGAGGAGGCTTCCGAACGGTGTCACCCACGCGCATGACGCTCGCGGAAGCGTCGCCGCGAGCCAGCGGAACCTCATCGTCGACCATAGGAAAAGGGTTGCACGACGTGTCCGTTAGCCGATCCGCATGAGACCACCGGCAGGACGTCAAACATCTAGTGACGGGTCAGGAGTTCCGGCTCAAGCCCGTGTCGACGAACCAGAGCCAACTGGTGAGATGCGCTGCTCCAATCACCGAGTTGATTCGGGAGTACTGCCTGCGTGAGACCCCGTGCGCTGCCGCATGACGGTTGAACGTTGCAGGGATCGGTTCGCCGTCGTCGGGGAAGTACGGCCGGTAGATGCCTTGGAGCTGCGCGAACGCGAAGAACTGACGCGATGTGAACGTGTCCGGATCCTTGCGCTTCTTCGGTGAGGCTGAAGTCACCTCTGTGCGCAGGCTCGTCGACATCCAGCGTCGCGTAGTCGTGTCCAGGGTGTTCGCCACGAACGCCTGGGCAAGCTCATGATGACCTTCTCGGATTCCGTCGATCGCCTTCTGCGCGAGCGTGGCGAACGGGGCAACCTCCGACGAGGACACCTTCTGCAGAACAGCTTCGCAGTCGGTCAGGATCGTCTTCCAGCGTCGACCGAAGACGACCCGTCGCGCGGAGGCTGAGCCGGCGGCGTGCAACGCGTCGATCGTCGTCGCACGAGGCACCCACGCAATCGGTAGGCCTTCCTCGAGCATCCAGGCCTTCATCTCGGCAATGGTGATGTCTGCCTCGGCATCGAGGATGTTCACGGGGTAGATGCCCCGTGCCATGTCCTCCCACGAAGGCAGATTCGCCAGGATTGAACCGAGCGCGCTCGACGTCAGTCCCGGCACGACGAGGCTGGAGAAGCTCGTCGTGACGTTACGAATCAGCTCCTGGGCGATCGACGAGCTCGCGATCGTGGCCGCCCAGTCCGTCTTCGGCGTGTACCACGAAGGGTTCGCGAGGAGGCCGGGCTGCAGATCGAACGTGTATTTCGGCACGATGCTGCCGAATTGTGCGCCGATCTTCGAGAGATCGCCGAACCAGCCAGCACCATCGAAGCCGCTTGGCGGACTCATCGCTCGTCTGCTCGTTTGCTGGCGCGCAGACCCTTTAGAGCACCCCCGAAGCGAGCTCGCGCCGCCTCCGCAACGAGACCGTCAGCGCCGAAGAAGAAGTGCTCGCGCCTGAGATTGCACCACCGATGCGTCGCGCGAAGGTTGTCCAGCTCGTCGCCTCCGCCCTCGGTCACGCGAACGATGTGGTCGACAGCCGGCGCGAGGTCTTCGAACGATCGCGCGTCGCGGTCGATCGGGATGGCGCAGATCTGGCACACCCAAGCGTCGCGCTCGAGCACGATCGGCCGGTTCCTCGCGAACTCCGGTGTCACCTCGCGCGCCTTCGACGGGGAAGCGAGGCCCATCCGTGGCTGGGCATCGCCTCGATCCCGGCTACACCGCGAACATCCGCAACCGACCGGCCGTCCCGACTCATCGATGATCCCGCGCCGGCAGTCCTCGTGCTCAGCCGCGAACGCGGTCGAGAGTGTTTCCCATTCGCCCGTGACATGCGCGACGAACCGCTCATCGAGGTCCATCGCGATCTGGGTGCGGCATCCGTAGCAGCACCCCGTGCGTGCCGTCGAGTAGAGCAGACGGCACTCGCTCGTGCAGTACTTCCGATTCCGCAGATGCGTCGGGTACTCAACACCGCAACCGCCGCAGCGGAACGCGGCCAGTGGTCGATCCGCGGCGAGGGGGCGAGGCATCGGGCTCCGATCATCGAGGTAGCTCGTCACGAACATATCGTGAGTGAGCGCCGCGTCACGGATGAGAGGGCGTGACGTTTGGTGGCGTCAGGCGCCCTTGAAGTACACCGACGCCGTCGCACTTACCGAAGCCCGAATGAGCCAGGTTCCTCCGGAGACGGCAGAGGTCGGCACTGTTGCGCACCCAACCGTGAACCGGGCCTAACGCGAGAGCGAATCAGTCACTGAAGGGCGCGGCAAGATGTCCGGATCACCATCGAGGCTGGAACACCGTGCCCGAGAGGCGCGGTTCTGGGAGCTATTGAGACAAGGCCTCGGACACACGGCGGCCTGTGATGCTGTCGGCGTGGACCGACGTCAGGGATACCGATGGGTCAAAGCAGCCGGCGGACGGAACCCGTTCGCCCACACGCCCCGCTCCGACAGGTACCTCAGCCAGGAAGAGCGGCTCCAGATCGCGGACCTGCGCCTCGGCGGTGCTGGTGTGCGTGCGATCGCGACAGCACTCGGTCGGGCGCCATCGACGATCAGCCGCGAGCTGACGAGGAACTCCGCGGCTGGTGGAACCTACCGGCCGTACTCCGCTGAGAAGCAGTGCCGTGCTCGTGCGCGGCGACCGAAACCGCGGAAGCTAGACCGGGTCGAGCTCGCTCTGCAGGTGGAGCTGCGGTTGGTGCGGAACTGGTCCCCGGAGCAGATCCGTGATGACCTGGCCAGGTCCTTCCCGAACCGGCCGGAGATGCACGTGTCGCACGAGACGATCTACCAGTCCCTGTTCGTCCAGGGCCGCGGTCACTTGCGCGCTGACCTGCACACACACCTCCGCACCGGCCGTGCAATCCGCCGGCACCGCGGCGAGCCCAGGCGGGCTTCGTGGTCGAAGATCCGCGACATGATCCTGATCAGCGAACGCCCCGCCGAGGCCGACGATCGGGCCGTGCCCGGCCACTGGGAAGGCGACCTGATCGTCGGTACGAACGCGCGCAGTGCTATCGGCACTCTCGTCGAGCGCACGACCCGGTACGTGATGCTGCTGCACCTGCCTGATGGGCACAGCGCCGACGCGGTCCGCGACGCGATGATCCCCACCATCCAGACCCTGCCCGAGCATCTCCGTCGTTCGTTGACGTGGGATCAGGGCACCGAGCTTGCCCGGCACAAGGACATCACCCTCGCCACGGACTTGGCGATCTACTTCTGCGACCCCCACAAACCGTGGCAGCGCGGCTCGAACGAGAACACCAACGGCCTCCTCCGCCAGTACTTCCCGAAGTCCACCGACCTCACCATCCACAGCCCGGAACGGCTCCTCGAAGTCGCTGCGGAACTCAACGGACGCCCCCGCAAAACGCTCGGCTACCGGACCCCGGCAGAAGCCTTCGAACAGCTACTCTCAGACCCGAAACAACCACCCGTTGCAACGACCCCATGAAACCGCCGATCGGCCGTCGAGACGGATGAATGTCCTGCGGAAGGGTGTGGGCAGCTTCGATCCGTGTCGTCGGAATCACTTCCTTCGGTGTCGGGACATCACGGATGCGCGAGACGGCTCGCGTGACTTGGGGGTTCGGGTGCATACTGGTGATGTCTTCGGACCCGGTAGTGGGGCTTGCCGGACCCAACCTCGACAGTTGTCGACAACAGTCCCTATCTCAGCTGGTCGCGTTTCGGCGCGCCTGAGGTAGGGAGTGTCATGACAGCACCAATCGGTACCGGACCGGTCGTCGTCGGCGTCCCACCCGGCCTCGCGCCCGGGGTCATCGAGGTTGCGTCGTCCATCGCGCGCCGCTTCGGTACGACGCTGGTGTGCGTCAGCGTGGATGCATCGCTCATCGATGCCGGTACGCGCTCGGACGGGTCGGTGATGGTGGAACCAATCGACCCTGATACCGCTGACACGACACCGCAGGGCTTGTCGGACAGTGACGAGGCGGCAGTACGTGCTGCCGCAACGACCTACGGCGTCGACGTCACGTTCGTCCCGGGTGTCGGGGATCCGAGCCGGGCACTGTCGCAGGTGGCCGAAGACCGCGACGCGGCGATGCTGGTCGTCGGGGCCAGGACGGGAGCGGGTCGAATCGCGGAGTTCTTCACGGGGTCGGTCGCGGCACGGCTGACCCATCGACAGCACCGTTCAGTGCTCGTAGTGCCCGTTGATCCGGTCGGGTTCGATGCCCCACTGCCCTGGGACACCCCGTGACCGGCCAGCTCGTTCTGCTCCGCCACGGACAGAGCACCGCGAACGCTGCCGGCACCTTCACCGGCTTGCGAGACGTCGCGCTGACCAAACAGGGCAGCGCCGAAGCGAATCGGGCTGGGTTGCTACTTCTGCATGCCGGCATCCGAACGGACCTCGTGCTCACGTCGACGCTCGAGCGGGCGCTCCACACGGCGGAGCTCGTCACCGACGCCCTCGGACGTGATGCGCCGATCGAGTCGACGTGGCGGTTGAACGAGCGGAACTACGGCGCCCTCACCGGCATGTCCAAGCAGAATGCGCAAACGGCGTTGGGGGCGGAGCAGTTCTTCGCTGTTCGCCGGACCCGCACGGGTCGGCCGCCACGGATGTCGATCCGCGCGTGGCTGGCGCTCCGGCGGACGCCGGCGCTTCGTGGGCTGCCGTGGGCGGCAGTTCGTCGAACCGAAACACTCTCCGACGTCATCCGCCGGGTCCAACCCGTCCTGTCGGACCGCATCACCCCGGCACTCCGCGACGGGCAGACAGTGCTCGTCGTCGCGCACGGCAACTCTTTGCGGGCACTGTGTGCCTGCATGGACGGCCTGACTGACGGTGAGCTCGCGGACCTGAACCTCCCCACGGGCGAACCCCTGATCTACCGGTTCGACGGCGACGGTGGGTTCTGTCCGCGGGGTGGGGAGTACCTGCATCCGGCAGCACGAGCAGCAGCGGCAGCGGTCGCTGCGGAAGGTGGAACATGACCTCCCGAACGGACACGGACCTGCCCGATGGGCAGCTCCCGCCCGACCCGGACATCGACGCCAACGACCCGGAACGTATCGCCCGGCCAGTGCATCTGCGGTGGCGGTACCTCGGTGTCGTCGCACTCGGCGGCGCCATCGGTACCGCCGCACGCGACGGACTCAGCACCGCGTTCCCCTCTCAGCACGGAGTGTCCTGGGCGATCTTCTGGATCAACACCGCCGGCGCGCTCCTCCTCGGTGTGCTGCTGGAACACCTCGCGCATCGCGGACCTGACGAGGGTCGCCGCCGGACACTGCGCCTGCTTCTGGGAACCGGTGTCCTCGGCGGGTTCACCACCTACAGCACCCTCGCGACCAGCACCGCGGTGTTGTTCCTCGACGGCCGCGGGTTGGCCGGCACCGGGTACGGGCTCCTGACGGTCCTCGCCGGCGCGATCGCCACCGGTAGCGGCCTCGCGATCGCGGGCTTGGTCCGACCGAACGGAGCCACATCATGAGCGCCCTGGCCTTCCTCAGCGTCGCTGTCGCTGGCGGTGTCGGCGCGGCCGCACGGTTCTTCGTGGATGGTGCGATCAACCGGGGTCGGCAGTTCCGGCTCCCGGTCGGGACGCTGACGATCAACATCACCGGCTCGTTCCTGCTGGGCTTGATCACCGGCGCCGCCGGTCACCTCGGCGCTACCCCCGTCGCGGTGCTCGGAACAGGGCTCATGGGTGGCTACACCACGTTCAGCACCGCCAGCTTCGAGACCGTCCGCCTCGCACGCACCGGCCGCACCACCGCGGCTGCCGTGAACGGTCTCGGGATGCTCGTCGTCTCCGTCGCCGCAGCCGCCGGGGGCGTCACCCTCGGCACCCTCACTTGACCATCCGACTGGGAGACGAACAGCTCATGCACTTCGACATCACGATCGAGATCCCCCGCGGCAGCGGCAACAAGTACGAGGTCGACCACGTCACCGGACGGATCCGCCTGGACCGGGCGGTGTTCACCAGCATGGTGTTCCCGCAGGACTACGGCTCGATCGACGACACTCTCGGCGATGACGGCGACCCCCTCGACGCGCTCGTGCTGCTGCCCCGGCCCACGTTCCCCGGCGTCGTCATCGACGTCCGTCCGGTCGGGATGCTCCGCATGGTCGACGAGAACGGCGGCGATGACAAGATCCTCACCGTCCCCGCCGGAGACGTCCGCTTCGACCACGTCCAGGACATCTCCGACGTCGCCGAAGCGGTCCTGGCGGAGATCGAGCACTTCTTCGCCCACTACAAGGAGATCGAGCACGGCAAGCACGTCACCACCAACGGGTGGGCGAACCGTGTCGACGCCGAAGCCATCATCCGCGCCGCACAGGAACGGTTCACCCCGCACCCCTGACCGGTACCCGCGCACCCGCGCACCCGCGCACCCGACACCATCCAGTGCGCGCCCTGAACCGCCGTGGGGAGGCAACTGGCGCCCAGTGATCGCCAGGAGGTCGTCCCTCCGCCTTCCCGCGGCCCACACCCGCACGACCAACCCGAAAGGCGACAACCGCCATGAACGACTACATCAGCAACGTCCACCACACCACCCACCATCAGGGCGAGTACGTGACCCACGCCAGCCGCCCCGTCACCATCAGCAGCCTGCACGGCTCCCGGATCCTCGACTCCCGCGGCTACCCGACGATCCAGGTGCGTCTCGAGCTCGAGGACGGCACCGTCGTCACCGGTGACGCCCCCGCAGGCGCATCCACTGGCGCGCATGAGGCTGTCGAGCTTCGCGACGGCGGCAGCATCTACGGCGGCCGCGACGTGAGCCAGGCACTGCACCTCATCACGACGGACGTCGCACCGATGATCACCGGCCAGTCGTGGACCTCGATCGGGCAGGCCGACGCTGCCCTCGCTGCCCTCGACGGCACCCCGAACTACCGCCGGCTCGGCGCAAACAGTGTCGTCGCGACCTCGATCGCGATGGCACGCGCTCTCGCCGCCGCAGCGGAGCTGCCGCTCTGGCGTTGGATCGCAGACGTCACCGGCAGCACGCCCCGCCTGCCCGTCCCGCACTTCAACGTGCTCAACGGCGGAGCGCACGCAGCGAACGCGCTCGACTTCCAGGAGTTCATGATCGCCCCGGTGAACGCCGAGACCATGACCGACGCGGTTCGGATCGGGTCGGACGTCTACCACGCACTGGCGGCACTGGTCCGGGAACGGTTCGGCAGTCTCGGTCTCGGGGACGAAGGCGGCTTCGCCCCATCGATCGCCGCGCCCGAGGAGGCCCTCGACCTCCTCGTCGCCGCTATCAGTGCCGCTGGCTACGAGCCCGGCGTGGCCACCGTCGCGATCGCACTCGACCCGGCAGCGAACGAGTTTGCGCTCGGTGACGGTAGCTACCGGGTCGTGGACCGCCGGCTCGACCGCGCAGGCATGGTCGACTACTACCGCGACCTCATCAGCCGGTATCCGATCCGGAGCATCGAAGACGGCTTCTCCGAAGATGACCACGGCGGCTGGAAGGCGATGTCGTCCGCGCTCGGCGACATGCTCCAGATCGTCGGCGATGATCTCTACGTCACCGATCCGCAGCGCATCCGCGATGGCGGGAAGGACGGGCTCTCGAACGCGGCGCTCATCAAGCCGAACCAGATCGGCACCGTCTCCCAGACCCTGGACGCGATCGGCGTCGCACGCTCGCTCGGGATGCGGAGCATGGTGTCGCACCGGTCCGGGGAGACCACCGACACGTTCATCGCGGACCTCGTCGTCGGCACCGGAACCGGACAGATCAAGTCCGGCGCACCCGCCCGCGGAGAACGCGTCGCGAAGTACAACCGGCTCACCGAGATCGCAGAGAACAATCCGGAGCTGCCCTACGGGCTGCGCTGACCCCGACCGGCCACCTCGTGGGCGACGCGCAGGAAAGCAGAACCAGCTGGCTGGGGCTCTCCCGACCAGATCGCCCGCAACGGCCGGGCAAGTGGCGGCCCAGCGAGCGGGACCCGCACCAGCGACCCGTCGTTGATGTCGGCGGCGACCGTGCGAAGGCTCATCACCGCCGGTGCAATTCCAGCCTGCGCGTTCGCCCGGATGATGCTCGTGGTCTCCAGCACCGCTGCCGGAACCGACAGGCTCAAACCGGCCTCCCTGAGCCATGCGGCGAGGGTCGCGCGAGTCCCGGAACCCTCTTCCCGCAGGAGCAGAGCCGTCGCCGCCAGGACCTCCGCAGTGATCCCGGTCGACCGGGCCCAGGGATGGTCCGGCGCAACGACGACCGCGAGCTCATCGTCCGCGATAACCTGCGCGGACACACCTGCTGCCGTCACCGGGGTCTCCGTGAACCCGAGGTTCGCGCCACCCGACTGCACGAGGTCCGTCACCGCGGCGGAGTTGCCCGCGATCAGACGCACCCGCACGTCGGGTTCGCGGCGGCGGAATTCGAGCAGCCAGCCCGGCAGCAGCAGCTCCGCGATCGTCTGTGACGCTGCGACGACGAGCGACCCCGTGGGAGCCCGCAGCGCAGCCACTCCTGCCTCGAGGTGGCGAGACGCGTCGAGGACCGGTCCGGCCAGCCCGACGACGAGCCGGCCGGTCTCGGTCAGCACCGACCCCGTGGTCGAGCGGTGCACCAACAAGTGACCGACCATGCGCTCGGCGACCCGGATCCGAGCAGACACTGCCTGTTGCGTGACGCCGAGCGCTTCAGCGGCAGCGGAGAGGGAGCCGGTTTCGGCGACGCGTGCGAGCACGTCGAGTGTGTCGAGGTCGAGCGTTCGGTCCGTGAGTCGCCGTAGTGCCACAATCATTGATTGTGCCCCGCCAAGAGGTTCCCGGTACCGCCAGAGGCAGGATTCGCGCAGGCTTGGCCCATGACAACGCTCCGCACCGACCCTGCACCCGCGAACGGTAGCCAGCTGCCCCAACGGCCGCAGACGGCGTTGTTCCGTGACCTGGAGCGGCCAGGCCTGATCGTGTCGAATCTCACACCGAACTGGTTCGCGTCGATCATGGGCACGGGGATCGTCGCTGTCGCAGCTGCGTCACTGCCGCTGCAGTTCCCCGGGCTGCGCCTCGCGGCGACGGTCGTGTGGGCGATCGCCGCGGTGCTCCTCGTCGCCCTCACGATCGCGACGGTGCTGCACTGGATCCGCTACCGGAGCACTGCAGCCAGGCACCACCTCAACCCGGTCATCTCCCACTTCTACGGCGCACCACCGATGGCGTTCCTCACCGTCGGTGCCGGGACACTCCTGCTCGGCAAGGACTGGGTCGGCCTGCCCGCTGCCGTCACCGTCGACTGGGTCCTGTGGACCATCGGCACCATCGGAGGACTGCTCACGGCAGTCCTGGTGCCGTACCTGGCGTTCACCCGCCACGAGAACAAGCCCGACTCCGCGTTCGGCGGTTGGTTGATGCCGATCGTCCCGCCGATGGTGTCCGCCTCCACCGGCGCGCTCCTCCTGCCCTACGCTCCCGCCGGACAGTGGCGCGAGACACTGCTGTGGTCCTGCTACGGCTTCTTCGGCCTCAGCCTCATCACGTCGCTGGTCGTGATCACGTTGATCTGGAACCGACTCGCGCAGCACAAGGTCGGTGCCGCGGGCATGGTCCCGACTCTGTGGATCGTCCTCGGGCCGGTCGGACAGTCGATCACCGCGGTGAACCTCCTCGCATCGAACGCGCACACCGTCGTCGACGAATCCACCGCTCACGCGCTCCTCGTCGTGGCGCTGGTGTACGGGTTCGCGATGCTCGGCTTCGCGCTGCTGTGGACCGTCATCGCCCTCGCGATCACCATCCGCACTGCCCGAGAGCACTTGCCGTTCAGCCTGACCTGGTGGTCCTTCACGTTCCCCGTCGGGACCTGCGTCACCGGACTCAATGGGCTCGCCCTGCACTCCGGACTCACCGTCGTCGCCGTCCTCGCCGTCCTCTACTACGCCGGCCTCGTCGCCGCATGGATCACCGTTGCCCTTCGCACCTTCCACGGATCCGTCATCCGTGGCACCCTGCTGGCACCGCCACAGCCGGCATGAGCACCCCCGAGGAACTCGCTGACGTTCGATCGCTGAACGGTCTCGCGGAGATGTGGCGGACCGCGGCCAACGGCAGCCGACGGTTCGTCCCGAACTTCGACCCACGATCCGGCGGCCGATCCAGCCGCGTCCTGGTCCTGATGCAGTCGCCCGGCCCCCAGACCATCGCCGCAGCGCACGCAGCGATCTGCAGCGAGGACAACCCGGGCCCGACCGCGGCCGCGTTCCGCGCAGCCCGCATCGAGTCCGGTCTCGCACGCAACGAATACGTCCGCTGGAACCTCATCCCATGGGAACTGCCCGACCGCGTGCGGCTCGCGGACATCGACGAGGGGCGGCATGCCCTCGCCACACTGCTCGCGGCCCTCCCCGCGCTCAACGCCATCGTCACGTACGGGGCCGTCGCCCTCGACGGCGTCATGCGACACCTCACCCTGGACGAGCGCCCCCGACTCATCCCGGTCATCGCAGCACCGCACCCCTCTCCCGCTAACGGCCGTCACCGCTCGGAACAACACCTCCGTTCCGTGCGGGCACTTCAGCTCGCCGCGCTGGCGCGACCGCTGTGACGGACACGAACGATCAGCTGTTGCCCGGCCGGTTGTTGGACGAAGGATCTGAGCCTCGAAAGTCCATCGTCTATCGAACACGCTCAACAGCGCCGCAAACGGCCGAGTGCTGGTTAGTGCCCGACCAGCCGAGAGGCATCACTGCAACAGGGACTGCACCGCGTTCCACAGATCGAACTGCTTACCGCCCGCGAGGAGCGCGCCAGCTTTCTTGTAACGGTAGTTGGTCGCGCCAGGCATGCCTGCGCCGAGCAAGCGGACACTGCCGACTAGGTGACCATCATCGGCGAGCGTCACCTTCCGGTCTGAGGGAGATCCGGCTGGTGGGTCTTCGCAGGTGACCACGTAACGGTGTCCCGTGTCGGTCTCAACTTCGAACTGCTGTACGTGGTCGAGGTCGGCGTCACGGTCCTGAGTTCGGCCGTGCACTGTCACCGATTTGATGTTCGCTTGCACTGCTCGAGCTTCCTCGCTCTTCGAGGCGGCTGACCTGCTAAGGATCGGCTATCGAGACGACCGGCGACAGCTCCTTAGGCGCACCCTGGTCGGCGTTCGCATCGGCCGCACTATCGCGGGTGTCCGCGTTGCCGGTCGGGCCTCGGCCGGGGAGAATGCCTGAACTTCAGGCTGCCTAGGCACACGTGAGGATGAGAGGCCGTCGGCATGGCGACGAGATCCGACCGCCTCGACGACTCTCCGCCGCTCCTACCAGTACGTGATAGCTCAGCTGCGCGCCGAAGCACGTGGCCCAACCTCCGTTCATCCCTTGACCCACCGGGCCGTGGCTCAGACGCGTCTGATGATCCAGCTCCCCGTACGACCCCCGTGGAATACGCTGTACTCTTTACCTTCACGCGTCGCAATGATTCGAGCCCGATTGCGTTCCTGGCCCTTCCGGGGCGCGACATCTACGTACACTATGTCCTTTAGCGGGATATCCGGGTACTTCCGCCGTAGGGCCTTGACGTAGTCCTCGTGCTCAGACAGCGCAGTTTTGAGGGCAGGACCGCTCATCGTCGAACCCACTGTCGCGACGACCCCCTCAGTCGCGTCCTCCGCGTCCTCTTCATCCTGTGACGCGTCAATCGCCGTCTTCGCATTTGCAGTGCTTACGAGATAAATCGTTAGCGCGAGCAAAGTCCCCCAGATCCCCCACCCAAGGGCAACGACATCGAATACTGAACGACCCCACTCCAGAACGCGGGTTATCCCTACAGCTAGACCGGCCGCCACCACACCGGTGAGTGTGACCACCAGCGGACGTAGTGTGATCGCCCATCGGATTGAACCGCTGTAGACGACCGGGTTTTCGGGATCGTGACTCCTCATCGAAGCAGCATATAGGCGAGTCGGGCTCAAACCTCGTCGCGAGGTGTCCAGCCCCCCGAATGGGGGCCCATCCTGCTCGTCAAGCGCGACCGGCCGACTCGTGACTCCTGGCCTGGATCCATCGACATCAGGCCTCGATCCGCTTGGTGTTAAAGGCTTGCGGAAGTCTCTGGTCGCGATGCGCTCATCACGCTCCTTCGCGCGACGTCAACGGAGCGCCAACCTCCTTGACGGAGATCACGGCGTCGCAGACCCGATCAGAGAGGTGCCGCATGCTCGTAGCGTCACGGCATCGAGTACCGCGTGCGTGCTCGACCGGTGACTGCCGGTTCTGAAGCTTGAATCCCGGGAGCTCCCTCGCTCTGATCGGATTCCGCCCGCGTCGGGACTGTCCGAGTCACCATGCGCAGGCTACTCATTCTCGAAGTCACAATCCTTCACGCGTCTCAATAGACGGTGAACTCACTGCCGTCGGGCTCGGAAGTCGCCATCCGGCGGTAAACACCGTGCTCCGCCAGAAAATCGATCATGACTTGGACGGCCCGAACAGCCTCGAGATCGCTGGGTGCCAAACCTCGGTGCGCAGCATTGTTACGCAACTCATTTGAAGAGCGAAGACGCTCATACGTCACCTGCAGCGTTAGCCCTGAGTCTTCTGCAATCGAGATGAAGGTCCCGAAGCTCGGTTTCCGGTCAAGCCGTTTCTGCTGCTTCGGCGGCAAAGTGGAGCGCAGGCTTCCGACGTGGCGCGTCAAGGCGATCTCTACCGCCGTAGTAGCGTCGATGATCGCTCGACGATTCGCGCCTCGACGTTGCGCAGCACGGGCATCGCGGCTAAGCAGCTCTTCCAACGGAGGTTCTTTCCCCTCCCCGACGGCCTTCAGCAGCGCTTCCCACTCTCGTTCTTGGACTGGCCGAATGTGCGGGGTGGTGATCCTCAACCCAAGGGCGTTTTGATGCGGTGGTTCGATAAAGGTAAGCCCCGAGCCCACCGCTTCTGCGTCGAATACGCGGTGTTTAGGGTTGAGATCCTGGCCGGTAAGGACCTCCACCCAACTGCGAACACTGCCGAACCACCAGTCGACACCCTCCGCAAGCTGCTGATCCACTGTCCGCCAGGGCAGGTCATCGTCATTTGGGCCCTTAACATTCAGCAGCGCGATGCGCACCAGCGCCGTGGCTGGCTTCAAGGACTCAGGGATGAAAGCACCGTACTCCTGCGTCCAGGTTAAGCCCTCCGCCTCCTCTGACAAGTCCGAGATAGCGGGCGGTGCGCCGTCTGGCTCATGATCTTTCGGCATCGCAACGTCGAATTCGAGGCCACCAACACCCGATTCGTAGGTCCGACTCAACGTTGCCGCCGCGACCCAGATCGGTACAGGTAGCTCATAGATCGCCGTGACGTTAACTTCAGTCACTGCCCCTCACGCTCTCGCCCAAAGACGGACGGTTCTGTGGCTCATAAGTTTCTGCGATCCAGCCCGGCTTGCTCCGGCGCAGGACCAGAGAGAGTCTGAAACTCAGGATTGGGTAGACGATATCCGTTCATCTCGGTGCCGACGGCTCTAGGGCGACACGAGGAGACGAGAGGTTTGAATCGGAGTTCCTACCGAATGTTCGACCCCTCCTTGAAGGCCCGCCGGCTCGCAACGACCTGCTCGCTCCTCGCAACTCTGTTGACCCGCTCTGTGCGGACCGCTTCGAGAGGCGTCGAAGGCGCTCGCGCAGCGAACGGCGGTTTGCGGACGGGGACATGCGATCTCCTAGAGCGACGGCGAGCAGCCGACAGGCGCCTCACGAGCTTCCTACACAGCAAGCTCTCCTCTGAGCCTAGGAGATGCCGAACCGACCTCCGTTCGATGCTTGGTGGAGGAACGGTCGCGAAGACGGGGCCGACGGTGGCCGGTAGGGGAGGGACTGAAGGCTGCCAATCATCTCCTCGACTTAACTGTCGATATGCGGCAGTCAAGATGCCGACGTGGGTCTGGCCAGGATCGGCACTGCGTCCCCGAGAGCAAATCGGCTGGGGCCGCAATGTGGGCACGCTGGCTCGGCGACGGTTTCGAATTCCACGGTCTCGTCGGTCCGAGGGTTGTACGACACCCAGTGGTCAGGGGTCACGTCCGGTTCGGTGAGGCCGCCGATGCTCATGAGCCAGTCATCGACCGCACGGGATGCGGCGACGGCGTTCAGCGTGATCACGCTTGGAGCGTGCACGTCGTCGTCGTCGACGTATCGCTGGCGGCGTCGTTGGATGTCGCTGGTGGCTTCCTCGGTGAGCCGCGAGGCGGGAATGAGCCCGTTGCAGCGCAGGCATCCGCTGCCCGGGCTGCTCATCCGTGAGACGGAGAAGATGTCACTGACGTGTCCGTTGCTGGTGGACACCTTCGAACCGATCTGGGTGTTGGGGATCAGGTACTGGTGGGTGATGGAGTTCACGAGGCGGCGTGCGAGCGCGGAGTCGGCCGCGAGGAAGATGTGGTCGCAGTCGGTTAAAGCGACGGCGACGTCGGCTTCGAGTACGGAGCGTGGGATCGTCGTGATCCGGGACGCCGGGGACGCTTCCCTGGCCACGCGTGCGGCGATGCGTACTTTCTGCGTCGACCATCGGGCCGCCGCAGCGACGGCCCAGCGCGGCGCCCATCCCGGGAGGAGCGTTGCCGGGAGATCCCGTCGGCGCGCGCCAACGACACGGGGCACGTTCGAGGTGTCCAGACGGTCCGGATCGATCAGGAGGATCTCGCCGACACCGAGCCTGGCGAGGTATTCGCTCACGAGCGATCCCGCTCCACCGACACCGACGACGGCAACCCGGGACGCAGCGAGGATCGCTTGGCCGCGGTCACCGAAGATCCGCGCTTGCCGGTCGTAGGCCGGGTCGGCGACTGCGATCGGTGTCGGCTCGGCGGTGAGATCGTGTTGCGGGCGTCCGACAACACGAAGATGGGTGAGCTCGTGACGGCGGCCGTCGGCGGTCCAGATGTCACCGGCGACCGCGTCCCTGGCGAACACGAGCGCCCCCACGGGCGGGCCATTGTTGATGCCGAGCAGCGCCGGGTACCCACGCTCGTGCGATGCCATGTCTGTGTTGGAGAAACCCACGCGGTCGGTGCCACCGTGGTTGTGGACGGCGAGGTAGGCCAGCCCTTCCTCGGCGCACGCGTCGATGTTTTCGGCTGCGAACGCGGCGGTGAGCTTGCGGTAGCCGCGGTCGCCGGGGATGTAGTCCGTGCCGTCGACCGCCGGGACGACGGTACGGACGAGCAGCCGGTTCCCGCGGCTGCTCGTCGCGATGCCGCACCGCAGTACGGCGCCGTGTTCGTCGCCGTCCCCGGGGAACAGATGCGTGTGAAGCTCCTGCCAGTGCTTCTCGGTCATCACGACCGACCATGCGTTGTTCATTCGGTCTCCAGCCAACGCAGTACCTTCAGTACCTTGGTCGCGGCGGTGTCTACGGCCGGGTTCAGCCGGTTGCTGCGACGAGACAGCTGTGTGCCCGGCTCACCGTGGGGACCCCACGTGACGTTCTGGAACGCGATCCCGTGCGCAGCGCCGTCTCGTCGGTGTAGATCCGGTCGGATGAACAGCGGGTACACGTCCGCCTCGGGGTAGGGGTAGGTGATCTGAAACGCGATCCAGGAGCGCTCTTCCTGGTAGGCCGGGCCCAGCGATACAGGATCGATACGCACCCACGCGCCGCCCTGGCCGTCGCTTTCGAAGGTGACCTTCGCGTCCAGGAAGGTCTGTTCCAGCTCGTCGATCGCGTCGAGGATCGCGCTGCTGATGGTGACCTCGTTCACGAGTTGTCGTCCCCGTCGAGCGCACGGAACTCGTCGCCGGCGTGGACGTGGAGGCGCTGGTCATCGCTGACGGTGCGGTACTTCTTGCCGTCCTTGATGGACAGGAGGAAGTCCGGCTGGATCGGCGCACCCTGCGCGATCGCGGCCGCCTTGATCGACGCCCCGGTCTGTCGTGCTCCTCGCACCGTGACCGGGGCACGGTTCACGATGACGGGGATGTCGTGCATCGGGAGCGGGCTGGTGAAGAACCGGTCTCCCGCAGCGACCGGAACAATCTCGCCGGCACCGATGGGGTCATCGAGGGCGTCGGGGATGTCTCGCCAGATGCCGTGATCTTCGGGGACGGACGGTGTGGGAAGGTCACGCAGCTGCTGCTCCATCAGGGACGCTGAGCGCACCTCGTAGGGAACCTTGTCGATGAAGATCGCGCGAGGACGATCCGTGAAGAACCGCATGCCGTCGGTCACGGCGAGGGTCTCCGCGTTGGCGACGGAGTGGTCCTGCGCGTCGGGGACGTCGAGCCAGATGTGCTCGGCCGGCGGGGCGATCAGGTTCCGCAGCTCCTCCCCGGTGAGGTGGCGCTGGTGGATGTGGATCTGCTCGCCGTCGATGACGACGCTGGTCGTGTGCTGGGATGAGGCCACGGTGGGCTCCTCGTTTCTGTCCGCTGTGAGGAGGCGGTTGCCTGCTCACTGGTCAGAGACGGGACAGTCCCGAGATCGTCCAGCAGAGATGTCAGCTCAAGCAGTCGGCGCAGATCATGGACCCGGCCGGGAACTGCGCAGACGCCTTCTCGAGGAAGCACTCGTTGCAGGTGCGCAGCGCCGCAGCCGTGCACCCGCAGTGCCCTGCGGGGCAGCGCGGGTGCCCGCACCGACGACAGGTGAATGCGATTGTGAAGCGGGCGCCGCAGTGTTCGCACTCTTCCCACCGGTCGATGGTTCGTTCCGATGTGCCGTCGCGGGGCGGCGAGTACGACAACCAGGATGCGCCGTACTCCACCTGGACGAGGAAGAGGTGATCTCCGGACCATGCTGCCTGGCCGTAGAGGCGGTTCGATGAGTGGCCGGTTCGGTACCAAATCTGCGCATCGTCTCGGGTGACCGCTCGAGTGGGGTCGTCAGCGTCCAACGCGGCGCGCACCAAAGGGTTCTGCCGCTGGTCGCTTCCACGTGCAGGCGGGAACAGACCGCCACGTGCTGCGGCGAAGCTCACGGTACCCGTGCCATCAACAACGGCGACGACGCCGGGCGACTGCAGCGCCCCGGCCAGTCGAACGCAGATCGCCGCCCGTGACGCGTTCGACGAGTCGAACAGCTCGACCGCGCCGACCGCGGTGGGGCCGCGGCGCGGCGTGTGCAGCACCACCAGGTCCGCGGGAAGAAGGATCCGCGCCGCGAACGCGTCGCAGCAGGCGTCCTCGAACTCCTCGGGGTGAGCGTGCTCAACCACGGTCGTGCCGAGGCACACATCAGTTTTCTGCAGGTGATGACCGAGCTCGTGGAGGGCGGTGAACTGCTGCCGGCGCCTCGACATCGACTCGGTCACGAGCAATGTCGGCGGCTCCCATCGGTACCCGCCGGCGACGGAGCAGCCTTGCGTGTAGTCGCGTGGCACGAACTCTGGCACGACGGTGACTGTCAGATCTGTTCGCTGCCGCAGCTCCCGCATCGCGTCGAGCGTGAGTGCTTCGACGTCGCCGCCGCGAGCGTGCCACACCGCGAGCATCGCGTCCACCTGTGCGGGGACCGCGTCGAAGGTGCGTGGCACGTCATCGGCTCCGCAGGTTGCGAACGGTTTCCAACCGTTGCCGCCACAACTCCCGGCCGGACCCGGTTTGACGGGCGGCGAGCTGGAACGCCTCGTAGCCCAACTGCGCTCGTGCTGCAGTCTCGTCACCATCAACGGCGCTCGCCCGAATCATCGGCCGCCAACGTGGTTCTTGCAGTTCTCGATCGAGCTCCCTAGGCAACGGCAGTCGCAACGCTTCGATGGCAGTCTCAGTGACTCCCACCGCGGCAGCGAGCGCTCGGGTTTCATCGGCGGTGAGCTGTTCTTTGCCTAGGCGGATGGCCATGGCTCTGGGTTGTGACACTCGCAGGACCTGCATGATCGTTGGCAGTGCGATCGCTGAGATGTCAGCGGGTGGTTGCGAGTCGTCTCGGACGGTCAGCCGGGGTGCCTCCCGCAGTGTTTCCAATGCGTCGAGGAGCTCGTCAGTTCCTAGCGCGGACCCGGATCCAGGCGAAGGATCGGCGTGCGCACGATGCACTCCGCTGGCAGTATCGAGGAGCGTCTCAGGTTGCTGAGCCGTGCGGAGGACGCTCAGCAGCGTCGGCGGCAACGTGGCAATGATGGCGTCGAGTGCAGCGAACGGGACCCAGGCCGCTTCAGTCGGCCAAACACCGATTGCGCCGCCGACGGGGGTCCTCTCGGCATCGATGATGACGGCGCGGCTGTCGGCGACATTGGGTTCGAGTGTGGCGGGGTAGGCCCAGGCGAGCGCACCGTCGTCGTCAACCTGATCGATGACAAGCATCGCGCTGATGTCGCGCCAATCCGCTTGCCGCAGCTGGCCTGATTCCACACTGTCCGTTTGGCTGCTGCCGCGCAACACACGTTCCCGTAGCTTCGGGCTCACGGGGAACTGCTTCGCGAGCGCAAACCAGCGCTCTGCTGCCTCAGATGGCACGGGTGTCCTCCAGGTCGTCAGACGGTGAAGACGGGACAGCTCCATCTTCGTCCAGCACGAGGCCAATCATGCTCTTCAGCGCCGCCATTCCGCGCTCGTCATCGCCAGCGAGCTCGATCAGCCGCGCCTGCAGCTGTGCCTTCGCGGAGTACGCGCTACTCCGCCCAACCCCGAGGGCTCGAGCGAGTGCGGTCATGTCCTCGCTGTGCCGGATGACAAGCCGTTCCTTATCTGTCAGCAGCCGCAGGAGCGTCTCTCCGCGGATTGCCTCGCGGATTCGGTCAGCTGCTACCTGGACGGCGTCCGGGTCGGCAGGGGCCTCGTCTAGGCCAGCATCATCTGATTGCACGGCCGAGAGATGCGCGTCGCCGCTGAGCATCACGGATGGGAATCGGTCCGCGCAGATCCGGGTGATGTCGCTCACGCTCAGCCGCCCAGCAACGTTCAGCAGCCGTCGTATGAGCTCTTCCAGCTGTCCGGCCCGGCCGAGCGTGACCGCCCCGCCCCCTGTGGGGAAGGTGACGTCGACACGTGCAGCGAGGGCAGTCGCACGCAGCTGGGCGTGAGTGTGTGGGCGATCGGCGTCCTCTCCGCTCGCTTCGCGCCAGTAGTGCGCCACGGCAGATGGCGCGAACAGTGGAGAGCGTTCTAGGCGTTTCTCCAGTCGGTTGCGCAGCGCTCCCCAGGGGTGTTGCCGGACACGGTCAACAAGCCATCGTTCGGCCCATTTTCGGGTCAGACGGGTTGCGGCCGCGTCGTTGGGTGCTGCGGTGACGGCGTCGACATAGCCGGGGTTCTTGTCCGCGAAGAACTGGTTGACGAGATCACTGATCTCGTCAGGCGGAACTAGTCCCGGGAAGCGGGGCACTTGGGCGGTGAATACGGCGGCCATCATCTTGAGCGCCGCTACACCAAGGTGTCCCAGCGCGGCCGCTTCGTCGCGGATGGTTGTCGTTTCCATTCGTCCAACTCGGGTTAGTACCAGTGGGATGGGGCGAGTTCAGCGCTGACGAGATAGGCGCGTCACCCGCCCTGACGCCTCACTCCGGCTGAGAAGCCGCGGTCGATGAGTGAGCCTAAGCATCGGCGCCGGCTGCGCGAGTCGATCCACCTTGTTCTATCAAACCGGTCTGTCGGCGATGGGCAGGTCGAGCTCCGCGTCCGCAACAGTTGGATAGATCGCTTCAAGCACGTAACTGCGGCGGCCTTCATCGACACCCCGTCCGATGGCGGTATAGATGGTGAACCGTGCTTCCACTCGGCGGTCTTCGACGGTCGCTAGTTGTGCAACGCGCTGCTCGAGGTCGGACGATTCGAAACTCGCGGCAAAAGTACGCGCGCGATCATCTGCCGCGAAGAACATGAGTCCCTTGTCCCACCGGTGACCCGTGATCGCTCCAGACGTGTTCCATTGCGTTCGGTGTACGTCTTGGACAGCGAGCTGTTCCGCGAGGTGTTTCGCGCCGCGGCTCGTGAGAGATACCCCGTGAGAGCCCAGCCCTTGCTTTTGGAAGCGGCCGGTGATCTGCCAGTCCCTCGCGGCCACCTGCTCGGCGACCTTGCGTAACTGAGTCCGGGCTCGGAACGGGATCGACTGAATGATGCCATCGAGGGCCGCGCTGTCGGGTTCAGGTTCGGCGTTGCTGAACACGTTTGCGATGGCCCACAGCGAATCCGAGTACACGTCGCTCTCGGTCCACACGCGATCATCGGTCACGCCCGCTGTCAGCGGCGTGTGTCGTTCATCAGCGCGTTCGTGTGGCATCGGTGCAATGAAAGTGGCGCGGACCGACCCTGGCCCCGGAGCGATACGGAGCGGAGCGCTCATCGCTCCGAGCCGAAGCATGCTCTTGGCGTACTCCTTCGACGCGTCCGCCATCGACGTGACGAACACCCCGAACGACTTGGCGTTCGTGGCATGATCGCGCACGTCGCCCCCGTCAAGATGCAGTTCTAGTTCGGCCGCATCAGGCGCCAACTCCTCTTCAGCGACGAGCTGCAAAGACGGAGTGTCAACGGCCGAGGACAGGAGCGCTCCGACCAGGAGGTCGCTGTCAGCATCGGCGCGAGCTTCGCGTAACGCCGCTCGAAAGAGCTCTTCGAGAGACTTCTCATCACCGTCCGGCATTCGGATTCATCACCTCCACGTAACCTTTGCGCTCCCCGTCGAGGGAAGTCTTCCCTGGACCGGTGACGTTCGACCACATCCGATCCCAGTACGCGAGCAGCGCTGGCTTGTCCGCGGGGGCGGGGTACGCGTCGATGAGGCCGCCCATCACTGCCGCCTTCTCGAGGGTGACAGATTCGCCGGACACCACCGCAGTCAGGTTCGACATCGTGAACAGCGGCGCGCGAACCACTGCGCTCAAGCCGCCGGGAGGGGTTGGTCGGTCGTATACGACGACCACGTCGGCGTCCTCCGGTGCAGCCCAGGGCTTGTGTGTGACGAAGCCGCCGTCGATCCGCAACCGCGCCGAGGGGAGTGCATCCCAGACGAGCGCCGCGTACAACGAGAGCGCGTCGAACACCCGTTGCCGACGCTCGCGGAACGGCGCCTCGACCACGAATCGTTGATGCAGCTCATCAAGCGTCGCCGGGTACGGATGGGTCGCGGGCGGCAGAAAGCCGCGGTCGTCCAACGCCGGAAGCACAGTCCCCCTCTTGAGCAGTTCGTTGGCCCAGTGTAGAGCTGAGGAAGACTTTGCGAACGTCCTCGTCCGGGGGTACGTCGTCCGGCTGCAAAGTGGGTTTGCCTGATCGATCTGGCGGCTCAACCGCTGAGCTCCCGCCCGACCGTGCCACTCCGTTACAGTGCGGGTGTGCCACGTCCCTTGACCGACCTCGCTGACTGGACGACGATTCCCGCCTGGCCGAGAGTTGGATGTCCGGAGTGCAGGATCGGCACCGTCGGTCACGAAGCCGTCACGCAGCACCTCGACGCTGCCTCCCGAGCGTTGGTCGAACAGTCACGGCGTGACTGGAACGGACCGGACGAGCTGTCCGGACCTTTCTCGGGAACGCTGGCATGCGACAACCACGACTGTGAGGCACGTCTCGTGGTTGCAGGCGACTGGGCGTACTCCTGGGACGTCGATCTAACGGATGGATCCGCCCATCTGACCGACTTCTACCGCGTCCGCTTCGTCTTACCGCCTCTGCGCTTGTTCGAACCTCCCGCGGCTACCCCAAGCTCCGTCCAGGCGGAGATCACCGCAAGTGGGGTTGTGGTATTCGCGAACCCGAGCGCCGCTGGCAATCGGCTTCGTCGAGCGGTAGAGGAGCTTCTCGATGCCCAGCGGGTGCGAAAGACCGAACTGCGGGCCCGCCGCGGCAAGCAAGTTCGGGAGCGGCTGAGCCTCCACCAACGTATTGAACTGTTCGGCGTCCGCTACCCGAATGTCAAAGACGTGTTGCTGGCGGTGAAGTGGATCGGCAACGACGCCACCCACGGTCAGGAGATGACCGTCGCAGACGTCCTCCTCTGCGCAACGGTCCTTGAAGCCGCGCTGCGATCGCTATACGACCGCAGTGATGCGGACCTCCGTGCGCTCGTGAGTCGGATCAACAGTCAGCGCGGCCTCGGACGCCGCGTCGGCTAGACCCGCATACGGCCCCGTCGGGCGGGGTGGCCTAACATGTGCCTCATGGCAGTTCCGCGCCGGGGTCATCCCGCTGACCGGGCTCCAGAACCATGGCCCGAGGTCGCGTCTGAGGACCCGCTTGCGGAGGTTGCCCGTGAGCTTGTCCTCCGTTTGCGGCTGGCGATGGGGACCAGGAGCGTTCGAACGGTTGCCCAGGCAGCCGGCGTGAGCCATGTAACCCTGCTACGGGTCCTCAACGGTCAAGTCTGGCCGGACCTTGCGACCATCACTCGGCTCGAGATCGCTCTGGACACGGACCTGCATTCGTCTCGAGCGGTCCGAGACGCTCGCTCCTCGCGCACCGACTAGGGCTTTGTGCTCTCGGGAGGCCAGTTGAGTCTCTCGAAGAGGATGCGAACGCCTGGTTGGGGACCTTGGTCGTGGGCGGCGACCGCCTTGGGGTGCAGGGTGCGTCCTGCTGCGACGCGATGAGCGAGGGCGACCAGTTCATCGCTGCCCGAGTCACGCTCCTCAGCAATCACCCGACCAGTTCGCCCGTCGATGACCAGCGCCACATGCTCCGTCCCGCGAGACACGACGAGGTCCACGCGTATGTCGGCGTCCGCGATCTCGAGCACGACATCTGTCGGAACGTGGATGCCCTGCAGCCATGTGAGGTCCACAGAGCTCCCCTCGATTCCGACGACGGTAACTCTTGCCGGCTGAAGCGCACTCATGGTACTTATATGTACCACAAGCAGGATGCGGTGCAGGCAGTTTGTTACTTGGCGTAACTCAACTCAGCTCGTCACCGCAGGCTGAGAGGAGCTGTCGTGACGGAACGAAATCAAAGCGCGGCTGCCGGCGCGGCGGGAGGTCACGCGGCCGCTCGAGCCGGGGCGTCAGCACCCACCGTTGTGCAGGTCCCGTTGAGCGCGATGAGAGGTGCGCTGCCTGACGACTTGCAAGCCTTGTATACCGCTGTACTGGAGGGCCAAGCCCTTATCCCGGGCCTCACTCTCGGAATCGGCGCGCTCACGGTTGCTCGCTGGGACCCGGCGTACGCCGCCACCGGGTGGACGCTATGGGGCGCAGATCTCACCCTCGACCAGGGTCATCCGTTCGGGTCGATGTTCTACCGGAACGACGCTGACGGCCGTGTGCTGCGGGTCGGGGTGACGTGGCATCCGCCGGTGCAGCAGCTGGAGTTCCCCGCCCTGCATCCGTCGAAGCCGGAGCTCACCTCCGACTGCACAGCCGACGAGGTCGCCGCGGTCGTGCTGGACGCGCGGAGTCGGATTGGGACGCTGGTTGCGGTGAACGCGCAGATCGGGTCGTTCGTCGCGACCGAAGAGAGCGAGGGCGCGATTTTGGACGCGTCCGGTCTCGGGTTGGAGCGGCTGTCGGAGGATGACCCGCGGCTGGCTGGCGATGCCTGAGCGTCGGGCGCCGCGGTTCGAGCCGGTGCCGTTGCGGCTGCTGTCGTTGTCGGCGCAGTTCGACGCGATCCTCTGGCCGACGTTGGCGGGGCTGACCTTCACGAACTCGACAGGGACGGCGATCCTGCAACGTCACGTCAACGTTCGACCGTCGGGCAACGGGTGGACGTTCACCCTCCTCAGCGGCACGGCCCTGACGGACCCGACGGACCCGCTGGTTGAAGCGGCAAAGCAGGTGATGACCGTGTTGACGGAGCTGCGGCAGGTGGGTCGTGGTGCGAGAGCGGCGGGGTCTGCTGATGTCTGACCGGACGTGGGTGCAGACCATCCGGCAGGAGCAGACGATCCTGTCGTTGCCGTTCGGGCTCGGGTGGACCATCGACATCACCGATACCCTCACCGCCCTCGCAGCGGCGGGGATGTCGGCCCGGGTGGAGGCGTTTGACCGGCTCCGGTTCGAGGACGGGCGGACCGCGTTCCTCGCCACCCCGGACCCCACCGCCACCGTCACCGACGGCGCTGATGAGGGCCGGACTGATGATGTGATTCTGCTGCCGGGTGGGTCCGAGGGTGGGGTGTTGTCGTTGGTGCGCCGGTACCCGGACCTGGTCGTGGTGAACGGGAAACGGCAACGCGTCTGGGCGGGCGGCCGGCAGGTGTCTGGGGCGTCGATGCAGCGGGACGCGACACCCGGCTGGCGGACCATGTTCGCGATCGCTCGCACCGTCGCCCTGCACGGTGGCGGCACGCACGCCATCGCGGACCGCATCGGCATCCCCTTCGTCGACGTCCGCGCCGTCATGCCGGCGCTCGGGTCGCACGTGTTCCACACCCCTCTCGGGTGGGAAGCAGCGGACCTGCCCGCCCTCGTCGACTGGGCTCTCGCCGCATACCCCGGGCCCGGCGGCGTCCGCACCTGCTGGCGCCGCGACGGCACCCTCGACGCGCAAGCGGATCAGCTGATCAGCCTGGGTGGGGTGATGTCGGACCGGTGGGCGGCGCAGCAGTCCGGGATCCTCGTCCCACCGAACCGGCTCACCGCGTTCTTCGCCACGCACCTGGACATGGCGTCCCTCGGCTACGAACCCGCCACTGTCGACGACGCGACGGTGAAGGTCGTCATCCCGCAGGACACGACCATCCTCACCAGCGCTGCGGGGTGTTGCACGGATGAGTTCATCACCGCGCACGTCATCTATGAAGACAGCTGGGTGACCGCGAACACGGAAGCGGTAACCGGGCTGCGGCAGCTGCTGCATTTCCAAGCCGACCTCGCCCACGACCTCCGCTGGCATCCCAACGGCAGCTGACGAGAGCCCGCTTATGACCTTGCAGTTGCTGTCGCTGACGTTGGCGTACGACGACACCCGGTTTTTCGGCTCCGTCATGTTCACCGACCCCAACCACCCCGACGACAAGCTGGCCGCGTCCTCATCGACCACACCGACGAGCCGCCCTGGTTCCGCCTCACCAACTCGACCCGACCGCGCAGGACCCGACGGTGCCGGCGATGGTCGAAGCGGGCCGGATCATGCGGTTCATCCTCCGCTACACCCCCGACCGCATCGGCCGCACCCCCGCCGACTTCCCGCAGCCCTAACCCGCCCCGCTCCCGACCCCTGGAGGTAGTTGCCGATGATGCGTCTGGTGTCCATGCACCTGTCGAACGACCGGATCCTCTGGGGGCACGTCCTCCTCGAGGACACCGAGCACCCGGACGCGCACCTGGCGCAGATCCTGGTCTGCCCCACCGACGTCGAGCCCGGCTACGAGCTCTACGACAAGACCAACACCGTCCTGTCGGACCTGACCGTCCCAGCGGTACGGGAAGCGAACCGCATCGTGCAGACCCTCCTCATCCCCGCCTCCGAAATCGCGAAGCGGGAAAAAGCCGTCCGGGCAGTGATCCACTCGGGGTATCTCGAAGGGTTCCCGGACGACATGCCGTGGCAGTCCCAGTTGTGGATGTACGCCCGCGGCGAGGTCACCCGCGAACAACTGTCCGCCTACGCCGACGAAGGCCGACAGATCCCCCGCGTCCCCGGCGTCACCCCAGCCGACGCCGCCGACGTCCCCGAGGACTGGTGGCAGAACACACAAGCCCGCATCCGCCGCAACCTCCTCACCACAACCCTCACCGAGGCGGAAGCAGCAGCCGCCCTGCAGATCAGCACCGACGACGTCGGTGAGCTGTTCGGGTCGAACCGGCTGCTGAGCTTCGACCTCGACGGTGAGGAACGCATCCCCGACTGGCAGCTCGTCCGACCGGCCCTCCCCGAGTGGGGTGACCCGTCGTCGCTGCTGCCGGGCCTGGACGTGCTCTACGCGGCAGCACCGCAGCCGCTCCTCGATGCGGCAGCGATGACCGAGTTCATGACGTCGCCCCGCGACTTCCTCACCGTCGACGACCGCGTCCTGACCCCGCTCGACTGGATCCGAGAAGGCCGGCCGCTCGCGACCATCGTCGCGTTGTTCCGGGGACGGCAGTGGCGGTGGTGAGCAGCCGGCCGGACCTGTTCCTCCTCAACGTCGCGTTCGACACCACTGGTGTGCACGGGCACGTGTTCTTCCGCGACCCGCCCAGCACCGACCTCCGACAGGTCATCATCCGCAGTACCGACGCCGGCAACATCTGTGAACCAGCCCACGGTGACACCCGCGACGGGTGGGAGCCGTTCTTGACCGAAGCCCGCTGGCTGATGGCGCTGGTCCGACCCGACACTCCGGAGGAGCGCAGCTGATGGGGCCCGCACTCGGATGGGTCGCTGCCGCGTACTCTGGCCAGCCGCAGATCACGATGCCGTACGGGCTCGGCGACACCACCGATCTCACCGGCGCTCTCGCGGTCCTGAAGCTGGCCGGGCTTGCCGCGGTCGTGGAGTCACACGACACGATTCGCCTCGCCGACGGCCGCCGCGCTCGCTTCCCGACGCTCACGCAACGACCACGCGATGAGCCGGACGTCGCGGCTGAGCTGCTGCTACTGGCGCCGCGGACGGTGACGACGACGCAGATCGCCCTCGCCGAACAGACCGAGACCGTCCTGCTCGTCGACGTCGACCATCGCAGGGTGTGGGTCGACGGGGAGCAGGTCCTCGGTGTGCACGAGCGGTGGAAGGACGCAGCACCGATCTACGTCACCTTCGCCGTCGCACGGATGCTCGCCGTCAACGGCTCCACGTTCGACGGCATGGTTCGGGCCGGATTCACCGCGGGCCAGGTCGATGACGCGCTCGCGCGCCTCGGGAAACGCGTGCACCGCACCGACATCGGATGGGAATCCCGGAAGGTCGGCGGCCTCGTGGACTTCGCGATCGCCTGCTACCCCGGACCAAGCGGAGTCAAAACTCAGTGGACATCGGACCTGCCGCTGCCCGAGCAGGCAGATCGGCTCATCGGCGCTGGGTGCCGGATCTCTGGCCGCGCCATCTCCGACCGTCCCGGCTACCCCATCATCGGCAGACGCGACCTGCCCTACCGGCTGGTCGCGTTCACCGAAAACGAAGTCGACATGGCGGCGCTCGGGTTCGAACCGGACCAAGTCGGCTTTGCCGGCACGGAACTGATCCGCCCCGCCGACGCCACCATCTTCCTCACCGCAGCTGCCGCCGGATACCGGGACCGGACCGACGACTTCATCACCGCGAACACGCTGCTCCGCGCCGACTTCCGCAACGACGACGACGCGGCCTCACTTGAAGAGGTGCGGAATCAGCTGCAGTTCCTCGCCGACACCGGGTATGACCTCCGTCACAACCTGCCTAGCTAACGAGGTCTCGAATGGCATCGGTAGAGCTTCAGCGAGCCACGGTGGGCGAGAGCGTCCTGCTACCCGCTGAGTGTTTTCAGAAGACGAGGGCGCCCAGCCCGTTGCTGCGCACCTCGTTTCCGAACTCGAACGCGCCAGTGGCAGCGTTCAGGAGCGCTCCGGCACCGGGGCAGAGTACGCAGCTGTGGTACCGGGATCAGATGACCCTTGGACATTGGAAGCGGTTGCAGACATTCTCGCAGGCTCGCGAGCTGGTCGCATCGAGGGACGAAGAGAACCCGTGGATCACCATCACTCGCGAGCATGCTGGCGACGCTGATGATCGCGGCAGCGTGGTGAACGCCTTCGAAATGCTTGGGTGGGAGGATCGCGTGTATGTCTGCGGCGACACGGCTCGCTCCGGGTCCCGCTGGCTGTGGTCCAGCTGGCCGGATGAAGCATGGGCCCGTGCGGGGCGCGTCGCTTGGATCGGCCCTTCCTGGTATCGCGCTTGCGTATTCGAAGCGCAGATCGAAACGGTCAGCGATGCGCTAGCGCAGCTCGCTCCGGCACTCCACGCCGTTCCTGACGTGGTACGCCAGGCTGACGGGTTTGCGTGGCGGGTGCGGAGCCTGGACTACTCAGCGAATCAGCATCTACGCCGTTCGTAACCGGGTTCTGGGTGTGACGCGTTTCCAGGGTGAAGGCCGATGCCTCACGGTACGAAGCGAGCCGCCGGCGGCTCTGAACGTTCCAGCACGCCGCACCAATCGATGCGCGACGATGCGAGCCCGGATGACGGTGGCTTGGAATCGATCGCAAGTCTCACGTGCGCCGGCGTGCGGTTGACGGCTCGCGCGATCGACCCAAGGGAGCGGGTCCTATCACTGAGCATCGCGTGGATTGACTCGTAGTCGATGTCGTCGATCTCAGGCCCGATAGCGGCGTCGGTCGATAGCCTCGGCGGCGCCCAGACGACCGGCTCGGACGCCTGCGCAGAGCACGCACCCTGGGGATCGCAGGAGACAAGGGAGCGCAGCAGTCCGGCGAGGTACGCGTCGATGCCGTCCACGAGCTCAGCGGTCAAACGGATGCCAAAGGAAGTGAGGTCCGCTGCGTCATGCTTTCGCCGGACTCCTCGGATTGCTGCTGGAAGGGTCGCAACGTCATCACCTGTCGCCCGAAGGTAGAGATGCCACCGGGCAAGGGTGAGGCGGCGGTGTCCACCTGGGTCTGCATTCGCCGCGTCGCAGAGCGCACGCCAGTGCTCCAAGCTGATGATGGTGCTCCCGTTGAGGAGGCGTCGGCGTTGGCCATAGTTGATCGGTATCGGTTCCTCGCGTGCTGCGGTCCACAGGCGTGTGAGGGCTTCGGTCGTCGTCGCTCGTGTGCGTTCGTCGCCGAGCGCGACGATGCGGGTGGGGAAGTGGCGGGCCGGATCGTTGATGACTTGCGCGTACGCAATCCTCATTGCTCGCATCGTTGTTCCCGACCCGATGTGCAGCGGCACGGCCCAGTTTGACCAGAGAAGTCCTGGTGCGGCGTAGGGAGGGGCAGCCGGTGATGTGGCGGGCTTCTCGTTGGTTGCGCTGCGAAGTCGCGCGCGCGGACTTATGTCTGCCCCGATGGCACGGAGCACGCGAGCACGCATTGACTGATTCGGGTGTCCCCAGTAGGCCAGCAGTTCAGCAGCGCTTCCCGGTCCGAAGCCGACGCTCCGAGGGACGGGTGCGGGCCTGCGAGTGAAGGTGGCTTTCCGGATGAATGGACGGACGCCGAGTTCGGGCCCTTCAAGGAGGCGGACGGCGACCGCGGCGAGGGCCGCGAGTGCGTACGCATCGTGTGGTGGTGCGGATCCGACGCGTGCTTCCGCTTCCATTAGACCGAGCAGTGTCTCCGACGGCGCTTCAGCGAGGCGGCTGATGAGACGGAGGTCGCCGCCGGCTCGAAGATTGCCGATGATCCCGGCGATCGTGCGGAGCGCATCGAGCGGGTGGTCGTCCTCGCTGATGATCCGGTAGATGCGCCGCTGCGCGGCTGCGATTGGCGACAGGGTGTCGCATGTGATCGATTCGGCCACGTAGTCGAGTCGTGCCTGGCAGCGGAGAGCTGGCTTGCCGGTGGATATGTTGTTTCGGCAGGTGCTTGGGTCCCACAGTTCGGTGGTCGCGCCGACGACGTCGCATGGCGCCTCAGTGCAGCCGGGACAGCTGTCTTCGAGGATTCGATTGTGCCGGAGGCAGACGAAGGCCCAGACGAGTCGCCAGTGCCGTTGGTACACGCCGGGTTGCTCCGCGAAGCACTCTGGGCAGTACCGCGTCCCTGTTCGGCGGACCCATCCCGTGTCGGTCATGACCCGGCCGTTCGCGATGCGGATCGCTCGGCCGTCGAAGGGTACGAGGGTTGCGGCTTGGAGTCGTTCGGCGGTGATACCGGTCGCGGCCGACAGCGCGGTGAGAACGGGTCGTGGAGCTTCGACTCCGAGGTTGCGGAGGATTGGCGGGGGGAGCTCATGCAGGTGCAGGCGTTCGAGAAGCGCTTGCCGCGTGGTGTGGAAGTGCTCCCATGCCCAGCGACTGATCGCGCTCGGTAGCCACTCATCGGCTGCGAGGGACGGTGCGATTGCAAGGGGTCGGGACGGCATGGGAGCACTCGACGTCAGAGCTTCGGGAAGACGTACTTGCCGGCGTCGAGGAGTGCGAGCCGGTGTCGTCGTCCGTCCTCAACGGCGTCTTCGAGTCGCACGGTGTCGAGGAGTGCTCGGTCGATGCGCTCGGTGCCGCTGATCATCGCCGCTGCGCTTGCGTTTCGGATGAGCGTCGCGAGGGAGATCATGTAGCCCAGGGTGCTGACCCACGTGTATTCCGCGAGGTCCCGCGAGAGCCATCCTTGTGGGGGGAGGTTGCTCAGGCGGAGGCGCTGCTCGTATTCCTCGAGGACCTCGGCCCACTCGGCTTTGGCGCGGGCTTCGCCGTAGGGCATCTTCGGTACTTCGAGGGGGATCCAGCGTCCGCGGGACTGTCGGCGGGAGTTGGCCTGGTCGGGAGCACTGCGTTCGCCGATGACCCAGGCGATGTCGTTGCCGCACAGCAGGACGCGGACTCCCTGGTTCGTGATGCCTCTGATGAGGTTGTGCACCTGCCGTCCTGTTGCTCCGTGGAAGCCGATGAACTGGATCTCGTCGATCACGATGAGCTTGGTTTCGCACGCTTGCAGCGCGGCTGCGAGAGAGGCGGAGGAGTTCCTTGCAACCGGCCATCCGAGCAGTTCGCAGAGGTGCCGTTCGAGCTCGATGCGGCTCAGCGCGGCGGGTAAGGAGGCGTAGATGACGGGGCGAATCAGCGTTCCGGCGTGTGTGGGTTCTCTCTGACCTCGTTCGATTTCGAGTTCCCGCAAGACGGTGAGTCGGATCATCTCGTCGGCGGCGTAGCTGCGGGCGATCATCGATTTGCCGACTCCGGGTTCGCCGTTGATGAGCGGCACGCCTTGCTGGTGCATGGAGAGGTTAGTGGCGGCCGTGCCGATCATCGTCAGCTGGTCGAGCACTGCGCTCGCTTGCGGGGTGCGCAGAAGCGGAACCGTCGCGTGCCACATCGCGCGATCGTGGTCGTACAGCATCCGATCGCTCATGGTCATCTGTTGGAGCTGCGCGACGGTGCGGAAGCCCGGGTCGGGTTGCTCGTTCAGAGTGTCGCGGATGAAGAGTTGATCCTCAGGGCAGAGCAGGAACGTGGGGTCGTCCGCGGTGGCCTGCGCGATGAGTTCGGCGGTGGGCATTGCTACCTCTCCCTTTCAAGTTGGCCGTCGGGGGCGGGGCAGTCCCGGACGGACGCTGAGGTTCGGCCGGGACTGCCCTCCCGGAGGGGACTACTGCGCTTGCTTCCAGGCCTCGCCGGGGCGATAGCTACGGAGGCCGTGACGCTTTTCGGCGAGGTGGACGACGTCCGTGTCCGATGGCGTTGAGGCGACCGGGTCACGGTCAGACGTCTGCGGACCGGGATCGGGTCGGTTCGTCGGCAGGGGTACGGGCGCGGGCGTCGGGGGTTCCGACCCGGCAGAGCGCGCGCGGTCGATGTTGAGAGCCAGCAGGTCCTCGCCGAACTGGGCGCGTTGTTCGTCCTGGTCAAGGACGGTGAGTGCCGGTTCGAGGTCTTCGTGCCCGGCCTGCACTTCGGCGGCGTCTTCGATGGCGAAATCGGCGAAGAGGCTGGTAAGCCGGTCGAAGAACTCGGCGTCTGTGAAGGATCGCCCTCCGAGGGAGAGCGCGGCCGCGTTCGTGGCGACTTCCCCGAATCGAGGCAGTCCTTCCCGCCAGTACTTCCACTTCAGCTCGTGGGCGTTGCCGTCCGCATCGAAGCAGTAGACGCTGCGCAGGTCGGTCGGGTCGTAGAACACCTGCAGGTTGCGCTGTCCGAGCCGCCGGTCATTGCGCAGCTCATCGAGCAGTGGCGCGTTCTGGTACTGGAGGCGGTTGAGGCGTACGCCTCCGGCGCCGATGACGACGGACTTGCTGGGGAGGAATCGGATCCAGTCGTGCTTCCAGCTGGTGGTGCGGATGGCTCCGTCGCGTTCGATGGAGATCTTCCACATCATGAAGGGACTGAGGCGGGCGAAGGGGTCGTCCTCGAGCGCGAGCCCGCGGTGTGGCGCGTTGTTGTAGAGGTCGATGCACTGTCGGAGACGCCGTTCCAGCAAGGTTCCGGACATGAGCCGTTCACCTGCAGGGTCAGCGCCCTTGTCGTGGACGCCGCCGCCGGTGAATCCCTGCATTGCTTCTTCGAAGAGCGACTTGATGGTCCCGAATGCTCGTTCGACCTGGGGCTTGTCGGTCGGTGTGTAGGAGCGTTGCGGTTCGAAATCAATGCCGAGACGGCCGATCTGGTTGGAGGTGAATGCGGAGACGAACGGCTTCCCGTTGTCGGAGACGATCGCCTCGGGGGTGAAGCCGGCGACGTGCCCCCAGGTTGCTGGAACACCCACGTAGGGCTGCTCGTACAGGGCGTCACCTGGGAGCGTCCATTCGCGGAGATCGTCCTTCGTCTTCGGTCTGAGGACGTCGGCGAGGCACAGCCCAACTCCGATGCCGGAGGTGAGCACGGAGATCGACATACCGACGATGGCGCGCGTGTAGTGATCGAGCGCGATGGTGATCTCGGGGCGGAGCTTCCTCCCGGTCCTCGGGTCTTTGATGAAGACGTTGGCTTTCGTGGTGTCGAACAGCACGAGCTCGCCGGGACGGCTCGTGCTGCGTCGGCGCATGGATGCGGGCGGCCGGTTGTTCGCCGACCGCCGTGATGCGGCGATACCGGCGAGACCTTCGGGGTTCTGGTCACGGAGTGCGGCGATCATGTTCCGCAGCGTCCGCTCTGATGGAAGGCCCTTCGTCCGCCGCGCAGCTTTGCGGGCGGCGACGAATCCGCGAACCAGAGATGCGATGGTGCGCGTGGAGCGGCTGGCTTCAGCGAGGAGATACTCGTAGAGCTCGTCCCAGAGCGCGTCCGGCTGGTGATCGCGTCGCGGCTTCACCAAGCGAGCGTCGTGGACGTAGCCTCGCTCGCGGGAGCGTTGCAGCACACGCTCGATATGGCGACGTTCGGACCGGACCTTGACGTGAGTTCCGGCGGACGGGCCGTTCTTCCGGAGCTTCTTCACACGGATCGCGGCGAGATTCGTTACGCGGGTTGGGAGGGTCAGCAGTTTCGGGTCGAGCTCCGGGATCGGTGGCTGGTTCGGGTGGTCCTCCGGTTCGCGTCCCGTGCGGAGGATATGCAGGATCCGCTCATCTTCGATCCCGCGCTTGCGTTGCTTCTCGGGGAGTCGATCCAGGTAGTGGTGCAGTTCGACGACGTTGTTTGGGGGAGCGGTCTCCTGCTGGGCCGCAGTGACTGCGTCGGCGAGCGGGATCTCGCCGGCCGGTCGTCCGGTGCTGTCGACGAGGGAGACGGTCGTGCCGCGAACCTCGCTGATGCAGTAGCTCTGGTCGTCCTTCGTGATGGTGGTGCCGCGGCGGACGAGCCGTGTCTGGGTGGTCATGGTGGTTCCGTTCTGTGTGGTTTTCGGGCGCGACGGATAGCGCGAGCACGCTTCATGGAGAAGGTGCCGCGATTCGGTCCGACGCGTGGTCGGATCAGGAGGCGGAGATGATCGCGCCGGTGTACGGATCGACGTACAGCGTCGGTCGCGCGTGCGGCCGGCGGATTCTCTTCGCCGGATCCTCGACCAGCAGGCGGACGGCAGACGGCTTGGGCGTCGCGGCGAAGCGAGCGTGCAGACGATTCATAACGTTCGGGATCTGCTGCTGTGCGAGGGAACGCGCAAGTCGTCGGTGAAGCGTCGACACGGACGGCAGAGATGCGCGGTTTCCGTTCGCGTGGTGGTGTGCGAGGAATCTGCTGATGAGGTGGATGACGGGCCGCGCTTTCCCAACGAAATCGGCTTCCTTGCTGAGGAACTGGTCGATTTCGTCATGCAGCTCATCGTGGCGTTCACGTGGCGCCGTCATGTACCTCAGGTCAGTCATGGTGATACCTCGGCAGGAGGGCAGCGAAGGTCTTGCTCGCGGAACGGAAGGCACGCTCGACGATTACCTTCCTCGGCATATGGTCGACCCGAACCGCTGACGAACCGAGGACCTTGAGTCGGTCTTCGAACCTGGTGATCTCTTCGGGGGTCATGGCTTCTCCAGAACAGCTGCTGAGGTGTACGGGGTATTGAGGTCGGTGCGGAGTGCACCGGTCCAGACCAGGTGGCGGACGACCTGCAGGGCGAGGGGTCGGTCGAGGGCGCTGAACTGCGCGGCGTTGCGGACGAGTTCCGCGACGGTGACGTTCGGACGCCAACGGCGGAGCAGCTCGACCCCGTACGTCAGTGCGAGGTCGGGGTCGGGTCGGGCCTTCGAGAAGCTGCTGAGGTTGCTCGTCACGGACTCCGGTAAGCCGGTCCAGACGATGTGGATGATGCCGGCGGCGGCGAGGGTCTCGCGGATGAGAGCGTGCCGCGCGATGTTGGCGGGCTTCGCGGCGGCGGCGGGCGTCTTCACGTCGACTGCGATCACGGGAAGGCCGGGGGAGAGGACTCCGAAGTCTGGGGTGTGCTTCTTCAGGGGGAAGCCGTTCGGCCACAGTGCGGTGAATGGTTGCGCGCTGATGTGCGCGACGCGTGGATCGAAGTCCGCGAGGAGGACGAACTCTCGTTCGAGTCGGGATTCGCAGTGCACGTGGCCGTGCGTCGTTTGGGTCCAGACCGCGACGGGCTTGTGCCGCTGGCTCCGTCTACGGGAGTAGTCGCGGGTCGGGTGACCGAGCACGAAGTCCTTCACAGCGATGTCCATGAGGTCGCGGGAGTAGGTGGTGCGTCCGTCAGCACTGAACCATGCGCGAACGGTTGTCTTCTCGGCGTCCGTCCGCTGGATGAAGTTGAGGTGCCGGACGCCTCGCACTGGCCGGAACTGTCGGGCGCGTGCGGCTGGCGCTGACTCGGCGCGCAGTGCCGCGAGAGCTGTGAGCAAGGGCGGATCGGAACGGTTCTCGAAGGCACCCCAGGCGCCCTGGTCCCAGTGTTCCCATCCCTGCTGCGTCTGCTGCATCTGAACTTTGATCATGCGACACGCCGCCCTTCTTGTCAGTCCGACCACTCAGTGCGTATCAAGATACGCATCAAGGTACGGTTCCTCCTGGGCGAGCGCAAGAGGAGATTTTGGATGGTGGGAACGAAGAGGCAGACGCCCGTGGAGCTGACGCCTGGTCCGTGGCCGGACCTGCCGTCCGACGACGCTCCCGCGGAGGCGGCGAGGCAGCTCGCGCTCCGTGTTCGTGATGCCTTGGGGACGCGGAGTGTGCGGGCACTTGCTCGCCATACGGGGGTTCCGGATGGCACGCTCTTGCGCATCATGAACGGTGCGCTTTGGCCAGACCTTCGCACGGTGATCGTGCTCGAGGAGGCGATCGGCCGAGATCTTTTTCCGAGTTGGAGCGAGCGCCTTGCAGCACGGTCAGCCGTGCAGCCTCTTGAAACGGAGTCCTACATCCGTCGCGACGAGAGCGGCCAATGGCGTCATGCGGAACGAATCGCTGGGACGTGGGACCCAAACGACAAAGATCTAGGTCCACTCCCGTCGAAGGACTTCGAGTGAGAACGGTCGGTGAGTTGATTCCAGGATGTACGCGGCGGACGCGAGCACGGTGAACGTCTCGAGGTGACGGACGTAGTCGCCTTTTTCAAGGTGGCGAGGTGCAAGGCGTCGGATGGTATTCACGTCGAGGCCGGTAAGCGATGCGATGGTCTCGTTGCTCAGTTCCTGCACCTCTTCGATGCGATGGGCGAGATCATACATTCGGCGGCGATGGTGTGGGTCATTGGAGCGAGCGAGCGCGAGCATGCGCACCTGAGCGGCGTAGAGGATGCCGTCATCTTTGACGCGCGAGGACTCTGCTTGACTGAGGAGCTCGGCGCACTCGACGCCCTGGATACGGTTCGGGCACGTGCGCGGGTCCCATTCCTGCACGGTGCGGCCGAGCGGGATCCGCGGTTGCTCACCGCAGGCTGAGCACGACGTCGCGAGAACTCGCGAGTGCTTCAAGCAGATGTGCATCCACGGATGCCGCCACATCATCAAGTGAACACCGGGCAGTTCGTGGAGGCAGTCTGGGCACCACTTGTGGATGACTTCGCGATAGAGCGGGTCGCTGTCGAGGCCGCGCTCCTCGAACGGCACGTAGCCATCTCGGACGATGTCCGTGAAGGATGCCCACGTGGCTCGGTCGCGCATCGACTGCGTCATCGCGTAGAGCTGTACGAAGGGGATGCCGCTTGCTGCGCTGATGGTTTCGGCTGTCTCAGGGCGCAGCGCGACCCCAAGGCCGTGGATCTCGGTTGAGTGCAATGTGCCCATGCCGAGGGCTTCGAGGAGGTCTCGGCGGGAGCATTTGTAGACGTCGAACGCCCACCGGCTGAGTGCGGTTTGTAGCCACTCGCCGGGCTCTGGTGTTAGCGGCGTCGCCAGTCGACGTACGGTTCGTGGTGGTCGAGGCGCATCGCCGATCCGGTGTTGTGGCTGTGTCGCCTCAGGCATGGTGCGGCCTTTGCAAGGCTTCGTGTCGCGTGGGCACATGTTGCAGCGCAATGTGTCGTCTCAGTGCCGTCGTGTAACGCATCGTGTCGCCTGATCGCCCCGGTTGTCGTCGGAACGTGTCGCGTGGGCGGTTCGCGACAGTTCGCGCTACATCGCGACACATTGCGACGACAGTCACAACAGACGACTACTGCGGCATGTCCACGAACCGCGAGAACATCCCGTGGAACGCCACGGTGATGGTGTCCGTCGGCCCGTTGCGGTGCTTCGCCACGATCAGGTCGGCCTCACCCTGCCGCGGGTTGTCCTTCTCGTACGCCGATTCGCGGTGCAGCAGGATGACCATGTCGGCGTCCTGCTCGATCGACCCGGACTCACGCAGGTCGGAGATCGCGGGCTTCTTGTCGGCACGCTGCTCGGGGCCACGGTTCAGCTGCGACAGCGCGATGACGGGGACCTGGAGCTCCTTCGCCATCAGCTTCAGGGCGCGCGAGAACTCGGAGACCTCTTGCTGGCGGCTCTCGACCTTCTTGCCCGAGGTCATCAGCTGCAGGTAGTCGATCACGACGAGCTTGAGGTTGTGCTGCTGCTTGAGTCGACGGCACTTGGCGCGGATCTCGACGAGCGTCATGTTGGGGGAGTCGTCGATGAAGAACGGGGCGTCGTTGATGCGGCCGCGGGTCTGCGCGATGGTGGTCCAGTCGCGGGAGTCGACGGTGCCCTTGCGCATGTTCTGCAGCGGCACGCTGGTCTCGGCGGACAGGAGTCGCATCGCGATCTCGGCGCGACCCATCTCGAGCGAGAAGAAGGCGGCGGTCTGGTCGTGCTTGATCGCGGCCGCGCGGCACAGGTCGAGCGCGAGGGTGGACTTACCGAGCGCCGGTCGTGCGGCGACGATGATGAGCTGCCCCGGGTGGAAGCCGTTCGTCAGGCCGTCGAGCTGCGCGAAGCCGGTCGGCACACCGGTCATCTGGCCGTCGCGCCCCTTGGCGGCCTCGATCTCGTCGAGGGCGGCCGAGATGGCGTCGGTCAGCGGCACGTAGTCCTCGGTCTGCACGCCGCCTGCGACGTTGTAGACCTCAGCCTGGGCGCTGTTGACGAGGTCGGTGACCTCTCCCTCGGACGCGTACCCCATCTGCACGATGCGCGTACCGGCGTCGACGAGGCGACGGAGGACGGCCTTCTCGGCGACGATGCCGGCGTAGTACCCGGCGTTCGCCGCGGTCGGCACCATGCTCGTGACGCTGTGCAGGTACTCGGCGCCACCGCCACGGGACAGCAGTCCGGTCTTGGTCAGCTCGTCGGTGACGGCGATGACGTCGGTGGGCTCGCCGTGCGAGTAGAGCGACAGGATCGCGTCGAAGATGACTTCGTGCTTGGGGACGTAGAAGTCCACGCCACGGGCCGTCTCGATGACGTCGGCGACGGCGTCCTTCGACAGCAGCATGCCGCCGATGGTCGACTGCTCGGCCAGCAGGTCGTGCGGCGGGGTGCGTTCCATGCCGCGCTCCGGGTACTCCTGCGGTGCGGGCTCAAGATGCGCGATCGACACACTCTCTCCTCTGTTGAACGACGCGGGACCGGACACGACGGTCCGACACCCGCAACGACTTTCTACCCCCAGCAACCGACATCCCCGAGTCGCTGGGCCAAGCTACGGCCGCAGAGTTATCCCCAACAAACGGCCCTGTGGATAACTCTGTGGACAGATTGCGGAACACGCCGGGATGCTGTGTGGACAACTGTGGATGGTCCTGTGGAAACAGACCCATGGGAACACACTTTCGACCACTTGACCTGGGGTTTTCCGGTTCACACCATGTGTGGAAAAGTGGGGTTCAAGTAGGCGTTGAAGGTTCCGATTTGACACGTTTCTGCTGTGTAAAACGACTTGACAAGTGCCCCTCCTGTGGGAAGTGTTCTCGGGCCGTTCCCAGCAAGCTGGACCGGGCCTGAGAGGTAACCAGCCAGCCAAGCCGAACCCGCCCGTACAAGCCGAGCCGGGCCTCCCGGCCGTTCTGGACGACCGTGCGTTGATGGTGAGCAGAAGATGTCGAGTGGGGGATCGGGACCCGACCTTTTCTGCTCACCAAGTGAAGCCACGCGCGCCACGCGCCCCGCACCCGCGCGCCCCGCGCCCCGCGCCCCGCACCACGCGAAGCACCCGCCAACGCAACGACGGGCGGGCCTCCCGGAGGAGACCCGCCCGTCGTGGAGCGGAACGTCAGTGCTACTTGGCAGCGACGACCTTGAGCGAGATCACGGCAGTGATGTCCTCGCGCAGACGCACGGTGGCCTCGTGGTCACCGACGGTCTTGATGGTCGCGGGGACCTCGACCTTGCGCTTGTCGAGCGAGCCGACGCCCTGCGCCTGGACGGCGTCAGCGACGTCGCCCGGACGGACGGAGCCGAACAGACGGCCGTCCTTGCCGGCCTTGACCGCCAGGGAGATGGTCGCGTTCTCGAGCTTCATCTTGAGGTCCTGCGCCTCTTCGATGGTGGCGAGCTCACGCGCGGTGCGCGCGGCACGGATCGACTCGACCTGCTTCTCGCCGCCCTTGGACCACGCGACAGCGAAGCCCTGGGGGATGAGGTAGTTGCGGGCGTAGCCGTTCTTGACGTCGACGACGTCACCAGCGGAACCGAGGCCGGAGACCTCGTGGGTGAGGATGAGCTTCGACATGTGTCGACCTCCGATCAGCGGCCGGAGCCGGCGTAGGGGAGGAGCGCCATCTCACGGGCGTTCTTCACGGCACGGGCGATGAGGCGCTGCTCCTGGACGGAGACGCCGGTGATGCGACGGGCGCGGATCTTTCCACGCTCCGAGATGAACTTGCGAAGGGTCGCAACGTCCTTGTAGTCGATGACGCCGACCTTGATCGACTTCGCGGGAGCGGCGTTCTTGCCGCCCTTGCCGCGAGGCTTCCGGCGGTCGCCGGTGCTCTTTCCAGCCATAGTGATTTGTCCTTAGAAGAAGAGTTGTGTGTCCGTCGGAACGCGGAGGATCAGAACGGGGTCTCGTCGTCGAAGTTGCCGCCGGGGGTGCTCCACACGTCGTTCGACTGTGCGTTGCCGCCGCCCTGCTGGCCACCCTGCGGGGACCACGGCTCGTCGGACTGGCCACCAGCGGAGGCGTTGCCGCCACCGTTGTTGTTCCAGCCGCCGTTGCCGCCGCCCTGCTGACCGCCGCCGTTGCCGCCGCCGACCTGGCCACGACCGCCGCCGCCACCCGCTGCGCGGGTGATCTGTGCGGTCGCGTACCGGAGCGACGGGCCGATCTCGTCGACCTCGAGCTCGATGCTCGTGCGCTGCTGACCCTCACGGTCCTGGTAGGAACGCTGACGCAGACGACCCTGCGCGATGACGCGCGAGCCCTTCGTCAGTGACCCCGCCACGTGCTCGGCGAACTCCCGCCACACACTCGCGCGGAGGAACAGCGCGTCGCCGTCCTTCCACTCGTTCGCCTGACGGTCGAACGTGCGAGGCGTGGAGGCGATGGTGAAGTTCGCCACCGCGAGCCCGTTCTGCGTGTAGCGCAGCTCGGGGTCCGCGGTGAGGTTGCCCACCACCGTGATGACGGTTTCGCCGGCCACGGGTTACTCGGCGCTCGCGGTCGCGGTTGCGGACGCGTTGGCGGCCTTGCGGGCCGCACGTGCCTCGTCGCGCTGCTTCTGGGCGGCGACCTGCGCGATGCCCTCTTCGGCGCGGAGGACCTTCGTGCGGAGCACGGCCTCGGAGAGACCGAGCTGACGGTCGAGCTCCTTGGCGGCCTCGGGGGAGGACGTGAAGTCGACGACGGCGTAGATGCCCTCGGACTTCTTGGCGATCTCGTAAGCGAGCCGGCGACGGCCCCAGACGTCCACGTTGTCGACGGTGCCACCGTCGTTGCGGATGACAGCGAGGAACTTGTCCAGGCTGGGAGCGACGGTGCGCTCATCGATCTCGGGGTCGAGGATCGCCATCAGTTCGTACTGGTGCATGCGGAACCCACCTCCTCTGGTCTCAGCGGCCCCGGGCAGTTCCCGGGGCAGGAGGGTTGATGCATGTGCCACGGCACGCAGACACGCGCCGGGCAACCTGCACAGACTACCGGACGGCCTGGAGGCGCGCCACCGGTCTGTGGATCGGCTCGCGGAACCAGGTTCCGGACACCACACCGTGCAATCGCGCGGTTCCGAGTCCGGAACCTGGTTCCGTGGCTGCGGTCGCGCCTGTCAGGCGGTCGCGTCGCGCGCGGCCCACCAGTCGCGCAGGCGCGCCTCGGCTGCGTCCGCTCCGAGGGGTCCGTCGTCCATCCGCGCCTCGAGCAGGAAGCGGTAGGCCTCGCCGACCGCACGCCCCGGCGGGATGTCGAGGATCCGCATGATGTCGTCGCCGGTCAGGTCGGGCCGGATGGACTCCAGCTCCTCTTGCTCGGCGAGGACCTTGATGCGGTCCTCCAGGTCGTCGTACGCGAACGCCAGGCGGTCGGCCTTGCGACGGTTCCGCGTGGTGACGTCCGAGCGGGTGAGCTCGTGCAGCCGCTCGAGCTGCGGTCCGGCGTCGCGCACGTAGCGGCGGACGGCGGAGTCGGTCCAGGCGCCGTCGGTGTACCCGAAGAACCGCAGGTGCAGCTCGATCAGCCGGGACACGGCGGCGATCGTGTCGTTGTCGAATCGCAGGGCGCGCAGTCGTTTCTTCGCGAGCTTCGCGCCGACCAGGTCGTGGTGGTGGAAGCTGACGGCGCCGCCGGGCTCGAGCTTGCGGGTGGCGGGCTTGCCGATGTCGTGCAGCAGCGCCGCGAGTCGCAGGACGGTGTCCGGCGGGTCGCCCGCGTGCCGCTCGGCCTCGTACCCGATGGCCTGCTCGAGCACGGTCAGGGAGTGCTCGTAGACGTCCTTGTGGTGGTGGTGCTCGTCGATCTCGAGCCGCATCTCGGGCAGCTCGGGCAGGAACCGCTCGGCGAGGCCGGTGTCCACGAGCAGCCGGATGCCGGGCACCGGGTCGCTCGTGTTCAGGAGCTTGACGAGTTCGTCGCGCACCCGCTCGGCGGACACGATGTCGATGGAGTCGACGAGCTCCTGCATGGCGGCACGGACGTCGTCGTCGACCGTGAACCCGAGCTGCGCCGTGAACCGCGCTGCCCGCATCATCCGGAGCGGGTCGTCGCGGAACGACACCACGGCGGCCTGCGGGGTGCGGAGCCGGGCGGCCAGCAGGTCCTCGACGCCGCCGTGCACGTCGACGAGCTCGCGGGCCGGCAGCCGGAGCGCCATCGCGTTGACCGTGAAGTCGCGACGGAGCAGGTCGTCCTCGATGGTGTCGCCGAACGCGACCTCGGGCTTCCGGGTCTCGCCGTCGTAGACGTCACTGCGGTAGGTGGTGATCTCGACCTGCTCGCCACCGACCCGCGCGGCGATGGTGCCGAACTGGCGGCCGACGTCCCACGTGGCGCTCGCGATCGGCTCCACGATGCGGAGGATGTCGTCCGGACGGGCACTCGTCGTGAAGTCGAGGTCGGTGACGGGACGACCGAGGAAGGCGTCGCGGACGGGACCGCCGACCAGGGCCAGCTCGTGTCCGGCGTCGGCGAAGGCCCGAGCGAGGAGGTCGACGGGCTCGGTGGTGGCGAGTGCGTCGAGTCGTTCGACGGCCTGGGCAACGGACTGCATGACGGTCCTCATCCTCCCAGATCGACGCCCCGAGTTCTCCACAACCCCGCGCGCACGGGACCTGTTCATGGTCGCGCCTCATACACTCGTGCTCGGCCCGAACCGACCCCGTGGCCCGCTCCCGTATGCACATCCTCCGCACCACGCTCGCCGCAGCCGCGTCGACCCTCGTCGCGCTCGGCCTGGTCGTCGCGCCCGTCAGCGCCGACCACGCGTCCGCCGCGACGGTCTCGTCAGCAACGACCCACCTCGCCGATCCGGCTGCCGCCGACGCCGGCAAGGCCACCATCTCGGTCGCTCCCGCGCACCGTGGGATCGTGCAGCGCGACCAGGACCTCACCCTCTCGGTGACGGTCACCAACGACACCGACACCGCACTGCCGGCAGGCACCGCGGAGTTCGACATCTTCCGCTCCGTGAGCACACGGGACGTCCTCGCCGAGTGGCTTGCCGACACCACCACGACCGGTTACCTCGGCGCCCCGATGGACTCCGTGGACATCCCGGCGGTCCCGGCGCACCGATCGGTCACCATCGACTCGGTCGAGATCGTCTCGGGCAACGTCGCACTCGGCGGGTACTCCTCGTTCGGTGCGCGGCGCATCGCAGCGGAGTACACGGCCGGTGAGACGTTCGCCGTCGCCCGCTCCGCGATCACCTGGTACCCGGACTTCGAGCAGGTGCCGGTCAGCGTCTCGGTGGCGATGCCGGTGACCGTCCCGAAGTCCACGGACGGCATCCTCAGCGCGGCCGTCCTGGCCGCCGCGACCTCGGTGGACGGCACCCTCACCCAGCAGCTCGACGCGGCCGAGGACCACAACGTCGCCGTCGCGGTCGACCCACGGATCATCGCCTCGATCCGGATCCTCGGCGAGAACGCCCCGTCCGCGGCGACCGCGTGGCTCCAGCGGCTCGAGGCCCTGCGCAACGAGACCTTCGCGCTGCCCTACGCCGACGCCGACGTCACCGGTCTGCGCCAGGCGGGGTCGGACGGCATCCTCGCCCCGATCTCGCTCGACCAGTCCGTGAAGTCCGAGAACTTCCCCGGTGCCGAGACGCCCGCGCCGACGCCGACCGCCACCCCCGGGCAGACCTCCGGCCCGAGCAGCACCGCGACCCCGAGCGACGACGCCACCACCGACGCCGGCTCCGGCTCCGGCACGGGCTCCGGCACGGGCGAGACCACGGAGACGCTGCCCACCACGGAACAGCTGCTGGACTTCCCCTACTCCATGGACTCCATCGCGTGGCCGGCGGACGGCACCGTGACCGCGGCTGACCTGACGGCGCTGCAGCGGGCCGACAAGAACACGACGATCGTCTCGAGCGGGAACACCTCCGCCGGCGCGAACGCCACGATCTCGGCGTCCGAGAAGATCGGCGACGACCACGTCCTCGTCTCCGACCAGTCGATGTCGTCCCTGCTGCGCGATGCCGCGACGGCACCGGACCGCCAGAGCTGGTCGTCGGCGATGTCCGAACTGACCGCGACGCTCGCCACCTCGGCGCGTGACGGCGGCACCACCGGACCGATCCTGCTCACCCTCGGTCGCGACTGGCCCTCGGACTCCACGCGCCTCAGCCAGACCCTCGACGCCCTCGAGAGCACCGCCTGGGTGGCGCCGGCCGACCTCTCCACCACGTCGAAGGCCGTCGCGGGGTCGCTCACCCTCAACAGTGCGTCCACCGGCGCCGAGCGCATCGCGCAGCTCAAGCGCCTGGTGCAGGGCGAACAGGGGCTCTCCGCGTTCGCCACGATCCTCGACACCCCCACCGAACTGACGGCACCGGCACGCCTCCGGCTGCTCGCCCTCGCCTCGAACGCGTGGCGCGGGGACGACGAGGGACTCACGGCCGCGGTCGACGCCCGCACTGCGGCTTGGGCGAAGCAGACCACCGAGGTCGGGATCGTCGACTCGAGCAGCCTGACCCTGCTCGGGGACCGGTCGTCGCTGCCGGTCTCGATCCGCAACAGCTCGGACTACCCGGTGACGGTGCACCTGGCCGTGCAGCCGTCGAACTCCGCACTCCGGATCGTCCGCAACGACATCGTGGTCGAGATCCAGCCGGACTCGTCCACCCGTGCCACCGTGCCCGTGCAGTCGGTCGCGAACGGCAAGGTCGAGCTGACCATGTCGCTGTCGAGCCCGACCGGCGTCGCCGTCGCGCAGCCGGCCACCGTCGAGCTCAACGTCCAGGCACAGTGGGAGACGGTCATCACCGCCGCCGCCGCGGTCGCCCTGATCGCGATCTTCGGCTTCGGCATCTTCCGCAGCATCCGGAAGCGCATCCGCCGACGCAACGGCGAACTCGACGACGAGGACGACGACGACCCCAACCGCCCGCTCGCCGTGCAGCCGAGCGCGCCCGGTGCGTCCGCCGTCCCGGCCGCTGTCGCGGCCCTCGAAGGCGACCGTCCGCAGGACGCGACCGACCGTGCCGGAGCCGGCCCGGGCCTCCCGTCCGACGCCCGTGCCAGCCGGGTCGCGGACGCCCGCGACCCCGAGGAGCCAACCATCAGCGCCACCCAGCCCCAGCCCGACGTCGACGCTGAACCGGTCGCCGAGCGCAACCTGGGGCGGGCGAGTGCGATGCTCGCGGCGGGGACGATGGTGAGCCGGATCCTCGGCTTCGCGAAGACCTTCGTGCTCGCCTACGCCATCGGGCAGAACGCGAGCCCCTCGGCGAACGCGTTCGCCGTCGCGAACCAGCTGCCGAACAACATCTACGCGCTCATCGCGGGTGGCCTGCTGTCGGCCGTGCTCATCCCGCAGATCGTCCGCGCCATGAAGAACGGCACCGACGGCGGCCAGGCGTACGTCAACAAGATCGTGACGCTCGGCGGGTCGGTCTTCATCGTCATCACCATCGTCGCGACGGCACTGGCACCGCTCCTGGTCCGCCTCTACACGACGTCCTCGGACACCCGGGGGCCCGCTGCGACCGACCTGGCCATCGCCTTCGCGTTCTGGTGCCTGCCGCAGATCCTGTTCTACGCGATGTACTCGCTGCTCGGTGAGGTCCTCAACGCCAAGCAGGTCTTCGGACCGTTCACCTGGGCTCCTCTGCTCAACAACGTCATCGCGATCGCCGGCCTCGTCGTGTTCATCGCCCTGTACGGCACCAGCGGCAACGCCCTCGACGAATGGACACCCGCGAAGATCGCGCTCCTCGCCGGCAGCGCCTCGTTCGGGGTGTTCGCCCAGGCCGCGTTCCTCCCGCTGTTCTGGCGGCGGGCAGGGCTGTCGTTCCGACCGGACTTCCGGTGGCGCGGCGTCGGCCTGAAGTCGACGGGGACCGCTGCCGGGTGGCTCTTCGCGATGATCCTGGTGACGCAGGTCGCCGGCATCGTGCAGTCGGCCGTCGCGTGGAAGGGTCAGGGCGACGGACCCGGCAACGCGGTGCTCGGCAACGCGTGGCTCATCTTCATGCTGCCGCACTCGATCATCACGGTGTCCATCGCGACGGCGTACTTCACCCGGATGAGCCACGACGCCGAACGCGGCGACCTGGCATCCGTCCGACGGAACCTGTCGCTGTCCCTGCGCATCGTGGGGCTCTTCACCGTGTTCGCGTCGGTGGCGCTGGTCGTCGTCGCGGTGCCGTTCGGCCGACTCTACGAGGGCACGTTCGAGAGCGCGCTGCAGGTCGGCGCCGTCCTGGTCGCCTACATGCCGGGCCTGGTCCTGTTCAGCATGTTGTTCATCATCCAGCGCGTGTTCTGGGCCATGCACGACCACCGGACGCCGTTCCTGATGCAGTGCATCCAGTCCGTCCTGTTCGTCATCGGGGCCCTCGCGGTGTCGACGTTCCCGACCTCCGTGATCGGCATCGGTGTGGCCGCGTGCACCACCCTCGCCGGGACCGCGCAGACGATCGTCGCCCTCGTCCTGGTGCGTCGGAAGCTCGGCAGCATCGAGGGACCGGTCGTGACCCGCTCGCACGTGCAGTTCATCATCGCGGCCTTGATCGCCGGTGTCGTCGGCCTGCTGGTCGTCAACTTCTTCGGCGCGTTCTCCGCCGCCGGGTTCGCCATGTCGGACCGCACCGGCGCGCTCATCACCATCGTCCTGACCGGCGCCGTGATGGTCCTCGTCTACTTCGGGGCGCTCGTCGTCGCGAAGAACGGCGAGATCAGGAACGCCGTCGGCATGGTGAAGAGCAAGCTCGGCCGCTGACCGCACGCTTCCCGGACGTCGCGGAATGCCGCGCCGGTACCATGTGTTGACCCGGTCAGCACGCAACGGAAGGGCAGTCAGGCATGCGCCAGCTCATCATCATCGGTTCCGGTCCGGCCGGGTTCACCGCCGGCATCTACGCCGCGCGCGCAGAGCTCAAGCCGCTCATCGTCGCCTCCAGCGTCGAGACGGGCGGTGAACTCACCAAGACGACCGAGGTCGAGAACTTCCCGGGCTTCCCCGAGGGGATCCAGGGACCCGACCTCATGATCAAGATGCAGGAACAGGCCGAGAAGTTCGGTGCTGAGGTCCTGTACGACGACGCCGTCTCCGTCGACCTCACCGGCGACGTGAAGAAGGTCACCGTCGGCTCCGGCGAGACGTACGAGGCCCTGGCGGTCATCTACGCAACCGGCTCGGCGTACCGCCACCTCGGCATCGCCGACGAAGAGCGCCTGTCCGGCCACGGTGTCTCGTGGTGCGCGACCTGCGACGGCTTCTTCTTCCGTCAGAAGAACATCGCCGTCGTCGGCGGTGGCGACTCCGCGATGGAAGAGGCCACGTTCCTCACCCGCTTCGCCGACAAGGTCACCGTGATCCACCGCAAGGACACCCTGCGCGCGTCGAAGATCATGCAGGACCGTGCCCACAACGACCCGAAGATCGAGTTCGCGTGGAACAAGGAGGTCATCGGCATCCAGGGTGACTCCGCAGTGACCGGTGTGACCCTCAAGGACACCGTGGACGGCACCGAGAGCGAACTCGCCCTCGACGGCCTGTTCATCGCGATCGGCAACGACCCCCGCGTGCACCTCGTGCACGGCCAGCTCGAGCTCGCTCCCGAGGGCACCATCGCCGTCGAGGGCCGCACGTCCAAGGCCGTCGGCGTCCCCGGGGTGTTCGTGGCCGGCGACGTCCTCGACCACACCTACCGCCAGGCCATCACGGCTGCCGGCTCCGGTGCGGTCGCTGCCCTCGACGCGGAGAAGTACCTCGCCGACCTCGAGGACACGCTGACCGATGCTGCCGTGGGCGAGACCCCGGTCGAGCCGGTCACCATCTCCGCCTGACCCGGACAGCCCCCGGAATGCCGGGGGCGCGCCCGTGGTTCCACACCCAGTACTGACTTCTCACGAAAGGACACCCATGTCCAACGCAAAGGCTGTCACCGACGCCACCTTCTCGGACGAGGTCCTCAAGTCCGACAAGACGATCCTCGTCGACTTCTGGGCCGAGTGGTGCGGCCCGTGTCGCGCCGTCTCGCCGATCCTCGACCAGATCGCCGAAGAGCACGCCGGCAAGATCGAGATCGTGAAGCTCAACGTGGACGACAACCCCCAGTCGGCCATGAACTACCAGATCACCTCGATCCCGGCGATGAAGGTCTTCAAGGGCGGCGAGGTCGTCAAGACCGTCATCGGTGCCAAGCCGAAGCCCGCGCTCGAGGCCGACCTCGCCGAGTTCCTCGCGTAGGTCGAACCAGCACCACCGAACGCCCCGTTCTCGTCCTGCTCAGCAGACGCGGGCGGGGCGTTCGCATGCCACCCGTTGCGGATCGGCCCCCGCCGCGGAGCCCGGGTTTCCGGGGTCGATGTCGTAGTGTGGCGGGAATGTCTCACTGATCGGAGCACGGTATGACGAACGGCAACAGCCTCGACCCCTGGTACGACTCCTACGCCCAGCGCACCGCCGGGCTGAGCGCCTCCGAGGTCCGAGCCCTGTTCGCCGTCGCCTCGCGCCCTGAGGTGGTCTCGCTGGCCGGCGGCATGCCGTTCGTCTCCGCACTGCCCAGAGAGCTCGTCACGGGCTCCCTGGACCGTGTCATGAACGAGCACGCTGCCATGGCGTTGCAGTACGGCGGCGGTCAGGGTCTCCGGTCGCTCCGCGAGCACATCGTGGACGTCATGAGCCTCGAGGGCATCCGTGCGAGCGCCGAGGACGTCGTCGTGACGACGGGCTCGCAGCACGCGCTGGACCTCGTCACGCGGCTGTTCATCGATCCGGGCGACGTCGTGCTCGCCGAGTCCCCGTCCTACGTCGGCGCGATCGGTGTGTTCCGGTCCTACCAGGCGGAGACCGTCCACGTGACGACGGATGAACTCGGGCTGGTGCCCGAGGCGCTGCGCGAGGCTATCGCGAACCTGCGCACGCAGGGGAAGCGGATCAAGTTCCTCTACACGATCCCGAACTTCCACAACCCGGCCGGAGTCACCATGAGCCGGGAGCGCCGTATCGAAGTGCTCGACATCTGCCGGTCGAACAACATCCTCGTGCTCGAGGACAACCCGTACGGGCTCCTCTGGTTCGACGAGCCGGCACCGCAGGCCATCCGCTCCATCGACGAAGAAGGGGTCGTGTACCTGGGGTCCTTCTCGAAGACCCTCGCACCCGGTTTCCGCGTCGGCTGGGCGCTCGCGCCGCATGCCATCCGCGAGAAGCTCGTGCTCGCCAACGAATCGGCCGTCCTCGCCCCGAACTCCTTCGGCCAGTACGTCGTGAACGCCTACCTGGACGCCGCGGACTGGAAGGGTCAGGTCGACACCTTCCGGGGCATCTACGCCGAGCGTCGTGACGCCATGCTGTCCGCCCTGGGGGAGTTCCTGCCGGACCTCTCCTGGACGAAGCCGAACGGTGGCTTCTTCGTCTGGCTCACGCTCCCCGAGTCGCTCGACTCGAAGGGCATGCTGCCGCGCGCGGTGAAGGAGCTCGTCGCCTACACGCCGGGGACGGCCTTCTACGCAGACGGTCGCGGTGGGGGACACATCCGGCTGTCCTTCTGCTACCCCACTCCCGAGCAGATCCGCGTCGGCGTGAAGCGGCTCGCCAACGTCGTGAACGACGAGCTCGAGCTGATCGAGACCTTCGGCCCGAGCACGCGGCCGAACGGCGTCGTGCGTGAGACGTCCTCGGTCAGCGCGCCGCCGCCGAACATCTCCTGATCAGCGCTTTTCTGCGGTGCGAAGTCCACCAGCACCGTCGTTCCACACCGGAGGACCCCCATGGCTGAGCTCACCCGTCGTCACGTCGTCGTCGTCGCGGGAGGGATCTCGCACGAGCGTGACGTCTCCCTGCGCTCCGGTCGACGGGTCGCCGACTCGCTGACCGGGTACGGCTGGCAGGTCGACCTCCGCGACGCGGACGCGCTGCTCCTGCCGGCTCTCGCCGAAACCCGCCCGGACGTCGTGTGGCCGGCTCTGCATGGCGCCTCCGGTGAAGACGGGGCCCTGCGGGGCATCCTGGAGGCGGTGGACATCCCGTTCGTCGGCTCACGTTCCACGTCGGCACGGTTGGCATGGGACAAGCCCACGGCCTCCGCGTTGGTCGCGCGGGCAGGTGTGCGAACCCCTCGCTCCGTCACGCTGTCCCACGACGTGTTCCGCGAACTCGGTGCCGTCGGAGTGCTCGAGGCCATCGCGGGGGAGCACCCGGTCCCACTGGCCGTGAAGCCAGCACGCGGTGGCAGCGCGCAGGGCGTCACCCTCGTCGACGACGTCAACGACCTGCCGCGAGCCATGGTGACGGCGTACACGTACTGCGACGACGTCGTGGTCGAGCAGCTCATCCGAGGCACCGAAGTCGCGGTCGGCATCATCGACACCGGCGACGGGCCCGTGGCCCTCTCCGCCGTGGAGATCGTGCCGCGGAACGGGATCTACGGGTTCGAGGCGCGGTACAACGCGGGGGAGACGACGTTCTACACCCCGGCCCGGCTGTCGGACGAGTTCGCGTCAGCTGCAGCGGACGCCGCAGTCGCAGCCCACGCGGCGCTCGGCCTCCGCCACCTGTCGCGTGTGGACCTCATCATCGACGGCGCGGGCACGCCCTGGTTCCTCGAGGCCAACGTGCTCCCGGGTCTGACCGAGACATCATTGCTCCCGCAGGCACTCTCGGCGTCCGGTTTCGACCTCGGTTGGACCTACGCAGAGCTCGCCGAACAGGCGATCCGCGACCACCACGCCTGATACGCGGGTCGAACGTTCCACGTGGAACATCGGCGTGGCCGCCAGCTCGATGTTCCACGTGGAACACCGCTGTCCGGCGCCTCGCTGCTGACAGCTGATCCACTCTGAGCAGCATCGGGTGCGTCTGGTCAACTGCCGGCGCTCGGTGGACGCATGACCGATTCACCACCCCCGCAGCCTTCACGACCGAGCACCGGCGTGCCCTCTTCGACCAGCGCGTGCTCGTACTCGACGGCCACCGTGCTCGGACTCATCGCAGCGGACACCGGGCAGACGGTCGACCGCGTATTCGAGGACTCGCCAAACGACCACTGGTACTCCGCAACCCGGACTCGGACGTGCACCTCTCCGTCAACTGCGACGGGGGCGACCCGAGTGCCATGCTCGCCGTCTCCGACACCATGCGGTTCATGCCCCCGTTGCGACCACCTGTGTTGGGCAGGCAATCGGTGTCGGAGCCGTCCTGCTCGCCGCGGGCATCGAAGGAAAGCGGTCGGCCTTGCCGTACGCTCGGGCCGTGCTCCACCAGCCCGCAGCCAAGGGACAGGGGCCATACCCGAGCCCATCCTGCCGGCCGACGAGGTCGTCCGGATCCGCGCCGAGATCGAGGACGTGCTCACTGTGCACTGCGGCCGGAGTGTCGACCGACCGCAAGCCGACACCGATCACGACCGCGTCTTCACGGCCCGTCAGGCCCGGCAGTACGGGCTCGTGGACCACGTGATCACTCGACGCTGACGGACGGCGCTCCCCGACGACGCCTCAGGCTGCGAGGAGGAAACTGCTCCGCAGTTGTTCGCCACCAGTACCTGCGGAAGGTCCTCCCTCGCGGAGCTGTTCCGCTGCGGCGACCGCTAGGTCGGGCAAGCACCTCTCCAGCGCGCCGGCCACTGCTGCCAGCATCTCGCTCGAGGGCTCCTTCCGCCCGCGTTCCATCTCGGACAAGTACTGCGGTGACACCCCTGCGCGACGAGCGACGTCGTGCAGGGTGTCCCCGCGGCTGCGCCGACGACCGCGGAGTTCCTGACCGACGACATCACGCCATAGCGGCTCAGGATTGCAGGATCTCATGATCCGAGATTGAGAGCGTTCCACGTGAAACGTCCGGCCTTCCAGTTGGCTGCTCGTGAACTCGAACCAGCTGAACGGCTACGCGCCCCGTAACGGACTGACCACTCCCTCGCTGCTCCGGACACCCGAACCGGGCCTGCGAGGCCCGCTACGGGCCGCACAGCGCCCGCGGAGGCGCATCAAGACGAGACGTCGCCGATACCCAGCTCGGTGAGGATGCGGTTGAGGTCGTCACCGTTCGCAAAGTCGATCATCACGGAACTCTTCCGTGCTCCGACGGCGATCTTGACCCGCGTGTTCAAGCGATCGCCGATCCGCTCAGCGAGGTCGTTGAAGTGCGCTTGGTTCTTCGTGGGCTGTGGTGCCGGCTTCGGCGGGGTCTTCGTCGCGAGCTGCTGTGCGATGGCCTCAGCAGCACGGACGGACAGGTCCTCGTTGACGATCTTCTCGGCGAGGTACTCCATCGCCTCAGCGTCCGGAGCAGCCAGGATCGCGCGAGCGTGCCCGGCGGACAGGACACCGGCGGCGACGCGGCGCTGCACGGGGGAGGGGAGCCGGAGCAGACGGATGGTGTTGGTGATCTGCGGGCGCGATCGCCCGATGCGCTGTCCGAGCTGCTCCTGCGTGATACCGAAGTCCGCCAAGAGCTGCTGGTACGCCGAAGCCTCTTCGAGGGGGTTGAGCTGCGCACGGTGGAGGTTCTCGAGGAGGGCGTCACGGAGCATCGCGTCGTCCGGCGTCTCCTTGACGATCGCCGGGATGACGCTGAGTCCGAGTTCCTTGGTCGCACGGAGGCGCCGTTCGCCCATGATGAGCTCGTACTGCGGCTCCGTCCCCGCAGCCCCGGGGATCGGGCGGACCACGATGGGCTGCAGCACGCCGATCTCGCGAATGGAGTGGACGAGCTCCTGCAGCTCTTCCTCGCGGAACTCCTTGCGGGGCTGCTGTGCGTTCGGGATCACGTCCAGCGGGTTGAGGTTCGCGAGTCGCGCACCCGGGACGGCCACGAGCTCGTCGGCCGTCGGCGCCGATGCCGGGGAACCACCGGTGGGGAAGAACACGTCGACCGGACGATCCTGCTGGTCCGTCGCCGTCGGGATGAGCGCGCCGATGCCACGGCCCAGTCCGGTTCGCTTGGGTGCCATCAGTCCTGCGCTCCTCGTGCTGCGATCTCGGCGGCCGCCTCCAGGTAGGAGAGCGACCCGGTGGAGTTCACGTCGTACGCCACGACGCTCTGTCCGTAACTCGGCGCTTCACTCACCCGCACTGATCGGGGAATCATCGCCTTGAGCACCTGGTCACCGAAGTGCTCGCGCACGTCGTTTGCGACCTGGTTCGCCAGGTTGGTCCGTCCGTCGTACATCGTCAGCAGGATGGTCGAGACCCGGAGATTGGGGTTGAGGTGCCGCTCGATGAGCTCGATGTTCCGCAACAACTGGCTGAGGCCCTCGAGCGCGTAGTACTCGCACTGGATCGGGATCAGCACTTCCTGCGCCGCGACGAACGCGTTGATCGTCAAGAGGCCGAGCGACGGCGGGCAGTCGATGAAGACGTAGTGGTACGGCTCATCCAGCGACTGGAGGTACAGGTCGAGAGCAGTACGCAGGCGCTGTTCCCGCGCAACCAGCGACACGAGCTCGATCTCCGCGCCGGCCAAGTGGATCGTCGCCGGAACACACCAGAGCGTGTCGGACTCGGGGGACCGCTGCACCGTGTCGGCCATCGCAGCCTCGTCGACGATGACGTCGTAGATACTGGCGACCTCAGCCTGGTGGTCGACACCGAGCGCCGTCGACGCGTTGCCCTGCGGATCCAGGTCGATCACGAGGACGCGAGCCCCGCCATGGGCGAGGCCTGCAGCCAGGTTGACGGTCGTCGTGGTCTTCCCGACGCCGCCCTTCTGGTTCGAGACGGTGATGATGCGCGTCTTGGACGGCAGTGGGAACTGCTGCGTCGCGATGGCCCGGCGCCGGCGGTTCAGGTCGGCGATTTCGCGAGCAAGCGGAGTCGACGCGTCGTAATCGGTCGATGAGCTCAACGAATGCCTCTTCCCCGGTTCGATGTTTCACGTGAAACGTGAAGTCGCTGATGGTCGAACCTGTCGGTCCGGGCCGCAGCGTCAGTCAACTGTAGCCCGGAAGACACGTGTGGTCTCGTCGACCACACCGTCCCCGAGCTCGAGGACCTCGACGTCCGAGAGGTGCGTGCGAAGGATGACCTTCCGAGCCTTCTCGATCTCGTCGTCGACCCGCGCACCCTTCATCAGGATGAGCTGGCCGCCGGACCGAACGAGCGGAACCGTGAGCGGGATCAGCTTCGACAGTGCACTGACAGCGCGGGCCGTGACCTGGTCGACCACGATGTCGTCAGAGACGTCCTCAGCCCGCGCACGGACGACGGTCACGTTCGACAGGCCGAGTCGGCCCGCCTCGGACGTGAGCCAGTCCACGCGACGCTCCATCGGCTCGATGAGCGTGAACCGCACGTCAGGACGGGCGATCGCGAGCACGAGACCGGGCAACCCTGCACCGGAACCGACGTCGGCAACCCGACCACGGGCCTCCAGGAGGGGCGCCAGCAACGCAGAATTGAGGATGTGTCGCGTCCAGAGCCGAGGCAGCTCGAGCGGGCCGATCAGGCCCAGTTCCTCGCCCCGTCGAGCCAACTCGTTCGTGAACGAGCGCGCCGTCTCGATCTGGTCGCCGAAGAGCGCGGATGCAGCCGCGGGCTCGACTTCGAGCACCGGAGCGGCGTCCGTGGACACCGCGTCGTCCGTCATCGGGTGACGACCGTGTGGCGGTCCCGACCCTCGCCCTCGGACTCCGAGTGGAAGCCCTTCTCGGCGACCAGGTCGTGGACCAGCTTGCGCTCGTACGACGACATCGGGGGGAGTGCTGCGGACGACGATCCGGCTTCGATGCGCTCGACGGCGGTGTCGACCAGTCGCTGCAGCTCGTCGGCACGAGCGTCACGGGAGCCGCCCACGTCCAGGATGAGCCGGCTGAACTCGCCCGTCTCGGCCTGGACGGCGATGCGGGTGAGTTCCTGCAGGGCCGTGACCGTGTCCGGCTTCGAGAGGACGCGGAGCGCCTCGCCGTCATCGGTGACCGACAGGTAGACGCGACCGGCGCGCTCCTCGATCTCGATGTCTCCATCGAGGTCGCAGATGTCGAGGAGTTCCTCGATGTAGTCCGCAGCGATGTCGGCTTCGTCGCGGCCGTCTTCGGCCTCGGTGGTATCGACGGCTGCGGCGGTGTCCTGCTCGGTCACTTACTTCTTCCCGTTCTTCTTCGAGCGCTGCTTGCCGACCGGCTGCGAACGCTGGGTGGTGACGCGCACGGCCTCGATCTCGGCGGCACCCGCACCGGCACCGGCCTCGGCGAGGACCGGGTTCGCGATCCCACGACGCTGGGCCTTCTTCGCCAGACGTGCCTCACGCGCCAGCGCCGCCTCGGAGCCGGGCGTCGGCATGCTGCGGATGACGAAGTACTGCTGCGCCATCGTCCAGACGTTCGACGCGAGCCAGTAGAACATGACGCCGAGGGGGAAGCTCAGACCCGAGATCACGAAGACCAGCGGGAGGATGTACAGCATCATCTTCTGCTGGCGGTACATCGGCGACGCCTTGGTCTCCGGCGACATGTTCTTGGCGACGAGCTGCAGCTGCGTGATGAACTGCGACGCCGTCATGACCACGATCATGAAGCCGGCGATCGCACGGACTTCCCACCCGGAGGCGTTGGTGAACGTCTCGTGCAGGGGAGCGCCGAACAGGGCCGCGTTGCCGAACGACGCCGCGAGGTCGTTCGTCAGCAGGCCGATGCCCGTCTTGTTGATCTGTGCTTCGTGCAGCACCGAGTACAGCGAGAAGAAGATCGGCATCTGCAGCAGCAGCGGCAGGCAGGAGCTCAGCGGGTTGGTACCGGTCTCCTTGTAGAGCGCCATGGTCTCGCGGCTCATGGCCTCACGCGAGAACTGGTCCTTCTTGCCCTTGTACTTGTCCTGGATCTTCTTCAGCTGCGGCGCGACCTCGAGCATGCGACGCTGCGACTTGATCTGGCGCACGAAGATCGGGATCAGCGCGGCGCGGACCACGAAGGTCAGGAAGATGATGGAGAGGACCCAGGTGATACCCGCGCCCGGGTCCATGCCGATGCTCTCGAAGATCCAGTGGAAGCCGACGAGGATGGCGGAGACCACCCATTTGAGCGGCCAGAGGATCGTACCGATGATGTCCATGGGGACGGCTACGCCTTTCGAGTGCGCTGGGGGAGCAGGACTGGCCGGGCCGTTCCGACCGCGGGGTGCGGCTGCTGCGGGATCGGCGCGAGGACGAACCCGAACCGGTTGACGACGAACGGGCGACGACGTTCCGTGACGTCGTCGATGCCGCCTGCAGCCCAGGGGTTGCAGCGAGCGATACGCCAGGCGCCCATCGCGGATCCGCGGACGACGCCGTACTGCTGGATCGCTTCGAGGGCGTACCGGGAGCACGACGGGTGGTACCGGCAGACGTTGCCGTACAGCGGGGAGATCACGGCACGGTAGGCCCGGAGCACGACGACGCACGCGTTGCGTGGGAGCAACGCGGCGACCCAGGCCAGCCGGGTCCACTGGATGCGGTTCATGCTGCCTTCTCCACCCCGCGCGCGTAGGAGCGCACGACGTCTTCGAGCAGGGTAGGCCATCCGGCCTGCGATGCGGCTGGCAGTGCTCGGACCACCACGTCGTACCCCACGGGGGAGTCGGCGAGGATGCCGTGCGCGATCGCCTTGAGCCGCCGCCTGATCAGGTTCCGGGTCACGGCGTTGCCCACCGTCTTCGCGACGATGAACCCGAACCGTGACGGTCCGGTGAGGTCCGCCGAACGACGGACCACGGACACGACGACGTGCGCCGTGGCGCTCTTGCGACCACGACGCACGACGTTCCGGTAGTCGTCCCCGCGGACGATGCGGTTGGCTCTGGCCAACACTGCGATGCCGGGGTCAGACCGAGGACCGGATCAGGCGATGAGCCTGATCAGGCCGAGAGCTCGGTGCGGCCCTTGGCGCGACGCGCCGACAGGATGGCGCGGCCGGCACGCGTCCGCATGCGGAGGCGGAAGCCGTGCTTCTTGGCGCGGCGACGGTTGTTCGGCTGGAAGGTGCGCTTGCTCATGATCTCTCCACACGGCTGCTCGCGGCGAGCCGTCACGTATGTATGTGTCATCGCTCGGTGTCGAACGACGCAGATGGGCGCGACCAATCGGCCGCAGTCAACTGGTTAACGGTACGTGACAGCAGCGGGCAGGTCAAACGCCGATCGGGGCCGGCCTCGATGCCGGGGCGTCGTGGACACCGCTGCGGTCCATTCTCCACATTGGGGACAACTTCCGTTCGGTGCCACCCGGCCCGGTCCTTTACAGTGGGGTCATCGATCGGCCCCGCGCCCCGGTACGACAGGGAAGTACTCCTGTACGACGGATCCGGGCGGTCGTGGACAACACTGTGGACAACCCTGTGGGAACACGCGCGGTACGAGGCGTCGACGAAGCCCCCGAGCCACCGACGAACCGCCGGCGAACGACACGGTCCGCTGAGCGCCACCACCCGCGGCGCCCCGGCACGTCCGACCCAGCAGGACGCACCCCGGTCCGGCACCGAACGCACGACACACACCTGGAGACGAGCGCGACATGACGATGCCGGCCGACCCCGTCGAGGACCTCTGGTCATCCGTACTCGGAATCCTCGCCGAGGACCCCCGCATCACGCCGCAGCTCCACGGGTTCCTCAACCTGGTCGAACCGAAGGGCGTCCTCGCCGGCACCCTGTACCTCGAGGTCCCCAACGACCTGACCCGCGGCATGCTCGAGCAGCGGATCCGCATCCCGATCACCGAGGCCGTCGCACGCATCGGGGACGACACGGTCGCGAACTTCGCCATCACCGTGAACCCGGACATGGCGTCCGAGCCGCGCGTCGACCCGAACGTGCCGGAGTACGCCGAGCCCGTGCAGGAAGCGGTGGAGCAGAGCGCCGCACCCCGCCAGTACATCGAGGCACCCTTCGTCCCGAGCCAGATCGACTCCCCGGGCACGAGCGGACGGCCCGAGTCGCGGCTCAACCCGAAGTACAACTTCGACAACTTCGTCATCGGCTCGTCGAACCGCTTCGCGCACGCCGCAGCGGTCGCGGTCGCCGAAGCACCGGCGAAGGCCTACAACCCCCTCTTCATCTACGGCGACTCCGGGCTGGGCAAGACCCACCTGCTCCACGCCATCGGGCACTACGCGGAGAGCCTCTACCCGGGGATCCGCGTCCGGTACGTGTCGAGCGAGGAGTTCACCAACGACTTCATCAACTCGATCGCGAACAACCGCTCGAACCAGTTCCAGCAGCGCTACCGCGACATCGACATCCTGCTCATCGACGACATCCAGTTCCTGCAGGGGAAGGACTCCACGCAGGAGGCCTTCTTCCACACGTTCAACACGCTGCACGACCACAACAAGCAGGTCGTCATCACGTCCGACGTGGCACCGAAGCACCTGACCGGGTTCGAGGACCGCATGCGCTCCCGCTTCGAGTGGGGCCTGATCACCGACGTGCAGGCGCCCGAGCTCGAGACGCGCATCGCGATCCTGCGCAAGAAGGCGCAGTCCGACCACCTGCAGGTGCCCGACGACATCCTCGAGTTCATGGCGTCGAAGGTGTCGAGCAACATCCGCGAGCTCGAGGGGACGCTCATCCGCGTCACGGCGTTCGCGAGCCTGAACCGGACGGCCGTCGACATGGCCCTGGTGCAGACCGTCCTCAAGGACCTGATCACCCTCGACGAGGACAACGTCGTCGCGCCGACGGACATCATCAACCACACCGCGGAGTACTTCAAGCTCTCCGTCGACGACCTGTACGGCTCGTCCCGGTCCCAGGCGATCGCCACCGCTCGGCAGATCGCGATGTACCTGTGCCGCGAGCTCACGAGCCTGTCCCTGCCGAAGATCGGGCAGCTGTTCGGCAACCGCGACCACACCACGGTCATGTACGCGAACAAGAAGATCACGGAGCTCATGAAGGAGCGCCGGTCGATCTACAACCAGGTCACCGAGCTCACGAGCCGCATCAAGCAGGACCGCCGCTACCGCTGAGATCGGTACGTCTCCGGGCGTATCCACCATCTGAGACGGTTCCATGGGCCGGAGTTCTCACAGTGTGGATAGCCTGTGGATAACTGTGGAGGACACGCCGCCCGGTTGTTCACAGCGAGGGGGCCTCCTGTGGAAACTGGGGATGGAAGTGGATAGATGAGATTCATTCATCCCGACGTCGCCCACAGACCGCCCACAAGTCACAACCGTGTAGTTCCCTACGGCCGAGCGGCATGCACAGGGTTATCCACAGTGTGCACAGGCGTTAACACCATTACTCCTGGTTAACGATCCATCTCCGCGGGACAACCTTGTGGACGGCGGGATGACAAGAAATCCGGCCCACGTCCGCCTGTGCCAGAATGGGGCGGCCGGACAGTCCAAGCCGATCGACAGGGGTTCCAGCTGTGAAGTTCGAGGTCAACCGGGACGTCTTCTCCGAAGCCGTCTCCTTCGCGGTGAAACTCCTCCCACAGCGCACGACCCTCCCGATCCTGTCGGGCGTCCTGATCCACGCCGACGGCGATCGTCTGACGCTCTCGTCGTTCGACTACGAGGTCTCGGCGCAGACGTCGATCTCCGCACAGATCGACGACCCGGGCACGGTCCTGGTCTCCGGCCGGCTCCTGAACGACATCGCGAGCCGACTGCCGAACGCCCCGGTCACCTTCACGACCGAGGACTCGAAGATCTCGGTCTCCTGCGGATCGGCGCACTTCACGCTGCTGTCCATGCCGGTCGAGGAGTACCCGACGCTGCCCGAGATCGGTCCGCAGACCGGCGTCATCCCCGGCGACGCGTTCTCCGAGGCCGTGTCGCAGGTCGCCGTCGCCGCGAGCCGCGACGACGTCACCCCCGTCATCACCGGTGTCCAGCTCGAGGTCGGCGACAACGACCTGTCGCTCATCGCCACGGACCGGTACCGCGTGGCCGTCCGCACCATCGCGTGGGACTCCGGCCGCGTCGGATCGGACCCGCTGCACGCCCTCGTCCCGGCCCGCACCCTGCAGGAGGTCGGTCGCACCTTCGGGTCGGCGTCCACCGTCTCCGTCTCGATCAGCGGCAACTCGGACCGTGAGCTCATCGCGTTCCACGCCGACGACAAGACCGTCACGTCCCTGCTCATCAAGGGCAACTACCCGCCGGTCCGCCGGCTCTTCCCCGAGAACGTCAACGACCACGCGGTGATCAACACCGCGGAACTGGTCGAAGCCGTCCGACGGGTCTCACTCGTCCTGGAGCGCGAAGCAGCGCTCCGGTTCTCCTTCACGGTCGACGGGCTCACGCTCGAGGCGATCGGATCCGAACAAGCGCAGGCGTCAGAGTCGATCAGTGCGTTGCTGACCGGAGAGGAAACGGTGGTCTCGCTGAAGCCCGCCTTCCTCCTGGACGGACTGAACGCGGTGCACTCCGAGTTCGTCCGCATCTCCTTCACCAAGACGGAGAACCCCAACAAGCCGGGCCCGGTGCTGATCACCGGCCAGACTTCGCAAGAGGCTGCCGCGACCGATGGATACCGGTACCTGCTGCAGCCCAACCTGCTGCTGCGATAGGCGCAACAGGAACACTGCGCTGACCCACCACCTTCGGCCTCAGCGCGACGACGAAACAGAAGAGGAAATCATGCACATCGGTCTTGTCGGCCTTGGTCGCATGGGCAACAACATGCGTGCCCGTCTCCGCAACGCAGGGATCGAGGTCACCGGTTACGACGCCAACCCCGCCGTCTCCGACGTCGCGAGCCTCGCAGACCTGGCGGGCGCACTGCCCGAGGGTCAGCGACTCGTCTGGGTGATGGTGCCGCACGGCAAGATCACCGACGACGTCATCACCGAACTCGCCGGCGTCCTGAACGAGGGCGACCTCGTCATCGACGGCGGCAACTCGAAGTGGCTCGACGACACCACGCACGCCGAGCAGCTCGGTGCGCGCGGCATCCGGTACATGGACGTCGGTGTCTCCGGCGGCGTGTGGGGCAAGGACAACGGCTACGGCCTCATGGTCGGCGGTGACGTCAAGGACGTCGAGTTCGCGATGCCGGTCTTCGACGCACTGCGCCCCGAGGGCCCGCGCGAAGAGGGCTTCTCGCACGCCGGCCCGATCGGCGCCGGTCACTACGCCAAGATGGTCCACAACGGCATCGAGTACGCGATCATGCAGGCGTACGGCGAGGGCTACGAGCTCCTCGAGGCCAAGGACCTGATCACGGACGTCCCCGCGGTGTTCGCCGGGTGGCAGCGCGGAACGGTCGTCCGTTCCTGGCTGCTCGACCTCATGGTCCTCGCGCTCAACGAAGACCCGAAGCTCGACGAGCTCGAGGGCTACGTCGAGGACTCGGGCGAGGGTCGCTGGACGCTGGAAGAGGGCATCGAGCTCGCCGTGCCGATGCCGGCACTGTCGGCGTCGATCTTCGCGCGCTTCGTCTCGCGTCAGGGCAGCGCGTCCCCGACGATGAAGGCCGTCGCGGCGCTCCGCAACCAGTTCGGCGGTCACGCCGTCAAGAAGTCCTAGGACCACCCGGGGAAACCCGGACTCGGCCCGCGTGCACGTCGACCATCTCCAACTCACCGACTTCCGGAACTACCGGGAGGCGGACGTCGACCTCGCACGCGGGCCGAACCTGTTCGTCGGGCGGAACGGGCAGGGCAAGACCAACCTGGTCGAGGCGATCGGGTACCTGTCCACGCTCGGGTCCCACCGCGTCCCGACCGATGCCGCGCTCGTGCGGCAGGGCTGTGACGCCGCGATCGTCCGGGCACGCCTCGCGCACGAGGACCGCAGCATCCTCGCCGAGGTGCAGATCAACCGCACCGGTGCGAACCGTGCGCAGGTGAACCGGTCGGCGATCAAGCCCCGTGAACTCCCGCGCTACTGCACCTCCGTGCTCTTCGCGCCCGAGGACCTGGCACTCGTCCGCGGCGAGCCGGCTGGCCGACGGCGCATGCTCGACGAGCTGCTCGGCCAGATCGCGCCGCGGATGCAGGGCGTGCTGGCCGACTACGACCGGACGCTCCGTCAGCGGAACACCCTGCTCAAGTCGGCCCGGGCGACGGGCGCGAAGGCGAACGCCCTGTCGACGCTGGACGTCTGGGACGACCGACTCGTCGGACTCGGTGCCGAGATCGTCGCCGCGCGCGACCACCTGACCCGTCGGCTCGCACCGTTCGTCGCCGAGGCCTACGCGACGGTCGCCGGTGAGCACCACGACGCCTCCATCGCCGGGGTGCTCTCCATCCGCGGCGGTGACCCGGAGGCCGCGGCGGCGACGGACCCCGTGCTCGGGACACCGGACGAGCCGGTCACGGTCGCGGCGGCGGCCGAGGCGTTCGCAGCGGCACTCGAGCGACGCCGCCGGGACGAACTCGACCGCGGACTCACCCTCGTCGGCCCGCACCGCGACGACGTGTTGTTCCAGCTAAACGGGTTACCTGCCCGTGGATACGCCAGTCATGGTGAATCCTGGTCGTTCGCGCTCGCGATCCAGCTGGCGAGTGCGTCGATCCTGCGGGCGGAGTCGAACCTCGGTGACCCGATCATCATCCTCGACGACGTGTTCGCCGAACTCGACGAGTCCCGACGCGAACGGCTGGGCAACGCGGTGGCGGACTACGAGCAGGTCCTCATCACGGCGGCGGTGTTCGGCGACGTCCCCGCGCAGCTGGCGGCGCACACGGTGCGGATCGAGGCGGGCACGATCGTGACCGACGAGGCGGACGCGAGCCGCGCCTCCACTCCGGAGACTGACGCGACCGACGCGACGACGCCGGCGGAAGCCGACTCCTGATGCCCCGCCCCTGGAAGCCGACGGAACCGTCCCGCGTCTACCGCCACCTCCGCGCCGTCTTCGGCGACCCGTCGAAGCGCGGGGTCGACGCCCGCCGCCGACGATCCCGCGAGTTCGACGCCGACACCGTCCCCTACGGCCGTGGCCGTGAGCCCCGGGGACTCGGCGACGTCGTCGGATCCCTGGCCAACGAACTCGGGTGGACCGAACCCCTGGCCCGCTCGGAGCTCTTCGTCGACTGGCCCAGCGTCGTCGGCGAGGAACTCGCGAAGCACTCCACCCCGGTGACCATCGACGACGGTGCGCTGGTCATCCGGTGCGACTCGACGGCCTGGGCGACGCAGCTCCGGCTCATGCGTGCGAGCGTCACGACGACGATCGCCGAGCGGCACCCGGAAGCCGGGGTCGAGTCGATCCGGGTTTCGGGGCCGGACGTCCCCACCTGGAAACGCGGCCCCAGGACGGTCCAGGGGCGCGGTCCTCGCGACACCTACGGTTGAGCCGACGAAATCATCCTGCGGTGCCAAAAAAGCCCGTCTGTGGGCCGGATGAGCCCTCGAAAGAGGGGCCTCTGCGGTAGACTGGGAGGTGCAGTGCGCGGGCGTTCCGCGCGCAGGCAGGAGCACGCTCGACATGGCATCAGAATCTGAAGACGACCCGCAGAACCCGCTCGACGCGGAGACCCCGCAGAGCGAATCGTCCTACGGAGCAGACCAGATTCAGGTGCTCGAGGGGCTTGAGGCGGTCCGCAAGCGTCCCGGTATGTACATCGGTTCGACGGGGCCCCGCGGTCTGCACCACCTGGTCCAGGAGATCGTCGACAACTCCGTCGACGAGGCCCTCGCCGGGTACTGCGACACCATCGACGTCACCATCCGTGAAGACGGCGGCGTCCGCGTGGTCGACAACGGCCGTGGCATCCCGGTCGGCATCCACGCGGCCGAGGGCGTCTCGACCGTCCAGGTCGTCCTGACCGTCCTGCACGCCGGCGGCAAGTTCGGCGGCGGCGCGTACGCGGTCTCCGGTGGTCTGCACGGCGTCGGTTCGTCCGTCGTGAACGCGCTGAGCTCCGAGCTCGACGTCGAGGTCCGTCAGCAGGGCCACGTCTGGCGCCAGAGCTACACCGACGGCGTCCCGGTCGCACCGCTGACCAAGGACGAACCGTCCGACGAGCACGGCACGACGATCACCTTCTGGCCGAACGCCGAGATCTTCGAGACCGTCGTCTTCGACTACGAGACCCTGCGCACGCGCTTCCAGCAGATGGCCTTCCTCAACAAGGGCCTGCGGATCAACCTGCGCGACGAGCGCACCCCGGAAGAAGGGGAAGAGGCGCGCAACGACTCCTTCATGTACGAGCGCGGTCTCGCCGACTACGTCGAGTACATCAACGCGCAGAAGAAGGCCGACCTCGTCCACCCGGACGTCATCGGCTTCGAGTCCGAGGACACCGAGCGCAAGATCGCGCTCGAGGTCGCGATGCAGTGGAACACCTCGTACCAGGAGAGCGTCCACACCTTCGCGAACACGATCAACACGCACGAGGGCGGCACGCACGAAGAAGGCTTCCGTGCTGCGCTCACGACGCTCGTCAACCGCTACGCGCGCGAGACGAAGATCATCAAGGAGAAGGACGACAACCTCACGGGTGACGACATCCGTGAAGGACTGACGGCCGTCATCTCCGTGAAGCTCGGCGAGCCGCAGTTCGAGGGCCAGACGAAGACGAAGCTCGGCAACACCGAGGCGAAGTCGTTCGTCCAGCGCGTCGTCGGTACCGAACTCACGCACTGGTTCGAGAGCAACCCGACGCAGGCCCGCGACGTCGTCCGCAAGGCGATCCAGGCGTCCCAGGCACGGCTCGCGGCCCGCAAGGCCCGTGAGACCACGCGTCGCAAGGGCCTGCTCGAGTCGGGCGGCATGCCCGGCAAGCTGAAGGACTGCCAGTCGAAGGACCCGACCCTGTCGGAGATCTTCATGGTCGAGGGTGACTCCGCCGGCGGTTCCGCCGTGCAGGGCCGCAACCCGATGACCCAGGCGATCCTGCCCCTGCGCGGCAAGATCCTGAACGTCGAGAAGGCGCGGCTCGACCGTGCGCTCGCGAACCAGGAGATCCAGTCGATGATCACGGCGTTCGGCGCCGGCATCGGTGAGGACTTCGACCCGGACAAGGCCCGGTACCACAAGATCGTGCTGATGGCCGATGCCGACGTCGACGGCCAGCACATCACCACGCTGCTGCTCACCCTGCTGTTCCGCTACATGCGTCCGCTCATCGAGCGCGGCTACGTGTACCTCGCGCAGCCGCCGCTGTACCGCCTGAAGTGGTCGAACGCGGCGCACGAGTACGTGTTCAGCGACCGGGAGCGCGACGCCCTGATGCAGTCGGGCATCGCCGCCGGCAAGCGGATCCCGAAGGACAACGGCATCCAGCGCTACAAGGGCCTCGGCGAGATGGACTACAAGGAACTCTGGGACACCACGATGAACCCGGACACCCGCACGCTCCTGCAGGTCACGCTCGAGGACGCCGCGGCGGTGGACAGCACGTTCTCGACGCTGATGGGTGAGGACGTCGACGCACGTCGCCAGTTCATCCAGCAGAACGCCAAGGACGTCCGGTTCTTGGACATCTGAACAGTCTCGACATCTCGACCCGGCCTGGAGGCGCGGTGCCAGCCGCGTGCTCTGGTCCGGACCACCTGTGGTCGCGTCCACCGCGACGAACGTCACCACGGCCTCCCGGCCGTCAGAAAGGTAACGCAAGCCAATGGCTGACGACAACGAGAACGCCCCCGACGAGCAGCCCGAGATCGTCCACGGCGACAGTGGGGACATCGTCGTCTCCGGTGACCGCATCTCACAGGTCGACCTGCAGCTCGAGATGCAGCGTTCCTACCTCGACTACGCCATGTCCGTCATCGTCGGACGTGCACTGCCCGAGGTCCGCGACGGTCTGAAGCCGGTGCACCGCCGCGTGATCTACGCGATGTTCGACGGCGGCTACCGCCCGGACCGTGCGTTCTCGAAGTGCTCCCGCGTCGTCGGTGACGTCATGGGACAGTTCCACCCGCACGGCGACTCGGCGATCTACGACGCGCTCGTCCGCCTGGTGCAGCCGTGGTCGCTGCGGTACCCGCTCGCGCTCGGCCAGGGCAACTTCGGCTCGCCGGGCAACGACGGCGCCGCTGCTCCGCGGTACACCGAGACCAAGATGGCGCCGCTCGCCATGGAGATGGTCCGGGACATCGACGAGGACACCGTCGACTTCCAGGACAACTACGACGGTCGGACCCAGGAGCCCGCGATCCTGCCGGCTCGGTTCCCGAACCTGCTGGTCAACGGCTCCGTCGGCATCGCGGTCGGCATGGCGACGAACATCCCGCCGCACAACCTGCGCGAGGTCGCCGAGGGCGCGAAGTGGGCGCTCGACAACCCCGAGGCCACGCGTGAGGAACTCCTCGCCGCGCTCATGCAGCGGATCAAGGGGCCGGACTTCCCGACCGGTGCGCAGGTGCTCGGCACCAAGGGCATCCAGGACGCCTACCGCACGGGCCGCGGTTCGATCACGATGCGCGCCGTCGTCAACGTTGAGGAGATCCAGGGCCGCACCTGCCTCGTCGTCACCGAGCTGCCGTACCAGGTCAACCCGGACAACCTCGCGATCAAGATCGCCGACCTCGTCAAGGACGGCAAGCTCGCCGGCGTCGCGGACATCCGAGACGAGACCTCGGGTCGTACCGGTCAGCGCCTCGTCATCGTGCTCAAGCGCGACGCCGTGGCGAAGGTCGTGCTGAACAACCTGTACAAGCACACGCAGCTGCAGGAGAACTTCGGCGCGAACATGCTCGCGATCGTCGACGGGGTGCCTCGCACCCTGCCGCTCGACGGGTTCATCTCGGCGTGGGTCGCGCACCAGGTCGACGTCATCGTCCGCCGCACCCAGTTCCGCCTCCGCGAAGCCGAGAAGCGTGCGCACATCCTGCGTGGCTACCTCGCAGCCCTCGACGCCCTCGACGAGGTCATCGCGCTCATCCGCCGGTCGCCCGACGTCGAAGAGGCCCGCACCGGCCTGATGGACCTGCTGTCCGTCGACGAGATCCAGGCGCGCGCGATCCTCGAACTCCAGCTCCGTCGCCTGGCCGCCCTCGAGCGCCAGAAGATCCACGACGAGGCCGAAGAACTCGAGCGCAAGATCGCCGACTTCCAGGACATCCTGGCGTCGGAGACCCGGCAGCGCACGATCATCCGCGACGAGCTCGAGGAGATCGTCGACCGCTTCGGCGACGACCGCCGCACCGAGATCATGCTCGGCTACGACGGCGACATGTCGATGGAAGACCTCATCCCCGAAGAGGAGATGGTTGTCACCATCACCCGCGGCGGGTACGTCAAGCGCACGCGCAGCGACCAGTACCGCTCGCAGCACCGCGGTGGCCGTGGTGTGCGGGGCGCCCAGCTCCGCGCCGACGACATCGTCGAGCACTTCTTCGTCACGACGACGCACCACTGGTTGCTGTTCCTGACCGACCAGGGCCGGGTCTACCGCGCCAAGGCGTACGAGTTGCAGGAAGCGGGCCGCGACGCCAAGGGCCAGCACGTCGCGAACCTGCTCGCCATGCAGCCGGACGAGCAGATCCAGCAGGTGCTCGACATCCGTGACTACGAGGTCGCCCAGTACCTCGTGCTCGCGACCGAGCACGGCCTGGTGAAGAAGACCGCGCTCACCGAGTACGACACGAACCGCACCGGCGGCATCATCGCGATCAACCTGCGCGACGGCGACAAGCTCCGGCAGGCGCTGCTCGTCGACGAGCACGACGACCTGCTGCTCGTCTCACGACAGGGCATGTCGCTCCGGTTCACCGCGACGAACGACACCCTGCGGCCGATGGGTCGATCGACCTCCGGCGTGAAGGGCATGTCCTTCCGCGAGGGCGACTCGCTGCTCGCAGCACGGGTGGTCTCGGACGACGGCTTCGTCTGGGTGATGACCGAGGGCGGCTACGCCAAGCGCACCTCCGTCGACCAGTACCGCATCCAGGGGCGTGGCGGACTCGGGATCAAGGTGGCCAAGTTGGCGATGGACCGGGGCGACCTTGTGGGTGCTCTCATCGTCGGTGAGGACGACGAGGTGCTCGTCGTGCTGCAATCGGGCAAGGTGGTAAGGTCTGCCGTGGCCGAGGTGCCCGCCAAGGGCCGTGACACGATGGGTGTCGTCTTCGCGAGGTTCGCGGAGAACGACAAGATCATCGCCGTGGCCCGGAACACAGAGCGGAACCTGGACGACCAGGACGACGCCGAGATCGAGCCCGCGGGCCCGGTGGAGACGGTCAGCCCTGCCGAAGCGGCCCCGGACTCCACTGATCCCATCGACACCGCGCCCGTCGAAGACGAGGCCGGAGAGGACCAGTCAAGCAATGAGTAGTGTCGCCGAGAAGCTCCAGAAGAAGGCGAAGCGACCCGTCGGCACCCGCCAGGTGCGGTTGCGGCTGGTCTACGTCGACTTCTGGTCGATGGTGAAGCTCAGCTTCCTCATCGCCCTGGCCGGCAGCATCGTGATCGTGGTCGCCACGGCACTGGTGTGGGTCATCCTCAACCAGACGGGCGTGTTCACGCAGGTGGACGCCCTGTTGAAGGACGTCACCGGGCAGAACAGTTACTCGATCATGGACCAGTTCTCACTGGGTCAGGTGCTCGGGTTCTCCATCGTCGTGGGCATCCTCAACGTGGTCGTCGGCACCGTGCTCGGCGCCATCGTGAGTGTCCTCTACAACCTCAGTGTTCGCATCACCGGCGGCCTGCTCGTCGGCTTCACGAACAACTGACACACCCGGGCCGGGTGGGCCGACCGCTCGATTTCGTTCTGCGAGATCCGTACGGTAGGCTTTCATCCGGTCTGAGGGGCTATAGCTCAGGCGGTTAGAGCGCTTCGCTGATAACGAAGAGGTCCAAGGTTCAAGTCCTTGTAGCCCCACCAGTTCTCCGGAACACACGACAATTCCATCCCGTCGCCGAGCACCTCGGTGGCACCCGGGGCCTTAGCTCAGTTGGTAGAGCGCCTGCTTTGCAAGCAGGATGTCGGGAGTTCGATTCTCCCAGGCTCCACTCCACTCCGGGATGACCCTGCTGCGGTCGTTCCTCCCTCCGCCCGGTCGCTCCGCCGTGCTGGTCTCGTGCCTTCGGCACTGGCCGCTCCGCGATGGCCGTCTCCGTGAGACATCGTGCGTTCGTCGTGCGTGCTCGGTTCGGGCGTGTGCCGCTGCGTCGAGGTTCCGAGATCTCGGCATCTCGAGCGCGCCTCGGGCCGCCTGTGGAACCTCGGCGGGCAGCGGACGGCATGTCGTGGAACCTCGGCGCCGACAGACGGGCGTGTCCTCGCAGCACCCGGCCCAGGAACGACGAAGGGCCCCGGCGGAGTGCCGGGGCCCTTCGTACGAACCGTGGAGGTCAGGCGGCGGGCTTCTCCGCCGTGTCAGCGTCGTCGGCGACCCAGAGGTCGTCGTCGGCACGGAGCGTCTGGTACGCGGCGTACGCAGCACCAGCAACGGCGACGACGCCGACGATGATGAGTGCGACACCGCCGAAGCCGATGCCCTTCTTCTGCTGCGACGGAACGTACTTCACAGCAGCCTTCTTGGCCTTCTTGCCCTTCTTCTGGGCGTTCTTCACGATCTTCTTGACCCGGGGGTCCTTCGCGAGGTCGGTGACGCTCAGCACGGAGCCAGCGGTCGACACCAGTCCGGGGATGACCTCGGACTGGAACTTGTGCGAAGCACTCTGTGCTGCGGACGTCGCAGCGTGTACCCCGGTCGCGACCGCGGGACGGATCCCGTTGTCGATCGCGTTCTGCACACGAGGGGCGATGTCCTTGCGGGCTGCGTCGGCTGCGTTCGACCGGGCTTCCGCCAGGATCGCGTTCGCGTGCTCGAGGACCTTGCGCTGCTCTCCGAGGAGCGAGGCGGTCTGGCCCTTGAGCTTCTTGATCTGCTTCCGACGCTTGCGCGGGATCTCGATCGTCGTCATCTGGTACCTCCATCGGATCGGCGTGACCCCATCCTGCCACCAGAGTCCCTGACAGGTCACGGAGCCTCACCTGTGGGTCCGGTCCGTACGCAGCCGGTACATGCGAGAATCGGAACATGTCTCTGCACACCGCTGTCGCAACGATCCACACCAACAAGGGCGACATCCGCGTCAACCTGTTCGGCAACCACGCTCCGAAGACCGTCAAGAACTTCGTCGACCTCGCAACGGGCCAGCAGGAGTGGACCCACCCGGGCACGGGCAAGGTCTCCACCGACAAGCTCTACGACGGCGTCATCTTCCACCGCATCATCAAGGACTTCATGATCCAGGGCGGCGACCCGCTCGGCCAGGGCATCGGTGGCCCCGGGTACCGCTTCGACGACGAGATCTCCCCCGAGCTCACGTTCCAGAACCCCTACATCTTCGCGATGGCGAACGCCGGCATCCAGGGCGGCCGCGGCACCAACGGCTCGCAGTTCTTCATCACCACGGTGGCGACGCCGTGGCTGCAGGGCAAGCACACCATCTTCGGTGAGGTCGCCGACGACGAGTCCCGTGCCGTGGTCGACGCCATCGAGGGTGTCCCGACCGACGGTCGCGACAAGCCCGTCGAGGACGTGGTCATCCAGAGCATCGACGTCGAAGGCGTCTGATCCTCACGTGACCGACCAGGCGTACAACCCGAACAACACCTGCTACCGGCATCCGGACCGGCAGAGCTTCGTCCTCTGCCAGCGCTGTGGGCGGACGATCTGCCCGGAGTGCCAGACGCCGGCGGCAGTCGGGGTGCACTGCCCGGAGTGCGTGCGGGAACAGCGCGCACAGTTCGCAGCGAACCGTCGCGCGTCCGGAGCCCCGAGCGGGTTCACGGTCGCGCGACGGCGCTTCGCGATGCTCGACCAGAAGGCGACGGTCGTCATCGTGGCGGTCACCGTCGCGATCTGGCTGCTCGACCAGGTGAGCGGCCGGTTCTTCACCAGCCTGCTGGCCTACAACTCGTTCCTCTTGCCCACGCAGCCGTGGCGAGTCGTCACTGCCCTGTTCGTGCACTCGGGCATCTTCCACATCCTGTTCAACATGTGGGCGCTGTGGATCTTCGGCCGGATGCTCGAGAACATGCTCGGTACGTGGCGCTTCGTCGCGTTGTACTTCATCACCGGGATCTTCGGGTCGATGCTCGTGACGTTCCTCGCTCCTGGCACGACCGTCGTGGGGGCGTCCGGCGCGATCTTCGGTCTCTTCGCGGCGTTCTTCGTGCTGCAGCGGAGCCTCGGGCAGAACGCAGTGCAGCTCCTCGTGATCATGGGGCTCAACCTGGTCGTCGGGTTCCTCCCGGGGATCAACATCTCGTGGCAGGCGCACGTCGGTGGCATCATCGGCGGGTTCCTGGTGGGCTTCGTGTTCGCCAAGACCGGGAAAATCCGGAAGCGGCCGCTGCAGATCGGCTTGCTCGCGGCCACCGCGGTGGTCGGCATCGCGCTCACCGCAGTCGGGTACGCGGTCACCATCGGTTGACCCGACCCGGACACACGTCCGACCGAACGCCCCGTCGCTTCCGCGGCGGGGCGTTCGTCGTTCCCGGACATCCGTGCGCCCGGCCCGTCGCGTGGCCGCTCTTCCGTGGAAGCGACGGTCTGCGGCCAACCTTGCGGCGACATCTGGCGCTTTCGCAGACGGGACGGCGCAGCCGCCGTCCACAAGGCGCCCGCAGAGTTATCCACAGGTGTGGAGAAACCGGTGAGTTACACGCGTGTGATTATCCCCACTGTGGACTCAGCTGTGGATAACTCCGGGGTCGGGGTGTGGATGACGATGTGGAGAGTGTGGAGAAGTGTGGACAACCACCCGGATCCTCGACGATCCGGGCGCTGACGCCGGGAACTCCTGTGGAAAACGACGACGCCCGCCGCACCTGGCGGTGCGACGGGCGTCGGGAAGTCTCGCGGCTGGTGTCAGCGCCAGCGGGTGGTCATGAGGAAGCCGATGAACATGATGCCGAAGCCGATCAGGATGTTCCACGAGCCGAGGCTCGGGACCGGCAGGGTCGCGTTCGAGATGTAGAAGACGATCACCCAGACCAGGCCGATGATCATGAAGCCGAACATGACCGGCTTGAACCACACCGGATTGGGGCTGTCCCCCGCGGTGTCGACCGAGTCGGCTCGGGTCCTCCGGGCGGGCTTGGTGCGGTCCTTGTCACTGGCCATGGCCGGTATCCTACCGTGACCACGTGTGTGGATCGGCCCGCAGACCGCTGCACACATCCCCCACGAGTACGGTGAACCGCCATGACCAGGATCCTCGTCGTCGACAACTACGACAGCTTCGTCTACACGCTGAACGGGTACGTCCAACAGCTCGGGGCCGAGACGGACGTGGTCCGCAACGACGCCTTCCCCGAGTCGGAGATCGCAGACCGCATCGCGGAGTACGACGGCGTCCTGCTGTCGCCCGGCCCGGGGACCCCGGCCGACGCCGGCGTCTCGATCCCGACGGTGCACGCAGCGATGGCCTCCGGAACCCCACTGCTCGGGGTCTGCCTCGGCCACCAGGCGATCGCGGAGGCCCTCGGGGCCACGGTCACGCACGCGGACGAACTCATGCACGGCAAGACGTCGCAGGTCGACCACGACGACAGTGCGCTCTTCGCGGGGGTCCCGCACCCGTTCACGGCGACGCGGTACCACTCCCTCGCGATCGTCGACGGGACGGTTCCCGACGAACTCACCGTCACGGCCCGGACCGGCGGCGGCGTCATCATGGGCGTCCAGCACCGAGACCACCCGCTCTACGGCGTGCAGTTCCACCCCGAGTCGGTCCTGACCGAGGGCGGCTACCGCATGGTCGGCAACTGGCTCGAGACCACCGGCCTGTCCGGTGCCGCCGAGCGCGCCGACGGCCTCGGCCCGCTCATCGCGACGCACCGCGCCTGAGCTGCCGGTCCACGTACGACGGCGTCGTGTCCTGACGGTGGCGGCCGCGGCGGTGGACGCGACGACCTGACGAGCTGCGGACGCGTGGCGGCGATGCACCGGACCTCCTGGCCGTCAGCGTGCCGACGGGAGGCCCGTCACCGGCCCGCCACGCTGCACGCGCATGCGTGTGGTCGGCTCGAGAGCCGCGGTGACGCCGTCAGTGATCCGAACGGTCAGCGACCGTCGCCGTTGTCCCCGCGGTTGTCGCCGTTGTCGCCGCCGTTACCGCCCTTGTCGTCCCCGTTGTCGGTCGACGGGGCGCGGGTCGGCTGGCTCGCGGCGCAGTACGTCAGCGTGACGGCACTGCCCTGGGCGATGTCGCCCTGGGGGGTGTCCTGCTGCGTGACGAGGCCGCCCGTGCACGAGTACGACGGCGACGGCGTCACGGTGAGGCCCAGCTGCTCGAGCGACGCCTTGGCCTCTGAGAACTGCTGGTTCGTGACGTTCGGCAGCTGCACCTTGCCGTTGGAGACCGTGAGGTTGATCACGATGCCCTTGGTGTGGAGCGAGCCGGACTCGGGGTCGGAACTCATCACGGTGCCCTCCGGCACGTCGGACGAGTAGTCGGAACTGATCGCGCCGACACGGAACCCGGCATCGTCCAGCGCCTGCTGCGCCGCTGCCTGGGACTGCCCGTTCAGTTCGGGTACCGGCACCCGCTCCGGGCCGAGGGACACGACGACGTTGACACTGGACTTGCGGCCCACGTTGATGCCGGAACCGGGGTCGGTGCGGATGACCATGCCCTTGTCGACCGAGTCGGAGTTCTCCTCGACCTTGACGGCCGTGAGGTCCTTCTTCTCGAGGGCGGTGGACGCGGCACTGAAGGTCGACCCGGTGACGTTCGGGACGCTCACGGACGATGACACCGGCGGCTTGCCCGGCTGCAGGTTCGCGACGAAGAACACCACACCGACGATGACCGCGACCGTCAGCAGGATCCCGACCCAGATCCACGCCACCGGCGGACGGTTCTGCGTGCGCTGCGGGCGGTGCTCAGCCGTGTCGTCGTCGAGCTCGCGGAACGCCGCGGCCGGGTTCGACGTGGTGCGCGGGTCGACCCCGAACAGCACCGTCGAGGCGTCGTTCGCCGCGTTCTGCTGGATCTTCTTGGTCGACGCCGGCACCCGGCCCGCAGCGGCCTGCTGCAGGTCCGAGCGGAACTCTGCTGCGTTCTGGAAGCGGCGCGTGCGGTCCTTCACCAGGGCGTGCAGGGTGACGGCGTCGAGCGCCGGCGAGACCTCTGGCGTGATCGAGGACGGTGCGACGGGCTGCTCGCTGACGTGCTGGTAGGCCACCGCCACCGGGGTGTCCCCGAGGAAGGGCGCACGGCCGGTGAGGAGCTCGAACAGCACGACACCGGTGGAGTAGATGTCCGTGCGGGCGTCGACGGTCTCGCCGCGGGCCTGCTCCGGCGAGAAGTACGACGCGGTGCCGAGGATCGACGTGGTCTGCGCGACGGTGGCCGAGGTGTCGGTGATGGCGCGGGCGATGCCGAAGTCCATGACCTTGACCTGGCCGCTGTGCGTGACCATGACGTTGGCGGGCTTGATGTCCCGGTGCACGACGCCGGCGCGGTGGGAGTACTCGAGCGCGGTGAGGATGCCCTCGGTGATGCGGACGGCCTCGGCCGGAGCGACGGCGCCCTCGGCGATGATGTCGGAGAGCGGGCGGCCCTCGACGTACTCCATCACGATGAAGGGGACCTGCACCTCGGCGCCCGAGGTCTCGGTCACGGTCTCCTCGCCCGCGTCGTACACGCGGACGACCGTCGGGTGCGCCATGCGTGCGGCGGCCTGGGCTTCCTGCCGGAACCGGGTGCGGAACGCCGGGTCGTTGGCCAGGCTCGGCTTCAGGAGCTTCACCGCGACCTTGCGACCGAGACGGGTGTCGTTGCCGAGGTGCACGGTTGCCATGCCGCCTCGACCGATGACGTCACCGATCTCGTAACGGTTGGCGAGGAGGGTGATCCCCGCGGTCACACCTTCTGGCACGTACTCCTCCGTCTGTCCGTCCGGGCTAGTGTACGGCAGCACAACCTGGTGAGACGCTGGTCCGGGAGGGGTCGACCGAACCGTTACCGAACGGTGTCGACAGTCCCCGTCCGGGGGTCGTTCAGTTGCCGTCCATCGGGGCGTCGGTGGGGTCGATGCCGTCGTTCGGGTCCGTCGTGGGCTCCTCGGTGGGCTCGGTCCAGGTGACCTGCGCCCCGGGCGACGAGTCGGAGACGACCGCCGTGCCGGACTGCGGCGACTTGCACGTCACCTTGTAGGACAGGGTCACCGTGCCGGACTGCGCGGCCGCGACGGTGACCGCCGTGCCGGAGGTCGAGCCCGAGCTGCTGCCGTTCGACGGGACCGTGCCGTTGTCGATCGTGTACGTGTAGCTCACGTCGGAGTACCCGGCGGGGCACTTGTCGTAGGACGGCCAGCTGAACGTGACGCGGCCGGAGTCGCTCACGGAGCCACCGGTCGCACGCTCGGGCGCCTCGGCGGTCAGCACGTCGCCGAACGCCTTGATCGTCACCGTCGTGCCCTGCTCGAGGCTGCCCTCGGGGCTGAGCGACTCGACGGTGCCGACCTGGTCGGAGGACGTCGCGTTCGACCCGGCGACGACCTCGGCCACGAGGCCCTGACCACGGAGCTGGTTCGCGACCTGCTCGGCGTTCTGGCCCGTGTAGTCGGCCGCCGACACGGTCACGCGGGTGTCGACCGGCGTCTGCGACGGCGTCTCGGACGGCGTCGTCGACGGACGCGGGGTCCTCGTCGCGGACTTCGACGGGGTCGGGTCCGGCTCGGACGCACCGTTCAGGGCGAAGGCTCCGACGACGCCGGCGATCGCGAGCACGACGACGATGCCGACGACCCACCAGATCCAGGCGCGCTTCTTCTTCGGTTCCTCCGGCTCGTCCGTCGCCGGGGACCGCGGTCCGACGGGTCCACCGGCGGCCGCACCGGACTGGGTGCCGAGCAGTGCCGTGGCGGCGTCGTTGCCCTGCCCCTGCGGCGGGTTGAACGCCACGGTGCCGCCCTGCGCGATGGCGGGGACGGCCACGGTGGCCGCCGCGACGTCACCACGACGGAGCGCCTGTGCAGCACGCGCCAGGTTGGCGGCGGTCGCGGGACGATCGGCGGGCTTCTTCGCGATGCACGAGATCACGAGCGCCGCGACGGGCTCGGGGATGTCCCCGGGCAGCGCCGGCGGCTGCTCGTTGATGTGCGCCATCGCGATGGCGACCTGCGACTCACCCGTGAAGGGACGGCGGCCCGCCAGGCACTCGTACGCGACGATGCCGAGCGAGTAGATGTCGGTCGACGGCGACGCCGGGTGTCCGCTCGCCTGTTCCGGCGAGAGGTACTGCACGGTGCCCATGACCTGGCCGGTCGCGGTGAGCGGGACCTGGTCGGCGATGCGTGCGATGCCGAAGTCGGTGATCTTGACGCGGCCGTCCGGCGTGATGAGCAGGTTGCCGGGCTTGATGTCGCGGTGCACGAGACCGACCGCGTGGGCGGCCTGCAGGGCATTCGCGGTCTGCGCGACGATGTCCAGGACCTTGTCGACCGGCAGCGTGTGCTCGCGCTCGATCATGGTCGAGAGCGCTTCGCCGGGGACGAGCTCCATCACGAGGTAGGCGCTGCCGTCCTCTTCGCCGTAGTCGAAGACGTTGGCGATGCCCTCGTGGTTGACGAGCGCAGCGTGGCGGGCCTCGGCGCGGAAGCGCTCGAGGAACCCGGGGTCGCCGAGGTACTCGTCCTTGAGGATCTTGAGTGCGACGGTTCGGCCGATGACGAGGTCGGTGGCCTGCCACACCTCTCCCATGCCGCCGATGGCGACCCGGGACGAGAGCTGGTACCGCCCACCGAAGGTGAGTCCGCTGGTGGGTCTCATTTGTTCAGCACCGCCTCCATGACTTTCTTCGCGACCGGGGCCGCGACTGTGTTGCCGACTCCCGACTGACCGAGCCCGCCGCCGTCTCCGACGACGACCGCCACGGCGACCTCCGGGTCCTTCGCGGGCGCGAACCCGGTGAACCAGAGGGTGTAGGGATCGCCTGTTCCGCCCTCGGCCGTGCCCGTCTTCCCTGCGACGTCGACACCGTCGATCTTGGCATTCGTTCCGGTCCCGGCGTTCACGACGCTCTGCATGGCCTCGGTGAGGTCAGCGGACTCGGAGGAGGACAGCGGATCACTGTACTGCCTCGGGGAGAAGGACTCGACCGTCTTCAGATCGCTCGTGGTGATCGAGTCGACGAGCGAGGGCTGCATGACCTTGCCGCCGTTCGCGATGCCGGCCGACACCATGGCCATCTGCAGCGGGGACACCCGGACGCTCGCCTGGCCGAACGCGCTCAGCATGAGCTGCGCCGTGGAGTCGACCTCGGGGTACTGGCTGGCGGTCGCGGACATCGGGACCTCGATGGCGTCACCGAAGCCGTACTTGTCGGCCATGCTCTTGATCGCGTCGTACCCGAGCTTCTGCCCGAGCTCGGCGAACGGGATGTTGCACGAGTACTGGATGGCCGTGCGGAGCTTGACCTTGTCGCCGCCGCCGCACGTGCCGCCCTCGGCGTTGTTGATGTACGAGCTCGTACCGGGGAGCTGCAGGCGCGAGGGGTTCGGGAACGTCGAGTCGAGGTTGTACTTCCCGCCCTCGAGCGCCGCTGATGCCACGACGAGCTTGAACACCGATCCCGGCGTGTACAGGTCGCCGCCGATCGCGCGGTTCTGCAGCGGGGACGACGAGGCTCCGAGCAGGGCGTCGTACTGCTCCTTGACCTTCGCGGTGTCGTGCGAGGTGAGCGTGTTCGGGTCGTAGCTCGGCTTCGACACCATGGCGAGGATCTTGCCGGTCTTCGGCTGGATCGCGACCACGGCGCCGCTGTTCGAGCCGAGGGCGTCGTACGCTGCCTGCTGCACGGCGGGGTCGATCGTCAGGTTGACGTTGTCGCCCTGGACGTCCTGGCCGGTGAGGATCGAGTTGAGGTTCTGGAAGAAGGAGGCGTCCGAGTTGCCGGACAGCACGGTGTTCTCCGCGCTCTCGATGCCGGTGTTGCCCTGACCGATGGTGAAGTACCCGGTGACGGCCGAGTACAGGTCGCCGTTCGTGTACTTGCGCTGGTACTCGTACTGGTCGTCCACAGGGGTCGACTCGGCGATCGGGCTGCCGTCGACGAGGATCGCACCGCGCTTGGTCGAGTAACTGTCCAAGATGGTTCGTGAGTTGCGGGAGTCGGCGCGGAGCGTGTCCGCCGAGAAGAACTGGATCGAGGTCGTCGACACGAAGAGTGCGACGAACATGAGCACGATGACGGTCGAGACACCGCGGAGCTGTCGGTTCATCGACGACGCTCCTTCCTGGTCGCGCGCGCAGACCGCCCGCTCGCGGCGGGGATCGCACCCTGCTGGACGCGCTGTTCGGCTGGGATGGAATCGGTGAGTCGCAGCAGCATCGCGGCGATGATCCAGTTGGCGATGAGCGAGGAACCACCCGCTGCCATGAAGGGCGTGGTCAGGCCCGTCACCGGGATGATCCGGGTGATGCCGCCGACGACGACGAAGACCTGCAGCGCGATGATGAAGCCGAAGCCCACACCGAGCAGCTTGCCGAAGTCGTCCTGGGCCATGAACGCCACGCGCAGGCCCCGCGACGCCAGGACGATGAAGAGCGCGAGGATCGCGAAGACACCGATCAGCCCGAGCTCCTCGCCGAGCGAGGCGATGATGTAGTCGGCGTTGGCCACCGGCGTGATGTAGGGGCGACCCTGCCCGAGGCCGGTGCCCGTGATCCCGCCGTTCGCGAAGCCGAACAGACCCTGCACGAGCTGGTAGCTCGCCTGGGTGTCGCGGCTGAAGACCTCTTGGTTGAAGGGGTCGAGCCACTGCTCGAACCGACCGTGCACGTACTCGAGGGCGCTCTGCGCGACCAGGGCACCGCCGACGAACAGTGCGAGGCCGATGATGACCCAGCTGATGCGCGCGGTCGCGACGTAGATCATCACGAGGAACAGGCCGAAGTACAGCAGCGCCGTGCCGAGGTCGCGCTGGAAGACGAGGACCGCCATCGCGGCGCCCCACATCACCAGGATCGGGCCGAGGTCGCGGGCCCGCGGGAACGTCATGCCGAGGAACTTCTTGCCGACGATCGACAGCGAGTCGCGTGCGGTGACGAGGTACCCGGCGAAGAACAGCGCCATGGTGATCTTCGCGAGCTCGCCGGGCTGGAACGAGAACGGGCCGATCTTGATCCAGACCCGCGCGCCACCGATGTTCGTGCCGATCCCGGGCAGCATCGGCAGGAGCAGCAGGACGATCGTCAGCGCCATGAAGATGTACCGGTACCGCTGCAGGAACCGGTGGTTGCGGACGGCGACGAGCGTGATGATCGCCAGGACCATCGCGAGCATCGTCCAGACGATCTGCTTCACGCCGATGGCGTCCCAGCCGGACAGGCCGTTGTGGACGTCGATGCGGTAGATCTCGGCGATGCCGACGCCGTTCAGCACCAGCGCGATCGGCAGGATGAACGGGTCGGCGTTCTTCGCGACGACCCGCAGCACCACGTGCATCACGAGCCCGAGGCCGAGGATGCCCCCGCCGACCCAGAGCACCGAGGTGTCGAAGAGTCGACCCTTCGTGCCGAGCTGCACGAGGACCATCGCGCCGGCGCAGATACCGCAGGCGATGACGAGGAGCACGAGCTCGAGGTTCCGAGCGCGTGCGGGTTCACGGAGCTTGATCGTGATCGCCTGGGTGAACGACTGGGCGGTGGCGTTGCTCATCGCGAGCCCCGGGTCGGGGACGGCGAGGGCGTCGACGACCGGGTCGGGGACGGCGAGGGCGAGGAGGTGGATCCGCCGTCGCCGCCGGTACCGGCTTGGTCCTGCCCGGTCTCGGCGGCCTTGCGGAGTCGGTCGACGATGTCGCGCGCGTCACCGAGCGACTGCGCGTTGATCGTCGAGCGGACGTTCTCGCGGGTGTAGTCCGGCAGCATCGACACGGTGATGTCGGTGTCCTCGTAGACGTCCGACAGCGCCAGTGGGCCGATCGACTGCTGGACGCCCTTGTAGATCGCGACGGTACCCCGGTCGGTGCCGACGTAGTAGTGGTCCTGCGTGATCCGCCAGCCGACGAACACCGCGCCGACGAGCACGGCGACGGCGACCACGAGCGCGACGGTCCACGACACCCGGCGTCGGATGCGGCGCCGGCGGTCCTCGGCGATGAGCTCCGCGAAGAACTGGTCGGACTCGGGTTCGAAGTGCGAGTCCTCGGGAGCGGTGGTGACCTTGAGCGGGTGCAGCAGGATCGTGGGGAGGCGGATCGGCTTGCGGCCGGTCGACGCTTCGAAGGTCAGGGGAGCGGCCGCGGACCCGACGGTGGTGGCCGCGTCGTCATCGTCGTCGACCTCGTCCGCGGTGACGTCCATGACGACGACGGTGACGTTGTCGGGGGCGCCGTGGTCGAGGGTCTCCTTGACGAGGCGCTGGGTGACCTGGTTGGCGTCCATGTTCGACGCCAGGGCGTGGCGGATGCGTTCCTCGGCCAGGTACGACGACAGGCCGTCGGAGCACAGCAGCCAGCGGTCGCCCGGCTGGATGTCCATGATCGCGGTGTCGACCTCCGGTGCGGCGTCGACGTCGCCGAGCACGCGCATGAGCACCGAGCGGCGGGGGTGGACCGCTGCTTCTTCCGGGGTGATCCGGCCGCTGTCGACCAGGCGCTGCACGAAGGTGTGGTCCGACGTGATCTGCTGCAGCTCGCCGTCGCGGTGCCGGTAGATGCGCGAGTCGCCGATGTGCGCGATCGCGATCTGCTCGCCGACCCGGATCATCGCGGACACCGTGGTGCCCATGCCGGTGAGTTCCTGGTGCTCGAACACCGTCTCGGTGATGAGCTGGTTCGCCGCGATCAACGCCGACTGCAACGCGAACTCGGCGTCGTGCGCTGACGGGAACTCGCGGTCGACCTCGCGGATGCGCCGGATCGCGATCGCCGAGGCGACGTCGCCGCCGGCGTGCCCGCCCATGCCGTCCGCGACCGCGAACAGGTGCGCCCCGGCGTAGCCGGAGTCCTGGTTGTTCGCGCGGATGCGGCCCACGTGGGACACAGCGGCGCTCAGCGTGCGAGCGGTCATGCCGGGTTACCGCCGCAGCTCGAACGTCGTCGTCCCGATCGTGATCGGCGTGCGCTCCGCGACGATCAGGGGAGCGCTCACCTTCTGACCGTTGACGAAGGTGCCGTTCGTGGACTCGAGGTCGGTGAGGAGCCAGCCGTCGGCGCGCAGGTCGAGCCGGGCGTGGTTGGTCGAGGTGTAGTCGTCGCGGATCACGACGTTGGACTCGCTGGAGCGACCGATCGTGATCGGTCCGCCGCCGAGGGGCATCTCCATGCCCTCGCGCGCGCCCTCGGTGATCACGAGGCGCACCGCAGCCGGCGAGGCGGACTGGGTCGCGGCGGTCGGTTGCCCGATCAGGTCGGTGAACGCGCCGCCCGAGGCCGCTGCCGGCGCCGCCGCTGCGGGGATCGTCGGGGTCGTCGGGCCGGAGGGTGCCGACTTGGAATCCGTGGGGATCGTGCGCACGCGCTGGCCGAAGAGATCACTGCGCAGGGCGAAGACGATCACGAAGACGAACAGCCAGAGCACCGCGAGGAACGCGAAGCGCAGGACGAGCAGGGTCAGGCCTGTGGTCATCGAGCACCTCCGTCGTTCTCCGGGATCACCCGGAACACCATACGGGTACGACCGATCTCGATGGTGGAGTCCGGCTCCACGATCGCCTGTTGGAAGTGCTGACCGTTCAGCTTCGAGCCGTTCGTCGAGCCCAGATCGGTGGCCTGGGCGTGCTTCCCGTCCCACAGGACCTCGACGTGCTTCCGGCTCGTCCCGGTGTCCGCGATCGTGATGTCCGCGTCGCTGCCGCGGCCGATCACGGTGCGTCCGCGCTGCAGGCGGTGGCGCTGCGAACCGATGTCGAGCACGGCGATCCAGGCGACGTCGCGCTGCACCGTGGTGGAGTCGATCTGCAGGATGCCCGTTGAGAGCGTGCCGTCCTGTTGCAGCCGGATGGTGACCGGTCCGGAGAACGAGTAGTTCTGTGCGACGGCGTGCTGGTGGGCCATCTGCGTGAGTTCGTCGATCAGTGGACGACCGACGTCGTTCATGCGCGTGAAGTCCGGTGGCGCCAGGCGCACGGTGAACTCGTTCGGCACCAGGATCCGCTCGCGGGACACCACGGCGGCCTTCGTGTCGAGCTCGCGGCGCAGGGCACTCGAGATCTCGACCGGCTGCACACCGGAGCGGAAGGTCTTCGCGAACGCGCCGTTCACGGCGCGCTCCAGCCCTCGCTCGAAGTTGTCCAGCAGGCCCATGTGTCTCCAGAGTCGTCGGTCGCCAACCACTGCATGGTAGTGGTTGGCGCAGGGGGCAGTCTGTGCGTGGTAGTGTTTTGGGGCTGGCGCGAGTGGCGGAATTGGTAGACGCGCACGGTTCAGGTCCGTGTGCTGGAAACGGCGTGGGGGTTCAAGTCCCCCCTCGCGCACCAGGCAAAACGAGGAAGGCCCCGGAGGAATCCGGGGCCTTTCCTCGTTCTCGGGGGCGTGCCGTCCGGATCGGTCGGCGGGGTGCGGATCAGGTCCGGTCGGCGTCCGTCGCGTGGTCGGGATCCGGCCTGGAGGCACGGCTCGGCGCCGACACGCCGGTTCCGGAGAACCCGTGGCCGGTTCTTCCCGCACCGCTCGGTGCGAAGAACGGGCGCGCGCTGGGCAGGAAGAAGAGGACCGCGGCGACGACCGACAGCGCGATCGTCAGGAGCCCGAGTTCGCCGCTCGTGAGGCTGAGGGCAGCGCGGGCCGCGGCGACGACGACCAGCACGATGCGTGCCACCCGCGACCCGCCGGCCATGCGGACGACGGCCCAGCCGACGAGCCCCCAGACGACGACCGCGACGAGCACCGTCAGGACCGTGCCGAAGCCGGTCGTCGCCGTCCCCGCGACGAACTGCAGGACGGTCGCCACCAGGCAGACGGCGACCCAGACGAGCCAGAGCACGAACGACACGGTGACCACCTGCGGTCGGTCCGGGCGGCGGGTGAACAGGGTGCTGGTCATGGCTGCACGGTACCGGGCGTGCAGGTCGTGCGGACGGCCGCGCCGCTAGCGTGACCGGGTGACCGATGATCGTGCAGCAGCCGCCCGCCCCGGTGTCGACGTCCCCGATGCCCGGGGGCGGACCGGACTCGACGCCGTCGGCCGTGACCTCGACCGCAACCCCGACGTCGTCGTGCGGGACGTCGAGGTCGTGTCGGACGGTTGGCACGTGCTCCGTCGCACGACGCTCGACGTCCGGCGCCGGGACGGCCGGTGGGACCGGCAGCAGCGTGAGACCTACGACCGCGGGAACGGCGCCACGGTGCTGCCGTACGACGCCGAGCGCCGGACGGTCCTGCTCACCCGGCAGTTCCGGTGGCCGGCGTACGTGAACGGCCACCCCGACGGCATGCTGATCGAGGCAGCGGCGGGGCTGCTCGACGAGGACGACCCCGAGACCGCCGTCCGACGCGAGGCCGCCGAGGAGCTCGGCATCCGGCTGCGCGAACTGTCGCACGTGGCCGACGTCTTCATGAGCCCCGGTTCAGTGACCGAGCGCGTCCACTTCTACGTCGGTGCCTACACGCCGGCGGACCGGGTCGAGGCCGGCGGTGGGCTCGAGGACGAGGGCGAGGACATCGAGGTGCTCGAGCTGCCGCTCGACGAGGCGCTGGCGATGGTCGAGGACGGCCGGATCGCCGACGGCAAGACGATCATGCTGCTGCAGTGGGTGGCACTGCGGCGGGTGTCACCCGGCCAGGGCTGACGCGTCCAGGCCGACGGCGCGCGCGATCGTCGTGCGGACCAGGCCCTCGCGGGTCGGGCGGTCGAGGTAGTCGACGAGCGCGTACCCGTTGGTGGCGTCGACGAGTGCGAAGAGCAGGCGTCCGACGCCGTCCGGATCGTCGGTGCGCATCGCGCCGGCGTGCACCCCGTCGGCGACGACCGTGGTCGCGAGGAGTTGCCAGTCGTCCATGACGTCCCGTGCCGCGGTCGCCAGTGCCGCGTTCGTGCGGCCGATGCTCCACGCGTCGGCCCAGAGGGTGGCGACGTCGTCGCGTGCGGGGTCGGCGATGCAGCCGAGCAGGGTGCGGAGGCCGGAGACGGGGTCGGGGGCGTCGGTGACGATCGCGCGGACCTCGGCGACCTCGGCGTCCGCGACGGTGCGGAAGGTCTCGCCGACCAGGTCCTCCATGCTCGGGCGGTAGTGGGCGACGAGCGAGGGCGCGACCCCGATCACCGCGGCGACCCCGCGCAGGGTGACCGCCGCGAGGCCCTCGGCGCGCGCCAGGTCGACCGCGGCGGCCGTGATCTGGGCCTCGCGTTCGGCCGGGCTGAGGCGCCGGCGGGCCGGTGTCGACGGCATCGTCCTACCGTATCCGCGCGTCACGCGCCCTCGACGACGAACGCCGCCCACAGGTCGGCCCGGGTCGCGAAGACGGAGAGGTCGCGGTCCAGGAGTCGGCCGGCGTGCTCGATTCGGGAGCGTGCGGTGTGGCGGTGGATGCCGAGCACCTGGGCGGCCCGGTCGTACTCGCAGTTCTGCTCGAGCCAGGCGCGGACGGTGCGGGTGAGCTCGGTGCCCGCCGACCGGTCGTGTTCGAGCAGGGGAGCGAGGAACGCGCGGGCGACGGCTCCCGCGTCCACGTCGACGTGGGCCAGGTGTGCGAGGACGCCCTCCCGGGCGAGGTCGCCGAACTCGGTGGTGCCCGGGCGTCCTTCGCGGCGGCGGTCGAGGGCCTGCACGGCCTCGGTGCGGGCGCGGCCGAACGAGCGGTAGGCGGCACCGTCCGACAGCCCGGCGCGCAGGTCGAAGCGCCCGACGAGCTCCTCGACGATCGCGGTGTCGTCGGCGCTCACGCACAGGAAGAGCGCGTCGTCGACGGCGAAGAAGAGCTGTCCGGGCCGGTCCTGCACCCACAGTTCGAGCAGGTCGACGACGGTGTCGAGGTCCTGGTCCGCGACGTCGACGGCCGCGATCCGGACCGGTTCGGCGGGCAGCGGCCCCCACACCTCGCGCGACGTCGACTGGACCACCTCCGGATCGCCGACCGAGAGCATGGTGAGGAGCCCGGTGCGCAGGAGCCCGCGTGCCCTGGCCAGCTCGCGGTTCTGCTGCAGTGCGAGGCCGGCGAGGGCGATCACGGAGGTCACCACCTCGCGTCCGGCGCGGTCGAGTGCTCCTCCGTTGGCGATCGCGAGCACGCCGCTCAGGTGGCCGCCGCTGCCGAGGGTCTGCAGCGTGAACCCGGTGTGGTGCTCGGTCGTCACCGGCAGGCTCGCCCGCTGTCCCGCACGCAACAGGCGCAGTGCCTCGGTCCGGAGCAGCTCGAGGTCCTGGTCGGGCACGCCGTCAGCCGGGTGCCCACGGTCCAGGCGCCCCGACACGTCGAAGAGTCCGACCCAGCCGTCGAGCTGGCCGGAGAGCTCGGCGATCGTGGCGCCGAGTCCGTCCGGGCGCATCGCCGCGAGCGAGATCGCCCGCTGCGCGGCGAGGGCCCAGGCGTTCCGGGCGTTCGCGTCACGGGCGACGGCCTCGGCGTTCGCCTGCGCCACCGCGATGAAGGAGGTCTCGTAGGGCACCTCGAACAAGGGGAGTCCGTCCTGCTCGCAGGCTGCGACGAGGGCGTCCGGGGTGCCGGCGCGGACGACCTCGGTGCCGAAGCCGAGCGCGACGACGCCACGCTCGACGAGCCGCCGGACGTAGGGGCCTGCGACGTCCTCCGGGACCTCGGCCTCGGTGCCGAACTGGGTGCCGGTCGTCAGCAGTCCCTGCCCGTCGGCCAGGAACCGCGTCGGGTCCTCGAGGTCGGAACTGTGCAGCCACGACAGCGGGGCGTCGAGTGCGCCCGAGTCGGCATCGGTGAGCAGGCGGAGGCGGAGGTCGGCTCGGTGCAACAGGGAACGCAGCGTCGCGGGCATGCGAGCACCTTATCCACCGGGGCGATCGAAGCGGGTGCCGGTGTACACGATGGACAGCCGTCCGGGCCGCCGCAGGCTCCTACGATCGCCGCATGTCCTCCACCGCAGCACCCTCGATCAGTGCGCCCACCGGCGGCCCCTCGCTGCCCCAGGAGCGACGGCTCGTCACGGCCGTCCCCGGCCCGCGGTCACGCGAGCTCATGGCGCGGAAGGCCGGTGCCGTGGCGGCCGGGGTCGGCGTCGCCGTGCCGATCGCCGTCGTCGCTGCCGGTGGTGGGGTCGTGGTGGACGCCGACGACAACTCGTTCGTCGACCTGGGCTCGGGCATCGCCGTGACGAGCGTCGGCAACGCGCACCCCGGTGTCGTCGCCGCGGTCACCGAGCAGGTCGCTGCCTTCACCCACACGTGCTTCACGATCGCCGCCTACGACGGCTACGTCGCCGTCGCCGAGGCGCTCAACCGCCTGACCCCCGGTGACCACGAGAAGCGGACGGCCCTGTTCAACTCCGGCGCCGAAGCCGTCGAGAACGCCGTGAAGATCGCGCGCAAGCACACCGGTCGACAGGCCGTCGTGGTGTTCGACCACGCGTACCACGGTCGGACGAACCTGACGATGGCGCTCACCGCGAAGAACCAGCCGTACAAGGACGGCTTCGGGCCGTTCGCGCCCGAGGTCTACCGGGTGCCGATGTCCTACCCCTTCCACGACGGACTCTCCGGTCCCGAGGCGGCGAAGCGCGCGATCAGTCAGATCGAGAAGCAGGTCGGCGCGGCGAACACCGCTGCGCTGCTCATCGAGCCGATCCAGGGTGAGGGCGGGTTCGTCGTCCCCGCACCGGGCTTCCTCGCCGCCCTGTCGGAGTGGACGACGACCAACGGCGTCGTCCTCATCGCCGACGAGGTGCAGACCGGCTTCGCGCGCACCGGGGCGATGTTCGCCAGCGAGCACGAGGGCATCGTGCCGGACGTCGTCACGACCGCGAAGGGCATGGCCGGCGGTCTGCCCCTGTCCGCCGTGACCGGTCGTGCCGAGATCATGGACTCCGCCCACGTCGGCGGGCTCGGCGGCACCTACGGCGGCAACCCGATCGCGTGCGCCGCCGCGCTCGCCGCGATCGACGCGTTCGAGCACGACGGGCTGATCGACCGCGCCCGCGAGATCGGGGACGTGCTGCTCGGACGGCTCCGGACGGCGCAGACGACCGACCCACGGATCGGTGACGTCCGCGGACGCGGCGCGATGGTCGCGATGGAACTCGTGGACCCCGCGACCGGCGAACCGGACGCCGCACTGACCGGGAAGGTGGTGCGGCACGCGTTCGAGCACGGTGTCATCGCGCTGACCGCCGGCACGTACGGCAACGTCGTCCGGTTCCTGCCCCCACTGTCGATCGACGACGCCCTGCTTCACGAGGGACTCGACGTCGTCCTGGAAGGACTCGCAACAGCATGACCACCGTCACCACCACCGCCCCCGCGGCCGACCGCACCGACGCCGAACGCGAGCTGCTCGCGCGCGTCCCCACGGGCCTCCTGGTCGACGGCGTCTGGCAGCCGGCGGCCGACGGCCGGACCTTCGCCGTCGTCGACCCCGCCACCGGCGAGACGCTGCTCGACATCGCCGACGCAACCCCCGAAGACGGTGTCCGAGCCCTCGACGCCGCGGAAGCAGCCAAGAGGGGCTGGGCGACCACGCCGCCGCGACAGCGCGCCGAGCTGTTGCGGCGCGCGTTCGACCTGCTCCAGGAACGCCGGGAGGACTTCGCGCTGCTCATGACGCTCGAGATGGGCAAGCCGCTCGCCGAGGCCCGCGGCGAGGTCGCCTACGGCGGCGAGTTCCTGCGCTGGTTCTCGGAGGAGGCCGTCCGGATCGGCGGCTCGTACGGGGTCAACCCGGAGGGCACCGGCCGCGCCACCGTCTCGCACAAGCCCGTCGGTCCCGCGTTCCTGATCACGCCGTGGAACTTCCCACTGGCGATGGCGACGCGGAAGATCGCACCGGCGCTCGCCGCCGGCTGCACGGTCGTCGTGAAGCCGGCCGAACTGACGCCGCTCACGACCCTGCTCTTCGTCGACCTGCTGCGCGAGGTCGGACTGCCCGCCGGCGTGGTCAACGTGGTGCCGACCACCCGCGCCGCCGACGTCTCCGGGCCGGTGATCGCCGACCCCAGGCTCCGGAAGCTGTCCTTCACGGGCTCGACGCCGGTCGGACGCACGCTGCTCGCCCAGGCGGCGCAGAACGTGCTCCGGACGAGCATGGAGCTCGGCGGCAACGCCCCGTTCCTGGTGTTCGCCGACGCCGACCTCGACCTGGCCGTGGAGGGCGCGCTCGCCGCCAAGTTCCGCAACACCGGGCAGGCCTGCACCGCCGCGAACCGGTTCCTGGTGCACGAGGACGTCGTCGACGAGTTCGCCCGCCGGGTCACCGCACGCGTCGAGGCCATGCGGGTCGGACGCGGCACCGAGGACGGTGTCGCCATCGGACCGCTCATCGACGACCGCGCCGTCGACAAGGCGCACCGCCTGGTGACCGACGCGCTCGACCGCGGGGCGACGCTCCGCACCGGCGGTCACCCGGTCGACGGCCCCGGCACCTTCTACGCGCCCACGGTCCTGACCGACGTGCAGCCCGGCAGCGACCTGCTCCGCGACGAGATCTTCGGTCCCCTCCTGGCGATCCGGACCTTCCGCACCGAGGACGAGGCCGTGGCCGCCGCCAACGACACCGAGTACGGTCTGGTCGGCTACGCGTTCACCGAGGACCCGGCTCGCGGCCAGCGCCTCATGGAGCGCCTCGAGACCGGCATGCTCGGACTCAACACCGGTGTCGTCTCGAACGCGTCGGCCCCGTTCGGCGGGGTGAAGCAGTCCGGACTCGGTCGCGAGGGCGGCGGCGAGGGCATCGCCGAGTACCTCGAGACCATGTACACGCTGACCCCGGACCCGTTCCGGAGCACCACCACCGAAGGAGCAGCACGATGATCGAGAGCGACGTCGTCGTCATCGGAGCCGGTGTCACCGGCCTGACCGCCGCGAACCGCCTGCGCGCGGCGGGGCTCACCGTCACGGTGCTCGAGGCACGCGACCGCGTGGGCGGGAGAACCTGGACCAACGACATCGACGGCGTCACGCTCGAGATCGGCGGCCAGTGGGTCTCGCCCGACCAGACCGCGCTGCTCGAGACCCTCGACGAACTCGGACTCGACACCTACGACCGGTACCGCGAGGGCTCCAGTGTCTACGTCGACGCCGCGGGCACCCGCACCGAGTACACCGGCGACATCTTCCCGCTGCCCGAGGCGACGGCGAACGAGATCGAGCGGCTCGTCGAGGTCGTCGACGAGTACGTCGCGGCGGTCGATCCCGCACGACCCTGGGAGACCCCGGACGCCGCGGCACTGGACGAGACCTCGTTCCGGGCCTGGCTGCACACGCTCAGCCCGGACCGCGTCGCCACCGACAACGTCGAGCTGTTCATCGCCGGCGCCATGCTCACCAAGCCCGCGCACGCGTTCTCGGCACTGCAGGCCCTGCTGATGGCCGCCTCCGCCGGCAGCTTCGCGAACCTGGTCGACGCCGACTTCATCCTGGACAAGCGGGTCGTCGGCGGGATGCAGCAGGTGTCGGAGCGGCTCGCCGAGCGCCTCGGTGAGGCCGTGCACCTGAACGCGCCGGTGCGCACCCTGCGCTGGACCGACGAGGGGGTCGTCGCGCTCGCCGACGGCGGCCTCGAGGTGCACGCCCGGCAGGCGCTCGTCGCCGTGCCGCCGCCCCTGTACTCGCGGATCTCGTACGAGCCGCCGCTGCCCCGTCGCCAGCACCAGCTGCACCAGCACCTGTCGATGGGCTTCGTCATCAAGGTGCACGCCGTCTACGACCGGCCGTTCTGGCGCGGCGCCGGGCTCTCCGGCACCGCGTTCAGCCCCTACGAGGTCGTGCACGAGGCGTACGACAACACCGAGCACGGCTCCGAGCAGGGCACGCTCGTCGGGTTCGTCTCCGACCAACACGCCGACGACCTGTTCACGCTGTCGGCCGAGGAACGGAAGGCCCGGGTGCTCGGCTCGCTCGCGCACTACTACGGCGACGAGGCCCTGCGCCCGGTCGTGTACTACGAGAGCGACTGGGGCACCGAGGAGTGGACCCGTGGCGCCTACGCGGCGAGCTTCGACCTGGGCGGGCTCGTCCGCTACGGCGCCGACCAGCGTGCTGCCGTCGGTCCGATCCGGTTCGCGTCGAGCGACCTGGCCGGGCAGGGGTACCAGCACGTCGACGGCGCGGTGCGGATCGGGCGCGAGGTCGCCGACGAGATCCTCGCCGTGACCCCGGTCAGCGCCGGCGCGGGCGCTGCCGGCACGTCCGTCTGAACGGGCGCAGCGACGGCCGCGCGTAGCGTCCGGTCCATGAGCGACACGACGGCGAACGGGTCCAGCGACCCCACCAAGGACCAGGAGCAGTACACCGAGGACCTGCCGGACGGGTCGCCCACGGGCGACGCGACGAAGGACCCCGCGCAGGACAGCGACACGGACTCCGGCGGCGAGCCCGCCGACCCCCAGCAGTAGCGGCGACCGACGAGCAGACGGGAGGCCCGTGGCGAGACCGCCACGGGCCTCCCGTCCGTCGTGGAGCCGAGTCGAGAGCGTCCGTCAGCCGATGCGGATCAGCTTCTTGTTGACGAACTCGTCGGCCCCCAGGGGGCCGAGTTCGCGGCCGAACCCGCTCGCCTTGACGCCGCCGAACGGCAGTTCCGGGCTGTCCGCGCCGACGATGTTGACGTAGACCATGCCGGCCTCGAGCCGGTCCGCGACGCGGAGTGCCTGGTCGGCGTCCGTGGTGAACAGGTACGAGCCGAGCCCGTACGGGGTGTCGTTGGCGAGTGCCACGGCGGCGTCCTCGTCGTCGACCCGGTACACGGCGGCGACGGGGCCGAAGAACTCCTCGCGGTAGGCGTCGTTGTCCGGCGTGACGTCGGTCAGGATCGTCGGCACGAAGGCATTGCCCTGGCGGTCGCCACCCGTGACGACCGTGGCACCCTGCTCGACGGCCGCGGCGAGCTGCTCCTGCAGCCGGTCGGCGGCGGCCGGCGAGGACAGCGGGCCGAGCTCGGCACCGGGCGTGCTCGGATCCGTCGGCGCGACCGCAGACATCGCGGCGGTGAACTTCGCCAGGAAGTCGTCGTACAGGTCGTCCACCACCAGGAAGCGCTTCGGGGCGTTGCAGACCTGTCCGTTGCCCTCGAGGCGGGTGGTGACGGCCGACTCGACGACGGCGTCGAGGTCGTCGGTGGACAGCACGATGAAGGGGTCCGATCCACCGAGTTCGAGCACGACCTTCGTGAGGTTCCGGCCCGCGATCTCGGCGACGGCGGCGCCGGCGCGGGCGGAACCGGTCAGCGAGACGCCCTGCACGCGCGGGTCGGCGATGACGTCGGCGGCCTGGTCGTTCGTCGCGAAGACGTTCGTGTAGGCGCCCTCGGGGAACCCGGCATCGTGGAAGACGCGCTCGATCGCCAGCGCCGACTCGGGGCACTGGGGCGCGTGCTTGAGCAGCACCGTGTTGCCGATGAGCAGGTTCGGACCGGCGAACCGGGCGATCTGGTACGCCGGGAAGTTCCACGGCATGATGCCGAGCAGCACGCCGATCGAGGACTTCCGGATGAAGGCGCTGCCCTCGGAACCGTCCGCCAGGGTGATCGGCTGGTCGGCGAGGAACTCCTCGGCGTGGTCGGCGTAGTAGTCGTAGATGTCGGCGCAGAAGTCGACCTCGCCCTCGGCCTGGTCGATCGGCTTCGCCATCTCGCGCACGATCGTCGCGGCGAGGTCGGCGTGCCGCTCGCGGTACAGGTCGGCGACGCGGTGGAGCAGCGCGGCGCGGTCGGCGACGGTGCTGGTGCGCTCGCGGTGGGCGCGGTCCGCGACAGCGATCGCCGCCCGGAGCTCGTCGTCGCTGATGGTCGGGAAGGTCTCGAGGGTCGTGCCCGTGGTGGGGTCGGTGACGGCGTACATGGCGTCCTCTCGTGGTGCGGTCAGGCCTGGTCGGTCAGCTGCTTGTTCACACCCGTGACGGGCTGGTTCTCGTCGAAGCCCTTCGGTGCGACCCGGAAGCCCTTCGTGATGACGAGCAGGTAGGCGAAGCCGATCGCCGCCCACACTCCTCCTGCGATCAGTGCGTCGGCGTGGAGCTGCGACCAGAGCACGCCGGTCAGGACCATCGCGAGGCCCGGCAGCACGATGTACTTCCAGCGGTCGCCCGCCGTGTGACGACGGCCCTGCCGCACGGCGAAGTGCACGATCACCGTGGCGTTGACGAACGTGAACGCGACGAGGGCGCCGAAGTTGATGTAGGCGGCGACCGTGTCGAGCGAGAAGCTCATCGCGAGCAGGGTGACCGCGCCGACGAAGACGACGTTGAAGACCGGGGTGTGCGTGCGCGGGTGCACGTAACCGAAGACGCGCTTCGGCAGGACGTTGTTCCGACCCATCACCATGAGCATCCGGGCGACGCTCGCGTGCGACGCGAGCCCGGACGCCAGCGCGGCGACGAACCCGGCCGAGACGAGCACCGCCTGGAACACCGGACCGCCCACGAGCAGGCCGATCTGCGGCAGCGGGTCGTCGGTGAACTCGCCGAACGGGGCGTTCGTCGGGAACCGCAGCTGCGCGAAGTACGCGGACACCAGGAAGATCGCGCCGCCGAGCAGCACCGTCAGCATGATCGCCTTCGGCATGATCCGGATCGACTTGGCCTCTTCGGTGTACATCGTCACCGCGTCGAAGCCGATGAACGAGAAGCAGACCACCGTCGCGCCGGTGAGCAGCGCCGACATCGTCACACCGTCGTGCACGAACGGTTCGGCGCTGACGATCGTGCCGGCACCCGCGCCGTGCGTGAGCTCGATCACGGTGAAGACCACGAACGCGATCATTGCCAGGATCGCGCCGACGAGCAGCACCATGTTGAGGTTCGACGTGCCACGCATCGACAGGCAGATCACCGTCGTCACGAACACCGTGTAGACGACGACCGTCACCCACGGGGGCAGCGCCGGGAACACCTGCTCCAGGTAGAGCCGGATGATGAGGGCGTTCACCATCGGCAGCAGCAGGTAGTCGAGCAGGGACGCCCACCCGACCATGAAGCCGAGGTTCGGGTGCATCGACTCCCGCACGTACGTGTACGCGGAGCCGGCGGCCGGGTAGACGCGGACCATCTTGCCGTAGCTGATCGCCGTCAGCGCCATGATGACCAGCGCGATCAGGTACGCGCTCGGCACGGCGCCGTCGGTCTGCCCGGAGACGATGCCGAAGGTGTCGAACACCACCGTCGGGGTCATGTAGCCGAGGCCCAGGCCGACGATCGCCCAGAGCCCGAGGCTCCGCTTCAGGGAGCCGCCGCGCGCAGGTGGTGCCGAGGCCGTCGGTGCGGGGACCGCGGTCGGTGATGCCATGTGACTTCCCTGCTCTTCGGGGCCGGGCAGCGTCGCCCGGGCCGGTTCGGAGCACCATACCGACGCTCCGGCGCCGTGCGGACCGGCCGCGGTGTACAGGCATCGGGCAGTCGCTGTACACCGCGGCGATGGCTCAGACCGCCGGCTGTTGCTGCGTGATGCAGTGCAGCCCGCCGCCGCGCGCGAAGACCTCGCGGGCGTCGACCGAACGCACCTGACGGCCCGGGTACACGTCGGCGAGGATGCCGCGGGCGCGGTCGTCGGCAACGGGGTCGCCGAACGCGCAGGCGATCACGGCGCCGTTCACCACCACGTGGTTGACGTAGTTCCAGTCGACCGGGCCGTCGTCGTCCGTCAGGGTCGACGGGGCCGGTAGTTCGACGATCGTCGCGTCCGTGGCCTGCTCGAGTGCCCGACGGATCTGCGGCATCACCAGGTGGTCCGGGTGGCCGGCGTCGGGCTGCGCGTGCAGCAGGAGGGTGCGGGACGGCGTGGTGGTGTTGGTGGCGTTGGTGCCGCTGGTGCCGCTCGGGGCGCCCGCGAACGTCGCGACCATGTCGACGTGGCCCCGGGTGCCGAACCCGTCGTAGTCACGTGTCAGGCCGCGGGGCAGCCAGACCACGTCCGTCGCGCCGATCGTCCGGGCCAGCTCGAGTTCGACGCGCTCGCGGTCGGCGTACGGGTTCCGTCGCGGATCGAGCTGCACGGTCTCCGTCACCAGGACGGTGCCCGAGCCGTCGACGTGGATCGCCCCGCCCTCGTTCACGAGCAGCGACGGGATCCGCTCGGCACCGGCGGCGGCCGCGACCGTGGCAGCGACCTCGGCGTCGCGGGTCCACGTCGACCACGGGTTCGCGCCCCAGCCGTTGAAGACCCAGTCGACTGCGCCGAGCTCGCCGGTCACGTCGTCGACGACGAACGTCGGCCCGATGTCGCGCATCCAGAAGTCGTCCAGGGGCGCTTCGAGCACGTCGACCTGCTCCGACAGCAGCCGGCGGGCGTCGCTGCGCGCCACCGGGTCCACGACGATGGTGACGGGCTGGTGCTCGCTGATCGTGTTGGCGGTGGTCGCCCACGTCCGCCGCGCCGCCTCGGCGCTCGCCGCGTCGTCACCGAGCGTCAGGCCGGGGCGCGGGAACGCCATCCAGGTGCGTTCCTGCGGAGCCGTCTCGGGAGGCATCACCCACGTCATGCGCGTGCCTCCGGTCCGGCGTCGGTCGCCGCCACCCCGATGGCCGCGTCGATCGCGTCGCGTGCGCCGAACGCGTGGCGGTCCTCGTCGACCGGGGCGACGAGCTCCGCGTAGAGGTCCGGTCGACGGGTCACGTAGAAGGGGAACAGCCGGAGCCACTCCGTCCGGGCCTCGAGGTCGAGGTCCGCCACGAGCACCGCGTCGGCGTCACGCGGTGCCTCGGCGAGCACGCGGCCGAACGGGTCCGAGATGAACGACGACCCGTAGAAGGTGATGTCGCCCTCGTCGCCCCACCGGTTCGGCACGACCATGAACTGGCCCGCGGTGATGCCGTTCGCGACGATGACCTGCCGCCAGATCGGGGCGGTGTCGAAGTCCGGGAACGTCGGCTCGGAGCCGATCGCCGTCGGGTACACCAGGACCTCGCTGCCGGCGAGACCGTACGACCGCGCGACCTCGGGGAACCACTCGTCCCAGCAGGTCGGCAGGCCGAGGCGTACGCCGAGTCCGGCGGGCTCGTACACCGGGAAGGCATCGTCGTCCGTCCCCGGGCGGAAGTAGGTGTCCTCGTGGTAGCCGGCGCTGATCGGGATGTGGGTCTTCCGGGTCCGGCCGACCAGGGTGCCGTCGGGGGCGACGAGGACGGCGGTGTTGTAGCCACGGGGGTCGTCGGGCTGGTCGTCGTCGGCAGGCCGCTCGTACAAGGAGGCGTGGACGAACACCCCCTGCTCGATCGCCTGTGCGCGGGCGAAGGCTACCGTCGGGCCGTCCTCGAGCGATTCGGCGAGGTCCTTCGGGGTGCCGGTCGCCGGGGTGTCGCCGGGGTAGCGGCGCAGGGTGAGCTCGGGGAGGAACACGGCGGTCGCGCCGGTGGCGGCAGCGGTGGCGATGCCGTCGGCGAGCTGTGCGCGGTGGGCAGCGGGGTCCTCGAGCCAGTGCGTCTGCACGAGGGCGACGCGGGTCGTGCGGCGGGGGGCGCCGGTGTCCTGGTGCAGCGGAGACGGGTGCGGGGGAGCGATGACGACGTCCATCCCGCCATTGTTGATCGCATGGTCAACGAGCGCAAGGTCCAACGACGGAGCCCACCACTGCCAGCAGCAATGGTGGGCTCCGCTGTTACTCCAAGCTGGAGTCGGTCACTAGCGGATGCCGAGGATCTGCTTGATCTTCGAGACGATCCAGTCGATCGCCTGCCCGGCGTTGATCCAGTTGAGAACCCGCTGGATGTTGGCTTTCGCCCAGTTGACGGCGCGAGCTCCGTACTTGGCGAGGAGCTGGAGGATTCGTGCGAACACAGCCATTGCTGCGCCCCCTTCACATATTGATCGGCATTGAACGGCCCCCCGCGTGCACTCGGCAGTCCGGCCGCTTCGGCGCGGCGAGGACAACCTTGCAGCCCTGGTCGCCACCTGTCAAATGTAAAATTACAAAACAGGTGCGAGTGAAATGATGCCGTCTGGATCAGTTAATCTTCCGGCGAGAGGGGGCGCTGCGATGCTCATGTTCAGGGACAGGTTGAGTGCAATGGAGGCGTCTGTCGTCGAGGTCCGCGCATGGAGACCTTTCCAGCGATCCCGAGGCGGATCATGACGGAGACGTCGGCGGTTGTTCGCCGGCGGGGCCGGTGGGCGCGCGCTTGGCGGGCAGAATTCTGCCGTTTCGTGAGTCTGCGTGTGCAAGGCGTCCTACTCGCCGTAGCTTCGGCCGGCGCCATCGCCCTCGGCGTTGGCCGCTTGTTCGCCCTCGGACTCGGGGCTCCTGATGAACAGATCCTCAACGCCGTGGCTGCTGGCGGTGACATCAGCCCCTTCTTCGTCGGCCTCGGCGCTGCGTTGTTCGCATCTGCCGATCTGTCGTCCCGACAGTTCGCGCTCACGCTCCTCCAGGTCAAGGGCCGAGTACTGGTGTTCTGCGCGAAGATCAGCGTGCTCGTCTCGACCGCGGTCATCACCGGCGTCGGCGCGATGCTGCTGATCGCGCCGTTCGCCGTGCATCGCGGAGCAGGCGTTGACCGAGTCGCGATCGCCTACTGGCTCGCGGTGCCCGCGTTGCACGCCTTCTTCGCACTGCTGGGTGCTGCGATCGGGATGATCGTACGGTCCGTCGTCGGGACGGTGTTCGTGTACCTCGCGTTCATCTGGGCGCTTCCGCTCGTCGTCGCGATCGCGGGCATATGGGTACCGAGTATCAGCGGTCCACTCCTTCAGATCGCCCCGGTCACCCTGACGGCCGCAATGCTCGACCCAGCCACTCAGATCGGGGCCGCGGCGAGGTTCTGCCTGATGGACGGCGTTCTCCTGGCTGTCGGCTTCGTTTCGCTGCGCCGATGGAGGATCCGATGACCGCGATGACCGCGATGATCGAGCTGATCGGGATTCGTCAGCGCTTCGGGAGCCGTGACGTGCTGACGGGCGTCGACCTCGAACTCCGTCGAGGCGAAGTCCTCGGCCTCCTCGGCGCGAACGGTTCTGGGAAGAGCACACTGCTGCGGATCGTCACGGGGATCGACGCGCCGGCTGCGGGTCAGGTCTCGACGGAGCCCGGTCAGCGACGCTCGGATCTTCGGGTCGGCGCACTTCTCGACCCAGGGTGGCTGGACGTTCGACTCACCTGCCAGCAGCACCTGGCCATCGCGCTCATCAACGCGAACGGTCGTGCAGTTCGATCAGATGTCCGAACTCGGTTGGTCGAGGTCGGCCTCGGCGATGCCGCGCGTCGACGCGTGAAGCACCTCTCGCTCGGGATGCGTCAACGGCTCGCGCTCGCGCTCGCGCTCGTCGAATCACCTGATGCGCTCATTCTCGACGAGCCACTCAACGGGCTCGACCCTGACGGCGTCTTGTGGATGCGAAACCTCATCCGCGAGTTCACGAGCAACGGCGGGGCAGTCTTGCTCTCCTCTCACCTCATGGCTGAGATGGAACGGATTGCTACCCGAGTGCTGCTCCTGGCAGAGGGCTCGGTGTCCGAGCTGGAGCGAGACCGCACAGTGCTCGAGCGAACCGTCCGTGTCCATGCCGTGGCAGGGCAGCGCGAGCTGTGCGCGGCGCTCGAGGAGGTATCGGCGACGGTCCGCGAGGATGATGGCGGCATGCTGACGGTCGACGGACTCGACGCTGCCCAAGTGTTCTGTCTCGCCCGAGACGTCGGGGCGGTCCTGACGCACCTCGCAGTCGACGTCCAGAGTCTCGAGGAGCAGTACCGTGACGCGGTCACCGCGGTCCGATGATCCACGAGACGCGGTGATGGGTCGGGTCTCGATCGGAGCCGCAGCGCGCGCAGTGATCGTGGCCCGCGTCGAAGCGTGCGGCGGGGCTGTGCTGGTCGCATCGGCTGCTGTGCTCCTCTCTCTTCTTCTTCCTCCGGAGTGGACGCTCTACTGTCGCGTGGGCGCGGTGTTGGCCGGGTTGAGTGCGGCCATCGAGTCGGCGGTCATCGCACCGGCGGGCGTTCGTCAGTTCCGGGTCGAGCTGGCACCCACCGGACTCGTGATCCATCGCGGCGCGTTGTGGCGATCTGTGGAGCACGTTCCTTGGCCGAAGGTCGTGGTCATCCGTCAGCAGACTGGTCCGCTGCTGCACAGGCTCGGGTTGGCAAGGTGTGTCATCTTCACACCGGCGAAGGAGGTCACGCTTCTTCCGATGTCGCCACAGGACGTCCATGTCATCATCGCAGCGAGTCTGGCCAGAAGTGCCTGATCGGCAGAGGCTCCGGCGCCCGCACGCTCGGCTGTTGATCGTCCGTGGCCTCGCCGCCATTCGCTCCGGCTGGATCGTTCTCGGTTTCCTCGTGACGATCTTCGCCCTCGCGCCGGACGGCTGGCGCATGCCCGTTCTCATCCTCGGTGCCTACTACTCCTACACCAGGTTGGTCGTCGTCTTCCACGACTGGATCTCACTTCGTTACGCAGCGGATGTCTCTGGCGTCAGGATCAGCGAGGGTGTCGTCGGACGACAGGACAAGCTGCTTCCCTGGCGATCTGTTTCGTCCGTGTCGCAGAGTCAGTCGCTGGCGCAACGTCTCCTTCGCGTCTCGGACGTGCGGATCTCGGTCAATGCTTCCGATGGTGCCGGAGAGGTAATCCCCAGCATCAGCGAGCGTGAAGCGGCGAGGATACAACGCCTTCACCATCGGGCGTCGCGGTCGGCGCCAGGAGCATCGCCGGTCCGGCGCAAACCTCAGCCGGATCAGCCGCATCGCGGGGCCGAAGCCCAGTCGGTGATCTCACCCGTCCTGCGGGGGTGGGACTTCGTCCTCATCGGTGTGGCATCGGGGGCGTTCCTGTGGTTCATCCCGAGTCTCTACTCGCTGGTCGCCGAATTGGCATCGTTCCTCGGGTCGGCACGAGGAATCCTTCCGACGTTCAACGACCTTCGAGGGATCGGGGGGTGGTGGCTCGCCGTCATCCTGACCGCTTCTGCTGTGTGCAGCATTGCGTACGGATCGCTCTTCGCGTGGCTGAAGTACCGTCGTTTCGTCGTAGCGCTCGGGAGCTCGGGGGAGCTCGTCTTCCAAGCTGGCTTGGCGCAACGAGAGCATCGGGTGGTCGCCGCCAGCGCGGTGTCGGCCTACGCACTCCGCCGTCCTCTCCTCCTCATCCCGCTGCGCCGCGCGTCGCTCCGCGCGATGATCCGTGGTGACGGCGGTCAGATAACAGAGGGCAGGCTGCTCCCGTTGACGAGTGTTTCGAACGGACTGCACATGCTCCACGCCCTCACCGACGTGGATCCCGCCGGGTTTTCGTCCCTGGGACGCCCACAACATGGCTGGTTGATGGCGGGAGGCAGCGCTGGAGTCCTCGCCGGGTTGACCGTCGTGTCCTGGGTCGCGGTCGGCCTCGGACCAGCCCTCGCACTGACAGCGGCGTACCTGCTGATCTGGCGTTATGCGGATTCTCGGTTCGGAAGGATCGACGTCGCCACGAATCAGCGCGGCGTGCGATGGCTCGTAGCGCGTCGAGGGGTCGCGTTCCGATCCGTGTGGCTGATCCCCGAGGAAGCCATTGACTTCTCCCGTTGGAGTGGGGTGTTCCGTCACGCGGGAGTCCAAGTCTTCAACGTTCGAGGCCGTCATGTCGCGCGCCTCACGGTGTGGCCGGTCGACCTTCGCACAAGCCTTCGGTTGCGCCGAACGATCGGTTCTCCGCGGTCATCCACCACAGAAAGGCCAGGAACATGATCGATTTCTTCATCGCGGCAGCGGTCGCGGCATTCTTCGGGATGGCTTGGTTGGCAGGAAAGTACCTGCCGAGATTTGTCGGCCTGTGTTTCCCGCTGCTCGCGATCGTGATGGTCGGTACCGTTGCAGCCAACGCCGGATTGACGTCGGTTCGGGACTGGTTGCTGGGTGGCGTGGTCGTGTGCGTGACGGGTGTCGTCGTTCTCGCTGGCCGGGGGACGCGCCGGGAGCGAGCCCCGCGCCGATCATCAATCGATTGAAGGAGCTCGGTTGACTGCGTGCCGCTGAAGTCATAGCGTCGAGGTCACGAGCGTCAGGCTTGGACTGACGTGCTTACCTCGAAAACCCCCCCCGCTCAGCGGGGGGTTTTCTGTTCGTCCGGTGGCGGACCCGGGGCACGGAAGCTTCGAGAGTTGGGTGGGGCGATGAGCGAACCCATCGTCACGCCGCTCGGCTTCTCGCACGTGCGCCTCACGGTCACCGACATCCGCCGCAGCAAGGCCTTCTACGAGCAGTTGTTCGGCATGTCGCCCGGCAGTGACTTCAGCGACCAGATCGACGACCCGACGATCCACGACGACCCGTGGCGGACCTACGGCGGGTGCTCGTTCACGTTCGGCGGGCAGACCCTCGGCCTGCGACCGGTCGCACCTGCCGGCGACCGGTTCGATCCTGACCGGGTCGGCATCGACCACGTGTCCTTCCGCGTCGGTTCCGTCGACGACCTGCATGCCGCCGTCGCGCGGCTGGACGCGGCGGGCATCGCGCACGGCGACGTCACCGACCTGCCGCCGTTCGGTCTGGTGATCCTGTCCGTGCAGGACCCCGACGACGTCAACCTGGAGTTCGCGGCACCGCGGCCCTGAGCACGGTGCGCCGGTGTCCGCTTGCCGCGTCCGTCACCCGGACCTCCAGGTGCCACGGAAGCGGGGAGCGTTGCCTGATCGCGTCAGATCTCAGGAGGAGACAGCATGAGCAAGACCTGGTTCATCACCGGAGCGTCGAAGGGCTTCGGCCGCGAGTGGGCGGAAGCCGCGCTCGAACGTGGAGACTCCGTCGCCGGCACGGCCCGCGACACCGACGACGTGCAAGCACTCGTCGACCAGTACCCGGACACGTTCCTCGGACTGCAGCTCGACGTGACCGACCGTGCCGCGGACTTCGCGGCCGTGCAGCGCGCGGCTGAGCACTTCGGCTCGCTCGACGTCGTCGTGAACAACGCCGGCTACGGCCACTTCGGCATGGTCGAGGAACTCACCGAGGACGAGGTCCGCGCCCAGCTCGAGACGAACCTGTTCGGAGCGCTCTGGGTGACCCAGGCCGCGCTGCCGATCATGCGGGAGCAGGGCTCCGGGCACGTCATCCAGGTGTCGAGTATCGGCGGGATCAGCGCGTTCCCGACGGTCGGCGCCTACCACGCGTCGAAGTGGGCGCTCGAGGGGCTGTCGCAGTCCCTGTCGCAGGAGGTCGCTGGCTTCGGCATCCACGTGACGCTCATCGAGCCGGGCGGCTTCTCGACCGACTGGTCCGGACCGTCGTCGAAGAAGAGCGACGAGATCGCCGCGTACGCCGGCGTCCGCGAGGCTGCGTCGAAGCGCCCGTCGGCCGCTGACCCCGGCAAGCCCGAGGCGACCCGATCGGCGATCCTGAAGGTCGTCGACGCCGAGCAGCCGCCCCTGCGCGTCTTCTTCGGCAAGGCGCCGCTCGGCATCGCCGAGAAGGACTACGAGTCCCGCCTGGCGACCTGGCGCGAGTGGCAGCCGGTGTCGGAGGAGGCACACGGCTCCTGAGCGACCTCAGCTGATGATGTTGACCGCGCGCGAGATGACCAGGGCCAGCAGGATGAACCCGCCGAGTGCCTGGTAGGCCATGATCATCTTCGCGCGCACGGTCATCGGCATGGTGTCGGTCGGGCTGAACGCCACCATGTTCGTCATCGCGACGTAGAGGTAGTCGAGGTACACCGGACGCCACGTGGCGGTCTTCGGGTCGGTCTCCTGGGGGAACTGGAAGTCGGCCTCGTCACTCGTCCACAGCTCGGGACGACGACGAGCCACCGGCCCGCCCCGGTCGAGCTCCCAGTACACGAGCCCGAACGCGATGATCGTGCTCACCCACACCTGCAGGGCGGTGAGCAGCACCGCGCCGCCGTCGGCCTGGCCACCGAGGAGCACCTCGATCGTCCGGACCACGGTCAGCTGGTTCGCGACGGTCAGCAGGATCGCCAACGAGAAGGACACCCACCGCGACCAGGTCGTCTCGCGGGTCAGTCGTCGCGGGTTGAAGACGACGAGCGGGATCAGCAGCAGGACGCCGAGCACCGGGACCACCCACGACGGGAAGAACAGCACCTCGCTCGGCAGGAGCAGGCTGAGCCCGAGGTTGACCAGGACGGCGATCGCCACCGGCGCGCGGTGTTCGTGGCGGTGGCGGGTCCTGGTCGGGGTCACGGTGTGAGTGTCGCGCACCGGCTGTGTGCGGAGGTGACCCGCCGCGGCGCGTCGGTCCGTCGTGTCCACCGCTCGACGGACGTGGGGTCGCCCCGGAGGTGCACGACGGCGAACCGAGCGGCGGACGACACCGGATCGCCACCGGTCGAGGCTGGAGCCATGACCGAACGCATCCACCGCCCCGTCCGTCTCCTGGCAGCAGCCGTCCTGGCCGGGGGCCTGGCCCTCACCGCGACCGGCTGCTCCTTCATCCTGCAGCAGACCGGCGACGCCTGGGCGGTCACGTACCAGGTGCAGGTCGACGGGCCGGCCGGGTCGGAACTGACCGACGTGCGCGTCGAGGGTGCCGAGAAGCGCGGTGACGCCCCGGAGGTGCACCGGCTCGGGGCGCAGGAGACGAGTACCGCGACGACGAGCGGCTCGGCATGGGAGCACGAGGCGATCGTCCTCGCCGAACAGCGCGCCTCGGTCCGGGCGACCCCGCCGCGGGGTGCGACGGCCACGTGCCGGATCCTGCTCGACGGCAAGCGCGAGATCGCCACCGAGACCGCGGCCGCTGGGCAGCCCGTGACGTGCTCGGTCGACACCCCGGCGTTCGACTGAGGTTCAGCGGGGGACGGGCGTCGCGAGCGAGAGCGGCTCGACCTCGGTGCCGAGCAAGCGCCCGGCCGCCCGCAGTCCGGACAGCAGCGCGCCGTGCACGGTGGCCGGGTCGTCGCCCCACGTGGCCTCGCCGGCGAGCTGCACCCGGCCGGACGGCGCACCGAGCCGGTCGTGGTCGTCCGGCGACGCCCCGACGTGCAGGTACGAGTAGGAGCCGCGGGCGAACGGGTCGTCGGCCCACCGGGTGATCCGGAACGCCTCGGGTTCGGGGACCGAGGGGCCGAACATCCGCCGCAGGCCGCCGATGCCCTCGTCCACGATCATCGCGTCGGGCAGGGTCTCAAGGCGCCGGGCCCCGGTCCCACCGACCAGGGCGGCCAGCACGGGCGCTCCGGTCACGCGGGACATGTCGTACCAGGAGTGCCAGTCGACACCGGCAGGTCCCTGCTGGCGGACCACCCACGAATCACCCCAGAACCGTTCCGGGAACCGCAGGAACACCTTGTCGTAGACCCCCATCCCGAGCCGGCCCATCGCACCGGTGACCGTCTCGGACAGTGGTGGGTCGAAGGTCACGTCACCGGCCTGCAGCACTCCGAGCGGGACGGTCACGACGACGTCGTCCGCCGTGACCGTCGAACCGTCCGCCAGCCCGACCACGACGCCCGTCGTGGACTGCGTCACCGACCGCACCACCGCGGACAGCCGGACGTCGAGTCCGTCGGCCAGGGCCGCGGCGTACTGGGCGTAGCCACCGGGGAACACCACCTCGTCACCGGGGACGTGTTCTTCTTCGAGGCCACGGGCGTCGAGGACGGTCACGGGTGCGCCGCAGAGGTCCTCGGAGCGGTGCGCCATGTACTCGCGGACCCGCGCGGCCCGGTCGCCCTGCCACCGCAGGGACCGCAGCACGGTGTCGACGGCGGCCGCATAGGTCGAGGGCGGCGGTGCGTGTGCGACGACGGCGTCCAGGGCGGCGTCGACGGTGTGCAGGTCCGCGACGAACGCCGAGGTCGAGGCCTCGGACAGCGGCGCGCCGGAGGGGCCGTGCCACGCGATCGGCCGGCCGTCGAACTGGAAGCTCCCGACGGTGAACTCGACGGTCTCGATGCCGAACCGGGGCGCCAGGGCCCAGAGCGGGTTGCCGTCGACGCCGTGGATCCACGAGGCGCCGAGGTCGACCGGCACCCCGATCTCGTCATCGGTCCAGGTGCGCCCGCCGATCCGGTCGCGGGCCTCGAGCACGACCACGCGCTGGCCGTCGAGCGCGAGCGCCCGGGCCGCGGCGAGCCCGGAGACGCCGGCCCCCACGACCACCACGTCGGCGTCCATCAGTGGCCCCCGGTCAGCGGTGCCATCAGGCGGGCGGCGAGGCTCGGCCGCCCCGTCAGGGCCTCTTCGCGGTCGGCCAGGTCGGTTGCCACGAGCCCGGCGTTCGCCCCGAGGAACCGCAGGGGCTCCGGCTCCCAGTCGGGCGACCGGTGGTTCACCCACGGCAGCGCGGTCAGCGGCGAGGACACACCCCGCACGAGGTCGGCGAGCGTCCGCCCGGCCAGGTTCGTCGTCGACAGTCCGTCGCCGACGTAGCCGCCGGCGGTGCCGACGTGCCCGTCCCAGGTCACGGACGCGCACCAATCGCGCGGCACCCCGAGCGGGCCGCCCCACGTGTGGGTGATCGGTGCGTCGGCGACGGCGGGGAACAGCTCCACCAGGGACCGCCGCAGGTGCTCGAAGACCCGCGGCACCCGGTCGTAGCCGGGGGTGATCGCCGACCCCCAGTGGTAGCGGGCTCCGCGCCCGCCGAACGCCAGTCGGTCGTCCGCCGTGCGCTGCCCGTACACGAGCAGGTGGCGGTAGTCGGAGAACGTCTGCCCGTGCTCGAGCCCGATGCGGTCCCACACCGCCGCGGGCAGCGGTGCCGTCGCGATCATGAGCGAGTACAGCGGCAGGATCCGCCGCTTCGTCTGCTCCAGCTGCGAGCCGTACCCCTCGACCGCGATCACCACGGCACCGGCCGTCACGGTGCCACGCGACGTGACCACACGCCCGCGATCCCAGGACGAGGCGGGCGTGTGCTCCGCGATCCGGACGCCCCGGGCCTCCAGGGCGGCCGCCAGGCCACGCACCAGCGCGGCCGGCTGCACCCGCGCGCAATCCGGGGTCCACGCGACCCCCGCCGATCCGGCGGCGTCGCCGGGTCGGGCCGCGCGCCACGTCATGTCGTCGCCCCACTCGGCCGACGCGGCGACCTCGTCGTGCGCCGCGCGCTCCTGCACGGCGGAGCGTGCGTACAGGACGGTGCCGCCCTTCACGTAGTCGCAGTCGACCCCGGCTTCGGAGGCTGCACGTCCGACCTCGTCGACGGTGTCGCGCATCGCTGCGCGCAGCGCGAGTGCCGCGTCGCGGCCGTGCTCACGCGCGACGGACTCGGCGGACCGCGGGAACAGCGCCGAGCACCAGCCGCCGTTGCGTCCGGAGGCGCCGAACCCGGCGATCTCGCGTTCCAGGACGACGATCTGGAGGCCCGGGTCGGCCTGGTGCAGGTACCAGGCGGTCCAGAGACCCGTCAGTCCACCGCCGACGATCGCGACGTCCGCGGTCGTGTCGCCGTCGAGCGGCGGCCGGGGCGCCAGGTCGTCGCGTCCGATGGACGCGAGCTGGTCGAGCCAGAACGAGACGCCCCGGTAGCCGCTCACGGTCAGATCTTCGACGAGGCCTCGGACAGGACGCTCCGCAGGATCGAGGTGATCTCGCGGAACTCCGGCTGCCCGATGGTCAGCGGCGGTGCGAGCTGCACGACCGGGTCGCCACGGTCGTCGGCTCGGCAGTACAGCCCCGCGTCGAACAGCGCCTTCGACAGGAACCCGCGCAGCAGCCGCTCGGACTCGTCGTCGTCGAAGGTCGTCTTGGTGGCCTTGTCCTTGACGAGTTCGATGCCGTAGAAGTAGCCGTCGCCGCGGACATCCCCGACGATCGGCAGGTCCTTCAGGGTGTCGAGTTCGGCCTTGAACAGCGGGGCGTTCTGTCGCACGTTCGCGAGCAGGCCCTCTTCCTCGAAGATGTCGAGGTTCTCCATGGCGACGGCGGCCGACACCGGGTGCCCGCCGAACGTGTACCCGTGGTAGAAGGTCGTGTCGCCCTTGGAGAACGGCTCGAAGAGCTTGTCGCTGATGATCGTCGCGCCGATGGGGGAGTACCCCGAGGTCATCGCCTTGGCGCACGTGATCATGTCCGGCACGAAGTCGTAGGTGTCGCAGGCGAACATGGTGCCGATGCGGCCGAAGGCGCAGATGACCTCGTCCGACACGAGCAGCACGTCGTACTCGTCACAGATCTCGCGCACCCGCTGGAAGTACCCGGGCGGCGGGGTGAAGCAGCCGCCGGAGTTCTGCACCGGCTCGAGGAACACCGCTGCGACGGTGTCGGGGCCCTCGAACTCGATCATCTCGCGGATGCGCTCGGCCGCCCAGAAGCCGAACTGCTCCTCGGTGCCACCCGGGAAGCCCATCTCCTCGGCACGGTAGTAGTTCGTGTTCGGCACCCGGAAGCCACCGGGCGTCAGGGGCTCGAACATCTCCTTCATCGCCGGGATGCCGGTGATCGCCAGGGCGCCCTGCGGGGTGCCGTGGTAGGCGACTGCTCGGGAGATCACCTTGTGCTTCATCGGCTTGCCCTGGAGTTTCCAGTAGTACTTCGCGAGCTTGAAGGCGGTCTCCACCGCCTCGCCGCCGCCCGTCGAGTAGAAGACCTTGTTGAGGTCGCCGGGGGCGTGCTCGGCCAGGCGGTCGGCGAGCTCGATGGCCGCCGGGTGCGCGTAGGACCAGATCGGGAAGAAGCTCAGCGTCTCCGCCTGCTTCGCGGCCATCTCGGCCAGGCGCTTCCTGCCGTGGCCGGCGGCGACGACGAACAGGCCGGAGAGCCCGTCGATGTAGCCCTTGCCGTGGCTGTCGTAGACGTGGTGGCCCTCGCCCCGGACCATGATCGGCACGTCGGCACCGGCCTGGTTCGCTCCGTGCCGGGCGAAGTGCATCCACAGGTGGTCCCGGGACTTCCGCTGCAGGTCGGCGTCGTCGACCGGGGCGAACGGGTCGTAGGACCCGAGGCGGGTGGACTGGCCGGTGGCCTGGCCGCTGGTCGTTTCGGAGATGGTCATCGCGTTCCCCAGTCGTAGAGCTGTTTGCGGAGTTGCAGGTAGACGAAGGTCTCGGTGCCGGCGACGCCCGGGATGGCCCGGATCGTGCCGTTGAGCAGTTCGATCAGGTCGTCGTCGTCCTCGCAGACGACCTCGACCATCAGGTCGAAGCTGCCGGCGGTCATGACGAGGTAGTCGACCGCCGGCAGCTGTTCGAGGGCATCGGCGACTGTTCGGGTGTCGCCGCTGACCCGGATGCCGATCATCGCCTGGCGGTGGAAGCCCAGTTGCATCGGGTCGGTGACCGCGACGATCTGCATGACGCCGGTCTCGGTGAGCTTCTGGACGCGCTGCCGGACCGCCGCCTCGCTGAGACCGACGGCCTTGCCGATCTCGCCGTACGGACGGCGGCCGTCCGCCTGGAGTTGTTCGATGATCCGCTTCGAGGTGTCGTCGATCGGTCCCGGACGTCGTGGTGCTGCCGCCATGCCGGACAGCATGGCAGCGAGGTCCGGACCGCGCAAGGGATTCCGTTGTGAACACCGTGTTTCGCGACGATTTCCGTTGTTACGGTTCTCCACAACCTCCGAATCCGTCTTCCGCACCGCCGGAATCCGTGTCAGGATCACCGCCATGTTGGACACGACGGAACCGGTGACCACGACGCACGAGGTGCGCAACTTCGTCGGTGGCGCTGCTGTCGAGTCGAGCGCGGACACCCGGTTCGACCTGGTCGACCCCACCACCGAGCAGGTCTACGGCACGTCGCCCGTGTCCACCGCTGCCGACGTCGACGCCGCGTTCACGAGCGCGAGCGCCGCGTTCGCGACCTGGCGGCGCACGACCCCCGGCGAACGGCAGCTCGCACTGTTCCGGATCGCGGACGCCGTGGAGCAGCGGGCGCAGGAGTTCGCGGACCTCGAGTCACTCGACACCGGCAAGCCCCGAGCCTCCCTGGTCGAGGACGAGATCCTGCTGTCCGTCGACCAGATCCGCTTCTTCGCCGGAGCCGCCCGGAACCTCGAGGGTCGCAGCGCCGGCGAGTACATGGCCGACCACACCTCGTTCGTCCGGCGCGAGCCCATCGGCGTCGTGGCCCAGGTCACCCCGTGGAACTACCCGCTCAACATGGCGGTGTGGAAGTTCGCCCCGGCGCTCGCCGCGGGGAACACCACCGTGCTCAAGCCGAGCGACACCACTCCGCTGTCCACCCTGCTGCTCGCCGAGGTGGCCGCCGAGTTCCTGCCGCCGGGCGTGCTCAACGTCGTCGTCGGGGACCGCACCACCGGCGCCGCGATGATCGACCACCCCACCCCGCAGCTCGTGTCCATCACCGGCTCCGTCCGTGCCGGCACGGAGGTCGCCCGTGCCGCCGCCGGTGACCTCAAGCGCACCCACCTGGAACTCGGCGGCAAGGCCCCGGTGATCGTGTTCGACGACGCCGACATCCCGGCCGCCGTCGCCGGCATCGTCGCCGCCGGGTTCTTCAACGCCGGACAGGACTGCACCGCCGCCACTCGGTTGCTCGTGCAGGACGGCATCCACGACGAGTTCGTGGCGGCGCTCGCAGAAGAAGCACGGCACAACGCGCGAACCGGGTCAGACGGTTACTACGGGCCCGTCAACAACGCGAACCAGCTCGCCCAGGTCCGGTCGTTCCTCGACACGCTCCCCGACCACGCCACGATCGAGCTCGGCGGCGGGCGGCAGGGCGACGTCGGCTACTTCCATCAGGCAACGATCGTGTCCGGCCTGCGCCAGGACGACCGCATCGTGCAGCAGGAGGTGTTCGGCCCCGTCCAGACCGTGCAGCGGTTCTCGACCGAACAGCAGGCGCTCACGTGGGCGAACGACGTCGAGTACGGGCTCGCGAGCTCGGTGTGGACGACCGACCACTCCCGGGCGATGCGCTTCGCCCGCGACCTGGACTCCGGGTGCGTGTGGATCAACACCCACATCCCGATCGTCGCCGAGATGCCGCACGGCGGCTTCAAGCACTCCGGCTACGGCAAGGACCTGTCCCAGTACGGGTTCGACGACTACACCCGCATCAAGCACGTCATGTCCTACATCGGCTGACCCGACCCGTCCGAAGCAGCAGGAGGCACCATGGCAATGACCGGCACGTTCGCCGAATCCGGAGCCGATCTCCGGCTCGAGCAGATCACCAAGTCGTTCCCCGGGCACACCGCCGTCGACGCGCTGGACCTGACGGTGCCGGCGGGGTCCTTCTTCGCCCTGCTCGGCCCCTCGGGCTGCGGCAAGACCACGACGCTGCGGCTCGTCGCAGGGCTCGAGGAGCCCACGAGCGGCACGATCACGATCGGCGGCGAGGACGTCACCGACACGAAGCCGTACCAGCGGCCGGTCAACACGGTGTTCCAGAACTACGCGCTGTTCCCGCACATGAGCGTGCTCGACAACGTCGCGTTCGGCCTGAAGCGGCGACGGATCCCGGACCCGATGACGAAGGCACGCGAGGCCCTGCACCTGGTCGAGCTCGACGCCTCGGCCGACAAGCGCCCCGCCTCCCTGTCCGGCGGCATGCAGCAGCGCGTCGCCCTGGCCCGCGCGATCGTGAACCGGCCGGCACTCCTGCTGCTCGACGAGCCGCTCGGTGCGCTGGACCTGAAGCTCCGGCACCAGATGCAGCTCGAGCTCAAGACGATCCAGGCCGAGGTCGGGCTCACCTTCCTGCACGTCACCCACGACCAGGAAGAAGCGATGACGATGGCCGACACGGTCGCCGTCATGAACGGCGGCCGGATCGAGCAGATGGGCAGCCCGCAGGACCTGTACGAGCTGCCCCGCACCGCGTTCGTCGCGAACTTCCTCGGCCAGTCGAACCTGCTCGAGGGCGAGGTCCGCGGCACCGACGGCCCGCTGCTCGTGGTCGCGACCCCGGCCGGCACCATCGCCGTCCCCGCCGACCGCGCCGTCGCCACCTCGGGCAGCGTCGTCGTCGGCATCCGCCCGGAGAAGCTCAAGATCCGCACCTCGGAGCCCACGCCCGAACCCGGCCGGAACATCCTCGGCCCCGGCCGCGTGGTCGACGTCTCGTTCTCCGGCGTCAGCACGCAGTACCTGGTGGACGTCCCCGGCGCCGGCCGCGTCTCCGTCTTCGCGCAGAACTCGAAGGGCGGGCCGCGGATCGCGACCGGCACCGAGGTCTGGCTCACGTGGGGCGTCGACCACGGGTTCGGCCTGGAGGCGCACCCCGCGTCCGACGCGACCGTCACCACCCACGCCGCCACGGGCCTCCAGTCCGCACCCGCCACGGCAGGATCGCTCGCGTGACCGGCGGGGGAGCCGGCCCGGACCTGTTCCGCGGACTGACGTCCGCGCGCGTCAGCCGGCGCGGCCTGCTGGCCGGCGGCGGGGCCGCCGCACTCGCGGCGCTGCTCGCGGGCTGCAGCATCAAGGGTTCGGCAGCGTCGGGCGCCGAGAACGCCGTCGACTGGACCGCGTTCTGGAAGGACGCCGAGGCGACGAAGCAGCTCAACTTCGCGAACTGGCCGCTCTACATCGACTCCGACCACGGCAAGTCGGAGTCGCTCGCGCTGTTCCAGCAGGCCACCGGCATCAGCGTCGACTACCAGGCGGTGATCCAGGACAACGCGACGTTCTACGCGACCGTGTCGCCGATCCTGCGGGCGCAGGGAGCCACCGGCTACGACCTCATCGTGATGACCAACGGGTTCGAGCTGACCCAGATGATCAAGAACGGGTTCGTGTGCGAGCTCGACCACTCGCGCCTGCCGAACTTCGCGGCGAACGCGGGCGACTCGGTGAAGGACCCGACGTACGACCCCGGCAACAAGCACTCCGTCGTCTGGCAGACGGGGTTCACCGGGATCGCCTACAACCCGAAGTACATCGACCGCGAGATCACGTCGTTCCAGGACCTGCTCGACCCGGCGTTCGCGGGCCGTGTCGGGCTGATGAGCGACAACACCGAGCTCGGTTCCCTCGGACTCCTCGCGAACGGCATCGCCCCGGAGACGTCGACCCCGGCGGACTGGCGGAAAGCGCAGGCCTGGTTGCGGAAACTGCGCCCGAGCGTGACCGGCTTCTACGACCAGAGCTACATCAACAAGCTCGAGAACGGCGACACCTGGATCACGCAGGCCTGGTCGGGCGACGTCTTCCAGGCGCAGCAGTCCGGGTTCGAGGACCTGCAGTTCGTCACGCCGGAGGAGGGCCAGATGATGTGGCACGACAACCTCATGATCCCCCGGCAGGCGGCGAACCCGGTGGCCGCCCTCGAGTGGATGGACTTCTACTACACGCCGAAGATCGCGGGCATCGTCGAGGACTGGGTCAACTACGTCTGCCCGGTCCCCGGCGCCGAGGCCTACGTCCGCGACGAGCTCGACGACGCGACGGTGGCGGACAGTCCGCTGGTGTTCCCGGACTCCGACGTGCTGGACCGGTCGCACGAGTTCCGGGTGTTCGAGAACTACGACGAGTACTCGGAGTGGAACGGCATCTTCAACGCGGTGGTGCAGTCGTGACGGCGGTCGGGGTCACCGGGCCGGATGCCGCACCGACACCGGGCGCCGGTCCGGCGCCCGTCCGTCGGGGGCGGCGTCGCAGCACACCGTTCCTGCTCGCGCTCGTGGGCACCGCGTACCTCTGCGTGTTCTTCGTCATCCCGCTCGTCTCGGGGCTCATCGTCTCGCTCATGTCGGGCAACCCGGACGACGGCTACACCTTCACGTGGAACTGGGGGATCTACGGGTCCCTGTTCGTCGACCCGCAGGTGCCGTACCTGACGTTCCTCCTCCGATCCCTCTGGTACGGCGCCGCTGCCACGGTCGTGACCATCATCGTGGGGTACCCGGTGGCCTACTTCATCGCGTTCCGTGTGTCCCCGCGGTGGAAGAACCCGTTGCTCATGCTCGTGTTCGTGAGCTTCCTGGTGTCGTTCATCATCCGCACCGACATGTGGGCGTTCGTGCTCGCGTCGCAGGGGCCGGTCGTCACGTTCCTGCAGGCGATCGGCCTGGCCGGCAAGGACTTCCACATCCTCGGCACCGGCGGCGCGGTGATCTTCGGCGACGCCTACAACGACCTGGCGTTCATGGTCCTGCCGATCTACGCCGCCCTCGAGCGCATCGACCCACGACTCGGCGAGGCCGCGAACGACCTGTACGCCGGCAAGTTCCGGGCGTTCTGGCACACCACCTTGCCGCTGTCCCGGTCGGGCATCTTCGCCGGGGTCCTGCTCGTCTTCATCGACAGCGTCGGCGACCCGGTGAACTCGGCCCTGCTGGGCGGCACGAACACGTACACGATCGGCCAGGCGATCCAGGACGCCTACTCCGGCAACCAGCAGTACAACGTCGCCGCGGCACTGTCGACCGTGCTCATGGTCGTGCTCGGCATCATCCTGTTCATCTACGCCCGCGTCTCCGGCACCGACGACCTCGAGGACCTCGTATGACCGCCGTCGCACCGACCCGTCCGTCCGCCGCCCCGGCCACCGGTGGGATCGCCCGCGGTCCGAGCCGCCACGGTGTGAACCGCCGCGGTCCCTGGCTCGCGATCGTGTACTGGGTCACCATCGCGATCACCCTCGTGCCGATCGTCTACATGATCGTGTACTCGTTCAACGACGCCCCGACGAACCGGCTGTCGTTCGCGTGGAACGGCTTCACGACCTACTGGTACGCGAACCTGGTCAACGTGTCCGGGCTCGGAGCCGCGTTCGTCACCTCGGTCGTCGTCGCGTTCCTCGCCGCGATCATCTCGGTCGCGATCGGGCTGCCGCTGGCCCTGGCGCTCGAGCGGTACCGGTTCCCCGGCCGTGGTGCCGTGAACGCCGTCGTGTTCGCGGACATCGCGGCGCCGTCCATCGTGGTCGGATCGGCGTCGCTCTCCTTCTTCTTGTCGGTGGGACTCGGCACCGGGTTCCTGACCGTGCTCATCACGCACGTGGCGTTCGACGTCGCGTACGTCGTGGTGGTGCTCCGGGCCCGGATCTCCGGCACGTCGCGGGTGCTCGAGGAGGCCGCGAGCGACCTCGGGGCGACGCCGTTCCAGGCCTTCCGGCTCGTGACGCTGCCGCTGCTGGCGCCGGGGATGCTCGCCGCCGGGTTGCTGGCGCTCGCGATGTCGATCGACGACTACGTGATCACCTCGTTCGTCGCGGGGCCCGCGGTCACCTTCCCCCTGTTCGTGTACGGCGCCGCGAAGGCCGGGATGCCGCCACAGGTGCTGTGCTTCGGGACGCTCGTGTTCGCGGTGGGGCTGCTCGTCGCGCTGCTGAACGGGGCGCTCAACCGGCGCCTGGCCCGGACGCGGGGGTAGGGGTCCGCGCCCGCACGGTGCACGGTACGTCGGCTGGTGCGCGGTTGACCGCAGGGTGCGTGCATGTAGCGGCGCACGGTGCGTGGAACCTCGCACGGGGTGAAGAGGTGCGCACGGTGCGGACGGGAGGCGCGTGGCGGGCTGGCGTCGTGCCTCCCGTCCGCCTGTGCGGTGCGTCCACCGCACGGTGCGGCTTTCGCGGGCCGGTGCGCGACCGGCGCGGGTCGCACGGTGCGAGGTGCGTGAGCTGGTGCGGGGTTGGGCGCGTGGTGCGCGCTTGTAGCGGCGCACGGTGCGTGGAACCTCGCACGGGGTGCATAGGTGCGCACGGTGCGGACGGGAGGCGCGTGGCGGGCTGGCGCCGTGCCTCCCGTCCGCCTGTGCGGGGCGTCCACCGCACGGTGCGAGGTGCGTGAGCTGGTGCGGGGTTGCGCGCGTGGTGCGCGCTTGTAGCGGCGCACGGTGCGTGGAATCTCGCACGGGGTGAAGAGGTGCGCACGGTGCGGACGGGAGGCGCGTGGCGGGCTGGCGTCGTGCCTCCCGTCTGCGGGTGGGGCGTCCACCGCACGGTGCGGCTTTCGCGGGCCGGTGCGCGATCCGCGCGGGTCGCACGGTGCGAGGTGCGTGAGCTGGTGCGGGGTTGGGCGCAGGGTGCGTGCTTGTAGTGGCGCACGGTGCGTGGAACGTCGCACGGGGCGGCGACGGGCGCACGGTGCGGGCGGGAGTCCCGTGGACGTGACGACCGGTGGACGAGCGTGTTACGGGCACGAGTCGGGCGGTGTGCCGCGGCGCGCGCCACAGCCGCCGCGCGTAGGTTCCAGCCATGAGTGCAGAGCTGACGCTCGGCGCCGAGGAAGAGCTGCACCTCATCGACCTCGAGTCCGGCCGACTTTCCGCGAAGGCCCCGCGCCTTCTGCCCAAACTGCCCACCGACCGCTTCGGCGCCGAGCTGCAGCGCACGACGATCGAGACGAACACCCCGGTGGTGCGGACCCTCGACGACCTGCGGCGGGTGATCGTCGACCTGCGCAGTGAGCTCAGTGCCGCGATCGCCCCGGCCGGGGTCACGATCGCCGCCGTCGGCACCGCGCCGAGGTCGGAGTACGCCGACTTCGAGCTGAGCGCCGGCGGTCGGTACGGCCGGATGCAGGAGCAGTACCGGATGCTCGTCGACGAACAGCTCATCTGCGGCCTGCAGGTGCACGTCGGGGTCAGTGACCGCGACCTGGCGGTGCTCATCGCCCAGCGGGTGGCACCCGTGCTCCCGTCACTGCTCGCCCTGAGCGCGTCGAGTCCGTTCTGGAACGGGCAGGACACCGGGTACGCCTCGTTCCGGAGCATCATCTGGCAGCGGTGGCCGTCGGCCGGCAGTTTCGGTCCGGTGGAAGACGCCGCCGAGTACGACCGGGTGCTCGACGACCTGATCGCCTCGGGCGTGATCGCCGACAAGAAGATGGCCTACTTCGACGTGCGGCCGTCGTCGCACGCGCCGACGCTCGAACTGAGGGTCTGCGACGCGACCCCGGTGGTGGACGACGCCGTGCTCATCGCCGGACTCTTCCGCGCCGCCGTGCGCAAGGCGGAGAAGTCGGTCGTGTCCGGCGCCGAGTGGCACCCTCGTAGTGAACCCCTGCACCGTGCGGCGATGTGGCAGGCCGCCCGCTCCGGGTTGAGCGGTGAACTGGTCGGCCTCGGACAGCACCCCGAACGCCTGCCCGCCGAGGTCGCGGTGCGCCAGCTCGTGTCCCGCCTGCGCCCGGAGCTCGAGGAGCTGGGCGACTGGGGCACGGTGACGGAACTCCTCGACGCGACCCTGGCCCGCGGCAACTCCACCGACCGGCAGCGCACCGCCTACGCCGAGCGCGGGGAGCTGGACGACGTCGTCGCCCTGGTGGTGGAGGACACCGCGGGGCTTCCGTCAGGACGCGACGAGGACCCGGTGGTCCCGATCCCCGGGTACCGCGTCCGTGCCGGTGACGAAGCGGTCGGTCCCGGGGCGCGCCCCCGTCCGGCGTTCCGCGAGCTGGCGGCCTTCTTCGACGGCTGGGACGCCGAGACCGCGATCGACCGCTGCACCGCCCGTGACGCCTGGACCCGCGAGCACCACGTCGGCTTCGTGGTGGACGGCGGTGCGCAGGCGTTCGGCTGCGACCTGGTGCCCCGGACGATCAGCGCGTACGAGTGGTCGCAGCTCGAGCGGGGCCTGGGGCAGCGTGCCCGCGCGATCGAACTGTTCCTGCGTGACGCGTACGGCGAGCGGCGGATCGTGGCCGACGGCGTGCTGGACGCGGACCACTTCGTCGGCGCGAAGGGCTGGGACCCGGACGCCACCCGGCTGCCGGCGACCGCCGTCCGTGCGCCGGTGCTCGGGTTCGACCTGGTGCGGAACGAGTTCGGCGGCTGGCGGGTGCTCGAGGACAACGTCCGCTCGCCCTCGGGCGTCGCGTACGGCATCGCCCTGCGCGAGCTGATGGACGACGTCGTGCCGGACGCCCCGCGGCCGGCGCACCTGCGCGACCCGCACGGCGTCATCGACCGGCTGCGCCGGACCCTCTGTGCGAACACCACCGCGGTGACGCGCGCGACCGACCCCGTGATCGCACTGGTCAGCGACGGCCCCGGCGCCGGCGCGTGGTTCGAACACCGCAGGCTGGCCGACGGGGCCGGGTTGCGCCTCCTGTCCGGGTCGGACCTGGACGTCCGTGACGGACGCGTGGTCGACGCGACGACGGGCGACGTGCTCGACGGGCTGTACCTGCGGATCGACCGCGACGTCAGTGCGCTGACGGCGGAGCACGCTCCCGACCTCGGTGCGCGGATCCTCGACGCGGCGGAGGCAGGCCGCGTCTACCTGGCGAACGCGCCGGGCAACGCGCTGGTCGACGACAAGGCGATGTACGTCACCGTGCCGGACCTGATCTGGTACTACCTGGACGAGAAACCCCTGCTGGCATCGGTGCCGACGTACCGCACGAGCATCGAGGTGGAACGGCTGTCGGTCCTGGACCGCGTCGGGGAACTCGTCACGAAGCCGGTCGACGGCGAGGGCGGGCGCGGGGTCTTGATCGGACCGAGCGCGAGCGCCCCCGAGGTGGCCGAGCGACGGCGTGAGATCGCCGCGGACCCCGCCGGGTGGGTGGGGCAGGAGGTGGTGCAGCTGTCCTCGCACCCGACGATCGGACCGGCCGGTCTCGACCCGCGGCACGTGGACCTGCGGGCCTTCGTCTACGCGACGGGGACCGGACCGGACGACGTGCACCTGGCCGACGTGGCCCTGACCCGCGTCGCTCCCGAGGGCAGCATGGTCGTCAACTCGTCGCAGGGCGGCGGCGCGAAGGACACGTGGATCGTCGGGAACGCCCCGGCGCACACCGACCCCGCCCCGGCGGACACCGAGGGAGAGCGCTGATGTGTGGACTCGCGGGTGAGATCCGGTTCGACGGCCGAGCGCCGGACGTCGGGGCGGTTGCCCGGATGACCGGCTGCATGACGCACCGCGGCCCGGACGGTGACGGGCTCTGGGCTCGCGGGCCGGTCGCCCTCGGCCATCGACGGCTGTCGATCGTCGACCTGTCCACCGCGGGCGCGCAGCCGATGGTGTTGGCCGAGGCCGGGCTGACGATCGCCTACAACGGGATGGTCTACAACTACCGGCAGCTCCGCGACGAGCTGCACGGCAAGGGGCACCGGTTCGCGTCGACGTCGGACACCGAGGTCATCGCCGTCGCCTACGCCGAGTGGGGCACCGCGTTCGTCGAGCACCTGATCGGCATGTTCGCCATCGCGATCTGGGAGCACACCAGCGGTCGGCTGGTCCTGGCCCGGGACCGGCTCGGCATCAAGCCGCTCTACGTCGCGCCCGTCCCCGGCGGGCTGCGGTTCGCGAGCTCCCTGCCCGCGATCCTTGCGGGAGACAGCGGGTCGGGTGTCGACACGTCCATCGACCCCATCGCCTTCGCGTCCTACATGAGCTTCCACTCGATCGTCCCCGCACCCCGCACGATCCTGTCCGGCGTCGGCAAGCTCCCGCCCGCCACCGTCCGGGTGATCGAGCGCGACGGCACCGCCCGCGACACCGTCTACTGGGAGCCGCGGTTCGAACGCGACCCCGCAAAGGCCGACTGGACCGACCGGGACTGGGAGCAGGCGTTCATCGGGTCGCTCCGCACCGCGGTCGAGCGCCGCATGGTGGCCGACGTCCCCGTGGGCGTCCTGCTGTCCGGCGGGATCGACTCGTCCCTGGTCGTCGGGCTGCTCGCCGAGGCCGGGCAGCAGGACCTCGCCACGTTCAGCATCGGCTTCGAGACGGCGGGCGGTGAGTCCGGCGACGAGTTCGAGTACTCGGACCAGGTCGCGGAGCACTTCGGCACCGACCACCACCGCATCCACATCCCCTCGTCGCGCCTGCTCGACGGCATCGACGGTGCGGTCGCCGCGATGAGCGAGCCGATGGTCAGCCACGACTGCGTCGCGTTCTACCTGCTGTCGCAGGAGGTCTCCCAGCACGTCAAGGTCGTGCAGTCCGGTCAGGGCGCCGACGAGGTACTCGCCGGCTACGACTGGTACCCGCCGCTCGCCGACGTCCCCCGCGACCAGGCCGCCGAGGCCTACCGTTCCGTGTTCATGGACCGCCGCTGGCCGGCACTGCAGGGGCTGCTCGGGGAGCGTTGGAAGAGCGACGACGACACCCCGTCGGCGTTCGTCGACCGCGAGTTCGCGCGTTCCGGAGCGGAGACGAGCGTCGACGCCGCGCTCCGCAGCGACACCACGATCATGCTCGTCGACGACCCGGTGAAGCGCGTCGACAACATGACGATGGCGTGGGGGCTCGAGGCCCGCGTGCCGTTCCTGGACCACGAGTTCGTCGAGCTCGCCGGTGCGATCCCACCCGCGCTGAAGCTGTCGGACGGCGGCAAGGGCGTCATGAAGCGGGCGTCGCGCGGCATCGTCCCCGACAGCGTCATCGACCGCAGCAAGGGGTCGTTCCCGGTGCCCGCGATCCGCCAGCTCGAGGGTCCGTACCTGGAGCGCGTCCGTGACGCGCTGCACGCACCCGAGGCGCGGGAGCGCGGGCTCTTCGACCCGGGTACGGTCGAGCGGATGCTCCAGGACCCGAACAGCACGCGGACCGAGATCGGCGCGAACGCGCTCTGGCAGCTCGGCCTGATCGAGATGTGGTTGCAGCAGCAGGGGGTGCGGTGATGCAGCCGGGAGGCGCGGCGAGCGTCGCGTCGTCGGCGGACGTCCGTCCCTCGGTCATCACCAGGGCCGCGGCCGACCTGGGTGCGCGGCTCGCCGCCGCGTGGGGGTCGTGGGGCCCCACCATGACCCGGAACGCCCGGCGCGTGGCGTTCGTCTCCGACCGGCACGGCACCCCCGAGGTGTTCGTGCAGGACGTCGTCGTCGACGGCGAGGTGCCCGAACCCGTCCGGATCGCGCTGTCCGACGACCCGGTGATCCGGGTGTCGTGGTCGTCCGACGGGGAGTGGCTCGCCGTGGCCATCGCGACCGACGGCGGCGTGAAGCAGCAGGTCTGGGTGGTGCGGCCGGACGGCACCGACGCCGCGCAGATCGCCGGCTCGCGGTACCAGCACGCCGAACTCGGGCCGTGGAGCCGCAGCGGGCACCGGGTCGTCATCACCCTGCCCTCGACCGAAGCCGACCAGCCGGCCCGCTCGTACCTGGTCGACCCGGTCTCCGGCGACCGCGACGACCTGGCCGTCGGCGAACTCATCCACATCCTCGACCTGTCGGTGGAGGAACGGCTCGTCGTGCTGAGCGACGGGCAGCGCGGCCAGGAGTTCGTCGTCGTGGTCGACCGACTGACCGACGAGAGCCACGCCCTGTTCGCCGACGACCCCGACGGGTCCGCTGACATCGCGTTCCTGCGGCCCTCGCCCGCGAGCGAGACCAGCCCGCTCGTCGCCTACGTCGCCACCGAGGCCGGACTGCCCCGCCGCGGACTCGTCGCCCAGCCCGTCGGACCCCACGGCTGGCGTGGCACATCCCGGCGGATCATCGAACGCGACGACGCCGAACTCGAGTACCTCGACGCCGACGACGCCGGCCGCACGCTGCTGCTCGTCTGGAACGTCGACGGGCGCAGCGAACTCGACCTCATCAACACCCACGACGCCTCGCGGACACCGGTACCCGACCTGCCCGGGTACGTCGTCACCGACCCGGTGCTGAGCCGTGACGGCCGGAGCGTGCTGCTCGCCGTCGAGGGACCGACCCGACCGCGGGAGCTCTGGCGGCTCGACACGAACGCGCTCACCTGGAGCCGGGTCACCGACGTGCCCGCACTGCCGGACGCGTCGCTGGTCGAGCCGACGCTCGAGCGGTTCGCCGCCCGTGACGGACTGGAGCTGACCGGCTGGCTGTACCGGGCGGTGGAGCCGGCCGCGTCGTCGGCGGATGCCGATGGCGTGACGCAGGACGTTCCTCCCGGCCCGCGCGCAGCGCTCGTCCACCTGCACGGCGGACCGGAGTCGCAGGAGCGACCCACGTTCTCGCCACAGCACCAGGCGCTCGCCGCCGCCGGGGTGACCGTGTTCGCCCCGAACATCCGCGGATCGTCCGGCTACGGGCACGAGTTCGTGCACGCCGACGACCTGGCGTTGCGGTGGAACGCGCTCGCCGACGTCGTCGACTGCGCGCGGTTCCTGGTGACCAACGGGTACGCCGAGCGGTCCCGCGTCGCCGTCGAGGGGCGCTCGTACGGCGGGTACGCGACCCTCGCGTCGTTGGCGTTCACGCCCGACGTGTTCGCGGCCGGGGTCGCGGTGTGCGGGATGAGCGACTTCGCGACCTTCTACCGGGACACCGAACCGTGGATCGCCTCGGCGGCCGCGACGAAGTACGGACACCCCGTCGACGACGAAGCGCTGCTCGCGGCCCTGTCGCCGATGCGTGCCATCGACGACGTCACGGCGCCGCTGCTCGTCGTGCACGGCGAGCTCGACACGAACGTCCCCGTCGGCGAGGCGCACCAGGTGGTCGCGGCGCTGCGGGAGCGGTCGCACGACGTCGAGTACCTCGAGCTCGCGGGTGAAGGGCACGAGTACCGGCGGGCGTCGTCGCGGGCGCTGCTGGTGCGGCGGATGGTGGAGTTCGTGGCGGCGCGCTTGGGGTGAGGCGGGCGCGGGGCGCTCGGTCTGGTGCGAGGTTCCGTACTCCGTGCGGTGCACGTGCGCTCGCACCGAGCACGGAACCTCGCACGGGCCGTGGGCCCCCTCGCACCGTGCGAGCCGCAGCACGGCGTCACCGGGTGCAACGATGCGCCGGCGGCGCTCGCCGCGTCGGAGAATGGTGGGATGACGACGACTGACCTGATCCGACCCGGAGAGGTCCTCGTGACCTCGGCAGCGGACGTCGAGCAGGTCGTGCAACGCGCCACGAACCAGTACGCCTCCGGGGTCGTCGCGGACACCGCCGGGTGGGCGGACGGCGATCGACGGCGGATCGAGGACCTCGGGTTCCGCGGCGGGGACTCCCGCGGCGAGGCGCTCCGGACCCTCGACCTGACCATCGCCGACGACGGCACCCCGACGCGCGTGCTCGACGCGCCCGCGATGGCCGCGCTGAACAGCCACCATGCGCGGTTCGCCGAGCGGCGCGGCGACGTGGTTCGCTACCAGACCGACGTGTCGGTGTGGACGGGGATCCCCGCGCAGCCCACGCCGCAGGACTGGGAGGACGTCCGGGCGCTGCTCGGGTCGGGCGGGATGCTCGGCGTCGGTGCGGCTGCCGTCCTGCCGTCGGGGTGGGAGCTCGTCGAGGGCGCCGGGGGCGTGCAGCTCACCGGTGAGGCGATCGAGGGTGCGCCGGACCCCGAGGCCGTCGTGCTGACGCCGGACGACGTGCCGGAGATGACCGCGCTGGTGGAGCGGACGAAGCCCGGGCCGTTCCTGCCGCGCACGATCGAGCTCGGCACGTACCTGGGCATCCGACGCGACGGCCGGCTCGTCGCCATGGCGGGGGAGCGCCTGCACCCGCCGGGGTGGACCGAGATCAGCGCGGTGTGCACGGACGAGGCGTACCGGGGGCAGGGGTTCGGGCGTCGGTTGGTGCTCGCCGTCGCGCACGGGATCCGGGAGCGGGGCGAGATCCCGCTGATGCACGCGGCCGCCGGGAACACCGGGGCGATCGGGCTGTACCAGCACCTCGGGTTCCGACTGCGGGACCGGGGAGCGCCGCGGTTCGTGCGGGTGCCGTGAGCTGCGTTCGGCGAGGCCTCGGCAACTGATGTACGGGAATGTCACCGGTGGAGTATCGTCTGCGGAGACCGTCATCGTCCTCCGGGGAGAGCCTTGCCATCGAACCTGCCTGTCCGCCCGATCGCCGCACTGTTCGCTGCTCTGAGCGTCGTCCTCGGAACTGCCGGACCAGCCGCGGCTGCGGCCGCTGCCGTCGCCGAGACGACCATCGGCCTCCGGGTCGCCGTCACGAAGGACGGCAACGGTCCCTTCACCGCGAACGACGGGCCAGGTGGTGACGCGAACGACTCGAACGGGATCGTGCGGACGCTCGATGCGGTCACGTACACCGTGACGACGAGCGCGAACGGCGGGCCGAGCATCGGCCAGCGGTTCGTCCTGACCGCACCGGCCGGCACGACATGGGCGGGACTGCCCGCATCGTGCACGGCCGAAGGGTCCCGTGTCGACGGTCGGGAGCTGCACTGTGGCATCGGTGACCTCAGGGAAGGTCAGGCGATCGCCGTGCCGGCCGTGCTGGACATCTCGAGCGACCTGCAGAACGGCGACGTCATCGACGTCACCGCAGCTGCGACCGCTGACAACTCGGGCAACGGTGTCGTCGAGGCGGACGCACCACGCACGACCGTCTCCGCGGCAGCTCGGTACGACCTCTCGAAGAACATCAACGCCTCGGTGCTCACCCCCGGGTTCACTGGTCCGGGGGGCGAGCGGGGGATCCGGCTGGTGTACCCGATCGCCGTCACGTGGGAGCCCGTCGTCCCCGGACAGGGCCTGCTCGGCTTCGAGAAGAGTGTCGGCCCGATGACCTTCACGGACGACCCGTCGGAGATCCTCGGCGACCTGCCGTCGCGTGCCCAACTGTGGAACGGTTCCGCACCCGCCTGCGGGGTCAACGAGGTCACCGAGTGGCGGATGTCGAACCTCCCGGGCGGTCGGGGTGGGGGAGCGCGGAACGTCGTCGACTCCGGAACGATCGAGTGCTCGCAGGCGGCCCCGGGCGACGACATCGACGTGACCATCTCCGGGACCGTCACGGATCCCGCCCGCGTGCCGACCCAGTCCGTCGGCGGCGGCCCGATCGCCGGTGGCGACAAGGCGTACTTCGTGTCCGGCTACATCAGCGTGTGGATGCCCTACCCGCCGACGGGCACGTCGGTCGTCTCCGTGAACGAGTACTCCCCCCTCCAGACGACCTCGGCCAGCGGCGCGCAGAACTACCCCGGCTCCACGGAGCCGATGGCGAACAACACGGCGTCCCGCAACATCGTCGAGCTCGGCCCGGGGAGCGCCGGCAAGCGTCTCTACCGCGCTGTGGGTGGGACGGTGGTGGCGGGCTCCGCGAAGGCGGGTGATCCGTGGGCGACGAAGGGCGACGTGCTCCGCAGTGAGGTCACCGTGCACAACGACGGCATCGGGGAGTACCGCGGCACGATCCTCTGCGACACGTTCGACCGCACGACGCAACGTCTCACGCGAGCCGGGACCGAGCAGCAGGCTGCATGGGTCGCGGGCCTCGCCGACGGGGAGATCGAGTACGCGGCGTACGACATGGGGTCCGCGGCGAGTGGGCAGCAGCAGGCCTGCGGCGACGCCGACCTGGCGTGGTACGCCGATCCGGACGACGTCCCGGGCGGTATCGCCGGCGTCGGAGCGGTCCGCGCGACGGGGGACGTCCTCGGTGGGACCTGGGCCGTGCTCTACTCGCGCGTCACGGTCGAGGGAGCGACCGACGGCACTCGTGCGCACGACTTCGGACACGTCATGTTCGGTGACCACGTGACGACCTGGACGCACGACACCTCGGTGCCCGAGGTCGGAGCCGGCGGCTTGGCGGACAGCGTCCTCATCACGGAGAACCTCGCCCGGACGACGAAGAAGATCGTCGATCCGGGCCACGACGCCGGGACCACCCCCGACCGGACGAGCTTCACGGTGGCGGGCACCACACTCGAGTACGCCCTCTACCCGACCCTGACCAACGGCAACACGACGGGTCGGCCCACCACGGTGACGGTCCGCGATGTGCTGCCGCTGCACAGTCAGTACGTCCCCGACAGCGCGTCCGTCCGACCAACGGTGATCGACACCGTCGCGGACGACGCCGGGAAGGACCACCAACGTCTCACGTGGGAGTTCTCGGACGTCGAGCCCAACGTCACCATCGATCCGATCACGTACGAGGCGCACGTTTCCGCACTCGCCCCAGCGGGCCCGATGACCAACCGGACGAGCATCTCGTCCCCCTCGGACAAGTCCGAGCAGTTCCGGCGCGAGGCCGAGCGTGCGGTACAGATCGTGAACACCGGTGGCATCGGTGTGGAGAAGCGGGCGACCGAGCCCGTCGTGGCCACCGGTGACCCGCTGGAATGGGAACTGGGTTACACCAACACCGATGCGTCGAACGTCCACGGCCTGGATCTCATCGATGTCCTGCCGTACGTGGGTGATCCACAACGATCGGACTTCCACGGGTCGTTGGCGCTCACTGCCGGCGTGGCCGTCGACCGATCTGCGGGTGAGACCGTGCGGTACACCACCGCCGAACCGGGCTCTGTCTCGCTCGACCCGGAGGACCCGTCCAACCGACCTGGTGGCTCCACCGTCTGGTGTGCTGCGGAAGACTTCGGGAAGTCGGGGTGCGCATCGTCCTTCTCGGCGGTGACCGCGTTCCGGATCGAGCGGACGAGTGCGGTCCAGCCCGGCGCGACCGTGAACCACCATCTCTCCCTCGTGACCACCGGCCAGCAGGACGGTGACACGTACGTGAACCGATTCGGGCTGCGCGCGTCCAACCTCGCGCTTCCGGTGCGGTCGAACCCGGCGAGCATCCGCGTCGCGTCCGGCGCCATCGGTGACCTCGTGTGGACCGACACCGACCGTGACGGCCTGCAGGACGACGACGAGCAGGGTCAGCGAGGGGTCGGCGTCCACCTGGCTGGCACTGACGACCGCGGTGACGAGGTGTCCCTCGACACCGTGACGGACGCCGACGGGACGTACTCGTTCGACGGGCTCCGCCCAGGCGCCTACGTCGCGACGTTCCGTGCGCCCGACGGCAGGCAGTTCACGCGGGAACACGTCGGCAACGACGACGCGGTGGACTCCGATGCGGACGGAGACGGTGTGACCGGCACGGTCGTCCTGGATTGGATCCACACACCGGAGGGGGCGAAGGACGTGATCACGCGTGACCAGACCGTGGACGTCGGAATCGTGCCCGCAGCGGAGACCGTCTCGCCGGAGGTCCCGACCAGCCCTGCGGACGGAGCCGGACCGGGTTCCGCTGCCGGCCCGGCCGATCCCGGTCCTGGGACCGCTGCCGACCAGATCGGGGGACGACTCGCCTTCACCGGGAGCGGCCCCGTCGTCGCCGGCATCGTCAGTGCGCTGTTCCTCGTGCTGATCGGCTCCGCCGTGCTCCGGAGGCGACGTCGCGCAGTGCAGCGCTGAGACGGTCGATCGCCCACGAGGCCGCTGCTGACCGGGGGAGGGCGTGCTCGGACCCGGGTTCGGAACGGTCAGAAGGCGGCGAGGGCGTGGCGGAGCATGTCGTGTCCCTGCGCCTCGAAGCCCTCGTCACCGACGGCGTGAGCCCAGGTCGCGGTGCCGACGGCCTCGCGGAGTTGGAGCCATCGCCAGGCGTCCGGCTCGCGCGGATCGTGGCCGTAGCCCGCGAAGAACGCCGCCTCGAGGGCGGGATCGTGCTGCCAGTGGAGCACTGCGAGGCGGGTGAGGTCGAAGGACGCCGGGCGCCAGCCGAACCGGCCGAAGTCGATGACGCGCAGCCTGCGGGCGCGGATGCGGCTGTCGTTGTCGGCGTTGGAGTCGTCGTTTTCGCCGTTGTCGCCGTTGCCGACGATCCAGTTGCGTGGGTGGAAGTCGCCGTGGGTCGGGACCAGGGGCTCGTCCGCGTGGTCGGTGGGGAGCATCTCGAGCGCCGCGCGGGTCCGGGCGACGACGTCTGCCGAGATCCGGTGCGGGGCATCGAGCGCGCGGAGGGCCTTCGCCTGTTCGTGCAGCAGGAACGTCGAGTCGTGCCGGATGCCCTGGTCGTGCAGGCGCCGGAGGACTGCGCCGGCCTGCCGATGGACGTCAGGGGCGTGCTCGTCCGCGGTGCCGAGCGCGAGGTGACCGGGGACGCGTTCGAGGACGAGGACACGGTGCCCTTCGTCGGCGGACACGAGGGCGCCGGCGTCCCCGGCAGTGCGCAGGGCGTCGGTCACGGTCCGGTGGGCCTCGAGTTCCCGGGGGAAGTGGGTGTTGTCCTGGCCCGAGGCCTTCACGGTGTAGCTGTCGTCGCCGGCGACGACGTGCAGGACCCTCGTGTCGAGCAGACCCCACGAGTCGTCCGCCACCAAGACCGCGTCGGGGAGCGTCCGGAACACGAACGCGATCTGGTCGTCATCGAGTCCGGTGTCGCCCCACTGCATGGCGGCACGCTACCCGGTCCGCTCTGCGCACCGCGGCCGTTCTGGGGGCTTGTCGGACCTTCCGCTCCCTCGGACACTGATGCAGCCGTCCGCCACCGTGGTTCGGGTGCGGTGTGATCAAGGAGGGCGCAGTGCGCACGTCATCGAAGGCCGCAGCCGCGGTCGCACTCGGGTTCGTCCTGACGGCGGTCTTCGCCGCACCGGGGATCGCCGGAGCGCCCAACTGCCGAGGGGACAGCATCTCGGTTCACGACCTCGCCTCCGGGTGCCACGGCGGCTCTGGTGTGATCGCGCTCGACGACGGCCGGACCTTCGCGGTGCCCGCCGCGGGCGTCACGCTCACCGCCGCGCCCGTCGCCGAAGGGGACACCGACCCCGGTGACGTGGTGATCGCGAACCGTGGTGCCGCGGGCATCGCCGTGCAGGTCGACGAGGTGTGGGCCGGATCGCCCACCGCCGTCCGGCAGGAACGCGCAGCCCAGCAACGGCGAACGCTCGGGGCGACGATCCGTGGCACCGTCTCGCACGGCGGCGCCACGACGTCCGCGAGCTGCGGGAGCAAGGCGTACGTGCTGACCGGCGCGCACTGGGAGTCCCCGGTCCGGTGGCGGTACAACCCGAGCGGGGCGAAGGTGTCGAACGTCGCAGCGATCCAGCGCGGCGCCGAAGCGTGGACCGGCACGATCACGGCGTGCGGTCAGACCGTCCGGTCGACCGCGGCCCAGGAGTACCTCGGCACCGCGACGCAGAAGCCTGCGGTCACCGCCGACGGGGGCTGCGGGACCTCGAACCGGACGAGCGTCATCGGGTGGGGCAAGTTGCCGTCGAAGACCCTCGCGCTCACGTGCATCTGGTCCTTCACGGATGGGGTCGCCTTCGAGACCGACCAGCGCTACTCGACGAGCCACCGGTGGGGATCGACCAGCACCTGCTCGGGCAACCGGTTCGACCTGCGCGGCATCGCGACGCACGAGTGGGGGCACTCGTACGGGCTCGGACACACGGCGCAGAAGTCCGGGCTCGTGATGAAGCCGTCGTCGACCGTGTGCGACACGGCGCAGCGGACGCTCGGGCTGGGGGATGTGCGGGGGATCGCGGCGTTGTACTGAGCGCTGCTTTCGTCCACTCGCCCGTATCGGCGCGCCGCCCGTCGTTTCGACCCCCACATATGGGGGTGCGGTGCTGAGTGATGCTCCGTAACGTGCTGTGGAGTTGCACAGTGCAGCCATGGGGGCTGTGCGCTGGTGCGACGTGCTGAGGGGTTCTTTTCGCGTGTTCGCTGCGTCGTTGTCTGGTCGTGTCCGTGGAGTTCTGCTGGCGGTGGTGACGTTGGTCGCGCTGTTGGGTTCGTTGCTGGTGGTGGTGTCGCAGCCGACACCGGCGCAGGCGGCTGTGACGGGGACGGGCGGGCAGTACGTGCCCATGCCGTCGAATGCCCGGGTGCTCGGTGGTGGCACGTCGAAGGGCACCTACCGGACTGTCAAGGTTGCCGGGGTGGATGGTCTGCCGTCGTCCGGGATCGGTGCGGTGACGATGATGGTCACGATCGTCGCCCCGGCCGGGCAGGGCCAGCTGTTCGGTCGTCCGTCGTCGTCGGATCCGTCGACGCTGCTGATGGTCTACAACGCCGGCGTCGGTGGGAACACGTCGAACTCGAGCCTGCTCGCGGTCGCCGATGACGGCACGATCCAGGTGATGACCGAGACGGCGCAGTCGACCGTGATCATCGACATCACCGGTTACTACACGTCGACGAAGAACGGCGTCTCGGCGGGTGGCTTCGTGGCGATGTCGCCGGCGCGCGTGCTGGATTCCCGGGACGGTACTGGTGCCGCAGCTGGGCAGATCCCGGCGGGATCTCAGCGCACCATCCAGGCGAGCGGATCGAACGGTATCCCGGCGGGTGCGGCGGCGGTCGCGGTGAACATCGTCGTGATCAACCGTGAGGCCAAGGCCGGTTACGTCCGTCCCACGCCGACGGATGGGGTCCGCAGCACGGGTGTCCTGAACTACAACTCCACCGCGGGTCTGACGACAGCGATGAACGCGCAGGTCGCACTGAACTCCGCTGGGAAGTTCAGCCTCAGCACCGCCGAGGGCGGCGGGAAGATCGACCTCGTCGTCGACATTCAGGGCTACTTCCTGCAGTCCAACCCGGGTGGCGGTTTCACACCCCAGGCCGGCCGGCTCGTTGACACCCGGACAACGGCCAGCATCGCCGCGGGTGCGTCGTTCGCGGTGCAGGTTGGTGGTCGCGCTGGTGCTCCGACGGTCGAAGGTGGACTCTCGGCTGCTGCGGTGACGTTCACCGCAGTGAACAACAGCGGTGCGGACTCCTACGCGAAGATGTGGGCTGACGGGGCAGCGGAGCCAGACTCCTCAGCGATCAGCAGCGACACGACCTCGATCGTGTCGAACACCGTCGTCACACCGGTGGGCGCGAACGGGAACATCCGGATCAAGAACATGGGCAAGGCCGCGATGAACTACGTCGTCGACCTGCAGGGCACCTACAACTCGCTTCCCGGTGGCCCGTCCGACACGAATCGAACCGGTCAGCGGACGTCGGCGACGACGCTGCCGTTCCCGATCACGGACCAGACCAACGCGTCCGTCGATGTCGGAACCGGGAACCTGCTGGTCACCACCTCGGCGATGTCGTTGCCTGGGGCGACGAGCTCGACGCCGATCGGTGCCGCGTACAACTCGCGCAGCACCACCGTCGGGGACGTCAACACGATGGATGCGAACCGGTGGCAGTACGCCCTCGCCGGCGCGGGTGATCTCACCGCGAACGCCGACGGTGTCATCTACACGGACGCTGTCGGTACGGCGTGGCAGTTCCGTCCGTCCGGGGCGCAGGGTGCGTTCATCAGCCCGGCTGGTTTGCAGCAGACCCTGACCCGCGTCGACAACAGCACGACGCACGAGTACACGCTGAAGGGGTGGACGTCGAACTCGACGACGCACTTCAACCTCGCGGGCCAGCCCACGTCGATCGTGGACCGGAACAAGAACCAGATCAGCTTCAACTCCGACGAGCCCGGCTTCACCCTGAAGTCCCTCGTCTCGACTGCGGGTGTGTCCGGGGCGCGGACGGCGAACTCGTCGTACGCGAACGGTGTGCAGACGTTCTCGCAGACCAGCGGCTCGAGCTCGCGTTCGGTGTCGTGGACGAAGAACAGCACCGGCGACATCACGACGTACACGGACGCGCTCGGCAAGCAGACCACGTTCGGGTACACCAACGGCGACCTCACATCGATCACGGCGCCCGAGGGCGGTGTGACGGCGTTCACCTACGACTCGTCCGACCGTGTCACCAAGGTCGAGCAGCGGAACACCACCGCCGGTTCCCCGGGCACCGCTGTGACGCGGTTCTCGTTCAAGGACGACACCACGACACTGGTCGCCGACCCGCGGTCCGATCAGTCGGCTGCTGTGGCGGATGCCAAGCGCACCACCTACACGCTCGACGGCAACGACCTGGTGACGAACGCCGTTGATCCGGCCGATCGGGAGCGGGGCCGCGAGTACAACCCGGCGAACAACGGCGTCGCCACCGCCACCGTCGGCAAGGAGGGCGGCACTGGGACCTCCGCTCAGTCGAAGTCGACGAACGACTACGGCAAGAACGAGAGCCAGTCCTTGACGAAGAGCACGAGCAGCTCCGGAGCATCGTCGTCCGCGACCTATGACGCGCCGGGGGCTGCGAACAAGTACCTGCCGTCCTCAACCACTGACTCCGCTGGTGACAGCACGTCGTACGGGTACAGCGGTGTCGGCAACCAGACCTCCACCAGCACGGGCTCGGGAGCAGACGCGGCGAAGGCGGAGCTCGACTACAACTCTGACGGCACCGTCAAGACTGCGACGGCCCCGGGCAACGGGGGGAACCCGACGAAGTACGAGTACGAGAACAAGCAGCTCAAGAAGGTCACCGCACCGAACAACCCCTCGAGCAACACCGACATCATCGGCGCCAAGGAGTACACGTACGACGCGTTCGGACGTGTCCGGACCGAGACCGACGGTCGCGGGAACACGACGACCTACGGGTACGACAACGACGACCGAACCACCTCGATCGCCTTCAGTGACGGCACCGCGACGGTGACCAGGTCGTACGACGGAAACGGCAACCTCCTCACCGAGACCTCCGCCACCGGCACCATCACCAACGCGTACGACCGGCGGAACCGCCTCACCTCCACGGTGAACACCGCCGGTGGCGGCACGGTCTCCTACGGTTACGACCTCGCCGGCAACACCGTCACGGTGACCGACGCGCAGGGGCAGGTGACACACGCGTACGACCCGTCGAACGTGCTCACCGCGACGACGTACCCGACCACTGCGGGTACGGCGAAGCAGGTCTACCTGACGGACGACCACGGCCGCCGTACCAACACCTGGCTCGGCGCCCCCAGCAACGCGACCCCCGGGGTGGAGCCAGCGTCGTGGACGGGGCACCAGCAGGTCGAGTACGACTCCTCCGGCAAGATCACCCACATCAAGGCGTGGACCGGCAAGGACACCACGCTCGAGGTGAACACGAAGTACTGCTACCAGTTCGAGGCGCCCTCCGACGGACCCTGCGACGACAGCGACAAGTCCAAGGACCGCAGCAAGCTGCAGTGGACCCGCGACGGTTCCGGGCAGGCTACGAAGTACGGGTACACCTCCGGTCGACTGACGAAGATCACCCAGTCCGGCGGCGACACCCCAACCAACTGGGCGTTCACCTACGACAAGGCCGGCAACCGCACCCGCGCCACCGCAACCAACGCCACCACCGAAGCGACGGTCAGCGACCAGCAGCTGAGCTACAACGCGCTCGGCCAGATCACCACCACCGGGTACGCGTACGACAAGACCGGCAACATGACCGCCTCGCCCGGTGCGACGTACACGTACAACGGTGCGCAGCAGATGACGTCATCGACGAAGGACGGCAAGAAGACCACGTACGAGTACGCCGGCGCGGACATGAACAAGCTGCTCTACCAGGCGACCGATGGGGGAGCGGAGTACGGCTACACCTATGGCACATCCGATTCCAACGGTGTCCCCGTGATCGCCGGCCGCGAGCTCGTCGGCACCGGCACGGCTGCGGTGATCAGCGACCCGACCACGGGCCAGCCGCTGGATCTTCGGACCACGGACGGCACGACGAGCATGTACGTCCTCGACGGGATCGGGAACCCGGTCGCCTCGATCGCGGACACCGGCGACGTGGCTTACAAGGTGACCTACGACGCCTACGGCGAGGAGCAGGTCAGCGACGACGGCGGCAGCAGCGCGCAGTGGCAGCAGAACCCGTACGGATACAAGGTTGGTATCCGCGCCAGCAACACCGACACCGAACTCACGAAGTTCGGCTACCGCTGGCAGTCCGCCGGTACCGGCACCTGGATCGAACGCGACACCCTCGACGCCCCACTCAGCCCTTCCGATGCCAACCGCTACGCGTTTGCAGGAGCGGACCCGATCAACCGGTCGGATCCCACGGGTAGATCTGTGGGCGGCGCAGTTGCAAGTGGCGTGGTGAACGGTCTGGGTGTTGCTGCTGGCGCCGTGATCTGCGCCTCAACTGGCGGGCTTGGTTGCCTACTTGGGGGCGTTGCTGCGGGTGTCTTCTTCGGCGCTGTCGGAGGAGTTGCCTCCGAAGCTGTCGAAGGTGGCAACGACTACGGGACGAGCGCTCTCGAAGGAGCGGTGGAAGGCGGCGTCTCGGGCCTCGTCGGGGGCGGACTTGGTCTGGCCGCGACCCGCTTCCTCCCGACCCGGCTGTAAGGAATATCGTTGTGGATATGACCCTCTTTTGGTTGATCTGGGCAGCATTGCTAGTTGTTGGCCTGTTTGGCGTATTCCTTCTACTGCTCAGTGCAAGACGCACCGTGCGAGCTGAGGGATTTGGGCGAGGTAGGATGCACCGCGGACCGGGAGCTTCCGCCTATTGGTCAGGCTTACTAATATTGGTTGCCGACGTTGTCATCATATTTGTGTTCGCATACGCGTTTTCCGCATGAGAGGGTGCGGATCTCCAGGCATGGAGCAGACCGGCCGTCACTAGCTCGAACTTCAACCGGTTCCCAGAGATCAGTGGCGGGGAATTCGTCTGGAACGGCACGGATGCGGTCATTAGCGACCCGACGTTTGGCCAGCCGCGGAACCGGCGGAGCGTGCGAGGGCACGTCGAGTATCTATGTCCTCGGGAACCCGGTCGCAGACTTTGGCGGTCGGGGGCAGGTCTGTCACTACGTTTGCGGTGGAGTTACGTTCTCTGTCGATTCAGGCGGGCACACCGGTCTCACCTTCTCCCTCGGGGCAGGAAGCCCGGGTGTCGGCGGATCAGTATCGAGCAGCAGGGGCAACGTAGGGACCGGCTACTCAACGCCTATGTGTAGTGCTACTGTTTCACAATCGATTCGGCTGAGTTGGGAAATACTGTGGCATCCTTTCTGTTGTGACGATGACCGTACTCGCTGCAATTCCAAAGGATGGGAATTCACTTCCGCCCTGGCTGTTCGTAGTCTTCGCCGTCGTCATCATTGGCATCGCGCTCACGTTGTTTCTTCGGCGTAAGCGGTAAAAGGAGAATTGCTCGAGTTGATTGAGCGCGACCCGCCGGGGGAACTGGCGGAATCGGGAATGAACGACATGAATCTTCTCGCGATCAACCCTCCTGGTCCCGACGGGGGTATCCCCTTCGGGGTTTGGATAGCCGTCGTGGCTGTCATCATCGTGATTGGTACCGTCACGGCGATGAGGCGCAGGCGAAAATGAAAACCGCGGAGGGTTGATCTGCACCTGATGATCTTGCTTGTTCTGACGCTGGGCATCGGGGCGGCCTTCGTGCCACTTGCCATCGGAGTATCCGCCTCCAGCGCCAGTAGGCGGCAAGGGCGTTCCTCGAGCAATCAGCAGGTCCCGTGGCCTGAATGATCGTTCGAGGTGCCGGTCGCGACATCGTGGATTCTCTAGGATCGACACATGTCGACGACCATGCCCGGCTTCGGGACCGAACGCATCGCGCAGCTCGGCCTGCGTGACCGCGTCTACGACCGGGTGCTCGAGGTCCTGATGGGCCACGACGTCGAGCCCGGCATGCGACTGTCGATCGACGGGCTCGCCCGTACCCTCGGCGTCTCCCCGACCCCGGTGCGCGAAGCCCTCGTGCAGCTCGAACGCACCGGGCTCGTCACCCGAGAGGCGAACAAGGGCTACCGGGTCTCCCCGCCCCTGGCTGGAGACCAACTCGAGGCACTGTTCGACGCCCGGTTGATCGTGGAGAGCGGCGCCGTCGAACTCGCCGCACGCGGTGACGTCGACGCCCTGCGGGAGCGGCTCCGCACGGCGCTCGACGAGCAGGCTGCGGTGGCCGCCGAGGTCGCGTCCGTCGGGGCGGCGCACGCCCCGGAAGAGCTGATGGCCCGCTTCTTCCGCAGCGACTGGCAGTTCCACCAGCTGATCTTCGATGCCACGCGGAACCCGTTCCTCGAGGAGATGTCCGAGATCATCACGACGCGGGTGCACCGTATGCGGCAGATCGTCGAGGGTGGCGGGGACGACACCGACCGCGCCGTGCACGAGCACCGAGCGGTGGTCGATGCCCTCGCGGTCGGGCCGACCGAAGCGGTCGCGGCGATGCGGCACCACATCGACGCCGTCCGGCTCCGGTCGCGCGAGGACGCTTCGCACACGAGCTGATCCCGCAGGGGTTGCGCTCTGTCGAGGTGCGAGTATCTTTCCTATAGGAAAGAGGTTCACTGCCGAACCCCGACATGCGAAGGAGCATTCCGTGAGCACACCGCAGGATTGGGTCGACCAGGATTGGGACCCGACCACCTGGACGTCGGACACCTGGCCGATCGCCGCCTGTCTGCACGGTTTCGCCCAGGTCACGCGCGACGGCACCGCGTTCCACGATGCCCCGGCCGAGGTCTGGGACGACGTGTTCGCGCAGATCGAGGCCGCCGGGTTCTCACTCGCCGAGCTCGCCGACAGCCACATCCGCCCCGCGGACCTCGAGCGCTCCCGCCGCGACGAGCTGTTCGCCGTCGCGAAGGCGCACGGTATCGGGATCCCCTCGGTGCACCTGCAGCGCAAGAGCGTCATCCAGCCCGGGCACGAGGAGGACAACCTCGCCTACGCCCACCGCACCATCGACGCGGCGGCCGAGTGGGGCATGCAGGTCTTCTCGACCGGGCTGCACCAGCCGTTCTCCGACGCCCAGAAGCGCGCGCTGTGGTTCTGGACGGCGCCGGGCCCGAAGGACCCGGACGACCCGGAGGTCTGGGACGCCGCGGTCAAGCGATTGCGGGAGCTCGGCGAGCACGCTGCGAGCGTCGGGCTGCCGATGGCGCTCGAGCTGTACGAGGACACGTACCTCGGCACCGCCGACAGCGCCGTGCGACTGGTCGAGGAGATCGGGCTCGACAACGTCGGGCTGAACGCGGACGTCGCGAACCTGATCCGTCTGCACCGTCCGGTCGAGGACTGGCGGGAGCTCTTCGCGAAGACCATGCCGCACACGAACTACCTGCACGTGAAGAACTACACGCGTGACGAGGCCGGCGACGGGAGCTGGGCGACGAGCGCTCCGAGCACCATGGAGACGGGCCTCATCAACTACCGCCAGGTCCTGCGCGACGCCGTCGCCGACGGGTTCCGCGGGATCGTCATGACCGAGCAGTACGGCGGGGACAGCCTCGGCGTCTGCGCCACCAACCAGCAGTACATCCGATCCGTCCTGGCGACGACGAAGCTCGACGCGACGGCGACGGCGACGGCGACGGCGACGGCGGCCCCGACTGCAGCAACCAGCACCGAAGGAGCAATCCGATGAGCACCCTCGACATCGCCGTCGTCGGATCCGGCTACATGGGCGGCGGGATCGCCCAGGTCCTCGCCCTCGCCGGCCACACCGTCCGGATCGCCGACGTCTCGGCCGAGATCGCCGCGTCCAACCGCGCCCGGCTCATCGCAGAGACCGAGCAGTTCGTCACGGACGGCCTGTTCCCCGCGGACGCCGTGGCGCGCGTCGACGCCCACCTCAGCGCAGCCGCCTCCATCGAGGAAGCGGTCGCCGAGGCCGACTTCATCGAGGAGGCCGTCCCCGAGAAGATCGAGATCAAGCACGCGACCCTCCGCCGCATCAGCGAGGCCGCCCGCCCCGACGCGATCATCGGCTCGAACACCTCGACGATCCTGATCGAGTCGCTGGCCGAGGCCGTCGTGGGCCCGGAGCGGTTCCTCGGCGTGCACTTCTCGAACCCGGCACCGTTCATCCCCGGCGTCGAGCTCATCCCGCACCCGACCACGAACGAGCACGCGATCGCGGTCGGCGAGACCGTCGTCGCCGCGACCGGCAAGCAGTCGGCGCGGGTGAAGGACTCGACGGGCTTCGTCCTGAACCGCCTGCAGTACGCACTGTTCGAGGAAGCCACGAAGATCGCCGACGAGGGCATCGCCACCCCCGACGACATCGACACCATCGTGCGGACCACGTTCGGGTTCCGCCTGCCGTTCTTCGGCCCGTTCGCGATCGCCGACATGGCCGGTCTCGACGTCTACGCGTTCTGCTTCGAGTCGCTGCAGACCCGTTGGCCCGAGCGCTTCGCCACCCCGCCGTCGCTGCAGCAGCACGTCGACGCGGGCGAGCTCGGCACGAAGTCCGGCGCCGGGTACCTCGAGGTGCCGGCCGACCGGACGCCGGAACTCGTCGCCTACCGCAACAAGGCCTACGTCGCGATGCAGAAGCTGCTCGACGACCTCGGCCCGGCACCGATCCACTGAGCGGCACGACGATGCGCAACGAACAGCAAACCGCCGTCCTCACCGGGGCCGCCTCACCGCGGGGCATCGGCCGCGCCACCGCCCACCACCTGGCCGAGGCCGGATGGGACATCGGCATCATCGACCTCGACCAGACGGCGAGCGAACAGGTCGCCACCGAGATCCGCGAGCAGCACGGCGTCCGCGCGGTCGGCGTCGGCGCGAACGTCGCCGACGAGACCGCGGTCCGGGCAGCGTTCGACACGATCGAGGCCGAACTCCGTCCGATCACCGCACTGGTGAACCTGGCCGGGGTCTCGTCCGCACACGCCTACCTCGACCTGCCCGAGGGGGAGTGGCACCGCGTGCTGTCGATCAACCTCGACGGCGTGCACTTCGCCAGCCTGCGGGCGGCGGAGTCGATGGTGCGGTCCGGCTACGGGCGCATCGTGAACCTGTCGTCGGTCTCCGCCCAGCGCGGCGGCGGCACCTTCAGCAAGACCCCGTACACGGTGGCGAAGGCCGGCGTGATCGGCCTGACCCGCGGCCTGGCGCGCGAGCTCGGGCCGCACGGCGTCACCGTCAACGCCATCGCCCCTGGCCCGATCGACACCGACATCATGGGCGGCACGCTGACCGAGGAGCGCAAGACCGAGATGGCGGCGGACGGCGTCCTGCCGCGGATCGGCACCCCGCGGGACATCGCCGCGGCGATCGCCTACCTGATCAGCGAGGACGCCGGGTTCGTCACCGGTCAGACGCTCAACGTCGACGGCGGCCTGTACATGCACTGACGGCCGTGCGCGACGGGTCCACCTCGTCCCCCTCCGCAACACCTCCGCACCGTGCTCGCAAAGGAGCGAACCCGTGTCACTTCCCCATGCCCCCGCGCTCGGGTCGACGAACGACCCCGGCCTCAAGTCCGCCATCGGCAAGGCGACGAAGCACCTCATGCCGATGCTCGTCATCCTGTACTTCGTCGCGTTCCTCGACCGCACCAACGTCGGGTTCGCCGAAGAGGCCCTGAGCGTCGACCGCGGCATCTCCGACGCGGCGTTCGCGCTCGGCGCCGGCATCTTCTTCATCGGCTACGCGATCTTCGAGATCCCGTCGAACCTGCTGCTCAAGCGCTTCGGTGCCCGGTTCTGGCTCGCCCGCATCGCGGTCACGTGGGGCATCGTCGCCGCGCTGTTCGCCTTCACGACGAACGACACGATGTTCATCGTCCTGCGCTTCATCCTCGGTGTGACCGAGGCGGGGCTGTTCCCGGGCGTGATCATGTACCTGTCGGAGTGGTTCCCGAACAAGGTGCGCGTGCGGATGTTCGCGATCTTCTACCTGGCGCAGCCGTTCTCGCAGATGATCGGTGCCCCGTTGTCCGGCGGGCTGCTGAGCTTCGGTGACCAGGCGACCCCGTTCCACGGCTGGCAGGTCATGTTCTTCGGTGAGGGGATCCTCGCGGTGCTCGCCGGCATCGCGGCCTTGGTGTTCCTGACGAACAGTCCGCAGCAGGCGAAGTGGCTCGAGCCGGGCGAGAAGCAGTCGCTCACGGCGGCGATGGCACGCGAGGACACCGCCCGCAGCGCGGATGGTCCGACCGGCATCTGGAAGGCCATGGCGAGCGGCCGGGTCTGGTACTTCACGATCATCTACTTCTGCCTGCAGGTCGCCGTGTACGGCACGACGTTCTACCTGCCGCAGCAGGTCTCCTCGCTGCTCGGGCAGGACGTCGGGTGGCAGGTCGGCCTCGTGACCGCGATCCCGTGGCTCGTCGGACTCGTCGCCTGCTACCTGGTCGGGTCGAAGGCGGACTCCGTCGGTCGCCGCCGTCGCTGGGGGACCATGTTCTACGTCACGACCGGGCTCTCGATCCTCGGTTCGGCCTGGGCTGGCGCGAACGGGCAGCCGATCCTGGGCATCGTGTTCATCACGCTGGCGGTCGCGAGCTTCCTGGCCGTCGGTCCGATCACCTGGGCGTACCCGACGGCGTTCCTCACCGGGGCTGCTGCCGCGGCGGGCATCGGCCTGATCAACTCGCTCGGCAACCTGGGCGGGTTCGTCGCCCCGATCATGCGCACCGCGATCAACGAGGTGGTGCCGACCGACAGCGGTGCGTTCGGGATCGTCTCGCTCGGGGTCCTGGCGTTCGTCGCAGCGGTGATGATCTTCTGCACGAAGTTCTTCCGGGGGTCGAAGGCGGATGACCTCCTCGACACCTCGCATGTCCGCACCACGACGTCGAAGGAGACGAACGCGTGACCAGACTGTTCAACGACCCGGCGGACTTCGCCGACGAGGCGACCGACGGCTTCGTCGTCGCGAACGAGCGGTGGGTGCGGAAGGTGCACGGCGGCGTCGCCCGCGCCACCACCAGCCCCGACCGTACGGTCGCCGTCGTGATCGGGGGCGGTTCCGGCCACTACCCGGCCTTCGGTGGACTCGTCGGGCCGGGCCTGGCTGCCGGTGCCGCGATGGGCAACCTGTTCGCCAGTCCCAGCGCGCAGCAGGTGGCCGGTGTCGCCCGGGCCGCCGAGCACGGCGGCGGGGTGCTGCTGAGCTACGGCAACTACGCCGGTGACGTCCTGAACTTCGACGCCGCGGCCCGCACGCTCGAGGCCGACGGAATCCCGGTCCGCACGGTCCGGGTGACGGACGACGTCACCAGCGCCCCGGCCGACGAGGCGACGAAGCGTCGCGGCATCGCGGGTGACCTCTGCGTCTTCAAGGTCGCCGGTGCCGCCGCCGAGCAGGGCCGCAGCCTCGACGAGGTCACGGCCGTCGCCGAGCGCGCCAACGACCGCACGCGGTCGTTCGGCGTCGCGTTCTCCGGGTGCTCCCTGCCCGGTGCCGACGAACCCCTGTTCACGGTGCCCGAGGGCCGGATGGCCATCGGCATGGGCATCCACGGTGAGCGGGGCATCGACGAGACGGACGTGCCCACCGCCGGCGGCCTGGCCGAGCTGCTGGTGTCCCGTCTGCTCGACGAACTGCCCGACGGCGTGGCGCTCGACGGAGCGAACGGACCGCGCGTCGTCCCGATCCTGAACGGGCTGGGCAGCGTCAAGTACGAGGAGCTCTTCGTCGTCTACCGCTCGGTGCAGCAGCGGCTGGCCGACGCGGGGATCGTCATCGTCGAGCCGGAGGTCGGCGAACTGGTCACGAGCTTCGACATGGCCGGCGTCTCGCTCACCCTGTTCTGGCTCGACGACGAGCTCGAGGAACTCTGGGCAGCAGCCGCGGACACCCCTGCGTACCGCAAGGGTGGCGCCGTCCCGCAGGAACGCGTCGACCCCTCCACCGTCGAAGCGGACGCCGAGGCGGTCGCCATCGGCGCGGCGAGCGACGACTCGCGCGCGGTGGGCGAGCGGGTCGCGGCCGGCTTCGCCGCCGTCCGTGCGCTCCTCGACGAGCACGCCGACGAGCTCGGACGCATCGACGCCGTCGCGGGTGACGGCGACCACGGCATCGGCATGCAGCGCGGCGCGCACGCCGCAGAGGCTGCAGCTGCTGGTGCAGTAACCGCCGGCGCAGGTGTCGGATCCGTCCTGCGGATCGCGGCAGACGCGTGGTCCGACAAGGCCGGTGGGACGTCCGGTGCGATCTGGGGAGCCGCCCTGGAGGCACTGGGTCGCGTCCTCGGGGACGAGGATCGCCCGTCAGCCGCCACGGTCCAGAGCGCGGTGCACGCCGCCACCGAGGCCGTCCTCGCGTTCGGCGCGACCACCGGCGACAAGACCATGGTCGACGCGCTCGTGCCGTTCGACGAGGTGCTGCGCACGCGGATCGACGCGGGAGCGTCGCTCGCGGACGCCTGGACGGACGCCGTCAGCGCCGCCCGCGAGGCCGCCGACGCCACCGCGTCGCTCGTCCCGAAGATGGGCCGCGCACGCACCCACGCCGAGCAGGCCGTCGGCACCCCGGACCCCGGAGCGGTGTCGTTCGCGCTCATCGTGGAGACCCTCGCACCGTGATCACCATCGGGGTGTCGCTGAAGACGTACTTCTCGCACGCCCGGACCCTGGAGTGGGCCGGGGCCGTCGCGGAGATCGCCCGGCGGCACCCCGCGACGCGGTCGGGAGCGGCGACGCTGTTCGTGGCGCCGACGTTCCCGGCGCTCGTGCCCGTCCGCGACGTGCTCTCCGGGTCGGGAGTGATCCTCGCCGCGCAGGACCTGTCGTGGGCCGACGAGGGAGCGTTCACCGGCGAGGTCTCCGGCACCGAACTGCGGGAGATCGGGGTCGACCTGGTCGAGATCGGGCACGCCGAACGACGCTCCCTGTTCCACGAGGACGACGCGACCGTCACGGCCAAGGTGCACGCGGCGTTCCGCAACCACCTGCGCCCGCTCCTCTGCGTCGGGGAGACGACCCGAGCCTCCCGTCCGGGTGCAGCGGACGCTGTGGCGGAGGTGACCGCGCAGCTCGACCGCGGTGTCTCGACGGCCGTCGCTGACGGACTGGGCGGGGCGCTGACCGTCGCCTACGAACCGGTGTGGGCCATCGGCGCGCCCGCGCCGGCGCCGGACGACCACATCGTGGCGGTGCTCGCGGGGATCGAGCAGCACCTCGCCACGCGGTCCGAGCTGCGCGGGAGCACCGTGTTGTACGGGGGCAGCGCCGGGCCCGGTTTGCTCACCCGGGGTGCCGGACGGATCGGCGGGCTGTTCCTCGGTCGGTTCGCGCACGACCCGGCTGCGGTCGAGGCGATCCTCGACGAGGTCGCAGCGGGCTAGGACCCGTCGCGGGTGCCTGCCAGCCCGTGGTCGTGCGCGTAGACCACGAGCTGCACGCGGTCCCGCAGCGAGAGCTTGCCGAGGATGCTCGAGATCTGGGTCTTCACGGTCGACTCGGTGACGTACTCCTTCGTCGCGATCTCGGCGTTCGAGAGCCCGCGCGACGCCCAGCCGAACACCACCCGTTCCCGCTCGGTCAGCGCCTGGAACTCGGACGGCTGCGGAGCCGGTGCCCTGGCGACGTCGGCCCCGAACAACTGCGCGAGGTCGTTCGGCGCGATGACGGAGCTGCCCTCGTGCACCGCCCGGACCGCGGCGAACAGGAACGTCGGCGTGGCGTCCTTGAGCAGGAAGCCGCTCGCGCCGAGCCGGATCGCGGTCGCGGCGGCGGGGTCGAGGCCGAACGTGGTGAGCACCACGACGCGGGGGAGCGGCCCCTCGACGGCACCGGAGAACAGCTGACGGACGGTCTCGACACCGTCCATGCCGGCCATCCGCATGTCGAGCAGCATCACGTCGGGCCGGAGCTCCCGGATGCGGTCGAGGGCCTCGGCGCCGTCGGAGGCCTCGCCCACCACGTGCATGTCGTCCTGGGCGTCGAGCACCACGCGCAGACCGGCGCGGAACAGCGCCTGGTCGTCGGTGAGCAGGATCCTGATCGGTTCGGTCATCGGACGGGTCCCCCTTGGACGTCGAACGGGATGCGGGCGCGTGCGGCGAACACGTCGTCCAGCGCGGCGGCGTCGAACGACCCGCCGAGTGCGGTGAGGCGGGTGTGCATGCCGTCGATCCCCCGGCCGGAGCCCCCGGTCGTGCCGTCGCCGACGACGTTCTCGACCTCGAGCACGACGTCGGCGCTCCGCCAGGTCTCACGGACCACGACGGGCAGACCCGGTGCGCCGTGCCGGAGTGCGTTGGTCAGCATCTCCTGCAGCACGCGCCGGGCCGCCGTACCGGTGTCCGGCCGGAGCGGGACCGGGACGCCACGCACCGTACGGTCGACGTCGACACCGGCCTCGCGGATGCCCTGCACGATCTCCTCGAGCGAGCCGGGGTCGGTCGTCTCCCCGGAGCCGTCGATGTGCCCGAGGACCTGCCGGACCTCGACCAGCGAGCTGCGGGCGGTGCTGGCGATGGTGGCACTGACCTCGCGGATGCGGGCCTCGTCGGCCAGGAACGGCACCGAGTCGGCCTGGGCGATGATCACCGCGAGCGAGTGGCCGACGACGTCGTGCACGTCGCGGGCGATGTCCGCGCGGATGCGCTCGGACTCCGCCACGTCGATGGCGCGGGTGGCGGTGGCCTCGGCCTCGGTGGCGACGGCCTCGGCGCGCGACGCGGCAGCTTCGGCGTCGGCTCGACGGACGGATTCGCGGTCGCGCGACCGGAAGGCCCGGACGGCGACCCCGCCCGCCCACACCCCGAGGAGCGCGGCGACCGGTGCGGCCATCGCGAGGAACGCCTGGTCGCGGGGGCCGTTGAGCAGCACCAGGTACCGGAAGCCGGTGACGGCGAGGTAGAACGTCGCGCCGACGCCCGCGACGAGCGCGAGCACCCCGGAGAGGATGACCTCGGTCCGGGTGCCGACCACGGCCGCGGTGCCGATGACGACGAAGATGGCGAGGTCGACGAGCGACGGGCGCTCGCCGCCGCCCACCTGGATGATCCCGAGGACGACCACCATCAGCATCGCCGCCGACGGGGAGACCCGACGCAGGGCGATCGCGCCGGCGGCGGCGAGCACCGCGAAGAAGCTCGCGTGCTCGAGCTCGACCTCGATCGGCAGCAGGAAGACCAACGCCGCCAGGACCGCCCACGCCACGTCGACGACGATCGAACGGGTGGCGAGCGGCCGGATGAGCGTGCGCCGGTCCGTCACGGCTCGATCATCGCATGCCGCCCGCGTCGGGCGGCGTGCGCCGACGTCACGCGCCGGGGGTCATGGCGGCGAGGGCGATGACGGTGGTGGCGACGATCGCGGCACAGAGCAGCAGCGTGGCGATGGTGTGTTTCGTCGAGGACTCCATGTCACCAGACTCGCTGGACGGCGCCCCGTGGGCATCGGGCGCAGGGGCGAAGCGCTTCGTCCCTGCGGGTGAAGCGAGATGCGACCACCCGGTACTCGGGGATCAGACCACGACGGAGCCCCGCTGGCGGTGCGCGATCGAGACGGACTCGCCGGACACCGCGTTGAGCGGCGACGACAGGAACGCGATGAGGTCGGCGATCTGCTGCGGTGTCGAGTCGCCGGGGCCTCCGGGGCGGACCTCGGCGGACGGGGTGTCCGTCACCGTCCCGGGGTTGACGATGTTCACCGTGATCCCGGTGCCCGCCACGTCGTCGGCCAGGTTCTTCGCGATGACGCTCACCGCCGTGTTCCGGAGCGACGCCGTGATGTTGCCGGAGAAGTAGGCGTTCTGCCCGCTCACGACGACCACGCGGCCGAACCCGGCCTCGCGCTGCGCGGGGAGCACGGCGTTCGCGACCCGGAGGAACCCGAGGGCCTTGCCGTCGATCGCGTCGAGGACCTGTGCGGGGTCGGACTTCCGGGCCGGGTCGAGGGTGCTCGCACTCGGTGCTGCGGTCACGACCAGGACGTCGATGCGCCCGTGCCGCTCGAGGACGGTGGCGATGCCCGCGTCCACCGAGTCCTGCGAGGCGGTGTCGATCGACACGCTGCCGTCGGAGTTCTCCGCGCTGCGGGACGCGACGACGACGGTCGCCCCCTCGGTGCGGAGGCGGTCGGCGACGGCGGCACCGATGTACCCCTTGCCTCCGACGACGAGTGCGACACGGTTCTTGAGTTCGAGGTCCACGCGCCCACGCTATGCCGGGCCCGCACCGCTGTCCGCGAGCCGGTCACCCGAGCAGGGGCTCGAGCCGCGTCACCGCCCGCCGCAGGTGCACCAGTGCGTCCCCCGGCGACGACACCCGAGCGGCCGGCGCCGACAGGGTCAGCCCGGCCACGAGTTCTCCGCGCTCCCCGCGGACGGGGAGCGCCAGGCACCCGAACCCCGCCGTGAACGCGCCGACCTGGTGCACCGGTCCGAGGCCGCCCTCGGCGTGCAACCGCCCCATCGCGCTCGACCCGGGTGTCGCCCGCAGTGCGGCCTCGTCGAGCAGGGGGAAGTCCGGGTCCACGTCGATGTCGCGCACGCCGGCGACGTCGTAGCGCGCCAGGTGCACGCCGGCCCGGACGGCGGATCGGACGTCGGCGAGCACCGACCGCACGGCACGGGGGAGCGGTGCGAGTGCCGGAGCCGCCGACACCCCGGCCAGGTCGGCGACCTTGTGGCCGAGGGCGAAGCCGCGCAGGTCGGGCAGTCGGACGAGGTACTCGTCCTCGACGAGCAGCGTGATGAGCCGGTAGGTGGTGGCCCGCGGCATCCCGAGGGCCTCCGAGATCTGCTGGGCAGTGACGCCCGGTCCCGCGTGCGCGGCGGCCTCCAGCACCGCGAGGGCGTTCTGGATCGCCTTCGGCTGCCGTGCGCGGAGTCCGGGTTCGCTCACCGCACCCCCGCCTGGTGGTCGGTTCCGGCGGACGGACGGGAGGCCCCCAGCAGGTCCGCCTCGACCGGCACGTCGTACACGGCGCGGCTCCGACCCCGTCGCCAGGGTCGCCGACGCGTGGCCACCAGGAACGCGACCACCACCGCGGCGACCGACCCGACGGCGATGGCGACGGCCGGCCAGCGGGGCGACGCCGCCTCGACCCCGAGGTAGGTGAGCAGGACGGCGGTGAGCAGGACCCCGGTCGTGACGGCGACGACCGCGACCCCCGCCGTCAGCTCGCCGATGCGCCGCAGGAACACCGGTGCCGCGAAGCACGTCAGGGCGTAGGCGGCGATGTACCCGAGGGCGGCGACGACGAGCTCGGCCTCCATCAGGGTCCAGGTCGGGATGCCGCTGGCCAGCCCCAGGACCGGCAGTACCGTGAGCACGCCGCAGGCGACCGCGCCGGCGACGAACGGCGTCCGGAATCGCGGGGACGCCCGGCCGAGCACGCGGGGGAGCACACCCTCGCGGCCCATCGCGAACAGGACCCGCACGAGCGCCGTCGTCGAGGCGATCGCGCACGCCGCGAACGACGCCGCGATCCCGATGTCGAGCGCCCACCCGATCCACTGCATGCCGAAGGCGTTCGCCAGTTCGTTGACGGGCGAGGCGCTCGACGCGAGGTCGGCTCCCATGGCCGCGAACCCCATCTGCTGGGCCGCAGCGCTGACCACGTAGAGCGCCCCGGCGACCAGGACGGTCCACGAGATCGCGCGGGGGATCGCCTGGAACGGGCGCCGGGCCTCCACGCCGAGCACGGACGCGCTCTCGAACCCGACGAACGCGGTCACGGCGAGGGCGGTACCGACCGCGAACGACGCGGGCTGCGTCGGCCCGAGGGCGACGGCGGAGGCGTCGACCGGGTGCAGGCGCGCGACGAGCGCGACGATCAGGACCACGATGACCGCCACCGACAGCGACTCGACGAGCAGCGTCAGCCGGGTCGACAACCGGACCCCGAGCGCGATCACCGCGAAGACGGCGGCGCCCATCACCAGCACGACGACGATCGTGACCAGGGCGTCGTCGCCGGCGGCCGGGACGAAGCGGGACAGCAGGTAGTCGAGGTAGTACCCGCTGCCGGTGAGCGAGAACATCGCGATGAAGCCGTAGCCGAGCAGCAGGGCGGCGCCCGCGACGACCCCGGCGACCGGGCCGAGCCCGATCGAGACGTAGGTGTAGAGCGAGCCGGTGCCGGCGACGCGTCGGACGAACTGGTTCACCGTGCGCCCGACCAGGAACGACAGCGCCATCGCGGCCAGGAGCGACCACGTGGCACCCTGCCCCGCGACCGTCGCGACGAGGACCGGGATGGTGGTCGCGGCGGCGGACGGTGCCACGGCGGACACCGACTGCGCGAGGACGTCGACCGGGCCGATGCTCCGCCGGGACAACCCGTCGACGGGGGAACGCGTGCCGATGCCGGGCACCCGTGGCGGGTCGGCGATGGCTCGGTCGAGCGCGGTCATGCGGCAACCGTAGGGCTGCGCCGTTGCGCCCGTGTCTCCGTGGTGTTTCGGCGGCGTCTCGCGCAAATGAGACGTCCCCGGTGAGCACGTCCCATTCGGCGGCGACAGGGCTTCACGCCGGTGGAACGGCACCGCAACGGCGGCACGGGACCGTGGTCTCACCCAGCACCACCACCTGCGTCCCACCCACCCGAACCGGAAGGCCACGATGTCCAGCATCACGAAGGACCCCGCGTCACTCGGAGCCGCACCCGCGCCGCAGCGGACCATGCGCGGCTCGCTCGGCGTCACCGCGATCGTGTTCATGGTCGTCGCGGCCGCCGCCCCGCTCACCGTCGTCGGCGGCGCCGCCCCGCTCGGCATGCTGCTCGGCAACGGCGTCGGGTTCCCGTCGCTCTACGCCGCGTCGGCCGTCGTGCTGCTGCTCTTCTCGGTGGGTCTGGCCGCGATGACCCGGCACGTGCCGCGGCCCGGCGCGTTCTTCACCTTCGTGGGGCACGGGCTCGGTCGTCCGGCCGGAGCCGGCGCCGCGACCCTGGCGCTCCTGACGTACACGACCATCCAGGTCAGCGTGCACGGCTACATCGGGTACCTGCTCGGCGTGACCGTCACGGGCCTGGGCGGACCGGACATCCCCTGGTACGTCTGGTCCCTGGTCGTCGTGGCCCTGGTCGGGATGCTCGGCTACCGGCACATCGACCTGTCGAGCAAGGTGCTCGGCGTGATGCTCGTCGGCGAGGTCGGCATCGTGCTCGTCCTGGTCGCGGCGATCGTGTTCCGCGGCGGGGCCGACGGCCTGTCCCTCGCACCGTTCGAGCCGACGCAGATCATGTCCGGCTCGCCCGGCGTCGGGCTGATGTTCGCCATCGCGGCGTTCATCGGGTTCGAGGCCACCGCGATCTTCCGCGACGAGGCGAAGGACCCGGAGCGGACCATCCCGCGTGCGACGTACACGGCCGTGATCGGCATCGGCGTCTTCTACACGCTCGCGTCGTGGGGGCTCGTGATGGCCTGGGGCCCGGACGGCATCCTCGCCGAGGTCGCGAAGGACCCGGGCTCGCTCATCCTCACCACCGCGGCGCAGTACATCGGCAGCGCGGGGGAGGCCGTGCTCAACGTGCTCCTGCTGACGAGCATGTTCGCCTGCGTCCTGTCGTTCCACAACGTCATCACCCGCTACCAGCACTCGATGGCGAACGCGTCGCTGCTGCCCGGCCGGCTCGGCGACGTGCACCGGAAGCACGCGTCCCCGCACACCTCGAGCCTGGTGCAGACCGTCACCGCCGCCGTCCTGATGGTCCTGTTCGCGGTGCTCGGCCTCGACCCGGTGCTGCAGGTGTTCAGCTGGTTCGCCGGTGTCGCCACCCTCGGCGTCGCGATCCTGATGGCCGCGACGAGCCTCGCCGTGATCGTGTACTTCCGCCGCAACCCGGGCGACCGGCGGGTGTGGAACACCGTGGTCGCACCGGTCCTCGGGTTCCTCGGCCTCGTCGCCGCCGCAGTCCTGATCTGGGTGAACTTCCCGACCCTGGTCGGTGACGTCGATGCATCGGGCGCGAGCGTCTTCGGCGTCGTGAGCATCGTGCTCACCGGCCTGGTCGTGGTCGTCCCCGTCATCGGCGTGGTGCAGGCGGTCGTGCTGCGACGCCGCAGCCGGAGCCGCTACGAGCAGATGCTCGACCGTCTCGCCACCGAGAGCTGACCCGCCGGGCGCACCACGCGCCTCCCGGCCGAACCGACCAGACCCCACGCACGACGCAACGCGCAAGGAGCACCACGCACATGACGATCACCGACCCGACCACCGCGACCACCGACGCAGCCACCACCACGCACCCGCTCGGCAGCCTGACCCCCGAGGAGTTCACCGCCGTCCGCGACCTCGTCACGGCGCAGCCGGACTGGACCGACACCACCCGCTTCGCGTACGTCGGCCTCGAGGAACCGCACAAGCAGGAGGTCCTGGCGTGGCAGGCCGGCGACGGCCCCCTGCCGGACCGGACGGCACGCGTGATGCTGCTCGACATGGCCACCGGCCGCTCCACGGACCGCGTCGTGTCGATCACCACCGGCACGGTGCTGCGGACCGACGTGCTCGACGGATCCCGCGGCCAGTTGCCCGTCCTGATCGAGGAGTTCGACGCCGTCGGCGAGATCGCCGGCGCGGACGAGCGCTGGGTCGCCGCCCTGGCGAAGCGCGGCCTGTCCGTCGACGAGGTCAAGTGCGTGCCGCTCTCGGCCGGCTACTACGACTACCCGGAGGAGCAGGGGCGGCGCATCCTGCGCGTGCTCGCGTTCAAGCAGGACCACCCGGCCGACCACGTGTGGGCGCACCCCGTCGACGGCCTGTCGGCCTACGTCGACGCCGCGAACCGGGCCGTCACGCGGATCGTGGACGTGGCGGAGATGCCCGTACCGACGACCTCGGGCAACTTCGACGACCCCGTGGTGCAGGGCGAACCGCTCGACCTCAAGCCGATCGTCATCACCCAGCCCGAGGGGCCGTCGTTCCGCGTCGACGGCGAGTTCGTCGAGTGGGCGAACTGGCGGTTCCAGGTCGGCTTCGACGCCCGCGAGGGGCTGGTGCTCCGCCAGATGTCGTGGCAGGACGGCGAGCGGCTGCGCCCGATCGTGTACCGGGCGTCGATCGACGAGATGCTCGTGCCGTACGGCGACCCGTCTCCGGTGCGGTTCTGGCAGAACTACTTCGACACCGGCGAGTACCTGTTCGGCCGGTTCACGAACTCGCTCGAACTCGGCTGCGACTGCGTCGGTGAGATCCAGTACTTCGACGCCGTCCTGGCCGACGAGCTCGGGAACCCGCAGACCATCCGCAACGGCATCTGCATGCACGAGGAGGACTTCGGCACGCTCTGGAAGCACGGCGACATCTACACCGGTTCGCAGGAGGTCCGTCGATCCCGCCGGCTGGTGATCTCGTTCTTCACCACCGTCGGCAACTACGACTACGGCTTCTACTGGTACCTGTACCTGGACGGCACGATCGAGTGCGAGGCGAAGCTCACCGGCGTGCTCTTCACGTCGTCGTACCCGGGTCGTTCGGAGTCCGGCGCGGATTACCCGTACGCCTCCGAGGTCGCACCCGGCCTCGGTGCCCCGTACCACCAGCACCTGTTCTCGGCGCGACTCGACATGATGGTCGACGGACTGTCGAACGCGGTGGACGAGGTCGACGCGGTCCGGGTGCCGGTCGGACCGGGCAACGAGCACGGCAACGCGTTCACGAAGTCGGTGACCCGCATCGCGTCGGAGTCGACGTCCGGGCGTCTCGCCGATGCCTCGAAGGCCCGCACGTGGTTCGTCTCGAACACCGAGGAGCGCAACCACCTCGACCGCCCCACCGGATACGTGCTGTACCCGCAGGACGCCCCGGTGCTGCTCGCGGACGACTCGTCGTCGGTGGCCGCACGCGCCGAGTTCGCACGCAAGCACCTGTACGTCACGCAGTACGACCCGGCGGAGCGTTTCGCCGCCGGTGACTTCGTGCACCAGAACCCCGGCGGCGACGGAGTGGCCCGGTACGTCGAGGGGGACCGGTCGCTCGACGGCGAGGACATCGTGCTCTGGCACACCTTCGGCCCGACGCACTTCCCGCGACCCGAGGACTGGCCCGTCATGCCGGTCGACTACGCCAAGTTCACGCTCAAGCCGTACGGCTTCTTCCGGCGGAACCCGGCCCTCAACGTGCCGGCGGCCATGGGAGCCACCGCGGCGTCGCACTGCTCGCACCACGCGTCCGGTGGTGTCGAGGCGGCGCACGACGCCGTCGCACACGACCACGGGCACGGACACTGACGTGACCGACCTGCTCGGGCTCGCCGCGATCGTGCCGGCGTCCGCCGGAGCCTGCTGCACGGTCGGGGCGTGGCGCCCCGGCCGTGCGGTCGACGTGGTGGCAGCGGTCGTGATGGTGGCCGCGATGGTGGACGGGGCCTTCGCGCCCCGAGTCCTGCCCGGCGTGCTCTGGTTCGTCGTGCTCGCGCTGCTCGCCGTGGTGGTCGCCATGGTGCACCGGTTGCAGAGCGCGTCCGGTGCGTCGGGTGCGTCGGGTGCGTCGGGTGCGTCCGGTGCGTCGGGTGCGTCCGGTTCGGACGGGAGGCCCGGGTCGGCTCCGGTGGTCCGGGTCGCGTCGGCGCACGGTCGGTTCGGGCGGTTGCACGCCGCGCTCGGGCTGCTGGTGATGGGCGCGCTGGGGGTCGGCATGGCGCACGACCCCGGCATGACCGGCATGGCGGGTGTCGGCATGCACGGACACGGTGGCGCGGTCGCCGTGACGTGGCAGGTCGTCCTCGGCGGCCTGACCACCGGCTACCTGCTGCTCACCGCCCACATGGTGCGGGACGGCCTCCGGCGTCGCGCTCGGGCACTCCCCGTCGTCGAGACGCTCGCCATGGGCATCGCGGCGGCGGTCATGGCCGCAGCGATGCTCTGACGCTGCCGGCGGTCGGCTTCACGCACGATGCGAACGATTCGGCGCGCGAAACGTACATTTCCCGAATCGTTCGTTGCGGAGAACGTTCACGTTGTGAAACAGTTCTCACGTCCGCAGGGGACGAACGGCCGCAGAAGGGCGGGATCAGACATGCACAGCACGTACTCCGGGATGCCTCGGGCGGCACGGATCGGTGGCAGCCACACCCGCATCGGTCTGACCGACCCCGCCGTCATCGACGCCTACGTCGAGCGCCGCATCGAGGACCCGTCGCTGCTCGCCGCGCGCGCCGAGCCGGTGTACGCCGACTTCTTCACCGTCCCCGCCGCGTAGCAAGGAGCGCATGATCGCATGCCGTTGACCGTCGTCCGTCGAGAGCACGTCCACCTCTACGCCCGCGAGCCCCGATCCGAGGCCGCGAAGACCGCCGTCGACGCACTGCTGCGCCTGCAGCACGCCGAGGAGCAGCAGGTCGAGTCCGCACGCATCGAGAGCGGCCTGAGCAAGAACGAGTCGCTGGCGATCCGGTACATGCTGCAGGCGCACCGGGATGGCAGGACCATGGGGCCGAAGGACCTCGCCGTCATGCTGACGGTGTCGAACGCCTCGGTCACGAAGCTCGTCGACTCGCTCGTCGACAAGGGACTCCTCGTCCGCACCGCCCACCCGACCGATCGACGAGCGCAGGTCCTCGAACCCACCGACCTCGCCGCCGAGAAGATCGACGCCTCGTACGCCCGCTTCCACGAAGCCGTGGTCGAGGTCCTCGACAACCTGTCCGACGCGGACAACGCCGTCCTCGCGGAGTCGCTGACGAAGATCAGCGACGCCCTCGCCGAGGGGCTGCCCGTTCCGGTGGACGAGTACACGGTCGACGACCGGGGCTGACGCGACCCGGCCACGGGCCTCCAGTCCTGGGGTGGTGCTAAAACCTTCCAGCGGTAAGTTGGGTGCATGACGCACCCCGCCGACGACGACGCGGCCCCGCCGCGACGCGGCGGGTACCGCAAGGGTGCCGAGCGCCGGACCCAGATCCTCGACGAGATGATCCGGATGGTCGCGGAACAGGGTGTCGACGCGTCGTCGCTGCGATCGGTGGCCGAGGCCCTCGGGATCACCCACGCCGCGCTGCGCCACTACTTCCCGAGCCGCGACGAACTGCTGCTCGCCGTCTACCGCGAGCACGAGGTGCGCGAGCAGGGTGCGCCCGACCGCTTGAAGTCGGCGATCGGGGACATGCGCGACAGCGCCTCGCGCAACCGCGCGGTACCGGGGCTCGTGCAGCTGTACACGACGCTCGCGGCCGACGCCGTGCAGGAGGGGCACCCGGCGACCCGCGACTTCATGCGGGAACGGTTCACGCGGCTCCGGGCCGACCTCGCTGCGTTGATCGAGGCGGACCAAGCCGCGGGGCGGATCCGCGCCGACCTGGACCCGGTCGACCTCGCGTCGCTCAGCATCGCGGCGTCCGACGGGCTGCAGGTGCAGTGGCTGCTCGACCCCGAGGCCGTCGACGGTGAGAAGGTGCTGCGGTTGCTCGAGCAGATCGTGCCCGCGCCGCCGGAGTGAGCGATGCGCGCGCTTCGTGCGCGCGTTTCGTGAGCAGAAATGGTCGGGTCCCGTACGGGTACCCGACCATTTCTGCTCACCAAGTGGTGCGCGTGGTGCGCGCCTACGCCGTCAGGACCGCGGCCGCGGGGTCGAAGTCCTCGGGCAGCGGCGGGATGGCGTCCACGGTCGACGTGATGTCGACGGCCGACCCCGACGCGGCGGCGTCCCGGATGCCGAGCAGCACGTCGAGGACGTGCAGCGCGACCGCACCCGAGGCTCGCTCGGGACGGTCCTCGGCGATGGCGCGGGCGAGCTCGACGACGCCGGTGCCGCGACCCCACGTGGAGCCGACCGCCTCGAGCGTCTCGGGCTCGTCCTGCCCGTAACGCCACAGCTGGGACGAACCCTCGAACGTGTTCGGGTCCGGCAGCGAGATCGTGCCGAGCGTGCCGTTGATCTCGACGAAGCCCATGCGGGGCAGCGCGTGCTGGAACGAGAACGTCGACTGGGCGGACTGCCCACCGGCGAACTCGATCAACGCGGCGTGGTGCGTGGGGACCTCGACCGGGAACGTCTCGCCGGCACGGGGGCCGGACGCGATCGTGCGACGGTCGAGCGACTTCGAGGACACGGCCTGCACGCGCGACGCGGTGCCGAACGCGTGCACGAGCGTGGTCACGTAGTACGGACCCATGTCGAACAGCGGACCGGCACCCTGGGCGAACAGGAAGTCCGGGTTCGGGTGCCACGCCTCCGGGCCGGGGACGTGGAACAACGTGGTGGCGGAGAGCGGCTCGCCGATGTCGCCACGGGCGATGGCACGCAGGGCCGTCTGGATGCCCGCACCCAGCACGGTGTCCGGTGCCGTCGCGACGCGCAGGCCCTTCGCCTTCGCGGATTCGAGGACCGCTGCCGCCGACGCGTGGTCGGTCGCGATCGGCTTCTCGCTCCACACGTGCTTGCCGGCGTCGATGATCTGCTGGTCGACCTCGGCGTGCGCCGCCGGGATCGTCAGGTTGATCACGATGCTGACGTCGTCGCGGGCGAGGAGCTCCTCGACCGTGCCGGACGCCGCGACCCCGTACTCCGCGGCCTGGGCGGCTGCGCGGTCGAGCAGGACGTCGGCGACGAAGCGGACCTCGACGTCGGCGAACTTGGTCAGGTTCTCCAGGTACTGCGTGGAGATGTTGCCGGCACCGATGATGCCGAGACCGACACGGCTCACTTGTCGTTGTCCTTCAGCCACGCGAGCGACTCGGTGATGCCCTCGAAGACGTCGCCCGAGTAGGCGTCGAACTCGACGACGCGGATGGCCTGCGGTGCGGCGGCGAGGATGCCGGACACGTTGACGTCGCCCTGACCCGCGGGGGTCTGGTTCTCGAAGGCGCGCTGGAGCGCCTCGGGCACGACGAGCGCGCTCTCGGACGAGGGCAGCGCGGTGAGGATGTCACCGTCGACCTTGCCGTCCTTGACGTGGATGGCGACGACGCGGTCGCCGAGCGCCTTCAGCACGGCGGGGGCGTCGGCACCGCCGACGGTGGCCCAGAAGGTGTCGAGCTCGAGCACCGTCTCCGGGCTGATCTGCGACACGAAGTGGTCGTAGACCGTGCGGCCGTCGACCTTGTTCGTGAACTCCCACTGGTGGTTGTGGTACCCGAACTTCAGGCCGCGCGAGGCTGCCTCGGCGGTCAGGACGTTGACGCGCTCGGCGATCTTCGCGACGTCGTCGGCGGTCTGCCAGCGGTCGGTCGGGATGAACGGGTCGATGACCGTCTGGATGCCGAGGCGCTCCGCGGCGTCCCAGATCGGGGCGGTGTCCTCGGCGTCGATCACGGCGACGTGGCCGGACGGCGCCTTGAGGCCGGTCGCGGCGAAGGCGCGCTCGAGGTCAGCGGCACGCTCGACGAACGCGTAGGGCTCGACGTTCTCGTACCCGATCTCGGCGACGCGGGCGATGGCCTTGTCGAGGTCTTCGGCGATGGCGTCTCGCAGCGAGTACAGCTGCACAGAAGTGGTGGGCATTGCAGAGGCTCCTTCGGTCCTGTCTGGGTGTCGCGACAACCAGGTGTCGCAGTCCGTCGAGGAGCGATGCTCCGCGGCGAGATCGATGACGACGCTACCCCAAAAACCACCCGGTGTGTAGTTTTGCGGCGGCCGGTGACACGGCCCCCGGGCGGAATGACCGAGCCCGCGACGTCGTCGTGGGCGTCACGGGCTCGGCCATCGCGCAGGATCCCTGCGGGATCAGCGGGTCACTTGCCGGTGCAGGTGTGGCTCGTCGACCCGGCCGAGATCCACTGCTGACGACCCACGTCCAACGTGTACATCTCGCCGCGGTAGCTCCAGCGGTACTTGCCGGACGAGATCTTCTTCCGGTCGTTCTTGTAGAACCAGGTGTTCATGGTCAGGCCCGTGGTCTTGATCTGGACCGCCTTGCGGTTGCTGCAGTCGGGCATGAGGCCGATGGGGCCGGCGTGAGCCGGTTCCGCCGTGGCCGTCATGCCGATCCCCGCGATCAGTGCAGCACCCAGCATCAGTGCGACTCGCCGAGTGGACGTCGTCCCTCGACCCTTCTTCGTCATCGTTCCTGCGTCGGACACGAAAACCCCCCTCGAGTTGTTATTCGATACCGCTTCACCCTTTCGTCCGCGCCGAGCCGTGTCAAGGGCTCGCACGTGCACGTCGTGGCCGCGTCCGCCGCGCCCGGTTCGTCGGGTCCGGTCGCGGAACCGACCCGCGATCGGGTCAGCGACCCTCGGTAGCGTGGACGCCATGCTCGACACGACGCCAGCCCCCTTCGACACCCCCGCCGGACGCATCGTCGGGACGGTCGACGGTGACGTCATCCGCGTGCTCGGGATCCCGTACGCACGGGCCGACCGGTTCGCGCCCCCGGAGCCGATGCCGCCCTTCGCCATCGAGCTGCACGCGTCGACACCGTCACCCGTGGCCCCGCAGCCGCACGCGCAGTTCGTCGACCAGCTGCTGGGCGAGGTCGAGGACATCACCGTCGACGAGCACTGCCAGCGCCTGTCGATCACCCTGCCGGCCGACGTCGCACCCGACGAGCGTCTGCCCGTGATGGTCTGGATCCACGGCGGCTCGTACGTCATCGGCGGCGGCGACCTGCCGATCTACGACGCCCGTGACCTCGTGACCGAGCAGCGCGTGATCGTGGTGTCGGTGACCTTCCGGCTCGGGGTGCTCGGGTTCCTGGGCGACGGGAACGCGATCCCGGCGAACCTCGGCCTGCTGGACCTGATCGAGTCGCTCCGCTGGGTGCGGGCGAACATCGCCGCGTTCGGTGGCGACCCCGACCTGGTGACCGTGTTCGGGCAGTCCGCCGGCGGTGACGCAGCTGCTCACCTGATGATCAGCGAGGGCGCTGCCGGCCTGTTCCGCCGCGCGATCATCCAGAGCGCACCGCTCGGGTTGTCCCGCCGCCGATCCCGGATGAACCGCGCGATGATCCGGGCCGTCGGCACCGTGCACGCCGACACCCCGCTCGACGACCTGCTCGAACGACAGGCCCTCGGCACCCGGGCGGCCGCACCGTACGGTCTCGCGGGCGGGATGCCGTTCGGCACCCAGTACGGCTTCGCCCCGTTGCCCGCCGAACGCGACCTCGATGCGGCCTGGAGCCGGGTCGCGCCGGACGTCGACGTCCTGATCGGTTCCGCGACGGACGAGACCGGCATGTACGTGCCGCTGGTCCGCGGTCTGTCGCGGGTCGCTCGGTCGAGGATCCTGCGCCCGGCACTCCGTTGGTGGGTGGTCCGTCCGCTCTCCGACGTCATCTACGGCCGCGACGTCCGACGCCTCACCGCGCGGCACCGTCGAGCCGGTGGGCGAGCGACGTCCTACCGGCTCGTCCGCGGCGTGACGACCGCGCCGACCGGTGCCGTGCACATGAGCGACCTGCCGCTGCTGCTCGGCGGCCGCGAGGCCTGGGCCGGCACCCGCTTCGTGCCCGAGCACGACTGGCCCGAGGTCGAGCGGCGCGGCCGGGCCTTCCGTGCGATCTGGGCGGAGTTCGCCCGGACCGGCGTCGTGCGGGCTCCGGACGACGAGACTCTGACGTTCGACCGGCACTGACGTTCGACCGGCCCTGATCCGGGCTCGCGCCCCCTGAACTGGCGGTCGCGCGGTGTTCCACCTGCCCGGACAATCGTCTGCATGCCCACGCCCGACGCCGAGCTCCGTGCACGCATCGTGTCCGGAGCGATCGAGGCGTACCGCACGACGGACTTCCACCGGGTCGGTCCGGACGAGGTCGCCGAGCACACCGGTGTCCCGGTCGCCGAGGTCAGCCGCGCGTTCCCGATGTGGGAACTGCTCGTCGTCGCGGTGATCGACCGGTGGAACAACGGCAGTCGACTCGCGCTGTGGCCGGTCGCCGAACGGGAGGGTGCCGTCGCGTACCTGCGCGCCCGGCTCGGGGCCGGCATCACGGACCCGGCCCTCGTCCGGCTCCGGATCGCCGTGCTCAGCGCCGCGTCGAACCCCGATCACCCCGCCGCCGGGTGGTTCCGCACCCAGTACACCCGCGCGTTCGAGGACCTCACCCTCGCCCTGGTCCGCGACGTCGTCGCTGCGCGCGAACCGCGCGGCACCTCACCCCGGCACGCCGCCGAGCAGCTCCTGGCGCTGTACGAGGGGCTGCAGCTGCAGGCGATGATCCGCGACGGCGCCGAGCCGCTGAGCGGCTTCGACCGCGCCGTCGCCCGGATGCGCGTCGGTTGGACGGCAGCGCGCGTCGACGCCTGACGACGTGGCCCGGGAGCACGGACGGGAGGCACGGCGCGGCTTGCGTGCGTCGGCTCGCCCACCTGGCATGGTCGGCCCATGGAGTACACCGACTACGACACCCGGCTCGCCGCGTACGGCGTGATCACGGATGGTGACCGGGTGCTCCTGGCGAAGCTGCGTTTCCCCGAGGCCGGCACGTGGACGCTGCCGGGCGGAGGCGTCGAGTTCGACGAGACCGTCGAGCAGGCCGTCGTGCGCGAGGTCCGCGAGGAGACCGGGTACGAGTCCGAGGTCGGCGCCCTGCTGGGTGTCCGGCACCACGTCGTCCCCGCCGAGCGTCGGATCCACGCCAACGGGCGCCCGATGAAGGCCGTGCAGGTCGTGTTCCGCGCGACGGTCGTCGGCGGTGCACTGCGCGACGAGGTCGACGGATCGACGGACGAGTCGCGGTGGCTGCCCATCGCCGAGCTCCCGCACCACCGGCACGGGCTGCTCGTGCCCGTCGCGCTGGCGTGGGCGGGCGCGCTCACCCGCTGACGTGGTCCGTCACTCGGCGACGACGCTGAGGACGTTGCCCGACGGGTCCGTGAACCAGGCGATGAGCGGCCCGCCCCCGCGGTTCACGCCCTTCTCGTCGGTCATGCCCTCGTAGTGCAGGAACGTGACGCCCTTCGCGGTGAGCTCGTCCACCGCGGCGTCGACGTCCGGCACCGGGAAGTTCAGCACCGTGAAGGCGGCCGGTTCGTGGGCAGGGCCCTTCGGGTAGACGAGGACGCCGTGGCCGTCGCCGAGCTGCAGGAAGAGCATGCCGTGGTCCTCGGTGACCTCGACCCCCAGGACGTCCTCGTAGAACGCCTTCGCCTCGGGGACATCGCGCACCGAGAACCCGCTGAACGCCTTCGTCGCATCGACCATGCGGCCAGTGAACCACCGCGGTCCGGTGTCGGCGCGCTCTGCCAGGATGGGGCCGTGAGCCACCAGGACAGCAGCGTCGACGAAGCCGTCGAGCGTGCGGTCGAGCTGGCCGCGGCGGGGCAGCGGACGGTGCTCGGCATCGCGGGTGCTCCCGGTTCGGGCAAGTCGACCCTGGCCCGACGCGTGGTCGCCGCAGTCGACGAGCGACTCGGGGCCGGCACGGCGGTCCAGGTGCCGATGGACGGCTTCCATCTGTCGAACGCCGCGCTCGACGCCCTCGGCCGACACGGTCGCAAGGGGGCCGTCGACACCTTCGACGCCGACGGCTACGTCGCCCTGGTGCGACGACTCGTCGCTGCCGACACCACGGTCTGGGCGCCGGACTTCGACCGTCGCATCGACGAGCCCGTCGCCGGCAGCATCCCCGTCGCGCCGACCACGCGGCTCGTGGTCTCCGAGGGGAACTACCTGCTCGACGACACTGAACCGTGGGCAGCGCTCGGCGACCTGTTCACCGAGACCTGGTTCTGCGCCGTCGACGACGGCGTGCGGGTCGACCGCCTGGTCGGCCGCCACATGCGCCACGGACGCGACCACGACGCCGCGCGCGCGTGGGCGGTGGAGGTCGACGGCGTGAACGCGGCGAGGGTCGCACCCACGGTGATCCGTGCCTCCAGGACGGTGCGGACGTGACCAGCAGACCGACGCGACACCGATCGAAGGAGCGACCATGACCATCGCCATCACCGGAGCGACCGGCAACATCGGAGGCGCCGTCGCACGCGCGCTCGCCGCGGACGGCGTGCCGTTCCGCATGATCGTGCGCGACGCTGCACGCGCCCCGGAGCTGCCCGGCGCCGAGGTCGCCGTCGCGACGTTCGCCGACGCCGAGGCGAGTCGTGCGGCGCTCGAGGGCGTCGACGTCCTCCTGATGGTGTCCGCGGCCGAGGCCGAGGACCGGCTCGACCAGCACCGCACGTTCGTCGCGGCGGCTGCCGCGGCCGGCGTCCGGCACGTCGTCTACACCTCGTTCCTCGGTGCGGCCGAGGACGCGACCTTCACCCTCGGGCGCGATCACTGGGCGACCGAGCAGGCGATCCGCGCGACCGACACGGCACACACGTTCCTGCGGGACAGCTTCTACCTGGACTTCGTCGAGGACCTGGTCGGCGAGGACGGGGTGATCCGTGGGCCGGCAGGGGACGGCGCCATGGCGGCGGTCGCCCGTGCGGACGTCGCACGGGTCGCGACCACCGTGCTGCGGGACCCGGGAGCACACCTGGACCGCACGTACGAGCTGACCGGGCCGGCAGCGATCACGCTGGCAGAGGCGGCTGCCGTGGTGTCCGAGGTCCGCGGCCGCACGGTGACCTACCACCCGGAGACGCTCGACGAGGCGTACGCGTCGCGGGCGCAGTGGAACCCCGAGCCGTGGCAGGCCGACGCGTGGGTGAGCACCTACACGGCGATCGCCGAGGGGGCCCTCGCGCACGTGTCCGGCGACGTCGAGCGGATCACGGGCCGGGCACCGATGACGCTTCGCGAGGTGCTCGCCGGCTGACGGGCACGTGCGGGACGGAGCGCGGCGAGCGGGTCAGGAAACGCGACGCGCGGCGATCGTGCCGACGACCCCGAGCGTCAGGACCGACACGAGCACGATGAGCAGCGGTGCCGTCCAGTCCCCGGTCGCCCCGTGCAGCGCCCCGGCGACGAGCGGCCCGGCCGAGCCGAGCAGGTACCCGCCGCCCTGCACGAACGCGGACATCCGACGGGCATCGGCGTCACTCGAGACGATCCGCACGATCACGATGAAGATCACGGTGATGCCACCGCCCTGGGCTGCGCCGCCGAGCACCGACCACAGCAGCCAGAGCTGCGGGGCGAACAGCAGCCCGAGCGGCATCGCCAGCCACAGGAACCCGACGAGCGCGATGATCACCCGCGGGCGCCACCTCGTCGCGAGCAGCGGCACGCCGAGTGCACCGACCACGGCCAGGATCTGGAACACCGACGAGCTCGCCCCGGAGGACGCCTTCGAGAAACCGATCTCGTCGTGCAGCAGGGTCGGGATCCAGGCGGTCAGGGCGTAGTACGAGAACGCCTGCCCGCCGAACGCCAGCGTGAGACCCCACGTGATCAGCCGTCGCGCCGGGCGGACCGGCTCGGCGGCGGTCGCAGCAGCGGCTGCCGCAGCCCGCTCGGCGCGGATCGTCCGGATCGCGCCGGTGTCGAGCACCTGGTCGATCGGGCCGGTGATCGGCAGGGGCTCGTCGTCGTCGGAGCGCACCGGGCGGCGCCACGCGGCCCGCGCACCCACCGCGTACGTCCAGGCGAACCCGGCGATGACCGCGAAGACGGCCCACACCGCGATGGCGATCGGCCAGCCCCACAGCGCCGCCAGGGGAGCGGTCGCCAGCGAGGTGATCATCGACCCGACGTTGAGCGCCGACGTGTAGACGCCGGTGACCAGTCCGACGCGCTCCGGCGAGGTGTCACGCCGGATGACGACGGGGATCACCACGTTGCCGATCGTGATGCCGATGCCGATCACCGCGGTGCCGACGAGCAGCGCGGCGGACGACGGCATCGAGCGCACCACGGTGCCGGCGAGCACGATGACGAGCGACAGGGACACCGCGCGCTCGGGGTCGGCCTTCGCGATGACCCAGCTGGCGAACGGCGTCGCCAGCGCGAAGCAGAGCACCGGGATCGTCGTCAGCAGCCCGGCGATCGTGGCGGTGAGGCCGAGGTCGGCCCGGACGTCGCCGATGACCGGGGCCGTCGCGACGATCGGGCCGCGGAAGTTCAGGGCGATGAGGACGATGGCGGCGGGCAGCACCCACGCGGCGGCACGCAGTCCCTGCCGCGCCGCGCCGGTCCGGCCAGTGCCGTCGGTCGCGCCCGTCACGGCAGCAGGATCGGGAGCAGGTCGAGCGGGGTGGCAGCGCTTGCGATGGTGCCCTCGGCCTCGGCGGGGGAGCCGTAGCCCCACTCGGCGAAGACCACCGGGACGCCGTGCACCGCGGCGCCCTCGACGTCGTGCACCCGGTCACCGATCAGGACGGGGCGGCTCGTGTCGAACCCGTGGGCGTCGAGGCGCCGCAGCGCTTCCTCGACGACGTCGGCCTTGCTGGACCGGACCTCGTCGTCGCTCGCGCCCGTGATGATGTCGATGTCCCCGGTGAGCCCGTAGTGCTCGAGGATGTACGTCGCCGGCGTCTCCGGCTTGCTCGTCGCGGTCGAGATCGGCAGCCCGGCGTCGTGCAGGGTGCGCAGCACGACGTCGATGCCGGGGAACATCGTCGAGTCGAGGGCGCCGTGCGAGAAGTAGTGCTCCCGGTAGACGGCGAGCGTGTGCTCCGCCTGCTCCTCGTCCATGCCCATCGCGATCCGGAACGTGTCCATGATCGGCGGGCCGACGAACGACATCAGGGTGTCGTGGTCGGGCACCGGGACGCCGACGGTGCGGAAGGTGTGCGTCAGGCTCTCGAGGATGCCCGGCGCGGAGTCGCTGATGGTGCCGTCGAGGTCGAACAGGATGGCGGAGAACGGGCTGGTCATGTCCTGCCCACCCTACCGGCGGCGGTCGACGGGACCACCCTGGTACGGACGCGGCGGGGCGGACGTGCGCCGGGCCTCCCGGTCGGGCGGAACCAGGTTCCGGACACAGCACCACGCGATTCCGCGGTTCCGTGTCCGGAACCTGGTTCCGGCGGGAGCGCTCAGAACAGGCGGGTGTGCCCGCCCTCGATGCCCCGCATCGCGTCGTAGTCGAGCACGAGGACGCGGATGCCGCGGTCCTCGGCGAGGGTGCGCGCCTGCGGCGCCACGGTCTGCGCCGCCAGCACGCCCTGCACCGGACGCAGGTGCGGGTCGCGGTTCATGAGCTCGAGGTACCGCGTGAGCTGCTCGACGGCGTCGATGTTGGCGTTGCGCTTCATCTCGACCGCGACGCTCGCCCCGGCGTCGTCACGAGCGAGGATGTCGACCGGCCCGATGGCGGTCATGTACTCGCGCCGGACCAGCGTGTGGCCGTCGCCGAGCAGTTCGATCTGCTCCGCGAGGAGCTGCTGCAGGTGCGCCTCGACCCCGTCCTTGACCAGGCCCGGGTCGACGCCGAGGTCGTGGGTCTGGTCCGCGATGACCTCGTGGATGGACACGATCAGACGGTCCTGGGTCTTCTTCTGCGTCACCGTCCAGACCTCGGTGATGCCACCGACGGCCTGCTCCTCGTCGGGCTCGCTCATCTCGATCGAGCACGGCGGGCTCATCCAGTTCAGCGGCTTGTAGCTGCCACCGTCGGAGTGCACGAGCAGCGAGCCGTCCGCCTTGAGCATGAGCAGACGGGTCGCGAGCGGCAGGTGGGCTGAGAGCCGTCCGGCGTAGTCGACGGAGCAGCGGGCGATGACGAGACGCACCCGGGAAGCCTAACGGGCGTCGCGTCCCGACCCGGACGGCGCGCTCGTCGCGCTGTCGGCGCTGTCAGCGCTGTCGGCCGGGAGGCGCGGCTCGCCCCCGCCGTGTCCGTCGCCACGCCCGCGGGTCGGCCGGGCGGCGGCGCCGGTCTCACGGGCGGCACCCGACGCGAGTCCCGCCGCGATGATGAACACGAAGACGACCAGGAGCGCACCGAGCAGTCCGACCTGCTCACCGAGGAACCCGATCAGCGGCGGCCCGGCCAGGAACGCCACGTACCCGATGGTGGCGACGGCGCTCACCTTGGCGGCTGCGGTGCGGGGGTCGTCGGCCGCGGCCGACATGCCCATCGGGAAGCCGAGGCTGGCACCGAGGCCCCAGAGCACGACACCGACGATCGCGAGCGGCACGTTGTCGATGAAGATGAGCATGCCGAGGCCGACGACCGCGACGGCAGCGCTGATCCGCAGGATCGGGACCCGACCGAACTTGTCGATCAGGGGGCTGCCGGCCACGCGGCCGACGGTCATCGCGGCGAGGAACACCGTGAGCACTCCGGCACCGGCGGCGTTGTCGAGCCCGTGGCCGTCGATCATCGCGAGCGGCAGCCAGTCGTTCGCGGAGCCCTCGGCCAACGCCATGCCGAGCACGATCACACCGATGAGGATCGTGGAGGGCTGCGCCCAGACCTGCCAGCGGGTGAGCGGCGTCGCGACCGGGCTGGTGTCGGTGGAGACCTGCTCCGCGAACCGGTGCTCGTCCTGGAACTTCGTGACGGCGACGAGCATGGCGGCGCTCGTGATGACGACCAGGACGATGAAGTGCAGGGAGACCGGGATCTCGAGTTTCTCGGCCAGGGCTCCGAGGCCCGCACCGGCGAGCGTGCCGAGGCTGAACGCGGCGTGGAACAGCGGCATGATCGTGCGCCCGCCGGCCTTCTCGGCGGCGGCTCCGGAGACGTTCATCGACACGTCGCACAGGCCGTTGCCGAACCCGAAGGCGATCAGCGCGATCCAGATGGCGGCGAAGCCCCACTCGAGCGTGACCGCGATGCCGGCGAAGACCATGCCGAGTGCCAGGCAGGCGGCGGCCACCTGCACACCACGGCGCGCTCCGAGCTTCGCGACGATGTGGCCGGCGAAGGTCAGACCGGCGATCGAGCCGACGGCCATGCCGAGCACGAGCAGACCCATCTCGAAGGTGCTCGCCCCGAGGGAGTCGCGGACGCTCGGGATCCGGCCGAGCCAGGTCGCGATGTCGAGCCCGGACAGGGTGAACACGACGAACACCGCGATGATCCAGGCCTTCGTGGTCGGGACGGTGCGGGTGGACGGCGTCGTCATGGTGGTCCCATCGTGCTTCGTTGCGTGTTCTGGTGCGTGCGTTGCGTCGATCGAATCGATTCGACCGCTTGTTCCGGCTACGCTAACCGGCGATGGACGAACCGGCAACAGCACCCGGCGCGTCGCCTTCCCGCGGCGGCGTCGCCCGTCCGTCGCGCCCGACGCTGGCCGCGGTCGCCCGCGCCGCCGGTGTCGCGCCGTCGACGGCCTCGCTCGCGTTCAGCGGCAGCGGCCCGGTGTCCGAGGACGCCAAGGCCCGCGTGCTCGCCGCCGCCGCAGAGCTCGGGTACGGCGGTCCCGATCCCCGTGCGCGTTCGCTCCGTCGAGGGCGTTCCGGCGTCATCGGTGTCGTCATGGACGAGCGTCTGAGCGATGCCTTCCGTGACCCCGTCAACGTCCTGACGCTCGACGGCATCGCCGAGGTCGCCGGGGCTGCGGGCGCTTCGCTCTTGCTGGTCCGGAGTCCGCTCGACGACGAACAGGGCGCCGGGCCGCTGGTGGACGCCCCGATGGACGCCGTCGTGCTCGTCGGGTGCAACGTCCGGATCGACCCGGCCGTCGCCGTGCTGCGGCGTCGGCAGATCCCCGTCGTCGCGATCGAGGCGGACGAGATCGAGGGGGCCGTCCCCGTCCAGCTCGACAACCGGGACGCCTCACGCCGTGCCGCTGCGTACCTGCAGGACCTCGGGCACGCAGCGGTCACCGTGGTGACGCTGCCGCTCGATGCTGCACGCCGTCGGGGGCCGATCGACGACGACCGCTTCGCTTCGGGCATCGCGTTCACGACGCTCGAACGGCTCCGCGGTGTGCGCGAGGTCTACCCCTCCGCCGTGGCGATCGAGACTGCCGGCAGCTCGGTGGAAGAAGGACGCCTGGCCGGCGTGGAGCTCTTTGCTGCCGATGGACCTCGCCCCACCGCCGTCATCGCCCAGAGCGACCTGATCGCCGTCGGGGTCATCTCGGCCGCGCTCGACGCCGGACTCCGGGTGCCCGAGGACGTCAGCGTCGTCGGCTTCGACGGCATAACGGTGGACGACAGCCTGCTGCACCGGACCCCGATCCGACACCTGACCACGCTCGTGCAGCCGTTCGTGCAGAAGGGCCAAGCGGCAGCCCGTGCTGCCCTGGCGATGCTCGAGGGGGCGGAGCCGCAGCCGGCGTCGTTCCGCTCGGAGCTGCGCGTGGGTGACACGACAGGGCCGCCGCCGACGCTGCGCTGATCCCACGCCGTCCGGAATCCGCCAGACCGGGGCGGCGGTGCGGGCTGGACTGGCTCCGTGAACAGCACGACGACAGCAGCAGCCACCCGCTTCCATTCGCTCCACCGGAACCGGCACCATCCGCTCGTCCTCGCGAACGCGTGGGACGCCGCGAGCGCTCGACTGATCGAGGCCGCCGGTGCCCCGGCCATCGCGACCACCAGCGCGGGTGTCGCATGGTCGCTGGGGTACCCGGACGGCAATGCCCTCCCGCTCAACGAAGCACTCGGCGCGATCACCCGGATCACCGCCGCGGTCTCCGTCCCCGTCACCGTGGACATCGAGGGTGGCTCCGCGGACGCTGCCGACGGGGTGGAGCGCACGGTGGACGCGGTCCTCGGAGCGGGCGCGGTCGGGATCAACATCGAGGACGGCCTGCTGCCACCGAGCGAGCTCGTCGACCGCATCACCGTGGCCCGCCGTGCCGCCGAGCGCGCCGGAGTCCGGCTGTTCGTCAACGCGCGGACCGATGTGCACCTCGCTGGGCTCGTCGCGCCGGACCGGATGCTCGCGGAGTCGATCGACCGCGCGAACCGGTACGTCGACGCCGGGGCCGACGGCGTGTTCGTCCCGGGGGTCGGCGACGTCGACACGATCCGCGCGCTCGTCGAGGCCGTCGGTGCGCCCCTGAACGTGATGGCCGGGCCGGGATTGCCGATCGTCTCGGAGCTCGCCGCACTCGGCGTCGCGCGGGTCAGCCTCGGCTCCGGGGTCGCGCAGGCCGCGTACGCCGTGGCGCGCCAGGCGGCCACCGAGCTGTTGACCGCGGGGACCTACGACTCCACCGCCCGGGGCGTCGAGTACGGCGAGATGAACGCACTGTCCTGACGAAGCGGGCCGACGATCAGCACCTCGTCTGCCACGATGATGCCCATGAGTGACCTTCACGACGTGGTCCCGGTCGCACCACCGGACCTCGATGCCGCCACCACGATGTGGACGGACTACACATCGACCCGGCCGCGGGAAATCGGTGATTACGACTACACGGTGGAGCACTTCGGTGACACGGCCCGGCTCGCTGACGAACTGCTGCGGATCGTCCTGTCCGGTGGGAAGCGTGCCACCGCCGAGCTCGTCTCCGAGTTCGCGCACCGAGGTGACCCGTTGCCCCGGATCGGGTCGCACTGGATCGCGTGCGACAGCTCGGGCACCCCTCGGATCATCATCCGGAGCACCGCGTTGCGCGTCGGTCGGTTCGACAGTGCCGATGCGGCGTTCGCGGCCGCGGAGGGTGAGGATGATCGCTCCCTCGAGAGTTGGCGACGCGAGCACCGCCGGTACTGGGAGCGCACCTGCGCTGCTCGGGGTGCGGTCTGGTCGGACCGCGACGAGATCGTGTTCGAGTACTTCTCCGTGGTCTGGCCACCCGAGCACGCCGACTGAGTGCGGCGCCGCCCGCCGTTCGGGTTTTCCCCCAGCAGTCAGAGGGCCTGCCCGGTCCCGTGAACGCCTGCGTCCCCCGAAGCTGGGAACCGCGCACCACACTCCCGGTCACCACGAAGAGGTCTCATGTCCCGCACCACCGCCCTGATCCCGCCACACACCACCGTCCCCCGGTTCCGGTTCGTCTCGGGACTGTTCGCCGCGGCGACCTGGCGGCAGTTCGCGTTCCACGCCGCGCACCTGCCGATCGCCATCGGAGCGCTGACGTGGTTCGCCCTGGCGGTCGGCATCGGGGTGCCGTCGGCGGTCACGTGGTTCGGGCTGCTCGTCACGGCGTTCCTCGTCGGCGGTTCCGCGTGGTTCGCCACGGTCACCCGTCGCATGTCCGCGGCGCTCCTGGGACAGGAGGTCGTCGCGCCGACGATCCGCCCGCGTCGCGGAGGTCCCCTGGCCTGGGCGACCACCCGGCTGACGGACGGCTCGACGTGGCGGGCGTTCGCGTACCTGCTGGTCGGCTTCGTCGTGACGACGGCGTCCTTCGCCGTATCGGTCGCGGTGCTCGTCTCGGCGCTCGGCGCGATGACCCACAGCATCTGGGGTCGTTTCCTGCCGGAGCAGACCGGTGCGGACGGGCTGGAGCACCGTGGTGCGCAGTTCCTCGGGGTGTTCGTCGACACCGTTCCGCTCCAGGTCGCGTTCGCCGGGGTCGGCCTGGTCCTGCTCGTCGCGGTCTGGCCCGCCGTCAACCACGGCCTCGGGTCCCTGCAGCGCGCGGTCATCCGTTCGATGCTCGGCGCCGACCTCCGACAGCGTCGCCTCGCCGAAGTCACTGCGTCCCGTGACGCCGCTGTGGTGGATGCGGACAGCACGCTGCGCCGCATCGAGCGAGAGCTGCACGACGGTACGCAGGCGCGTCTGGTCGGCCTGGCGATGACCCTCGGAGACGCCCGTGACCGACTCCAGAGCAGTCAGGACGCCGCCGGGTCCGGAGTGGAGGCGCTCGTCGCCCAGGCACACGCCTCCACGAAGGAAGCACTCGTCGAGTTGCGTGCGCTGGCGCGGGGGATCCACCCGCCGGTCCTCGACGAAGGGCTCGAGGCTGGACTCGCGTCGGCCTGCTCCCGCACCCCGTTCCCCGTGACGCTGCACGTGGACCTGCCCGTCCGCCCGTCGCCGGTCGTGGAGGGCATCGCGTACTTCGGGGTCCTCGAGCTGCTCACGAACGTGTCGAAGCACGCGGGAGCCACCGTGGCCACGGTCGACGTGGCGCTGGACGGGCCCGAACTCGTCGTCACGGTGGCCGACGACGGCGCGGGCGGCGCCCACGTCTCGATGCCGCGGCCCGACGGGCAGGGAACCGGTCTCGCCGGACTGCTCGAACGACTCCGAGCGGTCGACGGCACGCTCGCGGTCCAGAGCCCGACCGGCGGCCCCACCACGGTCCGGATGGCGATGCCCTCCGGGACGGCCACGTGAGGATCGTCATCGCCGACGACAACACGATCGTCCGCGAGGGACTGGCGTCGTTGTTGCAGGGGCGCGGTCACGAGATCGTGGCGGCAGTCGGTGACGGTGCGGCCGTCCTGCCCGCGCTCGCTTCCGAGCACGTCGACGTCGTCGTGATGGACATCCGGATGCCGCCGACCCACACCGACGAGGGTGTCCGGGCCGCGGTCGCCCTCAAGGCGGCGCGACCCGAGGTCGGCGTGTTGCTGTTCTCGCAGTACGCCGAGGTGCGGTGGGCGCGGACCCTGCTCGACGTCGCGAGCGTCGGTGTCGGCTACCTGCTGAAGGACCGGGTCGCCGAGGTCGCCACCTTCATCGAGTCGTTGCAACAGGTCGCGGCCGGCAACGTCGTGCTCGACCCCGAGGTCGCCGCCGCGCTGGTGCAGGCACCACGGCCGCTCCGCGACCGGCTCGACCGGCTCACCGCACGTGAGACCGACGTCCTGCGGCTCATGGCCGAGGGGCGGTCGAACGCGGCGATCGCCGAGATGCTGTTCCTGTCAGGCGGGACGGTCGAGAAGCACGTCACGGCCGTCTTCGCGAAGCTCGGGCTCGAAGCGACCACGGCGGACCACCGACGCGTGCTGGCCGTCCTGCGGTTCCTCTCCGCCTGACGACCGGGACGGGCGCCGTCGGTGGCGCTCGCCCTCATGCGTGCTTCTTGGCCTGGTGCCGCGCGACCCGGTTCCGGTTCCCGCAGCCCGCGGCCGTGCACCAGATCCGGTTGTGACGCGGCGACGTGTCGAGGTAGACCCACCCGCAGGCGTCGTCCCCGCACTGTCGGGCAGCACGGAGGTCCGAGGTGAGCAGCTCGTGTGCCAGCACGGCGATCGCAGCGCGCGGCCCGGTGAGGTCGCTCGGGACCCGCCACGACCACGAGACCCCGGTGTCGTCGTGCGCGAGCACCGACCTGGTGAGTGCGTCGACGTACTCGTGGGCGATCAGTTCCACGGCCGACGGGGACGACTCGAACACGGCCTCGTAGATCGCCTCGCGCAACGCGATGACGGCCGCGTGTTCGCGAGCTGCCGCCTCCGGAGCTCCCGACGCCATGGCCTGCAGCCCGCCGTCGCCGTTCGGCACGACGCCCGTCTGGTTGCACCACCGCACGACGTCGTCGTACGACGAGAGCGTGTCGATCGCGCGGCGGTCGTCGAGACGCCAGTGGACCGTGTCGACGAGGTCGAACCCCGCGTGACCGCCCACCTCGGGGAACGTCGTCGTCGTGCCTGCCGCAACCATGACGCCAGGCTAATGCCTGGATTTGGGTTGCGCCATTAGACCGACCCTGCCACTGTCTAATGCGTGAAAGACAATGAAGCCATTAGCACCGGACGGTACCGGCCGGCACGCCTCGGGGCGGACTTCGCCCGGTTCTGGACCGCACAAGGCGCATCGGCTGTGGGCGGCCAGATCAGCGAACTCGCGGTGCCGCTGCTGGCCGTGCTCGTGCTGCATGCTTCGGCAAGCGAAGTCGGACTGCTCGGTGCGGCCCGATGGGTGCCGTTCCTGGTCCTTGCGCTTCCGCTCGGTGTGCTGGTCGACCGCTGCCGGCGCAGGCCGATCCTGATCGCGTCGGACTTCGCCCGCGCCGTCCTCACCGTCGGAGTCGTCGTCCTCGCGTTCTCCGGTGCGCTCACGCTCCCGGTCCTCGTGCTCCTGGTCTGCCTGCTCGGTGCGTTCACCGTGTCGTTCGAGGTCGGGTACCAGTCGTTCCTCCCGACGGTGGTCGGCCGGGAGCACCTCGAGCGCGCGAACGGGCGGTTGCAGGCGACGGCGTCGGCGGCCGAGGTCGGCGGCCCGGGTCTGGGCGGATTCCTCATCCAGGCACTGTCCGCGCCGTGGGCGCTCCTCGCCCATGCCGTGACCTACCTGGTCTCGGCGTTCTCCTTGCTCGGCATCGCCGCCACCGAGCGTCCGCCCGAGCCGTCGGGCCGCAGCGCCCTCCGCGACCTCGGTGACGGCCTCCGGTTCGTCGGACGCGACCGGTACCTCGTCTCCTTGGTGGGGTTCGCCGGCATCTACAACCTCTTCGCGCAGTGGGTGATGGTCCTGTTCACCGTCCACGCCGTCCGGGAACTCAGCCTGACCGCCGGCCAGCTCGGCCTGGTCTTCAGCCTCGGAGCGATCGGAGCGGTCCTGGGGGCAGCAGCCGCGCCGTCGAGTGTCCGCCGGTTCGGCGGTGGCCCCGTGATGGTCGCCTGCGCTGCGGCCGAGTGCGTCGCCCTCGCCGCCTTGCCGGTGGCCGATGCGTCCTGGCCGGTCCCGGTGCTCATCGCGGTCCTCGTCGCGGTCTTCGCGGTCAACGGCGCGGGCACCTCGCTGTCGAGCGTGGTCGCGCTCACCCTCCGACAGCTGCGGACGCCGGACCACCTGCTCGGCCGCGTGAACGCGACCATGCGGTGGCTCTCCTACGGCGTCATCGCGATCGGCGCCGCACTCGGCGGCATCGTCGGCGAGTCTGTCGGCACCCGTGCCGGCGTCGGGCTCGGCTGCGCGGGCACCCTGCTCACCGTCGTCTGGGTGGTCGCGTCACCGCTTCGACGCGTCGGAGACCCCCGCCTCCTCGCGACCCACGACGCAGCGCCGGCTGCGCTCCACCCGGCACCGGGAAGGTCATCGCCGCCGCACCCCGAGCCCCACCACCGCGACCAGGTTCACCGCACTCCCGACCAGGAACCCCGTGGTTCCACCCGCGACTCCCGCAACGGGCCCGAGCACCGCCATGAGCACCGCCCCCACCACGAACCCGGCGACCGACGCCAGTGCGACCTGCCGTGACCGACCCGATGCGAGCAACAGCGCAGCCGGCACGAGCCCGACGGTGAACACCCACACCGCGACCATCAGGTACCGCAGGTCGGCGACGGCAGCCGTGCCCTCGGCGGGGTAGACGATCGGCAGGAACCACCCGGCGAGCAGCGCCACCAGCCCGAACACGACGGCGGACGCTGCCGCGAACCCGACGACGAGCACCAGCGCCCCGCGTGACCGCAGCGAGCCGCCATCGGTCCGGTGCGCGAACGCCGGCACGAGCACCTGGCCCAGCGCCTGCCCGAGCATCGACGCCGGCGTCGCCAGGGTGAACGCGGCCGCGTAGACCCCGGCGTCGTGTGCTGACGAGGTCACCTGCGCCGAGATCATCGTCAACTGCAGCAGCCCGTTCGAGGTCACCACCGCCAGCACGTTCCACGCCGCGAACCCGAGCACCCCGGCGGCGGGCTCGCGCGAAGCAGGCGCGAAGCCGTTCCCCCGCGGCCAGCACGCGATCGCGAACACCGTGTACCCGATGGCCAGCGGCAGCAGCACGAAGGGCTCGAGCCGGGCGACGCACGCCACCACGAGCAACCCAAGCGCCAGCACGCTCGTCACCGAGTCCCAGAGCGCGACCCGTGGCGCCCGGTCGTAGCCGAGCTGCGCACCGCGGGCGTAGCAGTAGAGGCCGTAGCCGACGACGACCGCGGCACCACCGAGCACCATCCCGGGGCCGTTGCCCCAGGCCAGCGCGATCGGCACGGTGACCGCGGCGAGCACCACGCTCGACACCAACATCGAGACCCCGAGCAGCCGGTTCACCGCGGCGTCCGACCGCCGACCCCGCAGCGCGATCGCCAGGAACCGCGACGCGGTGTTGCCCGCGGCGTTCGGCCAGAGCAGGGCGACGAAGACCGAGAGCGACAGCAGGGCGGTGGTCTGCCCGAGGGTCTCGGTGCCGAACACCCGACCGACGACGACGGTCACGAGCAGCTTCGCGACACCCTGGACCCCGATGCCGACCGTGGCGAGCACGGCCGACGACGCCACAGACGACGACGGAGCCACCGGCGCAGAGGGCGCACCAGGAGAACCAGACGTGCTCACCGCGCCAGCGCCTGTTCCACCCAGCCGCGCCGGTGCGCTCGCACCCCGAGCGTCACCGCCCGGACCCCGATGTACCCGAGGGCGAAGGCCGCCCACAACCCCGCGAGCGTCCCGCCGGCCCACCACAGCAGCTGCAGGTACACGATCAAGTTCACGCCGCCCGCGATCGCCAGGTACCGTGCATCGCCGGCCCCGATCAGTACCCCGTCGAGCACGAAGACGTACCCGGCGACGGGCATCCCGACGGCGATGAGCACCAGCACGACGGGCAGGGCGTCCCGCACCGCCTGTGAATCCGAGAACACCGGCCCGAGCACTCCGCTCACGGCCAGGGTCAGCACCCCGAGCAGCACACCACCGGCGATCCCGAGCAGCACGAGCCGTCGCGTCACCAGTCGCACCCGCTCCGGATCACGTCTGCCGAGTCCGTGCCCCACGAGCGCCTGCCCGGCGATCGCCAGGGCGTCGAGCGCGAACGCCAGCGTCGAGAAGACGGTCAGCCCGACCTGGGCCGTCGCCAGCCCGGTGGTCCCCAGCCCGGCAGCGGCCCCGACGGTCGCGAGCATCGCGATCCGCAGCGAGGCGGTCCGCAGGAACAGCCAGGCGCCCGAGCGCAGCGCCCGAGCGACACCCGAGGCGCCGGGTCGCAGCGGCGCGCCCGACGACCGCGCGGCCCGCACCGCGATGCGCACGTAGACGATGGCCATCGCCCACTGCACGATGACGGTGCCGGCGGCGGACCCCTCGACGCCCCAACCCGCCCCGTAGATCAGCAGGGCGTTGAGCAGTCCGTTCGCGACGAACCCGACGGTCGCGACGACGAGCGGGGTCTTCGTGTCCTGCAGCCCACGCAGCAGCCCGGTCGAGGCAGTGACGACCAGGATCCCGGGCAGCCCGATGAGCGAGACCGTCAGGTAGGCGGTCGCTGCCGCCGAGACCTCGGGCGACGCACCGAACAGGTCGACGAGGGGACCGGCGAGCGGCCACCCGACCAGCGCCAGCACCACTCCCAGCACGAGCGCGAGCCACATCCCGTCGATGCCCGCGTGCACGGCTCCGCGACGGTCGCCACCGCCGAGCGCGCGCGCCACGGCCGGCGTCGTCGAGTACGCCAGGAACACCAGCAGCCCGGTCACGGTCGACAGCACGGCACTCGCGAGCCCGACGGCCGCGAGGGGCGTCGCGCCGAGGTGGCCGACGAGCGCGGTGTCGGTCAGCAGGAACAGCGGCTCGACCACGAGCGCGCCGAGCGCCGGCACCGCCAGGCGCACGATGTCGCGGTCGACCGCGCGCCGCTCGGCGGTCACAGCGGGTCGCGTCGGTCGGTGCACCGACCCATTCTGTCGGCGATGCCGACCCGTCGTGGTCGGCAGGCGGGGTGAGCGCGACCCCGCGACGGACTGGAGGCCCGTGGCGGCGCCGCCACGGGCCTCCAGCCCGGCCGTCCCCGCGTTCGCGACCAGGGGTCGTTATCGTGGGGCGGGTGAAGCCGAGCAGACGCGAACGTCGTCTCCGCAACGTGCAGACGCTGATCCTCGTCGGCTCGATGCTCGGAGTGGTCGCCCTGGCGGGTCTTGCCGGCTGGCTCGGTGCTCCGCAGTGGGCGGTTCTGCCGGTCGTCAGCATCGGTTACCTCCTCTGCTGGCGGGCGACGCTCACGGCGGTGCGGCGTCGTCGAGCGATGTGGAACGACCATGCCGAGCGCTCGCCCACCGGAGCGTCGACCGAGACGGAGGGGTGAACCGATGCGCATCACCGACGACGCCGAAGTGGACGCGGCGGACACCCTCGTCTGCGCCACGGTGTAGGTCCCGCTCGTCTGGTCTCGGGCAGCGTCAGGGGCAGACCCATCCGCCCCCGAACGCCTTGTGCACGCGCCGGAGGGCTTCCGGGTTGCCCCACTCCTGCACGTGCGAGCAGTCTGCGTCCGCCTGAGCCGCGACGAGTCCCCAGTTGCCGACGTTCTGGTACGTGTACTGGTCGCCCGGCCCCGAGGTCGACGCGCCGCCGCCCTGTTGCTCCGGCAGTTGGATCTGCTCGCCGTCGGTCCGCAGCGCCTCGACCTGCACCGGTGCCGCGGTCGGGCAGGCCGACAGGGTGGCCTCGCCCGCGGTCAGCGTGAGGTACCCGTCATCCTGATCCTGGTGGGCGCAGCTCGTGATCGACAGCACAGCGGCGAGGAGCAGCCCGGAGACATCGGGTGTGCGGAGGTTCACGGGGAAGAGCCTGCCGCTGATGTGCCGTGGGCGTCGTCCCCGTTGCCCAGCCCGAGCGGAACGCTGTCCCGGTCGCGGCGTGCACCGTGACGGACAGGAGGCCCGTGGCGGCGCCGCCACGGGCCTCCCGTCCGGTGGTCCCACGTGCTCAGGCGACGGATTTCGTCCAGCCGCCGTCCTGCGTCAGTCGGCGCGCGGCTCGGCGGGGACGCCGCCGGTGGCGGCGTGCGCATCCTCCGAGGCAGCGGGCGTCGCTTCGTCGGTGCCGCGCGCCCGTCCGATCAGGTCCATCAGGTGGTAGACGACGATCGCGGCGATCGTGCCGAGGATGATGCCGCCGAAGCTCGCCTGCCCGAACGCGAACGTGAAGTCCGCGATGCCGATGATGAGCGCGATGCCGGCGGTCAGCTGGTTCTTCGGCTTCGAGAAGTCGACCCGGTTCTCGACCCAGATCCGGATGCCGATGACGCCGATCAGGCCGTACAGGGCGGTGGTCGCACCGCCGAGCACGCCGGCGGGGACCGAGGAGATGACCGCACCGATCTTCGGGGAGAGGCCGAGCAGGACGGCGGCGATCGCGGCGACCCAGTACGCGGCGGTGGAGAAGACGCGGGTCGCGGCCATGACACCGATGTTCTCGCCGTAGGTGGTGGTGGCCGAGCCGCCGCCGACTCCGGCCAGCACGGTGGAGACGCCGTCGGCGAAGAGCGCCCGGCCGGTGAGGGGCGTGAGGTCGCGGCCGGTGAGCTGCCCGACACCCTTCACGTGGCCGACGTTCTCGGCGACGAGCGCCAGGACGACCGGCACGAACGCCAGGTAGATCGCGAGCTGCGACGGGTCGAACGCGGGAGCGGTGAACGTCGGCAGGCCGATCCAGGCGGCCTCGCCGACCTTCGAGTAGTCGACCTGGCCGCCGATGAGTGCTGCCACGTAGCCGACGAGCACGCCGATGACGATCGACAGCCGGCCGATCAGCCCCTTGAACAGGACGGTGACCAGGATGATCGCGGCGAGGGTGATGACCGCGACGACCGGGGCCGCCGTGAAGTTGTCCTTCGCCGCCGGTGCCAGGTTGAACCCGATCAGGGCCACGATCGCACCGGACACCACCGGGGGCATCAGCCGGTCGATCCAGCCGGCGCCGGCCAGGTGCACGACGAGCCCGACGATCGCGAGCAGCGCGCCGACGACGATGATGCCGGAGAGCGCGAGGGGGATGCCGCCGATCTTCGTCGCGGCACCGATCGGCGCGATGAACGCGAACGACGACCCGAGGTAGCTCGGCAAGCGGTTGCCCGTGATGAGCAGGAACAGGATCGTGCCGATGCCGCTGAACAGCAGGGTCGTCGACGGCGGGAAGCCCGTCAGCAGCGGCACCAGGAAGGTGGCACCGAACATCGCGACGACGTGCTGCACGCCGAGACCGATCGTCCGGCCCCAGGTGAGTCGTTCGTCCGGTGCCACGATCGTCGTCGCGGAGACGGTCTTGCCGTCGCCGTGCAGCTTCCACGGAAGTCCCATGCGATGACCGTACCGGCAGCCGTCCACAGGTGACGACGCACACCGACCTGCTGCATGGCGTCGGTGGCTATCGTGGACCGCATGACCGACGTCGCACGTGCCTCCGGCATCCACACTGACGAACTCGACCCCGCGGTGCGCCCCCAGGACGACCTGTACCGCCACGTGAACGGCACCTGGATCGCCGAGACGCCGATCCCCGACGACAAGGCCCGCTACGGCTCCTTCACGGTGCTGGCCGAGGCCGCCGAACTCGCCGTCCGCGAGATCATCGAGCGCTCGCAGCAGGCCGCACCCGGCACCGAGGAACGCAAGGTCGGTGACCTCTTCTCCTCCTTCACCGACGAAGCCCGACTCGAGGAGCTCGCCACGGCGCCGATCGAGCCGCTGCTCGCCGAGATCACGGCCATCGAGTCCGTGCCCGAGCTCATCGCCACCGTCGGACGCTTCGAGCGCCTCGGTCTGCCGAGCTTCCTGCAGCTCTTCGTCGACAACGACCCGGGCGACCCCGAGTCCTACGTCGTGTTCCTCGAGCAGTCCGGTCTCGGGCTGCCCGACGAGTCCTACTACCGCGAAGAGCGGTTCGCCGACATCCGCACGAAGTACCGCGAGTTCGTCGCGGCGATGTTCCCGCTCGCCGGGTTCGAGGACGGCGGCGACCGCACCGAGCACGTCATCGCGCTCGAGACCGCCCTGGCGTCGAAGCACTGGGACAACGTCACAACGCGCGACAGCCAGAAGACCTACAACAAGCTGCCCTGGGCCGAGGTCGCGGCGCTCGCCGAGGGCATCGACCTGCAGGCGTGGTGGCAGGCCATCGACGCCCCGGCCGGCGCGTTCGAGACCGTCGTGGTGCGCGAGCCGTCGTTCATCACCGGCCTGGCCGAGCTCCTGCGCGACCAGCCGCTCGAGGTCTGGAAGGACTGGCTGCGCTGGCAGGTCATCCGCGGCTCGGCCGCGTACCTGACGAGCGCGTTCTCGGCCACGAACTTCTCGTTCTACGGCACCGCCCTCACCGGGGCGCCGAAGCAGCGCGAGCGGTGGAAGCGCGGCGTCTCCCTGGTCGAGGGCGCGATGGGTGAGGCCGTCGGGCGGATCTACGTGCAGGAGCACTTCGACGAGTCCTCGAAGGCGAAGATGGACGACCTCGTCGCCAACCTGGTCGAGGCGTACCGGCAGAGCATCACGGCGCTGGACTGGATGACCGACGAGACCCGTGCACGTGCCCTCGACAAGCTCGACAAGTTCACGCCGAAGATCGGGTACCCGGTCAAGTGGCGCGACTACTCGGCGCTGCCCGTGACGGCCGACGACCTGGTGGCGAACGTCCGCGCCGTGGCCTCGTTCCAGGTCGACCGCGAGCTCGGCAAGATCGGCAAGCCGATCGACCGCGACGAGTGGTTCATGACGCCGCAGACGATCAACGCGTACTACAACCCGGGCTTCAACGAGATCGTGTTCCCCGCGGCGATCCTGCAGTTCCCGTTCTTCGACGCCGACCGCGACGCCGCCGCCAACTACGGTGCGATCGGGGCCGTCATCGGTCACGAGATCGGACACGGCTTCGACGACCAGGGGTCGCAGTACGACGGCGACGGCAAGCTCGAGAACTGGTGGACCGAGGCCGACCGCACGGCGTTCGAGGAGCGCACGAAGGCCCTCATCGCGCAGTACGACGCACTCGTCCCGACCGAGGTCCCGGACGGGCACGTCAACGGCGCCCTGACGATCGGCGAGAACATCGGCGACCTCGGTGGCCTGTCGATCGCGTGGAAGGCGTACCTGCTGTCGCTCGACGGCCAGGAGCCCCCGGTCGTCGACGACCTGACCGGTGCCGAACGGTTCTTCCTGAGCTGGGCGCAGGCGTGGCAGATGGCGATCCGTCCGGAAGAGGCAGCACGCCTGCTGTCGATCGACCCGCACTCGCCGAACGAGTTCCGCTGCAACCAGGTCGTCCGCAACATCGACGTCTGGTACGACACGTTCGGCGTGACCGAGCAGGACGCGATGTACCTCGACCCCGCCGAGCGCGTCGCGATCTGGTGATGGTGGAGCCGGACGCGGCTCGGTCGTCACGCCGTCGGCGGCCGGGGGACCGCTCAGGTGGTGGCGGCCGGGCCCGCGGTCGGCACAGCGGTCGGACGGACGACCGCTTCGGCGCCACGGTCGAGGCCCTCGGTGCGCTCGCCGTCGACGGCGCCGGGGTCAGCGCCTCGGTGATCGACACGTCGTCGGGCAAGGCCCTGCTCGCGGTCGACGACACCCTGGTGCAGCCCGTCGCGAGCCTCGGGCGCGTGCTGCTGCTGATCGAGGTCGCGGCGCAGCTCGAGGACGGCCGTCTGCACGGTGACCGTCTGCAGCGCATGGCGCGGGACACCGCGACCGGTGCCGGCCTGTGGCAGTTCCTGCAGGAGCCGACGATGCAGGTGCCCGACCTGGCGACCCTGGTCGGCGCCACCGGTGACACGTGGGCGATGAACGCGCTGCTGTCGACGGTCGGCATCGACGCCGTCCGTGAGCGTGCGGAGTCGCTCGGCATCGAGCGGACCGCGCTGATCGACCGGGTGCGCGACCGTCGTGGCCCCGACGACGCCCCGGACGCCTCCGTCGCCCCGACGGGCGAGCTCGCGTGGGTGATGCGCGGGCTGGCGCTCGGCGAGGTCGTGGACGAAGCGGTCTCGAACCGGGTGCTCGGGTGGCTGTCACTGGCGAGCGACCTGAACCTGGTCGCGGGCTCGTTCGGCCTCGACCCCCTGGCGCACCGTGCGCTCGACCACGGGTTGCAGGTCGTCGCGGTCACCGGGTCGAGCACGGGCGTCCGCGCCGAGGCGGGGATCCTCCGCGGTCCGGGCTCGTCGGTCAGCTACGCCGTGACGGTGACGTTCGACGACGCCTCGTTGCAGCGGCGTCTCGCGGTCATCGAGGCACTCCGCACCATGGGTACCGAGGTGCTCGAGGCCGTGCACGCTCCCGCCCGCCGCTGACCTCGGCGGGCGCAGTCCAGCGTCGGTCCGGTGTCGTTCCGCTCAGCGGAGCAGGACGAACGACCGCAGCGGCTGCGGCTCGACGTCGTGCACCTCGACGAACCCGCGCGACTCGTAGAACGCACGCTGGCCCGGTTCGGCGTCGGTCAGCAGGACGTTCTGCCGCACGTGGGAGTACCGATGCAGGACCGCGTCGAGCAGTGCGCCGCCGACGCCGGAACGATGCGCTGACGGCACAACGAGCACGTCTTGGACGTACACGATGGTCTGGCCGTCCGAGATCGTCCGCAGCAGACCGAGCAGCTGCCCGTCGTCATCACGGGCGGTCACCACGGTGTGCGACCCCGCGACCGCTGCGCGGAGGGCCTCGGGATCACGGGTGTAAGCGGTCCACCCGACGGCGTCGTACAGCGCCACGAGCTCCGCCGTACCGGGTCGTTCGTCCCTGATCGTGAACGTCACGGCTCCATGGTGCCCGACCCGCCGATGCGTCCGCTACGACGTCGCCTGCCCCTCCGGCACCAGCGCTTGCACGGACAGCAGCGACGCATCGGCGGACGCGCACGCCTGGTAATCGGCGTTCTTCACGAACAGCGACTGCTTCGATCCGGGCGGGTACACGCGGAACCCGTCCGGGGTCTTCGGCGAGCAGTCCGCCTTCGAGTAGTTCCCGGCCTGGACGATCTTGAGCGGTGCCACGGCGGTCTGCCCGGCGGCCAGGGTCACGGTCGGGTGCGGTGAGCTCTTCTCCTGTGTCGCCGCGGCACCGATCTGGGTGCCGTTGCCGCCGCCGACGAACGAGACGCCCGGCCAGCCCTGCAGCGTGCAGGTCGTCGAGCCGGTGTTCCGCAGTGCGAGGTGCACGATGACGCTGCCGGCTGCTCCTCCGCTGCCCGGCTCGATGCTGGCGGCGAGCGACGACGCGGCGCACCTGCTGCTGGCCGCAGAGTCCGAGCCCGAGCCGTCCGACCCGGTACCGGCTGACGCCGAGGCGCCGGACGACGGTGTCGCGGAGGACGACGACGCGGACGAGGACGAGGAAGTGGACGGCGACGGCGCGGGCGCCGTGACCGTCTCGGTGGCGGAGGGGTCCCCGCCGGAGGCACAACCCGCCAGCGCCCCGACTGCGACGAGCCCGGTGACGGCGAGCAGGAACTTCGATCGGCTGCTGCGTTGCATGGTGCACAGGCAACCACCACCGGGAGTTCGAGGTTCGGTCGGCATCCAGGGACCGCGAGCACACTCCGGAGGCAGGAACCCGAGCAGCGGAGGTCGGACATGACGGGCAAGCACGAACAGGCACGTGGCGACGAGGGTCGCGCGGACGGGGTCGAGACCCGCGCAGGCGCCTTCACGGACAGCGACATCCCCGGCGAGGAGCACGTCACGACGACGGAGCCGGTCGGCGAGTTCGTCGCCAGCGACATCCCGGGCGAGGCCCGTCCGGATTCGAGTGGCCCCGACGGTGAGTACGTCGAGTCGGACATCCCCGGCGAGGCCGAACCGACGCAGGACGGCGAGACCGGCCACTACGTCGACAAGGACCAGGCCTGACGACTAGTCGATGCGCTCCGCCGCCACCAGGCGGCGGAGCGTCTCCACGCCCGCCGGCGGGCAGCGACCGGCGTCCGCCGAGGTGACCCACTCGACCTCGTCGACCTCTGCCGAGGCGACGGGCGTGGCGGCGTCCAACGGGCCTCCCGGTCGGACCAGGAACAGGGTCATCGCGACCATGGTGCCGGGCGCCTGCCCGTGGGCGGGTTCGAGGACGACGCCGAACGGGTCGACGTCGTCGGCGGTCACCCGCAACCCGGTCTCCTCGTGGGCTTCACGGATGACGGCTTCGACGTCGGTCTCGTGCGGCTCGGCCTTGCCGCCGGGCAGGTAGAGCACGTCGCGCGATCGCGCGCGCACCATCAGCACACGTCGATCACGGATCAGCAGGAGCGCACTGACACGCAGCGTGGGTGGTTGCGAGCCTGTCTGGAGGCTCAGCTCGCGTCCGCCTGGTCGTCGCGCTCCGAGACGGTCGGGTCCAGGGCGGTGCGGTCCGCGAGCGGGACGACGGGCGCCGGCAGCTCCGCCTCGGGCTCGGGCCGCACGCCGAACAGGGCGTCGATGGCCCCGACGAACTCCTCGCCACGACCGGCGCGGCCGAGCTCACGGGCCCGGACGGAGGGGCGGTGCAGCAGGACGCCGACCAGGTGCCGGAGCGCCCGCTCGGTGTGCTCGGCGGACTCGCCGTCGGCGTCGCCGCGGCGCTTGGCGCGGTCGATCTCGTCGTCGAGGATGTCGAACACGTGCTTGCGGAAGGCGACGAGGGCCGGGGTGGTCGACTGCTCGAGCGCCTGCGCCCGGAAGCGGGACACGGCGTCGTCGACCATCGCGCGGGCCTCGGACTCGGCGTTCAGCTCGGAGATCGGGGCGTGCAGGCTGATGGTCTCGAGGTCGAGCAGCTCGACGCCGTCCACACCGGCGGCGGCCGGGTCGACGTTGCGGGGGAGTCCGAGGTCGATGACGATGCGGCGGATGCCGTCGTCGAGGTCGGCCGGCGCGACGACCGGCACCTCGCTCGACGTGCAGGTGATCACGACGTCGCTGGTACCGATCGCGTGACGCAGGTCGCGGGCGGCTACGAGGTCGTGCTTCGCGGCGAACCAGGCGGCGCGGCCGGAGGGCGAGAACACCTGGATGTGCACGGCGCCGCGGTCGCGCAGGGCCGCGATGGTGGTGGCCGCGTAGCTGCCGGTGCCGATCAGCAGCACCCGGGTGTGCGCCCAGTCGGTGACGCGCGACGAGGCGAGCTGCAGGCCGAGGCGGACGAGCGACCGACCGGCGGCACCGATCCGGGTGCGGGTCTTCACGCCGCGCGAGGTGTGGGCGGCTTCCTGGAACAGCCGCTCGAGGTCCGAGGTGGTGGTGCCGTTGCTCCGGGCGTCCTCGAGCGAGCGGCGGACCTGGCCGGAGATCTCGGTCTCACCGACGACGACGGACTCGAGCCCGCTCGACACGGCGAACAGGTGCTGCACGACGTCCTTGCCGCCGAGCACACTGACCGAATCACGCAGTTCGGTGGCGTCCAGGTCGCTCGCGGCCGCCACGGCCTGCACGGTGGCGGCGACGGCGGAGTCGCGGTCGTCGCCGGCGATGTCGAGGTACGCCTCGAAACGGTTGCACGTGGCCAGCACCACTGCACCGTCCAGGACGTCGGAATCCGTCACGAGGTGGCCTGCTGCGGCCGGGGCAGCGATGCTCAGTCGCTCCAAGAGGTCGAAGCTGGCGTTGCGATGCGACGCCGTGAGACAGATGAGCACGTAGCCAATGGTAACGCGCTCGATGGGACAATCATCCGGTGACCGACGCGACGACCACATCCCTCCCCGACTCCCACCCCCTGGCATCAGGGCGGACGAGTGGTTCCCGCCTGGTGCGGGCCCTGCGGGGTGACCGTCCGGAGACCCTGCCGGTGTGGTTCATGCGGCAGGCCGGCCGGTCGTTGCCCGAGTACCGCGAGCTCCGGGTGGGCACGGCCATGCTCGACGCGTGCCTCGACCCCGAGATGGCGTCGGAGATCACGCTGCAGCCCGTCCGCCGGCACGGAGTCGACGCCGGCATCTTCTTCAGCGACATCGTCGTCCCGATCAAGCTCGCGGGCGTGGACGTCGAGATCGTCCCCGGACGCGGCCCCGTGCTCGGGTCCCCGATCCGCACCGCGGCGGACGTCGACGCGTTGGAGCCGCTCGACCCGGCCGCCCTCGAACCCATCCGGCAGGCGGTCGCCCGCACCGTCGAGCAGCTCGGGGACACCCCGCTGATCGGGTTCGCCGGTGCGCCCTTCACGCTCGCCGCGTACCTGGTCGAGGGCGGTCCCTCGAAGGACCACATCCGCGCCCGCACCCTCATGCACGCCGAGCCGGAGACCTGGTCGCGGCTGCTGGCCTGGGCGGCGGAGGTGTCGGGGGCGTTCCTGCGGGCCCAGGTGCTCGCCGGGGCCTCGGCCGCGCAGCTCTTCGACTCGTGGGTCGGCTCCCTGTCGCGCGCCGACTACGTCCGGTCCGTCGCACCGCACTCGGCGCAGGCGCTCTCCCACGTGACCGACCTGGGTGTGCCGCGCATCCACTTCGGCGTCGGCAGCGGCGAGGTCCTGGCCGACATGACCACGCTGGGCACCGACACGGTCGGGGTCGACGCGGTCGGGGTCGACTGGCGGCTCCCGCTCGACGAGGCCGTGCGCCGGGTCGGTACCGGCGTGAGCGTGCAGGGCAACATCGACCCGGCGATGCTCTCGGCCCCGTGGGAGGTCCTCGAGGCCCACGTGCGCGAGGTCGTCCGCCGCGGTGGCGCCGCCCGCGCCCACGTCGTGAACCTCGGCCACGGGGTGCCCCCGGAGACCGACCCGACGGTGCTGACCCGTGTCGTCGAGCTCGTGCACTCCCTGGGCGACGGCACGGACGGCACCGACGGGACAGCCGGAGCCGCAGCGTGACCGACGTCGTGGTGGTCGGCGGCGGGATCGCCGGACTCGTCACCGCCCGCGACCTGGCGAAGGGCGGCGCGGACGTCGTCCTGATCGAGTCGTCCGGGATGCTGGGCGGCATGATCCGCCGGCACACGGTCGGCGGTCTCGATCTCGACATGGCGGCGGACTCGTTCGCGACCCGCACCGACGCCGTCGGCCGCCTGGCGATCGAACTCGGCCTCGGCAACGACGTCGTCGCCCCGGACCCGCGCGGCGCCTGGCTGATGACCCGCGACGGTCGGACGTCGCCCATCCCCGCGACCGGGCTCCTCGGCATCCCGAGCACCCCGATGGCCGCCGACGTCCTCGCCGTCGTCGGGCAGAAGGGCGGGCTCCGCGCGCAGATGGACTCGCTGCTGCCCGGACCGGTCGGCGCCAAGGCGGAGTCCCTGGGCGAGCTCGTCCGGCGGCGCATGGGGGAGCGGGTCCTCGACGACCTGGTCGTCCCGATCGCCGGCGGGGTGCACTCCACCCACCCCGACCAGCTCGACCCGGAGCGGGTGGCTCCCGGTCTCCGCGCGGCGCTGCTCCGCGAGGGCTCGCTCGCCCGCGCGGTCCTGGCGCTCCGGGCCCGCGCTGCCGCCGGCACCCCGGTGCAGGGGATCCGCGGCGGGATCGTCCGGCTCGTGGACGAACTCGTCGCCGACACGGAGACCTACGGCGTCGACGTCCGGCTGCACACCCGGGCGACGCGGATCGAGGCACACGCGGTCGAGGTCGTCTCCGCGGACGGCACGGTCGAGCGCCTGCCCGCGCAGCACACCCTGTCGTCGGTGCCCGACCCCGAGCGCACCGCGGCGCCGGACCGCACCGGCATCGAGCTCGTCACGCTCGTCGTCGACCAACCCGAGCTCGACGCGGCTCCACGCGGGACCGGGATGCTCGTGCACCCCGATGCCCGCGCCGTGGCGGCGAAGGCCCTGACGCACGCGACGGTGAAGTGGCCCTGGCTCGCCGAGGCGGCCGCCGGGCGCCACGTGCTGCGCCTCAGCTACGCGATGCCGGCAGACGCGACCAGCGTGCACGGCGCGACGGGCCCCGACGACGCGGCCACGAGCCTCCCGGTCGACCCGGACGGACCGGTCGGCACCCGGGCGCTGCACGACGCGGCCACGCTGCTCGGTGTCCCCCTGACGGCGACGCACGTCGCGGGCGCCGCACGCGTCCGCTGGCACGGCCCGGACCTGACCGCCGCCGGTCTCGCAGCGGGTGTCGTCGGCGTCGGCGAGGTGGCCACCGGACGGGGGCTGGCCGGCATCATCGGGGCCGCTCGGACCGCCGCTGGACAGATCCTGGGTTCCTGAGCGGACCCCAGACCACCCGGGGGCTACTGTTGGTGAGACCGTCGGACGTATTCCGTTCGGCGCATGACCACCGCACACTGAACCAACGGAGGAATCGCACATGCGCGGAAAGCTCCTGTTCGTCGCCGGCGCCGCACTCGGGTACGTCCTGGGATCGCGAGCCGGACGGGCGCGGTACGAGCAGATCAAGACCGTCAGCGGCAAGGTCTGGAACAGCAACGGCGTCCAGAAGGGCGTGCACGTCGCTGAGGACTTCATCGCCGACAAGACCCCGGACGTCGCCGAGTTCATCGGTGAGACGACGAAGAAGGCCGTCCGCAAGGTCGGTCAGAAGAAGGACACCACCACCTCATGACCGACACCCGCGACCGCAAGTCGCGTTCGCTGTTCGGTCTGGTGGGCGACGTCCCGAAGCTCGTCAAGGGCCTGGTCAAGGGCGAGATCGACCTGCTCAAGGCCGAGATGCTCACCAAGGCCAAGATCTTCGGACTGGCCGCGGGGCTGCTGGTCGGTGCGCTCGTCATCGTGCTCTACGCGATCGGCGTCTTCCTGACCGCCGCCGTGATGGGCCTGGCGACCGTGATGCCGGCCTGGCTCGCAGCGATCGTGATCGCCGTGGTGATGCTGATCATCGCCGCCATCCTCGGGTGGATCGGGTGGAAGCGCCTCAAGAAGGGCCTGCCGATCACGCCGAAGCGCACGATCGACAGCGTCAAGAACGACATCAACGCGGTGAAGGGGATGGGCAAGAAGCCCACTCCGCCCAGCCAGTACGGCAGCCGCAAGCCGGACGTCGGCGGCCGGTTCTGAGCCCCGACAGCCGCACCACCGACGGAGGAACCGTGACCGATCCGCACGACGATCTCGCAGACCGCGTCGCCGCGACCCGCGCCCAGCTGTTCGACACCCTCGACGCGATCGAGGACAAGCTCAACGTCCCGAAGCAGATCGGCATCGCGGCGTCGAAGGTCAAGCGCGGGATCGACGAGAAGCCGGTCCCGTACCTGGCCGGGCTCGCAGCCGGAGTAGCGGTGGTCGGGGGTATCGTCGTGATGGTGCTCCGACGGCGGTAGACCGCCCGAGCGCGGTCCACCGGGTGCGGGGCGGCCACGACCCTGGCAACCGATAGGACAAGGATCCATGAGCTCCGACGCGCCCACGAACACCGCGCCCGCGCATTCCCCGCACGAGACCGACCCCGCGACCGGGATCGATCCCAACCTGATGACGGCCTACGCGCTCTGGGCCGTCTTCCGCCGTCCGCTCGGGCCCGTCCACCGAGTCGGTGACGACGCCGTGGCCGAGCTGGACGCCGTGATCGCGTCCGCCGCCGAGCGTGGCGTGACGACCCGGGGCCTCTACGACGTCTCCGGGTTCCGCGCCGACGCCGACGTCATGATCTGGCTGCACGGCGACGACGCGCAGGCCATCCAGGCGGTGCTGCGCGAGATCCGTCGCACTGGGCTCTTCCAGGACGCCGAGCCCGTCTGGCACGTCATGGCGATGCACCGCGAGGCCGAGTTCAACAAACGGCACACCCCCGCCTTCCTGCGCGGCAAGGACCCCGAGGCGTGGATCACGGTGTACCCGTTCGTCCGCTCCTTCGAGTGGTACCTGCTGCCCGAGGACGAGCGCTCGAAGATGCTCCGCGACCACGGGATCGCCGGCGCGAAGTACCGCCGCGTCCTCACGAACACCATCGCGACCTTCGCCCTGAGCGACTACGAGTGGATCCTGCCGCTCGAGAGTCCCGAGCTCGTCGACCTCGTCGACCTGATGCGCGACCTGCGGGCCACCGAGGCGCGCCTGCACGTGCGCGAAGAGGTCCCCTTCTTCACGGGTCGTCGCGTGACGACCGCCGAACTCCCGGAGGTGCTGTCATGACCGACACCAGCATGATCACGAACGGCCAGCCCGTCCTCGCCGCCACCCCTGCGGCGGCGTCCGGACCGGAGCACGTCGAGGTCCCGACCGCCTACGACGCGATCCTGCTCGCCGGCTTCGGTGGGCCCGAGGGCCAGGACGACGTCATCCCGTTCCTGCGCAACGTCACCCGCGGCCGGGGCATCCCGGACGAGCGGCTCGAAGAGGTCGCCCACCACTACCGGCACTTCGGCGGCGTGAGCCCGATCAACGCGCAGAACCGCGCGCTGAAGGCCGCGCTCGAGGCCGAGCTGGCGTCGCGCGGCATCGACATGCCCGTGCTCTGGGGCAACCGCAACTGGGAGCCCTACCTGGAAGGCGCCTTCACCGAGGCAGCCGACAGGGGCTACAACAAGCTCATCGCCATCGCGACGAGCGCCTACTCGTCGTTCTCCAGCTGCCGCCAGTACCGCGAGGACTACGCGCGCGTCCTGGACGAGACCGGACTGCTCGGCACCATCGAGATCGACAAGATCCGGCAGTTCTTCGACCACCCCGGCTTCGTCCGGCCCTTCGTCGACGGTGTCCGTGACGGCATGGCCCGAGCCATCGCCGAGAACGACGGGCTCGACGTCGCGACCGAGCTGCACGTGCTGTTCTCGACCCACTCGATCCCGTCGACCGACGCCGCGAAGTCCGGCCCGGACTACCGCGGCTTCGACGAGCACGGTGCCTACGAGGCGCAGCACCTCGCCGTGGCGCAGGTCGTCCTCGACCAGGCGTGGGCGGAGCTGCTCGAGCAGCCCGAGCACGCACACCTGCAGGGCACGTCGAAGCCGGCGTGGAAGCTCGTCTACCAGTCGCGCTCCGGCCCCCCGACGCAGCCGTGGCTCGAGCCCGACATCAACGACTACATGAACGAGGACCTCAAGGGCGGCTCGACGCGGGCCGTGCTGATCGTCCCGCTCGGCTTCGTCAGCGACCACATGGAGGTCATGTGGGACCTCGACGAGGAAGCCACCGAGACCGCCGGAGAACTCGGCTTCTGGTCGCTCCGCACGCAGACCCCCGGCATCGACCCGGCCTACGTGTCCGGCCTGGTCGACCTGGTCCTCGAGCGCGTCAACGGCACCCCGACCAGCGAGCGTCCGCACCTGACCGACATCGGCCCCTGGTACGACGTCTGCCGCCCGGGCTGCTGCGAGAACGTCCGCGCCGGCTTCAAGCCCGCCGCCGCCGGCGTCGCGCCGTGACCGACGGACCGACCCCGATCCGGCTCGGCACCCGCGCCAGTCGGCTCGCGGTCGCGCAGTCGCAGGACGTCGCCGACCGCCTGGCAGCGGCGGCCGGCCGGCCGGTCGAGCTCGTCACCGTCACGAGCGAGGGCGACACGAACCGCGCCTCGCTCGCGTCGCTCGGGGGCACCGGCGTCTTCGCCAGCGCCCTGCGCGAGGCCCTGGTCGCCGGCGAGGTCGACGTCCTCGTGCACTCGCTCAAGGACCTGCCGACGGCGCCGTACCCGGGCCTGACGATCGCCGCCGTGCCGAAGCGCGCGGACGCCCGTGACGTCCTCGTCGCCCGCAACGGCGCCACGGTCGAGAGCCTGCCCGAGGGCGCGAAGGTCGGCACGGGCTCCCCGCGTCGTGTCGCACAGCTCAAGGCCAAGCGCCCCGACCTGGACGTCATCGACATCCGCGGCAACATCGACACCCGCCTGGGTCGCGTGGACGACGACCTCGACGCCGTCGTGCTCGCGGCAGCCGGGCTCGGCCGCATCGACCGACTGTCGGCCGCCACCGAACTGCTCGACCTCGGCTTCTGGCCGAGTGCTCCGGGTCAGGGTGCGCTGGCGATCGAGACCCGTGCCGACGAAGCCGACACGAACCTGCTCGCCGCACTGCGGAAGATCGAGCACGCCCCGACCCGCCTGACGGTGACGGCCGAGCGCGAGGTCCTGGCGAAGCTCGAGGCCGGCTGCTCCGCCCCGATCGGTGCGACCGCCGTCGTGGACGCGGAGCTCCTCCTCGTCTCCGCCACCGTCTACAGCCCCGACGGCAGCGAGTACCGCACGGCGTCGCACGCGGCCGTGCTCGAGGGATCCGCGCAGGACCGTCTGGCCGAGGCGCTCGAGGTCGGTGGCCGCGTTGCCGCCGAGCTGCTCGACAACGGTGCCGGCGACCTGGCGGACCTCGCCGACTCGGTGAAGTAGAGCCCGCCACGGACACGCCCGCTCCCGTCGTCGTCATCCCCCGGGGTGGCGCGTGGGGCGAGCGTGTCGCGGCGTCGGCTCGGCAGCGCGGGCTCGATCCGCGGGTCGTCCCCCTCATCACGACCGAGCCACCGCTCGACGTCGCTCCGCTCGACCGTGCGGTCGCGCGCGTGGCCGGGTACGCGTGGGTCGTGGTGACCAGTGCGACGGCCGTCACAGTGCTCGCGGAACGCGTGGCGGGCCTCCCGTCCGGGGTGCGGGTGGCGACGGTCGGCGAGCCGACCGCCCGTGCCGCGCGTGCTGCGGGCTGGGTCGTCGACCTCGTGCCGGACCAGGCCTCGGCCGCCGGGCTCGTCGCGGCCCTGCCGGGCACCGACGGCACCGTGCTCTTCCCCCGCTCCGAGATCGCTGCGCCCACGCTCGTCGACGGGCTGCGGGCCCGCGGCATCGACGTTGACGACGTGGTCGCGTACCGTACCGTGGGGACCGGCGACGAGCCGATCACCCTCGACGCGGTGCCCGACGCGGTGCTCGTGACGAGCGGCAGCGTCGCCCGCGAGATCGCCCGCCGGATGACCCCGCTCGACCCCCGCACCCTCGTGGCCTGCATCGGCCCCGGAACCGCCGCCGACGCGCGCGCGGCCGGACTGCCGGTCCACGTCGTCGGACCCACCCGGTCCGCAGAAGCACTGCTCGACGCCGTCGTCGAAGCCCTGAACCCCACCGTCCCCGAACAGGAAGGCCACCCGTGACCGGCCGTTTCCCCCAGGTCCGCCCCCGTCGACTCCGCGCCACCCCCGCGATGCGACGGCTCGTCGCCGAGACCCGGCTGCACCCAGCCGAGCTCGTGCTGCCGATGTTCATCCGCGAGGGCGCGACCGACGCCGTCGACATCTCGAGCATGCCGGGCGTCCAGCAGCACTCGCTCGACTCGTTCCGGCGAGCACTCGTCGAGGCCGCGGGCCAGGGCATCGGCGGCGTGAACCTGTTCGGTGTGCCCACCACGAAGGACGCGACCGGGTCCGGCGCGACGGACCCCGACGGCATCCTCAACGTCGCCATCCGCGTGGCCAAGGAAGAGGTCGGTGACGACCTGGTCGTCCAGTCCGACCTGTGCCTCGACGAGTTCACCGACCACGGGCACTGCGGCGTCCTGGCGACCGACGGCTCCGTCGACAACGACGCGACCCTGCTGCGCTACCGCGACATGGCGGTCGCGCAGGCCGAGGCCGGTGCCGAACTGGTGTGCCTGAGCGGGATGATGGACGGCCAGATCGCCGCCGCCCGCGACGCGCTCGACGTCGCCGGCCACACCGGCACCGCACTGCTGGCGTACGCGGCCAAGTACGCCTCCGCCTTCTACGGCCCCTTCCGCGAGGCCGTGTCGTCCTCGCTCGTCGGCGACCGACGGACGTACCAGATCGACGCCGCCAACGGTCGTCAGGGCCTGCGGGAGGTCGCGCTCGACGTCGACGAGGGCGCCGACGTCGTGATGGTGAAGCCCGCGATGAGCTACCTCGACGTGCTCGCCGAGACGGCCGCCACCTCGCCCGTGCCGGTGTGGGCCTACCAGATCTCCGGCGAGTACGCGATGATCACGGCAGCCGCGCAGAACGGCTGGATCGACCGCGACGCCGCAGCGATGGAGTCGCTCGTCGGCATCAAGCGGGCCGGCGCCGACGCGATCCTGACCTACTTCGCCGTCGACATCGCGCGGAAGCTCAACCAGGAGGCCGGCCTCCGGACCTCCGGTACCACCGCCGCAGTCGCCGGCATCGCCTCGACCGGGAAGGCCCCCGAATGACCACGAACGACCAGCTGTTCGGCCGCGCGAAGAACGCGATCCCCGGCGGCGTGAACTCGCCCGTCCGTGCCTACGGTTCGGTCGGTGGCACCCCGCGCTTCCTGGTGTCGGCGAAGGGCGCCTACGTCACCGACGCCGAGGGTCGCGAGTACGTCGACCTCGTCGCGTCCTGGGGGCCGGCGATCCTGGGCCACGCGCACCCGGGCACCGTCGAGGCCGTGCAGCAGGCCGCCGCGCGCGGGCTGTCGTTCGGCGCCTCGACCCCGGGCGAGACCGAGCTGGCCGAGCTCGTGAAGCAGCGGGTGTCGGTCGACGGCGACGGCCCCATCGAGAAGCTCCGCATGGTGTCCACCGGCACCGAGGCCACGATGACGGCGATCCGGTTGGCCCGTGGTTACACCGGCCGCGACCTGCTCGTGAAGTTCGCCGGGCACTACCACGGGCACTCCGACTCCCTGCTGGCCGAGGCCGGCTCGGGCGTCGCCACCCTGGCGATGCCGGGCAGCGCGGGCATCACGGCCGAGACCGCGGCGCAGACGCTCGTGCTGCCCTACAACGACCTCGACGCGGTCCGCCGTGCCTTCGACGAGCACTCCGAGCGCATCGCCGCCGTGATCGTCGAGTCGGCCGCGGCGAACATGGGCGTGCTCGCCCCCGAACGCGGCTTCAACCGGGCGCTCGCGCAGATCACGCAGTCGCACGGGGCGCTGCTCATCGTCGACGAGGTCCTGACCGGGTTCCGCGTCGGGTCCGCCGGATGGTGGGGCCTCGAGGCGTCGAAGGTCGTCCCCGACGGTGCCGGGTGGAAGCCCGACCTGATCACGTTCGGCAAGGTCATCGGCGGTGGCATGCCCCTGGCCGCGCTCGGTGGTCGCCGCGAGGTGATGGACTTCCTCGCCCCGCTCGGCCCCGTGTACCAAGCCGGCACCCTGTCCGGCAACCCGCTCGCGGTCGCCGCCGGCATCGCCACGCTCCGCGCCGCGACGCCGTCCGTGTACGAGTCGTTGAACCGCACGGCCTCGGTCATCTCCGCGGCGACGTCGGACGCCCTGTCGGCGGAGGGCGTCGCCCACACCGTGCAGCGCGCCGGCAACCTGTTCTCGTTCGCCTTCACCGACACCGCGCCGCGGAACTACGACGACGTGCGGGCGCAGGACGTGTTCCGGTACGCGCCGTTCTTCCACGCGATGCTCGACGCCGGGGTGACCCTGCCGCCGAGCGTGTTCGAGGCGTGGTTCGTCACGGCCGCCCACGACGAGCGGGCCGTCGGACGCATCCTCGACGCACTCCCCGCAGCGGCGAAGGCCGCGGCGGCTGGTTGACTGGCCACATGCAACTCGCCGAGGCCCTCATCGAGCGCGCCGACCTGCAGAAGCGCATCGAACAGCTGCGCGGCCGCATCGCCGCGAACGCCCGCTACCAAGAGGGCGAGGAACCCGACGAGGACGCCCGCGAGCTCCTCGCCGAGGCGGAGCGGTCGATCGACGCGCTCGAGGTCCTGCTCGCCCGCATCAACGCGACGAACGCCAGCACCACGGTCGCGTCCGGGCAGACCGTGACCGCGCTGCTCGCGCGCCGCGATGCCCTGCGGCTGCGGCACGCGCTCGTCACCGGGGCGGCGGACGCCACGGCCGGCGCCACCGGCGGCTACCGCCAGCTCCGCAGCGAACTGCGGACGTTCGCCGCGCTGCCGACGGCCGAACTCCGGTCGCGGGCCGACGCACTGGCGAAGGAGATCCGGGAGCTCGACGCCGTCGTCCAGCGCACCAACTGGGAGGTCACCCTGGTCGACTGAGCAGCGGGCGGTGCGTCGGTAGACGGACCGGGGCGGGTACGGACCCGATGACCGGCGGGCAACCCGGTCCCTGTCGGCGCAGTGGGCAGCGCCATGGCGAGAGCCGTGCACATCGCAGCCCAGTACGGCGCACCAGGTACGGTGCACACCGCACCACGCACAACCGCGTACCGACCGGACCGTCGAGGGCGGGACAGGGGACAGCACCGCCCCACCCTCGACGGCTCAGGAGCAGTCGGACTTGGTGAACGTCGTGTCGAGTGTCTTCAAGGAGCCGTCGAACGCGTAGGTGTACCGCATGTCGACGTCCTCGTCGAGGAGTTCCTTGGTGTCGCTGTTCGAGCAGAGCGTCGGGCCGACCGAATCGCGGATGGCGCTCTCGGTGATCGAGGCCGGGTCGACGCTGGACGACACCGTGTAGTCGTAGTGGATGGCGTTGCCCTCGGCCTCGACACCGGTCCACGTCGTCACGGAGTCGACCTGCTTCGGCAGGTCGCTCTGCTCGCGGATCTGCACGACGGCCTTCGAGACCTTCTCCTCCGTCGAGTCACTGAACGCGGCGGTCAGCGCCTGGCGGACCAGGATCGCGACGACCACGGCGACGACGACGCCGAGCAGCGAGATGAGCACACGCTTGCCACGGGACTGCTTGGGCGGCGGCGCGTAGGGCGCTCCGGCGGCCGCGGGCTGCGCGTACGGCTGCTGGCCGGGCTGCTGCTGCGCCCAGGGCTGCTGGCCGGGTTGCTGCTGGTCGGGCTGCTGGCCGCTGTTCGGCTGCGGTTCGGACCCCGGGTAGGGCGGCGGCGTGGTCGTCATGGTGTTCCCCCTCGTTGCAGTGCGCGGCCTGACACCGTCGTCCGGCATCGGGTCCCTCCCCGACACGGGCCGCAGACACCTGAGGGACCATTCAAGCACGGGCAGGAGCGGCGCAGCGCGGCTGTCCGTCCCCCGCGCCGGCTCCGCGCCGGGTCCGCGCCGGCTCCGCGCCGTCAGGCGGAACGCCGTGCTGCCCAGCGCCCCTCGGACCGGAGGATCGCGAGCGGGAAGTCGAAGGCGTGCGACACCGCCGACGACGTGATGACCTCGTCCGCGGTGCCCCGCGCGACCACGGCGCCGTCGCGGAGCAGCATCGCGTGCGAGGTCGACGCCGGCAGGTCCTCGAGGTGGTGCGTGACCATGACGCTGCCGAGCTCGGGGTGCCGGTGCCGCAGTGCGTCGACGGTCTCGAGCAGGTGCTCGCGCGCTGCGACGTCGAGGCCGGTCGCCGGCTCGTCGAGCAGCAGCAACTGCGGCTCCGACATCAGTGCGCGCGCGATGAGGGTGCGGCCCCGCTCGCCCTGGGACAGCACGGGCCACCGGGCGTCCCGCCGTGCGGTGAGCCCGACGTCGGCGACGTGCTGCTCGGCCGCCTCGACCTGGGCCGCCGTGGGCTCCCACCGCACCATGAGGTCGGTCGTGCCGGTCAGCCCGGTCAGCACGGTCTCGAGCACGGTGAGTGGCGAGAGCATCCGGTGCCGAGGGTCGACGTGCCCGATGTGCTCGCGGAGCTCCCGGACGTCGACCCGACCCAGGCGTCGACCGAGCACCTCGACCGTGCCGGCGGTGGGGTGGCCCGTCGCGCCGAGGACCGCGAGCAGCGTGGACTTTCCGGCGCCGTTCGGCCCGAGGAGCGCCCAGTGCTCACCGCGCCGGACCGTCAGGTCGACGTCGTGCAGCAGGTCGCGCCCGGACCGGGTCACGCGGACACCGGTGGCGTTGATCAGGACGTCGGTCACCCGTCCATCCTGGCCCGTCAGCTGCGTGCGGAGCGGACCGACTCGATGTGCTGCTCGAAGTTCCGCGTCAGCGCACGTCCGGCCTCGGCGGCCGTCTCGCCGTCGCGCTCGTCGAGTGCCTCGCCGAGGATCGAGAAGAACGCCTCGGAACCGTACTGCTCGAACGCCGGGGTGGGGTTGAGCGTGAAGCGGACGCGCTCGAGCGCACCTTCGGCGGCGACCTGCACGAGGGGGTTGCCGGAGTGGGCGATGGCGAACTCGATGATGTCGGTCACGGCGCCGCTGAAGCCGAGGTCGCGGACCTTGCGGAGTCCGTCGGCACGGTCGAGCAGCTTCTGCATCGCCGCGACGTCCGCGTCGTCGTACTCGGGGACGCCCCAGCGCAGGCTGAGCTCGAAGAACCCGGCCGTGGCACGGGTCGCGGTCACCCAGTCGTCGAATGTGGGGGTGGCGACGCGGGTGTACCGGTTCGCCTCCATCTCGACGAGGCCGATGTCGACGAGCTTCGCGATCGCCTCGCGAATGGGGGTGCGACTGACTCCGAGCCACTGGACCAGCTCGTCGTCGTTCAGGCGTTCGCCGTGCTGGAGCGTGCCGTCGCGGAGGGCTGCCAGCATCTTCTCGTACACGACGTCGCGGAGCAGCTTGCGGGGTGAGTTCTCGACCGTGGACTTCGGGACCGGCATGTCATCTCCTCGTGCATCGGACTCGGTACTGGAATCCTAACGTGTCAATTTGCAAGCGCTTGTAAAATTGTGGTACAGGAGTATTTCAGCGCCGGAGGTCGACCACCGTCCGACCGTGCACGCGCCCGGCGACCACGTCCGCGCCGACCGCGATGGCCTGCTCCGGTGTGATCGTCCGGGTCACGCCCGCCAGCAGCGCGGGGTCGAGGTCGGTCGCCAAGCGCTCCCACGCCCGACGCCGGAGCTCCAGCGGGGCGTCCACCGAGTTGATGCCGAGCAGCGACACCGCCCGCAGGATGAACGGCAGCACCGTCGTGGGCAGCGCGGAGTCCTGGGCGAGCCCGCACGCCGTGACGGCACCGCCCCACCGGGTGCCGGCCAGCACGTTCGCCAGGGTGGCCCCGCCGACGCTGTCCACGGCGCCGGCCCACGTCGCACGCTGCATCGGCTTGCCGGGCTCGGACAGCGCACTCCTGTCCACGACCTCCGTCGCGCCGAGTCGGCGGAGCGAGGCCTCGTTGGCGCTCCGACCGGTCGACGCGGTCACCCGGTGGCCCCGGGCGGCGAGCAGGGCGATCGCCACCGTCCCCACCCCGCCGGACGCGCCGGTCACGAGCACCGGCCCGGCATCGGGCGCGACGAACCGTTCGAGCGCGAGGACGCTGAGCATCGCCGTGAACCCCGCCGTGCCGATCGCCGCCGCGAACGAGTCCTCGATCGTGTCCGGCAGCACCACGAGGGAACCGGACGGCACCACCGCGTGCTGGGCCCAGCCACCGTGCCGGGTCTCGCCGAGTCCGGCGCCGTTCAGCACGATGCGGTCGCCGATCGCCACGTCGTGCACCCCCGGACCGAGAGCGGACACGGTCCCGACGACGTCGATGCCCGGCACGAGCGGGTCGACCCGGGCGACACCCGGGTTCCGGGCGAGCGCGAGGCCGTCCTTGTAGTTGACGCTCGAGTACGTCACATCGACGAGGGCTTCGCCCTCGGTCGGATCGGGCAGGTCGACGTCGGCGACGGTGGGCGGGGCGGAACTGGACACGACTACGGCGCGGGTCATGCGCCGGACGTTACCCCGGGCCTCCCGGCCAGCGGTCCGTTCTTTCCCAGAACGCGAGCGATCCCTGGCGGAACCGGGCGTACCGAGTCGAAAGAAACGACCAGGTACGCCCGAAACAACCAGGTACGCCCGAAACGCCCCCGCGCTAGCCGAACATGATGGCGGCCTCGTCGAACCGGGCCTGCGGCACGGTCTTGAGCTCGCCGAGCGCCTCGTCGAACGAGACGTGCACGATGTCCGTGCCCTTGAGGGCGACCATCCGGCCCCAACGCTCCTCGACCACCGAGTCGATGGCCGCCAGACCGAGCCGCGTCGACAGCACCCGGTCGTACGCGGTCGGCGTGCCGCCGCGCTGGATGTGCCCGAGCGTCGTGGCGCGCGTCTCGATGCCCGTCATCTCCTCGATGAGCGGCGCGAGGCGCTCGCCGATACCACCGAGCCGCGGACGGCCGAAGGCGTCGAGCCCGCGCTCGGTGTGCGCGTTGTCCTCGTGGTCGGGGACGAAGCCCTCGGCCACCACGACGAGCGGCGCACGCCCGCGGTCGTAGGCGGCGCGCACCCACTTCGCGATCTGCTCCATGCTCGTCTTCTGCTCCGGGATGAGGATCGCGTGCGCGCCCGCGGCCATGCCGGAGTGCAGGGCGATCCAGCCGACGTGTCGGCCCATGACCTCGGCGACCATGCAGCGGGAGTGCGACTCGCCCGTGGTGCGCAGACGGTCCATCGCCTCGGTCGCGATCGCGACGGCGGTGTCGAACCCGAAGGTGTAGTCGGTGGCGCCCAGGTCGTTGTCGACCGTCTTCGGCACGCCGACGATCTTCAGGCCCGCGTCGGTGAGGCGCTTCGCCGCCGCGAGCGTGCCCTCGCCGCCGATCGCGACGATGGCGTCGATGCCGTGGCGCTCCAGCATGCGCTCGATGTTCTCGACCCCACCGTTCGGTCCTTCGAAGGGGTTCGTGCGGCTGGTGCCGAGGATCGTGCCGCCCTGCTTGGCGATGCCCTGGATGTCCTTGCGGCCGAGCGGGACGATGTCGCCGTCGACGACGCCGCGCCAGCCGTCCCGGAACCCGACGAACTCGTGGCCGTGGATCGCGATGCCCTTGAGGACGATCGCGCGGATGACCGCGTTCAGGCCGGGGCAGTCGCCTCCGGAGGTGAGGATGCCGATGCGCATGGGAACTCCGTCGTCGGGTGGTGCGGGTGGGGGTCGTGGGGGACTGCGACCATCATGACTGACGGTGGTTGCGCATTACCATCCCGGTGTGACCCTGCTCGACTCCGCCTCGTCGTCCGCCGGTGCGTCCGGCGACGCGTCGGGTGCTCCTGGTGCGTCCGTCGATGCGTCTCGCGTCGACACGGTGTACCGACCGGGAGGCCCGGTGGACGTCACGTCGACCCTGCGGCCCCTGCAGCGCGGCTCCGGCGACCCCGCCTACAAGGTGGTCGGATCGGTCGTGTGGCTCGCGCTGCGGACGCCCACCGGCCCGGCTTCCGTGGCGATCCGGCAGGCCGGCGGCACCATCGCGGTCTCGGCGTGGGGTGACGGTGCTGCGTGGGCGGTCGAGCACGCGCCGGAGCTGCTCGGCCGCGGCGACGACTGGGACGGGTTCGACGTCTCCGGGCACGCGTTCCTCGCAGCCGCCCGGCACAAGCAGCCCGGACTCCGATTGCTGCGCACGAACACCGTCGTCGCGATGCTCGTGCCGGCGATCATGGAGCAGAAGGTGACCTCGCGGCAGGCGTGGGGCGCATGGCGGTACCTGCTCCGCCGGTACGGCACCGCGGCACCCGGGCCGGCACCCGACGGTCTCATCGTGCCGCCGACGGCCGACGAGTGGGCGCGGATCCCGAGCTGGGAGTGGCACAAGGCCGGCATCGAGCCCGGACGCTCGGCGACGGTGATGCGCGCTGTGCGTGTGGCCCCGGCGCTCGAGCGGACGCTGACGCTCGGCCGCGGCGGCTCGGTCGTGTCCGCGCGGCTGCAGTCGATCCCGGGCATCGGGAAGTGGACGGCTGCCGAGACCGCGCAGCGCTCCCACGGCGACCCGGACTCGCCGAGCGTCGGGGACTTCCACGTCCCCGCGCTGGTCGGGTGGGCGCTGACCGGGGGACCGGTCGACGACGACGGGATGCTCGAGCTGCTCGAGCCGTGGCGGGGGCACCGGGAGCGGGTCGTCCGGCTGATCGGCGGCTCGGGGTTCCGGAAGCCGGCGTTCGGTCCGCGGCTCACGATCCAGGACCACCGCGGGCACTGAACACCGGTTTCCCGCGGGGCGTCAGGGGTGGCGGGTGCCCTCGCCGGCCAGCACGGCGCGGTAGCCCTCGCGGAACGTCGGGTACTGCGGAGTCCAGCCGGTGGACCGCAGCAACGCGTTCGACAAGCGCTTGTCACCACCGGACTGCCGGGCACCGCCGTCGCCGGTGACGGGCTCGGGAACGCCGAGTTCGCCGGCCAGGAACCGCAGCACGTCGTCCAGCCGGCTCGGTTCGTCGTCGGTGCCCAGGTAGGTCGGCGCCGGGTCCGGCACGGCTGCCAGGTGCACGAGCGCCGCGGCGGCGTCATCGCGGTGGATCCGGTTCGTGTGCGGTGAGGCACCGGGAGCCAGGCGGGCGGAACCGGAGCGGACCTGGTCGATCAGCCGCTCGCGGCCCGGCCCGTAGACCCCGGACAGGCGGACGAGCACGGCTCCGGGAGCGCGTTCGCGCAGCAGCGCCTCGGCCTCGACCAGCACCTGAGCGGTCGGGGTCCCACCGTGCGCCGGGGTGTCCTCGGTGACCACGCTGCCGTCGTCGACGTCGTACACCGCGGTCGACGACACCACGAGCAGTCGTGGGTCGGCATCCGAGGCGTTGATGCCGTCGAGCACGTTCCGCAGGCCGTCGACGTAGGTGGCGCGGTACTCGTCGACGTCGCGGCTGCCGGCGGCGAAGGCCACGACGACGACGCTCGTGTCCGCGGGGATCTCGGGGACCTCGTGCCGCAGGTCGACGCTCCGGCCGGTGATCGGCGCCGGGACCAGTTCGGCGCGGCGGCGGAGGCCGACCACGTGGTGTCCCTGTTCGGCGAACCGCAGGCCGGCCTCGGTTCCGAGGTCGCCGCAGCCGGCGATCACGACGGTGTCGTTGTTGTGCACCCGTCGACCTTGGCACGGACACCTGGTCGACGCTCCAGCGCCCGGCCTGCTGGCGCTCAGCGCACCTTCCGTCAGTCCGAGGTCGTGCGCGCGGGTTCGTCGTCCTTCGCCTCCACGCCGTCGTGACGCATCCGCACGACGCTGGCCAGGGTCGACAGCGCCATCGCGGCGATGATCACGATCAGGGAGACCCAGGTGTTGATCTCCGGCGCCCACTCGATGTGCTCGCCACCGTTCAGGAAGGGCAGCTCGTTGTCGTGCAGCGCGTGCAGGACGAGCTTCACGCCGATGAACGCGAGGATCACCGCGATGCCGTACTTGAGGTAGACGAGTCGCTCGAGCAGGCCGCCGAGCAGGAAGTACAGCTGCCGCAGGCCCATCAGGGCGAAGACGTTCGCGGTGAACACGATGAACGGGCTCTCGGTGATGCCGAAGATCGCCGGGATCGAGTCGAGCGCGAACAGCAGGTCGGTGGTGCCGATGGCGATCAGCACGATGAGCAGCGGCGTGAAGTGCCGGACGCCGTCGTGCGTGGTGCGGAACTTCATGCCGTCGAACGTGTCGGTGAGGCGGACCCGTCGGCGGAGCAGCCGGACGATGAAGCTGTCCTTCTGGTCGTCGCCGTCGTCTTCACCGCGGAGCTGCTGGATCGCGGTCCAGATCAGCCAGGCGCCGAAGATGTAGAAGATCCACGAGAAGTTCTCGATGAGCTGGGCGCCGACGAGGATGAAGATGCCACGCAGCACGAGCGCGATGATGATGCCGAGCATCAGCACCTCTTGCTGGATCTTCTTCGGCACCGAGAACCGCGCCATGATGATGACGAAGACGAACAGGTTGTCGATGCTCAGGCTGTACTCGGTGAGCCAGCCCGCCAGGAACTCGCCAGCCGAGTCGCCGCCGGCGAACACGAGCATCAGGACCGCGAAGACCAGCGCCAGCCCCACGTAGACGCCCACCCACGTCGCTGACTCCCGCAGGGTCGGCACGTGCGGGCGGCGCGCGACGATGAGCAGGTCGGCGAGCAGGATCGCGACGATTGCGATCAGCGAGCCGACTTCGAACACGACGGGGAGTTCGGGCATTGCGGCCTTCCTGGCTGCAGGTGGGACGGTGGATGAACAGCCTGACAGATCCGAACGCATCCGTGAGCCGGATCGTTCCTGCCGGTGAACGATCCACCGGGCAACCTCGTTGACGGGGTATGGGACTCCGCACACGCACCAAGGTCATCATCGGCATCTCCACCGGCGTCGTGGTCATCGCGGCCGCCGCCGTCATCGCCGGCCCGTCCATCTACGCGAACACCGTCAACGGGCAGGCCGCTGCGGCCCCCTCGTTGCAGGCGACGTCGTCCGCCAGCCTGGACGCGGCGGACGCCGATGGCACCTGGACCAGCCAGAGTGGTTCGTACGCCGGCTACCGGGTGCACGAGGTCCTGCAGGGGAATGATGTGAACGTGGTCGGACGCACGAAGGACGTCGAGGGCACCGCCGAGGTCGACGGCGGCTCCCTCGCGAAGGCGACCGTCACGGTCCAGGTCGCGAAGATCTCCACCCCCGAATCCGCGCGCGACGCCTACTTCCGGGACACCGCCCTCGAGACGGACCGGTTCCCGACGGCGACGTTCACCCTCACGAAGCCCGTCGACGTCTCGAAGGCGCTCGACGGCAGCAAGCAGGACGTCACCCTGACCGGCACGATGGACCTGCACGGCGTCACGAAGGCCGTCACCGCCGACGCGCAGGTCGCCGTCGGCGAGGGCGGAACCGTGCAGGTCGCCGGTTCGGTGCCGATCACGTTCGCCGACTACGGCGTGAAGGCCCCCTCGCTCGGCTTCGTCACCGTGGACGGGAAGGGCTCCGTCGAGTTCTCCCTCGACCTGCAGAAGTGACCGTGACGAGCCGTTCCGCCGACGAGCTGCTCGCGACGCTGTACCGCGAGCACGGTGACGCGCTCACCCGGTACGTCCGGCACCTGACGCGGGACGGCTCGGCGGTCGAGGACGTCGTGCAGGAGACCATGGTCCGCGCCTGGCAGCGACCGGCGGTGCTGGAACGCGCGCCGGACAGTGCACGCGCCTGGTTGTTCACCGTGGCGCGCAACCTCGTCGTCGACGATGCCCGGTCCGCCCGGAACCGCCGAGAGCTCGGCACGGAACACCCGGTCGACCGCGCCGAGTCGGACCGCACCGACGCCGTCCTCGACCGCATCGTCGTGGCCGACGCGCTCGCGTCGCTCTCGCCGGACCACCGTCGCGTGGTGGTGGACGCCTACTGGCTCGGCCACACGGTGCCGGAGATCGCACGACGACACGACATCCCCGAGGGCACCGCGAAGTCGCGGTTGCACTACGGGCTGCGAGCCCTGCGGCTCGCACTGCAGGAACGAGGAGTGACCCGATGAGCGACGACCGCTACGCAGAATGGGATGCGGCGTACGTGCTCGGGTCCCTGTCCCCGGACGAGCGGCTCGAGTACGAGCGGCACCTGGAGACGTGCGACCGCTGCACGGCCGCCGTCGCCGAGCTGGTCGGCCTGCCCGGTCTGCTCGCCAAGCTGCCGGCCGACCAGGCGATCGAGATCGCGGAACCGGACGGGAGGCCCGACACCGGTTCCGAGAGCACCCTCGCCTCCGTCGCGCACCGCGTTCGACACCGGCGCCGCCGTCGCCGGGTCTGGGTCGCCGCCACCGCGGGGCTCGCGGTGGTCGCCGCCGTGCTCGGCGGGCTCGCCGTCGGCACGGCAGGGGACCGCGGCACGGTGCAGGCCGGACGCGACGTCTCGGCATCGGCGACCGCGGACCGGTACGACATGACCGGCGCCCAGGGACTCGACGTCGACCTGGCCGTCAGCGGCGAACAGTGGGGCACCCGCTTCGACTGGGGCTGCTCGTACGGCGGCAAGGAGTGGGCGGCGGACGGCTCGGTCATGTACGACCTGGTCGTGGTGCGGTCCGACGGCTCCACGCAGATCGTCGGCTCGTGGACGGCCGCCGGCGAGGACGCGAAGGGGCTGTCGGCGTCGACGGACATCCCGCGCGACGACATCGCGAGCGTGCAGGTGCGGCTCCGCGGCGAACAGGGCGCCCTCGCCGTCGTCGACCTCTGACCGACCCCGTCCGTCCCGCGCTCCGCCCTCCGCCCCGAGGTTCCGAAATCTCGGCATCTGGGCGCGACTCACGGCGGTTCGTGGAACCTCGGCGTTCCACGGGCGGCGAGTCGTGGAACCTCGGCGGAAGCGCCCGGGTGAGTCCTCGGCGGACGCGCGCGGGCAGTCAGCCGGAGACGGCGTCGTCCGACACGTCGGGGCCGATCGCGTCCTGGACGCGCGCACTGACGGACCGGAGCGTGTCCGCGTCGGTCCCCACGGGCCTCCAGAACAGGTCTTCCAACGCACCGGTGTGCGCACGGATGCCGGCGAGGACCGCGCGACGGCCGTCGGGGGTCATCTCCACCCAGCTGCCGCGGCCGTCGGTCGGGCAGTCGGCGCGGCTGACCAGGCCACGGGAGACCATGCGCGTGACCTGGTGGCTGACGCGCGACTTCTCCCAGCCGATGCCGGCGGCGATGTCGCGGACGCGCAGCCGGTGGTCCGGCTCCCGGTGCAGGCCGATCAGGATCTCGAACTCGGGGATGGAGATGCCGGCACCCGCCTGGACGGCCTGGTCGAGCGCTCGGTCGAGGCGTCGCCAGACGTCGTGGTAGGCGTCCCACGTCGCCCAGTCGTGGCCGTCCTTGCCCTGCGTCGACATTCCTTCAGCGTATCCACGGTGGGGGCCGACCGACCCCGTCGCCGCGGGTTTCGTCCGTCCGGATGACCCGAACGGGGCGCTGCGGACCGATCCGGCCCGCCCGTACGATGACCGGGCCGTGCAGCGCTCGGCCCGACGAGACAGGAACCCGCATGACGAACCCCTCCGCGCCGCCGCCGACGGCACCCATCCGCCCGACGAACACCCTGGCGATCATCGCGCTGGTGCTGGGTTTCGCGGTCCCCATCGGCGGGGTCGTCGTGGGGCTCATCGCGCTGCCGCAGCTGCGGCGGACGGGTGAGGCCGGACGCGGTCTCGCGATCACGGGAATCGTCGCGGGCGCGGTCATCTCCGTCTTCTCGGTGTTGCCGGTGCTGCTCATGCTGCCGGAACTGATCCGGGTCTTCGGCTGACTTCATCCGTCCGGATGACTCCTGGCCGACGTGCGGCGCGCTCCAAGGTGAGGTCGGAGGTGCGGCATACGATCGGAGCATGCCGAGCGCCCGCCTCCAGGACTGCACCGACGATGCCGTTGCGCTGGTCCGCCGGTGGCTGGCGGCGTCCGCCGGGGCGAAGCCGGATGCCGGTGCCGCTCGGCTCGCCGAAGCCCTGCGGGACGAGCGTGGCCTCGACTTCACGCGCAGCTTCGTCGACAAGGTCATCCGCCCCGAGGACCCCCGGGTCGCCGCCCGCAACCTCGAGCAGGTCAGCCGCGACGTCCCCGACTTCCTCGCCTGGTACCTGCGCGGTGCGGTGACGCTCGGCGGTGGGTTCGCGACGATGGCGCCGTGGGCGGTCATCCCGACCGCTCGCCGGATCCTGCGCCGGATGACGGGTCACCTGGTCATCGATGCGAGCACGGCGAAGCTCGGTCCGGCGCTCGCGAAGGTCGGCGGACCGGGCACCCGACTCAACGTGAACCTGCTCGGTGAAGCCGTGCTCGGCAGCGCCGAGAGCGACCGCCGGCTGCAGGGGACGATGGACCTGCTCGCCCGCGACGACGTCGACTACGTGTCGATCAAGGTCAGCTCGGTCGTGCCCCAGATGTCGATGTGGGCGTTCGACCAGACGGTCGAGCGGGTCGTCGACCGACTCGTGCCGCTGTACCGGTTGGCGGCAGCCCCGCTGGCGTCCGGCGGCCAGGCGAAGTTCATCAACCTGGACATGGAGGAGTACCGCGACCTCGACGTCACCCTCGCGGTGTTCCGGACCCTGCTCGACCGCGACGAGTTCGCGGGGCTGCAGGCCGGCATCGTGCTGCAGGCCTACCTGCCCGACGCCGCGGGAGCGCTCGAGTCCCTGACGGCCTGGGCGCAGGAGCGCCGGGCCCGGGGCGGCGCTCCGATCAAGGTGCGGCTCGTCAAGGGCGCGAACCTGGCGATGGAGCACGTCGACGCGATCGTGCACGACTGGCCGCTCGCCACCTGGGGCAGCAAGCGCGAGACCGACAGCGCCTACCTGCGCATGCTCGACGCCGCGCTGACCCCGGAGCGCACCGACGCCGTCCGGATCGGTGTCGCCGGGCACAACCTGTTCGACCTGGCGACCGCATGGGTGCTCGCCCAGCGCCGCGGGGTGACCGACGCGATCGACGTCGAGATGCTGCTCGGCATGGCGTCCACGCACGCCGACGCCGTCCGCGCCGACGTCGGCCAGATCCTGCTCTACACACCCGTGGTGCAGCCGGACGAGTTCGACTCCGCCATCGCGTACCTGGCCCGGCGGCTGCAGGAGAGCGCGAGTCCCGAGAACTTCATCGCCGCAGCGTCCGACATCGACCACGACGCCAGCGTGTTCGACCGTGAACACGGCCGGTACCTGGCCTCGGTCGCGGCCATCGACGAGTCGGTACCAGCGACGCACCGCACCCAGGACCGCCACCGGGCGCTCGGCGAACCCGTGCTGCGCGACGCGTTCCGGAACGCCCCGGACACCGATCCCTCCGTCCCCGCCAACCGCGCGTGGGCGCTCGACGTCCTCCGCCGGGTGCCACGCTCGCAGCTCGGCGCGCAGACGATCCGCGGGGCCAAGGTCGCCGACCGCTCCAAGCTCGAACGGATCATGGCCCGCACCGCCCAGGCCGGCGTGAACTGGGGGCGGCAGGACCCCTCCGACCGCGCCGAGCTCCTCGACCTGATCGGGCACGAACTCGAGACCCGCCGCGCCGACCTGATCGAGGTGATGGCGGCGGAGACCGGCAAGACGTTCTCCGAGGCCGACACCGAGGTCACCGAGGCCGTGGATGCCGCCCACTACTACGCCGAACGAGCCCGTCGCCTCGGCGACATCGAGGGCGCCCGCTACGTCCCACCGCGCTTGACCGTCGTCGTCCCGCCGTGGAACTTCCCCGTCGCGATCCCCGCCGGCGGGGTGCTGGCGGCGCTCGCCGCGGGCAGCGGTGTCGTCCTCAAGCCGGCACCCGAGGCGAAGCGGAGCGGTGCGCTGCTGGCCGACGTGCTCTGGGACGCCGGTGTGCCGCACTCCTTGCTGCAGCTCGTCGACCTGGCCGAGGACGAACTCGGCCGAGACCTCGTCGGGCACCCCGCCGTGGACCGCATCATCCTGACCGGTTCGGCCGACACCGCGCGGTCGTTCCGTTGGTGGCGCGCCGGACTGCCGCTCAGCGCCGAGACGAGCGGCAAGAACGCGATCGTCGTCACACCGAGCGCCGACATCGACCTCGCGGTGCAGGACATCGTGCAGTCCGCCTTCGGGCACGCCGGCCAGAAGTGCTCGGCGGCGTCCCTGGTGGTCCTGGTCGGCACGGTCGGCGAGAGCGAGCGCTTCCGTCGGCAGCTCGTCGACGCCACGCGCACCCTCCGGGTCGCCTGGCCCGACGACCCCACCGCCCAGGTCGGCCCGGTCATCGCGGAGCCGGAGGGCAAGCTGCGGCAGGGTCTGACCGAGCTCGGGCCGGGGGAGTCCTGGCTCGTGCAGCCGACGGCCCTCGACGACTCCGGGCGGCTCTGGTCGCCCGGCATCCGCGACGGCGTCCGCCCGGGCAGCGACTTCCACCAGACCGAGTACTTCGGTCCGGTGCTCGGCATCATGCGCGCCGAGACGCTCGAGCAGGCCATCGCGATCCAGAACGGCACCGACTACGGCCTGACGGCGGGCATCCACTCGCTCGACGCCGACGAGGTCGCGGACTGGCTCGCCAGCGTGCGCGCCGGCAACCTGTTCGTGAACCGCGGCATCACCGGCGCGGTCGTCGGCCGGCAGCCGTTCGGCGGCTGGAAGCGGTCGTCGGTGGGCACCGGCACGAAGGCGGGCGGTCCGATGTACGTCGCGACGCTCGGGCGGTGGGAGCCGGTCCCGCGCACCGTGCACAAGAGCATCCAGCTGCACGGGCTGCCGCCACGCGTGACCGCGGTCATCGAGGCCGCGCGCAGCGGACTGTCGTTCGAGGAGTTCGACCAGGTGCGCGCCGGTGCGCTCAGCGACGTCCGGGCGCGCGAAGAGCTCTACGGCGGCTCGCACGACCTGTCGGGGCTCGTGGTGCAGCGCAACGTGCTGCGCCACCGCCCGCAGTCCGTCATCGTGCGGCAGGCCGAGGACGCCTCGGCGGGTGACCTGGTGCGATCGCTCGTCGCCGCCACGGCTGCCCGCGCCCACGTCCTGCTCAGCACCGCCCGTCCGTTGCCCGGCCCGCTCACCCAGCTGTTCGCCTCGAGCCGGTCGCCGCTGGACGTCGTCGACCACCTGGTCGAGTCCGACCAGGACTTCCACGCCCGGGCGTCGTCCGGTGCCGTGTTCCAGGCGAACTGGACGAGCGGCGAGGACGACGAGCCCGTCGACGCGCTCGGGGACATGCTCGCGCAGGGCCAGGACCGGCCCGTGCACACGGCGTTCGGTGGTCCCGGGGCGCGCATCCGGCTGATCGGCGGCGACGCCCTGGCACTCGAGGAAGCCCTCGGGGCGAGCATCGACGTCGCGATCCACGACGCCCCGGTGGTCGAGGCCGGGTTGATCGAGATGCTCCCGTTCATCCGTGAGCAGTCGGTCTCGATCACCGCCCACCGGTTCGGCGACGTCGACGCGGACTTCGCCGACCTGCGCGTCTGACGTCCCCGGCTCGGGTCAGTCCTCGACGTCGCCGGCCTCTTCGTCCTCGACGCCGGTCTCGTCCATCCGGTCGCGCAGGTGGTCGGCCATCGCCCCGGCACCCTCGCCGTGGTGGTCGTGGTCGACCTGTTCGATCAGGCCGTGCAGCTTCTCGTGGTTCGTGGCCTCGGTTGCGCCGTCCATGACGGGCTCGGTCTGCTCGTTGTCGCTCATGCCGCGGACGCTACGCCGTGGTGGCTGCGGACCGGTAGTGCAGTTCCACGGCGCCGCCGGTGAAGGGCGTCGTCCCGACCAGTTCGAACACCGGGGTCGGTGCGGCGACCGGCAGGAGTGGTGCGCCGGCACCGAGCGCCACCGGCATCACGGTGACGCGGAGCTCGTCGAGCAGCCCGGCCTGCTGGTACTGGGCAGCGAGCAGTCCACCGCCGACGACCCAGACGTCGCGCTCGCCGGCTGCCCGTTCGAGGTCGGCCTGGTGGTCCGCGACCTCGCCCGAGACGAAGTGCACCTCGGCACCGTCCGGTACTGGCAGGTCGCGCGTGGTGAACACCCACGTCGCCAGGTCCGGGTACGCCCACGTGTCGTCGTGCTCGAGCAACCACTCGTACGTGGTCGAGCCCATGACGATCGCGCCGATGCCCGCGAAGAACCGGTCGTGGTGCTCCTGGAACGGCTCGAAGCCGAACTGCAGCAGCCAGTCGAGGTCGTCGCCGGGTGCGGCCACGAAGCCGTCCAGCGAGGACGCGACGGAGTAGGTGGTGCTCATGTCCCGGACGCTACCGAGCACCTCTGACAGGCGTCAGCGGCGACCGCCACGTCCGACGACGGCCACCTCGGCGACGGTGAGTGCCGCAGCGATCCACACCTGCTGCAGGGCGAACCGGCGGCGCTGCGGGTCGAGGGCGAGCGGGACCATCGTCGCGCCGTGCGCCGCGTCGACGAGGGCGCTGAGCGTGTGTGCGTTCCCGGTGCCGGCGCGTGCGACGAGTGCGGCCTGCGCGAGCTGCCGGACGCCGAGCACGCCGTGCAGCACGGCCTGGTCGCGTCCCCGGAACGAGCGGCTCAGATGCCAGAGCCCGAGGACCGCTCGGCCCAGCTCGACCGGCGACGCCCCCGCTCGTGCACGGCGCGTCATCGTCGTCGTCCTGCCACGAGTGCGACGGCTCCGACTGCACCGATCGCCGCCCCGATGATCCCGTTGCCCATCCGCCGGTGCTCCACCCACCAGGTCTGCGGCGACCAGGCGTGTGCCGACTCGTCGAACACCCCGTGCGCACCGTGGTCGCCCGGCACCGGCTCGTACAGGTTGTCCTGCAGCTCGAGGCCGTCCTTGTCCGGCGCCTGCTGCCCGGAGACGAGCGTCTTGGCGGCGTACCAGTCGGCGAAGCGTCCGCTGATCCGGTTGCCGAGGATCGTGTACACCGTCGACTCCCCGACCCAGGTGCGACGGCGAGGGCGCTCGGCCACGGCGGCGATCGCGCGGGCGCCGACCTCGGGCTGGTAGATCGGGGCGACCGGCTGCGGGTGGTGCGGCAGCTTCGACTTCACCCACCCGAACTGGATCGTGTTCAGCGCGGGCATGTCCACCCGCGAGACCTTCACCTTGCTGCCCTGTTCGAGCAGCTCGGAGACGACGGACTCGGTGAACCCGACGATCGCGTGCTTCGCGCCGCAGTACGCGGCCTGCAGCGGGATGCCGCGGAAGCCGAGCGCGGAACCGACCTGGACGACGTGCCCCTGACCACGGGGCACCATCCGCGAGAGCGCGGCGCGGGTGCCGTTGACGAAGCCGAGGTAGGTGACGTTGAGCGCCCGTTCGAAGTCCTCTGGCGCGGTGTCCAGGAACTTGCCGAACACTCCGACCATCACGCCGTTCACCCACAGGTCGATCGGCCCGAGTTCCTGCTCGACGCGGTCCGCCGCCGCCTCGACCGCCGCACGGTCGGACACGTCGGCGACCAGGGCCAGCCCGCGACGTCCGGCGGCCTCGACCTCGGCGACCGCGGCGTCGACGCCCTCCTGCCCGCGGGCGAGGACGGCGACGTCCCACCCCCGTGCGGCGAGCTCCCGGACGGTCGCCCGTCCCAGTCCTGCGGATCCACCGGTCACCACTGCCACTCGAGTCATGGCTCCCTTGTACCTGCGGTCGGCCGTGCACCACTCAGCCGGTGTCCCCCGAAGAGACGGCCCTGGACCAGGCCGGCACCGACCGGCCATGCTGGCCACGTGGACGCCCGCGACCCCGAGACCGACGGCACCGCCGAGGAGGCACCGCCCGGCTGGGTCCTGAACACACCGACCCGGCTGCGTGAGGTCTGGACGTACCCGGTGCTCGTCCTGCTCCTCGCTGCCGCACACGTCGCGCTCGGCATCGCCTTCGGTGGTGCGCTGGCGCTCGTCGTCGGGGTGTCCGCCGCGGTGGTGACGATGGCCGGTGCCGTTGCCCTGTTCGTGACGGGTCGGCACGCGTACGACGAGCAGAGCCGCGACGCCTCGTGGCGGTGCCACGTCACCCGCGTGGTCGTGGCGGTCGGGAGCGTCGGCATCGTCTCGGTCACCACCCTGACCGTCGGGTTCCCCTTCGGCGCCCTGTTCGGTGCGGTCGCCGGCGTTCCGACGGCGTTCCGCTTCGCTCGCTCGGTGCCGCGGATCGATCACCTCGTCGTCGCGTGGACAGCACTCGCGGTCGCCGTGTGCTGCGTCGTCCTGGCGGTCCTCGGCCTGACGCTCGCTGATCTCCCCGACTCCCGGAGCACCTTCTGGACGTTCGGTGCGGCCTTCGGGGTGATCAGCGCTGTTGTGGCCGTGCACCAGTTCGTCGTCGCGCGTCGGTCACCCCACGACTGATGCCCGGCGGCCTCAGCGTCCCCGACCGAACCGCGTCGTGACCCCCGGCGAGTAGAGCACCGAGTCCGGCTCGAGCTCGGTCAGCCCGAAGGGCAGCCCGGCGGCCCCGACCAGGTCGTCCCGCAGCGACACCACCGAGGCCCGGTGCAACGGCCACGCGTCGTGCTCGTTCGGCCAGAAGCGTGTCCGACCGGCCCGGTGCACGTGCATGCCCCACCGCGCGGTGAGGAACGTCTCGAGCGCACTCGGCTCGGCGAGCTCGTCGCCGACCCGCACGTCGACCAGGGACCGCAGGTGGGTCCCGTGCCGCCGCATCGCGTACCCGACGCGGCCGTCGCCGCTCCGTGACTCGGCGTCCGCCCACCAGTAGGGCAGCCCGGTGGCCACGCGTGCGCCGAGCGTCGGCAGGAGCTTGCCGGCGTCGAGCGACAGGAACACGACGCCGTGCTGGCCCTGTTCGTCGACCGTGTAGACGCGGACGTTCACCTCGACGAAGTCGCCGATCGAGCCGGTCCGCCCGAGCGCCCCGAGGGGCGGGAACCGGGTGTCCTCGAACCGGAACGCGATGAGGCCCACCCAGGTGGTCACCCCGTCGTCGGTCCCGTCGAGCGCCATCGTGTCGGGCCGGGTGCCGGCCGGCAGCAGCGGGGCCACCGCTGATAAGTCGACGCGCCAGTGCACGAAGACGACGTCGAGCCAGTCCTGCGAGATCCAGGGGCGGCCCGGCAGGCCGGGGGCGACGGCCTGGAGGCCCGGGGTGCTCTGGGTGGGTCGGGTGTCGGTCACGATGTGGTCGCCTCCGGTTCGATGTGGGCTGCGACGGGTGCGTCGTCCCACCCCTGCTGCGGGGTGTCGCAGGTGCCGCGGAACACGTACTGGGAGGGCCGTTTCCGCTCGCTCGACGTCCAGTCGATCGCGGGGCGTCGTCGTTCCGGCGGCAGGTACCCGATCCGGTAGACGGCCATCAGCTCGAGCGACTCGGGCACCCGGAGCAGCCCCTCGATCTCCGCCCAGGCGCCCGGGGTCTCCATCGGGAAGGACACGAACTGGATCCCCAGGCCGAGCTCGGTCGTCGCGAGCCAGATGTTCTCCATCGCCGCGCCCATGCTGAACACCGAGTAGAAGCCGGACAGCTCCTCCTTCCGGTACTCGTGGCGGTCGAGCATCACGCCGAGCAGCAGCGGCGACCCGGCGACGAGCTTCCGGTTCTCCTCACCGAGGCTCTGCGGTACCCGGAGCGTGTTCATGAGCAGCTGCCCGCGCTTCGTGAACACCTGCTTCGTGAACGGCCGGAGCGGCCCGGGCAGCTTGTCGAACAGCATGCCGTCGCGCCGCTCGTCCATCTCGGCCTGCGAGAACCGGAAGTACGGCTTGTACCGCTCGAAGAACGTCCCCTCGGCCATGGTGCGGGTCATCGAGCTGCCGCTGATCGCGGCGACGCGGTCGATCGTGTCGCGCTCCTCGACCAGCACGAAGCGCCACGGCTGGCTGTTCAGCTGCGACGGGGCCCGGCCGGCGAGCTCCATGAGGAGCCGTTGGTGTTCCTCGGACACCGGATCGGGCAGGAACGCCCCGTTCGTGGTCCGGCGGCGTCGGATGGCCTCGAAGAGCTCCACTGCTTCCCCTCGTGTCTCGTCGTCACGGTCGACGCCGCACCAGCAGCGCCCCCAGGTAGGACGGCGCGGCGGCCACCGCGGTCTTCCAGTGTGCTCCGGAGCGCGGGTTCGTGCGTGGCGCGAGTGCGAGGGGGACGAGTGCGGGCAGCAGGAACAGCGCCGAACGGTCGCGGGTCCACAGGGGGGTCGTCGCGGCGGCCCCGGTGAGTGTCGCCGTCACGACGAACAGTCCGTGGTGCACGACGCGGAGCTTCTTGGTCCGGATCAGCCGGACGGCGACCGCGGTGCCCCAGAGGCAGTTCGCGACGTAGGCGACGCTCGCAGCGGTGACCAGCCGACGGGCCGGGCGCGATCCCGTGGGCGGTGATCCGCGCCTCCCGGTCGTGTTCCGTGCCATCTGCCGGACGTTACGCGGTGTCGCGACTGACCAGCTTGGAGAGCACGATCGCAGACCGCGTGTGGTCCACCTGCGGTGCGAGGCGGACCTTGTCGAGCGCTTCTTCCAGCGCGGACAGGTCCTTCGAGCGCATGTGCACGACGGCGTCGGCGCTCCCCGTGACCGTGCCGGCGTCGATGACCTCCGGCACGGTGTCGAGCAGGGCCCGGAGTTCGTCGGGGGAGACGGTGCCGCGGCAGTACAGCTCGACCCAGGCCTCGGTCCCGCGGTCCTCGACGGCGGGGTCGACCTTGATCGTGAAGCCCTGGATGACACCGTCGCCGACGAGCCGGTCGACACGGCGCTTGACGGCCGATGCCGAGAGTCCGACCACCGACCCGATGTCGCCGTAGCCGGCGCGGGCGTTGTCCCGGAGTTGATCCAGGATGCGGTGGTCGAGCGAATCCATTGCACCCATCGTACGCGGACTTCTTGCGAGGTCGGCAGGTCGGACGCACGAAACGTGCGTCACCCGAACGGGTGCCACGGCGCTTCGCCGCCGGTGCTGCACTTGCCGGACGGTCTGTGTCAGGATCGTCGTGGCGTCGACCTGGTCCGCTACGGCGAGTGAGCCTGCATCTCGCCGGAGCACCTCTCCTTCGTTCCGTTTCGGTTCCTGGCAGGCTCGGGCCCCGGTCCCTTCTCAGGAGGACTGATGTCGAACACCGCACCCTCGACCACCGATGCACCGGCCCGTACCGCCACCAAGCGGACGATCCTGATGTGCAAGCCGGACTTCTACACGGTGAGCTACCGGATCAACCCGTGGATGCACCCGGAGGAGCCGACCGACACGTCGAAGGCCGTCGCCCAGTGGCAGACGCTCGTCGACGTGTACGAGCAGCTCGGCTTCGACATCTCGTACATCGACCCCATCGACGGCCTGCCGGACATGGTCTACGCGGCCAACGGCGGGTTCGTCCTCGATGGCATCGCGTACGGCGCGAAGTTCCAGTACCCCGAGCGCCAGCCCGAGGGCCCGGCGTACATGGACTGGTTCCGTCAGGCCGGCCTGACCGTCGCCGAGCCGGAGCAGACCAACGAGGGCGAGGGCGACTTCCTGCTCATCGGCAACACGATCTACGCAGGCACGGGCTTCCGGTCGGACAGCACCTCGCACGACGAGCTCGCGACGATCTACGGCCGCGAGGTCGTCACCCTCAAGCTCATCAACCCGAGCTTCTACCACCTCGACACCGCCATCGCCGTGCTCGACCCCGAGCCCGCCGCTGACGGCACCAGCAACATCGCGTACCTCGAGAGCGCCTTCGACGAGCCCTCGCTGGCGATCCTGCGCGAGCGCTTCCCGGACGCGATCATCGCCACGGAAGAGGACGCCGCGATCCTCGGCCTGAACTCCTACTCCGACGGGTACAACGTCGTGATCGCCGCCCGGGCTGTTCGGTTCGCCGAGCAGCTGAAGGAGAAGGGCTACAACCCGATCGGCGTCGACCTGTCCGAGCTCCTGCTCGGCGGTGGCGGCGTGAAGTGCTGCACGCTCGACCTGCACCCGGTCGGCACCGGCACCTCGGTCGCGCGTTCGCTCGGGGTCAGCTGATGGCGGCGGCAGCGTCGCTCGGGGTCAACACCGCGGCGGCGCTCGCCGTCGAGGACCGCGCCCTCGCGCACAACTACAGCCCGCTGCCCGTCGTCATCGCGTCGGGTGCCGGAGCGACCGTCACCGACGTCGACGGCAAGCAGTACCTGGACGGCCTCGCCGCGTACTCCGCGGTGAACTTCGGCCACGGCAACCCCCGGCTGCTCGACGCCGCACGGGCGCAGCTCGACCGGGTCACGCTGACGAGCCGGGCGTTCGTGAACGACCAGCTCGGGCCGTTCGCGACCGCACTGGCGGCGTTGACGGAGACCGAGATGGTCCTGCCGATGAACACCGGTGCCGAGGCCGTCGAGTCCGCGATCAAGGTGTCCCGCGCCTGGGGCTACCGGGTGAAGGGCGTCCCCGCGGACCGCGCGACCATCATCGTGGCGTCCGGCAACTTCCACGGGCGCACCACGACGATCATCTCGTTCTCCGACGACCCCTCCGCCCACGACGACTTCGGGCCGTTCACGCCCGGCTTCCGCACCGTGCCGTACGGCGATGCCGAGGCTCTGCGTGCGGCCATGGACGAGACCGTCGTCGCCGTCCTGCTCGAGCCGATCCAGGGCGAGGGCGGCGTGGTCATCCCGCCGGCGTCGTACCTGCCTTCCGTCCGGCAGGTCTGCGACGAGTTCGGTGCGCTGTTCGTCGCCGACGAGATCCAGTCCGGTCTCGGCCGCACCGGTCACACCCTCGCCGTGCAGCGCGTCGGGGTCCGCCCCGACCTCATCACGCTCGGCAAGGCGCTCGGCGGCGGGATCGTCCCGGTGTCCGCGGTCGTCGGCTCGGCGTCCGTCCTCGGGGTGCTGCGTCCCGGTGAGCACGGTTCGACCTTCGGCGGCAACCCGCTCGCCGCGGCCGTCGGGGCCGAGGTGGTCGCGATGCTCGGCGAGGGCACGTTCCAGCAGCGCGCCCTCGACGGCGAACCGTTGCTGCGCGGACTGCTCGACGACCTGCTCGATTCCGGGGTCGTTGCGCACCGCGTCGCCGGACTCTGGGCCGGGATCGACATCGACCCCGCGCTCGGCACCGGCAAGGAGATCTCGAAGGACCTGGCCGACCGCGGGCTCCTCGTGAAGGACACCCACGGGTCGACGATCCGCTTCGCCCCGCCCCTGGTGGTCACCGACGACGAGCTGCGTACGGCGATCGGGACGCTGGCGGACGTCCTGGCCGCGCGCGCCTGACCGTTCGGTCCGCGCGCTCGGCGCCACGCGTTCGCTCGCGCGCGAGTTTCGTGAGCAGAAATGGTCGGGTCGCCACACGGCACCCGACCATTTCTGCTCACCAAGTGCGGCTCACACCGCCCAGCGCGCCGCCAGCTCGTCCATCAGGCCGTCCAGCCGCTCGTCGATGACCTGCTCCTCCGGGTGCGCCTCGTACCAGGCGATGACCTCGCGGACCCCCTGCCGGTAGGGCGTGCGCGGTCGGTACCACGGCACGAGCGACCGGATCTTGCTGTTGTCGAACACCGAGCTGTTCGCCTTGTCACCGAGCAGCGCCGCACCCCACTCCGGATCCACCGCGTTGATCGCGTCCGCCGGCACGTGCACGATCCGCAGGTCGTCGACGCCCGCCGCTGCCGCGATCTCGTGCGCGATGGCGTTCCACGTCGGCGCCTCGTCACTCGTGATCGTGAATGCCTCACCGATCGCCTCGGCACGGTCGAGGAGCCCCGTGAACCCGACCGCGAAGTCACGGCTGTGCGTCAGCGTCCAGAGCGAGCTGCCGTCCCCGGTGATGATGATCGGCTTGCCGGCTCGCATCCGCGCCACGGCGGTCCACCCGCCGGTCAGTGGCAGCTTCGTTTCGTCGTAGGTGTGCGACGGCCGCACGATCGTCACCGGGAAGTCCTGCTCCCGGTACGCCTCCATCAGGAGTTCCTCGCACGCGATCTTGTCCCGCGAGTACTGCCAGTACGGGTTCTTCAGCGGCGTCGACTCCGTGATCGGCAGGTGCGTCGCCGGCGTCTGGTACGCCGAGGCCGAGCTGATGAACACGTACTGCCGCGTCCGCCCGGCGAAGAAGTCGATGTCGGCTTGCACCTGGTCCGGCGTGAAGGCGATCCAGTTCACGACGACGTCGAAGTGGCGGTCGCCGAGTGCGTCCGCCAGGGCGCTGCGGTCCGACACATCGGCCTGGAGGCGCGTCACACCCTCCGGGATCGGCCTGCCCCCGGTGGTCCCACGGTTCAGGACCGTGACGTCGTGGCCCTGTTCCGTCGCCTCCCGCACGCAGGAGGCGCTGATCACGCCGCTCCCGCCGATGAACAACACGCTCGCTCCGGTCATGGATGCTCCCTCGCTCTCCGCGGCGCAGCACTGCGCCGTCCCATGTGATCCTGCACCGTCCGGGCCGACTACCGTCACGGGTCGAGCCGCATCGACGCGGCCACGACAGGAGTGACACGCACATGGAGTACCGCTACCTCGGCAACTCGGGCCTCAAGGTCTCCGAGATCACCTACGGCAACTGGCTCACCCACGCATCCCAGGTCGAGAACGACGCGGCGATCGCCTGCGTCAAGGCCGCCCTCGAGGTCGGCATCTCGACGTTCGACACCGCCGACGTCTACGCCAACACCGGCGCCGAGACCGTCCTCGGCGAAGCCCTCAAGGGGGAGCGGCGCCAGTCGCTCGAGATCGCCACGAAGGTGTTCGGGCCGACCGGGCCCAAGGGGCACAACGACACCGGGCTGTCCCGCAAGCACATCCTCGAGTCGATCGACGGCTCGCTCGGCCGCCTGCAGACCGACTACGTCGACCTGTACCAGGCGCACCGCTTCGACCTCGAGACCCCGCTCGAGGAGACGATGCAGGCGTTCGCCGACATCGTGCGCCAGGGCAAGGTCCTGTACGTCGGCGTGAGCGAGTGGACCGCGGACCAGCTGCGTGCCGGCGCCGCCCTGGCGAAGGACCTCGGGTTCCAGCTCATCTCGAACCAGCCGCAGTACTCGGCGCTGTGGCGCGTCATCGAGGAAGAGGTGGTGCCGACCTCGAAGGAGCTCGGCATCTCGCAGATCGTCTGGTCCCCGATCGCCCAGGGGGTCCTGACCGGCAAGTACAAGCCGGGTCAGCCGCTGCCCGAGGGCTCACGCGCCACCGACGACAAGGGCGGCGCGGACATGATCAAGCGGTTCATGCGCGACGAGGTGCTGTCCTCGGTGCAGGAGCTCGAGCCGATCGCGAAGGAGCTCGACCTGTCGATGGCGCAGCTCGCCGTCGCCTGGGTGCTGCAGAACGAGAACGTCGCGAGTGCGATCATCGGGGCGTCGCGTCCGGAGCAGGTGCACGACAACGCGGGTGCTGCCGGCGTCACGATCCCGGCGGAGCTGCTCAGTCGGATCGACGATGCCCTCGGTTCCGTGGTCGAACGCGACCCGGCGAAGACGAACGACAGCAGCCCGAAGACCCGCGAGGCCTAGCGCCGCCCCGGGTCAGACGGCTCAGACAACGGAAAAGGCCCCCTGCCGAAGCAGGGGGCCTTCACCGGTGGCTGGACACGGCATCGATCCGTGGACCTTTCGATTTTCAGTCGAACGCTCTACCAACTGAGCTATCCAGCCGTGGCGACCCTGACGGGACTTGAACCCGCGACCTCCGCCGTGACAGGGCGGCACGCTAACCAGCTGCGCTACAGGGCCATGTTGAATTGCTGTGGTGTTGCTCAGTACTACTTGCTCGCTCACTCGGAGAGTGACCCCAACGGGATTCGAACCCGTGCTGCCGCCGTGAAAGGGCGGTGTCCTAGGCCACTAAACGATAGGGCCGCAAGTGGTGCTTCGCGCTACCGATGGACAAGCATACGGATGCCTCGGGGGGTTCGCAAATCGGGCCCCGTTCCCGCGGAATCCCCGGCGTGTCGCGCCCGTCCGGCATGGGGTGTCGAGGTTGCGGTGCGAGCATCGTCGTCGGCTCCGCGCCCCTCGTCCGAGGGGCTGCGGGGCTGCGACACCTGTTGTTACTGTTGCGTCTGTTAACAGTGTTACGTGCGTGAGCCTTGCCGCGCTGTTACGAAATCGAGATACATGTCGACCTCACCTTCGCTCTCCCTCCGCAACCGCAGCCGCCTCGTCGCCGCCGCGGTCGCCGTCGCGCTCGCGGGCAGCACCCTCGCGGTCCTCGCCCCGGCGACGTCGGCCAGCGCCGCGAGCTACCCGAGCTGGTCCGAGGTGCAGAAGGCCAAGTCCTCGACGAGTGCCCAGCAGGCGAAGGTCACCGAGATCAAGTCGCTCATCTCGACGCTGAAGACGGAGGCTGCTGCCAAGCAGAAGGCCGCGCAGGCCGCCGGCGAGGCCTACCAGGCCGCACAGAACGAGTACGACGAGGCAACGCTCGAGCAGAAGACGCTCCAGTCCCAGGCGGACGACGCCGAACAGACCGCCGCCCAGTCCGAGGAGCAGGCCGGCCAGCTCGCCGCGCAGCTCGGTCGCGCCAGCGCCAACGACGTGACGACCGACATCCTCACGCACCCCTCGGACTCCGGTGACCTGCTCTACGAGCTCGGCGCCATGTCGAAGCTCAGCGAGCAGGCCGACGGCATCTACTCGCAGGCGTCGCAGGACCGCGGCACCGCCCAGGCGCAGGCCGACAAGGCGGACAAGGCCAAGGCGGCCCTGGGCGACCTCGCCGACGCGGCCCAGTCGAAGATGCAGCAGGCCCAGGGTGCTGCCGACGCGGCACAGACGGCGGTGGACGCCCAGAACGACAACGAGTCGCGGCTCGAGGCCCAGCTGACCGCCCTCACCACGAAGCAGCGCGGGGTCGAGGCCGACTACCGCAAGGGCGTCGCCGCCGAGAAGGCACGACAGGCGCGCATCGCCGCGGCTGCGGCCAAGGCAGCCGCGAAGGCCGCGGCGACGAGCCAGGGCGGCACCGGCGGCGGGACGGCCAACTCGGCCGGGTGGGTCCGGCCGGCCGGCGGCTTCCAGACGAGCGGCTACGGCATCCGTGTCGACCCGTACACGCACTACACGGCACTGCACGCCGGGGTCGACCTCGCTCCCGCCTGCTACGCCCCGATCTACGCCGCCCACGACGGCACCGTGACCTTCGCGGGCAACGGCGGCGGGTACGGCAACGAGGTCATCCTGGACAACGGCGGCGGCATCTCGACGGCCTACGGGCACATCGTCGACGGCGGGATCATGGTCGCGAACGGCCAGCACGTCTCCGCCGGGCAGCAGATCGCCAAGATCGGTTCGACCGGCTGGTCGACCGGGTGTCACCTCCACTTCGAGACCCGGGTCAACGGTGCTGCCGTCGACCCGGTCCCCTTCATGGCAGCGCGGGGGATCTCGGTATGAGCATCAGCGCAGCCGGGATGCGTTGACCCCGCCATGATCCTGTCCGCTCGCTCGTTCTCCTGCGGGATCGCCACCGTCGCCGTGCTCGGCATCGGGCTGTCGGTCGTCGTCGCGGGACCCGCCCAGGCCGCGCCGTCGGCGCCGTCCTGGGACGACGTCAAGGCCGCGAAGTCGGATGCCGCCGACGCGCAGCAGACGGTGGACGAGCTGAGCGACCGGCTGTCCTCACTGCAGGACGCCGCGGACCGCGCAGGCATCGTCGAGCAGCAGGCCGGGCAGGCGTACGCCCTCGCCGCATCGCAGCAGCAGGAGGCGAAGGACACCCTCGCCGACCTGTCCGCGCAGTCGAAGCGCGCGAAGGACAAGGCGGACGACTCCGCTGGTCAGGTGGCCGCGCTCGTGGTCGAGCTGTCCCGCACGGGCGGCGGCGACCTGTCGACGACGATGCTCACGGACGCGTCCGACTCCGGGGACCTGCTCTACCGCGTCGGCACGATGTCGCACCTGTCCGAGCGATCGGCGACGATCCTCGCGCAGGCCCGCTCCGACCAGAAGACGGTGGACTCGCTCGCCGACCAGCAGGCCGTCGCCACGACGGCGCTGAGCAAGGCGACCGAGGCGACGAAGACCGCCTTCGCCACCGCCAACGACGTCTCGGCCGACGCCCAGGCCCGGGTGCAGAAGCAGCAGGACCAGCAGGACGAGGTCCTCCGCCAGCTCGCGTACCTCAAGGGCACGAGTGTCGCGACGGAGAGCGCCTACTGGAGTGCGCAGCAGGCCAAGGCGGCGGAGACCGCCCTGGCGGCCCAGACGAGCGGCGGCAACAGCAGCAGCAGCACCAACAACAGCAGCGGCAGCGGCAGCACCACCAACAACAACAACAACGGCGGCGGCACCAACAGCGGCACGAACCCGAGCACCGGCTCCGGTACGAGCCCGAGTACCGGCGGCGGCACGACCACCCCGTCGCGTCCGAGCACCCCGTCGAAGCCGAGCACGCCGGCCGCACCCGCACCCGCGCCTGCGCCCGCCAAGCCGAGCACGCCCACCCCCTCGAAGCCGAGCACCCCCGCGCCCACCACCCCGGCGCCGGCCCCGAGCAGCCCCTCGAAGGCCGCCGGTGCGATCTCCTACGCCCGCGGGCAGCTCGGCAAGCCCTACGTCCTCGGCGGCGCCGGCCCGAACACCTGGGACTGCTCCGGCCTCGTCATGATGGCGTACAGCTCGCAGGGCATCGCGACCGGCGGGCACAACGTCGTCTGGCAGTACAACTACTTCGGATCGATCGGCCGCCTCGTGCCGCTCTCGCAGCGCCAGCCCGGCGACATCCTCTTCTACTCGTCGAACGGAACCGCGTCAGGCGGTTACCACGACTCGATCTACACCGGCAACGGGATGATGGTCGAAGCGGCCCGACCGGGTGTCGGCGTGGTCGAGCGGGCGGTCTGGACGCCGAGCCAGCTCCTGCCCTACGTCGCCCGCCCGAGCGGCTCCCTGTAGCCCGCGCCCGGTCGTTCCCAGAACGGCTGCGGTAGCAAGCGAGATCGGGCATACCTGCCCGGATCAAAGGGCCAGGTACGCCCGATCCCACCAGGTACCCCCCCGACCCCGCCCAACAGAACGGCGCCCGCCCTCCGATGGAGAGCGGGCGCCGTTCGCGTGCGGAGCGTCAGTGACCAGCGGGCACGTACGCGGCCTGGCCGGCCTGCACGATGGCCTCGGCCTCGGCGGCGTCGCCCCAGCCCTCGGCCTTGACCCACTTGTTCGGCTCGAGGTCCTTGTAGCGCTCGAAGAAGTGCGCGATCTCGGCCTTCGTCTGCTCGTCGACGTCCGAGATGTCCTGGATGTGCGTCCAGCGCGGGTCCTTCGCGGGGACCACGAGGACCTTCTCGTCCTTGCCGGCCTCGTCGCTCATCTTGAAGACGCCGACCGGGCGCACCTTGACGCCCACGCCGGGGAACGTCGGGAACTCGAGGAGCAGCAGCGCGTCCACGGGGTCGCCGTCGTCGGCCAGGGTCTTCTCGAAGAAGCCGTAGTCGGTCGGGTAGACGAACGACGTGAACAGCACGCGGTCGAGGTAGACGCGACCGGTCTCGTGGTCCACCTCGTACTTGTTGCGGCTGCCCTTGGGGATCTCGACGACGACGTCGTACGCGGCCATGTCTGCACTCCTGGTGTGTCGGTGGGGCTGTCGGTGGTCCCGAGAGCGCGGCTAACGTTACCGGGTGAACTCTCCGCGTCCCCGGCTGGACCCTGCCGTCGCCGAGACCCGCCTGGCGGTCCGCGACCTGCTCGCCACCGCGCTCGACGACGGGGTCGTCGCCGTGGGCGACCTCGTCCTGGTCGCGCTGAGCGGCGGACCGGACTCGCTCGCGCTCGCCGCGGCCACCGCGTTCGAGGCGGGCAAGCAGGGGCTCCGAGCCGGGGCAGTGGTCGTCGACCACGCGCTCCAGGCGGGCTCCGAGGCCGTCGCGAGCCGCGCCTCCCGGCAGGCATCCGAGCTGGGACTCGACCCGGTGACGGTCCGCAGGGTCACGGTCGGCTCCGACGGTGGTCCGGAGGGCGCCGCCCGGGAGGCCCGTCACGCGTCGATCGCGGACGTCGCGTCCGCCACCGGGTCGCGTCTCGTGCTGCTGGGGCACACCCTGGACGACCAGGCCGAGACGGTGCTCCTGGGCCTGCTGCGCGGCAGCGGGCCGGACAGCCTGTCGGGCATGCTGCCGCTCGCGCGGCGGGAGCCGGGGCCGGCGTACGGCCGCCCGCTGCTCGCGGTGCGCCGGCACACGACGCGGCAGGCCTGTGCCGCAGCCGGGCTGGCGCCGTGGCACGACCCGCAGAACGACGACGGCACCTTCGCCCGGGTGCGCGTGCGGAACGCGCTCATGCCGGTGCTCGAGCGCGAGCTCGGTGCCGGGGTACCAGAAGCGCTGGCGCGGACGGCCGACCAGCTCCGAGAGGACTCGGCGGCACTCGACCACTTCGCCGAGGAGATCGCAGAGGACATCGCCGAGCACACCGAGGCCGGCATCTCGCTGTCGGTGCGGGCACTCGCGGCGAACCCGCCCGCGCTCCGGCAGCGGCTCGTGCGCCTGGCGGTCGAGAGCGAGTTCGGGGTGACGCTGTCACGGGTGCAGACGCTCGAGGTCTGCCGGCTCGTCACCGAATGGAGCGGACAGGGACCGATCGACCTGCCGGGTGTCCGGGCGTCGCGATCCGGTGACCGCCTGTCGTTCAGTGCCGGTTAGGCTGGACCGGTGGAACTCTCCGACGTCCAGGCAGACCTGTCCGAAGTCCTCTTCACCCCCGAGCAGATCGACGACAAGCTCGCCGAACTCGCGGCGGTCGTCGACGCCGACTACGCGGGTCGCGACCCGCTGCTCGTCGGTGTCCTGAAGGGTGCCGTCATGGTGATGGCGGACTTCTCGCGCCACCTGAAGATGCAGGCGCGCATGGACTGGATGGCGGTGTCGTCGTACGGCTCCGGCACGAAGTCGTCCGGTGTGGTGCGGATCCTCAAGGACCTCGACACCGACCTGCACGGGCGCGACGTCCTCATCGTCGAAGACATCATCGACTCTGGTCTGACGCTGTCGTGGCTCAAGCAGAACCTGCAGTCCCGCGGTGCCGCGAGCGTCGAGATCGTCGCCCTGCTGCGCAAGCCCGAGGCCGCCAAGGTCGAGGTCGACGTGAAGTACGTGGGCTTCGACATCCCGGACGAGTTCGTGGTCGGCTACGGCCTGGACTACGACGAGCGTTACCGCAACCTGCGCGGCGTGGGCGTCCTGGCGCCCCACGTGTACTCGTAACCCGTCCAGGGGGCACGTGCCTCGGGTCGAGTTCGCCCGCAGAGGACACCCATTCTCGCCACAGAATCGCGGCCGTATGCTGACCTGCACGCAACTTCGGCAGAGAAAGGTGTCGGGCACTCGCGCCCGGATCACATGAACTTCAAGCGCATCTTCCGCGGCCCGTACCTCTACGTGCTGATCGCGCTGGCGGGCATCTTCATCGGCTGGAGCGTCATCAGCCAGGGCAGCACGACCGAGGTCAGCACCCAGAAGGGCCTCGAGCAGCTCGCCGACAGCAAGGTCTCGTCCGCGATCGTCAACTCCACCGAGCAGCGGGTCGACCTGACGCTCCGTGACGGCGACAAGCAGGAGCAGTTCTACTACTCCACGCCCCGCGGCGAAGAGGTCATCCAGGCCGTCAACGACGCCAACCTGCCGAAGGGCTACGACGACCGTGTGCAGCAGGGCAACTGGTTCCTGTCGCTCCTCGGTGTCCTGCTCCCCTTCCTGATCATCGGTGCCCTGTTCTGGTTCCTGCTCTCGAGCGCCCAGGGCGGCGGCTCGAAGGTCATGCAGTTCGGCAAGTCGAAGGCCAAGATCAACAACAAGGAGAACCCGCAGGTGTCGTTCGCCGACGTCGCGGGCTCCGACGAGGCGATCGAGGAACTCCACGAGATCAAGGAGTTCCTGAAGGAGCCGGCGAAGTTCCAGGCCGTCGGCGCCAAGATCCCGAAGGGCGTGCTGCTGTACGGCCCTCCCGGGACCGGCAAGACCCTGCTCGCCCGCGCCGTCGCCGGCGAGGCAGGCGTGCCGTTCTACTCGATCTCCGGTTCGGACTTCGTCGAGATGTTCGTCGGTGTCGGTGCGAGCCGTGTCCGTGACCTCTTCGAGCAGGCCAAGGCGAACTCGCCGGCCATCGTCTTCATCGACGAGATCGACGCCGTCGGACGCCACCGCGGTGCCGGCATCGGCGGCGGCAACGACGAGCGCGAGCAGACGCTCAACCAGCTGCTCGTCGAGATGGACGGCTTCGACGGCAAGACGAACGTCATCCTCATCGCCGCGACGAACCGTCCCGACGTGCTCGACCCCGCGCTCCTGCGTCCGGGCCGCTTCGACCGTCAGATCGGTGTCGACGCCCCGGGCATGGCCGGCCGCAAGCAGATCCTCGAGGTGCACGCGAAGGGCAAGCCGCTCGCCGCGAGCGTCGACCTCGAGCTGCTCGCCCGCAAGACGCCGGGCTTCACCGGTGCCGACCTGGCGAACGTCCTGAACGAGGCCGCGCTGCTGACCGCCCGGTCGAACGCGCAGCTCATCGACAACCGCGCGCTGGACGAGGCCGTCGACCGCGTGATGGCGGGCCCGCAGCGCCGGACCCGGATCATGTCCGACCAGGAGCGCCTGATCACCGCGTACCACGAGGGCGGCCACGCCCTGGCGGCTGCGGCGATGCGGCACACCGACCCGGTCACGAAGATCACGATCCTGCCGCGCGGCCGTGCCCTCGGCTACACGATGGTGCTCCCGCTCGAGGACAAGTACTCGGTCACCCGCAACGAGCTGCTCGACCAGCTCACCTACGCCATGGGTGGTCGCGTCGCCGAGGAGATCGTGTTCCACGACCCCACCACCGGCGCCTCGAACGACATCGAGAAGGCCACCGGCACCGCGCGCAAGATGGTCACCGAGTACGGCATGAGCCAGGCCGTCGGGTCCGTCAAGCTCGGGTCCGGGTCGAGCGAGCCGTTCGTCGGCCGCGACATGAGCGGCGGGACCGGTCGCGACTACTCGGAGAACATCGCCCAGACCGTCGACGCCGAGACCCGTGCGCTGCTCGAGGCCGCGCACAACGAGGCCTACCAGGTGCTCAACGACAATCGCGACATCCTCGACCGCCTGGCCGGCGAGCTCCTCGAGAAGGAGACGCTCGACGCCCCGGAGCTCGTGGAGATCTTCAAGGACGTCCGCAAGCTGCCGGAGCGCCCGCAGTGGCTCTCCAGCGACAAGCGTCCGGTGAGCAACCTGCCCGCGATCGACGTGCCCGGGCAGGCCGCCGCCACCGCAGCGGACCAGTCGGACAGCGAGTCGACCTCGAAGCCCCGTCGTCGCCCCTTCGGCAACCCGGGTATCGCCCCGGCGTAGGGGGCCGGCATGACCGACCTGCCGACGAGACGTGCTCGTCGGCTCGACACCCGCGGCGGTCCGACACCGGACCGCACGCGGGTGTTGGGCATCCTCAACGTGACGCCGGACTCCTTCAGCGACGGCGGGCTGCACCAGGCCTACGACGCCGCCGTGCAGCACGCGCGTGACCTCGTCGCCGCGGGTGCCGACATCATCGACGTCGGCGGGGAGTCCACGCGGCCGGGCTCCGAGCGCGTGCCGGTGCCGGTCGAACAGGAGCGCGTCCTGCCGGTCGTGCGGCAGCTCGTCGCCGAGGGCATCCCGGTGAGCGTCGACACGATGAACGCCTCGACCGCCGAACGGGCCGTCGAACTCGGCGCCGCGATCGTCAACGACGTGTCCGGCGGCCTGGCCGACCCGGACATGGCCCGCGTGGTCGCGTCGACCGGGGCCGGGTTCGTGGTCATGCACTGGCGCGGCCACAGCGACCGGATGTACCGGAACGCCGAGTACGTGCACGCCGTCGACGAGGTCCGGCGCGAGGTCGAGATGCGGGTCGCCGAGCTCATCGTCCTCGGCGTGCGACAGGAACAGGTCGTCATCGACCCGGGCCTCGGCTTCGCCAAGCAGGGCGTGCAGAACTGGGAGATCCTGGCCGGGTACGAGCGGTTCGCCTCGATCGGCCTGCCCGTGCTCGTCGCCGCATCACGCAAGCGGTTCCTGGACGGCGTCGGCAGCCCCGAGGGCGCCCCGCCGAAGGACCGCGACCTCGCCACCGCCGCCATCAGCCTGCTCGCCGCCGAACGCGGCGCGTGGGGGGTGCGCGTGCACGACCCGGCACCGACCCGTGCCGTGCTCGACGTCTGGGACGCCTGGAGGGCAGCTCGCTCGTGAACGACACCATCCGCCTCATCGGGGTCCGCGCGCGCGGCCACCACGGGGTCTTCGACCACGAACGCGCCGACGGTCAGGACTTCGTCGTCGACGTCGCCGTGGAACTCGACGCCCGCGCGGCCTCGGGCAGCGACGACCTCGACGCCACCGTGCACTACGGCGTGCTCGCCGAACAGGTCGTCGCCGAGATCGAGCGCGACCCGGTGGACCTCATCGAGACCCTCGCCGAACGCATCGCGGCCGCTGTGCTGACCCACCGTGCGGCCCTGGCGACCGAGGTCACCGTGCACAAGCCGCAGGCACCCATCACCGTGCCGTTCACCGACGTCTCGATCACCATCCGGCGTGCCCGCGGGGCGACCGTGCCGGACGAGGGAGCAGCGTGAGCCGCGTCGTCGTCGCGCTCGGCGCCAACCTCGGCGACCGGGGGAGCACCCTCCGCGCCGCTGCCCGCGCGGTCGCCGCGCTGCCCGGCGTGCACCCGGTGGCCTCGAGCCACGAGGTCGAGTCGGTCGCCGTCACGCTGGACGGCCGCGACGACACCAAGCCGCGGTACCGCAACGCCGTCGTCGTCGTCGACACCGACCTCGAGCCGCAGGCGTTCCTCGACGCCCTGCACGGCATCGAGGACGAGCACGGCCGGACCCGTGACGTCCGCTGGGGCGACCGGACCCTCGACCTCGACGTCGTCGCCGTCGACGACCTGCGCATCGACACCGCCACGCTCACCGTGCCGCACCCCCGCGCCGCCGAGCGGGCCTTCGTGCTCGCACCGTGGCTCGACGCCGACCCCGCGGCCGTCCTGCCCGGCGTCGGCCCGGTGGCCGACCTGCTCGCCGCCGTGGGGGACGACACCGAGCGCGTCGACGAGCCGCGCCTGTTCGCGGACGTGCGCCGGGCCTCCCGGACGACCGCGGTCCCCGCGACCTCCACGGAAGGGAACGTGACCAGCGCGTGAAGCCGACCCGTCTCTCCACCCTGTTCAGCATCGCCGTCGTGACCGCGGTGGCGGGCTTCGCGTTCGACGCGGTGCTGGCGTCGCGCCAGTCGCCGACGCTGCTGCTCGCCGTACCGCTCGGCATCACGCTCGCGTTCATCGGGGTCGCCGTCGTGCTCATGGCGCGTCCCGTCCGCCGGCACGCCCGCGACGGCGCCGGGCGGCAGCGCCCGGTCGACCCGCTCTACGCCACCCGCGTCGTGGTCCTCGCGAAGGCCTCGAGCATCTGCGGCGCCCTGTTCGGCGGCTTCGCGATCGGGCTGGTCGTGTACCTCCTGACCCGCTCGGTGACGCCTTCGCTAGGCTCGACCCTGCCGAACGTGGTCGCCGTCGGGGGCGGGATCGTGCTGACGGTCTGCGCACTCGTGGCAGAGCGCATGTGCATCGCACCCCCTGGTGACGACGACGAGCCGGGCGACCCCCGCAACGGCACGACGGCGAACTGACCCGAGTACACCCCCTGGAGGCCCGCGATGGCGCGTGAACGACTCGACGAGCCGGGGCTCGGCCTGACCGGCATCGACTGGACCAGGGTGTCCGCCAAGCTCGTGTGGACCGAACTCATCACGACGCTGGTGATCGGGCTCGTGGTGACCGCCGGCCTGGTCCTGATCGGGATCGTGAACGACGGTTTCGGCTCGGGCGCCGGCACGGTCTGGTTGCTCATCGGCATCGTGGTGCTCGTCATCACCCTGGTCACCGCGGCCCTCACGCCCCGCCGTGTCCGCGCGATCGGCTACGCCCTGCGCGACGACGACCTGGTGGTCCGCCGTGGCTTGATGTGGCAGCGCTTCACGGCCGTGCCGTACGGCCGGATGCAGCTCGTCGACGTGGCCAGGGGTCCGCTCGACCGCGCACTCGGTATGAGCGAGCTGAAGTTCGTCACCGCTGCGGCCGCCACGAACGTCCGCATCCCCGGCATCCCGGCCACCGACGCCGACGAGCTGCGCGACCGGCTCGTCGAACTCGCCGAGTCCCGCCGCGCCGGGCTGTAGGGGGTCGCGGTGACCTTCCGACCCGGCCCGCCGCCACCCACCCCGCCCACACGCGGGAACGCCGCTGCGGCCGCGCCCCTGACCGACGGCGAGTGGCACCGCCTGCACCCGCTGACCCCGCTGCTCAAGGGCGGGATCTTCCTGATCGTCATCCTCGGCTACGTGCTGAACAGCCTGCGCGACCAGCTCGTCGAGTTCTTCATCCCCGGCGGCGAGCAGCAGGACGGCGACCCGGTCCGCTACGTGTACGAGCACGGCGTCGTCGGCTGGGTGCTGCTCGGCGTCGCGGTGTTCCTGCTCGTGCTGATCGGGCTGTTCTACCTGTCCTGGCGGATGCACGAGTTCCGGGTCACCGGCGAGATCGTCGAGGTCCGTTCCGGCGTGCTGTTCCGGAACCACCGCAAGGCCCGACTCGACCGGATCCAGGGCATCAACATCTCGCGGCCGCTCATCCCGCGGGTGTTCGGCACCGCGAAGCTCGAGATCGCGCAGGCCGGCAACGACGCCAACGTCCAGCTCGCGTACCTGGGGGTGCGGGCCGCCGACGACCTGCGGTCGCGCATCCTCGTGCTCGCGTCCGGCGCGAAGGACGACGACCGCGGCAGCGGTCCGGCGCGTGCGTCGAACGGCCTGCTGCAGGACCGCGTCGACGAGATGTTCTCGCCGGAACTCGACCCCGCCGCCGTGCACGCGACCCGGATCGTCAAGGTCAAGCCCGGACGCCTGATCGCGTCGATGCTGCTCTCCGGCACCACCGTCTTCATCCTGCTGGCCGTGGCCGCGATGATCGTCAGCGTCGCGCTCACCGGCGAGTACGGGATCCTGTTCGGGCTGTTCCCCGCGGTGATCGGTGCGGGGAGCTACTACGTCCGCAAGTTCTCGCGGTCGTTGCAGTACACGATCGCCGAGACCCGCGACGGCATCCGGATCGGGTTCGGGCTCGTCTCGACCTCGAACGAGACGCTTCCCCCCGGCCGCATTCACGCCGTCAGTGTCGCGCAGCCGCTGCTCTGGCGCCCGTTCGGCTGGTGGGACGTCCGGATCAACCGCGCGACGAACGCCGGCAACGGTGCGTCGAGCAACCAGCAGGCGTCCGCGATCGTGCTGCCCGTCGGCACCGCGGCCGACGTCCGCGAGGTCCTCGACATCATCCTGCCCGGCCTGGTCGGCACCGTCGTCGCCGGCCCCGAGGCGTCCCAGGAGGCCCTGCGGGAAGGCTCCGCCGAGGCCGTCAGCGTCGTCGACGACAGCCTGACCACGAGTGGTGACCAGGGTGGCTTCGTGCACTCCCCACGCCGCGGTGCCTGGCTCCGACCGTTCGCGTTCCGACGCAACGGGTACCGGTTCGTGCAGGGCGCCGTGCTGCTGCGGCTCGGGGCCGTCTGGCGGTCGCTCGTCATCGTGCCGCTGCCCCGGGTGCAGAGCGTCAAGGTCGAACAGGGCCCGCTCGAGCGTGCCTTGCGTCTCGCCGCCGTCCACGTCCACACCGTCGCCGGTCCGGTCTCGGCCCGCGTCGGTGCGCTCGACGCGCGGGACGCACAGCGCCTGTGGTCGGAGACCACCCACCGCGCCGTCGAGGCCGCTGCGGTCGACACGTCCCACCGGTGGCGCGAACGGGAGGCCCGTCCCGCGTCCGCCACGCACGCTGCGGACGTGCCGTGGCCCGAGACCAGTGCCCCTGCCGGGCCCGACGCCGACCACCGGCCCGGCACCGTGCCTCCCGGCCCGGGGTGGAGCGACGTCCCGCCGTCCGGAGCCGTGCGGTGAGGGCCGGGCGCCTGGGCGTCGGCGTCGTCGGCGCCGGACGGGTCGGACCCGTGCTCGGAGCCGCTCTGGCGAACGCGGAGCACGCGGTCGTCGGCGTCACCGCCGTGTCCGCCGAGGGGCGCGACCGTGCCGAGGCCATGCTGCCCGGCGCTCCCGTGCTCGCGACGCCGGACCTGGTCGAGCGGAGCGAACTCGTGCTCCTCGCCGTGCCGGACGACCAGCTGGCCTCGCTGGTGCAGGGCCTGGCGGACGCCGGCATCTGGCAGCCCGGCCAGCTCGTCGTGCACACCAGCCCGGACCACGGTGTCGGCATCCTCGCCCCCGCGATGGCGGCGGGTGCGATCCCGCTCGCCATCCACCCGGCGATGGCGTTCACCGGCACGAGCGTCGACCTGTCGCGGCTGCGAGACGCCTACTGCGCGGTGACCGCACCCTCGCCGGTGCTGCCCATCGCGCAGGCCCTGGTGGTCGAGATGGGCGCCGAGCCGTTCGTCGTCGCCGAGGGGGACCGGCCCGCGTACGCCGACGCCGTCCGCGCCGCCGTGAGCTTCTCGACCGCGATCGTGGACCAGTCGGCGGGAACGCTGTCCGGCATCGGCGTGGACCACCCCGGCCGGGTGCTCGGTGCGCTCGTCCGCTCCGCCGTGGACAACGCGCTGACGGCGGCCGACGGGCAGTCGACGCTGTAGCGAGTCCGGGGCGGGAGCGCGGCGCGGGTAGCATTTCCCCCGACCCCCACGACCATCGGAGCCGCACCCGCATGACCGACGAGACCGCCACCACCGACACCGCGATCGCCGACGCCGCCGCACTGGCCGAGCAGGAGACCAGCGAGCAGCGACAGGTCCGGCTCGACAAGCGCGCGAAGCTGCTCGAGTCCGGCATCGAGGCGTACCCCGCCGAGCTCCCGATCACGACGACGATCCCGGCGGTCCGCGAGCAGTACGCGCACCTCGAGACGGGTGAGGAGACGCAGGACGTCGTCGGCATCGCCGGCCGCATCGTGTTCTCGCGCAACACCGGCAAGCTCTGCTTCGCGTCGCTGCAGTCCGGCGACGGGTCCCGCATCCAGGCGATGGTGTCCCTGGCCGAGGTCGGTGACGAGTCCCTCGCGCGCTGGAAGGAGTTCGTCGACCTCGGCGACCACGTGTTCGTGCACGGCCGCGTGATCTCCTCGCGCCGCGGTGAGCTGTCGATCATGGTCGACGAGTGGGCGATCGCGGCGAAGGCGATCCTGCCGCTGCCGAACCTGCACAACGAACTCAACGAGGAGACGCGGGTCCGTCAGCGCTACCTCGACCTCATCGTCCGCGACGAAGCGCGCGCCACCGTCCGCGCCCGCGCCGCCGTGATGTCCTCGCTCCGCCAGACCTTCACGGCGCACGAGTACCTCGAGGTCGAGACGCCGATGCTGCAGACCCAGCACGGCGGCGCCTCGGCCCGACCGTTCGTGACGCACTCGAACGCGTTCGACACCGAGCTCTTCCTGCGCATCGCGCCGGAGCTCTTCCTGAAGCGTGCCGTCGTCGGCGGCATCGACCGGGTGTTCGAGATCAACCGGAACTTCCGCAACGAGGGCGCCGACTCGTCGCACTCGCCCGAGTTCGCCATGGTCGAGGCGTACCAGGCCTACGGCAACTACGAGCAGATGGCCGACCTGACCCAGGAGCTCGTGCAGAGCGCTGCGCGGGCGGTCACCGGTGGCTCGCTCGAGGTCACCCTGCCCGACGGCAGCACCTACGACCTCGGCGGCGAGTGGCCGCGCATCGACATGTACGGCTCGCTGTCCGAGGCCGCCGGGCGCGAGATCACCCCCGAGACCCCGCTGTCCGAGCTGCAGGAGCTCGCTGCGGCCGAGGGTGTCGAGGTCGCGCACGCCACGCACGGCAAGTACGTCGAGGAGCTCTGGGAGCACTTCGTCATCGACTCGCTCGACCGCCCGACGTTCGTGATGAACTTCCCGGTCGACACCTCGCCGCTCACCCGCGAGCACCGCACCCGTCCCGGCATCGTCGAGAAGTGGGACCTGTACGTCCGCGGCTTCGAGCTCGCGACCGCCTACTCCGAGCTCGTCGACCCCGTCGTCCAGCGGGAGCGCTTCGTCGAGCAGGCGAAGCTCGCGGCCGGCGGCGACCCCGAGGCGATGCGCGTCGACGAGGAGTTCCTGCGGGCCCTCGAGCACGCGATGCCGCCGTCCGGCGGCATGGGCATGGGCGTCGACCGCCTGCTGATGGCGATCACCGGCCTCGGCATCCGCGAGACGATCCTGTTCCCCTTGGTGAAGTAGCCCGCACACAGTTCGGCGGCGCCGGGGCGGGGTACGATGCTCCGGTGCCGCATGGAGTCGTGACCGGGATCATCTTCGCCCTGACGCCGACCATCGTCGTCGGCCTCATCTTCTGGTTCGTGATGCGTGCCATCATGCGGGCCGACCGCACCGAGCGTGCCGCCTACGCCAAGGTCGAGGCCGAGGAGCGCGCCCGCTTCGAGCGCGAGCACGGCGTCCCCGCGCCGGCACCGGCATCCGCCGAGTAGCTGCGCCGCCACGCTGCCGCACCCCGCAGGCTGCTGACCCCGCCCTGGTCACCAGCCTGGACTCCTGTGCGCCCTCGATCGGTCACGCACCGTTCACCTCGCCGTCGCGCGCCCGGGTGAGCATCGTCCGCATGGCAACCACACACCCCTTCACGGGTCGCAGCCTCGTCGGCGACATCGAGAGCGAGTACGACGAGTTCGACCGAGACGCCGACCTCGAGGCGTCCAAGCGCCGGGACGGGTGGCTCGAACCCTCCTGGTGACCCCCACCCCTTCGGTTTTCGGGGTACGACCACCGGATCGCACTGATCCGGGCGGACGTACCCCTTTTGCATGTCCAGAAGGCGCGGTACGGCGGGGTACAGATTCGGAAACGCGTGAGAAACACCCTTGCAACGCCGGAAACATCACGTCACACCCTTGATCCGCCGCAGTTCGGGGGACCACACTGACGGCAGTGCTGTACCCCACGGGGGACGGTATCGACCGCGAATCACGGAGAAGCCTGAGAATCATTCCGATCGGTTTGTGGGGTACACCTCCGGACCGCTTTACTCATCAACACCCCCAAGCACGACCCCCCAGCACCACCGCACGAAGCCATCACCGCCGAACGCAGGGAGCAACACCATGACGATCGCAACGGCTGCACCGAGCACCACCCGCCGCGCCACCACGAAGAAGGCAGCGGCATCCAAGACCCAGGGCGCCGAGTCCACGACCACCTCCCTCGACACCGAGGTCGAGGCCGACGAGCAGCTCGCCGGCGTCCGCGGTGCTTCGGTCGACCAGGTCGGCGACTACCTGCGCCACATCGGCCGCCTCTCGCTCCTCACCGCCGAGGAAGAAGCGCAGATCGCCCGCCGCATCGAGGTCGGCCTCTTCGCCGAGGAGAAGCTCGCGACCGAGAAGGGCCTCGCGAAGACCCTGCAGCGCGAACTGCGCTGGCTCGTCCGCGACGGTGAGCGCGCCAAGGAGCGCATGATCACCTCGAACCTCCGCCTGGTCGTGAGCATCGCCAAGCGCTACTCGCAGCGTGGCCTGCCGTTCATGGACGTCATCCAGGAGGGCAACCTCGGTCTCGTCCGCGCGGTCGAGAAGTTCGACTTCACGCAGGGCTACAAGTTCTCGACCTACGCCACCTGGTGGATCCGCCAGGCGATCTCGCGTGGTCTCGCCGACAAGGCCCGCACGATCCGCATCCCGGTGCACACCGTCGAGCTGATCAACAAGATCTCCCGCACCGAGCGCGACCTGACCGTGGACCTCGGCCGTGCGCCGATGCCCGACGAGGTCGCCGCCGAGCTGAGCATGACCGTCGAGGAGCTCGTCGACCTCAAGGGCCGCTCGCACGAGCCGGTGTCGATCCACACGGTCGTCGGTGACTCGGACGACAGCGAGCTCGGCGACTTCATCGAGGACGAGGACGCTGCGTCCCCGAACGAGCTCACCGAGACCACGCTCCTGCACCGCGACATCCGTTCGATCGTCGCCGAGCTGCCGAGCGAAGAGGCCAACGTGATCCGCATGCGCTACGGCCTCGACGACGACAAGCCGATGACGCTCGACGAGATCTCGAAGATCGTGCACACGACCCGTCAGGCCGTCAGCCGAGTGGAGTCGCGCGCCAAGCTGCGCCTGTTCGCCAAGGCGGTCTCGCAGGACATGCAGCTGTACCTGACCGACTGAGGTCAGCAGGCTTCGGCCGGCGTCCGCGTCGGCAGGGGAACCCGGGTCGTTCTGTGGGAAGGCGATCCGGTGGGGTGATGGGAAGGCCCGCTCGAGCACTGTTCGAGCGGGCCATTCGCCGTTCCGGGGCGGAACGGTGCCCGGGACCGCTACTGGTCGAGTTCGCGACCGAGCTTCTGCCGCAGGTCGCTGGGGATCAGTTCGATGAGCTGGTCGGGCCGCACCGGCAGGTCGAGCAGGCTGAGCTTCACCCGGCCGGTGCGTCCGTGCCGCTCGGCGTCGAGCCGGACGACGCTGCCGGCGTCCTTGCGGAGCCGGACGTCGATCTGCGCCCCGGTGGCGACCTCGCCGACGACGAGCCCGTCGACCTCGAGTGCAGCGCTCCTGGTGCCCTCGGCGATGTCGAACCGGTAGCGCTCGCGGGCGGCGAGCACCACGGCGCGGTCGATCCCCGCCATCGGTGCGACGGGCGTCACGACGGACCCGGAGAGTGCGGGGGAGAGCACCGGGCCACCGGCGGCGTAGTTGTACGCGGTGGAGCCCGCCGGGGTTGCGGCGACGATGGCGTCGGCGCGGTAGTACCCGTAGCCGAGGCCGCCGACGCTGAGGTCGGCCGACACCTGGCCGGAACCGGGACGCCGCACGATGGTGAGGTCGTTGAAGGCCAGGTAGTCGGTGCGCGCGCCGCTCCAGGACAGGCGGGCCTCGAGCGCATGGTGCGGCTCGAGCTGGTACTCGCCGGCGGACAGTCGGTCGAGCGCGGCCTCGAGCTCCGGCGGCTCGATCTCCACCAGGAACCCGACGTTGCCGTAGTTCACACCGAGCACCGGCACCGGACGCTTCGCCACGAGTCGCATCGCGCCGAGCATGGTGCCGTCACCGCCGAGGGCGACGACGAGGTCGACCCGTTCGGTGAAGTCGTCGTCCTCCACCGCGGTGATGCCCCCACCGATGCGCTGGGCGTCGGCGCGGCGGGCGACGAGTTCGCCGAGCCCGGACGCGTTCCAGCGCTGCAGGGTCGTGACGGACTCCTGCACGTTCTTGGTCGGGTGGACGACGAGGCCGACGACGGGCTGATCCATGACCGGATGGTACCGAGCCGTGCTGAACCGAGGGGTGTGCAATTGTCATTGCATGCGATATTCTGAATACATGCAGATCGCTCAGCTGTCCGTCGCCCTGCCCACCGTCCGCCAGGGCCGCGAGATCGTGCTGCTCGCCGACCTCGAGTCCCACGAGACGGGCTTCGGCTTCGTCGACGCGGAGCACCTCCTGCTCGCCGCCGTCACACTGTGCAGCGGGATGCCCCGCTTCCGCCCGGCCCTCGACGCACACGGGGTGAGCCCCGAGGCGGTCCGCGCCGAGATCAGCGTCTTCGTCGGTGCGCGGGCGTCGTGCCCCGACGAGCACGACCGGGTCGCCTGCACGCCGGCGGCGGCACGGGTCCTCGCCCGGGCCGCCGTCCTCGCCGGCCCCGCCGAGCGCGTCCGCCCGGTGCACGTCCTGCTCGCCGTCCTCGACGGGGTCGACGACCCCTTCATGGGGTCGGCGCACGACGTCATCGACGCCCTGGGCGTCGAGCCGCGCCGCTTCCGGCGTGCCCTGCGCCGAGCAGCGCGTCGCGCCTGAGTTCGCTCACTGCGCACATCGCGCAGTGAGGTCACGCCCACGGCGAACAGGGGCAGCCCCCACGGGGAGCGCTGGTTACTCTCGGAGTACGTGACCGGACTCAGACGAGACCGGACCAGCTGTCGGCTCCGTCAGAAAGGGCCAAGGGAGAGCACATGTTCGAGAGATTCACCGACCGAGCCCGTCGGGTTGTCGTCCTCGCTCAAGAAGAAGCGAAGATGCTCAACCACAACTACATCGGCACCGAGCACATCCTCCTCGGCCTGATCCACGAGGGCGAGGGTGTTGCCGCCAAGGCGCTGGAGTCGCTCGGCATCTCGCTCGACGCCGTCCGCGAGCAGGTCCAGGACATCATCGGCCAGGGCCAGCAGCAGCCGACCGGGCACATCCCGTTCACGCCGCGTGCCAAGAAGGTGCTCGAGCTGTCCCTGCGCGAGGCGCTGCAGCTCGGCCACAACTACATCGGCACCGAGCACATCCTGCTCGGCCTGATCCGCGAGGGCGAGGGCGTCGCAGCCCAGGTCCTCGTGAAGCTCGGCGCGGACCTGAACCGGGTCCGCCAGCAGGTCATCCAGCTCCTGTCCGGCTACCAGGGCAAGGAAGCGGTCGCCGTCGGCGGCGAGCAGCAGCAGAACGGCCAGCAGCAGGGTTCGCAGGTCCTCGACCAGTTCGGCCGGAACCTCACCCAGGCCGCTCGTGACGGCAAGCTCGACCCCGTCATCGGGCGCGAGAAGGAGATGGAGCGGGTCATGCAGATCCTCTCCCGCCGCTCCAAGAACAACCCCGTCCTGATCGGTGAGCCCGGCGTCGGCAAGACCGCGGTCGTCGAGGGCCTCGCTCAGGCGATCGTCAAGGGCGACGTGCCCGAGACGCTCAAGGACAAGCAGCTCTACTCGCTCGACCTCGGGTCGCTCATCGCCGGGTCCCGCTACCGCGGTGACTTCGAGGAGCGCCTCAAGAAGGTCACGAAGGAGATCCGCACCCGCGGCGACATCATCGTCTTCATCGACGAGATCCACACCCTCGTCGGTGCCGGTGCTGCCGAGGGCGCGATCGACGCCGCCTCGATCCTCAAGCCCCTCCTCGCCCGCGGTGAGCTCCAGACGATCGGTGCCACCACGCTCGACGAGTACCGCAAGCACTTCGAGAAGGACGCCGCACTCGAGCGTCGCTTCCAGTCGGTGCAGGTCAACGAGCCGTCGCTGCCGCACACGATCAACATCCTCAAGGGCCTGCGCGACAAGTACGAGGCGTTCCACAAGGTGTCCATCACCGACGGTGCGATCGTCTCGGCCGCCAACCTGGCGGACCGCTACGTGCAGGACCGCTTCCTGCCGGACAAGGCCATCGACCTGATCGACGAGGCCGGCGCACGCCTGCGGCTGTCGATCCTGTCGGCGCCGCCGGAGCTCCGCGAGTTCGACGAGAAGATCTCGACGGTCCGCGGGCAGAAGGAAGCCGCCATCGAGGAGCAGGACTTCGAGAAGGCCGCCTCGCTGCGCGACGAGGAGAAGAAGCTCCTGGGTGAGCGTCTCCGCCTCGAGAAGCAGTGGCGTGCCGGTGACGTCGCCGCGTCCGGCACCGTCGACGAGGGCATCATCGCCGAGGTCCTGGCGCAGGCCACGGGCATCCCGGTGTTCAAGCTCACCGAAGAGGAGACCTCGCGTCTCGTCTTCATGGAGAAGGCGCTGCACCAGCGGGTCATCGGTCAGGAAGAGGCCATCTCGGCCCTGTCCAAGACGATCCGCCGCACCCGCGCCGGCCTCAAGGACCCGAACCGCCCCTCGGGCTCGTTCATCTTCGCCGGGCCCACGGGTGTCGGCAAGACCGAGCTCGCCAAGGCGCTCGCCGAGTTCCTGTTCGACGACGAGGGCGCACTGATCTCCCTCGACATGTCGGAGTTCGGTGAGAAGCACACCGTCTCGCGTCTGTTCGGTGCTCCTCCCGGGTTCGTCGGGTTCGAGGAGGGCGGCCAGCTCACCGAGAAGGTGCGCCGCAAGCCGTTCTCCGTGGTCCTGTTCGACGAGATCGAGAAGGCCCACCCGGACATCTTCAACTCGCTGCTGCAGGTGCTCGAGGAAGGCCGTCTCACCGACGGTCAGGGCCGCGTGGTCGACTTCAAGAACACCGTCATCATCATGACCACGAACCTCGGTTCGCAGGGCATCGCCGGTGGCCCGGTGGGCTTCCAGGTCGAGGGTGACTCGGCCGTCGGCTACGACCGCATGCGCGGCAAGGTCAACGAGGAGCTGAAGAAGCACTTCAAGCCCGAGTTCCTGAACCGTGTCGACGACACGATCGTGTTCCCGCAGCTGTCGCAGTCCGAACTGCTGCAGATCGTGGACCTGTTCGTGAAGCGCCTCGCCGACCGTCTGCTCGACCGCGACATGACGGTGGAGCTCACGCTCCCCGCCAAGGAGCAGCTCATCAAGGTCGGGTTCGACCCGTCCCTCGGTGCACGCCCGCTCCGTCGCGCGATGCAGCACGAGGTCGAGGACCAGCTGTCCGAGCACATCCTGCAGGGTGAGCTCAACGCCGGTGACCACGTGAAGGTCGACTTCGTCGACGGTGCGTTCCACTTCGAGACCGGGCGTCAGCCGGGCCGCGAAGAGGTCCTCGCCGGCGCAGCCGCGGTCGAGACCGCAGCGGACGCGCCCCAGGGCGAGATCGAGTCCTAGGACCCGACACCAGACAGACGGGAGGCCCGGTGCCAGCTGGCACCGGGCCTCCCGTCCGTCATCGTGTCGGTCCAGATCCCGGATCGCCGATGCGCGCGTCCCGCGTCCACGGACCCCCGTCCGGGGGTACGGTGGAACCAGCGCGCGAGACGTTCCCCCCAACTCCTCGCGCGTCGCACTCGATCGGTTCCCCCCAACGGATCGAGTCGCTGCCGGCCCCGGTCTGTTCGCAGACCGGGGCCGTTGCACGTCCGCTACGCGATGGCGGGCAACGTCTCGACGAAGTGGCGGACCGCGTCCTCCCAGCGCTCCGGGTCCTCGTTCCACTCGAGCGTGTGCGGTGCCGTGCGGAAGGCGACGGCGGTGGTGTGCGGGCGTGCGGTGATCGCGGCCACGTCGTCCGCTGCGACCAGTGCATCGGCCTCGGAGTGGACCACGAGCGTCGGCGTCGTCGCGTCCTGCCAGGCCGTGGTCGTGACCGGTGCCGACGCTCCCGCCAGGCGGGACAGCACCGGGGTCGTCGCGATGCGCGCAGCGACGGTGCCGACGAAGGCGGGCAGGCGTGCCCCACGGACCGCTCCGCGGAGTGCCGACGCGACGTCGAGCAGCGGCGAGACGGCCACGATCCCATCGACGTCGACCCGGCCGGCGGCGACCGAGCAGGCGAGGGCGCCGGCGGACCACCCCTGCAGCACCACGCGGCGGGCGCTTCGGGCGCGGGCGGCGCGGACCGCGGCGACGATGCGGTCTGCAGCCCCCGGGTCGAGCGACCGGAGCGGCAGGTCCGTTGTGTCGAGGACCTCGGACGTCGCGCCGAGGCCGCGCCAGACACCGACGCCGCGGAGGACCTGCCGCGGCCCGAGGGACTGGCCGTGCACGTGGACGACGTGGGTCGTGGCGGCCTCGGGCTCGGCGCCGGGGACGTCGGCCGGCCCGTCGTACCGCAGGGCGTCCCAGGCCCAGTCACCGGTCGCCACGGTGCCGGTGACGCGGCGGCGGATGGTGTCCCCGCTGGGGCCGGTCTCGGTGCTCGCGGCGACGAGGGCACCGACCTGGACGCGGGCGTCGTCGCGCTGCAGGTCGTACGTGCCCGGCAGGCGGGTGTCGCGCGTCGCGACGAGTTCGACCTCGGTCCCGGTGCTGCTCCGCACGGTGGCGGTCGCCGTGTACGGGGCGGGGAAGAGCAGTCGTCGGGCGACGACGGCGCCCAGTCCGAGCGTCCCGACCGTGCCGACTGCCATTCCGAGTGCGGTTCCGAGTGCGGTCGTGCGTCCGGCTGTCATGAGAGCTCCCTGAGTCGTGCGGTGGTGAGGGTCGCCGCAGCCGGGACGTCCTGCCCGGCCTCGCGTGCGCGGTCCTCGATCTCGACGGCCAGCCGGTGCAACCGACTGCGCCACTGGCGACGCTGCCAGGCGATCGTGAAGTAGAGCCCGGTGTGTCCCGAGGCCGCCTCGAGCCGCCGGAGCTCCGGCTCCAGGCTGCGGAACCGGTGTCGGGTGTCCCGCCAGTCGCGGAACTCGCGTGCCGCGTCCGGCAGCACGCCGCCGGCGGCACCGACGGCGAGCAGCACCATGGACAGCAGGAACACCGGGGCGTACACGGTGGACAGCACCCGGACCGCGCCGTCGACACCGGCGACGTGGACGGCGTCGAGTGCGATCGCGATGACGGCGAGCAGGACCAGCCCGACGGCCCCGACGACGAACAGCCAGTACATCCGGCCGAGGCCGTCGCCGCTCCGGAACCCGCGCAGGACGGCGGTGGCGGATCGGGCGATGACGACCGCGATGTACGTCATCTCGACCGCGGAGTACAGCGCGGTCGGCAGTTGGTCGCCGTAGACGGTCATGAACTGTGCCGTCGGCGTCGGTGCGTCGACCAGCGAGAAGAGCACGACGAGCGCGAGGAGCACGACCACGCAGGCGATGATCCGGCTTGCGCGCAGCAGCTTCGCGGAACGCGCAGCGGCCTCCACCGACTGCGCGAGCGCGAACATGCCGCACACCATGAGGCACCGTCCGACCAGGTCTGCGATGTTGGGCACGTGCGTGACGCCCGCGAGGAACGTGGTGACGTCCGGTTGGTTGATCGTCAGGCCGACGGCGACGAAGCCGCAGCACGCCATGAGCCAGGTGACGCTCGCCGACTGGGTCCGCACCAGCAGCAGCCGGACGACGAGCACCGTCAGGATGACCCACACCGGGATCGATCCCCAGACGTGCAGCGTCACCGGAAGATCCCGGGCTCGCGGTCGTCCGGGTCGAGCAGCCCGATCCGGAGCGCGAGCTCGTCGGCGACGAGTTCGACCGCCTGCTCGTGCGGGGTGTCCAGCGACCGCGTGAACGCCGTCCGGCCGGTGAGCAGCCCGGTGTAGGCCTGGTGGTCGCAGCCGGGGTCCGCCAGGAACACGTGGGCGAGTTCGTGGAGCACGCACGCCACGCGGGAGCGCTCGGACAGGTCCGGACGGGTCTCGAGGAGTGCGTGGTCGGCGCGCTGGATGAACCGTGCGGAGAGGTCGCCGGGCAGGTCGGCCGTCCGCAACCGGATCGGCTTGCCGAGGGTCGACTCGGCGCGGGCGAGGAGGGCGGGCAGCGTCAGTCGCCGGGGGAGCCCGAGCCGCCGCACGCTCCGCCGGGCGACTGCCTGCCGGCGCCGGGCGCCGAACCGCTCGCGCACGCCGGTCACGGCGCGGACCCCGACTCGTCGAGCCGCCGGAGGTGCTCGGTGAAGTCCCGGATCTCGTCGGCGGAGGCGAACTCGCCGAGGCGTCGGGTCGCGAAGGCCACGACCTCGCGTTTGCGGAGCTCGAGGACGAGTTCGAGCTGCGCCTGCACCCGCTCGGGCACGTCGGTGTTGCCCGCCGCGTCGGTCAGGTACTCCGCCGGGACGCCGAAGTAGCCGGCGAGTGCTGCGAGCAGGCGCTGGTCACGGACGGCCGGGCCGTTGCCCCCGAGCATGTAGCCCCACCGCGGCCGGCTCATCGACGCACCCTGTGCCTCGATCTCGGCTGCGATCTCCTTGTAGGACGGTCGCTGCCCGGCATTCGCCTCGACGACGTCCATCAGCAACTGCAGCTTCCGGGAGAGTTCTCGCCGGTGTGCATCGTCGTCGTTGTACTCGATCATGTCTCCCCGCCCTGTACATCTGTCTCAGACATGATAAAACTGGACCAGCGCGACGGCCAGTGTGACCACTCTGCCAGGCTCGCGCCGGACCGGCAGGTCGGCATGTCGTGGGGGGATGCCGAACGAAACCGGTGCACGGACGAAACGGGAGGCCCGGTGCCAGCTGGCACCGGGCCTCCCGTTTGTCCGCCTGCGGACGTCTCAGGCCGTGATCACGCCTGCACGTCGCCGCGCCAGCCCGTGTCGGTCGGAGCGGACTCGACGCGCTCCTTGTAGTTCTGCAGGTCCTTCTTGATGGCGTGGCCACCGACGCCGACCGCTGCGCCGAGCTTCTCGAGGAAGCCGGACGGCTCCCAGTCGATCTGCGCGGTGACGCGCGTCTCGTTGTCGGACAGCTTGTGGAAGGTGACGACACCGGCGTGGTCGGTCTCGCCGTCCTTGACGGTCCAGGCCACCCGCTCGTCGGGGTGCTGCTCGGTGATGACGGCACGGAACTCGCGCTCCTGGCCGGCGACCTTCACGGTCCAGTCGGTGGTCTTGTCGTCGACCTGGACGATCTTCTCGACCTCGTCGAGGAAGTGCGGGAACTCCTCGAAGCGGGTCCACTGACCGTACGCTGCGGAGACGGGGACGTTGACGTCGACGGTTTCGATGATCTGAGGCATGGTGTGGACGGTAGGCGGCTCAGCCTGTGCACCGTCCAGCGGGGTGTCCCCCGGGAAGGTCCGCTGCCGCTCGTCCGGGCGCGGCGTTCGGTTGCGCTCCGGCGCGGTCTAGGGTTGTCGAGATGACAGAGCACGGGAAGCACGCGTTCGACGTCCGTGACGAGCACGGGATCCTCGTGCGACCGGCACTCGCCTCCGACGTCCCGCACATCCAGCGGCTCATCGCCCCCTACGTCGACCGACGCATCCTGCTCGGCAAGGAGAACGTCGCGCTCTACGGCTCGATCCAGCAGTTCCGGATCGCCGAAGGACCCGACGGGGTACCGATCGGCTGCGGCGCCCTCGCCGTCTTCTGGGACGACATCGCCGAGGTCCGCACCCTCGCGCTCGACGCCGACTGGATCCACAAGCGCGTCGGACACCGGATGCTCGAGGCGCTCGAGCACGACGCCCGGGAACTCGGCGTCGCACGGATCTTCTGCCTGACGTTCGAGGTCGACTTCTTCGCGAAGCACGGGTACCTCGAGATCGGTGAGCAGGTCGTCGAACCCGCGGTCTACGCCGAGCTGGTGCGGTCGTCGGACGAAGGGGTCGCGGAGTTCCTCGACCTCGCCCGGGTCAAGCCGAACACCCTCGGCAACACCCGCATGCTGAAGATCCTCTGACGCTTTCGCGCGGCACCCGGCGGGGGTCCCGCACCGGGTGTCCGGGGTTGTCTACCCTGTGCGCATGTCGTCGTTGCGTCACCCCGTCGGGCCCGAGAAGCCGGTCGTGTACTGGCGCCGTCGTGCAGCCGTACTCGGAGCGCTCGTGATCATCGTCGTGGTGGTCGTGCTCATCGTCGTCGGACGGGGGAGTGCGTCGACTCCGACGGCAGCACCCACGTCCTCGCCGTCCGCCTCGGCCGGTGGTGCGTCGTCCGCTGAGCCGTCCCGCTCGGCGTCGGCGCCGCCCTCGACCGCTGCCGCTGCCGCTCCCGACGGTTCGACGTGCAGCAAGGACCAGGTCGTCCTGACACCCGTGCTCGACAAGGAGGCCTACGGCCCCACCGAGGATCCGAAGATCGCGATGTCGATCAAGAACACCGGCACCAACTCGTGCCACCTCGACCTCGGCTCAGCGCAGCAGGTGCTGACCATCAGCTCGGGCGAGGAGCAGTACTGGTCGTCGAAGGACTGCCAGACCGGCGGCACGAACCAGGACGTCACGATCAAGTCCGGCCAGACCCTGACCACGCCGACGATCGCCTGGGACCGGACCCGGTCGTCCACCACCACGTGCGACGCGTCCCGCCCGGCGGTCTCGGCCGACGGGGCCAGCTACCACCTGCAGGTCGCGGTCGGGAACCTGAAGTCGAAGACCTCGGTGCAGTTCATCCTGCAGTAGCTCTGGCGCCGCGCGGGCTGGCGGTCTCGGGCCGGGGCGTCGCTGGGAACAGCAAACGGCCCCGCCGTCCAGAGGACGACGGGGCCGTTCGAAGCTGATGTGATCAGCCGAGGACGGTGATGTTCTCCGCCTGCGGGCCCTTGCGGCCCTCGGTGATGTCGAACTCCACCTTCTGGTTCTCCTCCAGCGACTTGTAGCCGTTGCCGGCGATCGCGGAGAAGTGCGCGAAGACGTCAGCGCTTCCGTCGTCCGGGGCGATGAAGCCGAAGCCCTTTTCGTTGTTGAACCACTTGACGGTACCGGTAGATGCCATGATGGCGTTTCCTTAGCTTTCTTGCGTTCCGCCATGGTGCGATCGCACCTGCGGAGCCCCGACGTACGTCGACGGGGGTGATGCGCCACGCGGGCAGGTGCCGGCGGGACGGGTTCGGGGTCAGGCCTGATGGCCAGTGACCCTGGTAGTCCGAGTTGAGGGGCAAACCACCTCGCCCGAACGTTGAGCGCCGCCGAAGCGGTTCCATCAGGCTAGCGTGCTCAGGGCCGACTGGCTACCCGTGCGTCACTGAACGACGAAAATCTGGTGGAATTGATCAGATGGCAGACAAGGAACAGCGCTTCCGGAGCGAACAGCTCGAGGAAGCCCTCGCGAAGCAGGACGTCGCTGCGGTGGCGTTCGCGCTGCGCAACGACATCGTGATCGTCCCCCGGCTCGTGACCGGCAAGAAGGACATGCAGGTGCGGGTGTTCGGGCGCGAAGGCTCCGAGAAGCGCATCCTGCTGCTGTTCTCGTCGGCCGACGCCTACACGGCGATGGTGCCGGACGAGAAGATCCGGCAGGTCATGGTCTACGACGGGCCGCGGCTCGAAGAGTTCCTGAGCGCCCACCTCGACATGCTCGAGGGCGTGTTCTTCGACATCGCCGGGCCGAACACCATGCAGGCGACGCCCGAGGACCTGTTGGCCGCATTGCGCGCTTAGGCGATCAGAACGCGCGGTCGAGCTCGCGCTCGCGGGCGGACTGCGTCATGGAGAACGCCACTCGGAGTGCTTCGCGCAGATGCCCGGAGTCGGCGCCGAGGACGGTCGTGAAGCCGAGTCGGCTCGCCTCGTTCACGCGCTGCTTGGTCCCCGTGGCCGGACGGATCTCGCCCGCCAGGCTGATCTCTCCCACGGCGGCGAGCGTGTGCGGGTACGGACGGTCCCGCGCCGCGCTCGCCAGCGCCAGGGCGATCGCCAGGTCGGCGCCGGGCTCGGTCAGCTTCATGCCGCCCACCGTGGAGACGTAGACGTCGGCATCGGAGAGCTTGAGACCGGCTCGGCGTTCGAGCACCGCGAGCAGCATCGCCACGCGTGAGGCATCGACACCGTTCACGACCCGGCGGGGCTGCGGAGCCGAGCTCGGGACGATGAGCGCCTGGACCTCGACCGGGAGCGCCCGGCGCCCCTCGAGCGCGACGGTCACGCACGTGCCGGAGACCGGGGTCGCGTTCTTCGACATGAAGAGGCCGCTCGGGTCCGGGACCTCGTGGATGCCGTCGCCGCCCATGTCGAAGCACCCCACCTCGTCCGTGGGGCCGAACCGGTTCTTCAACGCCCGGACGAACCGGAGCGCGGTCTGCCGGTCGCCCTCGAAGTGGCAGACGACGTCGACCAGGTGCTCGAGGAGGCGTGGCCCGGCGATCGTGCCGTCCTTCGTGACGTGGCCGACGATCAGGACCGGGAGGGCGCGGTCCTTCGCGATCCGGATCAGGGTCGAGGCGACCTCGCGCACCTGCGACGTGCCACCTGCGATGCCGTCGATCGAGCTCGACGAGATGGTCTGCACGGAGTCGGCGATGAGCAGGTCCGGCTTGACCTGGTCGATCTGGCCGATGATGACGCCGAGGTCGACCTCGCTCGCCAGGTAGAGGTCGTCGTGCATCGCGCCGGTGCGCTCGGCACGCAGCCGGACCTGGTCGACGGACTCTTCCGCACTGACGTAGAGGACACGCTTGCCGGAAGCGGCCGCCCGTGAAGCGACCTCGAGCAGGAGCGTGGACTTGCCGACGCCCGGCTCGCCGGACAGTAGGACCGCGGCACCGGGCACCACCCCGCCGCCGAGAACCCGGTCGAACTCGCCGATGCCGGTCTGCCAACGCTGCACCGTGGTGCCGCGGGCTTCGGTGATGGGGCGGGCCGCGCGGGCCCCGGTGACGGCGACGGCCGCCGTGCCCCGGGTGCTCGCCGAGACCGCCGAGGAGTCCTCGACCGTGCCCCAGGTCTGGCACTCGCCGCACCGGCCGACCCACTTGACACTGGTCCAGCCGCACTCGGTGCATCGGTAGAGGGACTGCGGGCGCGCCATGTCGTCGAGGCTAGGCCGTGCCGCCGACATCACCGGAGCGGTGCACCGGCTCGTCGGGCAGGGCGATCGAACCCGTCATCCGGTTGCGGATCCGTTCGACGGGACTCGGTCGGTTGGCGTGGTCGAGTGCCTCGGCGCCGTCGGTGTCCTGCTCGGCCCGGGCGTTCGCGACGGCGCCAGCCTCTCGCCCGAGGTTCTCCGCCTCGCGCGCGGACAGGTAGTGCCGGATCGCCGCCACGGTGTCGACCCGGGCGTCCACCGCGGGCTCGAACGCGCTCGCCCAGACCTCGTACCCCCGGTCGTTCGGGTGGAACAGGTCGCCGTAGCTGTTGAAGAACGTGCGGCGGACCCCGACCCGCTTCGTGATGGTGTGCAGCGGCGCCACCGTGAGCCCGAACTCCGCGGCCACCCGGTGCACGATCTCGTTCGCCACCGCCACCTTGCGCTCACGGTCCGGCACGAACATGCACGGCAGCTCGGCAACCACGGCATGCGACGGCAACGCGCCGTAGATCGCCCGGATGTTGCGTTCGAACTTGTCCGGATCGAAGTCGGCGATGTCGTTCGCCCCGATCGACACCGTGCAGATGTCGGGCGTGTACTGCCGGAGCTTCGGCAACTGGTCGCGCTTGGCACCCCACGTCGTCGAGCCCGAGACGCTCAGGTTCACGACCCGCACCGACTCGTGGGAACGATGCCGGATGCGCCGAGCCAACAGGCCCACGTACCCGCGCGACGGGACCGTCGCGCCGACGCCCTGCGCCGCCGAGTCACCGATCGCCACGTACAGGAGCTGCCCCTCGTGCTGCTGTCGCTCGTGCCACCAGTCCGCATGGATCGGCAACATGTCGACCACCCGTTGCGCAGCCGCCCGTTGGCCCTTGACGCCGGCCCGGGCCCCGACGGCAGCAGCGCCGAGGACACCGGCCCCACCGAGGACGGACGTCAGGAGTGCGATGAGCGTGCGGGTCTTCATGTCGTGGACGGTACGCCCGCAGGCCGAGTCGACGACGTGGGCGGTCTGTGGGTGGGGGAAGAGCCCTGGGGGTGGCCGCCTGTGGAGGGCAGGCCGACGTCGGGTGGCGTGGCGGGCCTCCCGGATCGTGTAAACTCTTTCCCGGTACCGTGTCCGAGCGGCCGAAGGATCATGTCTCGAAAACATGTGTGGGGGCAACTCCACCGTGGGTTCAAATCCCACCGGTACCGCCATAGAAAACCCCCGTTCACGCGGGGGTTTTCTTCTTTTGAGGAGCGTCTTTGGTGCGTCTCTGGTGCACTCTCCTGTGTGCACGACTCCGCGCCGTGGCTGCCTCCTCTTTGGCAGCGGGGTAAGCCACGGCGCGTCGGATCTGGTGTGCCAGGCCCACTCGCCTGTAGAACACCTACGCCCCGATATCCGCGCCGAGTCGCCACGACGCTGGTGACAACCACACTGAGCGCTCTAGCTGGGGCCGCTATGACGCAGTGGGCACTGAGACGCTCTACACCTCGGGCTCGCGCACTGGAGCGCTGGCTGAAGTTCTCTCGAGCTTCAAGCTGCCGCTGGGGACCGGAAGCGCCCTCGAGGTCGACGCTGCAGCGTTAGGACTCACACTCGAAGAGTTTCTCGTTGACGTTGCGGCTGACTGGGAGGAGCGATCCTTCATGCAGACCGGTGCACTGCCCCGATCCTGGAGAGACGACCGCGCCGCATTGCTGATCCGCCAGCCCGCGGAGGGCTGGCTGGTCGACGTCGAGCATCCCGACTCGATCAGTGCACTCGAGCCGATTCTCACAACGCACCTCCTTGTCGGCGGCTACGCCACCTTCACGACCGCCGCGCTGCGCAGCGACGATCGAGCCCTCACCACCGCGATCGCCGACATCGTCCACGACGCCAGCCTCGATGACGGGTCCCATCCGATGGGCATCCACTTCGGTAGCAAGTTCGGCGGCGGTCTCCAACGCCAAGCATCCCCGCGCCGCCGTCGGATCCACCCGCGGTGCCGCCAAGGCGCGCAAGGCAGCGACCAAGGCGATGGGCTCCACCCGCGAGCGTGGGGAGCGGGATCGTTGAGCGGTCCGAAGCCGTTCCTCGACAAGCACGACGACGTCGCCGACTGGACTGCGATCCCGCGCAACCACGAGGTCTACCTCTACCGCGAGGGCGAGCTCTTCATGAACGAACCTGTTCGCATCACCCAGTCGGACCAACACGCGCTCTGGTGGGGAACCCCGGCGGACCTCGACGCCGGTGTGGCTCCGACGAGGATCGTCGCGGACTCCGACTAGGAGCACCCGGACGAAGGCTGGCAGATCTGCCGAATCCCGGGATAACGCATCAACCACGAGAGGCCCCTCCTCAGTGGAGGGGCCTCTCGTACGTGTGGGCCTCGTCGACGCTGGGAGAGCTGATCGTGGCACACCTAGGAGAGCCCCCAGCATCGGTCGGTGCTCGGGCTCTCCTTGGCCCGCAGTGTCTATCGGCGTGGAGACGTTCGCCGCTTGTGGCGAAGGATCAGAGCGTCACCTGCGATGAGAGCAAGCGCCGAGGCCGCTCCGAGGATGGCGAGCAACCACCAACTGGTGTCGGTGCGGAATCCGATCAGGCCGAGGACGATGATCGGTACCGCGATGAACTTCAACAACATCGAATCGACCGTACTGCAGTTCTTCCGAGCGGTCTTCTCGAAGCGTTTCCCGCCACCGGGGCCGATCTTGGTCTGGTAGCCGGAGTTGCTGGCGTACTTCTTGTTCGAGCAGATCTTCGCGATGCTCTGGAAGATCTCCTTCACCGTTGGACCTCCCGCAGCGGTGCAGAGGACCGCGGGGATCCTCGCGGGTGCCGCTGGGAGCTTGGTCCCGCCTGAGCAGATGGCGACAGCGCTGAGTCCTGCGATCGCTGTCGCGGCCGTGGCGACCGCCACCATCTGCGCTCCGCATCGGGAACGGACCGCGGAGCTGAGAGGAGGTCGGCGACGCTTCCTCGCAACGGCCGAAGGGGCGGGCGTCCGTCATGCGTGCGGCAGGCGGTCGGCCCGAGCTGATCAAGGCGATCCGCCCGATCTTCCGCGGGTCCCCTCGCGCTGGTGAGACCCGTGGGAAGGTAAGTGGAGCCGCGGTGCGAAGGCGTGCTGTGTACGGCCAGTTCCGCACTCGCCGCGGTGACGAGCAGGAGGTAGCCCCCGGCAACCGTTTGGATGCAAAATATGGCATGATTAGATCATGGATACCAAGACTCGGAAGTACGAACATTACCTGCGTCACGCTATCGAGGTAGCAAGGAGTGCTCGCGCTCACGGCAATCACCCATTCGGTGCCGTGCTCATCGCACCCGACGGCTCAGTCGCCCTCGAGGCGGAAAACTCCGTTACGACGGAGAGTGACGTCACAAACCACGCGGAAACGAACTTGGTCAGCAAGGCGTCGCGCACTATTCCTCGCGATCAGCTTGAAGATTATACGCTCGTCACGTCCTGTGAGCCCTGCGCTATGTGCTCTGGTGCCATCTACTGGTCCGGCATCGGTACGGTCGTCTACGGGCTTTCTGAGACAGGCCTTCGCGAGCTGACCGGCGATCACCCGGACAACTCCACCCTCAAGCATCCCTGCAGGCTTGTCTTCGCCGATGGTGGTCGTAACATCACTGTTTCTGGTCCCCACTTGGAGAGCGAAGCGGCGGCCCCGCATCAGGGGTTCTGGAGCGATTAACCTGTCGACAGCGCGCAGATAGCCTCGTCCGCAAGCTGCTCCCCCCGACCAGTCCAAGACTCCAAGCTCACGCGCTACGATTCGAGCGTACATTTAGACGACGTTGGATATTTCTGTCCGTGTCTACTCGAAAGAGGCTCAAGGTGACTGACCAGGCTATCCCCAGGGAGCTCGTAAACTTCCGTGCGGTAACGGGCGTCACCGCAGATGGACAACGATTGCGGCCGGGCAGCCTCTACCGATCGGCGGGGCTCGATCAGATTGGTGCTCCTGGACGCTTGCACCTGCACGACCTTGGCGTATACACCGTCCTCGATCTCCGTACCGCGGAGGAAATGTCCCTGCGGGCAAATGATCTGGCCGGTCTTGGGATCGCCGAGGTGCGAGTCCCCCTGGTAGTAGACCTCGACGGCAGTGCCACGAAAGCAGTACGCGAAAGCACTGATCCGCTTCTAACGCTTGAGTGGTTTTATGAAGACATCGTCGAAAACGCCGCTGACGGGCTGCGGGAAGTGTTCGACACCCTCACCCATGTTGAAAGTCCCGTCGTGCTTGTCTGTACCGCAGGCAAGGATCGCACCGGGGTCGTCGTAGCGCTCCTTCAGCTCGCTCTCGGTATCCAGCTCAACGACGTGATCGCAGGATATGCAGAGAGCGAAGCGCAGCTCAACGCGGACTGGATTGCGACAGTCATCGAACGATTCGAATCACTGGGCATGACCATCCCCCCGGAAGCGACCGGAATTTTTACAATGTCGCCGCCATCAGTGATGCTACGACTGGTCGAAACCATCACAGATCGCTATGGCAGCATGGCGCAGTACTTTGAACACATCGGAATCAGCCACCGCGTCCAGACGATTCTGCGCGGCGAGTTCCTCGAAGACCATGAAGCGAGCTAGAGCATGCAGGTGACATAGAGTCGCGTTCGATGTTCAGCGAGCGGCAGTCAGGCTCGACCGTACCCACGCGCTACGCCGTACCCAAGCGGTACGTCGGTCCCCGCTGGGTGCCATGCGGCGGCGGCGGCAGTGGCAGCAGCACTCTGGCGCTGACGTGTGAAACTTTCTGCGCTGACCGATGAGCAATTTGGTATATTGGGCGCATGCCTGTGCCGAAGCCCAAACCTGATAGTCCTTCCCGAAAGCTGCTTCGAGATGTCGTCTACGAGCGCATCCGTGCGGAGATCCTCAGCGGCCAGCTCGAAGCCGGGGAGCGGCTGAGTGACGAGGCGCTCATTGAGTGGCTCGACGTATCGCGCACTCCCATCCGCGAGGCCCTGAGTCGCCTCACTGCCGATGGACTTGTCGAGATGCGACCCAATCGATTCACGCAGATCCCGTTCCGGTCGCCCGAGGCGTATGCACGCGCGGCGGAGTACATGCACATGATTCGGCGCTTCGTCCTTGAACACCTCGATCGCGTCCCGGCTGACGAGCTCCACCAAGGCCGGCTGGCGATGGAGTCGCTCCTGCCCCGGTTGCGCGAGCACGACCGAACGGCCCAGGTCGAGTTCAACGAGCGGTATGGAGTCCTCGCGGCCCTGGTGCAAAATCCGCTCATCGCGGAGGCGGAGCAACGCGTGCGCGGTCAGGCCCAGTTCCACCTCCAGCATGACGATTCCGAGATCAACTGGGGCAACATCCTTGCCCACGCTGAAGCCTTAGCTGGTGCGGATAGGACGTCGCCAAGAAACGATTAACTCTCAGCGGGGCCGAACTGGGCGATGAGTGAACGGGACCATTCATGTAGCGCTGCGATCGCAGCAGTCCGGTCATCAGTGGCGCACGCCGACCGGAAGGCGATGAAGGGGTCCCAGTCGTCCCGGCCGGGTCGAGAGTGGGGAAGGGTTTCTCCGCTCTCGACCACGGTTAGGTACAGCTGCAGCTCCGCGACGTAATCAGCTGCCACATTCGCAGCTGCGCGATTGGGTGCTTCCCGGATCAGGCACGCGACTCCTGACAGGTACGTGTCGATGTCGTCGTCACCGTCGAAGGCCTCTGCGAGCTCAGCGAGAGAGACCGCTGAGTCGTTCACCATAAGCTCAGCGAGTTGCCCCACAACCGCAAGACGCTGCTGCATATCATTTTCCGGCCGTTCAGCAACCGTTGTTCGCGAGTTGCGCTCCACGACCACATGCCGCATCCACGAAAGCCTCATCACGGCTTCCCGTACGGGGGTCCGCGACACCTCCAACTCGTCGGCGATGGTGTCGACGAAAATGCGTTGTCCTGGCGCCATCTGCCCCTGCAGGATTCGACTCAAGAGGACGTCGTACGCCTGATCGGAGAGTAAGCGGCGGTCCATTAAGGACTGTGCGTTCTGCGTCAAGTTGGTCTCCATCTCTAACTGGTAAAACCTCGACTCGACTGCCCATTCTGGCAGATATTGAGTGTCAGGTGTTCAAATGTAGTATTTACTCAAAGCTCACGGTTTCGCACCGTCCTTTGCTAGGGCCTTTGGGTTGGGTTCGACGACGTCTCTTGCCCGTGCCTCGGGTGACCGCGGGAGCTTGCGACTATTGGGCCAGCTCACGATGCCAATTCTCGGTGCGGGCTCACCTAGATGGAGCCGCTCGGCCGGCTTGCCGACTCAAGGGGCTCTACCGGATCCACGTGCGGCCGCCGCGTCCCCTGGTACCGGTAGTTGTATGAATAGGCGTCTGAGCGGCTGACTCTCACCATCGTCATGATTGATCCGAGCGCCTTCGTCCCAGCGTCGCGGAGCGCAGCCGACGCGCCCTCAAGCTGCTTCCGAGTGGTCCGCCTCATTGCGGCCACCACAATTGCGCCGCTGCTAATCCCGGCAAGGATCGCCGCGTCGGTGACAGGCAGTAGCGGCGGTGCATCAATGATCACGACGTCGACGAGTGATTCAAGTTCCCGGAGTACCGCCTCCATGGCGGCGGATCCAAGAAGCTCTGTGGGGTTCGGCGGAACCTGACCTGAGGGCACGACCTGAAGTTCGCCTTTGCCCCACGGCTGCAGTGCGTCCTCAAGTTCCATCCGCCCGATAAGGACATCGGTGAGCCCCGCGGCGGCCTCAAGGCCCATGATTTCTGCAATGCGGGGCCGGCGGAGATCGCAGTCGACCAACGCGATCTTCATGCCGCTCTCCGCGAGCGCGATCGCCATGTTCGCGGCCGTCGTGCTCTTGCCCTCGCTGGGCACAGACGACGTCACCACGAAGCTGCGGCGACTCCCACCCACGTCGAGAAATTGAAGGTTCGTCCGCAGCCGACGGAAGGCTTCCGCTCGAGGGCTCATTGAGTCGTGCAGTACGACCAACGGCTGGTCCCGGACCGACTTATCGAAGGCGATCTCCCCGATCGCAGGGGCCCCGATGACAGATTCGACGGCAGCGCGGCTGTCCAGGCGCGTGTCCAGCGCAGCTCGTAGCACTGCGATCCCCAGGCCAAGAGTAAGCCCGAGCGCCAACCCGCCGGCGAGATTGACGGCCACTCGAGGTGACGTCGGATGCGTGGGCGCGATGGCAGGCTGGATGGTTTCGATGCGGAACGGGCTGACGCCGTCAGCGGTCGGCTGTTCCAGCTCTGTGGTGATGACCTTTGAAAGGCTCGACCCGACGCTGTTTGCGATCCGTGCCGCCTGATCAGGGTCAGGATCGACGACCGAGATCGTCACAATCACGCTGTCAATCGGCGTCTGCGCGCTGACGCGCCGCGCGAGCTCGATGGCTGACTCGTGAAGTCCAAGTTGCCGAATGACCGGCTCCAGCACTCGCGCACTCTTCGCGACATTCGCGAATGATTGAACCTTCTGCTCGGCGGCAGTGCCACCTTGCGCGAGCTCGGATGAGTTAGTGGCACCTGTGACAGATACGTACACCTGTGTGCTCGCCTGGTACTCCGGCACTGTCACGTAGGCGAGCGCCGCGCCGGAGCCTGCGCCCAGTAGGGCGCCGACCATCATTGCAATCCACCCACGGCGCAGGAGGTGCGCGATCCGTTCGATGTCCATCGTATCCAATCAACTGAAGAACTCAAAGTATGTCAGATACTTTGTCTATACGCCAGTGGGTGTCATGGTCAGCCGGTGGTACAAGTCGATGTGCTGATCGACCATGCGGTCGACGGAGAGATGGGCACGCACCGTTGCTGCGTTCCGGGCCCAGAGTCGCTCGACGCAGTCGTAGTTTTGGGTGCGCTCGAGTGCCAGGTTGAAGAAGCGTTCGGTGTCATTGATGTCCGGGAGCTCCCACCCGATCGGGACCTGGTCCGAAGAACCGCTCACGTTGAACAGCAGCACGGGGAGACCAGTAACTGCAGCCTCGCTGGTCACCGTTGAGAGCGCTTCGCGGTATGACGGCAGGACGAGGAAGTGGGACTTCGCCATTTCGTGACCGATCTGGTCACGGGTCCGAGTGCCGAGGTACTCCACCAGATCGGTCAGCCCGAGGCGCGCTGCCTCGGCCATGAGCTCTGGGCGGAGCGTCTCGCGATGCGAGATGATCCGGAGGCGAACGGGCTGGCCCGCACGCAGGAGGCGATGCATGAGCTCGAGCGCGAGATGCAGCCGCTTGAATTCGACTAACTGTCCGACGTACAGCAGCTGGAGTGGCTCGTCGCCTACTGGGCGGGAGCGTCGGGCCACGTCAAAACGCTCGACGGCGAGCCCAGACGGGATGATGTCGATCTTGCCGGCAGGGACACGTCCGCCGAGTCTTTGGCGCTCATCATCAGAGAAGACGACGACGCTGTCCGCGCGGCGTTCAATAAGGTTTCGAACGACTCGGAACTTCCACGGTTTCCACCCGCTGGTGTGATGCGTGAAGACGATCTTCGTCCGTCCCGACGGGCCGCGGTTCGGCAGGAGCGCTCGAACGCAAGCGTTTGTGAGGTGATTGAGGTGTACGACGTCGTATCGGCTCCAATCGCCGCGAAAGTGCGGAGCAGCGGTGGTTACGTCGACGCCAGCCGCGGCCAACCCATCAGCAAGGAGAGTGTCCGGAGTTTCGGCCATGTGCGTGGCGCGGTACTCGTCGCTTTGGCTGAAGATTCCAGAAAGCATGAGGAGTTTCATCGGGAGCCTTTCGAATCTGACCAATGGCGGCCAGGACCAGGGGAGGGAGTGCGAAGTTGAGGATGTTCTGTTCGATGACGCTGGTTCCGGTAACTCCGGCTTGCGCAATCCAGATTGTGAGGATCGTCGCACCGTAGAGCCCGAGCGGAGTGCGAAGATTTCGGCGAAGACCATCGGCCACAGCAAACATGACGCCTGTCAGTATCGCGATAATCACCACGCCGACGATGCCGAACGAGAGCCAGCCTTCAAACCAAGTCGGGAGCAGCTGATCTTTACCCACATAGCTGTGATAGGCAATATTATTGTATACGGCCATGCCAGATTGACTCCTCGACACATCCGGTGCGCCCGGGAGTGGAGAGAGCAATGACAGCGCGAAGCTCCGTATTCCAAACGGCGACGCTTGCTCGACGGTTGGCACGATTGCACTCAATTGCAGGGGCGAGCCTGCATAGCTGAGGACTGACCGCAGAACCGACGGAACGTCCAATGGTGCGGAGTCGAGCCCCGACCGGCCTACCCACAGCGATGAGCGCAACGATCCGACGACGACGAAGAACGAACCAAGGAGCGCAATCCCGCCAAAGGAGGCGGAAAGTCGGATGGTTCGCATAGAGCGCTCGAAGAACACGAGTACGAGCGCAATTACTGCGTAGGCCACGGTCCCGCGATTTAGTCCGTATGACGCGAGCGCAAAGATGGCGGATATGAGCAGTACGGGCACGATCGGCCAGATACGCCGCTTCTCCTGGTACCGCTTCCAGATCACCATGACCAGGCCGACAACGAGTAGCGGGCGCAGGTACAACGATGCGAGGAGTAGTCCAGAAGCGGCGATGACATCATTTGATTGGAGCGCATCGACGTCGCCGGCCAGAAACCCGCTGACGGCAGAAAATGACGGGAATCGAAGGGCGAGCCCAATGAGACCAAGGAGAATTAGAGCCGATGGAGGTATTCCGCCCGAGGTGAGTTTCTCGCACGTCGCCGGTAAAACTGCTGCGCGGCCTCTGCGGCGGCTCTGTTCGACCGTAGCCAGGGTGACCCGAGCGACGACGACTACGATGAAGAACAAGTTTCCGAGCAACAAGACGGAGCGCGCATCCGCCCATGTCCCCAGGCGATAGTAGAAACCGGAGTCAGCTGGTCCGACGTATATCAAGATGACCGGCGCGACACATCCACGAAGCGTCTCCCACATGATGAACAGCATGAGCGCGTCGACGCGAAGACCGGTTCGCAATGTCAGCAACGTTACTGTCGACAGAAGGATAAGCGCACTCTGAAAAAGTGTCGGTAGCGTGAGAATGGCCCGGTCACCTCCGACCACCGCCGGAGCGAGTGCCGCGAGGGTCATCCCGACCACGGACGTCCCTGCCACGATCACGATGAGCGATCGACGGCTCGCGTCGACTGGGTCCACTCGGTTGGTACCGTCGGTAGTTCTGCTCATTGCGTCGTGCCGGTGCCGGTGAATATGACGGATCGTCGTCGCCCACCGATGAGCCGGACGGTGACCCCGGCGGCGTTTCCAGACGCGAACACGAGGACCATGCCGATCAGCCCCCCTCCGGTGCCCCATACGATGCCGACGCCCGCAGCAGTGACGATGAGCGACACAACATCTGCCACGACCCAGGTACGCCAGCGGCGCCGTGCGACGCAGATGTAGCCGATACCAATGAGGAGAGCTCGGAGAACGGTCGCGGCAAGCATCGCTATGGTGACGGGAAGGAGCCCGGGGTACCCATGAATGAGGTTCGGGAACCCGAGGACCAGAACGGTGAATGCCAGAACTGCCGCGACGACAGACACCCCGGCGAGCATGATCAAGAATCCCTTGGGGCTCCACCTGCGATCAGCTGGGGCGTCTTCGCGAAGCTGGCCAATGACCGTCTTGCCGAAGTACACCGGCGCCAGGGTGACGACCGAAGCGAACCGGTTCGCGAGACCGTAGACCCCGAGCGCCCCTGGTCCGCCAACGAGCTGAATTCCGAAGAGCAGTATCCACGCGCCGGCTTGACCTGTGATGTTGGCGATGATGCCCGCCACCATGCCTTCGCGGGGGGGAGCGACACTGATGTCAACGGGGGGTCCCCACCGTCCTGCCGCGACGGCGGCGGCCGCTATCACCGCTAGGAGGGCGAGATCGGCGACGATCAAGCCGAAACCCCCGCCGATGGGTCCGAACAGCACCGCTCCGGAGAAGGCTGCAGCCGCTCCGACGAGTGCACGGGTGGCATCGATGACGGACGCGCCGAAATACCGGCCACTGCCAGCGACCACCGCGACGACGGCATCGCCGACCGGCAGCGCACCGCTACCGAGCCCGAGGGCCGCGAGGCCGACGAGCTCCGTCGCTGTTGGCCACACCCCCGTCACGAGTACAGCTCCGGCAGGAACGATCACCATGGCGCACACGGCGCCGATTGTGAGCACCCGAAGCCGTCCGCGCAGCATCACTGGGATCATGACCAGCACGGGAACGTCTTGCACGCCGGGAACCCGTGAGGTCGCGGCGTTGACCGTCACAGCGCTTGTGGATCCGAGGATGCTTGCGGTCCCGACCACGAGCGATTGCAGCACGACGAAGTGGCCGTACTGCGCCGGCGTCACAAAGGTCGCCAACAGCGTGAGCATGAGGAACTGCCCGCCGCGACCGCCGATGCTCGGGGCCGTCACCGCGAGCAGATGCACTGTGCGCGCCGCGGTGGCACGGGTGCGGGCAAGGGTGGTTGACATCGAGGGAGCTTCCGGGTCGGGGAGGAGCAGACCAGTAGAGTAGGCATAAACCTGTCTGATATGCAATACTCATCATCGTTGACGCATGTGTGTAACCATGTCAACGTTAGGAGTCGTTGTGTTCGCCATCCAGCCTGAAGCCCCCGCCACTGCTTGTTCGTGTGGCGCAGCGAGGCCGATCGATCCCGCGGAGCTTCTGGGGCCGCGCGATGTCGGGCCCGAGTTCGAGGTCCTGGGCGCCAAGGCGCTTCGTGGGCGCCGTGTCCTAGTTACGGGCGCTGGCGGGTCGATCGGTAGTGAACTGTGTCGGCAGATCATGCGGTTCGAGCCCGCGGAACTGATAGCTGTGGATCGAGATGAAACCGCTCTGCAGCAGGCGCAGCTCGCGATCTCCGGGCACGGCCTGCTCGACACGCGCGAGGTCGTCCTCGCCGACATCCGCGACGCTGACGCGATCGTCGAGATCTTCCTCGAGCGGCGCCCCGACGTCGTCTTCCACGCGGGCGCGCTGAAGCATCTCCCGATGCTTGAGCAGTACCCCCGCGAAGCGTGGAAGACCAACGTTCTCGGGACGCTCAACGTGCTTCGCGCATCCCAGCTCGTCGACGTCGACACGTTTGTGAACATCTCGACCGACAAGGCCGCGAATCCAACCAGCGTTCTGGGCCATTCGAAACGACTCGCTGAACGCCTCACAGCGTGGTTCGGCGCAACCACGGGCAAGGGCTACGTGTCGGTGCGCTTTGGCAACGTGCTGGGAAGTCGGGGCTCGATGCTCCCGCTCTTCGCAAGCCTGCTCGAGCAAGGCAAGCCCCTCACGGTCACCCACCCGGACGCAACTCGCTACTTCATGTCGATCGCAGAGGCGTGCCAGCTGGTGATTCAGGCAGGCGCCTTCGGCCGTGCCGGCGAGGTGCTCATCCTTGACATGGGAGAGCCGGTTCGAGTCCTTGACGTGGCGCGGCAGATGATCGAGCGCTCCGGACGCGATGTCGAGATTGTCTTCACCGGGCTCCGCGCCGGGGAGAAGCTTCACGAAGAGCTGATCGGAACTGGCGAGCGTGCGCACCGACCAGTACACCCGCGCGTGTCTCACGCTATTGTGCCTCCACTGGATCCCACCACAGCAGACCGTGAGTGGCGATACGACGCGGCTGCGACGGCTACCGCGTCCGCACAGGCCGAGCACTATCCGGTGGCATCGTGACCCCGACGGTCTCGGTCGTCATCCCCACCGTCTGGCTCAACGAACATTTCCAGCAGGCTCTCGAATCGATCCTCACGCAGACACTGCGTGACATCGAGATCGTCGTCGTACTCGATGGCATAGCTGACATCGACCATGTCATCCCCGATGACAGTCGCATCACCGTCGTTCAACACGCTGTCCGCCGCGGGACGCCAGCAGCGCTTAACTCCGGAGTCGCTGCTGCCCAAGCGCCCTTCATTGCACGGCTCGATGCCGACGACGTGGCGTCCCCTGAACGGCTTGAGCGCCAAGTTGCTGAGTTTCGAAGCCGGCCCGATCTTGTCCTGCTCGGCTCCTACGCCGCGGTCATCGATTCGTCTGGGGCCCCCACCGGGCTTGTTGAGGTGCCGACCGCAGCGATCCCCGCCGCGCTCCTACGGCGCAACGCGTTCGTGCACTCCAGCGTGATGATCCGGCGCGGCGCGCTGGAACTCGTGGGCGGCTACGACGAGCGGTGCAACCGGATGCAGGACTACGACCTCTGGTTGAGAATCGCCCGCGTCGGTCAGATCGCGAACATACCCGACGTGCTGGTCGCGTACCGCGTTCACGACGGAATGCACAGCAGGGTAACGAGTCCGATCGGCCCAGCAGCACGGTGTGTCTTGGCGTCACGAAGTCGGCTCGCTCGCTCCCTCGGCCGCTCCGCAGCGAGCCAGCATGCCGAGAACACGCTGTGGACGGTGGCACAGCTGCTTCGACATGCCCGTCTCCGGAGGCCGCGGTACCTCACCGCCCGATAAGCCACTCCAACCCTGAACAGAAGGGCACCAGACTTCATGCTGCTTCTTCGCCCTCGCCGCGGCACGCTCATTGTCACGACTTCGGACATCAGCCTCGACATCCTCATGAACGGTGCCTTGCAGGATCTGGCCACGGTTCCGGAACTGGCACCCGTCACCATCGCATCCGCCGACACAGGACGTCTCGAACGCGTCGCAAGGCGCGAAGGTGTTCACGCGCATGCTCTGCCGGTCGTTCGCGACCCATCCATACTGCGAGATCTTCACGCGCTCGTCGCCACGTTCAGGCTGCTGATCCGCGTTCGACCATCCCTCGTGATCTACGGCACCCCGAAGGCCGCGCTGCTCACCGCACTCGCGGCAACGCTCACAATGACGCCCGGACGCGTGCAGATCTTGCACGGCCTTCGCCTGGAAACCACCCAAGGGCTTGCCCGACGAACCCTGGTACTGCTCGAACGGCTGGTGGCACGCATCTCCACGGTGACCGTCGCCGTCAGCCCAAGCCTTCGCGCTCGATCGAGCGAGCTCGGGATCCCCGTCAGCCGGATGCGCGTGCTTGGCCCCGGCGCGTTTGTTGGCGTCGATCAACGTCGTCGTGCGCGCCTCGGAGCGGACGAGATTGTCCGTGCGCGGCGTCGTATCGAGCTCGACGTAGACCAGTCGGTTCCCTTGATCGGATTTGTGGGCCGCCTCAACGCCGACAAGGGGATCGTCGAACTCGTCGACGCCGTCGCCCGGCTGCGGCGCTGCGGAGCCAACACGGAACTTGTCCTCGTGGGCCCAGATGAAGGCCTTGGTGCGCTCCCCGAACGCACACAAGCACTCCTCGCCATGCGCTGGGTCCGCCGCACCGGCGCCGTCCCTGACCCGGCTGAGTACATCGCAGCAATCGATGTACTTTGCCTGCCCTCCCACCGAGAAGGGCTCGGCACAGTGCTGCTCGAAGCGATGGCCACCGGCATTCCGGTCGTCGCTACTCGTGCAACGGGGATTGTCGATGTCGTAACTCACGAGCGCACCGGACTTCTCGTCGAAATCGGCGACGTCGCAGGGCTGGCATCCCAGCTCGAACGAGCCCTCACAGACGAACCGCTGCGCTCCGCGCTCACTACTGAGGCGTCCGCAATGATCTCTCGCGCCTTCACGCAGGAAACGGTGCGCCGTCGCTACCGCCACTTCTATGTCGCACTCCACCGTGCCGTACGAACACGGATCGCCCGCCCGTAGGCCAAGTACGTCACGGGGACTCACGCGCATCAGGGCTGTTCATTGCTGTACGGATGTTATAGGGTAGAAGTAAATATATTCTGCACTGACGTGTTTAGCGTCCTCTCGATTGGAGTCCGGTGAACCGGGTCCACCTCTCCGCCCCAGACATCTCCATTGCTGACCGGTCGGCTGTTGCGCGGGCGATGGCCTCGGCTTGGGTCGCTCCAGTGGGCCCAGAACTGAACGCGTTCGAGTCAGAGATGGCCTCGCGCGTCGGAGTCCGCCATGCAATCGCGGTCGCATCAGGTACCGCCGCCTTGCACCTTGGCCTCATCGCGGCAGGTGTCCGCGCTGGAACCGTCGTCGTGACATCGACCTTCACGTTCGCCGCAACGGCGAATGCGATCACCTACACCGGTGCTCGCCCTGTTTTCGTCGATGTTGATCCGCATACCGGCAACATCGACCCGATGCTGCTCGACCGCGCGTTGTCCGAGCTCCGCGCGGGCGGTGTCGTCGTCGCCGCGGTGATGCCGGTCGACATTTACGGCAAGAGCGTCGACTACGCTGCAGTTCTTGAGGTGGCCGACCGACATGGCGTTCCGGTAGTGGCCGATAGCGCGGAGGCAGCAGGCGCCTCGTACCGGGGACGCGCCGTCGGGTCATTCGGCTTCGCCGCCGCGTTCTCGTTCAACGGCAACAAGATCATGACCACATCGGGCGGTGGCATGGTGCTCACCGACGACGCGGCGGCCGCGTCCAAGATCCGCCAGCTCGCAACGCAAGCCCGACTCCCTGTGCCGCACTACGAGCATGCCGAGATTGGGTACAACTACCGCCTCAGTAACGTGCTCGCCGCGCTCGGCCGGAGCCAGCTTGCCCGACTCGACGGCATGATCGCCCGTCGCCGAAGAACCCGTGACCGCTACCGCGAACTCATCAGCTTGTTCCCCGGCGTCGAGATTCTTGGCGGCGCCGACGACCTCGAGGACAACTGCTGGCTCACCTCTATCGTGGTGGATCCGCGTTCCGACCACAACGTGCGGCACATCCTTGCCGACCTCAACGCTGACGGCATCGAAGCGCGGCTGCTCTGGAACCCGATGCACCGGCAGCCGGTGTTCGCCGACGACCTCGCCTTCGTCTCGGGCGTCGCGGACACCCTCTTTGCCTGCGGACTCTCGCTCCCGAGCGGCTCCGGTATGACCTCCGACCAGCTCAATCATGTCTGCGTTTCACTCAGCACCTCCCTTAGGAGGCACCGTGACGACGCCTAATCCCGGACCTCGCGCGAAACGGGCCGTCGATGTCGTCGCTGCCAGCGTCGCTCTCGTGATGTTCGCGCCCCTCATTGCAGCGATCGCGCTCGCTGTCTTAGTCGCGCTCGGCCGGCCCGTGCTCTTCCGCCAGGAGCGCGCGGGACTTGGCGGACGCACCTTCAGCATCCTGAAGTTCCGAACGATGCTCGATCCTGCACTGGAGAAGGGGTTGGTGACGGACGAGCAGCGGCTCACCCGCTTCGGCAAGTTCCTTCGATCGACAAGCCTCGATGAACTCCCGGGGCTCGTGAACGTGCTCCGAGGCGAGATGAGCATCGTCGGCCCGCGGCCGCTCCCCATTGCGTATCTCCAGCACTACTCACCAACAGAGGCTCGCCGGCATGCGGTCCGGCCTGGCATCACCGGCCTTGCCCAAGTGCGCGGCCGGAACCTAGCGTCATGGGACGACCGACTGCGCTGGGACGTTGAGTACGTCGATACGGTCGGTTTTCACACTGACCTGCATGTGGTCGCTCGCACCGTTGCGGTCGTCATTCGTCGAAGTGGCATCTCTGCAGTCGGTCAGGCAACATGCGAGTCCCTCATCATGCATCGAACCGCCGCCGCGCAGTCACGCCTGGTGCACCATGCCGGCGACCCACTGACAAACGCCAACACGTGATTCACCGTTCACCCCTCACATCGAAGGACCAGCACCGCTCGGTCGAGCACGTTGTTGTTGTTGGTGCAGGCGGGTTCGGACGGGAGACCCTCGACGTGCTCGATGCGGATCCGTCCGCGCCGACTGTGCTCGGTGTTGTCGACGACGCCCCTCGCGCGATCGACCTCGACCGACTCGCGGCACGCCGAGTGCGCTACCTCGGTACGCTTCGAGAGTGGTCAGCAACGGCACCACCGGAGGTGCAATACGTGCTGGCAGTCGGTGCCCCTGATGTCCGCCAACGCCTCGTGGCCGCAGCACCCCTTGCCGGCCGTCAGGCCGCGACCGCCGTTCATCCCTCCGCGACTATCGGGTCTCAGGTCAAACTCGCAGCTGGCGTTGTCATCTGCGCTGGAGTGCATATTTCGACCAATGTGCAACTCGGCGCACACACCCATGTCGGTGCTGGTGCGATCCTCGGACACGACACGGTGACCGCACCGTCTGTCTCGATCAACCCCGCAGCGGTCGTATCAGGATCGGTGTCGATCGAGACGGGCGTGCTGGTCGGCGCGGGAGCGACAATCCTGCAGGGCATCATCCTCCGCTCGAACTCCACCGTTGGAGCAGCGGCATGCGTCACACGCGATGTCGACCCAGGCGCCGTCGTCAAGGGCGTGCCCGCGCGCTGAGCTGAAGCAGCACGAGACGACGGCAGATACCCGGAGACTCCACCGACGGCGTTCTCGACGGTGGCACGCAGCATCCGTCCCTGCCCCGAAGCCAGCGACCATGAGAGCGGCCTGGATCGTGCGCTATCACCTGGGAGACCCGTCGTGCTACCCCGGACTGACGCCAGGACGGCGCGCGAAACATTGCACGATGGAGCAACCCCGAACCCGTCGGACGCGGTCTGCTCGAGTGAAGCGCTGGCTACCTCGAGCTCGCCGTCACCCAGGTTTCGACGTCGTCGCTTCGCAAAGCGCTGCTGAGCTCCTGCACGTCAAGATTATTCAGGGCCACATAGGACTGGCCGTCAGCGGACACTCCGCCTCCCGCTGTGGGGATGGTGAACGTGGTGAGGTCACTCGCTCGCACATGCCGCAGGCTCCACCCCAGGCTGACGATTGCGCGGAAGGTCAGCTCACGATCCACAGAGAGGTACGCACTTGTTGCGCTCACAAAGTCCTGGACGCGGCGTGGGTTGGTGATCGTGCCCCGAGATAGAGCTTCTTCGACCAGACCACGCATGAACGCCTGCTGATTCCGCACCCGCGTGTGATCTGCGTCGGCGAAGGGGGACCGTGCGCGCACAAAAGCAAGCGCCGCTTCGCCCTGCAGACGGTTGGGCCCCGCGGAGAAGTGCTGGCCCTGCGCTGTGAACGCCTTCGGTGACTGCACGGTGACACCGCCAAGGGCGTCCGTCATGCCCTTGAAGCCAGCGAAATCGATCTCGGCGACGTGATCGATGCGAACGTCCAGTAGTTGCTCCACGGTCTGCACTGTGAGTGAGACCCCGCCCCAGCTGTACGCTGCGTTGATCTTTGCCTCACCATGGCCAGGGATCTCGACCCACGAGTCCCGCATGATCGACATGAGGTACACGGTCTTCCGATCCGCTGGAAGGTGGGCGAGCATCAACGTGTCCGACCGGCCTCCGGGCGTGTTATCTGCGGGATCGGCTGAGCCCGAGCGGCTATCCGAACCGATCAGGAGAATGTTCTGAGCGTCCTCGGTTGCCGCTGGACGCTTGCCGTCCGGAAACGCGTCGACGATTGTGTCACTCTGCGTCTCAAAAGACCTTGCGATCCCTCCGACGAAGCTGCTTGCGACCATCGCGAGCACCACCGCGACAGCAACCAGCGTCCCGCCCATGGCGATGATTGCGACCAGGACAGGACGGCGCCGCCGTGTCGCTCGATGACCGGCCATGACGGCTCCTCTGCGTGGAAGGGGGACTGGGCGGCGGCCGGGGGAGCCGCCGCCCAGTGGTGGTGGTGGTGTTACTTGGCCGGGGTCAGCGAGATGCTGCCGGGGACCGTTTCGGTTGCGTCGTCGAGGGTGCTGGTGACGGTGAAGGTGTACGGGCCGTTGCCCAGGAACTTCTTCACGCTCCAGGTACCGTCTCGGGTCACGGTGGTGGTGACTGCGCTGCCCGATGCCGGGGCGACGGTGATGGTCGCGCCAACCTTGCCGGTGCCGGTGAAGGCGACCTGCGTGTTCGCGGTGAAGGTGTCACCATCGGCAGGAGCAGCCACCGCGAGGGGCTGATCCTTACCCTCAGCGGCCATTCGTCCGCATCTGGAGAGAGATTCCGTCGAATGGGCTCCGGCGCGCAACTGGGCGTGAATCGCAGATCGCAGATATCACGTGGGTACCCGCTACTTCTTGATGACCTTTGGCTGGATACTGTTACCAGATGACCGCTCGTTGAAAGTAGGCTCAGCGCCCTGGTACTTGACGGTGTTGTTCTTGCCGAGTGTGGTCACTTCGGTAGCTGAGGCAACGACGATGGTATTGCCGGAGCCTTCGACAACGAGGTGCTTGGTATTCCCTGCCTTGACCGTGTTGTTCGAGCCCATGACGTCGATCAAGTCGCAATCGTCGATCGTCATTGTCTGCTTTGACCCGGTTGGGGTTGCCTGTCCGTCGACACATTTGCCAGTCTCGTTCGCGACACCGCCAACCGACGAGGAGGGAGAGGGGCTTGCTGCCTTCGCGCGGGACGAGTTCTTCGCACCGCTCGGGGACTGGGTGTCCGTAGGCGTGGTGCCGCTACAAGCCGTGAGGGCCACTGCGATCAGGGTGGCTCCCGCAAGGGCCATGGGGAGGGTGTGGGTGCGCATGCGGCTGTGCTTCCTACTCGGATGTGACGTGCGTGGAAGGGGGACTGGGCGGCGGCCGGGGGAGCCGCCGCCCAGTGGTGGTGGTGGTGTTACTTGGCCGGGGTCAGCGAGATGCTGCCGGGGACCGTTTCGGTTGCGTCGTCGAGGGTGCTGGTGACGGTGAAGGTGTACGGGCCGTTGCCCAGGAACTTCTTCACGCTCCAGGTACCGTCTCGGGTCACGGTGGTGGTGACTGCGCTGCCCGATGCCGGGGCGACGGTGATGGTCGCGCCAACCTTGCCGGTGCCGGTGAAGGCGACCTGCGTGTTCGCGGTGAAGGTGTCACCATCGGCAGGAGCAGTCACCGCGAGGGGCTGATCCTTACCCTCAGAGGTGCTGTCATCCTTCGCGGGCTGGTTGATTCGGAAGTCGCGTTCCGCTCCGGACTCGACGCCGTCCTTGGTCTGGATGATGTCGAACGCGTAGGGGCCGTCGCCGATGTATCGGTTGATGCTCCAGGTGCCGTCCGTGTTGACGATGCCGCTCACCTCGGCCAGGCCGGCGGGACTGATGGCCTTCAGGGTCACCGTCTCGCCGTGGCGGCCGGTGCCGGTGAAGGTCTGGACCTTCGAGCGGATGTCATCACCTGCGGTGGGGGAGATGACAGCGAAGGGCTTGTCGATACCGATGACGGGGTTGATCTCCAGCCCGCGGAGTTCGCCGGTGACACGTCCTTCCTGCGTGATGTCGATCACGTAGGGGCCGTTGCCGATCCACTTGTTCACTGACCAGGTGCCATCGTTCTTCACGACGGTGGTGATGTCCGCGGAGGTGAAGTTCGTGGTGTGGATCCGCACTGTGGTTCCCGCAGCGCCGGTACCGGTGAACGCGACAGCCTTGCTCGCCGCGGACGATCCCGTGGCGGGGCTGGTGACGGTGAAGGGCTGATCAATCGGCGCAGCCGACTTCGGGGTCAGAGCGATCCCGTTGACCTGGCTCGTCTGGCCTGCCGCGACCTGCTTGACGTCGAAGGTGTAGGGGCCGTTGCCGAGGAATCGGTTGATACTCCAGTTGCCGTCATCATCCACAGTGGTGGACACGGCAGCGGCACCGTTAGTCGGAGTGAGCGTCACGGTACCGCCAGGGGTGCCCTTGCCGGTGAACAGCACCGAGGTGTTCGGTGCGAATTGCGAGCCCGACTCCGGGGCCGTGACCGTGATGGGCTGGTACTGCACCGTCGAGATCAGGGTGACGTTGGAGGTGGTGGTGTTGGCTCCCTTTGAGCTCTGCGTGACGCTGTAGACAGCGTCGGCCGCGGGGATGTTCGCCGCCGCGAAGCTCCAGGTTCCCGACTTGGAGACCGTGCCGGAGGCAACGATGTCCTGGCTGCCCTGCTTGCGCAGGTCAACGGTCGAACCGGGCTCGCCCGTTCCACGGAACTCCAGCTGCCCACCGCCGTGCTCGACGTTGTTCTCCGGCGAGGTGATCTTCACGGCGTTGCCGTAGTCCGCGGTCACCGTGACGGTACCGGCAGCGGTCTCACCGTGGAGGACCTGCTTGATGGTGTACGTCTGCTTCCCGCCGGCGTTCGGCGCGGCGATACCAGCCGAGAACTTCCCCGTCGCAGCATCCGCTGAAACGGTCTTGACCAGCTTGCCGGCAGCGTTGTAGATCTCCACCTTCGCGCCAGCATGCGCCGAACCCGAGATCGTCAGGTCCTTCGCGATGTCGGTCGGGAACGCGGCCTCAGCCTTGATACCAGTGGCCGTCAACAGCAGGGTGACGTTGGAGGTGGTGGTGTTGGCGCCCTTTGAGCTCTGCGTGACGCTGTAGGCAGCGTCAGCCGCCGGGATGTTCGCGACCGTAACACTCCAGGTTCCGGAGTTGGAGACCGTGCCGGAGGCAACGATGTTCTGGCTGCCCTGCTTGCGCAGGTCAACTGTCGAACCGGGCTCGCCCGTTCCACGGAACACCAGCTGCCCACCGCCGTGCTCGACGTTGTTCTCCGGCGAGGTGATCTTCACGGCGTTGCCGTAGTCCGCGGTCACCGTCAAAGTCTTTGCTGCGGTTTCGCCTTGGAGGACCTGCTTGATGGTGTACGTCTGCTTCCCGCCGGCGTTCGGCGCGGCGATACCAGCCGAGAACTTCCCCGTCGCAGCATCCGCTGAAACGGTCTTGACCAGCTTGCCGGCAGCGTTGTAGATCTCCACCTTCGCGCCAGCATGCGCCGAACCCGAGATCGTCAGGTCCTTCGCGATGTCGGTCGGGAACGCGGCCTCAGCCTTGATCTCGGTCGGATCGAAACTGACCGTTGAGTCCGCCTTCGCGGTGCGGATGCCGTGGTCCTCGAGCTGCTCGATCGAGACCGCGTTTGTGCCGAGCTTGAGACCCGTGATTGTTGCAGACCAGGTTCCGTCACGGGCAACCTTGACTGTGTTGCCGCCGTTGAGCGTGATCGATGCTCCAGGCACGCCCCGGCCCTTGAAGGTCGCCGATCGGCTCGCGAGATCATCGTCGTGGGAATCCTGGGCGAAAAGGTTCGTCGAGCTGTCCGCCACTACTTGCATCCAACCTTCCTTCAAGAGAAGCAGTTCGGCGCGCGAGTCGGAGCCATTGATGCCGATGCCATAACCCTTATTCACGCCGGGTCCTGCGTACAGGAGCCGGCCTTCCGAGGTCGTGTTCCACTGCTGGTTTTCGCCGCCCGAGCAGTCAGTCGCAGTGATCCAGGTGTTTTTCGGAGCGTCGGTGCCTGTCAGGCAGAGATCACCCTGGCGCACCTGACCGGGGTAGCCCGGCTGCGGGACCTGGGTGACTGTACCGGTCTTGCCCTTGACGGTCCAGGCGTTGGCGCCTGCAGTGAATTCCTGCAGGTTGTGATTCAGCGGGTCAGCCTTCCAGGCAAGGATCGCCTGGGGTGCGTTGAGGGTGACCGTTACCGACGTATTTGCCGTGAGATCCTTGCCGGTGTAATGCTCCAGCGCGATCTTGTTGTTGCCCAGCTTCAGGTTGGATACCTTCGCCGCCCAAGTGCCGTCCGCGGCGACTTGCACCTGGGAGCCGTCTCCGACGCTCACCCATGAGCCTGGCATGCCGCCGCCAGAAATCGTTGCGCTCCGCGAGAGTGTGTCTTTGTCGGCCGTCGACGCGTGGAACCAGCCAACCGACCCTTCAGAGCGCACGCGCATGGCTTGACCAGCAGTCAAGAACAGTTCGGCCGTTTGGGCACCGATGATGTTGATACCATAATCATAGTTCGCGCCTTTACCCCTGTAGTAAAGATTCCCGTCGTTTTGGCCGACAGCCCATAGCTGGCTCTCGGCATCCGAGCACTTGGTCGCGAGGACACGGCCCCCCTTAATATCTGTGCCCGTGAGGCAAAGATCGCCCTGCCGAATCTGGCCGGTACGCCCCGGCTGGGGGACTTGAGTGAGCGTACCTTCCGCGAAGGTACTGGTTTCTACGACGGCATTTGCCTTAAATGCCTGCATGACATGTCCCGAAGTTCCTCCCGCATAGGAGATAAATGCCTGCGGACCGGCACTGGCGGCGCGTGCGGCCGCGGGGCCGATCGCGACTCCGGCCAGAACTGTCGCGACGGCGACTGCTCCAGCACTGGCTTGAGCGAGCGCTCTCTTCTTTTTCATCAATGGGATCCAATCGCTTCGACGACGCCAGCCGCCTCGGGGTGAGGCGGAGGCCGGTGCGTCGGCAACTTACGGATACACACTATCACTCGGTATTTTAGATCACCAAATTCCGAGTAGTCGTGGACGAAATTCCACGTCGGACATGTCACATATGACCAAATTCGTTGGCGCCCGTGGCTGTTGGTCGCCGAGGCAACGGCGAGTCGGGCAAAGCTTTCGAGCTCGAGTAAGCATGCATCTCGCTTCCTACCCGGCAGTGGGGGGCCGAAGGTGCTGAGCGGCGCCGTGGGCTGCGCCGCTGCCTCGAGCACCTGCCTGCGGACGACGTGCCGTTGGTCTAATCGACGGGCCGGCTGGTCCGGTCAATGGCCGACTTTGAGAGCATGGTGACCGAACTCCAAGAGCGGGAGACTCGGCCGGGAGGGGTATCCCGTGTGCTGCCGAGCTCGCGTTCAGCAACGAAACCCACGCCTAGGGGTGGCCATCCTCGGCCGGTTGACCGTCGTCCCCGACGAGCTCGTGGGAGGGTGTCACCGCCAGCAGGAGTGCTGGCGCTCTGAGGCCCCCGGTCCGAGAGTGAGAAACTAAAACCTGCTCTGCACGTGCGGAGTGGTCCCTATGGGGAACACTGGGTGTTCCCACGATCAAAAGGACTTCTTTATGCCAGTACCCAACTCTGGTGCCCCAGCGAGCCGCTTGTTGATTCGCGACGAGGTCCAGGACAAAATCCGCAACGCAATCTTGGAGGGTACGCTAGTACCAGGTGAACGCCTCCACGACGAGGATCTGATCGGTTGGCTCGGGGTATCTCGCACGCCAATCCGGGAGGCTATCTCCGCCCTGGCCAACGAAGGCCTTATTGAGATGGCTCCAAATCGGTACACGCGGGTCGCGCAGCCCAATCCTGCGGAGGTGCTAGACGCATACCGCACCTTGGGGATCATACTGGGAGGGGCTGTCCGCCTTGCAATACCGTATCTGACCGAAGTGCAGCGCAAATCTGCAATTGCCCGTCTAGATGAGTCCCTCCGAACCTTGCCTATTCAAGGGACTCCGAGCATCGTCCCGACTATTCATATCGCCTACCACGCGTGGCTCGACCGATGCCCGAATCGGCAGCTCGTCACAGTGGGCAGGCAAGTTATGGACGGACTCGCATATAAACTCCGTGTCGAGACGATCGGTGACCTTATTCCCGCAAAGCTCCTCATTGAACATCTCACTGATTTCCGGGCGGCAATCATCGCAAGCGACGCCGTCGCCGCCAAACTTGCCATTGAGGCGGCGCACATGCTTCCCCGCCATTAGCGGATCTCTTCCTGCTCTGTTGTGCAATGACGTGACCGGCTGGCGTTTCAAACGCTAGTCCGGGTGAGGGCGCGCTGCTTCAGCCAGGAAGGTGCGCACGATCACTTCAGTAGAACTGTTCCCTTCGGGAGACGGGAGACGGGAGACGGGAGACGGGAGACGGGAGACGGGAGACGGGAGACGGGAGACGGGAGACGGGAGACGGGAGACGGGAGACGGGAGGCGGGAGACGGGAGACGGGATGCGGGATACGGGAGACGGGGTGCGGTCGCGTCCTGCGAGTGAGCTTCGAACCCGGTGGATGGCTGCGGCTGCCGCCGGCGTGCGGTCTCGTCGGCTAGCAAGGCGCCAACCCGCCTGTGTGGTGTCCTCCGCGATTGACTGATGTCCGGGATACGGTCTTGACATGCCTGTACCCCAGTCTTCGACCATCCAAGGTCCCCGCCGCCTTCTCCGTGACGTCGTCTACGAGCAGATGCTCAAGGCGATCGAGAATGGCACGCTCGAGGCAGGGGAGCGCCTGAACGATGATGAGCTCACGAGCTGGCTTGGTGTCTCGCGCACTCCGGTACGGGAAGCGATCGCCCGGCTCCAGTCCGAAGGTCTCGTGGAGATGGCCGCAAACCGGTACACCCGAGTCGCCAGCCTCTCCGGCCCGGAGCACGACCAGGCAGCCATGCTCCTGGCAGCGCTCCACAAGTGGGCGATCGACCACGCCGGCGAAGCGACCGCTGACGCACGGAAAGCCGGGTCTGTTGCCGCGAGCACGCTAACTACGGGCATCGACGCGCACGACGTCGACGCGTATCGGGGCCTGCAGGACGCTGTCGCGGCGCTCATCGCCGGGTTCAACAACCCGATTTACACGGCAACCGAGGCCGCGGTGCGTGGCCGGGTGAAGTTCCACGCCCCAGCTGCTTACGCGAGTATCGACTGGAATGCAGCAAGTGCAACGGCCGGAGCCCTCGCGAAGATTCAGCCGCTCTAGCCCAATTCGACCAAGGGGCACCGCGGCGGCTCGCCTCGTCCGACCTCTTCTAGGCGCTGACTGGGCAGCTTCTCGCCGAGCAGGGCTGCACGCGCGCGCCGCCCATGAGATCGGTGCCTCGCGGTGGCCTGGCCGACGCTACCGGTGCGATGCGCGCGGCACGTTGCCGATGAACTCGATCTGGGCTGGCGGCGAAGTAGGGCCCTGGAGGGGTACGCATGGAGCTCCCACCCTCCAAACTGACATAAGTTACATTATCCGATGGGCGGCTTGGCGAGCGCGAACGCCAGCGGTGCCTTCCGTGCGATCCCTCACCAGATAAGCCATGTCGTCGTCGCGACGCGTCCACGTAGCTGCTGGCTCAAGCTTCACACTGCCTCGGCGATCGGCACTTCACCCCTCGACAACTTGTTCCGGGAATGACTGTTATCGGAACTGAGGCGGTGGCGTGTGCCAGCTACTCCCTCGGGGCCCCCTCAACGGTCGGATCACACCTCTTGATGACGGCCTCGATGCCCAGCAACGGCGAAGATCGATCGTGGTTCGCGCCTTCCAGCAGGCCTCCCTTGATCAGGAGGTCACGAAGGTACGTCGGCGGGGCACAAGGCAGACCTCACTAATTATGGCCGCGATGATCAATGGGGTCAGCCCGAACGGTGTACCTGGTGTGTACCTGCTCAAACGGGGTGCAGGTACACCACCAGGTACGCTTCGATCGGCGCGGTTGCAAGGATCCGAGGGGATGTACCTGGTTGTACCTGGTCTGATCAAGAAACCCTTCCCCAGGATAGAATTCCTTGCGACACCCGTCATTGGAATCCTTTTTCCCTCCCTATACCGGTTTGCCCCTCTGAGCAGGTACGCCAGGTACACGGAAGAAAAGCCCAGATCAGCAGCTGGTTTCGGTGTACCTACCCCACGGGTACATGGCCGGTACAGCAGGTACACGAGCAGGTACGCGACGGCGTTGAGGGTGCGGTCGGCCCGTCGCTGGTCAAGCGGTCACCCCGCGGTCAGCTGCTGGCCACTCGGTCACGACGAGGTCACACGCCCTCGTCGGCCTCGAACTCGACGTCCGTCACCCAGTCGACCCATCTCCAGCGCCCAGCTTCGCTCACGATCGCGCGGCAGCCAACCAGCGTGCTCGCGACCCACACCCGGTCGACGCCTTCTGGAAGCTCGGGTGCTCGCGCCGGCAGTGTGCGCTGCACCACGGCGACGTCCGGGTCCGTGAGTAGGCCGGTGACGTCGAGGTCGCTCGCGACGGTGGCCCAGATGAACGCGTCGCCGTGCCCTCTCGGGAACGCCCTAAGCTTCGCCGGGACGTCGGCCTCGCGATCGAGCACCTCGAGCACCCAGCTGTTGAGACGGTCGATCTCCCCCGAGTTCCCCCATCCCTCCCCTGCGAGCACGATCTGACCGGGTCCCGGCGCATCGAACAGCGGCGACATGAAGTACACGCCGAGCCTGCGCAGCGGGCGTGGGATCTCGTTGCTGTCCATCTGGAGCGACGTCGACCGAGCCCAGTCCGGACGGTCGTCCATGATCTCGTCCAGATGGAGGAGCAGTCCCGGGAGGTGCTGATGCACGTCGCGGACGTTCGCCTTCGTGGTGAGACTGACGTACCAGCCGGGATTCAGACCCGGCACCGGGATGAAATGTCCGTGCTGTCGAAGGGCGGCCGACTGCCGCTGCTCCGGGACGTTGACATCCCGTACGACCTCGAGCGGCACATCTCCCGGAGGATGCCGGATGACGGCGTCGACCATGCCGTTCACGCTGCCGTCCTCGAAACGGTCCACCGCAACGCCCAGCTCGGCCGCCACAATCTGCCGCGCCCAGCGCTCCTCCGGGAGCTCACGATATCGATCACGCTTGTTCGTCACAGTGCCCATGCTCACCTGAAGCCGAGGTGACAAGCGAGAGCCGTAATAGTCCTGGGCATGATCGTCGCGAGCACGTCCGGCTTTGCGAACGGATGGACCAGACCGACCGAGGTCGATCCTGAGCTCAGAACTCGAGCATCGCCACGACCTGTCTACCTACGTCAAGCACAGCAGCTGAAGCGGGTTCGCCGCTGCCGCTGAGAATGACGCTTCGTATCTCGAACGACTCCGCCGTCGCGGGGCAGAGCATCTCCGTTGTGTCGAGGTGCAGGTGATAGTGCCCGGAGACGACGAGTTGCCGACGCACCTGTTCGACCGCGCGGTGGAACATTTGTTGTCCGTCGTTCGCGTAGTCAAGACCCGCAGTAGTCCAGCGGTGCCGGCTCGGCTCGAGCCGACGAGTGAGCTCTGTGGTGATCGGTGCGTCGTGTGCGAGGAGGACGTCAACGTGCGCCGTGCCGAGCGCAGCAAGGTCAGCATCGGTGAGTTGCTCCTGCGGACGCCACGACCCACCGCGACCGCCGACTGGCGGCTGCCGGCGGGGTCGATCGATGCTGTCCGCCCCGCCGAGGCCCGCGACGGTGGTGCCCGCCGCGGTGGCACCGCGCCATCCCCGTGGCAACCAGACGATTCGCTCGGTAAGTGACCTGTGCTCGTCGTGATTCGGCGGGTAGTCGCGCTCGAGGGCGTCGTACCCCTCGCTGTTGCCGCCGGTGATGAGGAGCTGCGCGCCCTGCGTCTCGAGGACTTCGTCGAGCCACTCGAGGTCGCGGCGCTCCTTAGGTGCGCCGTGCCAGACGAAGCCGCCGAGTACGTGGATCTGCCGCACACCGCGCGACGAGACGGCCAATCGCACGGCTTGTCCACAGCAGGTCGGCATGCGGGTCGCCAAGGAGTCCGATACGAGCGCCGACGTGGCACAGATCGTGAGCGCGCGGCATCATCAGTGGGCTTCATCGGGTCTGTGTTCATCGAGTGACCGTAGCTCTGGACGGGGGGAGGGGAACGCGTGTCTCGGAACGCTGGGAGCGTTGCTCGAGCCCGGCGACTGCTCGCTGTGAATTCTGACGTGCGGGTCGCTCGCGTCGCCCGGGCAGAAGCCGTGCTCGGCGATGCCTGGTGTCATTTGGTGGCGCCTCCGATCTCCTGCCAGGTGCGTGGAGGCGCGAACGCTCGCGGCCGGCATCGGAGTGGGATCATTCGGTAGCGCTTCTCCGGTCGTGGCGACCGGCGCGCAGCCACGTTCCGGCAGCCGTCGGAGCGGTGGGGTCATTTGGTGGCGCTTGTGTCGGACTGCGCTGCGCAGGTTCGTCGCTGCGGATCGTCCGTGCGCTGGGGTCATTCAGTGGCGCTTTACTGGGCTCGTCAGTCGCACGGCCCTCGACGGAGTTCGGATCAGTGCCCATGGCGGCGCATCCGGTCGAGCCCACGCGAGATAGCGTCATCCTCGGAGCGCGTGCCTCGGACGACGTCACGGACGAGGTCCGAGAGCTCTGGATCTTTGAAGTCAAGGTTGGCGTCGAGGTCTTGCGGGATGACGGCCGCTCGGAGCGCTGATTCGACCCGGTAACCGCTGAGGACGCGACGGGTTGCTTCCGCTCTGGTGATGAGGCCCTCGTCGACGTCGGGCTGCAGGTCGATCGGGTACGCGACCGGCAGGGCGTTGTAGCCGGGGTCCGTCGGAGCAGTGCGATCCGAGACGTAGCTGCCGTGATCGACCAGCGCGATCACGAAGGGCAGCGCCTCGTCGGCGGTCATCTGGCCGTTTGCGACGCGACGCAACAGTTCACGAGCGTCCGAATCGACAACGGAGCCACCTTCGGCGCCGCTCGCGCCGTCACTGAACGCGACACGACGGTCGGTCTCGGCAGGAGTCGTTGTCGGCGATCGATGGTGATCGACGTAGTCGAGGGCATGCTCGATCGCTTCAGAGGGGGATGCTTCGCCTGCTATGACACCTTGGAGAAGCGCTAGCAGGATCGTGTCGGACACTCGCTCGCCTGTTTTGGTCAGGGCCTCGCGGCGATTCGAGTCGCAGTGAGCAGCATCGTCGGTTCGGTCGTTCAACGGTCTCCTTGACGGGTCAGATGAATGGTCCACTGGCACGGCATCGATGACGACCTCAGGCATCGATAGGTGGGAGGGCGGCGATGATCGCAGCCACGGCGTCGCTGTTCTTGCCGGACCGGAGCCAGGTCTCAGGGGATTGGGGTTGCTGGACAACGAGCTCAGGGTGAGGCGTGATGAAGAAGTCGTCGGCATCACGAACCCGCCAGCCTGCCGGCATCCTGCGAATGAACTCTGGTAGTCCTGCAACGAGGCATGCCTTCTCGGCGTTGAACTGCCAGCGGGGGAACCGAAGCAACCCGAACACCTCCACGGCGACCAGCTTGCCGACGGAGAACGCCTCGTCCAGCTCCTCTGGAGTCCAGGAAAGAAGCTCGAGTACCCAGCGGCGGGACATGGTGAGGTCGACCGCCGTCTGATCGTCAGGGTCCAGCACGAGGTGCAAGCGCGTAGCCGAGTTCACCGTGTCGAACTGCTCGGCCTCGCCGTACGCGCCCCTTTCGATGAGCTCCTCGGTCACGTCGGCGACGCGATCTCGCCATGGCGACTGACGTGGCTTGACGATTTCGAGAGCGGAAGCGATGGCGTCGAGGGTCAGGTCGACATCGTCGACCAGAGGTCGGAGCGCCTCGCTGAGACGATAGACGGCTTCGTCACTGATTGAGGAGGCCCGGAACTCACCGTCGCTCATTCGGAGCCTCGATCACAGGAAGGGCTCGAACGATGTGCCGAACCGAAGCGTTGACCCTGCAAGCGAGACGAGTCGCCGTGCCTGCCCACTACCATCGCCCGCTGCTTCCCACGATGTCACGCACGGCTTCTGGGGCTCCGCCGTCCTCGAGCCATGCGGCGGGGGTCTTGCGGCCTTCGCCGTAGAGATCCTCTTGGCGGGTCGTGAAGAAGCCGCCCATGGAGATCCAGTCCCAGCGTTGTTCGAGTGCGGGGATCAGTTCCGGCAGGTGTGGCAGGACCCGCCCGACGGGACGAGTGTTGAGCTGCCAGGTCGGGAAGCGAAGTTCGCCGCCGATCTCGACGGCTACGAGCCGATGCTTCGCGACTTCCACGAGAACCTCGTCCTCTGAGAGGTGGAGGAACCTCGCAACGCTTCGGAGTGACCTCGTATCTCGTGCTGCGGTGAGCCAGGTCTTGATCTCGGCCAGGCGCAGTTCGCCTCGGTCAACCGCGCGCTGTGTCTCGGCGAAGGATTCCTCGGTGAACGCGCCGATCTTGACGAGCGCCGCCTGCTGATCGTCGTCGGTTGTGCGGTGGGGTCGGATAGGGTCGAGCGTCTCGATCAGAGTCGACAAGCCGCGCAGCAGATATGCGCGCTCACCGCCGAGGCCCCGAAGGGCTTTGATGAGGCGCTGGACTTCGTCGTAGTTCGGATCTGTCGGCGATGGTTCCCGTGTGGTCATGTCGGGATGCTCGCAGGGTTCGGACTAGTGCAGACCGGGACCGAAGTGGGCGCTAACGAAACTGCTCGAATATGAGCATCCCGGATAGCGGATATTCCTGCATTCCGGGCGTGTCTGCGATCTTTCAGCCGACCCGGCTGCGGGGGGTCTTCGTTTTCGGTCGTCGGTGCTCAGCTGCGCTTCGCGAACACCGGGCCCGAGTTGGCGGCGACGGCGTCGGCGACGCGTCACTCCCAGTCGGTCAATCCGTGGAACTTCTCACGATTCAGGATGTCGACGACGTCTGGACGCGTGGACGCGGCGAGGGCGCGCGCGCTCGCACTCGACGGGTCGATGGTGCAGAGCCTGCCAACGTTGCGCATGTTCGCGGTAATGCGCTCGTACGTGCCCTGCCACTGGGGCGCCGGGGTCGCGCTGGCCATGCTGTTGGCAGTGAATGCCGTGTATGAGCAGTCCTCCGCCGTGGCGTTCGGCTGCGACGACTTTGCCAGCGCGCCGATCGCGTAGCTGAGCTGCTCGAGCGCGCTGGAGTAGTCGACAGCAGGGCTGGCCGACGGTGCATCGACGGACGCAGTTGCTTCGGTGGGCTGCGCCGATCCGGAGTTGATCGTGATGCAGCCGGTGAGTGTGACCGAGAAGGCCACCGCCACACAGGCGGCGGCAAGACGTGTGCGCACAGCGTGCATCATACGGTGACAATTCCTCGCGCCGACGTGGCAGGCTCGTCCCATGGGCACCACGAAGGAGCGCCGACTCATAGCTGCGTTCGGCGGCGGCCTCGCCGTAGTGATCGGCCTTGGGCTCGTCGCAGCGGCGCTCCTCGACGTGATCTGACGATCGCGCTCCTCTCATCCTCCAGCCTTCGCACGACCGGGCCCCCGCAGCCTTCAGGCTGCGGGGATCTTCGCTTTCGCAAGAGCGAGCGCTGCTCTGCGCTGCAGTCACTCTCGGCGGCGGTGCCAGCGTCGCCGTGGCGCACCAGCGCGTCGATGTTCGTCGCAGCGGGCATTCCGACGAACCGATTCATCACGGTCGCTCACCCGGATCGGCCACTGGCCGGCAGAGGCCCGTCTAGTGGTCACCCGATGGTCAGCCGACGCCCTCCGGAGGGAGGGTGCGAGAGCCCAATCAGGCACGAGGGCGACGACTGGGCCGCAGCGGGGCATGAGGTGACCGGCAACTGGTCAGGAAACGGCCACCTGACCCACGTGGAATCGGAATGCCGTCGCTGACGCTCCGGAGACGCATCTGTGGCCGCGCGTCGGTCAGCGGGAGGCCATCAGCCGGTCACGAGTGGGCGGCCTGTGGCCGCCGCGTGGCCGTCGACTGGCCAGCAGGACCCGGCCCTCCGGCCCGGAATCGAGGCCGCGTGACGGGCGGTGAAGGGGCGGGAGCGTGGCGCGATGAACGCGACCAGGAACCCATCCTCACCGGGGCCAGGAGCTCAGCCAGCTCGTCGTCAGTCGTCTTCGTTCGTGCCTCTCGACGACTCCTTCCTAGCGCTGGGTCGCGCCTGTCCCCGGCTCGGGAGACCAAGGGCGCTGGAACCGCGAGCCGGGTTCCTGGTCGCGAGTTGACAGCCGCACCCCGCCCCCGCTGATGGGACGACCTGGGGCGCGGAGATCTCCTCTGCTCGAGGGGGAACGGGGGTGTTCGGCGGAGCCTGATGATGCAAGGGCCGTCCCCGGTGGCTACGCCCCCTGGGCATGGAACGCAGACGCAGCTCGGGCCTGGCGGCCCTCCCTGATCCTCGAGCGCTGCGCGACCGATCGAGCGAGTGCGGCCGGCGGCGGAAATCCGCTCCACGATGACTGGCCAAGGGCTTCAGGGAGCGGAGGTCCGATGCAGCCTGAGGGCCGTGTGCGGTGATGAACCTGGCACCAACAGCTGCGGGGTGGACCTCGCCCACGGGGCGGATCCTGGGACGAGGTCGTAGCGACCGTGGGCTCGGCGCATCGGGTGTTGGAGCTCCGCGCGCGCCGACCCAGTTGCGGGGTCTGCAGCGGCTCCGGAGCGATGCTCCGGAGCAGTCCCGAGGCGGTGGCGTGACGAGGGCTGCGACAAGTCTGCAGCGGCGCCGGGCACTCCACAGTCGTGCCCTCATTCGGCATCGGAAGAGCGTGCCAGAGGTCCGCTGCGCGGACGACGCGGAAGGCGGCGCCGGCTCTCCTTCGTCGGCCGCCGCGATGGCGCTGCGCGCCCGGCACGAGACCCGCAGAGAAGGTCTCCGCGATGCTGCGACCTGCGCTGCTGTGAGACCAAGGGGGCGGCTCCGCGAGCCGCCACGTCGGGGCTGTGAACAGCTCGCTTCGCGACCTGGCCTCGCGTTGCTCGACGGTCTGTGCACACGGCGTCAACATGTCCGTTTCCGTGTGCACAGCCCTTCCCCGACTTTCCGGGGGCTACGGGTGGACCTGTGCACAGCCCGCGCTACGCGTCCTTCGGATTCCGGTCTGTGCACAGAGGGGCTGTGCCCACCCGTTTCCCCCGATCACAACAGCAGTTGTGACCCTGATTCGTCGCTGAAGCTCCGAATGCAGGGACCAAGAGAAAAGGGCATAAGGGGGACTGACGCCGACCTGCGTTTTCTCCTCGCTGCGCTTCGTCGGAAACTGGTTCGTCGGTCGGCATGGCCGACAGTCCTTCGGGACCCCCTGAGCCTGTCGCTGCGCTCGGTCTCCGGGTGCCCCTCACCCTTCGTCGCTGGCGCTCCTTGGGCCCTTACTGCGCCGCTTCGCGTCTTGCCCCCCAACGCCCCGTCGGGGGCGTTGGGGGGGTGCCTTGCGCCGATGCCGATCCTCCGCGTTGCTCCCCCTCGGACACCGGCTGTGAGCCGCCCTTCCAGGCCGGCGTCATGAGCGCTCGCGGGGTCGTGACCGGGGTCTCCCCGGTCCTTGCGAGGTCCTGGCGGAGGCGCAGGAACAGTTTTCGAAATGATTACGCTCATATCGTCGCTCGGGGTCGCGACCCGGCGACGACCGAGCGGGCCAGCCGGGAGGACGACGAAGAGGCGCCAGCGTCTGCGGAAGCGACCCTCCGCAAAAGGTCGGAAAGCGTACTCTTCACACACGTTGGAGCTCGGTAGAATCGAGATAGGTCCGGATGACATGAAAGGGACCAGAGTCAACGACGGCTCGACGAGTGGGTACGCCAAGTAACTGTTAACGGGTTCGGCTGCCAAGGCCCCCTCGGAAGCGACAACTTCCGAGGGAAAACTATGCCCACAACCATCTCTGCTCCGCGTCTTGACGATCTGCTCACTCCAGACGCGCTTGCTGCTCAGCTGCACACCACCACGCGCAACCTGCGTGAATGGCGGACTAATGGGCGCGGCCCTCGATTCGTGCGGATTGGACGCTTCCCGCTGTACCGTCCAGAAGCCGTTGAAGCATGGCTTCGTGACCAGGAGTACGCCAGCACCGCCGACGAGCTGCGCTGACCGATGGGAACGATCAAGTCTTACGAGACGAAGACCCGCGGGAAGCTCTACGAAGTTTGGTACACGAAGCCCGATGGGACGCGGGGTCATGATCGAGGCTTCGCCCGCAAGGGCGACGCAGAAACGTACTTGACCACGATCGAGGCCTCGAAGCTCCGAGGTTCCTATATCGATCCGACCGACGCGAAAGTGACAGTCGGTCAGCTCGGGAAGGCCTGGCTTGAGCTCCACCGGTTCAAGCTCACCGAGAGCAGCTTCCACTCCGTGGAGAGCTGTTGGCGCGTGCACGTCGAGCCCAAGTGGGGCGGCTATGCCGTCGGCCGGATCACCAAACGGGACGTCCAGGTATGGCTGAACGAACTCGGCAGGAGCCTCTCTCACACGTCCGTGGCGCGAGCCCGCGACCTCCTCGCCGGCATCTTCGATGAGGCGATCGAAGAGAACCGCGTGAACAAGAACCCTGCGCGAGGACTCGCCGTCAAGAAAAAATCGATCCCCGACGAGGTGTTCCTGACTCACCAGCAGGTCGAAGCACTTGCGTCGCAGGCGCGGTACGGCGATCTGGTCCGAGTGCTCGCGTACACGGGCCTCCGGTGGGGCGAGGCGACCGCGCTCCGAGTTCGCAACGTCGACCTCACTCGCCGACGCCTCAACATCCGCGAGGGCGTCACCGAAGTGAACGGACAGCACATCCTGGGCAGCGTCAAGTCCCACGAACGACGTGCCGTGGCCTACCCGGACTTCCTCGACGAGGCTGTCGCCGCGGCGTGCTGTGGGAAGCACCCTGAAGAGCGGCTCTGGTTATCTCCTACCGGAGGGTTCCTCCGTCCAGGCCACTCGCAGCAGGGATGGTTTGCGCAAGCCGTGAAGCGCGTCATGGATGCCGACGCGCGCTTCAGGCGCGTCACGCCCCACGACCTCCGGCACACGGCGGCATCGCTCGCGATCAGCGCCGGAGCGAACGTGAAGGTGGTGCAACGCATGCTCGGGCATAAGTCAGCGAAGGTGACGCTTGATACCTACGCCGCGTTGTTCCCTGACGACCTCGACAACGTCACCGCTGCGTTGAGCCGGCAGCGAGTGGAGCAGCTCTGAGGCAGCCGTGGTCGTGGTGACGGCCACGGCCACGGCCACGGGATGCTGCCTTCCTTCATGGTGGTCACCCCGCGACTCTCGCCGGACGAAGGTTCGCACCGCGCGGCGCCCGTACGAGCAGAAGGACACGACCGCTGCGCAGACTGGTGATGTTCTACGTGTCCGTCGCACAAACGTGTACCGGGCCCAACGAGAGAGTGAACCAGTCACTGAACAGCGCGGCAAGACGTCCGGATGACCATCGGCTAACGAGGCAATTTATCGGCAGCGGCCGCACACCGTTTTGCAGACGCTGATCCCAGTCGCGGCCGACGGTCGGCTGCTGGTCCGGCGGAAGGACGGTGCGTAGCGCGTCAGCTTGGGGCGCCGACAGGAGGTAGGAGGCTCTCCTCGGCGAGGACGCCCACGACGGCGGAGACGGGAACTGACCCCTGCCACTGGCCGGATCGGTTCGCTGCGGTGATGCTCACCGGCAGGGCCCATCGTGCGCCGGCGATGTTGCCGGCGCCGATCTCGCTGAGCTTCGTAAACAGCAGGATGGAGTCGGTCGATTCGGCCCGGTGGGGGTGGATGTCGGTGATGCTGAACGTCACTGACCGACGGTCCTCGGCGATGTAGAACCGGTCGAACATATGGGATGTGTCCATCGGTCGGAAGCCCCCTCCGTACATCGCGGCGAGACTCCCGGTAAGAAGTGACGAAGGCTTCTTCGGACGCTTGGGTAGTTCGACGTGGTAGTCGCCGGGAGTTGCGAACGCGTAGAGATCGTCCGGGAGGCCCACGTGGATTTGCAGGTCGGTGAGGATGGTGTCGGACTCGTTTGTGATCTGCAGCGCGAAGGGCGCTCGGTGCCGACGTCCTGCCATGTCTAGGGCGTACGGACGGAGTGCCGCCTTGAAGTCGCGGAGGTACTGTCGTCGCTCCCGTTCGTACCGGTCTCGTTCCTCCGGTCGGTGATGGTCGACCGTGGGTACGACCGTGCCTTGCAGGCCGGGCCCCGACCAGGAGGTTGAAGTCTTCAGCGGCGGCACCATTTCCTCCTCTTCGGCGTACCGCGCGTCCTCGGATTCTTGGGTGAAGTTGAGGACGCGGACGGCGCCGAGCGAGTCCGCTGCGACCTTGCCGAACGCTTCGACGCCGGACCGTCCCGCGAGGAGCCGCTGCTCGAGGTCGCGGATGTCAGCAGTGGTCGCCGGCGCTGACTGTGCGTGATGCCGAACGAAGATGGTGCCTTCTTGGTGTCCGCCCTTGCCACTGTCCGGTGTGTAGGTCTTCCTCAGCGTGTGGATCTTGTCGCTGTCGCTCGGCGGTTCGATCGTGATGACAAGGACGCTCTGCCCGTTGTAGTCCACGGACCGCGGGGCCCAGGAGGGACCGTCGTTGCCGAGGTACTTCACCAGCCATGGCTCGAGTTGCGCGAGGTCGGGGATGAAAACGCCCGGAGTGTTGCCCGGCTCAGCGCCAACGACCATGTAGCCGCAACCGCCGAAGACGAGCGAGGCCTTCTGCACTGGCCGATTACTCATCCCGATGATGCACTTGGAGATGGCGAACCAGCCGGCGGCTTTTGTGAGGTCCAGGTCGCGCTTCCACTCCAGGAAGTTGGACTCGTCAGACGAATCCGCACCGTTGACCGCGTTGATGAGGTCGCGGAGGTCCTGAAGGCTTCGGAGCTGACGGCTGGTGTCGGTGTTGAGCGCCACGGGTTCATCTTGCCGTGGACGGCCGACAAGTGGCGCGTGTCCGAAGAAGACGAGAAGACTCGGGGCGCATCGCGCTATGTTCAGACAGTGAACGCTGATGCCGGCCGGATCACGGTTGATCGAGAACAGTCGCGCCCTTGGGTGGAGGTGGCGCAGTCTGCTCGCGTCTTACGGGATCTACTTACCGAGACTCCAGCCGCCGTTGCAGGCTCGCCCTTCAAGACCATCGACGAGGGCATACCGGAATCGTGCGAGACATGGTGTCGCTCCTACCTCTCGGCCGCTCTCGAACACCTTGGGCTGTGGGCCGACCACGTTGCACCGCTTACTCTTCACCCTGACGCGGTCGTGCACCATGAAGCACGACCGGCTCAGACGCTCGCCCGTGCGGCGCTCGAATCTGCATCTCAGGCCGTGTGGGTGATGGCATCGCGTGACCCGCGCGAAGTGCTGCGGCGGCACTTGTCGCTCGTGCTCGCAGACTGGGAAGAACAAAGGAAGGCTGAACTAGACCCGCAGCGCAAGGCGGACCTCAAGCAGCAGCGGCTCGACCTACTCAAGATCCTTGAAGAGCACGGCGTCAAGATCAGTGACCCGAGCTATCTGACCCTCGTCACGGCCGCTGCTAATGAGGTGCGCAGTAAAGCTCCCATGGCGGACCTAGGCGACCCAGAACGAGTGGAGCGCCTCTGGCGTGCATCAGCCGGGTCAGCACACGGGAAGATGTGGCCATCTGTGGAGTTGCGAGTCTCGGTCGAGCTCGACGGCCAAAAATTCTCGTTCCCAGATGCTGACGCGATGTCCGCGATACTCGTGCTCGCGAACAAGGTCACGCAATATGGCGTCTTCCGCTTCATTGACTACGCGGGTCATGAGCCCCAAGTCGCGGAGCGCCTCAGAGTGACCACACACCGCTGGTACGCGCGCATTCCGAAGATTGCTGGCGCACCCGAGCGGCTAGAAGACGTTTCTGGCTATCCGCATCCCACTGCTGATTCTGCCAATCCAAGCCAAAGTCAATAGCTGTCACGCGAAGCGCAGGTCCGGGTGCGTGCTCGAAGCGCATTCCGTCCCGCCAGCCGGTCCTTCGGCGTACGAGCCAAGTCGCACCGGTGTGGTTGTTCACGCTGGCCTGCATGCTTCTGATCACATGATCATGCGTGATCCGGGGTCGGGTCTCCGACTGCCCATGATGAAGCACATGTGGTCAGTGGGTCATGATCGATGTTCTCTCGTCGGCTGATTGGAGGAGGTGCTCGTCGTGGGATGCGACCACGATCGTTGCTCCCTGGTCGACGAGTTCGTGCGCGATCTCGTTGATGAGTGTCGTTCGGCGGCCGTCAAGCGCTGCGGTGGGTTCATCCAGCAGAACGAGCGGGGGCTTGCGGACGAGGATCCGGGCGATGGCGGCGCGTTGGCGTTCGCCTCCGCTGAGCTCTGCCGCTCGTTGACCAAGGAGCGTCCGCGGGAGGTCGAGCCGGTCAATTGCTGCCTCGATCGTCATGGGCGGCGATGTCGGATGGTCGGAGGCGGCCTTCGCGGCGGCGTGCAGGTTCCTCCGGACCGTCCACTGCTCGATCAGCCCGGCGTCTTGGAACACGAACCCGATGTCGTTGCGGAGGTACCGGCGGAGCTTCGCGCCACGCAGCGTGGTGACGTCATGCTCGAGGGAGCGGATGCTGCCTCCGTGTGGGCGCTGGAGTCCGCCGATCATCCGCAGAAGCGTCGACTTCCCGACTCCGGACGCCCCAACCAGTGCATGCACCGTGCCGGATTGGATGGTGAGATCGAGACCGCCGAACAGCTCCCGTCCCTCAAGCGCGTGTTCAAGTGCGGTGATCGATACTGCGGGCCGGCTAGCGGGCATGCCTGGTCAGCTCCTTCGGGGTAGAGGCTCGGACGGTGATGATCGCGACGGATGCGAGCACCACGGCTCCGACTGCGGCGAAGACGATCCCCAGCGTGGTGGGGAGCATGTCGGGCCCGGTCAGGCCGCTTCGGAGGCCGATGAGAATTGCGCCTCCTGTACAGGCGAGCAGCGCCATGGTCTCGAGGAGCATCCGCAAGTGTGTGCGCACCGGCGAGTGGCCATGGGTGACGGAGAACAGGAGGCGGTCTCGGTGTGTCTGCAGGTGGGCGCGCGTTCGAATGATGAGCACACCGAATACGGCAAGGAGCCCGACTATCCCCCCGATCAGGGCGAGAGGAAGTTTTGCTTGTGCGGCCTGCACGCCTCGGCCGACTTGTTCGGCGAAGCGGTCGGTGACGTAAACGGAGCTGCTGACGCCAGCCGCATGCAGGGCGTGCCGGGTGGTGGCCTCGTCTCCGGTGAAGAGGAGGTTCCCTGAGGTGCCGGCGGCGAAGTAGGAGTCATCGTCCACGAGCCCGGCTGTTGCCGGAACGGCGACGATGACGGGTGAGTCCGAGTACACATCGACCCGGAAATCGGTGCGGCCGTAGTTGAAGACCTGCCCCGGTGAGTAGGTGGCGATGTGTGGCCGCTTCGGGGTTGCTCGGTTTGGAACATCCCCGAGCGGTGTCCGGAACGACTCTTGCCACGCCGCGGCAATGGAGGTCACTTCGGTGCTGCGGTCCTCAGGCACGAGAAGACCCCACTCCCCAGGGCCGGTGGCACCATGCAGCGGGTCTGGGAGTCGCCCGTTGGATCGGGCGATGAACTCCGGGTTCGCCACGATCACGTTCGATTCGGGATCTCCCGGCGTGTACCGGTGGCCGCGATCAGCACCGGGAACCCAACTGAGGACAACCCCGCCGACTACATCAAGCTCACGCACTGCCGACGCGAACGGGCGGACGGCGTCGTCGAGAGCGCCAGGGCCGTCATATCCCTGGAAGATCGTCGTCGTGCACGCCGCGCACGCGCGCCAGTCCGGCCGGCTCTCGCGCACCGACTGCAACGCGACCATCGAGACCACGGCCTGCGTAAGGAGGAACACGACCACCGTCACTGCCAGCACCTGGACCGCTGCGACCACCGGGCGGCCGCGGGACCACGGCCGCCACCCGCAGTACGCCGCACGGAACCGCAAGCGCTCCGGCAGCAGCCCCGGCAGGCACATCCCAGCTGCGAACGCCGTCAACAGCACACCCAGCACCACGGCGCTGATGGTGAGGTAGGAGCTGAGCTGATTCCCGCCGTTGTACCAGCGGAGCAGGAACACGGCCGCGGTACCAAGGACTGCGAAGGCGCCGACGGACAGCAATCCGGACATCCCGAGGTCGCACGCGAACGGTGCCCGTCTCCCGAGCGTCCGTGCGATCGCGGTCTGCTGGGCGTGCGTGGCCGCCCGTGCGAACCCCGCCAGAAACGCCGCCAAGACCGCAGCCACCCCTGTAATCACCGCGGGGGTAAATCCGATCATGTACCGCAGGAGACCGAACCAACCAACCGACTCCACTCGCACCTCGACACCGGAAGCCGCAAGCTCGGACGCTACCTCCTGGAGTTCCTGGGGCGGCAGCGTCGACAGGTACCCGGTGGCCCGCACATCGTGCCGGATCGACTCGATCTTCGTCGTGATGCTCGTATCGAAGCGGGCATACTGCCCGGACGGGAATGCGCGATCGTAAGCCGCCTGATCTCCGATGATCGGAGCGAGGGTCCGCGTTGGTACCTTCCCCGTTGGGTCCTGCCGGATCCGGTAGAAGTTCCCGTGGTGCCGGCGTGCTGCTTCTTCAAGCAGCTGAGGAACGGGGGTGGCCTGGTCAGACTGGGTCAATATCAGTGCCGAGCGAACCGTTGCGACGGATTGCGTGTCATGCACGCTCAGCACCGCGAAACCGATCAGCAACGACACCACAGCAGCCGCCAATACGGCGGCCACCCGGACTATGCCCGAAGCCACCCCCACCGGAACTACTTCACGTTCCAGTACGCGGTGTTGCCACTGTTCGTCCGGCCGATCTTCGCCACCGACCGTGTGCCCTTCTTTGTCCACCCCGAGTAGTTGCAGCTCGTGTCGTAGCCCGAACAGGCAGTGGACTTATGGGTCTTTTTGCTGTGGTCGTAGTACGAATACGAGTTTCCGCCGCCGATCCCGTAAATCCACACGCCCCCACCGACCTTCTTCGTCGTGCGGAGCATGCCGTTGCCGACCGTGTCATCAACGATCACCCGCGTGCCCTCCCCGCCAATGATGACCGCGGAGCCCCCCGAGGTCGCCCCAACGCCGTCCGGAGTCGACGCCGACGCTGACGTGGGCAACGCGATCGCTCCCAGCAGCGCCGCCCCAGCCATGACGGCCGCAACCTGAACAACCGAACTATCCTTATTTTTCATGTTGAACATGTCCGTTAATTTACTGGAACTTTAGACAGCGACGCGACCAAGGGCGACGCACGCCGAGTGCCACACTCCACCAACCGATCTCACGGACGGTGGTCCGCAAGCAGTCTCGATGATCGGACGCTATACGGACGCCCGTCGAGGCCGACCGCATGCGATCGCGGCTGCCTCATGGCAGCTTATGGAGGTTCTCTCGTGGTGCATTCTGGTGCATCGCCACTTGGCTTGACGTGGCTTAGCTTGGCCCGACCGGTCGGGTTGGTCCCCGTGTTCGCAGGGATCGGACCCTCAGCGGGGATCACTCGACGGCTTGCCAATGGGTTCAAATCCCACCGGTACCGCCACTTCTCAGAAAACCCCCGTTCCCGCGGGGGTTTTCTGCATTTCCGGAGCACGTTGCGGACCACGCTCGACGCCGATCGAGATGAATGACCCAAGCGCCCGACCGCGCCGCGACCGTAGCGTGAGCCTGCTTCGACCTTCCGCCGGACGGAAGGCAGCGGCCAGCCCGCGAACCAGGTGGAGCAACGACTCACGGAGGTGCAAGATGGCGTTCGTCACCACGAGCGACGGTGCAGAGATCTACTACAAGGACTGGGGGCCCCAGGACGCCCAGCCGATCGTGTTCCACCACGGATGGCCGCTGTCCTCCGACGACTGGGACGCGCAGATGCTGTTCTTCCTGGCGAACGGCTACCGGGTGATCGCCCACGACCGTCGCGGTCACGGCCGGTCGTCGCAGATCGGGACCGGTCACGACATGGACCACTACGCCAGCGACACGGACGCGCTGGTGCAGCACCTCGACCTGCAGAACGCGATCCACATCGGGCACTCCACCGGTGGCGGCCAGGTCGCCCGGTACGTCGCGAAGTACGGCGAGCCGCAGGGCCGGGTCGCGAAGGTGGTCCTGGTGTCCTCCGTGCCCCCGATCATGCTGCAGAGCGACGACAACCCGGAGGGCACGCCCATCGCGGTGCTCGACGGTTTCCGGAGCGCGCTCGCCGCGAACCGCGCCGAGTTCTACCAGGCCGTCGCCGAGGGGCCGTTCTACGGGTTCAACCGCGAGGGCGCCGAGGTGTCCGCTCCGGTGGTCGCGAACTGGTGGCGGCAGGGGATGACGGGCAGTGCGCTGGCGCACTACGAGGGGATCAAGGCGTTCTCCGAGACCGACCAGACCGAGGACCTCAAGGCCATCTCGGTCCCGGTGCTCGTCACGCAGGGCGACGACGACCAGGTGGTGCCGTACAAGGCCGCCTCGATCAAGCAGGCCGAGCTCCTGCAGAACGCCACCCTCAAGATCTACGAGGGGTACCCGCACGGGATGCTGACGACCCACGCGGACGTCATCAACCCCGACATCCTCGCCTTCCTGAAGCAGTAGGCGTTCACGGACCCGAGGGGCGCGTGCCGTGGTGGGCGCGCCCCTCGTGCCGAGGAGTGACATGCAGACCGAACTGTTGCAACAGGCCGACCGCGTGCTCGCCGCGCTCCCCGCGGGTCGCCGCGAGGCCGTGCGCGAGATCGTCGTCGACGCCGTGCACCGGGGCGAGCTGACGGTGACGGGGCGGGCGTTCATCGCGCGCGTGTCCGGCTCGACGTTCCTGGCGGACGTGCTGAGCGACGCGCTCACCGAGCAGCGACGAGCGCTGGAGCAGCGACGAGCGCTGGAGCACGATCGCGTCGAATGACGCTAGAGGCCGCCGACGGCTCCTGGTCCGATGGTCTCGACGCGCATCCGAGAGCGAAGGAGCAGACGATGACCGACCAGCCCACCCCGCCCCACCACGAGACACCGTCCGTCGGCGATCCAGACCTCCCGCAGGAAGGGCTCGTGAACATCGCGGACGACCCCACTGCGAACACGATGACGGGTCCGCAGAACCCGGCGCTCGCGGCGCAGTTCCCGAGCCAGCTGAACGCGCCGGCGACCGACATCAGCACACAGGCCTTCTTCTGGTCCTCGTTCAACATCTCGCCCCGACGAGTCCAGCGCGGCGGTTGGGCTCGTGAACTGACCCAGTCCGACTTCGCGATCTCCGACGAGATCGCGGGCGTGAACATGTACCTGGAGCCCGGGGGCATCCGGGAGCTGCACTGGCACCAGACCGCCGAGTGGGCACTGATGACCCGCGGCGGGTGCCGCGTCACGACCCTGAGCCGCGAGGGCCTTCCGAGCGTCGAGGACGTGTTCGAGGGCGACCTCTGGTTCTTCCCCGCGGGCCTCCCGCACTCCCTGCAGGGCCTCGGGCCGGACGGGGCCGAGTTCGTCCTGGCGTTCGACAGCGGTGAGCAGTCCGAGAGCAACACGCTCCTGCTCACTGACTGGTTCGCGCACACGCCGCCGGACGTGCTGGCGAAGAACTTCGGCGTCGCGCAGGAGGCGTTCACGGACCTCCCGCTCCACGACCTCTGGATCTTCCCCGGCGAGGTCCCCGGTGAGCTCGAACGGGACCAGCTGGCGGCCGGTGTCGAGTGGGGCGGGACCGAGCCCGTGATCTTCCGGATGGGCAAGACGGCCCCGCGGTTCGAGAACAGCGGCGGCAGCATCCGGATCGCGGACAGCACGAACTTCCCGGGCGCGAAGACGGTCGCCGCGGCGCTGACGGTCGTGGAGCCCGGTTCGATGCGGGAGCTGCACTGGCACCCGAACGCCGACGAGTGGCAGTACTACCTGAAGGGCCAGGGCCGCATGACGGTCTTCAACACCGGCCCCCACGCCAACACCATGGACTTCAGGGCCGGTGACGTCGGTGTCGTGAAGCGGAACCTCGGGCACTACGTCGAGAACACCGGTGACGAGCCGCTCGTCTACGTGGAGACGTTCCGCAGCGACCGCTACGAGGAGGTCTCGCTGGCGAACTGGCTCGCACACCTGCCGCCGTCGCTGGTGTCGCAGCACCTGAACATCCCGGAGGAGGTCCTCGCCACGTTCCCGCGCGGGTCCCAGGGGATCGTGCCGCTGCGGTAGTCCGGCTCAGCGGCGCTTGCGGAGGGCGTTCGTCGCCCAGAGCGCGACGGCGATCAGCACGGGCTGGAACAGGAGCCGGACGAACCGCTTGGTGTCCGTGTCCAGGCCGAAGCCGTCACGGTGGTGCATCCACTGCGCGATGTTGCCGGGGAAGATCGCGGTGAAGAACACCGCGGCGACCCACCCGACGGTGGCCTGCCGGCGGACCAGCAGCACCAGGGCGGCTCCGAGGGAGATCTCCGCGATGCCCGATGCCAGGACCGTGACGTCCGGGTCCAGCGGGACGAACTCGGGGACCTGGGCCCGAAACTCCTGACGTGCGACGGTGAGGTGGCTGATGCCGGCCCAGGTCATGGCGGCTCCCAGCAGGATGCGGACGACGGTGCGGGGCTTGGTCGAACGAGGAGTGCGACGGGAGGTCATCGGGTGGGCGCCTTTCGCGAGGATTACCGAGTACGTGTGATCGATTGTGCTCAGTTGAATTGCGCACAACCTAACACGACGTTGCTGCCGCCCGTGGCGGCTGCTCCGGCAGTGCAGCCCACACGTCCGCCCAGATGAGCTCGAAGTCGACGGGCTCGAGCCGGTGCGCCCGCACCGCCCGCTCCAGGATCGAGAGCGCGTCGAGCGACCCGGCGAGGAGCCGCTCGTCGCCGTGCACCTCCGGCCGACCGTTGCCCAGGAACGTGGTCACGGTGATCGAGCGCACCCGTGGCCGCAGCCGCCTGGTGGCCCGGCCGAGGACGACGAACCCCGCGGCGTACAGCGCGAGCCCGACGGGCATGCCCGCCGCCGGTACCGAGACCGCCAGGACCACGACCACGAGCGCGGAGAACGCCCCGACGGCGGGCCACACGTGCCACGCCCGGAGCAGCAGGCGCTCACTCGTGTTCGTCCCGGGCGGGAACACGACGAGTGTCCGCGAGGTCCACATCGTGCGTCCCACCGGCCGGATCGTGTACCGCCCCCACAGGTGCGGCCCCTCGAGCAGACGGTCGCGGACCGACGTCGCCGTGGTCACCGTCCCACCGGCAGGAGCTCGGCGCGGACGGGCTCGACGTCCCGGTGCCGGACGGTCGTCAGGCAGGGGAAGCAGACCAGGTCGCCATCGCGGACGTCGGCCGGCAGCGGAGCCGGGAGGCGGTGGAACGGACCGTCGGCCTGACCGTCACATCGGGTGACGACGTACATCGTGGCGAGGGGAGCGGTGCTCCGGCGTCCGATCAGGCGCACCTGGTCGAGCACGGCGCAGGTCGGCAGGACCGCGTCCAGTTCCAGGAGCACCACCCCGGTGCGCGGCCGTCGCACCCGGGTCACCGACGCGACCGCGACGCTGACATCTCGAGGGGTCCAGCCGCGGGGGCGGTAGCGCGGCGGCGACTGCTCCGCGGTGTGGACGCTCGGGGTGCCGGTCAGGTCGGCGAGCCGGACCATCGAGATCGCGGCGACGACCAGGTCGTCGGTGGTCGCCACGGTGTGGGCCGGCCACAGGACCGGGTCCATCGGATCCGGCAGGGACGCACGGAGCGTCGGCATGATCGCTGTCAGTGTCACACCGGACACGTTCCCGCGTGGTCGGGCAGTGGGGAAGGTGCCCTGACGGAACCCCTACGCCCGAGTGACGACTCCTGACGGTCCGCTCACTCGATGTCGACGTCCCGCTTGCCGCGCCGCACGATGAGCGGGTCCGGCTTGCCGATCACGTCGACGGCCTTGTCCGGGTAGTCGAACTGCGTCAGGAAGTACCGCATCGCGTTCAGGCGGGCGCGCTTCTTGTCGTTCGACCGCACGATGGTCCACGGCGCGTACCGCTTGTCGGTGCGGGTGAACATGGCGTTCTTCGCCTCGGTGTAGTCCTCCCAGCGGTCGAGCGACAGCAGGTCGATGTCGGACAACTTCCACCGGCGGACCGGGTCGAGCTGCCGCATCGCGAACCGGGTGCGCTGCTCGCGGCGCGTGACCGAGAACCAGAACTTCGTCAGGTGGATGCCGGAGTCGACGAGCATCCGCTCGAACTGCGGCACCTGGGTCATGAACGACTCGTACTCGTCGTCGTCGCAGAAGCCCATCACCCGTTCGACGCCGGCGCGGTTGTACCAGGAACGGTCGAACAGCACCATCTCGCCGGCCGACGGCAGGTGCTGCACGTAGCGCTGGAAGTACCACTCGCCGCGCTCCCGCTCGCTCGGCTTGCTGAGCGCCACCACGCGCGAGGTCCGGGGGTTCAGGTGTTCCGTGAACCGCTTGATGGTGCCGCCCTTGCCCGCGGCGTCGCGCCCCTCGAACAGCACGACGACCTTCTGCCCGGTGTCCTCGAGCCAGTACTGGCACTTCAGTAGCTCGATCTGCAGCTGGTACTTCGAGTACTCGTACTCGTCACGCGGCAGACGCTCGTCGTACGGGTAGTCGTCGCGCCACGTGAGGACGGGGTTGCCGTGCGGGTCGATGAGGTCCGGGTCGGCAGTGTGTCCGTCCGCGACGCTGTAGCCCTCGGTCCGGAGCTGCTCGATGTACTCCCGGAGCGGTTGCGAGTACGGCGCTGTGTCCACGGTGTCTCCCTCACTGCCCACCGGTCGACGGTCCGTCGATCGGTTCGTCCCCCATCCTGTCCTGCACAGCCGCACGGACGCCGAACCACGCGTGTCGTCCCGGTGAAGGTCGTCCTGCTCAGCCGACGCCGCACCGTGCCGCCCGCCCGTCATCCGCTAGCGTCGACAACGGCCAAGTCCCCGACCCGGATCGAGCAACGATGCCTGACGTCCACCTGCCTGCCGCCGACCGCTACGAGCAGCTCCCGTACCAGCGCGTGGGGAGGAGTGGCCTCAAGCTGCCGCGCATCTCCCTCGGCCTGTGGAACAACTTCGGCGCCGACCGGGCGCTCGCGACGCAGCGCGACATCGTGCTGCACGCCTTCGACCGCGGGATCACCCACTTCGACCTGGCGAACAACTACGGTCCGCCTCCCGGGTCGGCCGAGGAGCAGTTCGGCCGCATCCTCGAGTCGGACCTGCGTCCGTACCGCGACGAGATCGTGGTGTCGACGAAGGCCGGCTACGACATGTGGCCGGGCCCGTACGGCGACCGGGGCTCCCGCAAGTACATGCTCGCGTCGCTCGACCAGTCGCTCCGGCGCCTCGGGCTCGACTACGTCGACGTCTTCTACTCGCACCGTCCCGACCCCGAGACCCCCATCGAGGAGACGGTCAGCGCCCTCGTGACCGCGGTCCGTTCGGGCAAGGCGCTGTACGCCGGCATCTCGAACTACGACCCGGAGCAGACCGCCGCGGCAGCCGAGGCGCTCGCCGCCGAGAACATGCACCTGCTCATCCACCAGCCGCGCTACAACATGTTCGACCGGGTCCCCGAGGACGGGCTCTTCGACGAGCTCACGCGACTCGGGACGGGTGCGATCGTGTTCTCGCCGCTGGCCGGCGGGCTGCTGACGGACCGGTACCTGGACGGTTCGGTGCCGGTGGGTTCACGTGCCGCCGAGGGCCGTTGGTTCGGTGCGGACCGCATCGACGACGAGTACCTGACCACGGCGCGGGCTCTCAACGACATCGCCGCGGCGCGCGGGCAGACGCTCGCCCAGCTCGCGATCACGTGGGTGCTCCGGCAGCCGGCCGTCACGTCGGCGTTGGTCGGGGCATCGAGTGTCCGTCAGCTGGACGGCACGCTCGACTCGCTCGCGGGCGCCCCGCTCACCGACGAGGAGCTGGCGGCGATCGACGCACTGGTACCGCGCGGCTGACGCACGCCGGATGCAGTGGGCGTGACCCAAGAGCAGACGGGAGGGACGGTGCCAGCTGGCACCGTCCCTCCCGTCTCATGGCCTGTCGCTTTTAGACCGCCGCGGTCGCCTCGTCGCGGTGCGGGAGCTTCCAACCCGGACGCACGAAGTGGCACGTGTACCCGGCGGGGTACTTCTCGAGGTAGTCCTGGTGCTCCTCCTCGGCCTGCCAGAAGTCGCCCGCGGGCTCGACCTCGGTGACGACCTTGCCGGGCCAGATGCCGGACGCGTCCACGTCGGCGATGGTGTCGCGCGCGACCTGCTCCTGCTCGGGCGAGCTGAAGAAGATCGCCGAACGGTAGGCACGGCCGACGTCGTTGCCCTGACGGTCCTTCGTCGACGGGTCGTGGATCTGGAAGAAGAACTCGAGCAGGTCGCGGTACGAGATCTCCGACGGGTCGAAGACGATCTCGACAGCCTCGGCGTGGTCACCGTGGTTGCGGTACGTCGCGTTCGGGGTGTCGCCACCCGAGTAGCCGACGCGGGTGCTGACGATGCCGGGTCGGCGACGGAGGAGCTGCTGCGCTCCCCAGAAGCAGCCGCCGGCGAGGATGGCGGTTTCGGTGGTGGTCATGGTGGCCTCCTGAGGTCGTCGTGCCGCTGGCTGCGGCACCGTGTGGTGCAACCGGCAACGGGGCTGCGGTGTTCCCGTGTCGCCGGATGTCGGGTCGCGTCAGTTCGTGGTGTCCTCGAGCGCGTCGAGCGCGGCCACGTCGTCGGCGGAGAGCACGAAGTCGACGTCGGCGTTCGCGGCGATGCGCGACGGGGTCGTGGACTTCGGCAGCGGCAGGACGTCCTTCTCGAGCAGGTAGCGGATCGCGACCTGGGCGACGGACTTGTCGTACTTCGCCGCGATCTCGGCGATCTGCTCGTTCTCGAGCAGGCCACCCGTGGCGAGCGGCGAGTAGCCCTCGGTCAGGATGTCGTGCTCGCGGTCGAAGGCGGTCGTCTCGTCCTGGGTGTTGCCGATGAACCAGCGGATCTGGTTGGCGTGCGGGACGACGTCGGTGCGGCCGAGCAGGTCCTCGAGGTCGGCGACGGCGAAGTTCGAGACACCGATGCTCTTGGTGCGGCCGGCGTCGTAGAGCTCCTCGAAGACCTTCCACACCTCGACGTTGCCGTCGCGGTGGTCGGAGCCCATGTCGCTCCAGGGCCAGGGCGCGTGGATCAGGTACAGGTCGACGTGTCCGAGGTCGAGGTTGCGGCTGGACTCCTCGAAGGCGTCGCGGGCGCCGGACGCGGTCTTGACCTCGGCCGGCAGCTTCGTGGTGATGAAGAGTTCGTCGCGGGGGATGCCGCTGTCACGGACGGCCTCGCCGACGCTCGCCTCGTTGCCGTAGGCCAGGGCGGTGTCGATGTGGCGGTAGCCGAGGTCGAGCGCGGTCTTCGTGGCGTCGTACGCGTCGGAACCGGACGGGATCTGCCAGGTGCCGAAGCCGATCTTCGGGATGTGCAGGCCGTTGGACAGGGTGAACGTGTCGATGAGAGCGGGCATGCGTCGGACAGTACGCCGCGGGTTGGTGGACGTGTGGAGCGCCGCCGCCGCGCACCGCGCCCCTGCGCGGGCATCGCGCCCCGACTCACATGGGCGCGATGCCCGCCAGGGGGCGCGAATGCGTCAGACGACGGACGACTGTCAGCGCGTGCGCGCGCCGATGCGCGGCAGCACGAAGCCGAGGACGATCATCGCGACGGCGAGGAACGCGTGCAGGACGTTGTCCGCGCTGTTCAGGGGGACGAAGTTCGCGGGGTCCGCCATGCCGGCCGTGAACAGACCGTAGACGAACAGGACCGCGTAGACGATGCCGCCGACGACCAGGTAGAGGCGAGCGCCCGACGCCGAACGGGCTGCGATGAGTCCGACGATGCCGAACAGCAGGTGCACGATGTTGTGCAGGACCGACACCTGGAACAGGCCCAGGAGCAGGGCCATGGAGCCGTGGCCCGCCATCGACATCGAGCCCATGTCCATCGTGAGTCCCGGGATGAAGCCGGCGATGCCGACGATCAGGAAGACGACACCGAAGAGGAGCGCACCCTTCTGGGTCCACGTCGAGCCGGTGCGGTTGCGAGCGGTTGCTGCGTTGCTGGTCATGGTGAGACCTCTCTTGTCGATCGCGCCACGGATGTTGCGCACAGGGGATTCGGGGCCGATGCGCAGTCGGATTGCAGGGGACATCCGATTTCCGAACGCCGGTGATCCTGCTGAGTCGGCCCGCATGCCCCGCTGCCTACGCTCCGCCGTACGGCAACACCGACGGAAGGCAGCACCATGGCAAGCGGAGTCGCAGCGGTATGGGTCCCGGTCACCGACATGCAGCGGGCGGTCGCGTTCTACCGCGACACCCTCGGGCTGACGGTCACGGACGAGTCCGACGACTGGAGCGAGATCGACGCGAACGGCTTGATGATCGGTCTGAACGGCCGTGAGTCGGCGAGCCCGTCGAGCGGCGGGGGAGCGGTCGTCACGTTCCAGCCGGACGGGTCGATCGAGGACGAGCTGGCGAGCATCCGCGAGCGCGGTGCGGACGTGCAGGGCGAGATCAGCGAGCACCCGTGGGGCAAGATCGTCCCGTTCAAGGACAGCGAGGGCAACGACCTGCAGTTCTACTCGCCGCCGCAGGGCTGACGCGACCCCAGGACGGACGGGAGGCCCGGTGCCAGCTGGCACCGGGCCTCCCGTCCGCGGGTGGTCGCCTGCAGAGCGCTACGCGACCGCGATCTCGTTGGGCACGCCCGGTAGCTCGTCGCTGGAGGCGACGACCTTCCCGGTGGTCAGGTCGACCGCGTGCACCTTCTGCTCGGCGGGGTCCGTGACGTAGGCGATGTCGCCCGCGACCTTCACGGCGGGGTGGGCGTCCTGCCACTCGGCCGGGCCCTCCCACGCGTCGATCACGGGGAACGAGTCGAGCTGGTCGCCGGTGGTCTCGTCGAAGGTGTGCAGGGCGCCGTCGTCACCGAGCACCACCGCTTCGTCGCCGGGGCCGCGTGCGAGGTCGCGGAACGTGAAGCCGACGCCGTCGGGCATGTCCGCGACGGTGTACTTCCCCGAAGCTGCGTCGATCAGGGCGATCTGGTCGAGCAGGTAGCCCTCGCTGTCCGGGTCGTCGTTGTAGTCGCCGACCGCGACCGATGACGTGTCCGTGGTGAACAGGTTGCCGGTGCGGCCGTACTCGGTGGGGGCGTCGAGCTTCTCGAACGCGCCGTCGGTGTAGACGAGGGCGCCGTCGGTGCAGCCGAACACCGCGACCTCACCCGTGACGGCACCTTCGCCGTGCACGTCCGGGCACTGCTCGGACCGGGTGATCTCCTCGCCGTCGGCGTCCAGGGCGCGCACGCCGGAGCGGCTCTCCTCGGTGCCGATGGTCGTCAGGAGCGTGCCGTCCTCGAGCTCGATCGCGACGCCGTGGTGGGCGGCCTCGGACTCGGTGGTCTCGACCTCGGGCAGGGCGTCGCCGTCGAGCTCGGTGTTGTCGAAGGTCGTCACGTCGCCGGTGCCGTCGGCGAACAGGGCGGTGCGGTCGCCGTGCACGACGGCGTGCCCGCCGGTGTCGGCCGGGAAGACCGCGTCGGTCAGGGCCGGGTCCGCCGCGGTGTCGAGCACCCGGAAGCCCTCCGGCACCGTGACGAGCACGTGGCGGCCGTCGCCGGCGGGGTTCACGCGGGTGAAGCCGTCGACGGCGTCGTCGGCCACGACCCGCAGGTCCTGGTCGAGCACGAGCAGGCCGCCGTCGTAGGTGAGTGTGATGCGGGTGCCGTCGGCCTTCGGGGTCGAGGTCCGCTCGGCGTCGGCGGCGTTGGTGGCGCACCCGGTCAGGGCCAGGGCTGCGGCACCGAGCAGCGCGGTCGGCAGTGCCGCGGCGCGGAGGGTCTTGGTTCTGGTCATGGACATCACTGTACTGATTCTCATTCTCAATTAGAAATCGGAGTCGTCAGGCCGTCGACGATCGCCTCGGTGTTCGAGCGCATCATCCCGAGGTAGGTCGACGCCGCGCCGTCCTCGGTCAGGGACTCGGTCGCCAGCGAGCGGATCGACACCTGCACGTCGACCTCCTCCGCCAGGACCTCGGCCAGGCGTGCAGGTTGCGAGGCGTCGGCGAAGATCGTCGGGACGCCCGCCTGCTCGATCGCGTCCGCCAGGTCACGCAGGTCGGCGGCGCTCGGGGACGCCAGGGTCGTGCCGCTCGGGATCACGGCCCCCACCACCCGGAACCCGTAGCGGTCGGCGAGGTACCCGAACACGTGGTGATTCGTCACCAGGGCCTTGCGATCGGCGGGGACGGTGTCGAACGCGGCGGTCATGTCGGCATCGAGGGCATCGAGCCGGTCGGTGTAGGCCTCGGTGCCGGGTGCGTCGATGCCGACGGCGTCCAGTTCGTCGTCGAGGGCCTCGACCACGTCGACCATCCGCGCGGGGTCCGTCCAGAAGTGCGGATCGGGGCCGCTGTCGTCGTCGGTGGTCCACTCCAGGGTGTCGATCGTGTCGCCGGCGGTGAACACGGGTACGCCGTCGTCGGCCGCGGCGCGGACGTGGTGGGCCACCCCTTCCTCGAGCCCGAGGCCGTTCTCGACCACCAGGTCCGCGCTCCGGAGTCGAGCCGCCTGCTGCGCGGAGACCTCGAACGAGTGCGGATCGCCACCGGGCGGCATGAGCACCATGACGTCGGCCCGGTCCCCGACGACCTCGGTCACGACGTCGCCCAGGATGTTCGTCGTCACGGCGACGAGTGGACGGTCCGAGCCGGCGGTGGTGCAGCCGGCGGTGGTGACGGCGACGGCTGCGACGACGAGCGCCGCGGTCAGTGTCCGCGCGGTGCGCCGGACGGGCGTGCTCCCGCTCACCGTCCCACCTCGGCGAAGGCGACGGGCGCGAACGGCAACTCGATGGTCCGGGCCACGCGGGCGCCGTCCGCGAAGTCGATCTCGTGCACGACGGCACTCGTCGGGTCGGCCACGTAGGCGCGCTGCGCGTCGAGCTGCAGCAGCGGCGCGGTGTCGCCGTCCACCACGGGCTCGGTGGTCGCGACGGCACCGGTGGACGCGGTCACGACGACGACCCGGCCGGTGTCGTCGACCCCGACCACGTGCTCGTCCTGGTCGTCGACGGCGACCACGGCGCGCAGTGGCCGTTCGGTCGCGACGTGCTGCCACGCGCGTTCCCGCACGTCGAGCAGCCAGAACCCGGTGTCGCCCGCGAGTCCGGCGACCGTGGGGCGGCCGGCCCGCGCGGCGAAGTCGGTCGGTCGCTCGGCGTCGTCCGGCAGCGCGACGAACGAGGTCCCGCCGGCTTCGTCGACGACGACGGCTCCGTCGGCGCACCCCACCACGGCGCCGGCGCGGGTGACGATCCCGCCGGCCGGGTCGGTGCAGGGCTGTCCGGCTCCGGTCGACCCCGTCCGCTCTCCGTCGGCATCGAGGACGTGGACGGTGTCGCCCTCGGCGGCCACCAGGTGCTCGCCGAGCGGCAGCAGGACGGTTGCGTCCAGTCGTGCGGTCTCGTCGAGCTCGCCCTGCCCGAGTGCCGCGCGGTCGAGCACCACCGCCTCGCCGCGTTCCGGCCAGGCGATCGTGGTCATCGTCTCCGAGGAGTGCACCTGGACCGGGCCGCCGCCCTCGAGCGTCCCGACGACGCGCGGCTCTGCGGCGTAGTAGTGCGTGTGGTCGCCGTGGTCGACGGTCCAGGAGCCGCCGTCGACGACCGTGGTGCGGTCGCCGTCGCTCGTCACGAGGAACCGGCCGTCGGTCGCGGCGTGCTCGGCCGCGTCGACGCGGTCCAGGTCGGTCGTCTCGCCGGTGAGCAGGTCGTGCAGCGCCGTCTCGCCGGTCGCGGCGACGGCCAGGAGGCCCAGCTGGGGTTCCTGGGACTCGGTCGCGCCCGCCACGTACCCGTGCGGGGCCGTGGTCGCGGTGGTGACGTCGGCCTGCGGCGCCGAGGTGGTGGAGCACGCCGTGGCGGTGAGGGCGAGGCCGGCCGTCAGGCCCACGGCTCCCAGGAGTCGTGTCGTCCGGAGTCGTGTGTTCGCGCGGTCGGTGGTCGGGTCGTGGTTCATGGTGCCTCTCGTGCTGGTGCTCGGACGGGGTGGTCGACGGGGTGTGCGTCGCTCCGTGCGGTGGTGCGCGCGACCCCGCGGACGACGGCGGCGGTGGCGCGGGACAGGGCGACCCCCGCGACGGCGACGGCCGCGATGCTCGCGCCGGCGGCGGTGCCGGCGTGCCACGAGACGAGCAGCCCGACCAGCACGGCGACGACACCGAGCACCGCACCGAGGAGCATCGTCGAGGCCACGTGCTTCGTCCAGGCGCGGGCCGCTGCGGCGGGCGCGAGCAGCAGTCCGACGACCAGCAGGGTCCCCACCGCGCGGTAGGACGCCACGACGGCGAGCGTGACCAGGCCGATGAGGACCACCTCGGCGAGGCGGGGATGCAGGCCGAGCGTCGCGGCCTTGCGGACGTCGAAGGCCAGTGCCGTGAACGGTCGGTGGAACACGGCGGCGACCACCAGTGCGACGGCGACCGCGATCGCCAGGCCGCCGAGGTCGGCGCGGGTCACGGCCAGCACGTCGCCGAACAGGATCGCGGTGACGTCGGTGGCGAAGGACCGCGAGGCCGAGACGATGATGACCCCGAGCGCGAGCATGCCCACGAAGAGCAACCCGATCGAGGTGTCGTACGACAAGCCACCGCGTCGTCGCAGCGCCCCGACGCCGAACACCATCACCCCGGCGCTCACGGCGGCACCGAGCACCGCCGGGACGCCGGTGAGGGCTGCGATCGCGACGCCGGGCAGCATGCCGTGCGACAGTGCCTCGCCCAGGAACGCCATCCCGCGAACGAGCACCCAGGTGCCGACGACGGCGCACAGGACCGCGGCCAGGGCGCCACCGGTCAGGGCGCGCACCATGAAGTCGACGGTGAAGGGATCGGTCAGCCAGCTCACGGTCCGAGACGCTACATGAAAACGAGTATCGATACTGATAGCGTGCTCAGGTGCCAGCGACCGACCCGCCACCAGCCGTCCTCCTCGACCGGGTGACCGTCCTGCGCGGGGAGCGGACCGTCCTCGACGGCCTCGACGCGACCTTCGCCGCCGGCCAGGTCACCGCGCTGACCGGACCCAACGGGTCCGGCAAGTCGACGCTGCTCGACGTGGTCGCCGGCGTGCTGCGGCCGACCGCCGGGCGCATCACGGGCCTCCCGTCCGACGGCGTCGCCCACGTGAGCCAGTCCGTGCCGCCGACCACGCTCCCGCTCACCGTCCGCGCGACCGTCGCGATGGGGCGGTGGCGCCACCGGGCCTGGTGGCGCCCGCTCGGCCGCGACGACCGCGCCGTCGTCGACGCGCAGCTCGAACGGATGGCGATCGCCGACCTCGCCGACCGTCCGCTCGACGAGCTCTCCGGCGGGCAGCGGCAGCGGACGCTCGTCGCGCTCGGCCTGGCGCAGCGGGCCCGGGTGCTGCTCGTCGACGAACCGACGGCCGGCGTCGACGCGGACTCGGCGGCGCTCGTGGTGGCGGCGCTCGCCGCCGAGGCAGCCGACGGCGTCGTGGTCGTCCACGCCGCGCACGACCCCGCGGCGATCGCCGCAGCCGACGCCGTGGTCACGCTCCCCGTGCCCTGACGGCGCGGGCGGCGATCAGGGGCAGGCGACGGCGACGGAACCCGTCGAGGTCGTCACCGGCGCCGGTGCCGGAGCCTCGTCGGCGTCCGGCACTGCGCTCGAGCGGCGCAGCCCGAGGGAGACGAGCACGATCGCGCCCACGACGGCGACCGCTCCGGACAACCAGAAGTCCGCGGCGAGCCCGAACGAGGACACCGCCGCGCCGCCGAGCACCGAGCCCGCGGCGATCGCGAGCTGGATGGTCGTGACGAACAGCGCGAGCCCGGTCTCGGACCCGGCGGGCGACGCCGTGGACATCCACGTCTGCATGCCGAGCGGCAACGCGCCCCAGACCAGCCCCCACACCACGAGCAGCACGAACACCCCGACGACGGAGTGCGCGAGCAGGGGGAGCAGGACCACGGCGACCGCGAGGGCGACCTTCGACACACTGATCGTCCCGAGCACGCTCCGGCCCAGGGTGAAGCCGGCGGCGAAGTTCCCGACGATCCCCGCGACGCCGAACACCAGGAGCGCGAGCGTGACGGTGTCCGGGCCGACCCCGACCAGGTCCTGCAGGTACGGGGCGATGTACGTGTACGCGGCGAACTGGGCGGCGAACAGGAACGCGGCGGCGATCAGACCGACACGGGCGCGGGGGACGCGGAGCAGCGAGCCGAGCGTCGCGAACCGGACCTGCTGCTGCGCGGGGATACGCGGCAGCATCGCGAGCTGCAGGACGAGCGCGACCAGACCGAGCACGCCGCCGATGACGAACGCGAGCCGCCAGGTGGCGAGCGACGAGACGAGGGCGCCGAGCGGCAGGCTCACGACCGTCGCGACCGAGACCCCGGCGGTGATGAGCGAGGTCGCCCGGATCGTGGCGGCCGGCCGGACCAGTCGACCGGCGATGCCGGCGCCGATCGCCCAGAACCCGCCGATGCCGACGCCCAGGAGCATCCGCGCCACGAGCAGCACACCGAACGAGGGCGCGATCGCCGCGAGCCCGTCCGCCACCACGAGCAGCACGGTCAACGACACGAGCACGACGCGGCGGTCCACGCGCGAGGTCAGGACGGTGACGACCGGTGCAGCCACGGCGCCGACCAGCCCCGTGGCGACGACCATGAGCCCGGCCGTGCCGATCCCGACGTCGAGGTCTGCGGCGATGGCGGGCAGGAGCCCGATCGGCAAGAACTCCGAGAGCACGAGGACGAAGGATCCGAGTGCGACGGACGTGACACCGAGCCACCCGCGGCGCTCTGCTGACGAGGTCATGGGTTCGTCAAGCAGCGCTGGTCGCGGGCCATTCCCGCGTGTCGTGTCGCTACTCGCCGGGTACCGGCACCGTGCGGCCCGACGCCACCGACTCCTGCGCGGCGAGCACGATCGACAGGGTCCGCAGCCCGACGTGCACGTCTGGCTGCGGCTGCACGCCCGCCCGCACGGCGTCGACGAACGTCCGGAGCATCACGGCGTCGGGGTCGGCGCCGGTGCGGGACTCGATCGGCAGCCCGGTCTCCGCGACGATCCCGCGCGCAGCCGCCCCGAAGAAGTCGAGCGACACCGTGCCGCCCGTCCCGGCGACGTCGAGCGTCAACCCACCCCACACCGCCGAGGTGTCCGGCTTGCTCCACGAGCAGTCGATCGCGGCGACGACGCCGTTCGCGTACGTGATCGTGACGAGTCCGGCGGTCTCCGCCTGCGCCCGGGCCGCGTGCAGCGTGCGGTTCGCCACCGCGGTCACGGTGACGGGCGCCGAGCCCATCAGCCCCTCGAGCAGGTCAGCGATGTGCACGACGTGGTCGACGATCGCGCCGCCGCCGGACAGCTCCGGTTCGGTGAACCACGACCGGGTCAGGGGCAGCATGCCGTTGTTCGCGCCGCGGACCGAGAACAGCTGCCCGAGCGCACCGGAGTCGTGCGCCGCGCGGAGCTTGTCGAACGCCGAGGTGAACCGCACCGGGAACGCCACCATGAGCATGACCCCCGCGGCCTCGACGGCGTCGCGGATCGCGAGGCCGTCCTCCCACGTGGTGGCGAGCGGCTTCTCGCACAGGACGTGCGCACCGGCGGCGGCCGCTGCCTCGACGAGTTCGCGGTGCCGGGCGTTCTCGCTCGTGACGACGACCGCGTCCGGGCCCCAGGCGAGCAGTTCGTCGTAGGTGTCCGTGTAGTCGACCCCGAGCTCGTCGGCCAGGTCGCGGCCGCGCAGCTCGACGACGGCGTCGCCCGTGCTGACGCCGTCCGGGTCCGTACCGCGCACCTCGACCCCGGGCATCGCGGCGAGGGCGGTGAGGTAGCCGATCGCGTGGGTGTGGGCGAACGACATCACGGCGATCTTCAGGGCGGTCATGCGCGGGCCCCCGTCGCCAGGTGCACCGGCTGTCCGGTGTCCATCGACTCGAGTGCCGCGTTCGCGATCCGGACCGCCTCGGCGCCGTCCGCCGCGGTCACCCGGGGTGCGGCACCACCGGCGAACGCCCCGAGGAACTCGGCGAGCTCGAGTCCGTACGGGTCGTCGGCTGGGTCGACCTCGGGCAGGAAGCCGTCCGCGGCGTCGGGCACCGCGAGGTCGGCGACGTAGTCCTGTTCGTCGAGCGACCGGTGCGCCAGGCTGCCGCGCGTGCCCGTCACCGAGTACTCGGTCGAGAACGCGAGGTGCTGCGGCCCCCAGATCCCGGCGACGTGACTGATCGCCCCGGATCCGTGCGTGAGCAGGACGTGCGCCGCCTCCACCGGCTCGGCCTCGGTGCCGGCGCGGACGCCGACCGCCGACACCGTGGTGACCGGTCCGGCGACCCAGCGGGCGATGTCGAGGTCGTGGATCATCTGGTCCATCACGATGCCGCCGGACAGCGCCCGGTCGGCGAACCAGGCGGTGCGGATCGGGAACGCGCCGGAGCGGACGAACCGCAGGACGGCCAGGTCGCCCAGGAGGCCCGTGGTGACGGCTTCGTGCAGGCGCACGTACGCGGGGAAGAAGCGCACCACGTGGGCCGGGTAGAGCTGTCGGCCCGCCTGCCGAGCACGGGACACCAGGTCCGCGGCGTCGGCGTCGGTCCGGGCGAGCGGCTTCTCGGACACGACGTCCTTGCCCGCGGCGAGTGCGGCGCGCACGACCTCGGCGTGGGCGAAGGTCGGTGTCACCACGTCCACGACGTCGACGGCGTCGAACAGGTCGTCGAGCGTGTCGACGACGGTGATCGAGGAACCCGCGGCGGCTGCGGCCGGACCGAACGCGGCGGCCAGGTCCTCAGCACCGTCCTGCGCGTACACGACGACCGGGCCGAGACGGAGCAGGCCCGGCATGTGCGCGTGTGCGATGCCGCCGGCGCCGACGAGGCCGATCCGTGGCGGGGTCGGGGGCATCGGGGCTCCTTCGCGGGGTGGGCCGGTCGACGGTGACGGGGACCGGGCCATGCTACCGAGCCGCCGGTCGGAGGGCAGTACTCAGGCGGAGCCACGCCAGACCCCCTCGGTCGGCCTTCCACTTCGTGGCCGAGTCGAGGTCAGAACCCGATGGCCAGATTTTCTGAGATAGTGGCACAAGTCAGAAAATCTGGCGCAGTTGTTCTGAGGTCTGGAGGCAGGAGTGTCCACGAGCACCTGGCCCGCGCTGGAGTACGAGCAACTCGACTGGGAGCGGCGTGACGCCGACCACGGTCCTCGTGCCGCTCGACGCAGCACGGTGCGCGAACAGTACCTCGCCGCCGTGCCGCCGCACATCTCCACGGCCGCCCTCCGGCTGAGCGACGAGGTGGCGACGCTGGTCGACGAGGCCTCGACGGCGCTCGTGCGCTTCGACGGCGAACTCGGTGGCGAGGTGGCACCGTTCTCGTCCCTCCTGCTGCGGTCCGAAGCCGCGGCGTCCTCGCAGATCGAGCACCTGACGGCCAGCGCCCGACAGGTCTTCGCTGCCGAGATCGGTGCTCCGGGCAAACGCAACGCCACGGCGATCGTCTCCAACACCCGAGCCATGCGCACCGCGATCGAGTTGTCCGATGAGTTGACCGCGGACACCGTGCTCGCGATGCACGCGGTGCTGATGGACGGCGATCCCCACCACGACGCCGGAGCGTTCCGGCAGGAGCCCGTCTGGATCGGCACGGACGGACGCTCCCCGGTCGGTGCCGACTACGTCGCTCCGGCCTGGCAGCGTGTCCCGGCGCTGATCGACGACGTGATGGCGTTCGCGCGGCGCCTCGACCTGCCGCGGTTGGCGCAGGTCGCGGTGGCGCATGCTCAGTTCGAGACGGTCCACCCGTTCACCGACGGGAACGGTCGCACGGGGCGTGCCCTGCTGCAGGCGATGCTGCGCTCGAACGAGCTGACCCGGAACGTGACGGTTCCCGTGTCGGCAGGTCTCCTGACCGACACGGACGGCTACGTCGAGGCGCTGACGGCGTACCGCCGCGGTGCCGTCGAGCCGATCATCCGACGGGTGGCGGAAGCGTCGTTCACCGCCATCGGCAACGCCAGGGAACTGGTCGACGACATCCAGCGGATCCGTCAGGGCTGGCGCGAGCGCGTCGATGCTCGGAGCGATTCGGGCGTCTGGGCCGCACTCGACGTCGTCGCGCGGCAGCCGGTGCTGAACGCGACGGTGCTCGCTTCCCAGATGGGGATCGAACCGCGGAACGCGTACCCGCACCTCCAGAAACTCGTCGGAGCAGGGATCCTGGTGTCGAAGAACGAGTACCAGCACGGGGTCCTGTACCGCAACGACGAGGTCCTGGCAGCGCTCGACGCCTTCGCCAGGCGGGCCGGGCGTCGCGGCTGACGCGGGCCCGGTGTCAGGCGTCGAGGGCGCGTCGCGCGGCGGCCACGACCTCGGCGTCGGTCACGAAGTGTGCTGAGCCGTCGTCGGCGCCGCCCATCGGGACCCCCGCGTGCGCACTGTCCGGCGCGGCTCGCTTGGCCGACAGGTGCACGGCGGCTGCGCCCGTCGCGACGAGCGCGCCGATGTCGGCGGGGGTGACGCCGGCACCGGCCATGACCTGCACCGGCCCGGCGGCGTCGACCATCCGGGCGATCGTGGCCGCGCCGGCACCCGCGGTGGGGGCGCCGCCGGACGTCAGCACGCGGGTGAAGCCGAGCGCCGCGAGCGTGGCTGCTGCGGCGACGGGGTCCACCGCGTGGTCGATCGCCCGGTGCAGGGTGATCTCCGCCGTCGCACTGACCGAGCGGGCGGCGTCGACGAAGCGCCGCAGGGCGTCCTCGTCGAGGGTCCGGTCGGGGCGCAGTGCACCGACGACGACGCCGGCGGCTCCGGATCGCAGGACCGTCCGGACCTCGCGCACCATGAGCTCGACCTCGTCGGGGGTGTGCACGAACCCGCCGGGGCGGCACCGGACCAGCGCGTGCGCCGGGATCCCGGTCTCGTGGGTCGTCTCGACCAGGGCCTGCGACGGGGTGAGGCCGCCGAGCTCGAGCCCGACGCAGAGCTCGACCCGGTCGGCCCCGCCGTTCCGTGCGACGACGGCACCCTGGGGCGATGTGACCGCGATCTCGAGTGCAACGGGCGAAGGGGTCATGCAGAGGCTCCGAGTGGCTGGTCCGAGGCCGGGATGATCCTGGCGGTCAGGTCCGGGGCCTCGGGGAACACTCGATCGTAGGGGAACATCGGGCGCGCGATCCTGTGGTGCCCGAGGCGGAGCAGGTCCTGGTCGACACCGCCAGGGGTGAGTGCGAGCATCCAGTCGGCGGCCATGTCGAACAGCTCCGGCTCGAGGTACCCGATCTTCACGACGACGACGTCCGCCTGCCGCGGTGCCAGGTCGAGGTCGGTGAAGTCGTGCTCGTGGTGGTACGGCTTCCGGAGCTTCGTCAGGATCGCGAACACGCTGCCGACCTGCAGCACGACCTCGGTCTCGGCGTCGCGGTCGCCGTGCTTGATCGCGTGCACCCGACCGGTCATCGTGATCGGGCCCGCGTGCACGTGGTCCACCGACGCACCGGCGGTCACGGTGACCGTCGCGCCGACGCCGGCCTCCACCGCTGCGGCGACGGCGGCCGGTCCGGGCACGCTCGCGTAGACGACCGTCGGGCCGGACGGGTCGCGGAACTCCGGGCGGGCGAGCACCTGCGTCAAGCCCCAGGTCATGTCGCCGGAGCCGCCCGCGGTGGGGTTGTCGCCGGAGTCGGACACGAAGTACGGGTGCGCGGCGCCGGGAGCGAGTGCCGCGTCGAGGCACTCCTCGAACGTGCCGGTCGGCGCGACGAACACGAAGTCCTCGCGGACGTCCCAGAAGGCTCGGGCGAGTCGCTCGGCGCCGGCGGCGACGGCGGCCTCGTCCCATCCGGTGACGACGGTGACGGCCTGGTCGCGCGGCTGGTCCGCCCAGGCGTAGCCGACCCAGATCGCGGCGTCGAGCACACCGTCGGTCTGCTCGACGAGCGGCACCTGTGCGTACAGCGAGGCGGCGGGTTCGAGGCGGGTCGAGGTCTGCTCGCCGGGCAGCAGGACGGGGATCGGGATCCAGGCCTTCACGGGACGCTGCGCGCCGGCGGGACGGGTGGTGAGCACGTCGACCAGGTTGCGGACGGCCCGCTCCTTCGTCTCCATGGCGTCCTCGTGCGGGGCCATCCGGTAGCAGGTCACCAGGTCGACCTGGTGGGCGAGCTCCCGCGTGACGTTGCCGTGCAGGTCCATCGACGCCGACACGACGACGTCCGGGCCGATCACCGCGCGGATCCGCCCGAGCAGGTCCGTCTCGGCGTCGTCGAGCCCCTCGACGACCATCGCGCCGTGGATGTCGTACCAGAGGCCGTCCACGTGCTCGGTGTCGACGATCGCGCGCAGTCGCGTCACGATCTCGGTCGCGAGCTCCTCGTACGAGGCGCGGTCCACGATGCCGCCGGGCAGCGCGTGCCCGATGAGCGCCCCGCGGAAGTCCGCCGTGTCCGACATCGCGGACAGGAACGGGTACCGCGCGACGACCTCGTCGCCGCGGTCCGGGTGGAACGCCGGAGCGTGCGTGCGGGTGGGCGTGAAGGTCGACGTCTCGATCGCCAGTCCGGCGATGGCGACGACCGGACGTCGGGCGACGGCGGGGGCGGGGGCGGCGGACACGGTCTCAGACACGGACGCTCCTGTTCCTGGTGGTGGACTGCGGGATGGGGGTGGACAGTTCCTCGAGCGAGGCGGCGAGGCCCCGCTGCAGCGCGAACTGCCCGGCACCGACGAGCCCGGCATCGGCGCCGAGCGACACCGGCTCGATGGCCAGGTGCTGCGTCATGAGCGGGTGGCAGCTCTCGTAGAGCTGACTGCGCACCGCTGCGATGAAGGGGTCGAGGGTGGAGAGGATGCCGCCCAGGTAGACGGCGTCCGGGTTGAAGAAGTTCACGTTGGCCGCCAGCACCTCGCCCAGGTACCGTCCGGCCAGGCGGACGGCACGGGTGGCCTCGGGGTGGGCGTCCGAAGCGAGTCGGACGACGTCGGCGGTCGAGGAGACGTCGACCCCGGCGTCCGACAGGATCCGCACCAGGGCGGCCCCGGACGCGACGGTCTCGAGGCACCCGGTGTTCCCGCACGAGCAGGGGGTGTCACCGGCGGCGTCGATCCGGACGTGGGTGATGTCGCCGGCCGAGCCCGTTGACCCGCGGTACAGGCGGCCGTCGATGACGATGCCCGCGCCGATCGCCGACCCGGCCTTGATCGTGATGGTCTGCCGGCGTCCTGGAGGCTGCACGCTCTGCTCGCCGGCGGCCATGCAGTTCGCGTCGTTGTCGACGATCGCCGGCAGGCCGAAGCGTTCGGACAGCCAGGCCGCCACCGGGAACCCGTTCCACCCCGGCATCCGGCTCGGCAGGTCGACGACACCGGCCTCGACGTCGACGGGACCGGGCAGGCTCAGGCCGACCCCGCGCAGGCCGGCGCGACCACGGTCGTCCGCGAGCCGCTCGAGCAGGCCAGCCAGTCGCTGCAGTCCGGCGGTCGGACCGTCGGAGAGGGCGAACGGGACGTTCGCGACCGACTCGAGCGCGCCTCCTGGCAGCACGATCCCGACCCGCGCGTGGCCGCCGCCGACGTCCGCGGCGACCGCGTACTCGTCGACGCCGCCGATGCGGAGCACCTTGCGCGGGCGCCCACCGGTCGAGACGTCGGTGCCTTCTTCCGCGAGCAACCCGTGCGACAGCAGCTGGCTGACGACGTGCGACACCGTCGACGGAGCGGCGCCGAGCAGCGTGGCGATCTCGGTGCGACTCGCGGCCTGGCCGGACGCGACGAGTTCGAGGACGCGAGCAGAGAGGTCCGTCACGACTTTCTCCAATCCGGGGGAAACGACGGTCGATCCGACCGAACACCCGGAGCCTAACCGGCGGAACGGCCCGTTCACCCTTTCGTCCGATCGGCAGAAACGCAGTTTTTACACGAAGATGTTTGTTTTTCCAACGGCTTTGGCCATTGACTGTGTGCGTGCCGCTCGGCACGCGTGCTCCACCTCCCCAGAACTCCCACGCACCAGGAGACACACATGACCAAGCCCCGCCGCTGGGCGCTCCTCACCGGAGCAGCGCTCGCCGTGAGCGCCCTGCTCGCCGGATGTTCCGGGGGTGGCTCCGCCACCTCGAACGCGAACACGGACGAGATCGACTACGCCCTCCCCGCCAACTTCACGCCCAACTGGATCCTGCCGATCGGCACCGCCGCGCACCTCAACACGAACAACGGCTCCATCGCGCAGTCGCTGTACGAGCCGCTCGTCGCGTACGACGGCTCCACCGGAAAGATCGCGTGGAACAAGGACGGCTCCGTCGCCACGGACGCGGAGTTCGCCGACGACGGCAAGAGCGTCGAGATCACCCTCGGTGACCGGCACTGGTCCGACGGCGAGGCGATCACCAGCCGCGACGTCGAGTTCTGGTTCAACCTGATCAAGGCGAACAAGGACCAGTGGGGCTCGTACTCGAAGGGCAAGGCGCCCGACAACTGGACGTCGTTCAAGGCCGTCGACGACACCCACTTCACGATCACGTTCGACAAGGCGTACAACTCGGACTGGATGCTCGCCAACCAGCTGAGCCACATCATCCCGCTGCCGCAGCACGCCTGGGACAAGACGAGCGCGAGCGCGAAGGTCACCGACGCCGATGAGACCACCGCCGGCGCGAAGCAGGTCTGGAAGTACCTGAACACCGCGGCCGGCAAGATCTCCGACTACGCCACCGACGACCTGTGGAAGACCATCTCCGGTCCCTACGGCGTCAAGGCGTTCACCACCGCCGGCAAGGTCACCCTTACCGCGAACACGAAGTACGACGGCGGCGAGAAGCCCTCGATCACGACCGTCAACCTGCTGCCGTTCACGACGGCCGATGCCGAGGTGAACGCGGTCCGCTCCGGCGAGGTCGACTACGGCTACATCAACGCCACGGACATGGACCAGGAGTCGTCGTTCACGGCGAAGGGCTACGAGGTCGAGCCGTGGACCGGCTGGGCGATCACGTACATGCCGTACAACTTCAACAACCCGGACATGGGTGCGGTCTTCAAGCAGCTGTACGCCCGCCAGGCCGTGCAGATGTCGATCGACCAGAAGTCCCTGTCGAAGGTCGTCTTCAACGGCACCGCCACCTCGACCTACGGTCCGATCCCGCAGGCGCAGGAGTCCGATTACGTCTCCGACGTGCAGAAGGACAACCCGTACCCGTTCAGCACGTCGAAGGCCAAGGACCTGCTGACCAGCCACGGCTGGGAGGAGCAGGGCGGCACGATGGTCTGCACCGACCCGGGCACGTCGGACAGTCAGTGCGGCGAGGGCGTCAAGGACGGCACGAAGTTCACCATGGGCGTCCTGTCGCAGTCCGGCTCGACCGTGACCGACAACATGATGAGCGCGATCCAGTCCTCGCTCGCGAAGACCGGCATCGGCTTCACCATCAAGACCGCGCCGGTGTCGAGCGTGCTGTCGCAGACCCCGACCTGCACGAGCGACGAGGCCAGCTGCGACTGGGACCTGTCGTTCTTCGGCACCGCGGGCAGCTGGTACTTCCCGGCCTACCCGACCGGTGAGTCGCTCTTCTCGACCGGCGGTTCGGCGAACTTCGGCAGCTACTCGAACAAGCAGGTCGACGACCTGATCGACGCGACCACCACCTCGACCGACGCCACCGCCGTGCAGGACTACAGCGCAGCGGTCGCGAAGGACCTGCCGGTGATCTGGCTGCCGAGCCCCGACTACCAGATCTCGGTCGTCAAGAAGGGCCTGTCCGGGTTCGACCAGGACTCGCTCGCCAACTTCCACCCGGCCCAGTGGAAGTGGACCAAGTAAGACCGTGACCACGGACGGGAGGCGCGGTGCGCGCCCGACGCGCACCGCGCCTCCCGTCCCTCGCACGTCTCCAATCCGACCATCGGAAGCCGCATGACCACAGCTCTCTACCTCACCAGGCGCGTCCTGCAGGCGCTCGCGGTGATCCTCATCGTCACGATCGTGGTGTTCTGCCTGCTGCACGCGCTGCCCGGCGGACCCGCCCGCGGTGTCCTCGGCGTCTCGGCCACGCCCGCGCAGATCACCGCGTTCAACCAGGCGCAGGGACTCGACCAGGCCCTGCCGATGCAGTACCTGCGGTTCCTCGGCCGCCTGCTCACGGGTGACCTCGGCACCTCGTACACGCTCAACGAACCGGTGTCGCAGCTCATCGCCGAGCGCCTACCGAAGACCCTCGTCCTCACCGGCATCTCCGCCGTCCTCGGCCTCGTCGTCGCCATCCCGGTCGGCATGCTCCAGGCAGCCCGCCGCAACGGCGCGGCTGACTACGCCGCCACCGCGCTGGCCTTCGTCTTCTACTCGACGCCGGCATTCTTCCTCGGCCTCGTCCTGATCATCGTGTTCAGCCAGCAGCTGCCGTGGTTGCCGTCGCAGGCGCCGAGCGGCAACACCCTCGCCGAGGTCTTCCAGGACCCGGCCGGGCTCGTCCTGCCCGTCGTCACCGGAGCGCTCGCGATGATCGCCGTGTTCAGCCGGTACATGCGTGCCTCGACCCTCGAGAACCTGCAGGAGGACTACGTCCGCACCGCCCGCGCCGGGGGAGCGTCGACGATGACGATCCTGCGCCGCCACGTGTTCCGGAACTCGCTGACGCCCGTCGTCGCGATGCTCGGCTACTACCTGCCCGTGCTGTTCGGCGGTGCCCTCGTCACGGAGCAGCTCTTCAACTACCCCGGCATGGGGCTCCTGTTCTGGAACGCGGCGCAGTCGTCGGACTACCCGACGCTGCTCGGCTGCGTCCTCGTCATCTCCATCGCGACCGTCATCGGCACCCTGCTCGCCGACGTCGCGCAGTCATTGATCGACCCCCGAGTGAAGGCGAGCCGAGCATGAGCGCCGTACAACTGGCACCCGAAGCCCCGGGCGCCCCCGTCACGGTCGCGGCCACCGGGTTCCGGCTCGCCGCCCGCCGGTTCCGCGGCAACACGCTCGCCGTGATCGGCCTTGCCGTGATCGTCGTCATCGTCCTGTTCTGCTTCGTCGGCCCGCTCCTGTACCCGACGGACCAGACCCACACCCTGCTCGAGCAGGCCAACCAGGGTCCGAGCGCCGCCCACTGGCTCGGCACCGACGCCGTCGGCCACGACGTCCTCGGCCGACTCATGTACGGCGGCAAGGTCTCGCTCATGGTCGGCATCGCGGCCGGGGTCCTGGCCACCGTCGTCGGCACCCTCTGGGGTTCCGTCGCCGGGTACGTCGGCGGCTGGGTCGACGCGCTGATGATGCGCGTGGTCGACGCGGGTATCGCGATCCCGGCGCTGTTCATCCTGCTCGTCATCTCGGCCATCACGACCCCCGGCGTCGCCGGACTCATCCTGATCCTCGGGCTGGTGTCGTGGCTGGTGCCCTCCCGCCTGATCCGCGCCGAGACCCTCACGCTGAAGAACCGCGACTACGTGCTGACGCTGCGAGCGATCGGCGGCTCGCACGCCCGCGCCATCGGCAAGCACCTGCTGCCGAACTCGGTGTCCACGATCGTCGTCGCCGCCACCTTCCAGGTCGCCGACGCGATCCTGCTCGTCGCCTACGTCTCGTACCTCGGGCTCGGCGTGCAGCCGCCCGCGACGGACTGGGGCGGCATGCTCTCGGCGGGACTCACCGCCGCGTACTCCGGACGCTGGTGGCTCATCGTGCCGCCGGGTCTGGCCGTGATCCTGATCGTCTGCGCGTTCAACGCCGTGGGCGACGGGCTCCGGGACGCCTTCGACGTGAGGGGCCGCTGATGACCACCGAACCGATCCTGCGGACGTCCGACCTCGGCGTCTCCTTCAGCACCGAGTCCGGCACCGTGTCGGCCGTGCGGGGCGTGTCGCTGACGGTCGCCCCCGGCGAGACGCTCGCCCTGGTCGGCGAGTCCGGGTCCGGCAAGTCCACCGTGGCGCTCGCCGCGATGGGCCTGCTCTCCGGCAACGCGACGGCGACGGGCAGCGCGCTCGTCGCCGGTCACGAGGTCGTCGGCGCTCCCGAGCCGTCGCTCCGTGCCCTGCGGGGCTCCACGGTGTCGATGGTCTTCCAGGAGCCGGCCACCGCCCTCGACCCGCTCACCCGGGTCGGCGCACAGATCGCCGAGGTGATCCGGAACCACCGCGACGTCTCCGCGTCCGCCGCCGCGGCCGAGGCCGTCGACCTGCTCCGCCGCGTCGGGATCCCGTCGCCGGAGCAGCGGGCGCGGTCGTTCCCCTTCCAGCTGTCCGGCGGGCAGCGGCAGCGCGTGGTGATCGCGATGGCGATCGCGAACTCGCCGAAGCTGCTCATCGCGGACGAACCGACGACCGCGCTCGACGTGACGGTGCAGGCCGAGATCCTCGAACTGCTCCGGAAGCTCGCCGTCGACACCGGCACGGGCGTCCTGCTCGTGACGCACAACATGGGCGTCGTCGCGGACTTCGCGGACCGCGTCGCGGTCATGCTGCAGGGCGAGATCGTCGAGACCGGCAGCGTCGAGGACGTCCTGCTCCGCCCGGAGCACGAGTACACCAAGCGGCTGCTCGCCGCGGTACCGCGGCTCGACGTGGCGGGCGACCGTCCCGCCGCCCCGGACGACGCGGGGTCCGCTGACGCGGTGGCCGGGAGGCCCGGTGCGGCCCCGGTGGTCGACCTGCGGGACGTCTCGGTGACCTTCGGGCGCGGGGCGCGCGCCGTCCACGCGTTGCAGGGGATCGACATCGCCGTGCACGCGGGCGAGACGGTCGGCCTGGTCGGCGAGTCCGGCTCCGGCAAGTCCACCGCGGCCCGGGTGGCGCTCGGGCTCATCAAGCCGACGTCCGGCACGGTCTCGCTGTTCGGGCAGGACCTGCGCAGCGCCAAGGGTCGTGACCGTCGGGCACTCCGGTCCGGCATCGGCGTCGTGCTGCAGGACCCCGTGGCCTCGCTCGACGCCCGGATGTCCGTCGCGGAGTGCATCGCCGAACCGCTCGCCGTGCACCGCCGTGGCATGTCGTCGGCGGACCGTCGCCGCCGGATCGACGAGGTGCTCGACGCCGTCCGGCTGCCGCGGACCCTGGCGTCCCGGGCCCCGCGTGAGCTCTCGGGTGGGCAGCGCCAGCGGGTCTCGCTGGCCCGTGCCCTGGTGCTCGAGCCGCGGTTGCTCGTCGCCGACGAACCGACCTCGGCGCTCGACGTCAGCGTGCAGGAGACCGTGCTCGAGGTCCTCGGCGAGCTGCAGGACGACCTGGGCTTCGCGTGCCTGTTCGTCTCGCACGACCTGGCCGTGGTGCAGCACTTCGCCGAGCGCGTCGTCGTGATGCGCCAGGGGGTCGTCGAGGAGCAGGGCACCACCGGCACGACGCTCCTGCACCCCACCACCGACTACACGCGACGCCTGCTCGCCGCCGTGCCCGTGCCGGACCCCGTCCTGCAACGGCAGCGGCGGACCGAGCGCCTCGCCTCGCTCGCGGCGGTGACCGCGTGACCCGGGTGATCGCCGGCGTCGACGTCGGCGGCACGAACACCAAGGTCGTCCTGACGACCCCCGACCTCGAGGTCGTCGACCGCGTCGACCTGCCGACGCCCGCCCACGCGGGCGGGGCGGCGATCGTGACGGCCGCCGTCGGAGCGGTGACGGGCCTGCTCGTCCGGCACCGGGCCTCCTTGGCGGGTGTCGGGGTGGGCGCGGCCGGCGTGGTCGACGCGGCCACGGGCACCGTCCTGGTGACGGGCAACTCGTTCACCGGCTGGGCCGGTTACGGCGTGACCCGCGCGGTCAACGACGCCCTCGGCGTGCCGGCGACGCTCGACAACGACGTGAACGCGTTCCTGCTCGGCGAGATCGCCACCGGCGCCGTCGCGGGGGAGTCCGACGTGCTCGGGATGACCCTCGGCACCGGAGTCGGCGGTGCGTTCGTGCTCGGCGGACGGCTGTTCGCGGGGCCGCGCGGCGCCGCCGGTGAGATCGGCCACGTGCCGGGCTTCGGCGACGCGCTGTGCACCTGCGGACAGGTCGGACACCTCGAGACCATCGCGGGCGCCCGCGGCATCGCCGACCGGTACGCCGAACGATCCGGCCGGCGGCTGTCGGCGCGCGACGTCGCGGTCGCCGCACGTGCCGGTGACACGGACGCCGCCGCCGTCTTCCAGGCCGCGGGGTGGGGACTGGCGCGTGCCGCCCTGCTCACCGCGGGCATCCTCGACGTCACGACGATCGTGATCGGCGGTGGCATCGCGCGGTCGTGGGACCTGCTCGAACCGGCCATCACCGCGGCGATCGCGGCCGAGCCCCCGGTGAGCGGCGCGACGATCCGCCTGGCACAGTCGACCCTCGGGTCGGACGCCGTCGCGCTCGGCGCCGCGTCGCAGGTGCGCGCGCTGGTGCTCGAGGCCGAGCCGGCGTAGCGGCCGGCTCGGCGGCAGCCGGGGTCAGCGCACCCAGACGACGATGCCGCGCAGGTCGTGCAGCACCGCCGCCAGGCCCGCACGCAGCGCGCGGTCGGCGCGCTCCTCGGTGAAGGTTGACGGGTCGTAGTGGCTCGACGGCCCGAGTCCCTCGCCGCGGAAGCCGCCGCCGGTCCAGTCCGCGGCCGTCACGTTCGACGTCGGCTCGGCGATCTCGGCGCCGACGACCAGGAACTGCTGGTGCAGCGCGGTCGGCGACACCGCGGCGAGCGGGTCGACCATGTGGTTGCCGACGCTGATCACCAGGTCGGACCGCTCGTCGATCGCCCGGGTGACCGCGGCGATCCGGTCGTCGGCGTCCGTCGCCGACACCGTCGTGACGGTGACGTCCTCGTCCGCCGCCCACGACGCGACGGCGTCGAGCAGGGTCCGGGTCGGAGCGTCCTCGGCGTCGCCGGCGTCCGACAGGAGCACGACGTCGTAACCGTCGGGGGCGTGCACCCCGGACCACGAACCCGGCTCCGGGTGGATGGTGGCCTCGGGTGCCGGCGGCCGCGTCGGGTCGGAGAAGCCCGCGCCGAGGGCGCCGGCCGTGGCGTGGGCCGTCGCCGACGTGCCGGTACCGGCGTCGGTTCCTGCGTCGGTCCCGCCGGGCGTCGCCGAGCACCCGGCCAGCACGGCGGCGCCGGCGCCGACGAGGGCGACGGCGGTCAGCAGGACGGTCGTCCGAGCGGCGAGGCGGGTCACTGCATCATCGAAACACGTCGGTGCGCCCCACCGGGCCGACTCCGGCGGCTGTCCGACACCTGTCCCACTGCTGGTCACCACCTGTTCACCTGCCGGTCGTCCGAGGGCCGGATCGTCTGCGCGTGCCTTCCGGAACCTCCGTCGCGCTCCTGCGCCCCCGCCCCGTCCGTCCGTCCCGCGCCGCCGCGCTGATCGCCCGGGTCGTCGCCGTGCTCCTGCTGCTCGGGGTGGTCGTCGTCGGCGTGCTGGCCGGGGCGTCGCCGGCATCGGCGCACGGCTTCAGCTCGGTCGTCTACGCGAAGGTGACGTCGCCGGAACCGACGGTCGTGCACGCGGAGCTCGGGCTCGAGTACGACCTGATGCTGGTGTCGGTCGCCACGAGCGAGCACGACGACCCCCTGCACACGCAGGGCCAGGCGGCCTGGGACGACGGCGACTTCCCCGGCATGGTGTCGGCGGCGGAGGCGCACACCGACGCCATCGGGAAGTACGTGTCCGACCGGTTCACGGTGACGGGGGCCGGCGGGCAGCGCTGCACGGCCGTGCTCGGGAAGACCGTGACGGTCGACCTGCAGGACGAGGTGCCGTACGCCCACGTGACGGCCGACTTCACCTGCCCCGAGCCGTCGGAGACGCAGACCGGACACGTCGTCCGGTCGACGCTGTTCCCGGACAGCGAGACCTTCGTGCGGGACACCAAGACGATCGTCACGTACGACGTCGACGCGAAGCAGGGGTCGGCGACACTCGACGCCGCGCAGCCGTCGTTCTCGACCGAGCAGTCGGCAGGGCAGCGCTTCTGGGAGTTCTTCCGCCTCGGCGCCGAGCACCTGCTGACCGGGATCGACCACATCCTGTTCCTCGTCGCGCTCGTCGCCGGTTCACGACGTCTGCGCGAGGTGGTCTACACCGCGTCGGCGTTCACGATCGCGCACTCGATCACGTTCATCCTCGCCGCGCTCGGGGTGGTGAGCCCGCCCGCCATCGTCGTCGAGCCGCTCATCGCCCTGTCCATCGCGGCAGTGGCCGGCTGGTACCTGTGGCGGCTCTGGCGGCGCCGGTCGCGGGCGGACGAACTCGTGGTCGGTACGCACGGGCACTTCTCGCTCGACCGAGCCGGCTGGACGCGCCTGGCCGTCGTCTTCGCGTTCGGGCTCATCCACGGACTCGGGTTCGCCGGGGCGCTGGGCATCCACGAGGCGTTCTCGTGGCAGCTGCTCGTGTCGCTCCTCATCTTCAACGTCGGCATCGAGGCCGTGCAGCTCGCGATCATCGTCATCGTGTTCCCGCCGCTGTCCCTCCTGCGCCGGAAGGCCCACCGTGTCTCGCTCTGGGTCACCGGAGCCGTCACCGCCGGGGTGTTCGTGATGGGGATGATCTGGTTCGTCGAGCGCCTCGCTGCAGGATGACCACGACTTGTCACTCAGCGTTTACCAAGACGTTTCGCAGTGCATGCAGAGTCTTCCGTGCTGCACCATCCCACGTCTGAGAAACGGACCACCATGAGTCTCCTGTCCGGCGCCACCACACGGCGCAGAACCACCACCCTCCGCGTGTGCGGAGCCGTCCTCGGGGCCGCGCTCATCGCCGGTGCCTCGATGGTCGGCACGAACGCCGCCACCGCGGCGACGAACACCCCCACCACCAACATCTCCACCGGCGGCCCGATCCACATCCTGCTGGGCGTCGGCGCCACCGAGAGCCAGCGCATCGCCTCGTGGTACTTCCCGACGAACGTCGCCCAGTCGCTCGAGATCCAGAAGACCGCGTCGATGACCGACGGGGTCTTCACCGACGCCAAGTCGACGATCGCCGCGTCGAAGGCCGCGAACACCGCAGCCGACACGAGCACGACGGACTCGAACACGAAGAACATCGACGGCATCGCCGCCGAGTCGGGCTACATCAACGCCCACGCCACGATCTCGGACCTCGAGCCGAACACCTCGTACACGTACCACGTCGGTGCGGCGGACGGGTCGGCATGGTCGGCGTCCTACACGTTCACCACGAAGAGCTTCTCCGGCGACTTCGACTTCCTGTTCTTCGGTGACCCGCAGATCGGTTCGTCGGGCTACGTCGACGACGACGGGGCGGGCTGGGCGGACACGCTGAAGTACGCCACGACCACCGAGCCGGACGCCGAGCTCCTGGTCTCCGGTGGCGACCAGATCGAGCACGCCAACAACGAGTACGAGTGGGGTGCGTTCGCCGACAGCAGCGACGTCCTCAAGCGCTACCCGTGGGCCTCGACCATCGGCAACCACGACGTCGGCGGCAAGGCGTACGAGCAGCACAACCAGGTGCCGAACTCGCTCAAGGTGCCGGACTTCTACCCGGGTGGCAACACCACCGCGAACTCGGGTGGCGACTACTGGTACATGTACAAGGGCGTCCTGTTCATCGACATCAACTCGAACGCCTACGCGGCCGGTTCGGACGCTGCCCACGTGAACTACGTGCGCGACGTCATCAACCGCTACGGCGACGACGCGAAGTGGACCACGCTGGTCTACCACCACTCGATCTACTCGCCGGCCGACCACGCGAACGACAAGGACAACCAGCAGCGCCGGTTCGACTTCACGCGTGCGTTCTCCGACATGGGCGTCGACCTCGTCCTGCAGGGCCACGACCACTCCTACTCGCGCAGCTACGCGATCAAGAACGGCAAGAAGGCCAACGTCAACGAGCAGCCCGCTGCTCCCGAGGTCTTCTCCGGCCCCGGTGGCGTCATCTACATGACGGCGAACTCGGCCTCCGGCTCGAAGTACTACGACCTGACCGCTCCGGACGCCACGCAGAGCGGCTACGGCGCGGACCCGCTCGACCCGACGGGCAAGCGCCACTGGGCCAACTCGGTCGAGAACCAGGAGCACGTCCGCACCTTCGTGAAGGTGTCGGTCACCGACGAGAAGCTCTCCGTCCAGGACATCCGCGCCGGTGACTGCACCACGCTCAACTCGGCGGTCCAGCACGGCAACGTCGACAGCTGCGGCGTGACGCTCCAGCCGACCGCCACCGCCGACCCGGCCGCGATCGGTTCGACGGTCGACCGGTTCGACCTGCACGCCACGCTGCCGGCGACCACCACGACGCTCGCCGTCTCCGCCGCGTCGCAGACCTACAACGCGGCGAAGCCGGCCACGGTCACCGCGACCATCGCCGGTGGCATCGGCAAGCAGCAGGGCACGCTGACGGTCTCGGACGGCAAGAAGGTCCTCGGCACCGTCCCGGTGAAGAACAGCACCGCCACCATGACGCTCCCCAGCGCCCTGGCCATCGGCACGCACGCGCTCACCGCCGAGTTCGTCAACGCGGACTCGACCTTCTCGGGCACCGACTCGGCGACCGCGAAGGCCACCACCGTCACCGTCACGAAGGCCCCGTCCCGCACGGCGCTCAAGTACAGCGGCGGCAAGGCGACCGTGCAGGTGAAGGCCACGGGCTTCACCGTCAACGGCACCGCGCGGATCTACCAGGGCACGAAGCGCCTGGCGACCGTCACCGTCAAGAACGGCAAGGTCACCTCGGCGCTCTCGCTGAAGAAGGGCACGCACAAGCTGCACGCCGTCTTCGCCGGCACCGACACCCTGACGACGAGCACCAGCCCGGTGCAGTCGATCGTCATCAAGTAACACCAGTGCACCGAGCGAGGGCCTCGCGACTCCGGTCGCGGGGCCCTCGTGCGTCGTTCAGGACTGCGCGATCGTGAAGCGAGGACGACGATCGCCACGGGCGTGCCGACCACTACGACCGCAAGACTCCGTGGGAGCGATCGGTTCCGAACACGTTGTGTAAGCGATGGGTTACTGGTGGTACTTGTAAGCGATCGGTGACAGGGTTCCGCTGTAACCGGACGATTACAGCGGAGGTGCACATGCGAGTCGACACTGCCCTTGCACTGGGCGATCTCGTGCACGAGCGCCGCACGCATCTCGGTTGGTCCCAGGCTGAGCTCGCCGAGCGGATGGGTGTCAGCCGCCGATGGGTCAACGAGTTCGAAGGCGGGAAGGGCACCGCACAGCTCCGTCTTGCCTTCGACGCGCTGACCGTCCTCGGCCTGGTCCTCGAGGCGAACGAGCGCGACCGATGAGCGAGCTGCGCACGTTCCTCGACGGCGTGCCGGTCGGCACCAGATGCCGGACGCGATGGTGACGACGGTCGGGCGCGTCCTCCGAGCGGTCTTCGTGCTCATGTCGCTCCTCCGGTTTCCCGGTCGACACGATCCTCGGGCGGCCCCGTCCGCCGAAGTGCGGACTGGCGCGGCCCCCGAACGAGGGTCAGGATGCTGACCAGTTGCACAACGCAACGGGTCAGGTGCTTCCCCCGACAGAGGAGTCGTCATGAAGAAGTCCATCGCAGCCGCGTTCGCCGCCGCGGCCGTCATCACCGCGGGCGTGTTCGCCGCGTCACCCGCCTCGGCACTGCCGGCCAGCACCAAGGTCGTCGGTGGCGAGAAGGCCCCCACCACCTCGTGGGCGGTCCAGCTCGAGGCGTCGGGCGGCTCGATCCCGTCCGGCTACGTCAGCAACTGCACCGGTGAGCAGATCAACGCCTCGTGGATCCTCACCGCCCGCCACTGCATCGACGGCATCGGTGCGATGAACGTCTACCACTCGAACTCCACGACCAACCGGGGCACGGCCGTCGCCGTCGACCGCGTCAGTGCCTCGCCGGCCGGCGACATCGCCCTCGTCCACCTGCGGACCGCGTACGCGCTGTCCACGTACGCACCCCTCGACCTCACCGCGACCGCCAAGTCGAGCGGGACCGGCACCATCCAGGGCTACGGCCTGCGCGCGAACGCGACCCAGTCCGACGGGCTCTACCAGGCCACCGTCTCGCTCACCGGCGCGAGCACCGACGCCTACAGCGGTCGTGCGCAGCACCTCACGGGCGTGACCGGCGCCTCGAACCACGGCGACTCCGGCGGCCCGCTGCTCGTGAACGGCAAGGTCGTCGCCGTCTGCTCCACCGGTGACAGCGCCGACCCCGGCGCGAACACCAAGGCCGGCTCGAACTACGCCCTGCTGTCGCAGGCCTCGTCCTGGATCAAGACCACGGCCGGCGTCTGAACCAGGTGGCGGACGGGAGGCCCGTGGCGACGCCGCCACGGGCCTCCCGTCCGTCATCAGCCGTCTCCAGAGCGGCTGGTCGCCCACCCGCGCTGGGTCAGGAGTTGTCGATCACACGGACGTAGTCGATCTTCATCTGCTGCGGGAACTGCGTCGTACCGTCCGGGTAGCCCGGCCAGCTGCCGCCGACGGCGAGGTTCAGCACGATGAAGAACGGCTTGTCGAAGACCCACGGATTGCCACCCGTGTCGGCCGGCGTGACCGTCTTGTACGCGACACCGTCGACCGACCAGGTGATCGATCCCGGCTTCCAGTCGACCGCGAACGTGTGGAACGTGTCCGCGAACGACCACCCCTGGGGGTGCTGGTAGCTCGACGTGATGCCCTGACCGCCGGAGTACCCGGGCCCGTGGACCGTGCCGTGCACCGTCGCCGGCTCGTACCCGACGTTCTCCATCACGTCGACCTCGCCGGAGTTCGGCCAGCCGACCTGGGGCAGGTCGGAGCCGAGCATCCAGAACGCCGGCCAGATGCCCTGGCCGCGGGGGATCTGGATCCGGGCCTCGACGCGGCCGTACCGGGGCGTGTACTTGCCCTGCGTCGTGAGTCGGGCGCTGGTGTACGAACCGTCCGCCTCGCGCTTCGCCGTGATGATCAAGTTGCCCTGCCCGTCGAGCGCCGAGTTGTCGCGCGAGTCGGTGTAGTCCTCGAGCTCGTTGTTGCCCCAGCCGCCGCCGCCGGTCTCGTTCGTCCACGCCGATCGATCCGGCGCGCTGCCCGCGGCTCCGTCGAAGTCCTGCGACCAGACCACGTCGCCGCTCGCGGCGTTCGCGGGGTCCGCTCCCTGCAGGACCGGGCCCGCACCGAGTGCGATGGCCGCCGCTCCGGCGACCGTGAGAGCGACCAGTCGTCGCTTCCGAGTGGTGTGCATCATCGATCCTCCCGGGATCAGTTGTACGAGGCGACGCGGTTCGGGGCGGTGTTGCCCGCTGGTGTCGGCACCGCACCACCGACGCCGTTGATGACGCTCGAGATGGTGCCGGTGTCGCCGAGCGAGACCGTGACCAGGCCGTGCGCGCGGACGCCAGCGGTCTGCGGGACCTCGAACGCCCGGTCTGCGTGCACCGCGGGGTTCGTGTTGAAGAAGCAGTAGACGCCGCCGCCCCAGATCTCGTGGCTCGTCACGTTCGCCGCCACCTTGTAGGCCGCGTAGCCGGCGCCGGTCGGGCTCTGCCACGAGGCGTTGTCGGGCACGTCGTAGGGCATCTCGTTCTGGAAGAAGATCGTCTTGCCGTTGTTGCCGTTCCACTGCACTTCGTACTTCTGGTAGTGCTCGACGAACAGCCCGGTGGCGAGGACGTCGTTGCCGTTCACCTCGACGCCGGTCGCCCCGGTGTTCACGGTCCACCCGGTCGCCGCACCGCCGTGGTCCGCGCGCCAGGCCCAGATGTGGTCGACGAGCGTGTCGTCGGCGTTCACCTGCAGCGTGGTCGAGGCCTTGCCCTGCACGCTCGATCCGACGCGGAAGAAGACGTCCTGGATGCTCTGCGGGTCGCCGGCGTGGTCGACGTGCGACCCGGACGCGCCGAGGCGGACCAACTGCGCGCTGTTCTGCGTGCCCGCATCGACCACGAGGTTCGAGACGTTCACCCCCGCGACGTCGGTCGAGGTCAGGACGGCGTTGCCCTTGGTCGGCACGAGCGTCGGGAAGCCGATGCCCGTCACGACGGTGTCCGCGCGGGTGACGTTGATCGCCGCGTCGAGCTGGTAGGTGCCCGGTGTGAAGAACAGGTTCAGTCCCTGGGCCAGCGCGCCGTTGATGGTCGCCGCCGAGTCGCCCGGGTGGGCGACGTAGAAGTTCCGCATCGGGAAGTCGGTGCCGCCGGTGTTCGGCCACGTGACACCGCTCGAGTTCTGCCGCAGCGACGGGACGAACACGTGGTACTTGTTCGACGAGTCGACGTACAGGTACGGCTTCTCCCGCGTCGTCGGGGTCGTGGCGAGCGTGGTGTAGCTCTTCGAGAAGTCGTTCGCCGGGGCGCCGTTCACCCCTGAGAACGTCATGTTCCAGTTGCCGCCCTGCCACGAGCCGATCGTGGAGTTCCGGGTGTACCACTGCTGCTGCGACCCGGAGGTCACCGTGCCGTCGACCTTGGTGTCGGCGATGTAGCCGCCCGACGAGTACCCCTGGCCGCCGTCCTGGTTGGACGGCCCCATCGTCAGGTTCCCCTTGATGTGCACCCGACGCATCGGCGCGGCCTACGACACCGCCCACCGGTCGGTGCCGCCTTCGGGGGCGATCGCCACGTTCTCGACCGACCGCCAGAAGTTCTGCGTCGCGTTCTTCTCGTCCCCGGCGTTCCATCCGGAATCGACGTTCACGGCACCGTTGATCGTCACGTCGTCGGGGTTCTTCCCGAGCCCGGCGACCGATGTGTAGAAGCCCAGGTTCGCCCAGACGCGGCCGTAGCTGCCGGGCTTGAACAGGAAGGCGTACCGCTGCGTGCCGAACTGCGCGCTCGCGCTGCGGAGCTGACTGGTGAAGGCGGCGTCGACGTCGGCCTGGATGGTCGACGCGGGCACCGAGGGATCGTAGATCTTGACGTTGCTCCCGAAGTCCGGGGTGTCGCTCGTCGCGACCGCCTGGGCGGAGATCGCGGGGACGAGGGCCCCCACGACACCGGCGCTCAAGGCGATCGCGACGAGCTGCTTCATCCGTCGTTGCATGATGCTCGATTCGTCGTCGTGCGGCGTCGTTGCCACACGGAACAGACCGTAGACCTGTCGGAGCGCCCGGACAGTCGGACGAAATGGGGACCAGTGGCGACCCAGGGTCGCAGCAGACCGACCCGGCGCGCGACGCTGAACGCGCGTCCACGCGCGACGACGACAGTGGGGTGCATGAGCCAGTACGACAAGCGCGACCCGAACACCCTCTACCCGGCCCCGCCGTACCCGAAGCAGGAGCAGTCGCTGCCGGGTGCCGCCTGGAAGATGGACCCGAAGCCTGACCACGGCGAGGAGAGCTACGTCGGCCGTGAGCGGCTGACCGGCTACCGCGGCATCATCACCGGCGCCGATTCCGGCATCGGTCGAGCGGCCGCGATCGCGCTGTCGCGCGAAGGCGCCGACCTGGTGCTGTCCTACCTGCCGGACGAGCAGGAGGACGCCGAAGAGGTCCGCGACCTGCTCGAGTCCGAGGGCCGTCGCGCGGTCCTGTTCCCCGGTGACATCTCCGACGAGCAGTACTGCAAGGACCTGGTGCAGAAGGGCGTCGACGAGCTCGGCGGTCTCGACACCCTGGTCATGGTCGCCGGCCGCATGGACAGCAACGAGGACATCCTGACCCTCGACACGTCGATGTTCGACTCGACGTTCAAGACCAACATCTACTCGCTGTTCTGGCTGACCAAGGCTGCGGTGCCGCACCTCGAGCCGGGCTCCACCATCGTGACGACGGGTTCGATCCAGGCGTCGACGCCGTCGGCCGACAAGATCGACTACGCGGTGTCGAAGGGTGCGATCAAGCTCTTCACCGAGGCCGTTGCACAGCAGCTCGCCCCGAAGGGCATCCGCGTGAACTCCGTCGCGCCCGGACCCGTGTGGACGCCGCTGCAGCCGGGCTCCGACGACGCCGAGACCGTGTCGCACTTCGGCGAGACCTCGCCGTTCGGTCGACCCGGACAGCCCGCCGAGCTCGGTGCCGCGTACGTGCACCTCGTGAGCCCGGAGTCCAGCTACCAGTCCGGATCCACGATCACGATCGCCGGCGGAACGCCCGCGTTCTGATCGGCGTCGTGACAGACGAGGAGACCACGTGTCCGCAGTGACGCACACCGTGTTGGTCGAGTGGGACGGAGCGGACCGGTCGTCCGAGGCCGACGCCCTGTCCCGCGAGCACCTGCCGCGGATCGACGGTGTCGAGTCGGTGCAGTCGGGGACGAGCGTGAGCACCGAGGGGCTGGAGGGCGGGTTCCACTGGATGCTCGTCGTCCGGTTCCGCGATCGGGCAGCGCTCGCCGGGTACCTGCCGCACCCGGAGCACCGGCCGGTGGCGGAGTTCATCGGCGGAGCGAGTGCACGGGTCGTGGTGTTCGACGTCGAGGACGCGGCGTAGCCGGCAGCACCTCCGTCCGGACTGGATCGGGGGTGCTGACGCCGCGCGCGCACCCCGCAGCGCCTGACGAGGGATCAACGCCGGTCGATCGCGCTGACCACCATGCCGGTGCACACGAACAGGACGCCGCCGATGAACGCCGATGCCCCGGCGACGGCACCTTCGACACCGCCGAGGCTCAGCGCCGCGATCGCACCCACTACCGCCAGGGGCACGCCGACCAGGTAGGCGACGAGCGCGGTTTCGGGGATGAGCTTCTTCGTCGCCACGTCAGTGCTGCTTCCGGCGGCGGGAGGCCTGCAGCGCGATGACCGCTGCTCCGGTGACGGCGAGGCCGCCGGCCCAGGGGAGCAGGTGCATCGCGTCCGACCCCGTGTAGGCGAGCTCGCCCGTACTCGCGGTCGGGGTGACGACCGTGCCCGTGGGGGAGACTGCCGGCGCCGCGGTGGGCTGGACGTCGACCGTGAAGGCGGTTGCGAACCCGCTCGAGGCGACCTCGAGGGAGTGCGTCGACGCCTCGGGGAACGTGACATCGGTCGCGACCCACGGGTCGCGGCTCGGCGTGATGACGTCGGAAGCGTGATCCGAGGTCACCGTGAACGGCACCGGGTAGCCGTCGGCGTCGTCGACCTCGTTGCCGAAGCGGTCGACCAGGTGGCCGCTGACGAGCAGGGTCCCGCCCTGGTCGATGGTGGGTTGGCCGCCCTCGAACCCGACCCCGAACCCGATGTACCCACCGTCGGGCTGACGGGTGGTCTCGTTCTCGAACGTCCAGACGGTGCCGTCGCGTTCGATGACCCAGCTGGTGGAGTGCGCGGTGAGGAAGGTGTCCTTGTCCTCGGCGGTGACCTCCACGCCGAGCGGTGCGGCGGCGTCGATCGTGATGTTGACGTACTGCGACGCGGTCGTGGTGCCGCTCGTCGCCACGATGCGGAACGCGTAGGTGCCGGAGTAGCGGGGCTTCCCGGAGAGCGCGCCGGTGGCGTGGTCCAGGGACAGGCCGTACGGCAGGTACCCGGACTCATCGCCGTCGTCCTCGCTCGCGTACGGATCGTCGAGCGAGTAGTACGCAGCCGAGTACGTCGGTGCGGGGAAGCCCTCGGCGGCGAACGTGTGGGTGAAACGCTCACCGGCGACCGCGGAGAACGTGATCGGGTCGTCTTCGGTCGAGGCCTCCGGGAAGGCCGCCTCCTGCGTGATGACGGCGGTCGTGGTCGTCGCGGACTCCTCGGCGTCGCTGGTGATCGTGACGCTGATGGTCTTGCCGGCCTCCGATGCAGCGACGACGTACGAGTCAGCGGTGACCGGCAAGGACGTGTCACCGCTGGTCCACGCGTAGGCCAGGTCGCCGGTGAAGTCGTGCCCGGTCGCCGTCAGGGTGCTGCCGACGGTCGCGTCCCCGGTGATCGTCGCGGTCGGCGACGCGGCCGGTTCGGCTGCGACGGGCGCGGTCGGATCGGGAGTCGCAGTCGCGGCCGGCGTGCTGACCGGCAGGGACGGTTCCGCGGTGGGATCAGCTGTCGCCTCGGCCGTCGGCCTGGACGTCGCCCCGGGAACCGGCGGAGCCGACTCGTCAGCGCCGTCGGCCGTGCTGTCAGCGCCCTGCGCCGGGGACGCGGTCGCGGTGCTCGTCGGCGCGACGGGCTGCTCGTCGGCGAAGGCGGTCGTGGCCGTCAACGCGCCGAAGCCGGCGCTCAGGCCGATGACGGCGATGGTCGCGCCGATCGCGCAGGCGCGTCGAAGTGTTGCAGTGCTGTGCTGCACGGGTGGTCCCCTCGGGTGTGCAGTCCGGCAGGAGCCCGGACGTCTGAGATCGCCGGAAGCCGGCGCTCTCGGATCGTAGCCAACCTTGGAACGGGCTGAGGGCCACGTCGCGAGCATCCCCCACGAATTGGGGGCGAGTGCTCACTCCACCAACGACTGGGTCCCGAGCACGATCGCCAGCGCCAACCGCTCCGCGTCCACTGACCCCGGCACCGCCGTGTACGCCAGGATCCGCAGGTCCTCCGGCCCGACGACCAGGGTGTCGCAGTCGAGCGTGATGAGCCCGACGTCGGGGTGGTCGATCACCTTGCGGCGGGCCGTCTCGCCCATCGTCGTCGCACCCGAGTCCCACAGCTCGACGAACCGCGGGCTCGCGGCCCGGAGGTCCCGCACGAGCTGCTGCAACTGCCGGTCGAGCGGGTAGCGGGCCGCGGTCATCCGGAGTCCGGCGACCAGGTTCTCCTCGAACGCCGCCTGTTCCGCGGGCGTGTGCACGGCCCGGCTGCCGGATCCGACCAGGTGCCGCCAGGCGGTGTTGCGATCGTTCCCGCGCATCCCGCCGATCGGCCCCATCAGGGCCTCGTGCGGAGCGTTGGTCACGAGCAGGTTCCCGGCGGCGTCGAGCACCGCGACCGGGGTGTCCGCCAGCCGGTCGAGCAGCCGCTGCACGCTCGGCGGGATCCGCGACGGTACGACGTCCGCGCCCGGGGCCGCGTGCCCGGCGAGCCGGTACAGCAGCTCCCGTTCGGCGTCCGAGACCCGGAGGGCACGCGTCAGCGCCTCGACCACCTGGGCGGACGGCGACGTCGCGCGTCCCTGCTCCAGGCGGGTCAGGTAGTCGGCGGAGATCCCCGCGAGGCCCGCGAGTTCCTCGCGCCGCAGCCCGGCCGCTCGACGCCGCGGCCCGACGGTCATGCCGGCGGCCGCTGGTGTGACGTGGTCGCGGAGCCGTCGCAGGGTGTGCCCGAAGTCCGTGTCCGCCATGCCACCAGTCTGCGCGCACGTCGCGGCCGCGTCCTGGCCCCACCAGTCCTACGACAACCGGGCGACTCCCTGCCGACCGCGTCGAGCGTGACGCTGGACCCATGACAACGACACTCATCACCGGCGCCACCCGTGGCCTCGGCAAGGAAACCGCCCGCCAGCTCGTCGCAGCCGGCCACACCGTCTGGATCGGCGCCCGTGACGCCGACCAGGGCGCCGCGGTCGCCGCCGAGATCGGCGCCCGCTCCGTCCAGCTCGACGTCCGCGACGACGACTCGGTCACCGCAGCCTTCGCGCACATCGACGCGAACGGCGGCCTGGACGTCCTGGTCAACAACGCCGGCATCGCGATGTGGGGCCTGAACGGTCCGGACGCGCTTGCCGTCTTCGACACGAACGCCGTCGGCATCGTTCGCACCACCGAGGCCGCGCTGCCGATCCTGCGCCGATCGGCCAGCCCCCTCGTCGTCAACGTCGGGAGCGCGCTCGGCTCGTTCACGGCGGTCCACGACCCGGACAGCGCGGCGTCGACCGTGCAGGCCGCGGTCTACGGCGCGAGCAAGTCGGCCGTCTCGATGCTCACGGTGCAGTACGCCCGCATCGCACCCGAGGTGCGCTTCGTGGTCCTCGAGCCCGGCTACACGGCGACCGAGCTCGGTGGGGTGCCGAACCCGCACGGTCGGCCCGTCGCGGTGAGCGCGGCGACCGTCGCGGCCGCCGCGAGCGTGGGCCCGGAGGGCCCGACCGGCGTGTTCCTGGAGGACGGCCAGCCGCTCGGGTGGTGACGCCGCGACGGACGGGAGGCGCGGTGCCAGCTGGCACCGCGCCTCCCGTCCGCCGTGCGGTCGCGTCTACAGCAGCTGCCGCGCGTTGGTCGACGCGAGGTCCAGCAGCTCGTCGCCGCGACCGGACAGCACCGTGCGGATGGCGTAGAGCGTGAACCCCTTCGCCTGCTCGAGCGTGACCGCCGGGGGCATCGACAGCTCCTGCCGGTTCGCGCGCACCGAGACGAGCGCGGGCCCGTCGTGCGCGAGTGCGGCGGCCATGGCGTCCTCGAAGTCGTCGGAGACGTCGACCTTGAAGCCCTTGATGCCGATCGCCTCGGCGACGGCGGCGAAGTCCGGGTTCTGCAGCTCGGTACCGTAGTTCACGAACCCGGCCGCCTTCATCTCGAGCTCGACGAAGTTGAGCGACGAGTTGTCGAACACGACGATCTTCACCGGCAGCTTGTTCTGCACGATCGTGATGAGCTCCCCGAGGAGCATCGTCAGCCCGCCGTCGCCCGCGAGTGCGATCACCTGGCGGTCCGGGAAGGCCGTCTGCGCACCGATCGCCTGCGGCACCGCGTTCGCCATCGTGCCGTGCACGAACGACCCGATCAGGCGACGCTTGCCGTTCATCGTCAGGTAGCGCGACGCCCACACGACGGGGGAGCCGACGTCCGGGATGAACACGGCGTCGTCGGCGGCGATCCGGTCGAGCACACGAGCGACGTACTGCGGGTGCAGCGGCTTCTTCCGGCCGGCGGGGACGGCGAGGTCGTCGAGCTTCTCGCGGGTCTTCCGGTAGTGCTTCAGGGCGTTGTCGAGGTGCGTCGTCGGGTGCGAGCCGGTCAGCAGCGGGATGAGGGCGAGCGCGGTGTCCTTCACGGTGCCGACCAGGCCGATGTCGACCGGGTGCCGCCGGCCGAGCTGCGACCCACGGATGTCGACCTGCACGTGCTTCGCCTTGGCCGGGAAGAACTGCTGGTACGGGAAGTCGGTGCCGAGCATGAGCACGACGTCGGCGTCCTCCATCGCGCGGTACCCGGACGCGAAGCCGAGCAGCCCGGTCATCCCGACGTCGTAGGGGTTGTCCCACTCGATGTGCTCCTTGCCGCGCAGGGCGTGCACGATCGGGGCCTGCAGTCGCTCGGCGAGCGCGACGACCTCGTCGTGCGCTCCGGCGACGCCCGCACCCGCCAGGATGGTGACCTTGTCGGCACCGTTCAGCAGCTCGGCGGTGCGCTGCAGCTCGGCTTCGCTCGGCACGATCCGCGGCGTCGTGCGCTCGATGCGCGTGGTGCGGTCGTCCTTGGCCTCGGCGAGCAGGACGTCGCCCGGGATCACGAGCACGGCGACCCCGCGCTTCTCGACGGCCTCGCGCATCGCGATCTCGAGCAGGCGGGGCATCTGCGTCGGGTCGGCGACGTACTCGACGTAGACCGAGCACTCGCGGAACAGCTCCTGCGGGTGGGTCTCCTGGAAGTAGCCGGAGCCGATCTCGGCGGTGGGGATGTGCGCGGCGATCGCGAGCACCGGGACCCGCGACCGGTTCGCGTCGAACAGGCCGTTGATGAGGTGCAGGTTGCCCGGGCCGCAGCTGCCGGCGCAGACCGCGAGCTCACCGGTCAGTTCGGCCTCGGCGCTCGCCGCGAAGGCGGCGGCTTCTTCGTGGCGGACGTGCTCCCACCGGATCGTGCCGTCCTTGCGCAGGGCGTCGGTGAAGCCGTTGAGGGAGTCCCCCGGCAGGCCGTAGACGCGCGCGACGTCGTTCTTGCGGAGGGTGGCGACGATGTTCTCGGCAACGGTTGGCATGCGTCCTGTCTACTCGGGGACGGCTGCGCTGAGTGCTTTCAGAGGCTCGCCGGGCCCGTGGTCGGGCCGGGGCTGGGACGATGGTCGGATGACCGACGCGCCGCAGCTCCGCCCCCGCCGACCGGGGCCCGACGCGGACGGCATCCTCGAGCCGTCGCCCTACCCGCTCGTGTCGGTCGCGATCGCGGTCATCGCGGTGGTCGTCATCACGCTCGTCGGGTTCGCCCTGGGCACGGTCGACCTCGGGCTCTCGAAGTCCCTGAACGCCCTGCACACGGGCGCGGTCGGGGCGTTCACCACCGCGGTCTACCACGTCATCAGTCCCGCTCCGGCGATCGGGATCACCGTCGTCGTCGTGGCCGTGATCTGGTGGCGCACCCGGAGCCTCCGCCCGGCCCTGGCCTTCGGCGGCACGATCGCCGTCACCTGGGTCCCCTCCGCGGTCGTCAAGGAGATCGTGCACCGCGCTCGGCCCGACGTCGCCGTGCTGCCGCACCCGTTCCCGGTGCAGCCCGACCCCGGCTACCCGAGCGGGCACACCGTCTACATCACGGCGTTCGTGATCGCGCTGATCTGGCTGCTGCGCGAGACGCGGTGGCACCGGCTCGCGCTGACGCTCGGGGTCGTCGCGATCGTGGTGGTGTTCTTCTCGGTGTCGATCGACGCGGTGCACTACCCGACCGACGCGGCGGCCTCGATCCTGTGGGCGCTCGCCGTCGCCCCGGGCGTGCGGGTGGTGTGGGTCGACTGGCTGATGCCGCGGATCCCGTTCCTGCGCCCGGGGCGGTAGCCGACGGGGCGTTCGGGTCGGCTGCCGACCCGGAACGACGTCCTCGTCGTCGTGCGACGTCGATGACGTCGTTCCGGGTCGGGCCCGACCGGGTCAGGCGAGGCGGGTGCGCCCCCGGGCGACGAGCAGCGCCACGACGGCGACCACGGCGGACGCGAGCATCACGACCGCCAGTGGCACAGCCGTCGCCGAGCCACCGATGCTGACGAGCGGCGACACCAGCGCGGCGAGCCCGAACTGCAGCGCACCGAGCACGGCCGACGCGCTGCCGGCAGCAGCGGGGACCGCACCGAGCGCGAGCGCCGTCGCGTTGCCGAGCACAAGGCCGAGCGAGCCGACCGCGGTGAACAGCGGGACGGCGAGCCAGAACACCGGCGCCGAGAAGACGACGAGCAGTGCGAACACGACCGTCGACGCGAACACCAGGGCGATGCCGAGCGACAGCACGCCGGTGACCGAACGGGTCTCGGTGAGCTTGGCGGACACGATGCTCACACCCATCAGGGCCAGCGCGTTCAGCCCGAACGCCAGGCCGTAGCCGACGGTGCCGAGCCCGATCATGTCCTGGTACAGGAACGGCGAGGCCGAGATGTAGGCCATCATCACGGCGAACGCGAAGCCGAACACGGCGATGTAGCCGAGGAACGTGCGGGAGCGCAGCGCGCGGAGCGGCGAACCGGAGCCCTTGCGTTCCTCGCGCAGCACGTCGCGGTGGGCCTTGAGGTGGGTCTCACGGATGACGGCGAGCACTGCGACGAGCATGACCACCGACAGGCCGAGCACGATCGACAGCAGTCCGCGCCAGCCGATCGGGCCGGTGAGCAGGCCGCCGAGCAGTGGTGCGACGACGGGGGCGACCCCGCCGACGATCATCATGAGCGAGAACGCGCGGGCGGCGGGCTTGCCGGTCGCCAGGTCGGAGATGACCGCACGGCTGATCACCATGCCGGCGGCGCCACCGAGTCCCTGCAGGAGTCGCGCGGCGATGAGCACGCCGATGTTCGGGGCGAGGACGGCGGCGACGCTCGCCAGGACGCACAGTGCCGCGCCGGCGATCAGCGGCGGCACGCGGCCGAACCGGTCGGACAGTGGCCCGAAGACGAGCTGGCCGGCCGTCACGCCGACCAGGAACGCGGTCAGTGTGAGCTGCACGGTGGTGGCGCTCGCACCGAGTTCGGTGGTCATCTGCGGGAACGCCGGCAGGTACAGGTCGGTGGCGAAGGGGGCGACGGCGCTGAGCAGGCCGAGCACCAGCAGCAGCGGGGTCGTGATGCCCTGCTGCCTGGTCGTGGGTGTCGCGACGTGCGCGCGGATGGTTCCGGTGTCCGTGGTCATTGTTATGAAAGCATAACTCATTGCCGATACTCGGTACAGTACGGACATGCACTCCGCTGTGTCCGACCACGTCCTCGCCGACCTCGCCGACGTCGTGCTCCGGATCTCGCGGGAGATCGACCCGCACGGTGCCGGTGCGCTCGACATCGTGCCGCTCACCGGGACCGAGGCGCTCGTGATGCGCTGGGTCGACCGCAACCCCGGCACCTCGCCGAGCGCGACGGCGGAGGCGACCGCACTCCAGCGCAGCAACCTCAGCGTCGCGCTGCGGTCCCTCGTGTCGAAGGGGATGGTCGAACGCCGGCACGACCCGGACGATGCGCGGACCGTGCAGCTGCACTCGACCGACCTGGCGCGGGAGAGCATCGGACGCCTCCGCGCGCACTGGGCCGGCAAGCTCCGGGACGCGCTCGGCGACGACGACGGGGTGTCCGATGCGGTCGCGCTGCTCGACCGCATCGACCACGGACTCCGCGGGGTCTAGTCCTGCGGCGCGTCGTCCTCGATCGGGAGCAGCCGACGAGCGCCGTGCCCCTCGTCGCCGAGCGTGTCGCCCGGGTTCACGACCGAGCACGCACCGAGTGAGACGCAGCCGCACCCGATGCACTGCGTCATCTCCTGCTGCAGCCGCTCGAGTTCGAGTTGGCGGGCCCGCAGTCGCGCACGCCACCGTTCGTTCAGTCGGTTCCAGTCGCGCAGGGACGGCATCCGGTCGGCCGGCAGCGTGCCGAACTGCTCGGCGACCTCGCTGAGCGGGATGCCGAGCCGCTTGGCCACCTGGATGATCGCGATCCGGCGTTCGACGTGGCGCGGGTACATCCGGGTGCCACCGTCGGTGCGCTCGGGTCGGATCAGGCCCTTGCGCTCGTAGAAGTGCAGGGCCGACGCGGCGACCCCGGTGCGGCGGACGATCTCGCCGATGGGCAGCAGGTCGGTCGGACGCGGCGGCTGGATCTCGACCATGGTCGAGATCCTACGGCGGGCGGGCGGGCGGGCGGGCGGACGGGAGGCGCGGGGCGGGCCCGCCACGGGCCTCCCGTCCGTCCGTCGGCCGGGTCTACCGCTGCTGGAACGACTCCCAGAGCAGGAACGCGGTGAACAGGACGAACGGCGTGCACGCGACCACGTTGAGCCACCGGTGCTCGACGACCACCGCGACGAACTCGCGCAGGAAGGCGCTCGGCACGTAGTACGGCGCCGTGCGCGCACCGACGACCTGCGCCGGCAGGTCGAGCCGCCGCGCCAGGGTGGCGGCGCGGAGCACGTGGTAGTCGTTCGTGACCACGACGACCTGCCCGTCCCGCCCGGCCTCGGCCTGCACGGCGCGCGAGAACCGCAGGTTCTCGCGGGTGTTGCGGGACTCGGTCTCGGGCCGGACGTCGTCGGGCTCCGCGCCGTTCGCCAGCAGGTACTCCGCCATCGCCGTGCCCTCGGCGCGGGGTTCGTCGTCGCCCTGCCCTCCGGAGGGGATGAGCAGTGGTCGACGCCCGGCGGCTCGCTCGGCGCGGTACACGACGAGTGCGCGGTCGAGGCGGCTGCGGAGCAGTGGCGGGACCTCGCCGCGGATCAGGCCGGAGCCGAGGACGACGATGGCGTCCGGCACGGTCCCGTGACGCATCCGGCCGTACACGACGGAGTACACGGCGAACGCGACGAGCGACACGGCGAAGTACCCGCACACGAACACCATCAGCACGGCGACCGCGATCCGGGTGCCGTCCCAGAGCGTGAACCCTGCGCCGCTCGCCGACACGAACAGCGCGATCGCCACCGCGGGCAGCACGAAGACGAGCACCCCGGCGAGCAGGGAGAGCGTGTTGCCGAGACTGCGCCCCTCGGAGCGGAGCATCCGGAACCCGTTCGCGATGAGGGCCACGCCGAGCACGACCACCGCGAGCGGCACGAGCAGCAGCACGGTACCGACGACCAGGCTGAACCCGGGCACCACGAGCGTCAGGGCAGCCACGGCCGTGGCGAGCGCGAAGAACGCGGCGGCCGTCAGGAACACCCCGTTGCGGAGCATCCGCGGGTCCCGCCGCCTGCTCACGACGTACAGCAGCAGGAAGACCAGGGCGAAGACGGCGGGCGCGCCCACAGCGGTCATCGGGCGGCCGAACGGAGCGCGGTCATGCGCTCCACGCTACCGGTCGATGGTCAGGAGACCGCCCGGTGGATCAGGTCGGCGACGGTCGCTTCGTCCGCCGCCGAGAACTCCGGCGTGATCGCCCACGACGTCGGCCAGAACGACCCGTCGTCGAGCGCGGCCGAGTCCTGGAACCCGAGCGTCGAGTAGCGGGCCTTGAACTTCGCGGCGTCCTGGAAGAAGAACACCGCCTTGCCGTCCTTCGCGTAGGCGGGCATGCCGTACCAGAGCTTCGGCGCGAGCTCGGGCGCGACCTCGAGCGCGATGCGGTGGATGCGTTCCGCGAGCCCGCGGTCCGGCTCGGGCATCTCGGCGATCTTCGCCTCGACCGCAGCGGCGTCCGCTGCCGCCTTCTCCGCCTTGGTGCCCTTCGTGCCGCGCGTGCGTCTGACCTCGGCGGCGTGCTCCTGCATCGCCGCGCGTTCCTCGTCGGTGAAGGTGCCCTCGGTCTTCGTCGTCCGTGCCATCGTCGTGCCCTTCCGTGTCGGTGGGACGATCATGCACCCGATCACGCTCGCTGCGCGCGTCCGACGGCGCTGGTGGCAGGCTCGGACCATGACCTACATCGCCAGCGACGACCGCTACGACTCCATGACGTACCGCCGCACCGGCCGCTCCGGCCTCGACCTGCCGCTGCTCTCCCTGGGGTACTGGCACAACTTCGGCGACGACGTGCCGTTCGAGACGCAGCGCGCGATCAGCCGTCGGGCCTTCGACCTCGGCATCACGCACCACGACCTCGCGAACAACTACGGTCCGCCGTACGGTGCCGCCGAGGTGAACTTCGGGCGCCTGATGCGCGAGGACTTCCGGCCCTACCGCGATGAGATGGTCGTGTCGACCAAGGCCGGCTGGGACATGTGGCCGGGGCCGTACGGGCAGGGCGGTGGCTCGCGCAAGTACGTGCTCGCCTCGCTCGACCAGTCCCTGCAGCGCACGGGCCTGGACTACGTCGACGTCTTCTACTCGCACCGACTCGACGCCTCGACCCCGCTCGAGGAGACGATGGGGGCGCTGCACACCGCCGTCCAGCAGGGGAAGGCGCTCTACGTCGGCATCTCGTCCTACGACGCCGACCGGACCCGGCAGGCCGCTGCGATCCTGCGCGACCTCGGCACCCCGCTCCTCATCCACCAGCCGTCGTACTCGATGCTCAACCGCTGGATCGAGACCGAGGGGCTGCTCGACGCCGCGGGCGAGCTCGGCTTCGGCGTGATCGGGTTCACCGCCCTGGCGCAGGGCCTGCTCACCGGCAAGTACCTGGAGGGGGTCCCGTCGGACTCGCGCGCCGCCGCCGGCAAGTCGCTCGACGCGTCGAGCATCACGCCCGAGGTCGTCCGGCACCTCCGGGCGCTGGACGACGTGGCCTCGGCCCGCGGGCAGTCCCTGGCGCAGCTCGCCCTGGCGTGGGCGCTGCGTGACGACCGGGTGACCTCGCTCGTGATCGGGGCGTCGAAGGTGTCGCAGCTCGAGGACAACGTCGCGGCGCTGGCGAACACCTCGTTCACCGACGAGGAGCTCCGCACCATCGACGAGCACTCGGTCGGCATCACCGACGTCGACCTGTGGGCGGGAGCACGCGCCGGCGAGGTCTCCTGACCGCTGGGGCTACCGGCGGTCCGGCCCGGCGCCCACCGGCGTGCGGCCGCGCAGTCGCTCGCGGCTGAGCGCCGGCAGCGCGAACCCGGTGTCGCGCTCGAGCACGTGGGTGCCCGGCGCGACGATGGCGTCGATCGCGTCGAGCAGCCCGTCGTCGAGGACGATCTCGGACGCCTGCACGTAGGCGTCCACGTGCGAGACGGTGCGCGGTCCGATCACCACGGAGGACACGTCCGGGTGGGTCAGGGCGAAGGCGACCGCGAGTTCCGACACGGTGAAGCCGGAGTCGTCGGCCAGGCGTCCGAGCCGGTCGGCGACCTCGAGCTTCCGACGGTTCCCCGGTGCGCCGATGTCGTACGCGTCCGGGTGCTCGTCGACGTGCGGTGAGCGAGGCTGGACGGTGCCGGCGCGGTAGGTCCCCGCGAGCCAGCCGCCGGCGAGGGGTGCTCCTGCCAGCACCCCGAGGCCGAAGCGACGGGCGATCGGGAACACCGTGCGCTCCGCCGTGCGGGTGAGGGCCGAGTAGGGCACGTGCGTCGCGGTGGCGCTCTTCGAGCCGGACCGGAGCCACTGCGCCTCGACGAGTTCCTCGGCGGGGAACCCGGGGATGCCGAAGGCGCGGATCTTGCCCTGCGCCACGAGGTCGGCGAGGGCGTCGAGCGTCTCGTCGAGCGACGTCGCCGGGTCCGGCAGCGCCGGCTGGTACAGGTCGATGACGTCGGTGCCGAGCCGCTGCAGGCTCCGCTCCACGGCACGGAACATCCACCGCCGCCCGTTGCCCCGGTGCGCCGGGTCCTGGTCGACGGGGGCGCCGAACCGCACCGACAGGAACACGTCCTCGCGCCGACCCGCGATCGCCGCACCCACCGCGGTCTCGGCCAGGCCCGCGCCGTCGGCGTCCGAGACGTCGACCGACGTCACGCCGCGGGTGAGGGCCTCGAGCACGAGGGTGACGCCGGCCGACGGGTCGTGGGCCGCGACGCCGGCGACGGCACGCGTCCCGAGCGTCAGCGAGCTGACGGGCGCCCCCGTGCGCCCCATGCGTCGCTGTTCCATGCGCGCCACGATATGGGCCGGGCGTGACGCGGGACCCTCCGGTGACGAAGCATTACCCCTGGCCCGGACCGGAACGATTGGTACGATGGGCGCAGTTCTGAAACACGCAGTGTGTATCTACCGGCCGCCGGCTCCCCGGCGGACAACGGCGGCACCCGATGGGTCCGCCCTCACCGAACCGGGCCGGGCCGAGAAGGCACACCCCCATGCTCCACACCAGTCCCACCCCGTCCGCGCCCGCCGCGGACCGCACGGACACCGCGACCGCCGGAGATGCCTCGCTCGTCTCCCTCGCCGGACGCTGGTACTTCCCCGTGGCGTTCATCGCCCGTCTGCCCTTCGCGATGATGGTCGTCGGGGTCCTCACCCTCGTCGTCGCCGCGCGTGACTCCGTCGCCCTCGGCGGCGTCAACTCCGCCTCGGTCGGCATCGGTGCCGCGGTCTTCGGGCCGCTCGTCGGCGCCGCCGCCGACCGGTTCGGCCAGCGTGCCGTGCTCGTCCCCGTCGGCCTCGTCAACGCTGCGCTGCTCGGTGCGTTCCCCCTCGTCGTCAGCGGCAGCGCTCCCGACCTGGCCGTGCTCGCGATGGCGTTCTGCATCGGGGCGTCCGCGCCCCAGGTCGCGCCGATGTCCCGCACCCGGCTCGTCGCGATCATCGCGCAGCGCATGCAGCCGGCCCGCCGCGAGAAGACCCTCAGCGGCACGATGGCGTACGAGTCGGCCGCCGACGAGACCGTCTTCATCATCGGACCGTTCCTGGTGGGCATCCTCGCCAGCGCGATCGCCCCCTGGGTGGCCGTCGCCGGTGCATCGGCGCTGACCTTCGTGTTCGTGACCGCGTTCGCGTTGCACCCCACCGGCAAGCTCGTGCTCGGGCAGCACGAGGAACTCACCCAGGCGCCGGCCCGTCAGCTCCTGCGCCCGCGGCTCGTCGTCGTGGTCGTCGGGATCCTCGGGATCGGTCTGTTCTTCGGCTCGACGCTGACGTCGCTGACGGCGTTCATGGAGACCCACGGCGAGGCGTCCCAGGCGGGCCTGCTCTACGGCCTGATGGGCATCGGTTCGGCCGGGCTCGCCCTCGGGTCCGCCGCGTTCCCACGGTCGTTCGGCCTCGGCTGGCGCTGGCTCGTGTTCGGGGTCGTCCTGCTCGGCGGTGCGATCGCGTTCTCGCAGGCGGACTCCGTCGTGGCGGTCGGCATCGTCCTGGCGATCATGGGCGTCGGGATCGGCCCGACCCTGGTCGCCCAGTACAGCCTCGGTTCGGACCGTTCACCGGTCGGCCGCTCCGCGACCACGATGACGATCCTGGGGTCCGCCGTGATCGTCGGGCAGTCGATCGCCTCCGCCGTCACGGGCGACCTGGCGGAGCAGCACGGCACGTCCGTCGCGATGGTCCTCCCCGCGGCCTCGGCAGCGGTCGTCGTGCTGGCGGCCGTCGTCAACCTGCTGCTGCGTCGCCGTTCGGCCGCCTGACCGTCAGGACTCGGTGTCGTCGACCAGCAGGTCCTCGTGCCGGTAGTCGTCCGCCCGCAGCCCGGCACGGGCGATCATGTGCGTCGAGACGGGCACCAGGAACAGCTGGAACACCATGATGGGCAGGACGACCCAGAACGCCGTCCAGGTCCCCACCGCGACCACGATCGCGGCCAGCCCGAACGCGAGTCCGAGCACCTGCGGCTTCGCCATGGCGTGCAGGCGGACGAGCGGGTCCGGGAACCGGACGATGCCGACCCCCGCACCGAGGGACAGCACCGAGCCGACCAGCAGCAGGGCGAGGGCGATCCACGCCCGCACGCCGGCACCGTCGAGGAACGCCTGGATGATCTCGGTCACGACTGCTCCTCTTCTTCGACGGCGTGCTCGGGGGTGGTGGCGGTGAGCCCCTCGTCCGACGGGTCCGACGACGGGGTGACCGCTCGGGCCACCGCGATGGTGGCGAACACGCTCGTCGCGGCGATGACCACGAGCACGGGGATCCCGGTCAGGTCGCGCCGGACCACCATCGACGCGGCGATCACGACGAGCACGGTCGTCAGGACCATGTCCGATCCGATCATCCGGTCGAGGATCGTCGGGCCGCGCACGATCCGGAACACCGCGAGTGCCAGGGTGGCGCCGAGCAACACCAGGACGAGGGCGATGCCGATCCCCATGACGACGACGGCGGCGCTCATCGGGTGACCTCCGGCAGCGGTTCGGACAGTTCGGCGACGTCCTGCTTCGACCCCAGGGCGCGGATGACCATCGCCTCGATGCCGACGGCCTCGCGTCGGGCCGCCTCGACCTGTTCGACCCGCTCGGTGTCGAGCACGTGCAGCAGCAGGCGCCGGCGCCGGAGGTCGACGTCGGCGACGTACGATCCGGGCACCAGCGAGATCGCGAGCGTCGCCAGCGTGAAGGTCATCTCGGCGGTGGAGTGCAGCTGCACGAGCGTGATCGAGCTCCGGCGGACGCCCCGCGGCCGGAACGCGACCCAGGCGACCCGGAAGGACGCCACGACGACGAGGCCGGACCACACCACCAGGAACCGGACCGCGTGCACGATCGAGAACCGCGCCGACAAGGGGACGGGCGGGAGCGGCAGCGCCTGGGTGACCAGGAGTGCGACCACGATGCCGCACAGCAGCGTCAGCGGAGTCCACGAGCCCCAGAGCAGTGCCCACAGGACGGTCAGGCCGGCGACGAGCGGGACGTCGTACCGCCACGCCACCGCGATGCGGCGGGCGTTCGCGACGTGTCGGGTGTCGGTGTTCACCGGTCACCCCCGAGGACTGCCTGCACGTACCGGTCCGGCGACTCGAGCGACTCCGCTGCGCGGGTCGCGTAGCCGTAGAGCGGGCCGGCGACGACGGTCAGGGCGACGGATCCGAGCACCGCGACCGTCGTCACGCCGACGAGCATGCGCGGCAGCCGGACCTTCGTCGGCGCCTCGCCGACCGTGGCGGTCGACCCGGTGGTCGGACGGGAGGCACTGCTCGCGTGGGGTGCGTCGGTGACCGTCACCGAGCCTCCCGGGTGGAAGGCCTCACCCGTCTCCTCGGAGACCGTCAGGGGGGCGGGTTCCGGCGACCGCAGGTGGGCGTGCGGCTCGGCGGTCGTCGCGTGCGGCGCCGCGGCCTCGGCCGCGGGCTTCGGCCGCCAGAAGGCGGCGTCCCACACGCGCATCAGCGCGTAGAGCGTCAGGAGCGACGTGACCACACCGGCGGCGATCGTGACGTACGCCATCGGGGAGCCGTCCTCGGCGGCGGCGCGGAACAGCCCGAGCTTGCCGATGAAGCCCGAGAACGGTGGGATGCCGCCCAGGTTGAACGCGGGGACCAGGTACAGCGCCGCCAGCAGCGGAGCAGCCTTCAGCAGGCCGCCGAGCGAGCGGGTCGACGTGGTCCCGCCGACGCGTTCCATCAGGCCCGACACCAGGAACAACGTGGTCTGCACGACGATGTGGTGGACCGTGTAGAACACCGCGGCCGCCGTCCCCGTGACCGTGCCGAGTCCGACGCCCATCACCATGAAGCCGATGTGGCTGATGAGCGTGAAGGACAGCAGCCGTTTCACGTCGGTCTGGGACACCGCGCCGAGCACCCCGACCACCATCGTCAGCACCGCCACCACGAGCAGCACGGTGTTCAACTGCGGCCCGGGGAAGATCACCGTCTCGAGGCGGATGATCGCGTAGATGCCGACCTTCGTCAGCAGGCCGGCGAAGACGGCCGTGACCGGGGCGGGAGCGGTCGGGTACGAGTCCGGCAGCCAGAACGCCAGCGGGAAGACCGCCGCCTTGATGCCGAACCCGATGAGCAGCATCGTGTGCAGGAGCAGCTGCACGTGCTCGGGCAGCTCGGCGACGCGCTCGCTGATCTGGGCGATGTTGACGGTGCCGGTCGCGCCGTAGACCAGGCCGATCGCGGCGAGGAAGATCGCCGACGCGATCAGGCTGGTCACGATGTACGTGGTGCCGGCCCGGACGCGCTGTTCACTGCCGCCGAGGGTGATGAGCACGTAGCTCGCCACGAGGAGCATCTCGAACGCGACGTACAGGTTGAACAGGTCACCGGCGATGAACGAGTCCAGCACACCGGCGGCGAGGACCAGGTAGGTCGGGTAGAAGATCGTGACCGGTGCCTCGCCGTCGTCGGCCGCGAGCCCCTGACCGATCGAGAACAGCAGGACGATGAGCAGCACGCTCGCGCTCACCGTGAGGAGCAGGGCGCTCAGGCGGTCGACCACGAGCGAGATGCCGTACGGGGCGTCCCACCCGCCGACCTGCACGACGATGGTGCCGTGGTGGTCGACGAGCACCATGAGGGTCGCGGCGACGGCCAGGGCGACGACGAGCACCACGACGGTGATCGCCCGCTGGAGCTTCTGGTGACGCAGCAGGCCGAGTGCGACCGCTGCGCCGAGCAGCGGGACGAGGACGAGGAGCGGGACGAGCCAGGTCATCGGGTCGCCTCCTGTTCTGCGTCGGTGGTGGTCTCCGGGTCTTCGTCGGCGGGTTCGTCGCGATCGCGTCCGATGGCGGCGTCCGCTTCGTCGACCTCGACCTCGTCGGCGCGGGACAGCTGCCACGAGCGGTGGATGAGGGCGAGCAGGAACGCGCTGACGGCGAAGGTGATCACGATCGCGGTCAGGGCGAAGGCCTGGGGGAGCGGGTCGGTGATGCCCTCGGCGGACTTGCCGATCGGCGGGTTGCCGGCCGCGCCGGACATCACCAGCAGGAGCAGGTTCAGGGCGTTGCCGAGCAGCAGGAAGCCGAGCAGCATCCGGGTCAGGGAGCGTTCGAGCAGCAGGTAGACGCCGCAGGAGAACAGCACGGCCATCGCGATCACGAGGACGAGGGTGACGGTCATGTGGCGCTCCCTTCCGGGGTGGGTGCCTCGAGGGTGTCGCCGACGGACCCCTCGGTGGTGTCGCGGGTGGGCGCCCCGGCGTCCTCGAGGCGTTGCCGGTCGACCTCGGCGCCGAGGCTGCGGAGGACGTCGAGCACCAGGCCGACGACGACCAGGTACACGCCGATGTCGAAGAACGTCGCGGTGACGAACTCGACGTGGCCGAGGATCGGGACGGTCGCCTCGAAGAACTCGGAGTACAGCGCCTCGCGACCGAAGAACAGCGGCACGATCGCGGTGATCGCCGCCGTCGCGACGCCGAGCCCGAGCAGTCGACCGGCGCGGACCGGTGCTGCGGCTCCGAGCTCGGCGGGGCCGCCGGCCAGGTAGCGGGCCGCCAGGGCGATGCCGGCGACGAGGCCACCGGCGAAGCCGCCGCCGGCCGCGTTGTGCCCGGCGAACAGCAGGTACACCGACAGGACGATGAGCCCGTGGAACAGCAGCCGGACGACCACGTCGAGGAGCGCCGAGCGGCCGGTCGGGATCGCGGCGCTCGTCGGCAGCCAGGCGCGCGGTTCGCCGTCGGTGCGCTGGCCGTCGGCCGTCAGGGTCTCCGGCAGGTCACGGAGGCGCGGCAGCGTGTCCTCGCGGGAGTTCACGAAGATGAGGCTCGCGACGCCCGTCGCCGCGGCGACGACGACGGTGAGCTCCCCGAGGGTGTCCCACCCGCGCAGGTCGACGAGGGCGACGTTGACGACGTTGAGGCCGTGCCCGAACGAGCTCGTGAGCGCCGGCAGGTCCGGCCAGATCGGGTCGGCGGTGCGTGCGGACGCGGCGACGATGACGACGATCGCCAGGGTGAGGCCGGCGAGGCCCGCGAAGAGCGCACGGACGATGCGGAACCGGCTCGGGTTCGTCGTCGCGATGCGCGGGGGGAGCCGCCGCAGCACCAGGACGAACGCGATGAGGGTGACGGTCTCGACCACGAGCTGGGTGAGCGCGAGGTCGACGGCACCGTGCAGGACGAACAGGACGGACATGCCGTAGCCGGTCACGCCCACCAGGACGGCGGCGGCGAAGCGGGTCTTCGCGGTGAGGACGGCGATGGCGCCGACGGACATCACGATGACGACCGGGATCTGGCCCCACGAGTCGGAGAACCGGACGTGGAACTCCCACGGCCCGCCGAGCACGAGGTTCGCCAGCGCTCCCGCGACGAACACCGACAGGATCACCGTCAGGTAGTAGGGGAGCGAACCGCGCTGGACTCCCGCGGTCAAGCCCGTCGCGAAGCGGTCGAGACCCCGCATGAGGTGCCGGTACGTGCCGGAGGCGCTCGGGAACCCGGCGAGCCGGTGCTGCAGTGCTTCGACCGGTCGTCGTAGGGCGAACAGCGCGAGACCGCCGACCAGGGTGACGGCCGAGATGCCGAGTGCGGGTTCGAGGCCGTGCCAGAGCGCGAGGTGGGGGACTTCCTCGCCGGAGAGCGATGCCACCGTCGCCGCGGGCTCGAGGCCGTGCGCGACGACCGGCGTCAGCAGGCCGAGGGCGAGTCCGGTCAGGGCCAGGATCGACGGCACCACGCCCAGGCCGTGCAGGGCGTGCGGTTCGGTCTGGGCGACGTCGGGCTTGCGGGCGAACGCGCCCCAGAAGAAGCGGAGCGAGTACGCCACCGTCAGCACCGAGCCGAGCGTCACACCGACCAGGGCGAACCACGCCCAGCCGGCGTCGGGGCCGTGCAGGGACTCGGTGAAGCCGGTCAGCACGGCTTCCTTCGCGACGAAGCCGATCGTCGGTGGGATGCCGGCCATCGACACGAGTGCGAGCGCGGCCACGACGGCGAGCCACGGTGCCTTCCGGCCGAGGCCGCTCAGGCGTCCGAGGTCGCGCGTGCCGGTGGTGTGGTCGATCGCGCCGACGACCAGGAAGAGGGTGGACTTGAACGCGGCGTGCGCCACGAGCAGGGCGACCCCGCCGAGCGCCACCGCGGGCGCGCCCCACCCGGCTGCGAGCACGAGGAACCCCAGCTGCGCGACGGTGCCGTAGGCGAGCAGGAGCTTGAGGTCGGTCTGGCGGAGCGCGCGGTAGCCGCCGATGAGCATGCCGAGGACACCGAGCACGGTGATGGTCTCGCGCCAGCCGTCGAGCAGTGCGAAGGCCGGGGCGAGCCGGGCCACCAGGTAGATGCCCGCCTTCACCATCGCCGCGGCGTGCAGGTACGCGCTGACCGGGGTCGGCGCGGCCATCGCGGCCGGGAGCCAGAAGTGGAACGGCACGATGGCCGACTTCGTGAGCGCACCGAGCAGGACCAGGACCACGGAGACGGTGACGATCGGACCGGTCGGCGGGGCGGCGATGATGCCGGAGAGCGAGGTCGTGCCCGCTGCGACCGACAGCACCACCAGGCCGGCGAGCATCGCCAGACCGCCGGCGGTGGTGACGACGAGTGCCTGCATCGCGGCGGCACGGCTCGCGCGTTTGTCGGCGTCGTGTCCGATGAGCAGGTACGAGAAGACCGTGGTGGCTTCCCACAGGACGAAGAGCACGATGACGTCGTCGGCGAGGACGAGGCCGAACATCGATCCGGCGAACGCGGTCAGCACGCCCGCGAACCGGCCGATCCCCGGTTCGTCCCGCCCGAAGTACGCGGCGCAGTACACGAGCACGAGCGCCCCGACGATCGACACCACGAGTGCGAGCACCCACGACAGGGCGTCCATCCGCAGTGTGATCTCGAGGTCGAGCTGCGGGACCCACCGGTGCCGTTCGACGACGCTGCCGTGCAGGGCCGCGTCCGTCTGCAGCACCGTCAGCACGGCGGCGGCTGCGGGTGCGAGGGCCGCGACGTAGAACACGCGGCGGCCGAGGATGGGCGTCAGGGCGGGGACGATCAGGGCGACGATCGCGAACGCGACGAGGACGAGGACCATCGGGCACCTCCTCGGGGTCGGGCTGCAGTCCGGCTCACTGGGCCCTCACAGCCTACGAAGAGCGGCATGTGGAGAACCTGTGCGACCGGACAGGCTGCTCGCGCTCGGTTCAGACTGTGAACACCACTCTGCCCGTGCTCCCGGCGGGCTGTCCGGCCCACGTCGCCTCGACGTCCACCAACCGCACGGCCGTCGCGTCCACCCGAACGGTGCCGTCCGCGATCGCACCGACGATGCCCGGCAGCTCGGCGACGAACCCGGCGCGACCGACCGATCCCTGCCCGCTGCCGACGATCGTCAGGCCCGAGGCGCGCAGTGCCGCGGACGGGATCGTCGCCTCGTGGCCCGCGGTGGAACCGATCGCGATCCAGTCGAGTCGGCGGCCCGGGTCGGTGCGGGCGGTGACGACGGCGCGCATCACGTCCGCCGCGGGCTGGCCCCAGACGTAGTCGATGACGACGTCGACGTCCGCCGCCGCTGCGCCGAGGGCATCCACGTCGCCCAGTGGCAGCACGACGTCGGCACCGAGCGCGGTGAGGCCGGCCAACCGCTCCGTGTTGCGCCCGCTCGCGATGACGTGTGCGGCTCCGAGGTGCTTCGCCACCTGGACCGCCGCGGTGCCCGATGCCCCGGTCGCGCCGAGCACGAGGATGCGGCTGCCCCGGGTGAAGTCGATCCGCCGGCGCAGGGCCACCCACGACGACAGCACCGGGTTGACGCCCGCTGCGACGGTGACGGGGTCGGCACCATCGGGCAGGACGACGCTCGCCCGGGGGTCGACCGCGACGCGCTCGGCCATGGTGCCGCGGGTGTCGCTCGCGACGGCGACGTAGCGGAGCGTGCCGTCGGGGAACCGGGCGACGCCGTCGACGCCGGGGACCAGGGGGAGCGCGCCCTCGCTGGTGTAGTGCGAACCGTCGGCCTGCGACCGGACCCGCGGGTGGAGCCCGGCCGCGACGACGTCGACGACGACCTCGCCGGGTCCGGGAGTCGGTTCGCCGAACTCCTGCCAGGTCGGGGCGTGGCCGAACTCGGTGACGACTACTGCGTGCATGGTGTCCTCCCGTTGCTTCGTGTTACGAACAAAGTAGTTCGCATCACGAAGTTCGTCAACTAGGCTGGAGCCGTGCAGGAGATGACCGAGGACGAGCAGCTCGTCGATGCCCTGGGCGAAGCCGCCTTCCGGACGATGGGTCCACTGACCGGGCTCGCGGCCGATGCGGGGCTGTCACTGACGCAGCTGCGGGTCCTCGCGATCCTGCGTGACCGTCGTCTGCGGATCGGTGACCTGGCGCAGTACCTGGGGCTCGAGAAGTCGACGATGACCGGGTTGGTGGCGCGCGCGGAGAAGAAGGGATTGCTCGCTCGGGAGCCGAACGTGGACGACGCCCGCGCGGTGGACGTCGTGATCACCGACGCCGGTCTCGAGGTGGCGCGCTCGCTCGAGGGTGCGATCCGCGATGCACTGCTGCCGCTCACCGCTCGGTTGCCGGAGCGGGACCGGCGGCAGCTGCGCGGGCTCCTGGAGCGGATGCTGCGCTGAACCCTCAGCGGCCGTGCGCGCGCGACGGGATCTGCGTCGCGAGCTTGCCGCCGGAGACGTCGAGCAGGGTGCCGGTGATGTACGCCGAGGCGTCACTCGCCACGAACACGAGCAGGTCGGCGACGTCGTCGGCGGTCTCCCACCGGCGCAGCGACAGTGTGTCGAGCAGGCGGTCCTGCGCCTCGGCCGGCATGGTGGCGAACCCGTTCATCGCGGTCGGGACCATGCCCGGCGCGTACGCGTTGACCGTGATGCCCCACGGGCCGAGTTCCGACGCGAGCACCCGGGTGAACGAGACGACAGCGGCCTTCGACGCGGCGTAGGCCGCGCTGCCGACGCTCGGCACGATCGCGGCGAACGAGGCGGCGTTGACGATCCGACCCCGTCCCGCGGCCTGCATCACCGGCGCGACGGCCTGGCTCATCAGGAAGGTGCCGCCGAGGTTGACGTCCATGCAGCGGCGCCAGGCATCCCACTGCAGCTCGGCGACGGTGCCCTCCACGTTGATGCCGGCGTTGTTCACGAGCACGTCGATCGTGCCGTGGCGCGCGACGACCTCGTCGACGGCGGCGCGGACGGACGCCGGGTCGGCGACGTTGCACACGACCTGGTCGAGCGGGAAGTCGGGCTCGAAGGCCAGGTCGAGGGCGACGACGCGGCAGCCCTCCGCGACGAACCGGTCGGCGAGCGTCCGCCCGATCCCGCGTGCTGCTCCGGTCACGACCACCACGCGGTCGGTCAGGTCGAGGTGCATCGTTGCTCCTGTCGTCGGTGCCTTCAATAGGCATACTATTCGAGCATGACGGATCAGCGTGTGCTCTGGGTCACGGGTGGGGGCAGCGGCATGGGGGCCGCGAGTGCCGAGGCAGCGGCACGTGACGGCTGGTCCGTGGTGCTCAGCGGGCGTCGCGTCGACCGGCTCGAGCAGATCGCAGGTGCCATCCGGGACACCGGTGGAACAGCAGACGTCCTGCCCCTCGACGCGAACGACCCCGACGCGGTGGCAGCCGCGCGGGACACCGTGCTCGAACGGCACGGCCGACTCGACGGGCTCGTGCTGGCGGCGGGGCTCAACGCCCCGCGACGCCGGTGGGCCGACCAGTCGCTGAACGACTTCCGCGCGATCGTGGACACGAACCTCACCGCCGTCGTCACGCTGGTGGACGCCACGCTGCCGGCACTCCGCGCTGCCGGCGGCGTGGTCGTGGTGGTGTCGTCGTACGCCGGGTGGTCCTTCCAGCCCGGGGCAGGTGTCGCGTACTCCGCGAGCAAGTCCGCGCTCGCGTCGGTCGTCCGGACGCTCAACCAGCAGGAGGCCGAGCACGGCGTGCGCGCCACGCACCTGTGCCCGGGCGACGTCGCGACCGACTTCCTCGACCAGCGGCCGGAGGTCCCCGACGCGGCCGCCCGACAGCGCATGCTCCAACCGGAGGACGTCGGGCGGACGGTCGCCTTCGTGCTCGGGGCGCCGGCGCACGTGCGCATCGACGAGCTCGTGCTGTCGCCGGTCTCGCAGCGGTGACGAGCACCTTCGAGCGGGTCCTCGACCAGGTCGGGGCCGCCGTCGTCTCTGGTGAGGTCGCCGTGGGCAGCCGCCGGAGCGTCGACGACCTGGTGACCTGGACGGGCGCCAGTCGCAGCATCGTCCGCGAGGCGGTCCGCGTCCTCGTCGCCCTCGGCCTGCTCACCGCGCGGCGCCGGGTCGGCGTGACCGTCCTCGGCGTGCGAGAGTGGGACGTCCTGGACCCGCGCGTGGTGCGGTGGCGGCTGCAGGGTCCCGACGGTGACCGCGTGGCGGTCGAGCTCCGCGAGCTGCGTGCGGCGGTCGAACCCGTCGCCGGTGCCGCAGCGGCCCGACGGGCAGCGCTCGACGAGTGCGCGGACCGACGGGAGGCCCTCCGCACCACCGCGGACGAACTCGCCGCCGCCGCGACCCGCGACGACCGCCTCGGCTTCGTGATCGCGGACGTGCGGTTCCACGCGCTCGTGCTCGACCTGTCCGGCAACGCGCTGTACCGACGACTGCACCAGGTCGTCGGCCAGGTGCTGCGCGAACGCGGGAGCATCCGCCCGGACCGCCACGACGTCGGCCTCCACCTCGCACTCGCCGATGCCGTCCTCGACGGTCGCCCGGACGAGGCGGCCTCGACGATGCGGGCGATCGTCGACCGCACGTGAACGGGGAGCCCCGGACCTGCGAGGATGGACCCGGCGCGCCCCTCCGGTGCCCGTGGAGGGTGAGTCGTGGACGCAGCACAGGACCTGGTCGTCCAGCTCGTCGGTACCCCGTGGGCGTTCTTCGTGGTCGGCCTCGTGCTCGCCGTGGGCAGTGTCGCGGTCTTCCTGCCGAGCCAGGCACTCGTCGTCGCGATCGGCACGCTCCTGGTGGGCGGTGACGGCGGCCTCCTGTCGGTCCTCTTCCTCGTCGTTGCGGCCTCGATCGGCATGGTCCTCGGCGACCTCGGGCTGTACCACCTGGCGCGCTCGGTCGACCTCGGCTCGCGGTCGTGGTTCGCGCGTCCGAAGGTCCGTGCGGCCCGGGACGCCATCGACGGCCGCTACCGTGCCGCTCCCGGGCGCATCGCGGTGCTCGGACGCTTCATCCCGATGGGCCGGCTGACGACGAACCTGGTCGGCGCGGACAGCGGGCTCGACCTCCGGCGGTTCCTGGTCAGCTGCGTGCTCGCCGACGTCGTGTGGGCCGCGTACTGCGTCGGCATCGCCTCGGCCACCGGGCGCTGGAGCCGCGAGCAGCCCTTCCTCGTCACGACCCTCGCGGTCGTGGCGTCGATCCTGCTCGGCCTCGCGATCTCCGCGATCGAGAAGGCCGTGCGACGTCGCAACGAGGCGGCGGCCGCGGCCTGACGAAAGTAGGGTGGGCACACCGTTCGAAGGAGAACCCGTGCTGCTCGACGACCTCGTACCGGACCCTGACGCGCTCGAGCGCATCGCCACCGGCAGCACCTGGGCGGAGGGGCCCTGCTGGATCCCGGCGACCCGCACCCTGCGGTGGTCGGACATCCCCGGGGACCGGATCCTGCAGTGGCACGCCGAATCCGGCGAGACGACCTCGTACGCCGACGGAGTCGAGTTCACCAACGGCCGGACCCTCGACCGCGACGGCAGCGTCGTCCAGTGCTCGCACGGGCTCCGGCGGGTGGAGCGGGACCGCGACGGCACGGTCACGCCGATCGTCGACGCCTGGGACGGCGGCCGACTGAACTCGCCGAACGACGTCGTCGTCGCCCGCGACGGCAGTGTGTGGTTCACCGACCCGGCCTACGGCATCACGCAGCCTCGCGAGGGGCATCCCGGTGTGCGCGAGTACGGCGACCACTGGACGTTCCGCTGCGGGCCGTCCGGCGAGGACCTGCGCCCCGTGGCGACCGACGTCGACGAGCCGAACGGCCTGGCGTTCGACCCGTCCGAGCAGGTCCTCTTCATCGCGAGCTCGTCGGGGGACGAACCGGTCATCCGGGCCTACGACCGCCGCGGTGACAACGGCGAGCTGCTCAAGAACGGTCGGGTGTTCGCGCGACTCGCGCCGGGCGAGGGCGCACCGGACGGGATCCGGGTGGACGTGCACGGCAACGTGTGGTCGTCGTCGCACCGCGGTGTCGTGGTGTTCGACCCGTCCGGCTATCGGATCGGCGAGGTGGCCGTCCCGGAAGTCACGTCGAACCTGTGCTTCGGCGGTGACGACGGCACCACGCTGTTCCTGACCGCGACGACCTCGGTGTACCGGATCGCCACGACGACGCGGGACGCTGCCGTATCCTGACTCGGCCATGCAGTGCGACTACTTCGACCGCGGGGTGTGCCGGTCGTGCACGCTCATGGGGCAGCCCTACGCCGACCAGGTCCTCGACAAGGAACTCCGCACCCGCGAACTCCTGCACGACGCCGTCGAGGCGGCCGGCGGCCCCGGAGCGGTCGCGTGGTCGCCGGCGATCACGAGTCCCGAGGCCGGGTACCGGAACAAGGCGAAGATGGTCGTCGGCGGCTCGACCGAGCACCCGACCGTCGGCATCCTCGACCACCGGCAGCGCGGCGTCGACCTGCGGCACTGCGGGATCTGCACGCCCGGCATCCGGCACGCGCTGCCCCTGCTCGCCGAGTTCGTCACGACCGCGGGGCTGATCCCGTACGACGTCGCTGCCCGACGCGGCGAGTTGAAGTACGTCCTGGTCACCGAGTCGCCCGACGGTGAACTGATGGTGCGGTTCGTCCTGCGGTCCGAGGGGCAGGTGGCGCGGCTCCGCCATCACCTGGGTGTGCTGCGTGACGCCCTGCCGAACGTCGTGGTGGTCACGGCGAACCTGCTGCCCGAGCACAAGGCCGTGACCGAGGGTGACCGCGAGATCGTGCTCACCGAGCAGGAGACGCTGCCGATGCGCCTCGGCGGGATCACGATGCACCTGCGGCCGCAGAGCTTCTTCCAGACCAACACGGCCGTCGCCACCGAGCTGTACGCGCAGGCCTCGGCGTGGATCGACGAGCTCGACCCGGCGTCGATGTGGGACCTGTACTGCGGCGTCGGTGGGTTCGCCCTGCACGCCGCACGGCTGGGTCGAGTGGTGACCGGCATCGAGACGAGTGCCGAGGCGATCCGATCGGCGAAGCAGTCCGCGCGCGAGGCCGGGCTGGAGGGTCTCCGGTTCGCCGCCGACGACGCCACCGAGCACGCACTCCGTGCCCGGCCCGACGCCGTGCCGGAGCTCGTCCTGGTGAACCCGCCGCGACGCGGGATCGGCGAGACGCTGTCGACCTGGCTCGAGGGGTCGGACGTGCAGCACGTCGTCTACTCGAGCTGCAACCCGGTGACCCTGGCCAAGGACCTGGCGCGCATGCCGTCGTTCCGACTGCGTCGCGTCCGGGTGCTCGACATGTTCCCCCAGACCGGCCATCTCGAGGCCGTCACCCTGTTGTCGCGGACGTGATCCGGGCCTCCCGGTCGTCATTGCCAGGGAATTGCCAAGGTGACGTACCCGGGTACGAGTCGATCACCATGGCCATGGGCATCGCGGCGTACAGGTTCACCACCGGGGGACGTAGCACCAACGGGTAGAACCGTTTGTCTCGGTTTGATAACGACGAAGAGTTTCCTATGGTTGCCGACCGAGGTGCCGCCGGCCCGATGACCACTGCCCCCGGTGGCGCACCCCACAACTGACCGCGATCGGTCGGGGTGGGCAGTGGATTCCGCGTTCGAAGCGGCTCGTGACCCCGGTGGAGCAATCACATGAAGAAGCTTTCCCGTACCCGCACCATCGTCGGCGGCCTCGCGTTCGCCGGCATCGCCGCGACCGGTGTCGGCCTCGCGGCAACCCCCGCGAACGCTGCGTCCGGCTCGACCTGGGACGCCCTCGCGCAGTGCGAGTCCGGCGGCAACTGGGCCATCAACACCGGCAACGGCTACTACGGCGGCCTGCAGTTCAACCTCGGCACCTGGCAGGCGAACGGTGGTGTCGGCAGCCCCGCCGGCGCGAGCCGCGAGGCCCAGATCGCCGTCGCCGAGCGCGTCCTGGCCACGCAGGGCTGGGGCGCCTGGCCCGCCTGCTCCGCGCAGCTTGGGCTGAGCGGCACGAGCGGCGCCGCACCGGCTGCCGCCGCGCCGGCTCCGGCAGCCCCCGCCGCTCCGGCCCCGACGCAGCAGGCCGCACCGGCCCCGGCTGCCCCGGAGCAGGCCGCCCCGAGCACTCCGGCTCCGGCACCCGCGCAGGAGGCCGCACCGGCCGCCACGACGCCGAGCAAGCCCGCCGCCGTGAAGACGAGCGGTAAGACGTACACGGTCGCCTCGGGCGACACGCTCGACACCATCGCCACCAAGCTCAAGATCGACGGTGGCTGGAACAAGCTGTGGGCCGCGAACACGTCGACCATCGACGACGCGAACCTGATCTACTCGGGCCAGGAGCTGCAGCTCCCCGCCTGATCGTCCCAGGACGCACGACGACGCCCCGCGACCTCGGTCGCGGGGCGTCGTCGTGCGTGGCGCGTGTCGGGACGGGCGGGAGCGCTACTGCGGGTTGTCGGCCAGCCAGGACGCGACGTCGTCGGAGCGCAATGCCCGCGACAGCGAGCCGACCGCCAGGTCGTTGAGCGTGACAACGGACTGCCCGTCCGGGGAGGTCCCGGAACCCGCCGTGGGCACCGTGAAGGTCGTGAGGTCGTCCGTCCGGACGTCGCGCAGCGACCACCCGAGGCCGACCAGGGTGGGGAACGAGAGCCCGGCGTCCACGGCGAGGTGCTCGCTCGTCGCGGTGACGAAGTCCTGGATGCGCCCGGCGTCGGTGATCGTGCCGCGGGAGAGCAGACCGTTCACGACGCCGCGCATGAACGCTTGCTGGTTCCGCACGCGCGTGTGGTCGGCGTCGGCGAACGAGCTCCGCTCGCGGACGAAGGCCAGGGCGGCGTCGCCGTCGAGCCGGTTCGGCCCGGCGACGAAGTCGTGACCGCCCGCGGAGAACGCACGGCCGGAGTCGACCGTGACGCCGCCGAGGGCGTCGGTCATGCCCTTGAAACCCGTGAAGTCGATCTCGGCGACGTGGTCGACGCGGACGTCCAGCAGCTGCTCGACGGTCTGCACCGTGAGCGGGACACCGCCCCACGCGTACGCGGCGTTGATCTTGGCGTGCCCGTGACCCGGCACGTCGACCCACGAGTCGCGCATGATCGACATGAGGTAGACCGCTCGTCGATCGGCCGGGACGTGCGCGACCATCAGGGTGTCCGACCGACCGCCCGCGGTCCGGTCCGCATCGCCGCTCGATCGCCGGTCCGAGCCGATCAGCAGGATGTTCTCCGCGCCGTCGGTCGTCGTCGGGCGTTCGCCGGCCGGGAAGGCATCGGTGATCGTGTCGGTGTGGGTGTCGAAGCTGCGCGCCAGGCCGCCGACGAAGACGCTCGCCACGACGGCGACCACGGTGGCGATGCCGACGAGCGAGCCGATCGTCGCGATGAGGGCGACGAGGAGGGGGCGTCGGCGCTTCGGGCGGCGGGCGGTCCGTGCTGCGGTCTCGGCGGCCTGACGGGCCGCCCGTCGTTCGGACATGCGGGACTCCTGCGGATTCGGTCGGCCGTGCCACCGACCGGTCAATCCTATCGCATGTGGTATTTCACGTACAGGGTGTCAGTCTGCTGCTCGCCGTGACTTCCCGAGCAGATCCGTGAGTGCCGTCCGCAGTGCCGGGTCGTCCGGCAGGACCTCGCGCTCGATGTGCCGAGCGGTCTCCCATGCCCGGCGCCCGTGGTCCGTCACCGTCACGAGTCGTCGACGTCGGTCGTCGGGGTGCGGGGTGCGCTCGACGAGGCCGTCCCGCTCCATCCGCTCGAGCGTCCGTGACATGGTCTGCGGCTGCACCCGTGCCGTCCGGGCGATCGTGTCGGCACCGGTGGGCCCTGTGCGGATCAGGATGTCGACCGCGATGAGGGCTGCGTGCGGCAGCCCGATGGCGCGGAGTCGTTCGTCCCAGTCCCGTTCGACGGAGCGTGCGGCGGCCGAGAGCAGCCGACCGAGGGGCCACTGCTCGGTCGTGTCGTCCATGGCCGCAGTCTACGGTCGACACCGACAGTGGCTGTCGGGGGCTCTCCATCACATCCGTCTAGTAATCAGCATGCTGACGATCGGTGTACGCTCACCGACGTGTCCCGCTTCCTCCGCATCGTCCTCCCCGCGCTCGTCATCGTGGTCTGGCTCGCGATCGCCTCCGTCGGCGGTCCGTACTTCGGCAAGATCTCCGAGGTGTCGACGAACGACCAGACCTCGTTCCTGCCGGCGTCGGCCGACGCCACGAAGGTGCAGGAGCGGTCGTCCGAGTTCCGGCAGGAGTCGGGCGCACCCGCGATCATCGTGCTCGAGCGTGACGGCGGGATGTCGTCGTCCGACCTGTCCGCGGCGAAGGACCTCACGACGCAGCTCGGCGACCGCGACGACGTCGAGTCCGTCAGCCCGGTGATCCCGAGTGCGGACGGCGACGCGGTGGAGATCGTCGCGACCCTCACCACGGCAGCCGACACCGGCGATGCCGTCGAGGCGATCCGCACCGACGTCCAGGACGCCCTGCCCACCGGTGTGAGCGGCTACGTCACCGGACCAGCCGGGTTCACCGCCGACCTGACCGAGGCGTTCGCCGGCATCGACGGCCTGCTGCTCGGGGTCGCGCTCGCCGCGGTGTTCGTGATCCTGATCATCGTCTACCGCTCACCACTGCTGCCGATCCTCGTGCTCGGCACCGCGACGTTCGCCCTGTGCGCCTCGATCCTGGTGGTGTGGTGGCTCGCGAAGGCCGGCATCGTCACCGTGAACGGCCAGGTGCAGGGGATCCTGTCGATCCTGGTGATCGGTGCGGCGACGGACTACGCCCTGCTCTACACGGCGCGCTTCCGCGAGGCGCTGCGCGACCACCGCACCGGCTGGGGTGCGACGAAGGCGGCCGTGCGGGGGAGCCTCGAACCGATCCTGGCTTCCGGCGGCACCGTCATCGTGGGCGTGCTCTGCCTGCTGCTCTCCGACCTCAACTCGAACAAGGCGCTCGGTCCGGTCGCGGCGATCGGCATCGCGTTCAGCCTGCTCGCCGCCCTGTCGCTCCTGCCCGCACTGCTGCTCGCGTTCCGTCGAGCGGCGTTCTGGCCGCTGCGTCCCGCCTACGGCAGCGCCCACCCGGTGCTCACCGGTCCGGCGGCCCGCGGCGTCTGGGCCCGGGTCGGTCGGCTCGTCGCCAAGCGCTCCCGGGTCGTGTGGATCGTCTGCACGGTGGGCCTGGTCGCGATGGGCACGGGCCTGGTCGGGCTCAAGGCCGACGGGGTCCCGCAGAGTGACCTCGTCATCGGGGCCTCGCAGGCACGTGACGGGCAGGACGTCCTCGCCGACCACTTCCCGGGCGGCTCCGGCAGCCCGGCGCAGGTCATCGGGTCGGAGCGTGACCTCGACGCCCTCGTCGACGCCGTCACGGCGGTCGACGGCGTCGACGGGGTCGTCGCCGCCGCGAAGGACGCCCCGTCCGGCACCGTGCCCGTGACGAGCGACACGAGTTCCGCCGGCGGCGTCGCCGCCGAGCCCACCGTCTCGCGCGGGGACGTGCTGCTCGAGGCCACGTTGTCCGACCCAGCCGACTCCGACGCGGCCGAGCAGACGGTCCGTGACCTCCGCACCGCCGTCGAACGGGTCGATCCCGACGCGGTCGTCGGTGGCGTCACCGCGACCGCCGTCGACACGAACGACACCGGGATCCGTGACCGCACGCTGATCATCCCCGTGGTGCTGGTCGTGATCCTGCTCATCCTGATGCTCCTGCTCCGCAGCATCGTCGCCCCGCTCGTGCTCATCGGCAGCGTGATCGTGTCGTTCGCCGCGGCCCTCGGCGTCGGGGCGCTCGTGTTCGACCACGTGTTCCACTTCCCCGGTGCGGACCCGAGCGTGCCGCTCTACTCGTTCGTGTTCCTCGTCGCGCTCGGGGTGGACTACAACATCTTCCTCATGACGCGGGTGCGGGAAGAGGCACTGCGGCACGGCCCGCACGAGGGGGTCCTGCGAGGGCTCGGTGTCACCGGCGGGGTCATCACCTCGGCCGGCGTGGTGCTCGCGGCGACGTTCGCGGCCCTCGGCGTCATCCCGATCCTCTTCCTCGTGCAGATCGCGTTCGTGGTGGCCTTCGGCGTCCTGCTCGACACGATCGTCGTCCGTTCGCTGCTCGTGCCGGCGCTCGCGTACGACCTCGGACGGCGGGCCTGGTGGCCGTCGCGCCTCTCGCGCGCGAACCATCACATGTGACACGCTGGGTGCATGCCAGTTCCTTCGACGCAGCCCGCCGCCGAGCGCAAGCTCCTCCGTGACACCGTGCAGGACAAGATCCGCGACGCGATCATGGACGGCACGCTGGAACCCGGCGAACGGCTCAACGACGACGACCTGATCGCGTGGCTCGGGGTCTCACGCACCCCGATCCGCGAAGCGCTCGCGGAACTCGCCCGCGCCGGCCTGATCGAGATGGCGCCGAACCGCTACACCCGCGTGGCGGCCCCGACGAAGGACGAGCTCCTCGACGCCTACCGCACGCTCGGCGTCATCTACGGCGGCGTCGTGCGCCTGGCCGTGCCCAACTTCACCGAGTCGCAGCGCAAGAAGATCGTGAAGATGCTCGACGACGTCATCGCGCGGGTCGGTGCCGACGAGCAGGACCAGATCGCCCGCGACGGCGCCGACATCTACTCGCAGTGGGCGGACGCCTGTGGCAACCCGTCGCTCGTGCAGCTCTGCCGATCGACCACCGACGGACTGTCCTTCAAGCTCCGGGTCCCCGAGCTCGCCGAGCTGGTGCCGGCCGCGGTGATCCTGCCCGAGATCGAGAAGCTCAAGACAGCCGTCCTGGCGAAGGACCCGATCGCGGCAGAGCTCGCGATGGAGGCCATCCACCTGCTGCCGTCGCGCGCGTAGCGCCGTCACGCGCGCGTCAGTGCGCGACGGCGCTGATCATCCCGAGGCCGACGCTGATGCGGTCGGCGACCTCGATGAGGTCCTCGGCGAGGGAGTCCAGGTCGCGGTCGCGCAGCTGCGTGAGGCGCCCCGAGATCGACAGTGCCGCCGCGATGCGCCCCGAGGCGTTGCGGATCGGTGCCGCGATGCAGAACCGGCCGAGCGCGAGCTCCTGGTTCTCCTCGCACCAGCCGCGCCCGGCCGAGGCGACCAGGTCGGCCGTCAGTGCGTCGTGGGTCGTGATCGTGTGGTCGGTGTACCGGGCCAGGTCGTCCCCGAGCAGTGCGCGCCGCTCGTCCTCCGACAGGTCGAGCATCAGCGCCTTGCCGAGCGCCGACGCGTGCATCGGCTGTCGCATCCCGATCATCGTGTGCGACTTCGGCGCGAGCGAGCCCTCGAAGTGGCAGAGGTAGATGCACGACGCAGCGTCCTGCACGCCGACGTTGGCGGTCAGCCCGACGCGGTGCGCGAGTTCCTGCGCCGCCGAGCGGCTCTCGCGGTGCACCGGGTTGTGGTTGAGTCCCTGGCTGGCGAGCTCGAGCACGGCTCGACCGACCGAGTACGCCTGGGTCTCCGGGTCGCGTCGGACGTACTCGAGCGACTCGAGCGTCGCCAGGAGCCGTCCCGTGGTCGAGGTCCCCAGCCCGATCGCCCGCGCGATGTCGGAGGCGCGCACGGCCCCGTCGGACGCGCCGAGTGCGCCGAGGACCGCTGCGGCTCGCTCGATGCTCTGGTTCGGAGGGGTGGTCGCCATGCCCTCATTCTGGCCCGTCCCGGTGCGCGTCAGGAGACCTTCACGGCGCTCGCGGTGACGAACGGGGATCCGTTCGTCGCGGTCACGACGACCCGCAGTGCGGCAGTGCGCACCGGTTCCACGTCGTGGATGCGGTGGCGGTGCCGGTTCGCGTCGACCGCGGCGAGCGTGCGCCAGGCCCCTTCGACGCACGCCTCGATCCGGTAGTCGCGGGCGAGTGTGGGCACGGCGTCCCAGGGGGTGCGGTGGTGGTGCAGGTTGATGAGGTCGGCGTCGACGTCGTCGTTCCAGACGATGCGCACCTGTCGGACGTCGACGGGCTCCGCCCAGTCGAGCGAGAGCACGGCTGCGCCGGCACCCGCGTCGGACGACCACATGTGCGGTCCGCCGAACGGGCGCTGCTGGCCGTCGGCGACCCGGGAGGCCCGCCACGCGTCCGTCTCGCCGGCTGCGGTGAACGCGAACGCGTGTCCGCGCAGGGCGCGCGCCTCCCAGTCGGTCACCGGCTGTCCGGACTCCTCGGGGATGTGGTCGTCGAACTGCTCGTCGTCGGCGCTGCGTGCGCGCAACGCCATGACGCCGTACGGGTGGCCGTCGGTCAGGACGAGTCGGACGCCGGGCTGCCGTCGGACCACGACGACCGCGTTGCACGACTCGTCCGGGTGGAAGGCCAGGTCGACCACCGCTTCGTCCGGTCCGGCGGCGACGTGTGCGGTGTGGGTGCTGACGTGGTCGATCGGGGCGTAGTTCTGGGGTCTGCCGGTGGTCCAGAGCTCGAGGGTCAGGTCGGTGCCCTCGTCCGCCTCGGTGCGGAGCCGGAACTCGCCGAGCGCGGGGTCGGCGGGCAGGAGGACGGCGACGTCGCGGTCCAGGTCGAAGCGGTCCTCGGTCGCGAACGGCGTCGTGTCGATCGTGGTCAACTCGCTGCTCGCGGTGATGCGGGCGGTGCGGGCCAGGTCGGCGGGGTCGTCGGCGCGGACCCCGATGAGCGGTGCGTCCTCGCGCAGCAGGGTCTGCTGCAGCAGTTCGATCCGATCGGTGCCGAGGGACCGCGGTGTCGTGCCGTGCCGTGCCACGAGGTGCGCGGCGGTGCCGGCGGCCTGCCCCTGGGCGGCGCAGGTGGCCATCACCCGGGTGGACCCGAACGCGACGTGCGACGCGGAGATGTCCCGGCCGGCGAACAGCAGGTTGGACACGTTCGCCGAGTACAGCGAACGGAACGGGATGTCGTAGGTGCCGTCGGTGTACCGCTGCTGGGCGCCGGCGGTCTCGGCGTAGACACCCTCGACGGGGTGCAGGTCGATGGACCAGCCTCCGAACGCCACCGTGTCGGGGAACGCGCGCTGCTCGAGCAGGTCCTGCTGCGTCAGGGTGTGGTCGCCGACGAACCGGCGGTACTCGCGCTTGCCGGGGATCGCGCCCACCCAGTCGAGCGTCAGGGTGTCCGCGTCGAAGGCCCCCGAGTTCTTGATGTGGTCCCAGATGCCGTAGACGACGCCCCACAGCTCGTCGCGGATGCGCTCGTTCTCGGTGACGGTGTCGAGCGCTCCGCCCCACTCGATCCACCAGTAGTTGCAGCCGTTGTCGCCGGTCCGGATCGCCCGGTTCGCCAGGATCGGCGTCGTGGACAGGTCGACGGCGATCGACGGCGGGACGAACCGGTCGTGCCTGCCGGTGTCGTGCGTCGAGAAGAAGATCGAGCTGCCGAGCAGTTCGTCGTCCGCCTGTTCGGGTGCCCAGGCCTCGCCGTGCTCGTCGCGGCCCTCGCGCCCGATGCGGTACTCGGCGCCGGCGAGGGCCCCGACGAGGCCGTCTCCCGTGCAGTCGAGGAACACCGGGGCCGTGAACGTCGTCTCGATCTCGGACCCCATGGTCCAGCCCGTGACGGCGGTGATGCGCGGGGCGCCACGGTGGTCGTCCGCCGTCTGCACGGTCCGGACGTCGGTGTTGAGGTGGAGGTGCACGTTCGGCTCGGCCCGGACGAGGTCGAGCACGACCTGGTCCCAGTAGACGGCGTTGCCCTGCGGGTTCCGGTACTGGTTCTCGAGGAAGAGCTCGCCCATGATCCCGGTCTCGCGGGCGAACCGGTGCGTGCCGTGCGCCGTCGCGCCGACCACCCACACCCGGATCTCGCTCGAGGCGTTGCCGCCGAGGACCGGGCGGTTGGTGACGAGGGCGACGCTCGAGCCGAGGCGGGCGGCGGCGACGGCGGCGCTGACACCGGCGAGACCGCCGCCGACGACCACGACGTCGTGGTGCTGTTCACGGGATTGCATGCTCGGGACGGTATCACTCGGCGGCTCTTCTTTCCCACTGTGTGGCAATGTGTGCCCGGCGAGTGCTATCGTCAACGAATTCTCGACAACGAAGTGTGAGGCCCACCCCATGAGCGACGGAACCCGGACGCAAGCCAGCGTCGATGCCGCCACCGCCCCCGACGTCCAGGTGGCCCTGGGCGACGACGCACGCCGCCAGGGCATGCGGAAGGTGATCGTCGCCGCGGGCGTCGGTCACTTCGTCGAGTGGTTCGACTTCGGCCTCTACGGCACGTTGGCGACCGTCATCTCGCTGTACTTCTTCAAGCAGGGCGATCCGCAGGTCGCACTCCTGTCGGCCTTCGCCGTGTTCGGCGCCGGCTTCGTGATGCGTCCGCTCGGCGGGCTGTTCTGGGGCTCGCTCGGCGACCGGGTCGGCCGGAAGACCACGCTGGCGACGGTCATCCTCATCACGAGCGGCGCGACCGCCGTGATGGGCATCCTGCCGACCTACCAGAGCGTCGGGATGCTCGCACCGATCCTGCTCGTCGTGGTGCGTCTGGTGCAGGGGTTCGCCGCCGGTGGCGAGGGCGCCGGGGCGACGACCCTGCTGGCGGAGTACGCCCCGTCGAACCGGCGCGGCTTCGTGACGAGCTTCATCGACGTCTTCGGGTTCGCCGCGTTCATCGTCGGTGGCGGCCTGGTCTTCCTGTTCACGGCGCTCGCCGGGGACGGAGCTCTCGAGTCGTGGGGGTGGCGCGTCCTGTTCCTCGTCGCGGTGCCGCTCGGCCTGGTCGGGTTGTACCTGCGCACCAAGCTCGAGGACACCCCGGAGTTCCGCGCGCTCAAGGCGAAGGGCGAGGTCGCCGCGAACCCCCTGCGCCGCTCGCTCCGGACCGGCTGGAAGGCCCTGCTTTTCTGCGTCGGGTTCGTCGTCCTCAAGGCCGTCGGCCACTGGATCCTGCAGACCTTCATGCCCTCCTACCTGCAGGCGGACCTCGGGTACTCGCCGCTGGTGTCGTACGGCGTCGTCGTCATCGGCTTCCTGGTGATCGCCGGCCTCGTCCCGTTCTTCGGGCTGCTGTCCGACAAGATCGGCCGGAAGCCCGTCATGCTCGCCGGCTGCGCGGGGTTCCTCGTGCTGACGTACCCGACGCTCATGCTCATGGACGCCGGCAACTTCTGGGCGGCCGCAGCCGCGATGGTGCTGCTCGGCCTGTTCATGGCGGCGTTCGACGGAGCGGTGAGCGCCGCGATGGCCGAACTGTTCCCGACCGCGATCCGCTACGGGTCGATGGGCATCGCCTACAACATCAGCGTGGCGCTCTTCGGCGGCATCACGCCGTACTTCGCCACGTGGCTGATCAGCGCGACGGGGAACACCTTCGCGCCGGCCTTCTACGTGATGGCGGCAGCCGCGATCACCGGTGTGACGGTGCTCCGCGCACGCGAGACGCACAAGCAGGGACTCGTCGCCGAGTGAGCCGAGCGCGGGCCCGTCGCAGGGGCTGTGGAGTGACCTTCCAGGCGGATTCCATGTCCCCTGCGCGCGCTGCGGTTATGGTTTCCCGGTGAGCAACGAACCCGAGCAGACGACGGAGCCCGCGCGCCGCGGTGCCGTGACGCCGCGCCACGGGCGCCAGAAGCGACGAGCGGGTGTGGTGTTCCCGGCGATCGCGGGCGTGCTCACCATGGCCGTCCTGCTGAGCGGTGGCTACGCGGCGTACGCGTACAACCAGCTGTCCGGCGGGGTCACGATCGTCAACGCGATCACCGGCAAGAAGGACACGAAGGACGACGTCGACGGCAAGGCGCAGAACATCCTGCTCGTCGGTGACGACCACCGGCCGGACAACGCCACCCCCGAGCAGATGGCGGAACTCAGCACGACGTCGGACGGCGGTGCGACCAACACCGACACGATGATCGTCCTGCACATCAACGCCGACGGCTCGCAGGCGACGATGATCTCGTTCCCGCGTGACTCGTACGTCGACATCCCGGACGTGGGCAAGGGCAAGCTCAACAGCGCCTTCTACTACGGCACGCTCAACGGTGGCGGCGACACCGGTGGTGCGAAGATGCTCATCAAGACCATCGAGAACCTGAGTGGTCTGCAGATCGACCACTACGTCCGTGTCTCGCTGCTCGGCTTCTACCAGGTCGTCAAGGAGCTCGGGCCGGTCGAGGTCTGCCTGAACCAGGCGACCAACGACCCGTACTCCGGCGTCGACCTGCCGGCCGGCAAGTCCTCGCTGAACGCGAAGGAAGCCCTGTCCTTCGTCCGTCAGCGCCACGGCCTGCCGAACGGCGACCTCGACCGCAACGTCCGTCAGCAGTACTTCCTGTCGCAGGAGGCCCGGAAGGTCACCTCCGCCGGCACGCTGCTGAACCCGGTCAAGATGGGGAACATCCTCAAGGCCGTCGGGGGGTCGATCCAGACCGACACGAACCTGATCGACCTCGCCTCGCAGATGCGCAACCTGCGACCCGCGAACATCCAGTCGGCCACGATCCCGACCCTCGGCACACCGACCGTCTACGTCAACGGTTCGGCGCTGTCCATCGTCGAGGTCGACACCGTCGGCCTGCCCGCCTTCGTGCAGGGCCTCGTCGGTGAACCGGAGGCCTACGCGAAGGCCGGTCGCGCCCAGCCGGCGAACACCTCGGTCACCGTGCTGAACGGCAGCGGCGTCGAGGGTGCCGCGACCACGGCCGGTCAGGTCCTGACCAGCCGCGGGTTCCAGGTCGCACCGGCCGGTTCCTCGGCCACCACGAAGGTCACGCAGGTGCAGTACCCGGCCGGCCAGGAGTCGCAGGCGAAGGCGATCGCGGCGGCCGTGCCCGGCTCCGTCGCCGTCCGCACCAGCGCGGTCACCGGCGTCACGCTCGTGCTCGGCACCGACGGCAAGACGGCGAAGGCCGCGAGCGAGCCGAGCGCGACGGCGTCGAAGCCCGCCAGCACCGGCTCCGGGTCGAAGCCGAGCAAGCAGGCGACGAAGGAGCCCGCGCCGAAGTCGACCGACGTGCACAACTACGGCACCGAGGGCACCTGCATCAACTGAGGCCACGGCCGGGACTTCCTCGCTAGGTTCGAGGGGTGAGCAGCGCAGCGCGTCCGATCGTCCTGATGACCTACAACATCAAGAACCCGGACCCGGAGCACGACTGGCCGGCCCGGCTCCCCGTCCTCCTCGACATCATCCGACGGCACGACCCCGACCTGGTCTGCGTGCAGGAGGCCTTCGCGCACCAGCTCGACGACCTGCGCGCCGGCCTGCCGGACCACGCGGACGTCGGACAGGGCCGCGAGGGCGGCACCGCTGGCGAGCACCCGGCGGTGTTCTACCGACGCGACCGGTTCCGGCCGACCGACGAGGGCTCGTTCTGGCTGTCGGACACCCCGGACGAACCGGTCTCGAACACGTGGGACAGCCTGTACCCACGGATCGCGAACCACGCCGTGTTCCTGGACACCGACGGCCCGGCCGTCACGGTGCTCACCACGCACCTGGACCACGAGCCGGGTGAGCACGGTGACGAGGTGCGCGGCAAGAGCGCGGCGCTGATCGTCGAACGGCTCGCGCGGGAGACCGGTCCCGTCGTCTTCGCCGGTGACTGCAACGAGCCGGCCGGCGCCGGCGCCGCGTCACGCGTCTTCGCCGAGGCCGGGTTCGACGACACCTGGCTGCTCGCCGGTGACCCGGAGGACCGGACCGCGACGTTCAACGACTGGCAGCCACCGGTCGACACCGCGGAGCGCATCGACTGGGTGCTGACCCGCGGCGTCTCCGGCGTCGATCGTGTCGTCATCGACCACGACGGTCCGGAGACGTGGTTCGCCAGCGATCACTTCCCGGTGATCGCGACGATCCGCGTGTGAGTCAGCAGCTCCGCTGCGCGTGCACGGGCATCGGGGATCCGAGCACCGTGACCGTGGTCTCGTCCGTCAGCGCCGAGACACCGTTGGTGCCGGCGGAGTCGTTCGGGTGGTCGTCGCCGGAGGTGTCGTCGGCCCAGCCCTCGCGCAGCAGCAGCTGCCACGCGCGGGAGTCGTCCGAACCGTAGGACACCCGCTCGGAGCGGGGAGCGTCGGCGATCTCGTCGGCGATGTCGTCGCCGACCTGCACGCCGTCGGGGCCGGTCAGCTCGATCCGTGCACCGAGTCGGCTGCGGACCTCGTCGCGCAGGACGCGGATCTCGACGGCGTTGCCCGCTCGCGCCTCGGTGGTGAGGGCCGCGACCCGGATCGCACCGCCCCACGTGGACGTGGTGCCGGCCGGGAAGCACGCGCCGCCGACGCCTTCAGCGGTCTGCGTGCGAGTCGGGGTGCCGAGCAGACGGTCGAGCAGGCTCACGGTCAACCGGGAGTCGCGCATCGACGACTCGACGACGGTCTTCCCGCCGTTGCGGAGCACCAGGGACTCGGCGTCGAGCTCGATCGAGTCGACCCGACGGAGCTTCGCGTTCGACACGTGCACCGGGGCGGCGTCGTGTGAGGTCTCGGCAGCCACGGCCGCGTCGGCACCGATCCCGGGGGTGCCGTCGAACGCGAGCGCGCCGGCCGAGAAGGCGAGCACGGCAGCGCCGAGCGCCAGCAGGGTCCGAGGAGTCACCGTTCGACGGTACGACCCCGACCCGTCCAGAACGACAGGTGTTACCGAATCGGGTCCTGGCCGTCACCGGACCGTGACAATCGAGGAAGACGCAGGTGCGGCCCTGGACCGGTGGGGCCGGCGGACGTCAGCCGGTCCGCGCGCCCGGGGGACAGCCTCCTGGACGGCCCGTGGTGCGCCCCTGCGTACCGTCGGCGGCATGACGGACCAGCAGAACGACCAGGCAGGGCTCGACCAGGCAGCGCTCGACCAGTACTCCATGCAGGACCCGACGAAGATGTACGCCGACAAGAAGCCGGACGAGCAGTACCTCGAGGGTGCGGGCACCGACGCCGAGATGGCGGAGAACGTCCCCGCCGACCACGGCGAGGACACCTACCGCGGCTCTGGCCGACTCGCGGGCCGCAAGGCACTCGTCACCGGTGGCGACTCCGGCATCGGCGCAGCAGTCGCCATCGCCTACGCACGCGAGGGCGCCGACGTCGCGATCTCGTACCTGCCCGAGGAGCAGGAGGACGCCGACCGCATCGTCGCGCTCATCGAGGCCGCCGGTCGCAAGGCGGTCGCGCTGCCCGGCGACATCACGTCCCTCGCGGTGTGCGAGCAGATCGTCGCCGACACCGTGGCGCAGCTCGGCGGGATCGACATCCTCGTGAACAACGCGGGCAAGCAGCAGAACGTCGACGACATCACGAAGATCTCCGACGAAGAATTCGACGAGACCTTCAAGACGAACGCCTACGCGACCTTCCGGATCACGAAGGCCGCCGTGCCGCACCTGCAGCCGGGCTCCGCGATCATCAACACGACGTCGATCCAGGCCTACGCGCCGTCGCCGCACCTGGTGCACTACGCGGCCACGAAGGCGACCGTGAACAACCTGGCGAAGGGCCTGGCGGCGCAGCTCGCGCCGAAGGGCATCCGCGTCAACGCCGTCGCGCCGGGGCCGATCTGGACCCCGCTGCAGCCGGCCGGTGGCCAGCCGCCCGAGGCGCTGCCGTCCGCGGGCGAGCAGACCTACCTCGGCCGCTGGGGCCAGCCCGCCGAGCTCGCGCCGGCCTACGTGTTCCTGGCGAGCGGTGAGTCGTCCTACGTCGTGGGCGAGACGCTGCACGTCGACGGCGGGATGCCGACGCCGTAACGCGTCGCCGACGGGCTGACGGGAGGCGCGGTGCCGGTGGGCACCGCGCCTCCCGTCGTCCGTGTGGTCGGGTCCACGGCGCCTGGTCGGGTCAGCAGGTGACGGCGCGCGCCATCCGCTCGAGGAGCTCCCGCGCGGAGAGCGCGGCGGCGAGTTCGACCTCGACCGGGTTGATGCCGATCGCGTGCTCGAACGCGCGTCGGCGTGCCTGGTCGACGATCGGGACCTCGGGGCGTTGCGGCAGCACCGCGATGGCCCGTGCCGCGGCGTCGAACGCGCCAGCGGGGCGGCCGAGCTGCTCCCACATCGCGCGGACGTCGTGCGCGACCTGCTCCGGGTCGCCGCCGAACTCGAAGCCGGCCGAGGCCATCGTCGCGAGTCCCTGTGCGGTGGGGTCGTTCGGGGTCATGCCCGGCATGGTCACACGGATCCGTGCGAACCCGCTGGGCGTCGCTCCCGTGTCCCCCCATGTGCCGACACCCGTACCGGGGATTCTGTTGTCCCCCGTTCTGCGTTTGGATGGACGTGCCCCGGCGTCGGGGCGACCCCGGACAGGACGTCCGTGGAACGACGGAGGGCACGATGCTCGAACACACCAGCGCCGACACGCAGGCCGCAGCGGCCGCGGCGGCGACCCTGCACCTCCGGATCACGATCGTGGGGGCCACCGTCGACCTGCTCCGCGACGTCCCCTTCCACGAAGCACGCGCCGTGCAGGTCGCTGAACGGATGGGCATCACCGTCGAGGAGCTCGAGCAGCACTTCCCGTCCTGGGACGGCCTGGTGCTCGCCGCCGTCGACCGGTGGAACGGCGGCCGGATGGACGAGGTCACCCGCGAGGTCGGCGACGGCTCGACCGTCGAGCTCCTGCGCGCGATCGTCGCGTCGAACGCCGAGGACCCCGCGCTCATGCGCCTGCTGGTCGCGCTGCTGTCCGTCGCGGGCAACCCCGAGCACCCGATGGCGACGTACCTGCGGTCGCGGTACCAGCTCTTCTACGCCCAGGTGAAGCGCGGCCTCGAGCGCGACATCGCGGTCGGTCGCGCACCGCACACGATGGAACCCCGTCGCGGCGCCGAACAGCTCATCGCGCTGTACGAGGGGCTGCAGCTGCAGGCCCTGCTCCGTTCCGACCTCGACCTCGTCGCGGCGTTCGACCGTGCGGTGGCCCGCCTCGAGCGCGGCTGGATGGAACGCTACGAACCGCACGCCGCACGCCGGCACGCGACGTGGAGCGACGGCGACGACGGCAGCTGGGACATCTGAGCCCGGCCCGTCAGCGCCCGTCGGACGCCGACCGCGACCCGCGCGGCACCGAGCCGTCGCCGGGGTCGTACCCGGTGTCGCGGATGACCCGGAGCGCCGTCGTGTCGTTGTGGACCGAGTGCACGACGACCCGGCGGGTCCGACGGAGCGCCCGGCGCGCGCCCGGTGTCGCGAACAGGCCGCCGAGCACGAGCCCGGCGCCGATCCCGAGCGCCACGGAGACCGCCGCCACGAAGTCGAGGGCCGCGCTCGACGAGCCCGACATGAAGTTCAGCAGCGCGTTCGACACCGCGACACCGGGCAGCAGCGCCCCGCAGAACGCCGGCACCGCGATCGCCGCGACAGCGGTCCGCATCCGTGCCGCCGCGTAGGTCGAGAGCACGCCCAGCAGGACGGCGGCCAGGAACGTCGCGCCGAGCAGCGGCAGCCCCAACTGCCGCAGGCCCCACAGCGAGGCACCGGCGGCCACCGAGAACACCACGGCGACGGGGATCACCCGCGCACTGGCCTGCTGCACGAAGCAGTTCGCCCCGGCCGACACCACGGTGAGCGAGAGCGAGGCCCACAGCGGCAGCGCCTGGGTGACGATGCCGGACGGGTCGACCTCGAGGTGCAGCCACTTCGTCATCGCGATCCCCGCCGGCACCCCCACCACGATCGCGGCGATGACCAGCCCGATGTAGAACGCACGGGCGACCGCCATCGCCCGGAAGCCGGAGATCGCGTCCTGGGCCCAGGTCACGAGCGAGACGTGCGGCAGGAGCAGCACCACCAGCGCGGCGACCATGGTGGCGGCCCCCGCCGGGTGCAGGACGCCCGCGCCGATCGCCAGGGTGCCGATCACGGACGCGACCGCCCCCTGGGCCCCGGACACGAAGAACTGCGGGTAGCCACGACCGGTCAGCCAGCGCCCGGACAGGATGATCCCGAACATCAGCACGAACGCCCCGATGCCCGCTCGCCATCCGCCGCCGGCCTGCATCGCGATCGAGGTCCCGAGGATCGAGAGCCCCACGTCGGCGAGCCACGTGGGCCAGCGCGGCGGCATCCGCAGCACCGCGACGAGGGCGCTCACGGCCGAGGTCATGTCCCGCTCGTCGTGGACCAGGTCGTCGACGATCTGGTTCGCGCGCGCCAAGCGGTCCAGGTCGGAGCCGTCGGAACTCACTGTCCGGACCTTCACGAGCGGCGGGATGTCGGCCGGCGCGTACTGGATCGTCACCGAACTGCCGGAGAAGTCGAGGTCGAGCGGCGCCAGGTTCCACTTCGTCGACACCGCGACGACGGCGGTCTCGACGCTGCGGGTGTCGGCACCGGAGGCGAGCATCACCTCGGCCAGGTCGAGGCAGAAGTCGACGATCTGCGTCGCCGTGTACTGGTCGCGCCCCTTCGCGTCGGGCTCCACGTGCTCGTAGATCGTCCCGCGCAGGCGGGCCCGCGCATCGCGCAGGTCGTGCTGCGCGAGATTGCGGCGACGTGGCCGGGGTGGGCGGCCCGGCTTGTGCGGGCCCGGGTGGTGCTGCTCGGCCATCCCGCCATGGTGCCAGTCGAGATCTGGACGCGACCAGAGCGGACGGGAGGCCCGGTACCAGCTGGCACCGGGCCTCCCGTCCGTCACGTGGTGACGTCGCCTGCGTCGCTCGCCTACTGCTCGAACGTCGCGTCGAGCGTGATGTCGACGCCGGTGAGTGCCTTGCTGACGGGGCACGTGGCCTTGGCGTCCTCGGCGGCCTTCAGGAAGGTCGCCTCGTCGATGCCGGTGACCTCGCCGTGCACGGTCAGGGCGATGCCGGTGAGCTTGAAGCCGCCGGCGGAGTCCGGGCCGAGCGAGACGTCGGCCTTGACGTCGAGGGCCTCGACCGTGCCGCCGGCTTCGCCGAGGACGGCGGAGAACTGCATGGCGTAGCAGGCCGAGTGTGCGGCTGCGATGAGCTCCTCGGGGCTGGTGCTGCCACCGGCCTCGTCAGCGGCGCGCTTCGGGAACGAGACGTCGTAGGTGCCGACCTTCGAGCTGGAGAGCTCGACCTGACCGGAACCGTCGTTGAGACCGCCGTTCCAGGCGGTGCGTGCGGTGCGCGTGGGCATGGCCGCTCCTTTCGTGTGGGGGGATCGGACCCGAGCGGGACCGTCGCAGCCGAGTCAAGCGGAGAACGCGCGTTCTCGCAACCGGCTCACGGTGAAGACGCAGGGTTCGCCGGTGTTCCGCGCGCACGTGGTGTCCCCGGCAACACCCGTTGCACAGGGCAACAGGTGTAGGATTGCTGACCGGATCGTTCGATCCGCCGCGACGCCGCACCCCTCCTGACGCCCGACGGATCCCCGTCGACCCGCCGTCCACATCAAGGAGAACCCATGCGCGCCGTCGTGTTCGAGCAGTACCAGACCTTCCCGTCCCTCACGGACGTCCCCAAGCCCACGCCGGGCCCGGGGGAGGTGCTCCTCAAGGTCGCCGGTGCCGGTGCGTGCCACTCGGACGTCGCCGTGTACCGCGAGTTCCAGGAGGGGCAGCCGGGCGCGCAGTCCCCGTCGTTCGTCCTCGGGCACGAGAACTCCGGCTGGGTCGAGGCCGTCGGCGACGGGGTGACCGGGTTCACCGAGGGTGACGCCTACCTGGTCTACGGGCCGGTCGGCTGCGGGCACTGCTCGTACTGCTCGAAGGGGCAGGACACCTACTGCGAGAACGCCGCGACGAACCCGTACATGGGCATCGGTCTCGGGCGGGACGGCGGCATGGCGGAGTACGTCAGCGTCCCCGCCCGCAACCTCGTGCCGCTCGGCGACGCCGACCCGGTCGCCGCCGCACCGCTCAGCGACGCCGCGCTCACGCCGTACCACGCGATCAAGAACTCCCTGCCGAACCTGGCGGGTGGCGGCCGCTTCGCGCTCGTCGTCGGCCTCGGCGGTCTCGGGCAGATCGCCGTGCAGATCCTCACCACGCTCACCGGCGCCACGGTCATCGCCACGGACATGAAGCAGGACGCCATGGACCGCGCCGCCGCCCGGGGCGCGATCACCGTGCCCGGCGGGCCGGACCAGGCCGCCGCGATCCGCGAGATCACCGGCGGTCGTGGCGTCGACGCTGCGTTCGACTTCGTCGGTGCCACCCCCACGATCAAGGTCGCGCAGGCCTCGATGGCGGTCGGTGGCCGGTTCACCGTCGTCGGGATCGCCGGCGGTACCACCGAGTGGAACTTCTTCGCGACGCCGTACGAGTCGACGATCACGAACACCTACTGGGGCACGATCGAGGACCTGCACGAGGTCGTCGCGATGTACCGCGCCGGGCAGATCGTCCCCGACGTCGAGCGCTACGCGCTGGCCGACGCGCTCGAGGCGTACCGGAAGCTCGAAGCCGGCGAGCTCTCGGGCCGTGCGGTCGTCGTCCCGACGCTCTGACCACGGGTCGTCTCGCGGCGTACCTGGTCGAATCGGGCGTACCTGGTCGGAAGTTCTGACCAGGTACGCCCGATTCCGCTTTCCATCGCGAGTGTTCTGGGAAGGAACGAGCGCGGGTCAGCGGCCGGCGGCGTAGCCCTGCGAATCGCGGGGGTTCGCCGCGGCGCCGAGCACACCCGTCGCCGGGTCCCGCGTCACGCACGTCAGACGGCCGAGGCTCCAGTCGCCCGCGCGGGTGACGACGTGACCGCGAGCCTCGAGTTCCGCGATGACGTCGTCGCCGAGTCGGTCCTCGACCACGAGCCCGGCCGGCTCCCACGTGCGCGGCCAGAACGACCCCGGGAACGACGTCGTGTGCAGCGCCGGGGCGTCGATCGCCTGCTGCGGGGTGTACCCACCGACGATCCAGCGCAGCAGGAACAGCAGCTGCCACTGGTCCTGCTGGTCGCCGCCGGGTGAACCGAGCGCGGCCACGGGCACGCCGTCACGGAGCACCAGGGTCGGCGTCAGCGTCGTGCGGGGCCGCTCGCCGGGGCGCAGGGTCGACGCCGTGCCCGGCTCCAGCCAGGTCATCTGCAGTCGGGTGCCGAGGCAGAACCCGAGCTCGGGGATCGTCGGCGACGACTGCAACCAGCCGCCGGACGGCGTCGCGCTGACGATGTTGCCCCAGCGGTCCTCGACGTCGATGTGGCAGGTGTCGCCCCGGGTCGCACCGTCCGGGGCCACGAACGGCTCGCCGCGGTCCTCGACGGGGACGACGGGGGTGGCCGTCGCGCGGTCGGCGTCCCGCGCGACCTGCACCGTGGGTTCGCCGAGACCAGCTCCGTCGCCGGAGGAGTACGACGTCCGGACCGGCGGCAGCGCGTGCTCGACGCCAGCGACCGAGCCCGGTCGCAGCACGGCCGAGGCCCGGTCGCCGATCAGCGCCCGTCGCTCGTCGGTGTACGCGTCGGACAGCAGCACGTCGAGCGGGACGTCGCCGTCGCCGTAGAACGCCTCACGGTCGGCCAGCGCGAGCTTCTGCGCCTCGACGATGGTGTGTGCGCCGACCGACGTCGACGGGTCGAGCAGTGCGTCGTCGAGCGGTTCGAGCAGCCGCAGGGTCTGCAGCAGCGCCGGACCCTGGCCCCACGGCCCGGTCTTCGCGATCGTGCAGCCGCGGAACTCCGCCGTCGCCGCGGGCTCGTACGACGCCCGGAACGCCGCCAGGTCCGACGCGCGGATGACCCCGGCGTGGTCGGTGCCCGACGCGTGTCGGTGCGGCTCCCGCACGAAGCGGTCGATCGCCTCGGCGACGAAGCCCTCGGCCCACTCGCTCCGTGCGGCGTCGATGCGCGCGGTCCGACTGCCGGAGCCGTCACCGGCGTCGACGAGCCGGTCGAGCACTGCGGCCAGCGTCTCGTTGCGCACCAGGTCCCCGGGGACCGGCACCGTGCCTCCCGGCAGCCACTGCGTGGCGGACGTGGGCCAGTGGTCACGGAACAGGTCCTGCACGGCGGTGATCGTCCGGACCACCCCGGCTGCGACCGGGTGGCCCTCACGGGCGTAGCCGATCGCCGGCGCGAGGACGTCCGCGAGCTCCCACGTGCCGTGGTCACGGAGCAGCAGGAGCCACGCGTCGACGGCACCCGGGACGGTGGCGGCGAGCGCGCCGGAGCCGGGGACGAGGTCGAGACCCTCGGAGCGGTAGTGCTCGGGCGCCGCGCCCGCCGGTGCCGGGCCCTGGCCGACGAGCACGACCGGGGTCGGGTCCGACGCCGTCGCGAACACCGCCGTCAGGTCGCCGCCCGGCCCGTTCAGGTGCGGCTCGACCACGTGCAGGACGAAGGCCCCGGCGACGGCCGCGTCGAAGGCGTTGCCCCCGCGCTCGAGCACCGACTGCGCGGTGGCGGTCGCGATCCAGTGCGTCGCGGCCGCCATGCCGAACGTGCCCTGGAGGTCCGGGCGCGAGGTCTGCGTGGTGGGCGGGACGAAGGCGGGGTTCGGCGTCGGCATGCACCCATCCTCTCCCCGGGGTCCGCTGCTCAGCCCAGGGCCACGACGATCCCCGCTGCGACGAGCAGCGCGACGTACCCCCAGGCGTGCACGACCTCGGGCAGGTGCGGCGGGCGACGTCGGAGCAGCACGATGACCGGCATCGCGCCGACCAGCAGGGCCACGGCTGCCCGGACGTCGACGGCCCCCGCGAGTCCCGCGGCGTGCGGGACGACCGCCGGCAGCAGCATGGTCACCGCGGCTGCGGGCAGCGTGATCGCCAGCGTGAGGGGGTTCGCCAGCGTGGTCGCCGCCGTCATGGTGGCACCGGACCGGCGCAGCATCGGGACCGTCATCACGCTGCCGCCGACGCCGAGGAACGCCGCGACCGCACCGATCGGGAGGCCCGTGGCGGTCGGTACGCCGGTACGGGTCGGTCCGTGGTCGCGTCCACCGCCGCGGGTCGCGACTGCTCGATCCGTCGCCGAGCTGCGCAGGAAGCCCGGGCGCAGGAGCAGGTCGGCGACCGTGACCCCGAGGTAGACGACGAAGCCCCAGCGCAGGAGCGCGTCCGGAGCCTCTCGTGCGGCGAGCACCCCGACCGTGCCGCCGACCCCGAGCAGGACGAACAGCGACGAACGGCCCCGGAGTGGTGCGAGTGCGCCGCGCCGGGCCGAGACGGTGGCCACCGCGGCGTTCACCAGCATCACGAGGGCCGAGGTCGCCGTGGCCACGCGGACGGCGTCGCCACCGAGGGCTGCGTCGGCCACGGTGATGATCGGCACGGTGACGAATCCACCGCCGAACCCGAACAGGACGGTGGTGACCCCGACCAGGACCCCGATGACCACGAGCACGATGAACGACATGCCTCCATCCCAGCGGTGATCACCACGGCGGACGATCGGGTGTGCGGCAGGTTCCATCGAGACCTAGCCTCGACGTGTGCGCAACGTCCCGGTCTCCGAGTTCGACCACCAGCCGTTCGACGTCCTGCCGATCGGCACCGACTACCCGCCGGACCACCTGCTCGCCCGGCACGAGCACCGACGGGCGCAGCTGCTCTACGGTGCGAGCGGCGTGATGCTCGTCGAGACCGACGACGGCTCGTGGACGGTGCCGACCGACCGGGCCGTGCTCATCCCGGCCGGGGTGCCCCACGAGGTCCGGATGCTCGACGTCAGCACCTGGAGCCTGTACGTCGAGCCGGACGCCGTGCCCTGGTGGCCGACTCGGTGCACCGTCGTCGAGGTCGGGCCCCTGCTGCGCGAGGTGCTGCGCGCCGCCAACGCGCTCGACGTGCCGTACGACGACGGCGGCCGGGACGGCGCCCTCGTCCGGCTCGCCCTGCACGAGCTGCAGCGCGTCGCACCGATCCCGCTGAACGTCTCGCTGCCGCCACGGGGTGTCCTGCGCGACCTGTGTCGGGCGTACCTGGCCGAGCCCGACGTCCACGTGACGAACGCCGACTGGGCGCGTGCGGCGGCCGTCTCGGAACGCACCCTCGACCGCCACTTCCGTGCGGCCACGGGGGTGGGTCCCGCGAGCTGGCGGGTGCGTGCGCGACTGTTGTCGAGCCTCCCGGCCCTGCGGCGCGGCACCGTGACGGAGGTGGCGGGCCGACTCGGCTACGCGACCCCCGCGGCGTTCACCGCCGCCTTCTCGAAGGCGTTCGGGGCCCCGCCGTCCCGGTTCCGGTGAGGCCTTGCGCTCCCAGCGGTGCTAACGCATACTGAACTCAACGGTTAATTAACCGTCTGGTTCATCGAGGAGGCGACGATGGAACTCGACCACACCGACGTCATCCTGTCGGCGCTCGCCGACCCGATCCGACGGCGCATCGTCGAACGGCTCGGCAAGGGTGAGGCGACCGTCTCCGACCTGTCCGAGCCCTTCGACGTCAGCGCCCCGGCGATCTCGCGGCACCTCGGCGTGCTCGAACGCGCCGGCCTCATCACGCGCGAGCGGCACGGCACGTGGCGCACGTGTCGTCTCCGGCCCGAGGCCGTCGACGAGCTCGGCGTCTGGCTGGGCCGGTTGCGTCCCGACTGGGACCGCCGGTTCGACCGACTGGAGGCCCTGCTCGCCGCCCAGCGCACGCCCGCCCCGGTGGGCGGCCCGTCCACCGCCCCACCCGCCAGTTCCGCCTTCACCGTCGATCCGCAGGAGCAGTCATGACCGAACAGTTCACCGCCCACGCCACCCACCGCTTCGCCCACCCCGTCGCCGACGTCTACCGAGCGTTCGTCGACCCGGCGCTGCTCGCGCTCTGGTTCGGCCCTCTCGGCTTCCACGTCCCCGTCGCCACCGTCGAGGTCGACGCGCGGGTCGGTGGCGCCTGGAACCTCACGATGGTCAGCAACGACAACGCCGAGTGGTCGTCGCCCGTCACCTCGACCCTCGAGCAGATCGAGGAGAACCGGATCATCGTTGGCACCTCGACCGCGCACGGCATCCCCGGAGTTGAGGACGGCACCGCGCTGTCCCTGACGCTCGAGTTCGCCGAGGACGGCGACGGCACGATCGTCACCCTGACGCAGGGACCCTTCCCCGAGTTCATGCGCGACATGAACATCGCCGGCTGGACGCAGTCGTTCCACAAGCTCGAAGCACTGCTGGCGACACCGAAGGAGTTCTTCCAGCAGCCGTAGCCGCACCCCCCTGTCAAGGGGTTGTGCGCCCCGCGCAGAAAAGCGAACATCGTTCGGTGACTCGTACAGGGCGAGCGCCGAACGACCGCGCAGTGGCGTGGTCGGTTCCGAGTCAGGGGATCCATGACCACCACTCCGTCGACCGTCGCACGTGCGCGCCGACTCCCACGCTTCGCCGGCGCCCTCACGGTGCTGGCCCTCGCAGCCGGTGCCCTCGTCGCGACGGCTGAACCCGCCGCAGCGTCGGCGGTGTGGGTCGGATCGGCACCCGCCGGTACGAAGATCAACCCGGGCGACCAGGTGACGTCGCCGAACGGTCAGTTCAAGCTCATCATGCAGGGCGACGGCAACCTGGTCGAGTACGGCATCGGCAACCGCGTGCTCTGGGCCTCGAACACCGCCGGTTCGCCCGGCGCGATCGCCGTCGTCGGCAAGAACCGTGCCCTCGACATCACCAAGAACGGCAAACGCCTGGCGCGCTGGGCCTCGGCCGGCACCGCGAACTCGACGGCACTGAAGATCCGCGCGGACGGCACGATGGCGCTGCTCGCCGGCAGGTCCGTCGTCGTGAACTGGACCACGTACCAGGACCGGGTCCCCTCGGGGAACACACTGCTCGGCGGCACCGTGCTGCGCTCCGACACCACGAACACGCGCATCCTCAACATGCGCACCGACGGCAACCTGGTGCAGAAGGTCAGCGGCCGTGTCGTCTGGCAGTCGCGGACCGGCGGGCACCCCGGCGCCTGGGCCGAGCTGCAGCCCAAGGGCAACTTCGTCATCTGGACCCGTGACGCATCGCGCAAGAAGGTCGCGCTCTGGACCTCGCGCACCGGCACGGCCGGCTCCGGCAACCTGCTCGTGCAGGTCGACGGCAACGTCGTGCTCTACGGGTCGAAGGACACCCGCGTCTGGTCGAGCCGGCCCGTCACCGGACTGGCATGGCCCGTCAACGGGACGAGGATCACCGGCAAGTACGGCGACGACCGCGGTGCCGGGCACGTCCCGCGCTACCACCAGGGCACCGACGCCCCCGTGCCGGTCGGCACCCCGGTGTACGGCTCCGGCACCGGCGAGGTGACCAAGACGGTGGCGAACGACGCCTCGTACGGCAACTACATCGTCGTGACCTACGGCATGACCGCGGTGCTCACCGCCCACCTCAGCAAGATCGAGGTGAAGAAGGGCCAGATCGTGAAGCTCGGCACCGAGATCGCGAAGTCCGGCAACACCGGGCAGTCGACCGGCCCGCACGTGCACGTCGAGACGCGGCGCAACGGCACGCTCGTCGACCCGTTGAAGAACATGCACTTCCGCTGATCCGCGGCCGGTGGCGTCGTTCAGCTTCGTGAGCAGAAATGGTCGGGTCGCCTTCGGACACCCGACCATTGCTGCTCACGAAGTGCGGGCGGGGCGGCGCGGATACCCTTGACCGGATGACATCGCGCGGCGGGACCGGGGCTGGCAGCGCGGCCGATGCGGAAGCCGTGCTCGCGGCGTTCGCACGCACCGACGGCGGCGTCGCGGCGGCGCGTCGGGTCGCACGGCAGTTCCAGGGGCTCGACGACGGTGAGCGGTCGGCACTGCTGTGGAGCGAGGACGACGGGGCGAAGCTCGTCGCGGTGCTGCTCCTGGTGCAGGCCATGCGCGAGCACCCCGATCCGGAGCTGACCGACGAGTACCTGTCGGCGGCGAAGGCCGAGCGGTTCGACGACCCGGCGCTGGTCGACCTGGCAGCCGAGGAGCTCGTCGGCGCACCGCTCGTGGGCGGCTCGACTGGCCCGCTGTTCGCGCTCGTGAAGTCCGACGTGGCGATGGTGCGGCGGATCGCGATCGTGTCGACCCTGGCGTTCGTGAAGCAGGGCGACGCCGAGGTGCCGCTCGGGATCGCCGGACGCCTGGTGCGGGAGCGGAGCGACACCGTGCAGTCGGCGCTGGGGTGGGTGTTGCGGGAGACCGGCAAGCGGGCGTCGGAGCCGGCGCTCGTGGCGTTCCTCGAGAAGAGCGCGAGGTTCCTGACGCCTGCGGCTCGCCAGACGGCGACCGAGCACCTGCCGCCGGCAGCACGCGACCGCCTGCGGGGCTGAGCACCAACGACGCTGGCAACCAACTGTGCAGTCGGCTCTACCGACCATGTGGTCGGTTAAAGTCTCCGGGTGACCGAAACCAGCACCGCCCCGATCCACCGCGCCTCCGTCCGGGAGTGGGCGTCGCTCGGCGTCCTCACCCTGGCGGTGGTGCTGCTCGCGATCGACGGCACCGTGCTGGCCCTCGCCGTGCCGTCGCTCACCGCCGACCTGGACCCGACCGCGACGCAGGTGCTCTGGATCGGCGACGTCTACTCGTTCGCGCTCGCCGGACTGCTCGTCACGATGGGCAACGTCGCCGACCGGATCGGCCGGAAGCGCCTGCTGCTCATCGGTTCGGTCGCGTTCGGCCTGGCATCCGCAGCGGCGGCGTTCGCACAGACGCCCGAACTGCTCATCGCTGCACGGGCGCTGCTCGGCATCGCCGGCGCGACCCTGATGCCGTCGACCCTGTCGCTGGTGCGCACGATCTTCCGTGACGCCCGGCAGCGCACCACCGCGATCGCGGTGTGGTCGGCGGGTGCGACGGGTGGCGCCGCCGCCGGGCCGCTCGTCGGCGGTGCGCTGCTCGAGCACTTCTGGTGGGGCTCGGTCTTCCTCATCAACATCCCGGTCATCATCGTGATCGTGATCGCCGGCGCGATCCTGCTGCCCGAGTCCAAGGGCGGTTCGCGCACCCCGATCGACCTGCTGTCCGCCGTGCTCTCGGTGCTGGCGATCGTGCCGCTCGTGTACGCGGTGAAGCACGTCGCGGGGCACGGGTTCGACTGGACGGTGCCCCTGACGGCGCTCCTCGGCATCGGTGCGGGCTGGTGGTTCGTCCGCCGGCAGAAGCGCCTGACGACGCCGCTCATCGACCTGCAGCTGTTCCGGATCCCGGCGTTCTCGGGCGCAGTGGTCGCGAACTCGCTGTCGGTCTTCGCGCTGAGCGGCCTGCTGTTCTTCTTCTCGCAGTACCTGCAGCTGGTGCGGGGGTTCTCGCCACTGCTCGCGGGCGCGGCCGAGCTGCCGGCGACCCTGGCGTCGATCGCGGTCATCGCGATCATCGGGCTGCTGTCCCGACGGGTCGGACCCGGGCGGTCGATCGGCCTCGGCCTGGCGGTCGCCGCCGTCGGCATGGCCGGCCTCGCGTTCGCCGAGGGGCTGCCGACGTACTGGGGCATCGCGATCGCGCTCGCGGTGGTCGGCCTGGGCGTCGGGGTCTCGATGACCCTGTCCACCGACGCGGTCGTCGCCGCGGCTCCTCGGGAGCGAGCCGGTGCCGCCTCGGCCATCTCGGAGACCGGGTACGAACTCGGCGTCGCGCTCGGCATCGCGGTGCTCGGGTCGTTGCAGACCGCGTTCTACCGGTCGAACCTCGACCTGACGGGCGACGGCCTGGCAACGGGGGTCGCGGACCGGGTCCGGGAGTCGCTGGCATCGGCGAGCCAGGTGCTGCAGCCGGGATCGCCGGTGCTCGACCACGCACGTGCAGCGTTCACCGGCGGCATGCAGCTCGCGTCGATCTGCGCCGCCGTCGCGCTCGCCGTCGCCGCTGCGGTCGCGCTCCGGGTCATCCCCAACCGGCAGGATGGACCGCATGAGCACTGAGGGTCGTCATGAGCGCTGACGGGACACGCGACCGTGAGCGGACCCGCCAGGCGGTCCTCGAGGCCGCCGAGCACCTGCTCGCCGAACGCGGTACCCGGGTGAGCGTCGCCGAGATCGCCGCGGACGCCGGCGTCTCGAAGAGCGGCCTGCTCCACCACTTCCCGTCGAAGGACGAGCTGCTCCTCGCCGTCGCGGCGCACGGTCTCGCGACGTTCAAGGACGAGGTGCTGCGACACGTCGACCTGGCCGAGAACCGCCCCGGCAAGGTCCTCCGTGCCTACGTCCGGACCCTGTCCGGCGGCAGCGAACGGGCGATGGAGGTCTTCTCGCCGACGTCGCACTGGACCGGCCTGATGGCGGTGCCGGGGGTCGAGGCGGTCGTCGCGGCCGACGCCGAGGACTGGCGCACGATGTTCGCGCGCGACGGCCTGCCCGAGGACCGCACGTTGGTCGTCCGGCACGCGGCCGAGGGGCTCGCGGCCGCAGCCGCCATGCCGCCCTACCTCGACGCACGCGAGCTCGCGGTCACCCGCGACGCGTTGCTCGCCCTGGCAGAACCCGCCTGACGACCCGGCCAGGAGGCCCGGTGCGCGTCCGCCCCGCTCGCTCGGCGAGCAGGCGGCCGACCCGACCCCCGCGGTTCAGTCGGTGTCGCGCGGCTCGGCGAAGAAGGTGGTCAGGGAGACCACGACGCCGTCGCGGACCTCGATCACGTCGATGCCGCGCACCGCGGGGGCGCCGATCGGACCGAAGCCCCACGCCAGGGCGCCGTGCGTCCCGGAGGCGTAGCGGCGGCCCTCCTCGACGAACTGGAACGCGCCGGGCACCTGATCGAGCAGTTCGCCGGCCTTCTGGTCGAGGGCGTCCCAGCCGACGGCGGTGCCCTCCGGATCGGTGAAGGCGACATCGGGGGAGTACGTCCGCTCGATCGCGGCACGGCGGGAGGTGGCGTCTCGGTTCCCGAAGACGTCGTGGAGGTTCGCGGTCAGCAACTCGGACACGGTGGCCATGCCCGGAGCCTAACCTGGGGCGATGCACACCGAGGTGCCCCGGATCGACGTCGCACTCGTGGAACGACTCGTCGCGACGCAGTTCCCCGAGTGGAGCGGCCTGCCCGTGCACGAGGTGGAGCACCAGGGCTGGGACAACCGCACGTACCGACTCGGTGACGCGCTGTCGGTCCGGCTGCCGAGCGCCGACGGCTACGTGCCAGCGGTCGAGAAGGAGCAGGACGTCCTGCCGTACCTGGCCCGACGGTTGGACATCGCGGTCCCCGAGCCGGTCGGCCTGGGCGAGCCCGGCCAGGGGTACCCGTTCCCGTGGTCGGTCATGCGGTGGCTCGACGGCACGGTGGCCGCGCGTGCGGTCGACCTCGACCACGAGCGCTTCGCCGCCGAGGTGGGTGCGGTGCTCCGGCAGCTCCGGAGCCTCCCCGCCACCGGTGGGCCGACCGCTGGCGCGCACTCGTTCCACCGTGGGGAGCACCCGTCGGTGTACGGCGCCGAGGTCGTCGCGGCGCTCGACTCCCTCGGGTCGGACGTCGACCGTGCCGCCTGCGAGCGCGTCTGGGCCGACGCGGTCGCCACCGCGTGGGCCCGTCCGGGGGTCTGGTTCCACGGGGACGTGGCGCCGGGCAACCTCCTCGTGGACGACGCGGGGCGGCTCACCGCCCTGATCGACTTCGGCACGTGCGGGGTCGGCGACCCGGCCTGCGACCTGGTGCTCGCGTGGACGTTCCTCGACCCGGCGGCGCGCCCGGTGTTCCGCGAGGCGGTGGGACTGGACGCCGATGCGTGGGCGCGGGCTCGTGGCTGGGCGTTGTGGAAGGCACTCATCATGCTCGCCGGCAGTGCCGGGCCCCGGCGACCGCACGGAGCACGAACGCGTCCTCGCTGCGGTGCTCGCGGATCCCGTCCTCTGACGCGGCGGCGCGCCCGGGGCCGTGCGTGGGGCTGTGAACGCACCACGGGACGGGCGCGTACCGAGGAGGGAGAAGCGAGCCACGCCTACCGGCCGGCTCGAAGCGACCACGAGAGGAACGCGACGTGCGCGCACTGACCTGGCAGGGCACCGAGAAGGTGTCCGTCGAGACCGTCCCCGACCCGACCATCCAGGAACCGACCGACGCGATCGTGCGGATCACGTCCACGGCGATCTGCGGCTCCGACCTGCACCTGTACCGGGTCCTCGGCCCGTACATCGACAAGGGCGACGTCCTCGGCCACGAGCCCATGGGCATCGTGGAGGAGGTCGGCAGCGCCGTCACGAACCTGAAGGTCGGCGACCGCGTCGTCGTCCCCTTCAACATCTCGTGCGGCCACTGCTGGATGTGCAAGAACGGCCTGCAGTCGCAGTGCGAGACCACCCAGGTCACCGAGTACGGATCGGGTGCGGCGCTGTTCGGCTACACGAAGATGTACGGCCAGGTCCCCGGCGGCCAGGCCGAGTACCTCCGCGTCCCGCACGCGGACTACGGCCCCATCGTCATCCCGGACGACGGCACGCCCGACGACCGGTGGCTGTTCCTCAGCGACATCCTGCCGACGGCGTGGCAGGCCGTGCAGTACGCCAACGTGCCCGAGGGCGGCACGCTCGCCGTGCTCGGCCTCGGCCCCGTCGGCCAGTTCGCCGCCCGCATCGGCAAGCACCTGGGCTACCGGGTGCTCGCCGTCGACCCCGAACAGGTCCGACGCGACCTCGGGGCGAAGCACGGCGCCGAGGTCTTCGACCTGTCGAAGGACACCGTGCCGGAGCTCGTCGACCTGACCGACGGTCGCGGCCCCGACGGGGTCGTCGACGCCGTCGGCATGGAGGCACACGGCAACCCCGTCGCAGGTTTCGCCCAGCGGGCCGCCGGTCTGCTGCCCGACGCGTTGGCGAAGAAGGCGATCGAGACCGCCGGCATCGACCGGCTCGCGGCCGTGCACGCCGCGATCGACCTGGTCCGCCGCGGCGGCACCGTGTCCCTGAGCGGCGTCTACGGCGGCATGGCCGACCCGATGCCGATGATGACGATGTTCGACAAGCAGATCACCATCCGCGAGGGACAGTGCAACGTGAAGCACTGGATCGACGACATCATGCCGCTCGTGCAGGACCCGTCGGACCCGCTCGGCACGCTCGACCTGACCACGCACCGGGTGTCGCTCGAGGACGCCCCGCACATGTACGAGGTGTTCCAGAAGAAGCAGGACGGCTGCGTCAAGGTCGTGCTCGACCCCGCCCTGGCCGCCGCCTGATGCGGATCGTCGTCGTCGGCGGGACCGGCAACGTCGGGACGGCGGTGCTCCGCCGCCTCGCCGAGGCCCGGGCCGCCGCGCGCGCGGCGGGCGGCGCAGTCGCGACCCCGTCCGACGACGGCCGGCACGACGGCAGCGTCGAGATCGTCGGCGTCGCCCGACGGCTGCCGGACGTGCACGCGGAGCCGTACGGTTCCGCGGTCTGGCACGCCGTCGACGTCGGGGCCTCCGACGCGGTCGGCCAGCTCACCGCGATCTTCACCGGCGCCGACGCGGTGATCCACCTGGCGTGGGCGCTCCAACCGACGCACGACATCCCCGCGCAGTACCGGACGAACGTCACCGGTACCGCGAACGTGCTGTCGGCCGTGGCGCGAGCAGGGGTGCCGCAGGTCGTCGTCGCGTCGTCGGTCGGGACCTACCGCGGCGTCGACGCCGCGGGCAAGCGGACCCCGGTCGACGAGAGCTGGCCGACCGACGGCATCCCCACGGCGACGTACTCGATCCACAAGGCCGCGAACGAGTCGGCGATGGACGCCTTCGAGGCGGACCACCCGTCCGTCGTCGTCACCCGACTGCGTCCCGGGCTGATCTTCCAGCGGGACGCCGCCGCCGAGATCCGCGGGCTGTTCCTCGGACACCTCGTGCCGATGTCGATCGTCCGGTGGATCCGGTGGCTGGTGCTGCCCCTGCCGTACCCGTTCGTGTTCCAGGCGGTGCACGCCGACGACGTCGCGGACGCCTACTGGCGGACCGTCGACCAGCGGGCCGGCGGTGCGTTCAACATCGCCGCGTCGCCCGTGCTCAACCCGCCGCGGTTGGCCCGGGCCTTCGGCATGCTCGGAGCCGTCCGGATCCCGCTCCAACTGCTGCGCGGGATCGTGACGCTCACGTGGCGGCTGCGGTTGCAGCCGACGGACGCCGGCTGGATCGACATCGCCGCCGGCGTGCCGATCATGCGGACCGACCGTGCCCGGTCGGTGCTCGGATGGGAGGCCCGGCACACCTCCGAAGACGCGTTGCGTGCGCTCGTGGCAGGGTTCGCGGACGGTGCGCACGTGGCCGCGTCGGACCCGCTCCGGGGGTAGCGGGGGCTGGCGCTGCCGGGTCGGTTCGGGCGTACCGGGTGCTTTCGGGCGTACCTGGTCGGAAGTTTCGACCAGGTACGCCCGTTTCCACGTTCCATCGCGAGTGTGATGGGAAGGAACGGGCGCTCGGATCGCGCTACGCTGCGCGGATGATCGCCTCCGAGGAGCTGCACAACCCCCTCATCCCGCAGCTGTACGACATCGTGTGGAGCGTGGCGATGGCGCTCATCGTGGTCGCCGTCGTCGTCATCGTGTGGATCGCGGTCGTCCGGAGCCGTCGCTCGAACGGCGCGCCGCGCACGCTCCGGGAGCAGCGGCTCGCCGAGCTCGACGACCTGCACGCCCGCGGCGTCATCACCGACGACGAGCACCGCTCCGCGCGAGCCGAGGCCCTGCGCGGTTAACCTGGGGCGGTGCTGTTGCCGACGGACCTGCTGGGGGACTGGGTCCTCCGCCGGACGGTGGACGACCGGCGTGCCGGCCTGCAGGGCGTCGTCACCGGCACCACGACCCTCACCGCGGTCGGCGCGGACGAGGTGCTCTGGGACGAAGCGGGCGTGATGACGTTCGACGGCCGCACGACCCCCGTGTCGCGCACGCTGACCGTCCGGCGCGGCGATGACCACGCGTGGACCGTGCACTTCGCCGACGGCCGGGTGTTCCACGACTGGGTCGGGGGCGCGAGTGTGGCTCACGCCTGCGCACCGGACGAGTACACCGGCTCCCTGGACGGCGACGAGCAGCGGTGGACCGTGCGCTGGGAGGCCCGGGGCCCGGCGAAGGACTACCGGCTCGACAGCGTGCTCACGCGATCACCGGCGTGACCACGACGTCAGCGGCACGCGCCAGACTGAGTCCATGGCACGCTCTTCCGGCACCGACGCCCCGCGCATCACCCTGACCGAACCGACGAACCTCGAGGACTGGGCCCCGGCTCCCGGCGACGTCCTGACCGGTGACCGCATCGAGGGCAAGCGCATCGGCGTGCTCGACCTGGCCGGCGAGCGGCTGCCCGACCTCGAGATCGAGGAGTGCGTCATCGACACGCTGCGGGGCGACGGCGCCGACTTCCGCGGGCTGCGGGTCCACGACTCGGTCATCGACACGCTCGACGCCCCGGTGCTGCGGGCGTCGAGCAGCTCGTGGCGCGAGGTCCGGGTGTCCGGCGGTCGCATCGGTTCGGGTGAGCTGTACGATTCCGGGCTGAGCGGCGTCGAGTTCGTCGGGATGAAGTTCGGGTTCGTGAACCTGCGCGGATCGACGCTCACCGACGTGGTGTTCCGCGACTGCGTCATCGACGAGCTCGACATCGCGGACGCGAAGCTGCTCCGGGTGTCGTTCGAGGGCAGCAGCATCCGCGACGCCGAGGGGTCGAACACCCGGATCGACCACGTTGACCTGCGGGGCGCCGACCTCGACCGGGTGGAGCGCCTCGAGGGGTTCCGCGGCGCCACGATCGGTGCCGACCAGCTGTACACGCTCGCCCCGCTGCTGGCGGCGCAGGCGGGCTACCGCGTCGACTGACGGACCGCGGCCAGGGCGGCCGCGAGGTCGGCCTGCACCAGGTCGCCGTGCGCAGCCGCCCCGGCCTGGACTCCGGCGGCGGCGGACGCGACGACCGTCGCCATCGGGGCCGCGACGTTGCCGGCCGCGTACACACCGCGCACCGAGGTCTGCCCGGCCGGGTCGACCGTCAGCGCGCTCGCGTACCGGAAGTCGCCCATGAACTGGTCGGTCGCGACCAGACCCAGGTCGGACAGGAAGTCCACGCGCGCCTCAGCGGTGCTCGCCGCGGCGAGGGCATCGAGTTCGACGACGTCGCCGGAGCCGAGCGTGACCCCGGTCAGTGTGCCGTCCGACGAGCGGACCTGCGTGACGGTGTCGTCCACGACGTCGATCCCGCGGGACCGCAAACCAGCCAGGGCGGTGTCGTCGACGAGAGCCGGATCGGTGATGAACGCGGTCACGTGCTCGCTCAGTGCCCGGAACATGAGCGCGTGGTGCACGCCGTTCGGGGTGGTCACGAGCACGCCGATGCGCTGGTCGCGGATCTCCCACCCGTGGCAGAACGGGCAGTGCACGACCCCGCGCCCCCACTGCTCGGCGAGCCCCGGGACCTGCGGCAGGACGTCCACGGCGCCGGAGGCGACGACCAGCCTGCGGGCGGTGACGGCCGCGCCGGAGTCCAGCGTGACCGAGAAGCCGACCGGGTCGGTGCCGTCACCCGTCGTGGCGGACGCGGCCACGATCCTCCCGGCCGTCACCTCGACTCCGTAGGCGGCGACCTCGTCGCGACCGATCGCGGACAACTCGGCGGGCGCGATGCCCTCGCGCCCGAGGTAGTTGTGGGCGCCCGCCGACGGCGCGTTGCGGGGCTCGCCCGCGTCGACGACGAGGACGGCACGGCGGGAACGCCCGAGGACGAGGGCGGCGGAGAGGCCGGCGGCTGCTCCGCCGATGACGATGACGTCGTAGTGATCACGCATGCAAGGAGCATGCGGCCCCTGCGGTACGGACGGCAAAGAACCTTGCTGATGTGGCAACATGGGCAGCATGCCCCACGGCCCGCAGGAACCAGTCGTCCCCCGAACGACCGCGCAGGTGGTCGACGGGGTGGGGCCCCGGTTGCGCGCGCTCCGTGCCCACCGCGACGTCACGCTCGCCGCGCTGTCCGAGCAGACCGGGGTGTCGGTGAGCACCCTGTCGCGACTCGAGTCCGGGCAGCGCAAGCCGACCCTCGAACTGCTGCTCCCGCTGGCGAGGGCGTACCAGGTGCCGCTCGACGACCTGGTCGGAGCACCGCAGACGGGCGACCCCCGGGTGCACATGAAGCCCGAGGTGCACGGCGGTCGGGTCGTCGTGCCGCTGACGAAGCGCACCGGCGGCGTGCGGTCCTTCAAGCAGCTCTTCCCGCCGAACGAGCCCGGCGGCGAGCCCTCGCTGAAGACGCACGAGGGGTACGAGTGGCTCTACGTGCTGTCCGGTCGGCTGCGCCTGGTGCTCGGCGAGCACGACCTCGACCTCGGGCCGGGTGAGGTCGCCGAGTTCGACACGCACACCCCGCACTGGATCGGCAACGTCACCGACTCGGTCACCGAGGTGCTGTGCTTGTACGGGCCGCAGGGCGAACGAGCGCACGTGCGGTCGAGACCGGCGCGCTGACCGTCGGGCCAGCGGGCCCGCTCGGTCTACGCCGTGAAGACGTGCTCCATGACGTCGTCGAGGAGCCCCGACGTCTCGGTGTTCGACTGCTGGATGTGGATGCCGATGTCGCCCCGCGTGAAGTAGGTGTCGCCGTCGGTCACCGGGTACTGCGGGTTGTCGGAGATCTTCTGGCACTGGAGGCCCTCGGCCTCGGTACCGCAGTCGTAGCCCTTCGCCGAGAGCTTCTGCAGTTCCGTGCTCGCCGTCGCCGAGTCGACGACGTCGACCGCGATGGACAAGAAGGTGATGTCGGCCTGCGGGTCCCGCCACACGCAGTACAGACGCTTGCCGTCGGCCTGCAAGACCGGAGTGAAGGCGCTCTTCGGCGTCGCGATCGGGTCGCCGACGACCGAGGGGTCGTTCAGCGGAGCCGAGGCGAAGGCCTTGTCCCACTTGCCGGGGGTGATGAGATCGGTGCAGCTCGCCGGCACCGTGCCGCCGTCGTAGTCGACCCCGGGGACCTGCGTGATCGTGGAGGTGGGTTCCGGCGTGCTGCTCGGGCTGGCGCTCGGCGTGCCCGTGCTCTCCGCCGTCGTCGCGGACGGCGTGCCCGGTCCCGCTGGAGCGCTCTGGGCGCAGCCCGACAGGGCGAGTCCGATCGCCAGCGCCGCCGTCAGCGTCGCCGTGATCCCGGATGTCGTCGTGCGCGCTGGTCGCCGCATCGTTCCCCCTCGTTCGTCGTGCGGACGTCGCCGCGCCTCCGAACATAGGCGGCGGAGCCGGCGGCGTCCGCGAGCGTCACCGTTCCGTGACCCGTCAGCGCGTGCGCCACCCGCGCCGCACGCGCAGCGCAGCGCGCACCCGCCGCGCCCACCGGCGCACCGGGTTCGCGCGTCGCCCGTTCACGCGGAACGTGTGGAAGGCGCGTCGCGTCCGCAGCAGGGCGGACGGGAGGCCCGACAACGGTCGCGCGGACACCTGCACCGTGAGCACGGGGTCGGCCACCACCCGCCAGGCCGGGTCGAGCTGCATGCTCAGGTCGACGTCGTCGTGGACCTCGGGGTCCTCGCGGTGCGCTCGGCCACGGATGGCGTCCCAGGTCGACCGCCGCATGGCCATCGCGGACCCGAACAACGGTGGCCGGCCGAGCGCGGCCCACATGAGCGCGAAGTACGGCCGCATGTAGACGGCGTCCCACAGCCGACCGATCAGCGGACCGCCGTCGTGCGGGCGTCCGGGACCGGTCACCGCGACGACCTCCGGATCGGCCAGCAGTCGCAGCGCGTCGGCGATCCACCCCGGCGGCGGCACGGAGTCGGCGTCGAGCCGGACGAGGACGTCCCCGGAGGCCCGGTCGTAGCCGCGTGCCGATGCCCGGGCGATGCCCCGGATGCGTTCGGTCAGCACGACCGCCCCGGCTGCCTGGGCGACCTCGGCGCTGTCGTCCCGGCTGCCGTTGTCGACCACGACCACCTCGTCGGCGAGCAGTGTCTGCCCCGCGAGGGCGTCGAGACAGCGTCGCAGGTGCGCGGCGTCGTCGCGCACGGGGATGACGACGGAGACGCGGACCATCCTCCGATCCAACCGGAGGTTCGCTGTGCGCCCACGCGGTAGCGTTCCGAGCATGGACCGGACCGACGAACTCGCCGTGGAGCTCCGGCACGCGATCGGTCGCGTCGTGCGCGCTGCGAAGCGCGAGGCGGACTCGCTGCCGACCGCCCACGCGACGACCCTCGGGTTCCTCGAGCGCGAGGGGCCGATGCCGATCGCAGAGCTGGCTCGTCGCCGAGCCGTCAAGCACCAGGGGCAGTCGCGCACGGTCGGGGAGCTCGCGGACCTCGGGTACGTCGAGCGGACGGCGTCGGACACCGACCGGCGCGTGTCGGTCATCCGCATCTCCGAAACGGGCAGTGAGGTCCTCCGCCGGGACATGACGGCGCGGGCCGACTGGTTGGCGACGGCGATCCGCGAGGAACTCGACGACGAGGAACGTGCGGCCCTCGAACGCCTGCCCGGCATCTTCGAACGGTTGGCCCGGCGCGCCGACTGAGCGCTTCCTCACCCGGATCGGCCGCCAGAAGTACAACACAGTTGTAGTGTTGTCGCCATGGAGTTGACGAAGTACAACCACGCCACCGTCGTCCTCGAGCAGGACGGCACCACCCTCGTCATCGACCCGGGTACCTTCACCCCCGAGGCCGCCGACCTCGCCGGCGCTGCCGCCGCGGTCCTCATCACCCACGAGCACGCCGACCACTTCGACGTCGACGCGGTCCGTGCCGGGCTCGACGCGAACCCGTCGCTCGTGGTCCGCGGGCCGGCGGCGATCGTCGAGCAGCTGGGTGACCACGGCGGCCGCGTCGCTGCGGTCCGTGCCGGTGACGCGTTCGAGGTCGGGCCGTTCTCCGTGCAGGTCTTCGGCGAGGAGCACGCCGTCATCCACCGCGACATCCCGACGATCGCGAACGTCGGCTACTTGGTCAACGATGCCGTCTTCCACCCGGGCGACGCCTACCTCGTGCCGGCGGTTCCGGTCGGCACGCTGCTCATCCCCACGAGCGGCCCGTGGGCGCACACCGCCGCCGCCGTCGACTACGTCCGCGAGGTCGCGCCGCAGCGCGCGATCCAGATCCACGAGCTCCTGCTGAGCGATGCGGGACAGCAGATGAACGTCCGCATGCTCGGGACCGACGGTCTCGGCGGTGTGCCGACCACGATCCTCCACGCGGGTGAGCACGTCACCGTCTGACGGGCCCGACCGTGCTCCTGGGAGCCGATCCGTGCCTCCCGGGCAGCATGGAGGGATGTCCGATGCTCCCTCGACCGCAGTCCTCTTCGACATCGACGGCACGCTCGTCGACTCGAACTACGCCCACATCGATGCCTGGTGGCGCGCTGCCCGCGCAGCGGGCGAGTCCGTCGACGCGTGGCGCATCCACCGAGCGATCGGCATGGACTCGGCGAAGCTGCTCGAGACGCTGCTGCCGGATGCCTCCGACGAGACGCGCGAGACCGTCAAGCAGTTCAACACCGCCTACTTCGCCGAGCACATGCCCCAGCTGCGGCTGCTGCCGGGGGCCCGCGACCTGCTCCGTGCGGTCGCCGAGGCGGGGCACGCCGTCGTCCTGGCGACGAGTGCGCCGGAGAACGAGCTGACGCGGCTGCGTGGACTGCTCGACGCCGAGGAGTGGCTCACCGCGGTGACGAGCTCCGAGGACGTCGAGCAGGCGAAGCCGGACCCGGGGATCATCGAGGTGGCGCTGGACCGGGCTGGCGTGCGTGCCGACGCCGCCGTGATGGTCGGCGACGCGATGTGGGACGTCGAGTCGGCCGGACGCGTCGGCGTGACCTCCGTCGCGGTGATGACCGGCGGCATCGGCGGCGACGAACTCCGCGGAGCCGGTGCTGCGGAGGTCCACGACGACGCCGCTGCCGTGCTCGCCGCGCTGCGGGCCGGGGACGGTGCGATCGCCGCGCTGGGCAGGCGTGCGTGAGCGTGCACCGCGGCTGGCATCCGTGACAGGATCGTCGACCGTGATCACGATCGAACGCGTGTCCTGGGACGACCCCCGAGGCGTGGTGCTCCGCGCCCGTATGGACGACGAGATGCACGAACGCTACGGCTCGTCGAACGGCGACGAGGACCCGGCGATCACGGCCGAGCGGGGCCGTGCGCTGTCCGTCGACCCGTCGACCGTCGTCACCTCGGTCCTCGCGCTCGACGAGTCCGGCGACGCCGTCGGGCACATCGCGATCCGGCGCCTGGGCGACGAGGTCGAGCTGAAGCGCCTGATCGTGCTGACCTCGGCCCGTGGCCAGGGTGCGGCCACCGCGCTGCTCGACGAGTGCGAGCGCATCGGTCGTGAGCTCGGTGCGCCCCGGCTGATCCTGCAGACCGGTGACAAGCAGCCCGACGCGGTCGCCCTGTACGAGAAGACCGGGTGGAACCCGATCCCCGTCTACGCGCCGTACGCGGCGACCATGCCGTGGTCGTTCTGCTTCGAGAAGGCGCTCTGAGCGTACCGATCCGTATTGCACTCTCGTCGAGATAGTGCAATTGTGTGTCGGTGAGCACCACCGAACGCACCCGCGCACTGCGCCGACGCATGATCGGCGAGGCGCGTCGGGCGACGGTCGAGCACGGGTTGAGCGGTTTCACGATCGAGCAGCTCTGCGAGAGCGTCGGGGTGTCGCGGCGCACGTTCTTCAACCACTTCGCATCGAAGGACGACGCCGTGCTCGGCATCGAGCTGCACGCTGACGTCGAGGCGATCGACCGGTACGCCGCGGGCGGCATCGTCCCTGGCGGACTCGACCCGCTCGACTCGATCGTCGCGCTGGCCATCGACCAGTTCCACCGCGTCGGCATCGACCGGGCGGACGAGGTCCTGGTGCGCCGGGTCTTCGAGCGGGAGCCGGCGCTCGTCGCGCGGTTCCTGTCGGCGACCGACGTGCAGCTCGCCCGGGTCACCGTCGCACTGCGCCGGCGGTTCGGGTGGGACGACCCCGCCGACCGCCGTGCGCGCCTCGTCACCGAGGCCGCCGCCGGGCTGCTCAAGGTCACCGCCACCGAGTACTTCGACGACGGGTTCGACGAGGCCACCGGGCCGACGTTCGACGCGCTGCTCACCGAGAACCTCCGCCTGCTCAGGGCGGTCACCACGACCGAACGGGAACACACCACATGAGCGCAACCGCGCCGGGCACCACCAAGCGTGTCCGCCCCGGCACCGACGGGCCGCTGCTGCTGACGCAGCGTCGGATCTGGATCATCTTCTCCGCGCTCATCGCGGGGATGCTGCTCTCCAGCCTCGACCAGACCATCGTCTCGACGGCGATGCCCACCATCGTCGGCGAACTCGGCGGCGTCGCGCACCAGGCGTGGCTGACGACCGGGTACCTGCTCGCGTCGACCATCGTGATGCCCGTCTACGGCAAGTTCGGCGACGTCCTGGGGCGCCGCAACCTGTTCCTCATCGCGATCGCCCTGTTCACCATCGCGTCGGCCGGGTGTGCCTTCGCCGGTGACTTCACGCAGCTCGTCGTGTTCCGTGCGATGCAGGGGCTCGGCGGCGGCGGTCTGATGATCCTGTCGCAGGCGATCATCGCCGACATCGTGCCCGCCTCGCAGCGCGGCAAGTACCTCGGCCCCCTCGGTGCGATCTTCGGCCTGTCCGCGATCGGCGGCCCGCTGCTCGGTGGCTTCTTCGTCGACCACCTGACCTGGAACTGGGCGTTCTACATCAACATCCCGGTCGGCATCGCGGCGTTCTTCGTGGCGTGGTTCGCGCTCACCCTCCCGAACAAGAAGGCGACGAAGCGCATCGACGTGCTCGGCGTGCTCTTCATGTCCGCCGCGACCACGTGCCTGGTGTTCTTCTCGGAGTTCGGCGGCAGCAAGGACCACGGCTGGGACGCCCCCGAGACGTGGGCCTGGTTCGCGGGGCTCGTCGTCTCGGCCGCGCTCCTCGTGCTCGTCGAGTCGCGCGCGCAGGACCCGGTCCTCCCGCTGTCGTTCTTCAAGAACCGGACGTTCCTGCTGGCGACCGGCATCGGCCTGGTGCTCGGCATCGGCATGTTCGCCGCGATCGGGTTCGTCCCGACGTTCCTGCAGATGGCTTCGGGCACCTCGGCCGCGGTGTCGGGGCTGCTCATGCTGCCGATGATGGTCGGTCTGATCGGGACCTCGATCGCGTCCGGCAACCTGATCACCAAGACCGGGCGCTACCGGATGTTCCCGATCATCGGCACGGTCCTGGTCGCCATCGCGATGCTCGCGATGACCCAGCTCGCAGCGGACACCCCGATCTGGCTGATCTGCGCGTACCTGTTCGTCTTCGGCGCCGGGCTCGGGCTGATCATGCAGGTGGTCGTCCTCGTCGCGCAGAACGCCGTGCCGGCGTCGCAGGTGGGCACCGCGACCTCGACGAACAACTACTTCCGCGAGGTCGGCGCCTCCCTCGGCACCGCCGTCTTCGGTGCGCTGTTCACGGCCCGGCTCACGACGTCGCTCACCGACGTGTTCCGCGGCGCCGGCGGCTCGGCCACCGATGCGGCGTCGTCGGCGGGCAGCATCGACCCGTCGACCGTGGCCGGGCTGCCGCCGGCGGTGCAGGACGGCATCGTGAATGCGTACGCCGACTCGCTCGCGCCGGTGTTCTGGTACCTGCTGCCCTTCATCGCGGTGGCGTTCCTGCTCGCACTGTTCCTGCCGCAGATCACGCTCTCCGACACGGCCGGCATGGTCGCCCGTGGTGAGGCCGTCGGCGGTGACGAGGCCGACGAGCTCGAGCGCGCGCAGCGCGCGGGCCGCGCGGAATCCGTGTCGTCCGAGTCCGTGTCGTCGGGTGGTGAGACGCCGGCGTCCCGCCGGGACGCCTCCGACTGAGTGGGACGCCGCCGGATCCGGCGGCGTCCTGCGGATCGCGGGGCGCGTTGTGGAGACGACGGCGTGCTGACGGGAGGCGCGGTGCCAGCTGGCACCGCGCCTCCCGTCCGTCGTGCGGTCGCGCGCACCGCCGCTGCCGGCCCCGAGTCTCGACCCGGCTCGCGAAAGCGACAGTGTGCCGCCGACCATCCGCGGCACACTGTCGCTCTTGCGGGGGTGAACGAGCGGGCTCCGCGAGGAGTGTCGCTTCCGCGGACAAGGCCGAGCGGCGGGCGGCGGGCGGCCGGGTGCTACGCGCCGGTGCTCGCGCGGCGGACCAGGCGGGTGGGGAGCGCTGCCGGCTCCGCCGCGGTGCCGTCGAGGGTCGCGAGCAGGCGTTCCGCGGCCGAGCGCCCGAGGTCGGCGCCGGGCAGGGCGACGCTCGTGAGCGCGGGGGCCGTGACCGACGACGACGGCAGGTCGTCGAAGCCGGCGACCGCGAGCTCTCCGGGGACCGCGATGCCGAGCGCTCCGGCGACGCGCAGCACCCCGTACGCCAGGGTGTCGGCAGCGGCGACGACCGCGGTGACGTCGTCGTCCTGCCAGGCCTCGATGACGTGCTCGGTGGCCGAGGCTGCGGCGTCCACCGTCAGGTCGGCGCGTGCGGTGACCTCGGACACGGCGATGCCGGCGGCGGCGCACTCCTGTTCGAAGAGCTCGCGGCGGACGCCGAACGTCGTCGCACGGGAGGTCCCGTCCAGGTACCCGATGCGCCGGTGCCCCTGTGCGTGCAGGTGCGCGACGAGGTCGTGGACGCCGGGGGAGAGGTCGTAGTTGACGGCCTCGGTGCCACCCGGGGCATCGAGGAGGACCACGGGCACGCTCGCCGACATCGACTCGCCCGCTGCCGGGGCGTCGACGAGGATGCCCGCGGGCCGGAGGCGTTCGAAGCGCCGGACGTCGGCCGCCAGGGGCTGGGCGCCGCGTTCGGTGACCGACAGCACGAGCTGGAACCGGTCGCCGATGGTGTCGCGCACGCCGCGGATGACCTCGGCGAAGAACGGGTTCGACAGGTCCGGGGCGATGAGGACGACCAGGTCACCGCTGCCGCGCGCCAGGGAGCTGGCAGCGTGGTCGACCACGTAGCCGAGTTCGTCGACGGCGTCGCGCACCCGCGTCGCGATGGGCGTGGACACCCGGCCGCGGTCCTTCCCGTTCACGACGAGGGAGACCGTGGCGATGCTCGTCCCGGCGCGCTCGGCCACCATGGCGGCGGTCACACGACGGCTCGGAACGGCGGGGGAGGGCACCCGTCGATGCTAGCGAGCGCGGTGCCCGAACTTGACGTCAAGCGTTTGACGTGTTTCGATGTCAAACGCTTGACGCGCCGCGTCGCCAGCGCTCTGCCGGCCCGTGGATCCCCACCACGTCGAGCACTCACCTCGATTCCCCGAAGAAGTGGAGCGCCCAGCGTGCCCAGTGCGACCCAGCCAGCGAAGATCATCCTCGACTGCGACCCCGGCCACGACGACGCCGTCGCCATCCTGCTGGCCCACGGCAACCCGGACATCGAGCTCCTGGCCGTCACCACCGTCGTCGGCAACCAGACCCTGCCGAAGGTCACCCGCAACGCTCTCGCCGTCGCGCGCATCGCCGGCATCGCCGGGGTGCCGTTCGCCGCGGGCGCCGACCGTCCGCTCCTCCGCCAGATCGAGGTCGCGCCGGACATCCACGGCGAGAGCGGGCTCGACGGCCCGATGCTCCCCGAGCCGTCGTTCGACCTCGACGAGCGCCACGCCGTCGACCTGATCATCGACACCGTGATGGCGCACGAGCCCGGCACGGTCACGCTGGTGCCGACCGGCGGCCTGACGAACATCGCCCTCGCCGCCCGCAAGGAACCCCGCATCGTCGAGCGCGTCAAGCAGGTCGTGCTCATGGGCGGCGGCGTGCACGTCGGGAACTGGAGCCCGGTGGCCGAGTTCAACATCGTCATCGACCCCGAGGCCGCCTCGATCGTCTTCGACGCCGGCTGGGACGTCGTCATGGTCGGCCTCGACCTGACCCACCAGGCCCTCGCCACCCCGGAGGTCGCCGCGCGTATCGCCGCCGTCGGCACCGCCCCCGCCGCGTTCGTCGGCGAGCTGCTCGACTTCTTCGGTCAGACCTACAAGGACGCGCAGGGCTTCGACGCCCCGCCGGTCCACGACCCCTGCGCCGTCGCGTACGTCATCGACCCGACCGTCGTCCGCGCCGTGAAGGTCCCGATCCACATCGAGACCCAGGGCACCCTGACGCTCGGCATGACCGTCGCCGACTTCCGTGCGCCCGCGCCGGAGGACTGCCGCACGAGCGCCGCGATGGAGCTCGACCACGGCCGCTTCTGGGACCTGGTCGTCGACGCCCTCGAACGCATCGGCGAGACCCCCGACACCGGTTGGACCCCTCGCGACGCAGCCGACGCCGTCGAAGCCGGCGCGACCGCCGTGCCGAACCCCGCCTCCACCACCGCCACGACCACGGAGATCTGAGAACCATGACCACCACATCGACGAAGAAGTCGATCGGCGCCCTGACCGCAGCGCTCCTCGCCGCGTGCATCGCGTTCCAGCTCAACGCGAGCATGCTCAGCCCCGCGCTGGTCACCATGGCGCGCGAGCTCAAGACCGACGACGCCACCATCGGGTTGTCGCAGACCCTGTACTTCACGCTCGCGGCGCTGTTCTCGCTGTTCCTGCCGCGCCTGTCCGACATCGTCGGGCGCAAGCGCGTCCTGATCGGCATGCTCGCCGTGATGCTCGTCGGCAGCATCGTCGCCGCGCTCGCGGTGAACGTGCCGATGCTGTTCGCCGGCCGGATCATCCAGGGTGTCACCGGCCCGGTCGTCCCGATCTGCCTGCTCGTCCTTCGCAACGAGATCGCCGACCCGAAGCGCTACGGCGCCGCGCTCGGCCTGCTCACCGCCGTGAACGGCGGCATCGCCGGTGTCGACGCGCTCGCCGGCGGCTGGATCGCCACGAACTTCGGGTTCCGAGGGATCTTCTGGGTCATCGCCGTCGTCACCGTCATCGCGCTGGCACTCGTCGCCGTGTGGGGTGTCGAGTCGAAGCCGTCCGCCGGCACCCGGATGGACTGGATCGGTGTCGTCCCCCTGGTGGTGAGCGTCGGCGCGCTGCTCACCGCGTTCAACGAGGCCGGCAAGCTCGGTGCCGCGAACCCGGCACTCGTGATCGGTGGCGTCGTCGTCGCACTCGCCGCCTTCGCGGTCTTCTGGGCGGTCGAGTCCCGGGTGCGGGAGCCGCTCGTCGAGACCCGCTTCCTGAAGCGTCGTGCCACGTGGGCGCTGCTGGCGACGACGTTCCTGACCATGACCGGCGTCTTCGCGGTCGTCAACGGGCTCGTCACGTCGCTCGCGCAGAACGGCGACGCCGGCTTCGGCATGGAGGCCGACCTCGCCTCGCTCGTGTTCCTCACCCCGTACGCGCTGGTCGGCTGGATCGTCGGTCCGTTCGCGGGACGCCTCGCACCGACCATCGGCTACCGGGCCGTGCTCCGCGTCGGTCTGGTCGGCAGCATCGTCTCGACGGTCCTGATGGCGCTCGTGGGCGTGCACTCGCTGCCGGTCCTGGTGACCGCGACCGTCCTGATCGGCATCACGTACGCCGGCATCGCGAACATCATCCTCAACGGCCTCGGCATCGTGCTCTCGCCGGAGTCGAACCCCGGCTTCCTGCCCGGCCTGAACGCCGGTGCGTTCAACCTCGGCGCCGGGGTCAGCTTCGCCGTCCTGCCGGCGCTGCAGATCGCGCTCGGGGTCGGCGGGTCCGCGGGCACCGCCGGGTACTCCGGTGGCATGCTGCTCGGTGCCGTGATCACGACCGCCGCGCTCGCGATCTCGTTCCTCATCCCCCGCCCGGAGAGCGCCGAGACCACGTCCGTCGCACCGCAGAAGGAGACCGTCCGGTGACTGAGACCATCGTGATCGTCGGATCGCTCAACGCGGACCTGGTGGTCCGGACCGAGCGGTTCCCGAAGCCCGGTGAGACCCTGCACGGGTCCGACCTGGCGATCCTGCCCGGTGGCAAGTCCGCCAACCAGGCGGTGGCTGCCGGGAGGCTCGGGGGCACGGTCCGCATGATCGGTGCGGTCGGTGACGACGGGAACGGTGCGCTGCTCCGCGACTCCGTCGCGGCTGCGGGTGCGGACACGACGCACGTCGCCGTCCGGGAGGGCGTGGCCACCGGCACCGCCGTCATCACGGTCGACGGCGCCGGCGAGAACACCATCGTGATCTCCGCCGGCGCGAACGGCACGCTGTCGCCGGACGACGTGCCCATCGACGCCTTCGACGACGCCGGCGTGCTCGGCCTCTGCCTCGAGGTGTCGATCGACGTCGTCCTCGCGGCAGCCCGGGCAGCGCACGCCGCCGGCGTTACGGTGCTCACGAACCTGTCGCCCTTCGGCGCCGTCCCCGTCGAACTGCTCGAGCTGACCGACGTCCTGCTCGTCAACGAGCACGAGGCCGCCGAACTCGGCGAGCACGGCGTCGCGCGCTCCATCGTCACCCGCGGCGGCTCGGGGTGCGTCGTGCACGACGGCGACGATGAACCGGTGTCGATCGACGCCGTCCGGGTCGAGCCGGTGGACACCACGGGCTGCGGTGACGCCTTCATGGGGTCGGTGGCCCTGCGGCTCGCGGCGGGGGACTCCCTCGTCGACGCCGCACGGTTCGCGGTGGGGGTCGGGGCGTACGCCGCGACCAAGGCGGGCGCGCAGGCCTCGTACCCGACCACGGCGGAACTCGAGGCGTTCCTGCGGGCGGAGGACGGGCCTCCCGGCCGTTGATCGCCCGCCCGGCCGCTAGCGTTGTGCCATGCGCGTGGGAGTCCTCGACATCGGGTCCAACACCGGCCACCTGCTCGTCGTGGACGCCCACGGCGGCGCCGCGCCGCTGCCGGCGTCCTCGTTCAAGCAACCGCTGCGGCTGGCCGAGCACCTGGACGAGGCCGGCGCGGTGACGCCGCAGGGCGTCGACGCCCTGACGCGGTTCGTGGCGGACGCCGTCCGGGTCGCCGAGGAACGCGGCTGCGAGGACATGCTCGCCTTCGCGACCTCGGCCGTCCGCGACGCGGTGAACTCCGACGCGGTCCTCGCCCACGTCGAGTCCTCGACCGGTGTGGAGCTCGCCGTCCTGTCCGGTGGGGACGAAGCGCGGCTGACGTTCCTCGCCGTCCGGCGGTGGTTCGGGTGGTCCGCCGGACGGCTCGCGGTGTTCGACATCGGCGGCGGCTCGCTCGAGATCGCCGGGGGAGCCGACGAAGCGCCGGACGTCGCGTGGTCGATGCCGATCGGTGCGGCCCGGCTCGCCCGCTCGTACTTCGCGGCGGGCACCCCGACCGAGGACGACGTCCGTCGCATCCGCCACGAGATCCGCGTGGAGATCGCCCGCGACGCCGGCAAGCTGCTCCGCGCCGGGCGTCCGGACCGCGCCGTCGCGACCTCGAAGACCTTCCGGTCGATCGCCCGGATCTGCGGAGCGGCGCCGTCGGCCGCCGGTCCGCTCGTGCCGCGGGTACTTGACGGAGACGTGCTCCGGTCCAAGCTGCCGGCGTTGCTGACCATGTCGGTCGCCGAGCTGGCGGAGCTCCCAGGGGTGTCGGCGAGCCGGGCGCACCAGGTGGTGCCGGGAGCGCTCGTCGCCGAGGCCTGCCTCGACATCTTCGACCTGGCGGCACTGGAGATCTGCCCGTGGGCGCTCCGCGAGGGCGTGATCCTCGAGCGGCTCGACCAGCTGTCGGTGTTGGGCAACTCCCAGTAGTGACCGTTACGGTCAGTACATGACCAATTCGGACACTCCCCGCGCGCTCGTCCCCGGTGCCCTCTGGACGGTCGCGGGCGTCGGCTGGCTCGTCGGCGAAGCCGTCTCCGCATCGGCGTTCCCCGGCTACAGCTACGCGACGAACTACATTTCCGACCTCGGCGTCCCCGACGTCGGCGCGTTCCAGGGCCGGACGATCGACTCGCCGCTGCACGTGCTCATGAACACGACGTTCATCGGGCAGGGCATCCTGTTCGGCGTCGCCGCGGTGCTCGCCGTCGTGGTGTTCCGTGCCGCGTCACGCCGAGCGCGCGTGACGGCAGCGGTCCTCGCCGTCGTCCACCTGATCGGGATGGTCCTGGTCGGGTCGTTCCACGGCAGCCAGACGAGCACCGACGGCGGCACGATCGTGTTCCACGTCCTCGGTGCCGCGGCAGCGATCACGACCGGCAACCTCGTCGCGATCACCGTCGGCATCGGGTCGCGTGCGCTGCGGGCTCCTGCGGCCTACCGGATCGCGAGCGTCGCGCTCGGGATCGTCGGTCTCGTCTCCCTCGTGATGCTCGTGGTGGACTCGTCCTCGACGGTGGTCGACGTGTTCCCCGACGGCGTGTGGGAGCGTGCTGCCGTGTACACGATCGTCGCGTGGGAGCTCGTCACCGGGATCACCCTGCTGGTCGCGGGTATCCGACGCCGGCGGGCGGCACGGGCCTCGGCGGTGCGAGCGTGACCCGCCCCGCGCGCCGCGCTCGGCCCTCCGCCGAGGAGATCACCGCCGACGTCCTGGACATCACCGCCGGACTCATCGCCCGCCGCGGCGTCAAGGACACCGCCGTGCAGGCCGTCGCCGACCAGGCCGGCTACTCGAAGGCGGGCATCCTCGCCCGGTTCACGAGCAAGGAGCAGCTCGTCGAGGCCGCGCTCGCGCAGTGCACCGCGCAGACCGAAACGGTGCGCGAGGCGGTCCGGCAGATACCGCTCGGTCCGGACCGCGACGCCGCGGCGCTGGCCGGGATCACCGACCTCGCACTGGCCCGGCCGGGGTGGGCGGAGCTCGCCCTCGCCGCGTTCACGCTGCGACGCGGTGACGACGTCGGTGAGCGGCTGGTCCCGGTGGCCGCGATCCTGCTCGAACTCTTCGGCCTGGACCTCGGCGACCGCGCGGCCGCGTCGCTCGACCGACGAGCCCGGGTGTCCGGTGCCTTCGGCGCGATCATGATGCTCGCGCTGACCTACGAGGACGACGCTTCGGCGACCGAGGCCCGGCCGTACGTGCTGCGGGTGGCGTGGGATGCGCTCGGGTACGGCGGCGACGTGCCCGGGGTGGTCAGCTAGGTCCGTGGCTGCTCGGACCGCGGCGGCGCGAGCAGCCACGGACGGATCAGCTTCGTCACGAACGGCAGCACCCAGAAGGTCATGATCGGCGTGAGCACGAGCGTCGTGATGAGCACCCGCGGCAGCGCTGCGAGTCCCGCGAACGACGGCACGAGCAGCCCGACCAGGATCGTGAAGACGAGGTTCACCGGGAAGAAGCCGAGCCAGATGCTGACCGCCTGCTTCCACCGCGGCGGAGCGCTCGAGGCCGGGGCATCCTGCGGGACGTCGAACCAGCCCTCGATGCCGGTGCGTTTCTCGACGCGGGACTCCACGACCAGGTCGCGCCCGAGGTCGAGCCAGCGGAGCCGGTCGTCGGAGTTCTCCCACGTGGCCAGGGAGTCGTGGTCGGCGAAGCGGTAGAGCATGTGCCACTCGCGGGACTGCGCCCTCGACCGGACCCACCCGGAGCCGAGGAAACCCGGGTAGCGGTTGGCGAGGTTCACCCCGGACTGCACCCAGTGGGTGACCTCGGGGATGCGGTCGGGTTCGACCAGGCGGGTGATGGACACGGTGACGGGCGGGCCGGCGGTCTCGGGTGACGACTGCAGGCTCCCTGGCTCTTGTGGAGTCATGCGTCCAGTCTCGCGGACGCGTGTTACCGGCTCGTGTCGCGTGCTGCTAGCTCGCCTGCTTCTTCTCGGCGGGCGCCTTCTTGGCCGCGGGCTTCTTCGCGGGTGCTTTCTTTGCCGGCGCCTTCTTCTCGGCGGCCTTCGCGGGCGCGGTCTTCTTCGCCGGCGCCTTCGCAGCCGGTGCCTTCTTCGTCGAGCCGGACGTGCTGGAGTCGGAACCCGACGACGAACGCGAGCTCGACGCCGAACGCGACCCCGAGCCTCCTGTCCGCTTCTTGTCCACGGACGCACGCAGGGCGGCCATCAGGTCGAGGACGTCACCGCCCTCGCCCTCGTCGTCCTCGTCCTCCTTCGCGCCGAACGTCTTCTCGGTGTCGATGTCGTCACCGGCGTCGAGCTTGGCGTCGATGAGCTGCTGCAGTTCCTCTTGGTACGAATCGGTGTACCGGTCCGGGTCGAAGTCCGTCGACATGCTCTCGACCAGCGACGACGACATCTTCAGCTCGTTCGCGCTGACCTTCACCGACGAGTCCAGCGCCGTGAAGTCGGCGGCACGGACCTCGTCACCCCACAGCAGTCCCTGCAGCAGGATGACGTCGTCGTGCACACGGAGTACACCGAGCCGGGTCTTCTGACGGAGCGTGAACTGCACGATCGCGAGCCGGTCGGTCTTCGCCAGGGTCTCGCGCAGCAGCACGTAGGCCTTCGGCGAGCGCGAGTCGGGCTCCAGGTAGTACGTCTTCTCGAACATCATCGGGTCGACCTGGTCGACGGGCACGAACTCGAGCACCTCGACCTCGTGCGACTGCTCCTCGGGGAGCTGCTTGAAGTCGTCCGCGGTGAGCACCACGGTCTTGTCGCCGTCGTCGTAGGCGCGCTGGATGTCGGCGTACTCGACCTCGTGCCCGAACTCGCAGACGCGCTTGTAGCGGATGCGGCCCTTGTCCTCGTCGTGGACCTGGTGCAGGGACACGTCGTGCGTCTCGGTGGCCGCGTAGACCTTGATGGGCACGTTGACGAGCCCGAACGCGATGGAGCCCTTCCAGATCGACCTCATGCGCACATGATGCCCGTGTCCGCACGGGAGCGCCCGCAGCCGACGGGTTCTCCACAGATCCGGGTTCGCTGGACCGTCGACCGGCCGACGCGAGCACGATGGGCGCATGAGCCAGCTCGACAAGCAGGACCCGCGTGAGCAGTTCCCGCGCCCGCCCTTCCCCGCGCAGACGCAGCAGGGGTCCGGGCTGGCGAGTGCCATGGACCCGCCGCCCGACCACGGCGAGGTCTCGTACCTCGGCACGGGGCGGATGCGCGGGTACCGCGTGCTCGTCACGGGTGCCGACTCCGGCATCGGCCGAGCCGCGGCGATCGCGATGGCGAAGGAAGGGGCCGACGTCGCACTGAACGCCCTGCCCGAGGAGATCGACGACCTGACCGAGGTGCGTGACGTCATCGCCGACCTCGGTCGCACCGCCGTGATGCTGCCCGGCGACCTGACGGACGAGGGCTTCTGCGACGAACTCGTCCGGACCGCGGTGCGCGACCTCGGCGGGCTGGACGCCCTGGTGCTCGTCGCCGGCCACCAGCTGGTGCACGAGGACGTCACCGAGCAGTCGACGGAGGACTTCGACCGCACCATGAAGGTCAACCTGTACTCGCTGTTCTGGTTGGTGCGCGCCGCGGTCCCGCACATGGCACCGGGTAGTTCGATCGTGACGACGAGCTCGGTGTCCGCCTACCAGCCGCAGGACCGCATGATCGACTACGCGGCGACGAAGGCCGCGATCATCACGTACACGAACGGCCTCGCGCGGCAGCTCGCGGCCAAGGGCATCCGGGCGAACACGGTGGTGCCCGGGCCGGTGTGGACGCCACTGCAGCCGATCAGCTACCCCGGCGACGAGATCGCACGCTACGGCCAGGACACCCCGTTCGGGCGGCCGGCGCAGCCCGTCGAGCTCGGCAGCGCCTACGTGTACCTGGCGGGTCCGGAGTCGTCGTACACCTCGGGCACGACCCTGACGGTGGCGGGAGCGACCGGGGTGGCGCTGTGAGTCCGGCGTCCCGCAAGACCGTCGTCCTGGTCGGCGACCGGCGACTGGCGCTCACCAACACCGACAAGGTCCTCTACCCGGAGACCGGCACGACCAAGGGGCGGGTGATCGAGTACTACGAGCGCGTGGCGCCGTGGATGATCCCGCACGTCAAGGACCGCCCGGTCACCCGGAAGCGGTGGGCGAACGGCGTCGACGGCAAGGTCTTCTTCGAGAAGAACCTGCCGGACTCCGCCCCGGACTGGGTCCGTCACCACACCATCCACCACTCCGAGCACGACAACGAGTACCCGATCGTCGACGACCTGCCGACCCTCGTGTGGATGGCGCAGCAGGCCGCACTCGAGCTGCACGTGCCGCAGTGGCGGTTCGGTCCCCGTGGCGGGCAGCAGAACCCGGACCGTCTCGTGCTCGACCTGGACCCCGGCGAGGGAGTCGGCCTGCCCGAGTGCGTCGAGGTGGCCGTCGCGGCGCGCGAGATCCTGCACGGCATGGGCCTCGACCCGTACCCGGTGACCTCCGGTTCGAAGGGCATCCACCTGTACGCCGCCCTCGACGGTCGGTCGACCACGGCGAACGTCTCCGACGTCGCGCACGAGCTGGCGAAGGCCCTCGAGCACGACCTGCCCGACCTGGTGCTGTCGTCGATGAGCCGGGCCGAGCGGACGGGCAAGGTCTTCGTCGACTGGTCGCAGAACAACGGCAACAAGACGACGATCGCGCCCTACTCGTTGCGCGGGCGCGAGCACCCGACGGTCGCCGCTCCCCGCACCTGGAAGGAGCTCGAGGAGCGCGGCCTCGCCCAGCTGACGCTGGACGAGGTGTTGGAGCGCCTGGAGGCCCGTGGGGACCACCTGCACCCGGTCGCGTCCGCCTCGTTGGCCGTCGGACGCGACGACCACGGGCACTGGGACGGCGACCGGACCGAACGTGCGAACGAGGCCGAGCAGCCGGCCCGCGACCGGCTCGCCGCCTACCGCGCGAAGCGTGATGCCTCGAAGACGCCGGAGCCGGTGCCCGAGGGGGCGCCCACGGTCCGGAAGGACGGCACCCCGACCTTCGTGATCCAGGAACACCACGCCACCCGCGACCACTACGACTTCCGGCTCGAGCACGACGGCGTGCTCGTGAGCTGGGCCCTGCCGAAGGGCGAACCGACCGACCCGGGCAAGAACCACCTGGCGGTGCAGACCGAGGACCACCCGCTCGAGTACGGCGCGTTCGAGGGCACGATCCCGAAGGACGAGTACGGCGGCGGCACAGTGACGCTCTGGGACGACGGCACGTACGAGCTGGAGAAGTGGCGCGAGGGCGAAGAGGTCATCGTCACCCTGCACGGCCGGACCGGCGGCGCTCGCCGACTGGCGCTCCTGCACACCCGCGGGCGGGGTGGCGCCGGGGACGAGAAGAACTGGCTCATCCACCGCACGAAGGAGCAACCCGACCGTCTGGCGGACGGCGGTGGCGCGGCAGACGCGGGGCGAGCCTCCCGGTCGACCGCCGCACACCGCGACGGGCAGCGGCGCATCACCGGAGCCAGCCGTGCGGACACCGCGCCGGCGGACCGACGGACCATGCAGGCCACACTGGCGAAGGACGCGCCCCGGCTGGACCCAGCCGACTGGGCGTTCGAGATGAAGTGGGACGGCGTCCGTGCACTCGCCACCGTCCGGGACGGCTCGGTCACGCTTCGCAGCCGGAACGACAACGACCTGACGGAGCAGTACCCGGAACTCCAGGAACTCGGCGACCGTGCCGGGGTCGACGGGGTCTTCGACGGCGAGATCGTCGCGTTCGACGACCGGGGCCGCCCGAGCTTCCAGCTCCTGCAGAACCGGATGGGCCTGACGAAGGCGCGCGAGGTGCGGGCAGCGCAGCAGGCGACCCCCGTGCGCTTCCTGCTCTTCGACGTGCTCGAGGCCGACGGACACGAACTCACCCGCCTGGCGTACGACGCTCGTCGGCAGGCACTCGAGACCGTCGTGGAGCCCGGCGGGGCGATCGACGTGCCGCCGGCCTCACAGGGCGACCTGGACGGCGTGATGGCGTCGTCGCGGGAGCAGGGCCTCGAGGGCGTCGTCGCGAAGAAGCGCAGCTCGAAGTACGCCGAGGGCAGGCGGTCCGAGGCGTGGCTGAAGCTGAAGCACCACGCCACGCAGGAAGTGGTGGTCGGTGGGTGGAAGCCGGGCAGCGGTCGTCGTGCGGGCGGGGTCGGGTCGCTGCTGCTGGGCGTACCCGGGCCGGACGGACTCGAGTACATCGGCAAGGTCGGCACGGGGTTCCGCGATCGCGACCTCGACGAGATCGCCGCAGCGTTGCGCCCGCTCGATCGGAAGACATCGCCGTTCGTCGACGTCCCACGGGTCGACGCCCGGGACGCGCAGTGGGTCACCCCGAAGCGGGTGGGCGAGGTCGAGTTCGCCGAGTGGACCGGTGACGGGCGCCTGCGGCAGCCGTCCTGGCGGGGCTGGCGGCCGGACAAGGACCCCGAGGACGTGGTGCGCGAGCGCTGAGCCGTCCGCCCGCGCGCCGCCCCGCCGCGCACGCGCTGGCTGGCTCCCGCGCTGATGCGTGCGCATGGGGTCCGCCCGTGGCGAAATTCCGTCCCCCGTCCGTTGCCCCGGCGGGGGACGTTTCGACCCGGTCGACCGCTGATCCGCCGCCGACTGTTACGTTCGCCGGGACGAAAGGGCCTGGGGATGAGCTCGAGCAAGTACCTGCCGCCGTTCACGGCCGAGGAGCGCGTCGCGATCAACGGGGATCGTGCCGCACGGAGCCCGGTCGATCCGGGGACCGTGGTGACCGACACCGAAGTGACCTACGCGGACTTCCTCGCCGACGAGACCGACGAGTAGGCGCGTCGGCGCGACGGCGAGTGGACACCGGGGGCGGGGGAAGGCGACCCGTGCACCGGATCAGGGAGCGCACGGGCCGCCGTCGAGGCACCGTGACCGACCCTTCAGGGATGGCCGGCCACGGCGCGCTGGCACCAGACGCGCGGAGGCGCACCTGGTAGGCACGCACTAAGGACGTGACGAACGTCCGATTCGTCACACGAGAACCCGAGATCGCGCAGAGGAGCTGCTCCTGTCCAGCGACGAAGCCCTCGCGGCGTTGTCCGACGCGTCGCTCGTCGAGCGCAGCGCCGACGGCGACACGGCCGCGTTCGGGGTGTTGATCCGCCGGTACGGACCCCACATGCGGGCCTACGCGGCGCGGATCCTCGGGTACGGCGACGGGGAGGCCGACGACGCCGTCCAGGAAGCCGCCCTGCAGGCCTGGCAGCGCATCGATCGGGTCGAGGACCCGGAGCGGGTGCGCAACTGGCTGTTCCGCATCGCAGCGAACAAGGCGCTCGACCGGCTCCGCCGTCGGCACCCGCACGCGGACCTCGAAGCGATGGTCGACGCGCCGGACGAACGGCCCGTCGACGAGGTGGTCGCCGCCCGGATGCAGGTGCGGGAACTCGCGCGTATCGTGCAGACACTCCCGGATGCCCAGCGCGCCGTCTGGGTGATGCGCGAGGTGGGTGGGGCGCCCTACGCCGAGATCGCCGAGGCGACCGGGCTGTCCGCACCGACCGTCCGCGGGTTGCTCGCCCGTGCGCGGCGACGCGTGATCGAACAGATGGAGGGGTGGCGATGAGCGACGACGTCGACGACCGTCACGGTGCCTTCACGCTGGACGAACTCTCCGACTACCTCGACGCCGACCGGACCCCGGTCCGGGCCGACATCGAGGGTGATCCCGACGCCGTCGCCGCCCTCGAGCGGCTGCAGGTGCTGCGACGGGCATCACGGGACCTGCTCGACACCGAGGCGTCGGCTGACGGCGACGAGCGCTGGATCAGCTCGGTGCTCGCGTCCATCCGGACGACCGCCCACGCCGGACGGGACATCCCGGTCCCCGACGACGATCCCGCCGCGCACCTGGTCGTGACCGAGGGCGCACTGCGCGGGCTCGTCCGCACCCTCGGCGACGACGTCCCCGGCGTCGTCGTCCGTCGGACCCGCTTCAGCGGCGACGTCGGGGTCCCCGGCGGTGCCGTGGACGTCGACATCACCGTCGTGGCCACGCTCGAGGCATCCGTGTCGGACCGTGCCGAGGCGCTCCGTGCGCACGTCACCGCGGTGCTCGGTGCGCACGCGCCGTTCAGGATCCGCAGCGTGGTCGTCCGCGTCGCCGACGTCGTGGTCGGAGGGACACCGTGACCGCCGACGTCCGCGCCGTCTCCCGTGAACTCACCGCGGTCGTCCTCGCGGTGCCCGGAGTCCGATCGGTGCTGCCGCCCGGACCCGGACTCGCCACGCTCGTCCGCGACGTCCGCTCCGTGCTCGAGATCCCGCGGGACGGAGGGGCCGTGCTCGTCCAGGACCGGCCGGACGGAGCACGTGTCCGTGTGGTCGTCACGACCGACCGGGCCGTGCCGACGATCGCGGTCCTCCGGTCGGTGCGGGACGCCGTCGTGGCGGCCGCGCACCACTCCCTCGGTGCAGCGCCCTCCGACGTCACGGTCCGCGTCGTCGAGATCGACTGAACGTCAGGGAGCCGGTGCCGGTCCGTCCGTCGGCTCGGCATCGTCCGCGACGGGCAGGTCCTCGTCGACGAGCTCGTCCTCGCCGGGTTCGGACACCTCGGCCGCAGCGGCCTTGGCCTCGTCGATGGACTCCTGCGAGCGGCGGAGGAGATCGTCGTCGTGTGCTGTCTGGTCGCTCATGCTCCAGCAGGCTACGCGGGCGTGCCTGTGTCGGCGTCACGGCGTCCGGCCGGGCGGCGCGATCCCGGCTGGGTCACGCCGCGCGTGCCGGGGTGCGGCGGCTCGAAGTCGACCGCCGAGGTCGGCGCCGGCGACGAGGGCATCGCGGGCGCGGCCGGTGCGCCGTACGCGTCGGCCGCGTCGAGCACGGCGCGGGTCGCCGCCGCGGCCGTCCGGAGTGCGTCCCCGATGGGCATCGCCCGGTGGCCGGGCGTCCGGACCTCGACGCCCCACGGCTCGTCGAAGCCGAGCTCCCGCACCGTCCGCACGAGCCCCGGCAGGTCCCACGCGCCCGCTCCGGGCAGGTACCGCGCCTCGCGGGCCTCCTCGGACAGGGTCATGCCGGACGGGGTGTGCAGGAGCCCGTCGCTCAGTTCGACCGCCGCGAGCGTCGTGGGCGCGACACCCTGCCGGATCGACGCCAACGTGGATCCACCGCGCAGGGCGTGCATCGCGTCGAGCAGCAGCCCACCGTTCGGGTGGCCGGCCGCTGCGACGAAGCGTGCAGCCCGTTCGATCGTCGGCAGGTTCGACCACGGCTCGGGTTCGAGGACGAGTTGCGCACCGACGGTGGCGGCCTGGTCGGCGAGCACCGTCCAGTCGTCGGCCATCGTGATGGGCGAGGCTCCGGGCAACGACGTGTCGGCCCGAGCGATCACCTGCCAGGCACGGAGCGCCGCCGCCGCCTCGAGGACCACCCCGCGGTCGGCGTCGTCGTCGTCCGTCCGGCTCGTGCACGTCCACCAGCGGTCGAGCGGCCCCAGCTGGACCCAGACGATGCCCGCGCCGTCGAGCACGCGGCGGAGTTCGGCGAAGCCCGTCGTCGCGCGCACCTCGTGCAGGTCGTCGAGGGACAACGAGAGTCCCGCGAACCCTGCGGCACCGACCGCGTGGACGCGCTCACGGATGGTCTCGTCGCCCGCCCACGTCCACGACGTCGCCAGCAGATCGTGTTCCATCACGGCCGTACCTCCGTCATCCCGGAGCAGCTGCAGACGCCCGTCGCGATGGTCCTGCCCCGTGTGTGCGACGCCGCGATCCCCACCTGGCGTCGCACCAGGGATACCCGTCGCGCCTGCGAGCCCTCCCAGCGGCCCGTCACACCACGGAAACGCCGGTCAGACGATGCGGGTGCGGACCGTGCCGACGCCGGCGATGGTGCCGACGACCTGCTGCCCGGGCTCCAGGACCCCGACCCCCTCGGGCGTCCCCGTCATGAGCAGGTCTCCGGGAGCGAGCGCCACGGTCCGGGACAGCGCCGCGATGGTTTCCGCGACGGACCAGATCTGGTCGGCCAGGTCACCGACCTGTCGTCGTTCGCCGTCGACGACGAGCTCGATGCTGCCCGCGCTGGGGTCGATGCCCTGCGCCGGGGCGATCGCGCCGATCGGTGCCGAGGCGTCGAACCCCTTCGCCGTGTCCCACGGACGACCGAGGCGCTTCGCCTCGGCCTGGAGGTCGCGTCGGGTGAGGTCGATGCCGACCGCGTACCCCCAGACGTGGGCGAGGGCATCGGCCGCGGCGATGTCCGCGCCGCCGGTGCCGATCGCGACGACCAGTTCGACCTCGTGCTCGAGCTGCGCCGTCTGCGGCGGGTACGGGGTGTCCGCGTCGTCGACGACGACGGCGTCCGCCGGTTTGGTGAAGAAGAACGGCGGCTCGCGGTCCGGGTCGTGTCCCATCTCGCGTGCGTGCGCCGCGTAGTTCCGGCCGACGCAGAAGACGCGTCGGACGGGGAAGCGTGCGCCCGTGGTCGTGGGGACGGTCGGGAGGCTCGGGGCCGGGATGACGAGGTCGGTCACGGTCCCAGCGTGGCAGGCTCGCAGGGCATCGGTTCAGCTCTCACCGAAGGACGCCTCGTACTTGAGCTTCCGCGCGCGGGCGCGCTCCTGCCGTTCGCGCCACTCGATCCGCAGTTGCGCGAGTTCCTCTTCAGCGCCTTCCGCGCGCATGAGCGGCGCGTAGTGGGGGCTCGCAAGCAGCCGTGGCGTCGTCAGCTCTCGGTTGTCGAGCAAGCGCTTGAAGGCCTCATCGGTGAGCGTCGAGATCATCGTCCGTCCCTTCGTTCCTCGCTGCCTCGCATCGTCCGAGGTTGCTCGGTCAGCGACCCACGACCAACGCTGCCACCAGAGATCCCGGTGCCCCAAGAACTCAGTATTTCGCCGCCCAGCGCGCCCGTCGACGACCGACACGACCAACGCGCCGACGGCCACGAGAGCCCCGACCACCGACACGACCGCACTCGTCAACGCGACATCCATGTGGACCACCCTGACGCTACAGGACCGGCCACGCGGCGGGCGTGACCGGTCCTGTGGACGGTGATCCGGGCCTCCCGGCCTGTGCAGGAACGATCAGGCGGACGGGCCCTGCGGCCACCCCGAGAACTCCCACCCGTCGACGGACTCGTGGTCCTCGCCCTCGTCGTACGCGTAGGTGCGCGCTGCGTCCCGCGCTGCGGACAGCGTCGCGAGCAGATCGGCGTGCGCGTCGGCGTCCACCCGCGTCAGGGCGTCGTGCGCCAGCGCGAAGCGGTCCATCTCGTTCCGCATGAGCATGTCGAACGGCGACGTCGTCGTGCCCCGCTCCAGGAACCCGTGCACGTGCAGATCGTCGTGGCCGTTGCGGCGGTAGGTCAGCTGGTGCACGAGCGACGGGTACCCGTGGAACGCGAACACCGTCGGGGTCCCGGGCAGGAAGAGCTCGTCGTACCGCTCGTCGGGGATCGGGTGCTCGTGCTTCCGCGGGTCGCCGAGCGCGAGCAGGTCGACGACGTTGACGACCCGGACGCCGACCTCGGGCGCGTGCTTCCGGATGATGTCCGCGGCGGCGACGGCCTCGACGGTGGGGACGTCGCCGGCGCAGGCGAGGACCACGTCGACGCGGCCGACTTCCTGCTCGGTGCCGGCCCAGTCCCAGACCCCGAGGCCCGCGTCCACGTGGGCGACGGCGTCCTCGAGCGACAGGAAGACGGGCTCGGGGTGCTTCCCGGCGACGATCACCTCGATGCGGTCGGTCGTCTCGAAGGCGTGCGCCGCGACGGCGAGCAGGGTGTTGGCGTCGGCTGGCAGCTTGATCCGGACCAGGTCCTGCTGCTTCGACGCGACGACGTCGAGGAACCCGGGGTCCTGGTGGGAGAACCCGTTGTGGTCCTGCCGCCAGACGTGCGACGACAGCAGGATCGACAGGTTCGACACGGGTGCACGCCAGTCGATGTCGGTCGCGGACTCGAGCCACTTGGCGTACTGCCCGACCATCGAGTCGATGATGTGGGCGAACGCCTCGTAGGTGTTCAGGAGCCCGTGCCGGCCGGAGAGGACGTAGCCCTCGAGCATGCCTTCCAACAGGTGCTCGGACAGGACCTCGGTCACGCGTCCGCGAGCCCCGAGGTGTTCGTCGCCGACCGCGCGCTGCGCCCGCCACACCCGCGAGGTGACGTCGAAGACCGCGTCGAGCTTGTTCGAGATCGTCTCGTCGGGGCCGAAGAGCCGGAACGTCGACGCGTTCTGCGTGATCAGCGCTGCGAGCCACGGTCCGAGCGTGCCGGTGGCCGAGGCGGTCGAACCGGCCGGTACCCCGAACCCGTCGAGCGCCGGACGGTCGAGGGCCGTCCGGATGCGCCCGCCGTTGGCATGGGGCGTGGCGCTCATCCGCTCGTCGCCGGTGGGACGGATCGTCGTCATGATCCCGAGGGGCTTCCCGTCCTCGTCGAAGAGCTCCTCGGGCCGGTAGGACCGCATCCACTCCTCGAGCTGGGCCCGGTGGCCGTCGTCCTCGCGGACGTTCGACAGCGGCACCTGGTGTGCGCGGAACGTCCCCTCCACCTGCTGACCGTCGACCTCCTTCGGCCCGGTCCACCCCTTCGGGGTGCGGAGGATGATCATCGGCCAGCGCGGGCGCAGGTCGGCGGCACCCGCGGGCTGTCCCGCCGCCGCGCGTGCTGCCTGGGCTCGAGCTGCTGCCTGGATGTCGTCGATGGCGGCGAGTGCCCGGTGGAGCGCACCGTCGAACAGGGCGTGCACGGCGTAGGGGTCGTCGTCGACCCGCCGCGAGTCGACCACGATCGGGTCGTAGCCGAGGCCGCGGAAGTAGGCGGTCAGGTCCTCGCCGGGGATGCGGGCGAGGACGGTCGGGTTCGCGATCTTCCACCCGTTGAGGTTGAGGATCGGCAGCACGGCACCGTCCGACACCGGATCGAGGAAGGTGTGCGCCTGCCACGACCCCGCGAGCGGACCGGTCTCCGCCTCACCGTCACCGACGACGCACGCGACCACCAGGTCGGGGTTGTCGAGGGCGGCCCCGTACGCGTGCGCGAGGGAGTAGCCGAGCTCGCCGCCCTCGTTGATCGACCCGGGCGTCTCCGGTGCCGCGTGCGACGGGATCCCGCCGGGGAACGAGAACTGCCGGAAGAAGCGCTGCAGGTCGTCGTCGGCGTACAGCTCGCCCCAGGTGCCGTCGAGCCACGCGTTCGCGTTCATCGCCGGCCCGCCGTGTCCCGGGCCGCAGATGTACAGGAACTCGCGCCCGGTCTCCGCGATCAGGGCGTTGCAGTGTGCGTACACGAGGTTGAGGGCGGGGGAGGTGCCCCAGTGTCCGAGGAGCCGGGGCTTGATGTCGCCGGGCTCGATCGGCCGTTCGAGCAGCGGGTTGTCCAGCAGGTAGATCTGCCCGACCGTCAGGTAGTTGGCGGCTCGCCACCAGGCGTCGACAGCCCGGAGTCGGTCGGTCGTGGAGATGTGCGCAGGGGCCATGTCCCCACGCTACGAAACCCCGGCCCCGGAAACCTCAGGAAAGACATTCCAAACCGATCGCGAGGGTGCGCCGAATGAGTTGCACAGGGCAAAAGCCCAGGGCGCTCTCCGGTCAGACATGGCCGGCACGCAGCTTCCACACAGCAAAGGAATCGATCACCATGCGCAAGAGCCTGAAGACCTCCATCACCCTCGCCACGACCGGCGCCCTCGTCCTCGGTGGTGCCGCGTTCGGCATCTCCTCCGCCCAGGCCGCCACTCCCTCGATCCACACCGTGTCGTCGTCGGAGTCGAAGATCCCGGCACCGGTCGCGTCGGTCCCCGAGGTCCTGGGCGGGTCCACCGCCGTGAAGCTCGACTCCGGCTTCACCGACGCCCTCACCGCCCTGAAGCTCACCCCCGGCGTCTCGGGAGACGCGACCCTCGCCGACGGGTCCGTGTCGTTCCCGATCACCGCCGGATCGGTCACGTACTGGTCGCCGGACGGCAACTACCGCCCCTACGTGCAGGGCATGCTCAACCACGACGACTCCGGCCTCACGTTGAAGGCCGGCGACACCACCGTCACGCTCGAGAACTTCGTCGTGAACCCGGGCTCCTCCAAGCTCTACGGTGACGTCCTGGTCAACGGCAAGGTCGCCGCGTCCAACGCGTACCTGTTCGAGCTCTGGGGCGGTTCGCTCAAGCCCCTCCAGCTCGAGGGCGACAACGCCATCCTGACCGGCACCACCGTCCACGTCTCCGAAGACGCCGCCGGCCTGCTGAACAAGACCTTCGGCACCGACGCCGTCAAGCGCGGCCTCCTCGTCGGCACCGCCACCATCACCGCACAGATCAAGTAACACCCCGCACCACCACGCGAAGGGCCGCCCCGGACAACCGGGACGGCCCTTCGTCACGTTCAGCGACGGCGGCGCCACCACCGGCGAGGTCGGTCGTCAGACCCGGCCACCAGTGCAGCCGCAGCCGCTGCGGCCGCGGCGAGGCGGGCCTCCCGTCGCTCCCGCCACGCGGTCACCTCGTCGTCGACGTCCCGCAGCGGCGTCACGACCGGCGGCCCACCGAGCAGTTGGCGTCGGGCTTCCTTCACCCGGGCGTTGAAGTCCACGAGGACATCGCGCACGTCGGCCTCCGTGGACAGCGCGTCGAGGGCATCGTCGAGCTCCGCGTCCTCGGTGCGGAGCGCGAGTGCGGGCGGTGCGATGCCGCGGATGTCCTCGCGTTCGATCTTGGAGCGGATCCACCAGTCCGGGTCGTGCTGCCCGTCGTTCCCGGGCAGCGGCTTGCCGTGGTACGGGTTGCCCTCGAAGACGCCTCGGCGCTCGGCCTCCTCGATCTGTGCCCGCGCATGCGCTGCGACGTCGGCGGCCTTCAGCAGCCGGCGTTCCTCGCGCACCTCGTCCGGATCGAGCGACCCCCGCTCGATCTCGCTGTCGACCAGCTGCTGGTAGCGGTACCGGGCGGCCCTCCTGAGCCGGTCCATCCGCGCATCGACGTCGTTCATGACCCCTCCATGATCACGCCGAGTGGTCGTCCTCGCCAGTCAGCTCCTCGATCGTCAGCGCTGCCTGGATGAGCGCCAGGTGGGACAGTCCCTGCGGGATGTTCCCCATGAACGCTCCGTTCTCGCTGATCATCTCGCTGAACAGCCCGACGTCGTTCGCCTGGCCGACCATGTCGTCCATCAGCGTCCGCGCGTCGTCGATCCGGCCAGTGCAGGCCATCGCGGCCGCGAGCCAGAACGAACACGCGACGAACGGCGATTCCTCGTCCTCGATGCCGGAGTAGCGGTACACCAGCGGACCACGCTGCAGGTGCTCCTCGATCGCCCGGATGGTCGAGGCCATGCGCGGTCCGCGGTCGAAGGCACTCATCGCGTGCAGCAGGATCGACGTGTCGAGCGCGTCCGAGCCCGGGTACATCACGTAGTGGCCGCGTTCCTCGTCCCACCCGTGCTCGGCGACCCACTGCTCGATGAGTTCGCGGTTCTCGATCCACTTGTCGCGGGGGCCGTCGATCATGCCGGCGTCGTGGAGTTCCACGGCGGCGTCGAGTGCCTGCCAGCAGCCGATCTTGCTCGTGACGTAGTGCTGGGTGTCCTCGAGCTCCCACATGCCGGAGTCCGGTTCCTCCCAGCGGTGACAGGCGTCGTCGGCGAGCTGCTGCAGGACCGCGGCGGTCTTCCGGTCGAGGACGTTGCCGGCGGCCACGTACTGGCGCAGGATCTCGAAGACGTCGCCCCAGACCCCGAGCTGCAGCTGGTCGCCGGCCCGGTTGCCCACCGTGACCGGACCGATGCCGTTCCACCCGGGGACGTCGCGCTCCTCGACGTCGTCGCTCTTCGTGCCGTCGAGCTCGTAGAAGATCGGCATGTCCTCGTCGTGCTCGGCGATGGTGCGCATCACCCACGACACCGCCGCGTGGGTCTCCTCGCGCAGGCCGAACCGGGTCAGGGCGTGCACGGTGTACGACAGGTCGCGCACCCAGGCGAAGCGGTAGTCCCAGTTCTTGCCGCCCGTCTGGTCTTCGGGCAGGCTCGTGGTCGGTGCCGCCGCGATCGCGCCGGTCGGCGAGAAGATGAGCAGCTTCAGGGCGAGGGCGCTCCGCTGCACCGCTTCGGCCCAGGGGCCGTCGTAGGAGAACTCCTCGGACCAGGTCGCCCAGTTGGCGATCGTCCGGTCCATCGCGGCGAGCGCGCTCTCCGGCCGCGGCATGAAGATCGGCTCGTCGTGCGTGCCGACGATGGTCAGGATGTGCTTCGAGCCCTCGTCAGCGGTGAACCGGCCGGAGAAGCGCGGGCCGTCGTCGTGCGCCGGGTGGAACCCCTGCTCGACGATGGCGATCGTGATGCCGTCGATGCCGATGACGGCGCCGTTCGCGGTGTCGAGGCGCTTCGGCTCGGCGGTGCCCAGCAGGGTGCCGGGCACCACCGCCCACTCGAACTCCACGGAGCCGCTGACCCCCTGGACACAGCGCGCGACCTCGGCCCACGGCAGGCGTCCGGCGACGCCGGTGACCATAGCGTCCGTCACGGTGGCCTGCCCGGACGAGGTCGTCCACGTGGTGACGAGGACGTTGGTCCCCGGCAGGTACTCGCGGGAGACCTCGGCCGACCGGTCCACCGGGCGGAGCGCCACGTGGCCGCCGTGCTCGGCGTCGAGGATGCTCGCGAACACGGGCGGTGAGTCCATCGAGGGGATGGGCAGCCAGTCGATCTGCCCGTCGCGGGCGATGAGCGCGACGGTCCGGCCGTCCCCGATCGCTCCGTAGGTGCGGAGCGGGGCGTACCCGTCGGTGCGTGCGTGGGTGTCGACCGCGTCGAGGGTGTCTTCGGTGCGCTCCGTCATGCACCCAGCCTGCCCGCGCCCGAGGCGCGACCATCAGGCGGACGTACCCCGCTGTGGCTGTGCACGAGTCGCGACACGCCCGGGTGAGTTGCGCATCCCGGGCGTGTCGCACTACTGTCGCTCTCCTGCCCATCGGCAGGAACGCCCGCGGCACCAACGCCGTCGGCAGGACCGCCCGCCCCGGGCACACCGGAAGGACCGCGCATGCGCGCCGTGCAGCACAACGAGGAACGCGTCGAGCTCCAGCTCGCCGCGGCCGCCGTGCTGCCCGAGCAGCAGCGGTCCCTCCGCTATCCCGCGTAGGCACGCGACGTCCCACGACGCCCCGTGCCCACCCGGCCCGGGGCGTTCGTCATCACCGCTTCCTCCCGTCCGTCCGCCACGTCCGGCGACGACCAGGAGGCGCGGCGTGCGACCGTCTCGGACCGTCACCTCGACCGTCACGAAAGCGAGACGACACCGTGAAGAAGATCAACGACCGATTGCTCAGCTGGGCCTCGATGCTCGAGGACAACACCGAGCAACAGGCCCGCACGACCGCGCGCATGCCGTTCGTGTTCCCGCACCTGGCCCTCATGCCCGACGCCCACCTGGGCCTCGGGGCCACCGTCGGGTCGGTCATCCCGACCCTCGGCGCGGTCATGCCGGCAGCCGTCGGCGTGGACATCGGCTGCGGCATGATCGCGGTCCGCACGCAGTTCACCGCCACCGACCTGCCCGCCGACCTGCAGGGGCTGCGCGAGCAGATCGAGCGCGCGATCCCGCTGTCGGCGGGTGCATCGAACCGGAAGATCGTCGCGACCGCCGCACCCCGCGTCGCCGAGCTCGAGGTGATGGCGGAGACCGCCGGCTTCGACCCCACGCAGGTGCACGGTGGCTGGCGGAACCAGCTCGGCACGCTCGGCTCCGGGAACCACTTCATCGAGGTCTCCCTCGACGAGGAGGACCGGGTCTGGCTCTTCCTGCACTCCGGGTCGCGGGGCGTCGGGAACAAGATCGCGCAGCGCCACATCACGGTCGCCAAGCGGCTGATGGAGCGGTGGTGGATCCAGCTGGCGGACCCCGACCTGGCGTACCTGGTCGAGGGCACGCCGGAGTTCGACCGGTACATCGCCGAGCTGCGGTGGGCCCAGCACTTCGCGCTGCTCAACCGTGAGGAGATGATGGACCGCGTCGTGCGGCAGCTGTCCGAGGCCGTCGGCACCCCCGTCGACGAGCAGGAGCGGATCAACTGCCACCACAACTTCACGCAGCGTGAGACGCACTGGGGGAAGTCCGTGTGGGTGTCGCGGAAGGGTGCGATCCAGGCGAAGGCCGGTCAGCCCGGCCTGATCCCCGGGTCGATGGGCACCGCGTCGTACGTGGTCGAGGGGCTCGGCAACAAGCCCTCGCTCGAGTCGTCCCCGCACGGTGCGGGTCGGCTGTTCTCGCGGAGCGCGGCCCGGCGGACCTTCACCCACGAGCAGCTGCGCGAGGCGATGGTCGGCATCGAGTACCGCGACACCGACGCGTTCCTCGACGAGATCCCCGGCGCGTACAAGCCGATCGACCAGGTCATGGCGGACGCGTCGGAGCTCGTGTCGATCCGGCACACGCTGCGGCAGGTCGTCAACGTGAAGGGGGACTGAGACGCGGGCGCCCGTCGGACGGGAGGCGCGGGTGCGGCCCGCCCCGCGCCTCCCGTCCGGCACCGGGCCGGCCCCACTGCCCGGCGCGGCCCGGACAGACCGGCCCGCGTCGGGCACGCTTGACCGGATGAGCGACACAGCAGAGCACGCAGCACAGGAGACCGGACGACAGGTCCGACGAGCGGCGGACAGCCGCTGGTTCGAGCTGACCGCTCGCGCCGGATTCGTCGGCAGCGGCATCGTCCACCTGCTGATCGGTTACCTCGCGATCCTGCTGGGCATCGGCAACGCGTCCTCCGGCGGTGAGACCGACCAGTCCGGAGCACTGCAGCAGATCGCCGCGGTCCCCGGTGGGGTGTTCCTGCTCTGGCTGATCGCGATCGGCACGGCCGCACTCACCGTGCGTCTGGTCGTCGAGGCGATCGTCGGCGGTCGTTCGGACACCACCCGGGGCTGGCTCGCCCGGCTCAAGGACGTCGCGAAGGCCGTGGTCTACGGGATCATCGCGTACTCGTCGGCCTCGTACGCCCTCGGCGCCGGGTCGAGTTCCAGCAGCTCGTCGCAGAGCGCTGCGGCGAAGACCCTCGCGACGCCCGGCGGGGTGTTCGTGCTGCTCCTCGCCGGCGCGATCGCGGTCGCGGTCGGCATCGGGCTCGTCGTGATCGGCTGCCGCCGGTCGTTCCGCAAGCAGATCACGCGACCGTCTGGCCAGCTCGACCGCGTCGTCACCGTGCTCGGGGTCGTCGGGTACGTCGGCAAGGGCATCGCCGTGGTCATCGTCGGCGTGCTCATCGGCGTGGCCGGACTGCGGAGCGACCCCGACCAGGCGACGGGCCTCGACGCGGCGTTCGACGCGGTGCGCTCGATGCCCGGCGGCGTGTTCGTCCTGGTCGCGATCGGCATCGGGTTCCTCGCCTTCGGCGTCTACAGCTTCTTCCGCGCGCGGTACGCCCGCCTCTGACGTGCCGGGCGAGGTGGCCCCGGCTGAGGGAGCACGGAGCCGACGCCGGTAGACCGGTCCGATGAGCACCAGCGTGACGACCGGACCCGCGACCGTCTTCTCCGACGCCCGGGCGGTCCTCGCCGAGAGCATCGTGTGGGACCCGTCGGCGCAGCTGCTCCGGTGGACCGACATCACCCTCGGCACCCTCGTCACCGCGCGGGCCGACGGCACCGTCGTGTCGACCGTCCCGCTCCCGCCGCCGCTCGCGAGCTTCCAGCCGCGGGCGTCCGGTGGGTTCGTCGCGGCCCTCGGCGACACCGTCGTCGTGACCGACGAGCACGGGTCGATCGAGCGTGAACTCACCCGCGTCGAGCACGCCACCGCCGGTCTCCGCTTCAACGAGGGCAAGTGCGACCCGTTCGGCCGGTTCCTGGTCGGCAGCATGAACCTGACGACCGGGGAGCCCGACGGTGCGCTCTACTCGGTCGAGGCCGACGGCACGACGCGGCTGCTCCGTGGCGGCTTCGGCGTGACGAACGGCTTCGAGTGGTCGGACGACGGCACCGTGATGTACGTCACCGACACGAGTGCGTCGACGATCTACCGCGGTTCCTACGGTCCTGACGGCGAACTCGGCGAGCTCGAACCGTTCGTCGTCGGCAGCGCGCACGACGGTCTGGTCCGCGACGACGAGGGCTGCTCCTGGAGCGCGATCTACGGCGGCGGCCGGGTGGAGCGGTACGGCCCGGACGGGTCGCACCTCGAGACCGTGGAGCTGCCGACTCCGAACGTGACGTCGGTGGCCTTCGGCGGCCCGGACATGTCGACCCTGTTCGTCGCCTCGGCGCGGGAGAACCTCACCGAGGAGCAGCTCGAGCAGCACCCGTCCTCGGGGGCGATCCTCGCGGTGCCGACCCGGGTGCACGGGTTCCCCGCGAACACCTTCAGCGGCTGACCGGCCGGGAGCGCACGCAGCGTCGGGGTCCGCAGGTATCGTGGGCGCTCGCCCGACCGGAGGAGACCCACGTGGACGACGAGCGCACGGCAGCGACCCCGGACCCGGGAGGCGAACTCGCGAAGGCGGAGGACGCCGACGTCACCGTCGAGGTGGACCGGGTCGCGGTGGACGGTACCTACGTCCGCGTGAGTTCGATCGGGGAGCCGGGGGAGCGGGCGTTCCTGCTCGTCGCCGGCCTCGGCATCGCGGCCACCTACTACGAGCGACTCGCCCCGCACCTCAACGAGAACGGCCCGGTGCACGCACTCGACCTGCCCGGCTTCGCGGGCGTTCCGCGGTTCCGGGGGAAGGTGTCGATCGAGCGGTACGCCGACGCCGTCGAGAAGGTCATCGACGACCTCGGGCTGGTCGACCCGGTCCTGGTCGGCCACTCGATGGGCACCCAGGTCGTGACCGAGGTGGCGGCGCGTCACCCGGAGATCTCGGACCTCGTGCTCATCAGCCCCGTCGTCGACTCGCACGCGCGCACGGTCCGGCAGTCCGCGTTCCGGTTCCTGCGGTCGACGCTGCACGAGCCGTCGGCGGTCCGGTGGCACGGCATCACCGCGTACGCGCTGTGCGGGTGGCACTGGTTCTCGAAGGTGCTGCCCCGGATGATCGCGTTCCCGATCGAGGAACGCGCGGCCCACGTGCAGGCACGCACGCTCATCGTCCGTGGCGAGCACGACGCGATGGTCCCGCGGGACTGGATCCGGCGGCTCGCGCGGGTGTTCCCCTACGCCGTGCTGCGCGAGGTCGTCGACGGCGCCCACTCGGTGATGCACGCCCAGGCCGACGCGGTCGCCCGGCTGGCGGTCGCGCACGTCGACCACCGCCTGCCGGATCGCGGGGTCGGTTCGCTGCAGCGCGTGCGCGACGACTCGACGGCGTCCGACCTGTCACGGCTGAGCCCGAGCGAGGCGTGGATGCTCGTCAAGTCGCGCTTCGTCGAGCTGGTCGGCATGGCGAAGAACGACGACGAGACGCTCGAGGCGGCCAAGTCAGCCCACGCGGTCGCCATGGCCGACGGCGACGACCTGCCGGTCGACCCCGCCGACCGCAAGGCGGTCGTCGACGCGGTCGCGCCGGAAGCCGACACGACCAGCTGACGCCGGGCACTGCACGGGGCGCACGGGAGGCCCGGTGCCGGTTCCGCGAACCGGCACCGGGCCTCCCGTCGGTCGCGTCCACGGCGACCAGCGCGCCGGTCAGGCCGTGATGCGGCCCGGCAGCATGTCGGGCGTCAGCGCGTGGGCCTCGGCGAGGACCTTGCGGGCCTCGTCGGTCTTGTCCCACACGTTCCACAGCAGCACGCCGCGGACCAGGTCGTCGTCATCCAGGTAGTAGACGACGCCGGTGACCGTGGGGTCCTGCCAGTCCTCGACGGTGCGGAGCTTGGTGGAGACCTGCCCCACCGCCTCGTACCCCATGTCGAAGACGTCGGAGTAGAACATCGGCGTGTGGTCGTAGGTCTCGTCGGCGTCCGCGAGGTTCCGGCCGGCTTGCCGACCCTGCTGCTGCGCGTTGTCGACGTGCTCGACCCGTCGGGTCCCGAGGATCCGGTCCGGGTACTCGGCGACGTCACCGGCCGCGAAGACCGAGTCGTCGTCGGTCAGCAGCGTCGACGAGACGACGATGCCGTCGCGCACGGTCAGGCCGGCGTCGGCGGCGAGCTGCGTGGCGGGCTCGATGCCGAGGCCGGCGACGACCGCATCCGCCTCGAGGACGGAACCGTCGTCGAGGGTGAGACGCACACCGTCCGGCGTCTGGGTGCCGGACTCGACCCGGCGGCCGAGTCGCAGGTCGACGCCGGCGTCGACGAAGCGCTGCTGGAAGGCGCGCGCGAGGTCGTCCGGGAACATCCGTCCGCCCACGACCTCGTCCGGGTCGACCAGGGTGACGCGGGCGCCGTTCTGCACGACCCCGGCGGTGATCTCCTGGCCGATGTAGCCGCCGCCCACCACGACCACGTGCGCCCCGGCGTCGGCGAGCTCGCGGAGCTTCCGGTAGTCGTCGGCGCTGCGGTAGTCGAGCACACGGTCCGAGGGTGCAAGACCGGGCAGCCCACGGGGCTTGCCGCCCGTGGCGATGAGCAGACGCTCGTACCCGTGGGTCTGACCGTCGGCCGTGGTCACGGTCTTCGCGGCACGGTCGATCCCCGTCACCGCGGTGCCGAGGACGAAGGACGCCCCCGTCTCCTCGGTGTGCAGGTCGACCTTCTCGTCCCAGCTGAAGTCCGGATCGGTCCACAGCTTCTTCGACAGGGCCGGGCGGGCGTAGGGCCGGTCGACGTCCTCGCTGAGGATGCCGATCGTGCCGTCGGCGTCGAGCTCGCGGACACCGCGGGCGGCGGCGTCGGCGACCATCCCGCCGCCGATGATGAGGTATCGGTAGTCGGTCACGGTGCCTCCCGGGTCAGATCGTGGCGACCGAGCCGGAGTCGACCCGGTAGTTGGAGCCGTTCACGAAGCTCGCGAGGTCGGAACAGAGGAACGCGATGACGTTCGCGACCTCTTCCGGCTCGCCGCGGCGCTTCAGCTCCATGTAGGGGCGCTCCTCGTCGAGGAAGCTGGTGATCGCGTCGTCGAAGCTCTGGTTCGTCTCCTTGGCTCGCTTGTTCATCATCGCGTCCGTCATGGGCGTGTGGATGAACGCGGGGCTGACGGTGTTCACGAGCACGCCCTCCCGCGCGTAGGTGCGCGACAGGCCCTTCGCGAACGACAGGACCCCGGCCTTCGCGGCGCAGTAGGGAAGTTCGTCGTCGTAGGGCTGCGAGGCGTCCTCGGACACCAGGTACACGATCCGGCCCCAACCGCCCTGCCGCAGGTCGCCGATGAACTCGCGCGTGATGCGGACGGGGCCCATCAGGTCGACGTCGATGGTGTCGGCCCAGCCCTGCTCGTCGATCTCGTGGAACAGCCCCTGGGCGCCGGTGACGCCCGAGGACTGCACGAGGATGTCGATCGCGCCCACGGCATCCCGCACCTTGCCGTGGAGGTCCGCCAGGCTCGCAGCGCTCGTGACGTCGGCCGCGAACGCGTGCAGTTTGCCGAGCGGCGCTTCGAGCTGGTCGGCGCTGTTGTCGAGCTGCGCCTGGTCGATGTCGCTCACGACCACGGTCGCACCCTCCGCCAGGAGGATGCGAGCCGTGTTCCAGCCGATGCCGGAGTCGGCACCGAAGACGAGCGCGGTCTTGCCCTGGATGCCGAGGTCCACTCGGTCCCCTAGGCGTGCGCCGAGGCGTCGGCGACGGCAGGCGTCGTGGCGGAGGCCAGCGGCGTGCTCGGCGCGCGGTTCTCGGCGGAGACCATCCACGCGAGCTGCTCGAGGCGCTCGATGAAGCCGTGGAGCAGGTCCGCGGTCGTCGGATCCTCCTCGTCGACCTCGTCGTGGACGTCGCGCATGGTGCCGGTCGCCTGGTAGAGGCGGAGCGTCACCTGGTCGATGGCGTCGTGGGTCGTGATCTCGCCGTCGGGGAACTGGTCGAGGTGGCTCGACGCCGCGACCGTGCTCGAGCGTCCGTCCGGCACGGCATACAGGGCGCGCATGCGCTCGGCGGTGTCGTCGGCGAACTCGCGTGCGGCGTCGACGATCTCGTCGAGCTGCAGGTGCAGGTCGCGGAAGTTCGTGCCGAGGATGTTCCAGTGGGCCTGCTTGCCCTGGAGGTGCAGGTCGATGAGGTCCACGAGGACCGCCTGGAGGTTCTTGGCCATCTTGTCCGAAGCGTGCATGGTGGTGGCTCCTTTCGCGTCGGTGACCACTCCGGTCTACGCCCCGCGGCCGAGTCCACTCTCAGTGCGCACGGAACCGCGCTGTCCCCCGGGGGTGCGGCTCAGTGCGCTGCGGCCGGGTCGACCTGGTCGACGGCGCCGCGCATCTGCTCGAGGAACGACGCGACGATGCGGGCCTCGGACGCTGGGAGCCCCTCGGCGATGGACATCATCCGGCGGTGCATGATGCCGAGGGTCGCGCGGACCTCGTCGTCGGTCTCGGTCGTCGGGGTGATCACGAGTGCACGACGGTCGGTGGGGTGCGGATCGCGGCGCACGTGGTTCGACTTCACCAGCCGGTCGATCAGGATCGTGGTCGAGGCCGACGAGATCTTGAGGTAGGCGGCGAGGTCCTTCGGGCTCACGCTGCGGCCCGAGCGCTGCGACTGCAGCAGGAAGCGCACGGCGAGCAGGTCGGTCTCGCCCATGCCCATGGAGTCGCGGGTGCGTCGGCGCATCGCGGTCTCGGCGGCCCGGTAGCGGCGCAGCGCGTTGAGCACGGCGACCCCGCGCTGGGTCGCGTCGTCGTCGGGGAACCAGTACCCGGACGGCTCGGTGATCTCCTGCGTTGCCATTGGCACAGGCTAGTCCGTCTCGTATGGAGGCTGTCTAGCGACTTGCTGTGGGTGCGGTCGACCGCACGGCCGACCGCACCCTGGTCGACTACGCGGCGGCCTGCTCCGTCGACGCGTCGGCGAGCGCGGTCAGTGCGCCCTGGACGAGCGTGGTGACCTCGGCGTCCTCGCGCGGGTGGGTCTCCGCGAAGCGGACGACCGACTGCGGGATCGCGACCTTGACGTCCTCCAGGACCTTCGCACCGGCGATGCCGGCGACCTTGCGGGCGTCGTCGTGGGCCCACACGCCGCCGTACTGGCCGAACGCCGAACCGATGGCGGCGAGCGGCTTGCCGGACAGCGGCGAGGCGCCGAACGGACGCGATGCCCAGTCGAGGGCGTTCTTCAGCACGGCCGGGATCGTGCCGTTGTACTCGGGGGTGACGAGCAGGACGGCGTCCGCGGCGGCGATCGCGTCACGGAAGGCGACGGCCGCGGCGGGCGGGGTGTCGCCGTCGATGTCCTCGTTGTAGAACGGCAGGTCGACGATGCCGTCGAACGTGGTGACCTCGATGCCCTCCGGCGCGTGGTGGGCCGCGGCCTCGGCGAGCTTGCGGTTGATGGAGTCGGCGCGCAGGCTGCCGACGAGTGCGAGGACGTTCGTCATGGTGATCCTTCTCGTTCTGGACGTTGTACTGGGGCGGAAAGGTGTCAGCGACAACCAATGCTGTCACGTCGTCAGCCATTCCCGATCCGTGCCCGGTGTCCGCTCCGCTGGGTACGGTGGCGACGTGAGCACGCTTCGGACGCCGGCCAGCACGCCCCGCACGACGAACCCGGACTGGTGGCGCGACGCCGTCGTCTACCAGGTCTACCCACGCAGCTTCGCGGACTCGAACGCCGACGGCCTGGGTGACGTCGCGGGCATCACGAGCCGTGTGCCGTACCTGGCGTCCCTCGGCGTCGATGCCCTCTGGCTCTCCCCGTTCTTCCCGTCGCCCCTCGCCGACGGCGGGTACGACGTGGCCGACTACCGGGCGGTCGATCCACGACTCGGTTCGCTCGACGACCTGGACGCTCTGCTCCGGTCAGCGCACGAGCACGACCTCCGGGTGATCGTGGACATCGTGCCGAACCACACCTCGGACGAGCACGAGTGGTTCCGGGCGGCACTCGCCTCCGCGCCGGGGTCGGCGGAACGGGCGCGGTACGTGTTCCGCGACGGGAGCGGTCCCTCCGGAGCGCTGCCGCCGAGCGACTGGGTGTCGAACTTCGGCGGGAGCGCCTGGACGAGGGTCCCCGACGGCCAGTGGTACCTGCACCTCTTCGCGCCCGAGCAGCCCGACCTGGACTGGTCGAACCCCGAGGTCCGCGCCGACTTCGAGGACACGCTGCGCTTCTGGTCGGACCGCGGGGTCGACGGGTTCCGGGTCGACGTCGCACACGGCCTGGCGAAGGACCTGTCGACGCCGTACCGCGCATCGAACGAGCACGCGCTGCCGCTCGACGGTTCCGACCCGCTGTACGACCGCGACGAGGTGCATGAGATCTTCGCGTCCTGGCGCACCGTGCTCGACGAGTACGACCCGCCCCGGGCCGCGGTCGCCGAGGCCTGGGCGCCCGCACCGCGACGCGTCCTGTACGCCCGTCCCACCGAACTCGGACAGGCGTTCAACTTCGACCTGCTCGAGGCGCCGTTCGAGGCACCCGCCTTCCGGAGCATCATCGAGCGGAACCTGGCGGCGTCCGAGCAGTCCGGCGCCTCGAGCACCTGGGTGCTGTCGAACCACGACGTCGTGCGGCACGCCAGCCGCTACGGCCTGCCGGACGGCACCGACACCGATGCGTGGCTGCTGACGGACGGGACCACGCCGGAGCTCGACCGGGAGCGGGGACTGCGCCGAGCCCGCGCCGCGACCCTGCTGATGCTCGCCCTCCCCGGGTCGTCGTACGTCTTCCAGGGTGAGGAGCTCGGCCTGCACGAAGCCGCCGCCATCCCGCGTGACCGACTGCAGGACCCGAAGTGGCTGCGCTCCGGACACACCGTGAAGGGCCGGGACGGGTGCCGTGTGCCGATCCCGTGGACGACCTCCGGGCCGTCGTTCGGCTTCGGCGACGTCGCGCCGCTGCTGCCGCAGCCCGCCGACTTCGGAGCGTCGTCGGTCGAGGCGGAGGACGGCGACCCATCGTCGACCCTCACCCTGTACCGCGCAGCGCTCGCGGCCCGGCGACGGTTGCAGCGGGGCGAGGAGCTCACCTGGCTGGAGTCCGGCGACGGCGTCGTGGCCTTCGCCCGGCACGACGGGTGGCGGTCGGTCACGAACCTCGGGTCGACACCGGTGCCGATGCCGTCGGGGGAGGTCGTGGTCGCGTCCGGTCCGCTCGGTGACGCGGCCGGTGTCCTGCCGAGCGTCCTGCCGGGCGAGACGACGGTGTGGCTGGCCTGAGCAGTCCGGCTCCGGTGGTCCTTCCTCCACAGCCAGGAGGCCCGGTGCGGCGTTCCACAGATCGGCTCCGGCCCGCCGTCCGGTGACGTCCGGATCGCGACGATCGGGGCATGACAGAACCCACTGCTCCAGCACCCGTCCCACGTCCGACCCGGCCGCGGGTGGCCCGTCGCCTCGCAGCGGCGTGCACCGCACTGACCGCGCTCGCCGTCCTCGCGGCCCCGACGATCCTGCCAGCGGGGTCGAGCGCGGCGGCACTCGACTTCCCGTACGTCAACCAGTTCTCCAGCGCGTCCGGCGGAGCCCTGCACGGTGACGCCACCGTCGCCGGCGGACGGCTGCGCCTGACCGAGGACGTCCGCAACCAGGCCGGCGCCTGGTCGACGAACGACACCTTCCCCTCCGACACCGGACTCGAGATCGAGTTCACCTACGCGATGCACACCGCGAAGGACGACCCCGGGGCCGACGGCCTGCTCCTGTACCTCGCCGACGGCGCGGCTGCGCAGGGCGTGGGGTCGTTCGGCGCCGGGCTCGGGTACGCCTGCCGCAAGGAGTCCACCGAGGGCGGTGGGCGACTGTGCGACCTGCCCGGTGTCCCCGGTGGGTTCGCCGGGATCGCGATCGACCACTACGGCAACTTCTCGTCGCGCATCAACGCGTCCGGGCCGGGAGCCCAGCCGGACCACGTCGTCGTGCGCGGGTCCGGTAACGGGATCGAGGGCTACCGGTACGTCGCCGGGGCTCCCGCACCCGGCGGCACGGTGACGAACGGATCGACGCCGCGGAAGGTCCGCATCACGCTGTTGCCGGGCGATGCCGGCGAACTCTCGATGACCGTCCGGCTGCAGGTGGGCTCGACGATGCGCACCGTGCTCGACTCCGTCCCCCTGCACGGGGACGACCAGACGCCGCTGCCGAGCACCCTCCGCCTCGGGTTCGCCGGCGCGACGGGCAGTCACGTGGACAACCACGAGGTCGACGCCCTCAGGGTGTGGAAGCCCGCCGACCTGTCCGTCGAGCACGACCTGCCCGCCACGGCGGTCGCCGGGGCACCCGTCCGCTACACCGTCACGGCGCGGAACCCCGGTCCGAACGCCGCCGACCCCAGCCCACTGCAGGTGGACGTCCCCGACGGCATCCAGGACGCCACGTGGACCTGCGAACCGACGTCGGGCTCCGGTTGCGCTGCCGCATCCGGGCAGGGTGACGTGGCGACCGACCTGGACCTGCCCCGTGGCGGGTCCGCGGTGGTGACGATCGAGGGACGGATCGCCGACGGGGTCGAGGGGCCGCTCGAGAGCGTCGCGACCATCGCGCCACCGACGTCGCTGTCCGACACGGACGAGTCCGACAACACCTCGCGAGCGAGCACCACGGTCGCCGCGGCCGCCCACGTCGAGACGGACAAGACGGTGTCGCCGGCCACCGTCGTGCCCGGTGACGAGGTCGAGTACACCGTGACCGCACGGAACCGTGGCCCCTCGGTCGCCCAGCAGGTCGGAGCGGTGGACGACCTGCCCGCGGCGATGCGGTTCGTCGGGTCCGACGACGGCTGCACCGCCGAGGGGCAGCGGGTGACCTGCCGGTCCGAGGTCGCACTCGCGGTGGGGGAGACCCACGACTTCCGGCTCCGTGCCGTGCTCGATCCGGACTACCAGGGGGACGGGTCCGACGTGGTGAACGTGGCCACGGCGACCTCCCCGACGGACCCGGACGGCGGCGACCCGTCGACGGAGGTCGCGATCGTCGTGGAGCAGGAGGACGAGGGCCCGGTACCGAGCCCGTCCCCGTCTCCGGCTCCCGGTCCGGACGACGTCGAGGCGTCGGTGCCGGATGCGCCCGACGATGACGCCGGTGACGACGGCGACCGGGACGCCCGCGGACCCGCTCCTGACGCCGGGCCGCAGGCCGTGCAGGGTGCCCTCGCCTACACCGGCGTCGAGGACCTCGGGCTGCTCGCCGCGCTCGCCGGGGTGGTCGTCGCGGCCGGGTCGACCTGCTGGTGGCTCGCTCGTCGGCGCGCACGGCGGTCGGCGGTGTCGGACGACCAGCGGCGGGCCTGACCCGGCGGTGGGGTGGCGTCGCTCGGCCGGCGCCGCCCCGACCGGGCATTCGAGCATCCTCAGTGCTGCCGGACCCACGGCGGTCGGTCGGCTCTCACCGCGGAGGTAGGATCGACCTCACGATCCGCATGCCTGAAAGAGGTCCCGTGTCCGACACCGTGGACGACGCCACCACCGTGAACGAGGCGACCCAACGCGCGCGGTACTGGCCGATCCCGATCCTCCGGGCCGTCCCCGCCGCGGTCGTCGCGCTCGTCATCACCTTCTCGACGAACCACGCCGCCGGCTACGGCCTCCTGCTGTTCGCCGGCTTCGCGCTGGTCGAGGGTCTCGTGCTCCTGTGGGCCGGCGTCGCGCGTCTCCCGCTCGACGGACGGTCACGCCGCACGACGCTGCTGCAGGCGGTCATCACCCTGCTCGCCGCGGTGGCGGGCTTCGCCGGCAACGGCCTCGGACTGCCGGCGTTCATCTCGATCATCGTCGCCTTCGCGGTGCTGACCGGGGCGCTCGAGCTGGCACAGGGGCTGCGTGCCCGTCGACGTTCCCCCTTCGCGCGCGACTGGACCACGATCGGTGCGCTCACCCTGCTGCTCGCCGTCGCGTTCCTCGTCACCCCGCCGGACTACTCGCAGCAGCTCGGTGGCGTGGAACGGGTCACCGGCACCCTCGACGCCTCGATCGTCCTGGTCGGCCTGCTCGGCGCCTACCTCGCCATCACGGCGGTCTTCCACGTGATCGCCGGCCTCTCGCACAAGTGGGGCACGGCCACGCCGGCCGTCGCCCCGGACGGAGCACCACACGCATGACCACCCCCAGCCGTCGTGACCGTCTGCGCCCGGTCGAGCTCCTCGGGATCTCCGCGATCATCGCGGTGTTCACCGGGCTCGTCGTGCTGTTCTCGACGCGGGAACTGCAGCTGGCCGTGATCTTCCTCGGCGTCGCGTTCATCGTGGTGGTCGTCGTGCTCGCGATGCTCCAGCTCGCTTCGACGAGCGACCAGGACGACAACGACATGCTCGGCGGGCACAAGGCGCCCGGCGAGGGCGAGGGCGACGACTTCCACTGATCCACGGCGGGCGCCGTCACGCGGATCGCTGTCCGGACACGCCCGAGATCCCGTTTCCGCCACGGTCCTGTCAGGATCGCGCGTCCCGCCGACACCTCTGAGTGAAGGAGGTGGGATGTGGACGTGACGACCGGCACCGACACGGACGAAGGACTCGTCCGTGCGATCGCGCAGGGGGACACCGGTGCGCTCGCACGGGTGTTCGACCGCTACGCGGCCACGCTCACCCGGTACGCCTGGGCACTCGTCGACGACCGGTCGGACGTCGAGGAGATCGTGCAGGACTCGTTCCTGACCCTCTGGCAGCGCGCGGCGACGCTCGAACTCCCCGCGGACACCGTGCTGCCGTGGCTGCTCGTCGTCTGCCGCAACCACGCGTTCAACACCGGCCGCAAGCAGGCCCGGCGGCGGGCGGACGAGCTGCCCGAGCACCTCGCCGCACCGACCGACCAGGACGAAGCGCGGGAGCTCCTGCGGTGGGTGCGTGACGAGATCGCCGCGCTCCCCGAGACCGACCGTCGTATCTGCGAGCTCTGCCTGCTCGAGGGCTACTCCTACGCCGAGGCCGGCGAGATGCTCGGCCTCAGCGTCGGGGCGGTCACGCAGCGGGTCTCCCGCAGCCGGCGCCGACTCAAGAAGGTGGTGACGCACGATGAACACTGAACCTCCCGAGGGAGACGACCTGCAGCGCATGCTCGTCTCGATGAAGCAGAACGTTCTCGAGCGCGCCACCCCGCGGGCGAGGCGGGGTCGTGGCCGATCCGGCATCGTCATCGGTGTCGTCGCGCTCCTGGCCGTGGGCACCGCGACCGGAGCCGTCGCCCTGACGCTCTCGCAGCAGGACACTCCGGTCGCTGCGCCCACCCGGACGCAGGCGCCCGAGCCGTCACCCACCGCGACGACCCCGTCCTCCGCGCCGATCACCGGCGCACCGACCCCGACGTCCACCCCGAGCGCCCCGGTGGCCGTGGCGACGATCCCGACGGACTGTCGCGCGCTCGTCTCGGCAGAGGACTACAGCCGGTTCTTCGGCGACGCTCCGTTGACGCAGGCCGACCCGCCGTCGGGAACCGATCGGGTCCCCGACGGCCAGGACCCGGCAGGCGTCGAGTCGAAGGTCTCCTGCACGTGGCGTGATCCGCGCGCGGACGTCTCGGGGATCGAGGTCCGGGCCGGGACCGCCACCGAGGCCACCATCCAGCAGGAGATCGACGAGTTCCCGGCGCACGACGGCGGGGGGACGTGCACCGAACGCGACGGCGGGACGTTCTGCCAGTCCCGCGGGATCGTGGAGCCCTACGGCGCGGAGAAGGCGTACACGTACTTCGCCCGAGGTGACACCTGGATCACCATCGAGCAGACCAACGTCCCGACCGACGGGCTCCTGCCCGCGCTCATCGCGACGATCTGGGGGGACTGACGGCCTGGAGGGACGCGGCGGACCCGCGCCGTGCCTCCAGTCCGTCGGTGGGTCTCACCCGCCGGCGCCGCGTCACACGACGCGCGCAGCGACGAGGTCGCGCGCCAGCGTGCGCACCGCGCGGTTCGGCTCCGGACTCGTGCGGATCGCCAGGCCGATTCGGAGCGGTTCGACCGTGTCCTCGAGTTCCAGGACCGCTCCGTCGTGCCGCACCCCGGAGTCCGGCACGACCCCGACGCCCAGCCCCGCCGAGGCGAACCGGATCACCGCGGGCATGTCGTTCATCTCGGCGACGATCCGCCGACGGATCCCGAGTCGTTCGAGTGCGCCGTCCAGGATGATCCGGTTACCGAACCCGTGTGCGGTGTCGACGAAGGGTTCGTCCGCGAGTTCGGCGAGTGACACCGAGTGCCGCCCGGCCAGCGGGTGGTCCGACGCCGTGAAGACCCGGAACGGCATCTCACGCAGCGGTTCGACCACCACCCCGGCGGGCACCGTCGGCAGGCCCGTGTACGCGAGGTCGAGCCGCCCGGCGACGAGGTCCTGCACGAGCCCGGTCGTCCCGGACGGCGAGGTCATGAGCTCCACGGTGACGAGCGGGTGCCGCCGCCGGAACCGCTGCAGCACGCCGGTCAGGTCGACGATGTCCATGCTCGTGAAGATGCCCAGTCGCACCCGTCCGCGCAGGTCGGCGTCATCCACGGTCGCCAGGTCACGCATCCGGTCGAGCGACTCCAGCACGGCGCGGGCGTGGGGGAGCAGGTCCTCGCCGGCGGTCGTCAGCACGAGGTGCCGCCCGGTGCGGTCGAACAGCCGGACGCCGAACGTCCGCTCGAGCGACGCGATCCCCGCCGACACCGTGGACTGCGCCGCCCAGAGCCGCTCGGCCGCACGGGTCACACTGCCCTCGGCGGCGACGGTCACGAACTGTTCGAGCAGGCGGGTCTCCATGCACTCATCATCGATCCGATCGATTGCTGACATCAAGAGCATCCGTTGGACTCGATGGTCGAGCCGCGCGATCATCGGAGCATGTCAACCGTGACCGACACCCCGACGGGCGCTCTCCCCGCCACCGACACCGCCACCGCTCCCGCGAGCGAGCGTGTCCCGGCCCCGCGCGGCCGTCGCGCGCACACCCGTCGGCGCCACGGCTTCGGCTTCTGGGCCGTCGCCTTCGCGTTCCTGTCGGTGATGGCCTTCGCGACCGTCCCCGCACCGCTGTACGTCATCTACCAGGCACGCGACGGCTTCCCGACGTTCACCACCACGATCATCTTCGCCGCGTACGGCGTCGGGGTCGTCGGGTCCCTCTACCTGGCAGGACACCTCAGCGACGTGCACGGGCGGAAGCCGCTCATCCTGGTGTCGATCGCGCTCGAACTCGTCGCCGCCGTGCTGTTCCTGGTCTGGAACGACGTCACCGGCCTGATCGTCGCGCGTCTCGTGACCGGTCTCGGCGTCGGCACGCTCACCGCCACGGCGACCGCCCACCTCGGGGAGCTGCGGGTCCGTGCGACCGGTTCGTCCGACTCGGCGAAGGGCGCGAGCGTGGCAGCGGGTGCCGTCAACCTCGGCGGGCTGTCGCTCGGCGCCCTCGTCGGTGGTGCACTGGCCGAGTTCGTCGGAGCGCCGCTCATGGTGCCGTACGTCGTGTTCGTCGTCGCCCTGGCCGTGGCCTTCGTGCTCGTCCTCGTCGTCCCGGAGACCGTCGCCCGGCCCGAGATCCGCGTGGCCTACCGCCCGCAGCGCATGCAGGCGCCGGAGGGCAAGGCCGCGGCGTTCTGGGCAGCCGGTGCCGCGGCGTTCGCGGCCCTCGCGGTCCAGGGGCTCTTCACCTCGGTCGCCCCGACGTTCCTCGGCACCACGTTCCACGTCACCGACCGACTGGCGGCCGGTGCGACGACCTTCGGGGTGTTCGCCGCGAGCGCCGTGTCGCAGATCGTCTTCGCCCGTCTGTCGCAGCGCGCGCAGATCCGGCTCGGCATGGTGCTCCTCGTCGGCGGCCTGGCGGTACTGGCGGTCGCCGCGGTCCTGCTGCAGGTCGCCGGGTTCATCGGCGGTGGCGTGGTGGCGGGCGCCGGGGTCGGGCTGCTCTTCCGGGCCAGCATCGCGAGTGCCGGAGCCCTGGTCGGTCCCGAGCGTCGGGGCGGGGTGCTCGCAGCGACCTTCCTCATCGCCTACGCCGGGCTGACGGTGCCGGTCGTGGCCGTCGGGGCGGCGCTCCTGGTGATCCCGACGCTGCCCGTCCTGATCGGGTACGTGGTGCTCGTCGCCGTCCTGGCCGTCATCGCCGGCACCCGACTGGCCGCGCGCGCCTGACGCGGGGCGGGCCTCCCGTCCGACCGTCCTGTCCCCGGAACCTGGTTCCGGACACCGCACCACGCGATCGCGCGGTGTCGTGTCCGGAACCAGGTTCCGTCGTCCGCGACGCACTCCCGGCATACTGGGCGCGTGCCCCAGAACCACAACCGTCCCGTCATCACGGGGATCGCGGCCGTGGTGGCTGCCGGTCTCCTCGCCGGCGGGCTGTTCCTGACGGCGCGGCAGGGTGCGGACGACCCGACCATCGGCGCCGGATCGAGCTCCGGGATGCCGACCGACGCTGCGACCGCCTCCGGTGACGGCACCGTCACGATCACCCGCACCGGGCCGGACCTCCCTGGTGACGCCGCCCTCGCACGGTGCGACTCCACGACCCAGGCGACCGTCGCCCAGTACGACACCGCGGCGCTCGGCCGGGTCACCCTGCAGTGCGGCACGTCGGCGCAGGGCTACGAGCACATCCGGCAGCGGCACACCGCCGACTGGCAGGGGGTCGTCGCGGGCCACGGCTCGCGCGACTGGGACGACGCGATGCTCACGGCGGTGCAGACGGCGCTGGTCTCGTCGCGCGACGGGTTCCCGGTCGACGCCGGCGACGGGAAGGTCTGCTACGCGGCGCCGGTGCGGTTCGACGACGGCTCGCGCCCCGACGAGGACCCGTTCGTGAAGGTCATCGTCTCGGCCACCACCGACCGCGTCATCACGGCGTACCCGACGCGCACCGACGACTGCTGACGCGGGCGCGGGCGGGCATCGATCCCGAACGACATGCTCGATGTCGTACGACGTCGAGCATGTCGCAACCGTGCGTCGGCAACTGCCCGCGCGTGCAACGAACGACGAAGCCGATGTCGTACGACGTCGACGATGTCGTTCCACGTCGCAACCGTGCGTCGGCAACTGCCCGCGCGTGCAACGTACGACGAAGCCGATGTCGTACGACGTCGACGATGTCGTTCCACGTCGACAAGCAGAACGGCCGCGCCGCGACCCTACGCGTGCACCTCGTGCTCGTGCCGCCGGTGCGACGCGGGCTCCAGCTGGAAGGTCGAGTGCTCCACGGGGACGTCGAAGTGCTCCGCCACGCACTGCTGCAGCTCGTCGAGGATCCGCGGAGCGTGCGCCGTCGAGAAGCACTCGTCGTCCACCACCACGTGGGCGGTCAGGTTCGGGACGCCCGTCGCCACCAGGGTCGCGTGCAGGTCGTGCACCGCGATGACGTGCTCGAGCTCGAGGATGTGGCCCCGCACGTCGTCGAGGTCCAGCCCCGGCGGCGTGGACTCGAGCAGCACGTTCGCGGTCTCGCGCAACAGCCGGATCGCCCGCGGCAGGATGAGCAGGCCGATGAGGATGGCGGCGACCGAGTCGGCACGCTCCCACCCGGTCAGCATGAGGACGACCGCGGCGGCGATGACGGCGACCGAGCCGAGGGTGTCGTTGAGGACCTCGAGCCGGGCGGCGCGCGAGGTGAAGCCCTCGCCCGAGGCCCGCAGCAGCACGCCGTAGGCCACCAGGTTGCCGACGAGTCCGATGATCCCGAACACGAGCAGCGGCCCCGAGTGGATCTCGGCGGGGACGAACAGCCGCTGGACCGCCGAGATGATCACGAAGACGCCGACCGCGAGCAGGATCGCCGCCTGGGCCGTGGCACCGAGCACCTCGGCACGTTGGAAGCCCCACGTGCGCTGCGTCGTCGGACTGCGGCGGGCGAGCCGCGTCGCGACGAGTCCGATGCCGAGCCCACCGGTGTCGACGACCATGTGCCCGGCATCGACCAGCAGCGCGAGGGAGCCCGTGACGACGGCACCGACGACCTCGGCCAGCAGGATCGTCGCCGAGATGCAGAACGCGATGAGCAGTGCGCGCTCGGACGCGTGCCCGACGCCGTGCCCGTGGTCGTGTCCCATGTCCGACATCGTAGGGATCCGCACCGACGACATGCCAGGATCGGCACGTGACCCGGTCGCCCTACGAGCTGTCCACACCGTCCGAGGTGCTGGCCCGGTTGCACCCGCGGCTGTCGACGTACTTCGGTGCGATCCCGCCCGGTCACGTCGGCCGCGGTGAAGGGGTGTTCGACGTCGTCGGCACGCCCCGCCGGTGGCTCTGGCCGCTGCTCGCCTGGTTCGCCCGCGACTCCGTCATGTTCCCGGTCTGGGAACGGGACGTCCCGTTCACGATCGAGAACCGGCCGGCTCGCGTCCGTCGTGGACCCGGGAACGGTCTGGAGGCCCGCCCCGCGGTCCGCGCGCACCGCACCTTCCGGTTCCGCTCCGGCAGCCGCACGATGGTGGACGCCATCACCGCCGAACCGGACGGCCTGGTCGACCACCTCGGTCGCCACGGGCGCGTCAGCGCCCGGCTCCGGGCGGAGGTCGACGCGCACGGGCCGGACGCGGGCGCCCTGCGCCTGGTCTCCACGCGCGTGACGTTCCGCGCGCTGGGACGCGAGGTGCGCCTCCCGGCCCGCATCGCACCGCGTGTGACGCTGAAGGAACGATTCGATGACGAAGCCGACCTCCAGCGCGTGTCCCTGGTGCTCACGGCGCCGGTGCTCGGCACGCTGTACCGGTACGAGGGGGCGTTCCGGTACGAGATCGCGCCGGACACAGGACGGGGATGAGATGAGCGACCAGAAGGGCCGCGTCGTGATCGCGGGAGCGAGCGGGTTCGTGGGGCAGTACCTGCGGGAGGCCTTCACCGAGGAGGGCTACCAGGTCGTCACGGTCGGCCGGACCGGCGATGCGGTGTGGGGCAACACCCTGCGCATCCGCGAGCTCGTCGACGGTGCCGCCATGGTCGTGAACATGGCGGGCAAGAGCGTCAACTGCCGCTACGGACGACGCAACCGCGCCGAGATCATGCGCTCCCGGGTGGACACCACGCTCGAGCTCGCCGAGGCCGTCCGCACCGCCGAGCACCCGCCGCCGCTGTGGCTGAACGCCTCGACCGCGACGATCTACCGGCACGCCGACGACCGACCGCAGGACGAACTGACCGGCGAGCTCGGCGAGGGGTTCTCGGTCTCGGTGGCGCGCGCGTGGGAGGACGCCTTCTTCGGCGCCGACCTGCCGTCGACCCGTCGGGTGGCACTCCGGATGGCGATCGTCTTCGGTGACGGCAGCGCGCTCGTGCCGCTCATCCGGCTGGCGCAGACGGGGCTGGGCGGCCCGCAGTACGACGGCCCGTGGGTGCCGACGCGTTCCCGGCTGCGGGCGGGGACATACCACCACCACCGGCCGACCCGCGGCCGGCAGCGGTTCAGCTGGGTGCACATCGCCGACGTCCTCGGCTCGATCCGGTTCGTCCGCGACCACCCGGAGATCGAGGGTCCGGTGAACGTGTCGAGCCCGAACCCGTCCGACAACCGGACCGTGATGGCGACGATCCGCGACGCCGTGGGCCGCCGGTTCGGACTGCCGACGCCGCGGTGGATGCTCGAGGTCGGGTCCTTCGCGATCCGCACCGAGACAGAACTCGTGCTGAAGAGCCGGTGGGTGGTGCCGACGCGGCTGACCCAGGCCGGCTACGAGTTCCGGTACCCGCACCTGCGCGGTGCGCTCGCCGGGATCATCGCGGAGCGTCGCCAGCACCGGGGCTGAGCACCGGCACCGGGACTCCGTCGATCGGCGTCGGCACGGGGACCGCGGAAGGCGACGAGTGCGACGGACCCGACGAGTGCGACGGACCCGACGCGCGTGCCGGTCGCGACGACCACAGCACCGCTCCGACCACGACGGCACCGGCGAGCACCTCCACCAGGCCGGGCACCTCGCCGAAGGCCGCCCACGACGCCAGCACGCCGACGACCGGCACGAGCATCGAGAACGGCGCGACGGTGCTCGACGGGTAGGTCGCCATCAGTCGCGACCAGATCCCGTAGCCGACCAGGGTCGCGACCAGCACGATGTAGAGCAGGCCGAGGTCGGCTGGCAGTGCCTCGGCGGTGAAGGCCGTGCCGAGTGCGGCGCCGATGCGGTCCGGCCCCTCGACCACGAAGGACAGCACGGCCATCGGGATCGGCGGCACGACCGACCACCAGAGCGTCAGGTGCAGCGGGTTCGCGGCTCCTGCTCGTCGGGTCGCCACGTTGCCGATCGCCCACCCGAGCGCGCCGCAGAGCGCCAGCACCACCGGCAGCAGCGCCGCCGTCTGCGACCGGTGCAGGGCGATCAAGCCGAGGGCGGCGACCGCGATCGTCACGCCGACGACCTGGCGTCCGGTGAGCCGTTCGCGCAGGAACACGCCGGCGAGCACCACGGTGAACGGTGCCGAGGCCTGCAGCACGAGCGACGCGAGCCCGGACGGCATCCCCGACGCCATGCTCAGGTACAGGAACGAGAACTGCAGCACCCCGAGCCCGAACCCGACGAGCAGCAGCCGCCCGAACGGGATCCTCGGCCGCGGCACGAACAGCAGCGTCGGGACCGCCAGGATCGTGAACCGCAGGGCCGCGAGCAGGAACGGCGGGAAGTGCTCGAGCGCGAGCGCGGTCGCGGGGAAGTTGAGGCCCCAGACGACGGCGACGACCAGGGCGAGGAGGCGGTCACGAGCTGTCATGCTCCGATCGTGACGGCTCCGAACGTGTAGGACCAGCGAATTGTTCGCAACCGACGTTGTAGCCTCCCTGCATGGTCGACTTCGACGTGCAGCTGCTCGCCGTCCTCCGCGAACTCGCCGAGCGTGGCAGCGTCACGGCGGTCGCCGAGGCCACCCACCGGACGCCCAGCGCGGTGTCGCAGCAGTTGCAGACGCTGCAGCGGCAGGTGGGTGTCCCGCTCGTCGAGCGGGTGGGTCGCGGCGTCCGGCTCACCGCCCACGGCGAGGTGCTCGCCGGCCTGTCCACCGGCGTCGCCACGGCGATCGCCCGGGTCGACGCCGCCTGGCAGGAGCACCTGGGCGGGGCGACGGGACGCGTCGACCTCGCGATCTTCCCGTCGGCGGCCGAACTGCTGCTGCCCGGGGTCCTCACCCGGATGCGCGCGCACCCCGGCATCGAGCTGACGCTGGTCGACGTGGACGTCAGCGAGGGGGAGTTCGCACCCCTCGCCGCCGACCACGACATCGCCGTCGGGCACCGGTCCGACGGCGTGCGGCCGGCGGACCAGGGATCGGTGGAGACCGTGCCGCTCCTGCGCGAACCGCTCGACGTCGCGGTGCCGCCGGGGCACCGGCTCGCCGGTCGCGAGCGGGTCGGGATCGACGAGGTCGTCGGCGAGACCTGGATCGGCGTGCCCGAGGGCTACCCGATCGACCGGGTCCTGCAGGCGATGGCGGCGGCGTCGGACGCCCCACCGAGCGTCGCCTTCCGGACGATCCACCTGCCCGTCATCGAGAACCTGGTCGCCGCAGGCCACGGCGTCGCACTCGTGCCGCGGTACACCTCGGGCACCCGGGCGTCCGGCCGGTTCCACCTGGCCGAGCTGGCCGACGTGCGCGCGGGGCGCCGGATCGAGGCGCTGGTCCGCCCCGACCGTGCGGTCCGCCCCGTGGTGCGCACCGTCCTGGAGGCACTGGTCGCCGAGGCCCTGGACGTCACCACCTGAGACGGTCGCGCCCACTGCCGGGCGCACGCCGCGCCTCCCGTCCGGACGTGGGCCGCGGCAGACCCGCTCCGTGCGCGGGAACGCGCTCAGCGCACCTGGAACGGGGTGCCGAGCGGCAGGAGCTCGGCCAACGCGCTGATGTCGGCGTTGTGCATGCGGATGCACCCGTGCGATGCGGCGGTCCCGATGCTCGAGCTGTCGTCGGTGCCGTGCAGGCCGATCTGGCCCGGGCCGCCGCCGAACGAGTTGAGGACGTCCGAGAACGCCGTCGTGCCGTACGCGTACGGGCCGTAGCCGCTGTTCGTCGGGGCGAGCAGCTCGGTCAGGGCGAACCGGCCGGTCGGCGACGGGGTGCCACCGGTGCCGGTCGCCACCGGGTAGCTGTCGACGACCTTGCCGTCCTTGTACAGGTCGAGCGTGTTGTCCGCGCGGGTGACCACGATGGCGTACGGGTCCTCGGAGAGGGTGACCGCGCTCGTCGGGACCCATCCGGTGCTGCCGTTCGGGCGCTGTGCGAGCTGCACCTGCGCCCAGCCGTCCTGCTGGTCGACCACACGGAAGACGAGTGGTGCGCCGGACGGCTGCGGGTTCGACAGGGTGCTCGTGGCGGCGCCACCGGGCGTCCGGCTGACCGGCACTGAGTCGCCGCGGACGGCCGCGACGGTGGTGCTCACGGGCGCGTCGACCGCGTCGGTCGGGCCCGCGGAGCGCGTCGGGCCCGGTGTCGCCGTGGGGGTCGGGGTCGCGCTCGCGGCGACGGACCGTGTCGGGGTCGGCGTGGGCGCCGCCGACAGCGGGCCGAGGGCGACGAACGCCACCGCCCCGGCGCAGACGACGGCCACGGCGGCGGCGATCAGTGTCGCGCGCCGCCGTGGCTCGGTCGGGAGGATCGGCAAGATCAGCCCGTGAAGGTCGCCGTTCCGGGCACCGGCACGGCGACCGGCGCCGTGCCCGCGTCGGCCGTCACGGTGAGCGTCGTCGTGGCCGTCTGCGCCGACGACAGGCCGACGAGACCGAGCACGTAGGTGCCGGCCGAGTCGACGAGGTCAGCGGGCAGGACGATGGTCCCGGAGACGTTGCCGTCGGCGTCGGCACGGAACTGGACGCCGGGGATCGCGACGGCGTCGGCTGCGTCGCCGACCGCAGCGGTGACGACCTCGTTCGGGGCGAAGCCCGAACCCTGCACGCGGACACCGGTCGTGGTGGCCTCGGTCAGGGTGGCGGAGGTGGTGAGCAGACGTGCTGCCGCGGTGGGCTGCGGGGTGAAGTACGTCGTGGTGTCGTCGATGCGCAGGGCCGAGATCGAACCGCTGGCGTCGGCGGCGAGGGCCTGGGCGTCGGACTCGAGCGGCGAGGCGAGGCTCTTCAGCTCGCCACCGACGGAGACCGGGGCGGTCGGCTCCGTGGGCTCGTCGGTCGGTGCCGTCGTCGGCTCGTCCGTCGGCGCCGTGGTCGGCTCGTCGGTCGGCTCGTCGGTCGGCTCGTCGGTCGGCGCGACCGTGGGCTCGTCCGTCGGGGCGGGCGTCTCGGTCGGGGCGGGCGTCTCGGTCGGCTCGTCGGTGGCGGGCGGTGCGGGGACCTCGGCGGTGATGTCGATACCGACGTAGACGACATAGCCGACGACCTCGGCGTCCGCTGCCTTCAGGTCGCTGGCGAGCTTCGAGGTCGACTCGACCTCACCGGTGGCAGGGTCGATCCACCGGGTGAGGCCGTCGCTGACACCGTCGCTGTTGCCGGCGTCGGTGGCGAAGACGACGGTCTGCGCGCTGGTGTCGCCGCCCTCCTGGATCGCGAGGCCGAAGCTCGTCGCCCCGGTCGTGGTGGTGCTGAGGCCGGAGGCGAGCGCCCCGACCTCGCCGCCGGGCACCGGCTTCGTCAGGCCGCGGACCAGGCCGACGGCCTCGCCCTCGGAGACGGACAGCCCGTCCTCGTCCAGCGTGGCGAAGTCGGTGATCTTCCCGCCCGCGGTCGGGTCGGACAGCGCCGCCCAGTACCACTTGTCGTTCAGCGGGACGGTGCCTTCGGGAGCCGCCGTGAAGTCGGAGGACGAGTCGGTCCAGGTCACGATCGCCGATGCGGCGGTGGTCGTCTGGTTCGCGGTGGAGACGGTGGGGACGAGCGCAGCGGTGACGCCGAGCACGGTGGCGCCGACGGCGGCCGCGGTGATGCGGGAACGAAGCACGGTGTGGAGATCCATCCGGTCAGAGGGCAGGGATCGTCCTCTGTGACGCCCCCGGTGCTGAGACGATGCTCAGCACCACGAACCTACCGACTTCGTGAGGATTCCGCACCCCTTTGCGGCACAGTGTTCACATCGCGCAGGTGAACAGCGTCAGACGTCGAGGTGGTCGACCAGCTCGTCCGCCAGACCCGTGTACGTCGCCGGCGTCAGGTTCGTCAGGCGGGCCTTCGCGCCGTCCGAGATGTCCAGGCCGTTCACGAAGACGATGAGGTCCTGCTGGGTCACGCGCTTGCCGCGGGTGAGGTCCTTGAGCATCGCGTAGGGGTCCTCGATGTTCGACTGCCCGGCGGTGACCTCGGCGCGGATGACCGTCTGGATGGCCTCGGCGAGGACCTCCCAGTTGTGGTCGAGGTCGTCGGCGAGCTTGGCCTCGTTCACCGCGATCTCGCCCAGGCCCCGGCGCAGGTTGTCGAGCGCGAGCAGCGAGTGCCCGAACGCGACGCCGATGTTGCGCTGCGTGGTCGAGTCGGTCAGGTCGCGCTGCAGACGGCTCGTCACCAGGGTCTCGGACAGCGTGGAGAACAGCGCCGACGAGATCTCGAGGTTCGCCTCGGCGTTCTCGAACTTGATCGGGTTGATCTTGTGCGGCATCGTCGACGACCCCGTGGCGCCGGCGACCGGGATCTGCGTGAAGTACCCCATCGAGATGTAGGTCCACACGTCGGTCGCCAGGTTGTGCAGGATGCGGTTGGCGTGCCGGACCCGGTCGTACAGCTCGGCCTGCCAGTCGTGCGACTCGATCTGCGTGGTGAGCGGGTTCCAGGTCAGCCCGAGGCCCTCGACGAACTCGCGGGACAGCGTGGGCCAGTCGGCCTCGGGGTCGGCGGCGAGGTGGGCCGAGAAGGTGCCGGTCGCACCGGAGAACTTGCCGAGGTACTCGCCGCCCTCGATCTGGGCCAGGACGCGCTCGAGCCGGTAGACGACGACCGCGAGCTCCTTGCCGAGCGTCGAGGGGGTCGCCGGCTGCCCGTGCGTGTGGGAGAGCATCGGGACGGCGCGCAGCTCGACGGCGAGCGTCCGCAGCTTCTCGAGCACGGCACGGAACGCCGGCAGCCAGACCTGGTCGACGGTGTCCCGCACGGTCAGGGCGTAGGACAGGTTGTTGACGTCCTCGCTCGTGGCGGCGAAGTGGGTGAGCTCGGCGATCGAGTCGAGCCCGAGCTCCGACAGCCGTCGGCGGACGAAGTACTCGACGGCCTTGACGTCGTGGCGGGTGGTGGCTTCGATCTCGGCGAGTTCGGCGATCTGGTCGTGCCCGAAGGTCTCCGCGATGCGCCGGAGCGCGGCCTTGTCGTCGACGCTGAGCGGCGAGGTGGTGAACATCGCGTGGTCGGTCAGGAAGACCAGCCACTCGACCTCGACCACGATGCGTGCGCGGTTGAGCCCGGCCTCGGAGAGGTGCTCGCCCACCGTGTGCACGATCGGGTAGTAGCGCCCGTCGAGCGGGCTGATCGGCTGCGGGGGAAGGGGGGTCATGGGGCTCCCTGACGGACGGCCGGCTCGAGCTGGTGGAAGAGCGCCCGGCAGGCCCGTTCGACGGTCGAGAGCACTCGGTCGAACTCGTGCCGGTCCGCGTAGTACGGGTCCGGCACGTCGGTCTGCTGGGGCCAGGCGTCGTCGTACCGCAGCAGGAGCGTCACCTTGGCGGAGTCGTCCATGGTCGGGGCCCACGATCGCAGGACGCGTTCGTGGGAGCGGTCGAGTGCGACCACCAGATCGAGGTCCGGGAACCGGTCCGGGTCGAACTGACGGGCGCGATGCCTGCTGCCATCGTATCCGCGCGCCGCGAGGGCGGCGATCGTGCGCTCGTCGGCCGGTTCGCCGACGTGCCAGTCGCCGGTGCCGGCGGACTCGACCTGGAAGCGGTCGGCGAGCCCGGCGTCCGCCGCGATCTGCGCGAAGACGACACCCGCCATGGGGGACCGGCAGATGTTGCCGCTGCAGACGAACGAGACGCGGAACGGGGCGTCGACGTCCGGGGCCATGGTCACATCATGGCCCAGGGAGGTGTCCTCCGCGAGGTCCGTCCGCGTCACGCCCGCTGGCGGTTCAGCACCGGACGGACGAACAGCCCGATCAGCCAGGCGAAGACGGCGAGCACGAAGGCGCCCACGATGCCCCAGCCGAAGGACTCGACCTCGAGTCCGAAGCCGAACGCGTCCGAGATGCCCGCGACGATGAGCAGCAGGATCGCGTTCACGATGAAGGAGATGAGCCCGAGGGTCAGGATGTAGATCGGGAACGCCACGATCCGGATCAGCGTGCCGATCACGGCGTTGACGAGCCCGAACACGAAGGCCACGAGCAGGTAGGTGAGCACGGTGGCCGTGGTCCCACCGTCGCCGAACGCGGTGACGGAGACGCCGCTGACGATGAGCGTGGTGAGCCAGAGGGCCACGGCGTTGACGACGAGGCGGACGAGGAATCGCATGCACCCATGATGCCCTCCGACTCCCGCGCACGGGCCGGTAACCTGATCCGGTGACTGACGAGCGAGTGCACATCCGGCCGGAGATTGCTGTGCTCCCCGCGTACAAGCAGGGACGCCAGGCCGCCGACGACGCCTTCAAGCTGTCGAGCAACGAGAACCCGTTCCCGCCCCTCCCCGGTGTCGTCCAGGCCGTGCAGGCGCAGACCGCGTTCAACCGCTACCCCGACGCCACCGCCCTCGCCGTCCGCGCCGCGCTCGCGAACCGCTTCGGGCTGACCGCCGACGAGGTGCACGTCGCCCCCGGCAGCGTCGCGATCCTGCACGAACTCGCCCGCGCGACCTCCGGCCCGGGTGACGAGATCGTCTACGCCTGGCGGTCCTTCGAGGCCTACCCGGGTGTCGTCACCGTCGCGGGGGCCACGAGCGTGCAGGTGCCGAACCGGCCGGACGGCGGCCACGACCTCGACGCGATGGCCGCCGCCGTCACCGAGCGCACCCGCATGGTGATCGTCTGCACCCCGAACAACCCGACCGGCCCGATCGTGACCGAGTCCGAGTTCGCGTCCTTCATGGCCGCGGTGCCGCAGTCCGTCCTGGTCGTGCTCGACGAGGCATACGCCGAGTTCGCCACCGACGAGTCCGCCGTGCACGGGCACCCGCTCCTCGCGCAGTACCCGAACCTGGTCGTCCTCCGGACCTTCTCGAAGGCGTACGGTCTCGCGGGTCTGCGCGTCGGCTACGCCCTCGGCCCGGTGTACGTGCTCGACGCGGTCCGTGCGTGCGCGATCCCCCTCTCCGTCACGGCCCAGGGCCAGGCGGCTGCACTGGCCAGCCTGGAACGCGAGGACGAACTGCTCGAGCGGGTGTCCGAGATCGCCACGCTCCGCGACCACATCGTCACCGAGCTCCGCGAGCAGGGGTGGGCCGTGCCGGACGCCCAGGGCAACTTCGTCTGGCTGCCCACGGGGGTCGGCACGGTCGCCGCGGCCGCCGCCTTCGAGGACGCCGGCATCATCGTGCGGCCCTTCCCGCCGGAGGGCCTCCGCATCTCGATCGGCGAGCACGAGGCTGTGGAAACGCTCCTCGAAACGGCCCGCTCGCTTGTGGGGGACCTCCAGGTGGCCGACTGATGGCTGCCGCTACGCTGGCCCGCATGTCATTCCGCGCCGCGGCTCCCGCGACGACCACCGTCCGGCTCCTCGACCCCGAGGGTCGGTTCGTGGAGACCGACGAGAACGCCGAGTTCGCCGCCGCCGCGCGGGCGATCCCCGACGAGACCCTGCTGGCGATGCACCGCCGCATGGTCCTCACCCGACGGTTCGACCACGCCGGCCACAACCTGCAGCGCACCGGCCAGCTCGGCCTCTGGGTGCCGAGCCACGGGCAGGAAGCCGCACAGACCGGCTCCGCCTTCGCCCTGCGCGCCCAGGACCACGTCTTCCCCTCGTACCGCGAGCACGCCGTCACGATGCAGCGCGGCGTCGAGCCGATGGAGATCATCGCGATGTACCGCGGGCAGACTCACGGCGGGTGGGACCCGGACCAGCGCGGCAACACGCACATCTCCACCCTGGTGATCGGCTCGCAGACCCTGCACGCCACGGGCTACGCGCTCGGTCAGAAGCTCGACGGCGACGTCGGCACGGGCGACCCCGACCGCGACGCCTGCTCCATCGTCTACTTCGGCGACGGCGCGACGAGCCAGGGCGACGTGAACGAGGCGTACGTGTTCTCGGCGTCGACCAAGGCGCCCGTCGTCTTCTTCCTGCAGAACAACCACTGGGCGATCTCGGTGCCGGTGTCGGTGCAGTCCCCGACGCCGCTCGTCGACCGCCCGCGCGGCTTCGGGATCCCGAGCGTGCTCATCGACGGCAACGACATCCTCGCCTCGTACACGGCCTCGGTCGTCGCCACGGACCACGCCCGCAGCGGTCAGGGCCCCGCGTTCATCGAGGCGGACACCTACCGCATCGGCGCGCACACCAGCTCGGACGACCCGAGCCGGTACCGCGCCGACGGCGAGCTCGAGGACTGGGTCCGCCGCGACCCGATCGTCCGCTCCGAGGCGTACCTGCGCTCGAAGGGTGCCACCGACGCACAGTTCGCCGCGTTCGACGAAGAGGGCGAGGACATCGCCGCCGACGTCCGCCGCCGCACCGTGGCACTCACCCCGCCGTCCGTCGACGTCATGTTCGACAACGTCTACCGCGAGCCGCACCCGCTGGTCGCCGAGCAGAAGGCCTGGCTCGAACAGTACGAGGCCGGCTTCGAAGGGGGCGCCCACGCATGAGCACTACCGAGCAGCTCTTCGACTACACGCTGCGCTCCCACCCGGACGCCGGCGAGGTCCCGAGCGACCCCACCCCGACCCTGCCGATGGCGAAGGCCCTCAACGCCGGGCTCGCCGCGGCGATGCAGGCGGACGACAAGGTCCTGCTGATGGGCGAGGACATCGGCCAGCTCGGCGGTGTCTTCCGCATCACCGAGGGCCTGCAGGACCGGTTCGGCCCGGAGCGCGTGCGGGACACCCCGCTCGCCGAGGCCGGCATCATCGGCACTGCGATCGGCCTCGCCCTGCGTGGCTACCGCCCCGTGGTCGAGATCCAGTTCGACGGCTTCGTGTGGCCCGGCTTCGACCAGATCACCTCACAGCTCGCGAAGATGGCGAACCGGCTGCCGGCGCACATGTCGCTCCCGGTCGTCATCCGCATCCCCTACGGCGGCCACATCGGTGCCGTGGAGCACCACCAGGAGTCGCCCGAGGCGTACTTCGCGCACACCCCCGGTCTGCGCGTCGTCAGCCCGAGCACGCCGAACGACGCCTACTGGATGATCCAGGAGGCCATCGCCTCGAAGGACCCGGTCGTCTTCCTCGAGCCGAAGTCGCGCTACTGGCCGAAGGGTCAGGTCGACCTCGTCGACGGGCACGTCCCGATGCACACCACCCGGGTGGCGCGCACCGGCACCGAGGTCACCCTCGTCGGCCACGGTGCGATGGTCGCCACCCTGATGCAGGCCGCCGAGCTCGCCGAGTCCGAGGGCACGAGCTGCGAGGTCATCGACCTCCGCTCGATCTCGCCCATCGACTGGGAGCCGATCCTCACCTCGGTCCGCAAGACCGGTCGCCTCGTCATCGCGCAGGAAGCCTCCGGCTTCGTCAGCGTCGGCAGCGAGATCGCCGCCACGGTCGCCGAGAAGGCGTTCTACACGATGCAGGCGCCGCCGCTGCGGGTGTCCGGGTTCGACGTCCCGTTCCCGGTCTCGAAGTTGGAGCACCTGCACCTGCCGGACGCCGACCGCGTCCTCGAGGCCGTCGACCGCGCCCTCGCGTACTGATCCAGCTCGACTGACCCAACTCGTCCGAACGCCGAAGGAGCCGTAAGTGGCCGTCGCCGAATTCCCCCTGCCCGACGTGGGCGAAGGCCTCACCGAGGCCGAGATCGTGCAGTGGCGCGTCGCGATCGGGGACGAGATCACCGTCGACCAGGTCCTGGTCGAGATCGAGACCGCGAAGTCGCTCGTCGAGCTGCCGTCGCCGTTCGCCGGCACCGTCACCGGGCTGCTCGTGTCCGAGGGCGACACGGTCGAGGTCGGCAAGCCGATCATCCGTGTCGAGTCCGACGCGTCGGTCGCGTCCGGTGCGCCGGTGACGGCTCCGCCCGCTCAGTCGGGAGGCCCGGCACCGGTCGGCGACAGCGTCCCGACCTCGCCCGCGGTCGCCCCTACCCCGCCTGTGGCGCCCGCCCCGGCTGCTCCGGTCGTGCAGACCCCGCCGGCTCCGGCTCCCGCCGCAGCTCCCGTCAGCCCGGCCCCGGCCCCGGCCGCCGCAGCGCCCGTGGCCCCGTCGGCTGCACCGGTGCAGCCCGTCGCCGACGGCGCCTCCGTCGTCGGGACGGACGAGTCCTCCGGCGCTGTCCTCGTCGGCTACGGTTCGGCGACCTCGTCGCCGTCGCGTCGCAAGCCGGGTGCCCGCCGGGCCGCAGCACTCGCGGCCGAGGCGAGCCGTGCCTCCAGTGTGGATGCCGCAGCAGCGGCCGAAGCGGCCAGTGATCCCGGTGAGGACACCACTGCCGAGGCCATCGCCGGTCTGGCGTCCGCGCCCGCACGCAAGCAGACCGTCGCGACCAACGTGCTCGCGAAGCCGCCGATCCGGAAGCTCGCGAAGGACCTCGGCGTCGAGCTCGTCGAGATCGTGGCGACCGGCCTCGCCGGCGAGGTCACCCGCGACGACGTCATCCGGCACGCGAAGCAGGCCAGCGTCTTCCGCAACATCGAGACACCCGAGTGGGGCGAGGTGCGCAGCGAGACGATCCCGGTCAAGGGCGTCCGCAAGGCCATCGCGACCGCGATGACCACCTCCGCGTTCACCGCACCGCACGTGTCGCTGTTCGTCGACGTCGATGCGACCCACACGATGGAGTTCGTCAAGCGGCTCAAGGCCTCGCCGACGTTCGCCGGCGTCAAGGTCTCGCCGCTGCTCATCGTCGCGAAGGCCGTCATCTGGGCCGTCCGCCGCAACCGTTCGGTGAACTCGACCTGGACCGACCGCGAGATCATCGTCCACCACTTCGTGAACCTCGGCATCGCCGCGGCGACCCCGCGCGGGCTCATCGTGCCGAACATCAAGGACGCGCAGGACATGTCGCTGCTCGAGCTGGCGCAGGCGCTCGAGGAACTCACCCTCACCGCCCGCGACGGCAAGACGACGCCGAAGCAGATGGCGAACGGCACCGTCTCCATCACGAACATCGGTGTGTTCGGCATGGACACCGGGACCCCGATCCTCAACCCGGGCGAGGTCGCGATCGTCGCCATGGGCACGATCAAGCCGAAGCCGTGGGTCGTCGACGGCGAGGTCCGGTCGCGCATGGTCACGACCATCGGTGCCTCGTTCGACCACCGGGTCGTCGACGGTGACGTGGCGTCCCGCTTCGTGCACGACGTCGCCTCGGTGCTCGAGGAGCCCGCGCTCCTGCTCGACTGAGCGCGTTCAGGGACCGATGCGTCGGTCGTTCCGCTTCGTGAGCAGAAATGGTCGGGTGGCTTCGAGCCACTCGACCATTTCTGCTCACCATCTGCGGCCTTCCGCAAACGTCGCGTGGTGTTCACACGGATGTCGGTGGTGCAGGGGATGATCGGGACATGGTCCACCAGCTCCTGACCCCCTCGCAGGAGATCCGAACGGATCGCCTCCTGCTCACCCCGCTCACGCCGGCCGACATCGACGACGTGCACGCGGTGTTCTCCGACGCCCGGACGTGGCAGCACCTGCCGAGCGGTCGGCACGTCGCCCGGAGCTCGAGTGTGGACATGGTGCAGCGGAAGATCGGTGGTCGGGCTCGACACGGACTCGGCTCATGGGCCGTCCGCACCGCAGCCGATCACGCGTTCGTCGGGGTCGGCGGCGTGGACATGACCGCCGGCGGAGTCTGGAACCTCGGGTACCGGTTGGCACCCTCCGCCTGGGGGCAGGGCTTCGCCTCCGAGATCGCCCTCGCTGCCGTGCGCGCGGCTGCCGACACCGCACCGGACGTCCCCGTCACGGGGCGCGTGCTCACGAACAACCCGGCCTCCGCAGCGGTGCTCCGTCGTGCCGGGCTGTCGCTCGTGTGGCAAGGGGCTCCCGGGGTGCAGACGTCCTCCGCCGCGGGGGTCGAGGGGCAGGTCTGGACCGACCGGCTGCTCTCCGACGAACAGTTCGCCTGGCTCGTCCGCAACGCCTGAGCGCGGTCACGTACTCGGTGCGTTCAGCGAGACGCTCCGAGTGGCGAGCGCCTCGACGGCCGGCGAATGGGTCGCGATGAGCACAGCCGCCCCGTCGCCGGCGAGTTCGGCCAGCAGGTCGAGTACCATCGCAGCGTTCCCGTCGTCGAGAGCGCTGGTCGGCTCGTCGGCGAGGATGACCGACGGGCGCTTCACCAAGAGCCTCGCCATCGCCACCCGCTGCTGCTCGCCGCCGCTGAGCTCGTGGACCCGGTCGGTTGCCCGTCCGGTCAGGCCGACGCGGTCGAGCGCGTCGCTCGTCCGGACCCCACGGTTCGGTCCGCGGGATGCCCGAGCGATGTCGATGTTCGCCTGGGCGGTCATGTCGGCGACCAATCCGAAGTCCTGGAACAGGTAGCCCAGGTAGCGCTGGCGCAGGAGTCGAGCCTGCCGCCTGTTCCGACTCACCGGTTCGCCGGCGATGCGGATCGTCCCCGAGTCGAGCGCATCGAGGTGTCCCACGCAGTCGAGGAGTGTGGACTTCCCAGAGCCACTCGGCCCGACCAGGCAGACGATCTCGCCGCGCGCGACGTCGAACGACAGATCGTTCCACAGTGTCCGTCGTCCGTGGTGTTTCGATGCGTGTCGTACCTCGATCATCGTGCTCCGTTTCCTCGATCCCGGAGGGTGTTGCGCGCGGTGGCGGCCAGGACGGCGCCGTTGACCGCACTCACCACTGCGATGGCGAGCAGCGCCAGTGCTCCGGCGGTCCCCGCCGACTGCGCGACGGGATCGAGTACCGAGCTGCGCCCGGTCCCGTCCGGGCGAGCGCCCCACCAGGAGTTGACAGTGGCGACGACGGCGATCGAGACCAGGGCGGTCTCGACGAACAGGAGCCCGGCGTCGGCCCGGACGGCTGAGGTGCCGCTGGCGAGCTTCGCGAACAGCGCGCGGCCGTGGCGACGCCGGTGGGCGACGGTCCCGAGCAGCCCCAGCATGATGCTGACGATCAGGGTGCTGACCACCGTGGCCGTGGCGATCACGGTCATCGTGGCCGCGAGCCGTGCTTGCTCGGCGGCGACCTGTCCCACTGCGACCACCGCGCTGAACTCCCTGCGGACGTCTGACGTGTTGATCGACCGTTCCGCGACGGTGCGGTTCTTGAACACCACGTCTCCAGTGGACAGCCACGAACCGAGCTGATCGGCGGAGAAGACCTCCGCGGGTTCCGGGACGACCACGATGACCGCGTCAGCGAGCCAGGAGCGCGTCGACGAATCGTCCGGGTACGAGTAGACCTGCTGGCGTGCAAGTCGACCACCGGTGATCTGCTCCCGCGCGGCGGCGGGCGCTTCGCGCAGCTGCCAGTCGGCGAGCGCGGCGACGAGCCGACGCCGATCGAGTCGACTGTCGGCTGGGATCCACACGGAGATGTCCGCGTCGTCGGCGGTGATGCGGCTGCCGTCCTCGGTGCGGACGTCCTGCAGACCGAGGTAGCCAGCGTCGACGAAGAGCGCCGGAACCGTGGACTTCCCCTGCCCACTGGACACCTCGACGGTCGCGGCGAGCAGCGCATCACGCTGCTCGAGCGCTCTGCCGGCGAAGGCTCCGATGCGGTTCCAGTACTGCTGCGAGTCGATCGGACGGGGGTCCGGGGTGACCCAGAGCTGGACGGTCTCACCTGCGGCTCGGAGGTCGCGTTCTGCTGTCCCGGAACGGACGGTCGCAACGGCACCCGACAGGTCGAACACGGCGGTGACGAGCAAGAGGAGCGCGGGCGCGCGGGCGACCTGCGCGACGAGCACGAGCGCTCCGACGGGTCGAGCACCTCGGAGTGCGGTGGCCAGCGGCTGTCGACAGGCGAGCACGGTGCCGATCGTGTGGGCGGCGATGACCGGTGCCAGCAACGCTGTGCCGATCACGACGACTGCTGTGGCGAAGGTCGCCGCTGACGCGAGCCCGTTGTACAAGAACAGACCGAAGGCGACCACGGGGGTGCCGACGACGGTGGCGAGCAGGGTGCCGCGGACCTCGGCCAGCTCACTGACCACGATGGAGGCGGTGCTCTGTCCGTGCAGTCGTCGAACCGCACTCCGGCGAGGGGCGCCGAGCGTCCCCATCAGGCACAGCGTGACGCATCCCAACGTGAGGGCGCCGACGAGGCCGGACGTCCCGCTGAACCCGTCGCTGACTCCGATGCGGCGCAGGAACGGCACTTGTTCCGAGCTGACGTCGTAGCCGAGGCCGGAAAGGGCATCGAGTACCGCGCGCCGAGCAGCGTCGTCGCCGAAGACCGCGTAGGAGCCGACGGGATCGAAGTGGTCGAGGTCCGACATCGGGAGGACGGTGGTGCTCATCGACCTGGTGAAGTCGCCGTACCCGTCGCTGAGCCAGCCGGCACCCAGACTCGACGGCGCACCGGTGACCAGCGCCTGGCGGAGCGTCGTCGGTGCCGCGCGATCGGCCACGACACGGACGATCGTCGCGCCCTCGGTCTCGGCGACCTGTTCGAGAGACTTCGCGACCCGCTGGTTCGACGCGGTGTCGGCGCCCGCTGCAGCGGTCACCACCGACGATGCACCGACGAGCCCGGCCTCACTGACCTGCACGAGGCCGATGAACCCGAGAACGGACGCGAGGAGCGGCGGGACGACGTACGCGAGTGTCACCGAGCGGATGTTCATGCTCCCCCTTGCGATCGGAGGAGCGGGCTCTCCCTCGGAGCGCCCGCTCCTCGCCTCAGCAGTTGTGGTAGTACGCCTTGTTGCCGCTGCTCGCCTTCGGAGTCATCGCCATCGCGTACTTCCCACCGGGCACGTTCGACACGCGCTTCGACTTCTTGCCGACGGCGGTCGCGCCGTGGCACCGCTTCTCGCGGAAGTAGTTCGACCACGTGTCGTCTCGACCCACACCCCACTGCCAGAAGCTCCCACCCCCACCGTCGCCATGCGTCGAGTAGTCGCGGGTTTCACCGCTCACGCCCGCACCCGGGTCGATGATCGTGACGCCGCCGGTTTCCGCGCCGGACCCGAGGACCTTGAGCGCTGACGCGGATGCGACCGTGGCCGGCCCGGCGATCAGGCCCACTGCCAGACCGATCCCGATCAATGCCTTCGCCTTGCTGTTCTGCATGGTTCCCCTTTCGGACGCCCCCCTGTGGGACTCGAGCGTCACACTGACAGAGCTGAGAATGTGATGTCAAGCCGGTGAAACATCAATGCGCCCCGCCGTCCTGCCCAGGCGGAACGTCACGCACGTTGGCGTTCCGAGGTCGACTCGCTACTGTGATGGGAACTGGTCATGTCCGCGCATGACCACCACCCAGGACCAGCAACGGAGCACGAGGGACGCATGACGAGCCGCATCACCGAGGGTGCCGAACCGAAGCACCAGCAGTTGCGGCGCATCCTGCTCGACCTCGCCACCGCGCGCCTGGCTCCCGGCGCCGCGATCCCGTCCGAACGCCAGCTCATCGCCGAGTACGGCGTCTCGCGGATCACCGTGCGCGAAGCCCTCGGGCAGCTCGTCAACGAGGGCTACCTGGAGCGCGTGCGCGGCAAGGGCACGTTCGTGGCGCACCGGCCCGTGCAGTCGACGTTGCACCTGGCGTCGTTCACCGAGGAGATGCGGGCGATGGGCCACGTGCCGACGACGGTCGTCCTGGTGCGCGAGGAGCGTGTGCCGCCGAGCGACACCGTGGCGGCCCTGCGGCTCGACGCCGAGGTGTCGGCCTTCCACGTGAAGCGGCTGCGGATGGCGGACGGCGCTCCGGTGTCGATCGACGACGCCTGGCTCGTGGCCGACGCGTTCCCGGGCCTGCTCGACCATGACCTGTCCGGGTCGGTGTACTCGATCATCGCCAACGAGTACGGCACCCCGATCGACCGCGCGCAGCAGACGGTGGCCGCGAACCCGGCCGCCGACGACGTCGCGACGCTGCTCGGCACGAAGACCGGCGCTCCGGTGCTCGAGTTCGACCGGGTGTCGTACGCGGGGGAGCGCCCCGTGGAGCACACCCGCAGCTGGTACCGCTCGGACCGCTACCGCGTGCAGATGGAGGTCACGGCGACCCCTGCGGTCGCCTGAGTCTCCGGCCGGGTACGCAAAAGCGACTGTGTGCCGCGAACGGTTCGCGGTGCACAGTCGCTTCGGCGGGAAGGACCGGGAAGGACCGGGGTGGATCCGGGTCAGACCTCGAACAGGGTGTCGCCGTCGAGTACCGAAGTGCCCACCGTGCCCTGGTCGACGGTGTCCGGCGCGGAGCCGAGCACCACGACGGGGCAGATCGGCGAGTACCCGGCGGCCGAGATCACCGAGGGGGTGAACCGGACGACGGGGTCGCCGGCCGTGACCGTCGCGCCCTCGGTCGCGAGGAGCTCGAAGCCCTCGCCCGACAGCTTCACGGTGTCGATGCCGACGTGCACGAGGACGTCCGTGCCCGCCGAGCCCTGCAGCGCGAAGGCGTGCGGGTGCAGCTTCACGATGGTGCCGTCGACCGGGGCCACCGCGGTGACCGCGCCCTCGACGCCCGTCGGGTCGACGGCCACGCCAGCACCGACGAGCTGGCCGGCGAACACCGGGTCCGGCACGTCAGCGAGGGCGACGACCGGACCGGCGAACGGCGTGCGGACCGCCGTCACAGTTCGTCCTGGATGTCCTGCGCGAGGTTGTCGGCGACCGTGCCGACGATGACCTGCCAGCCGGTGCCGCCCCCGACGACGGCCTGGGCGCCCGCGGCCTGCAGCGCGGCCTTGTCGACGAGATCGCCGTCCTCGACCTCGACGCGGAGGCGCGTGATGCAGCCCTCGACCTCTTCGATGTTGTCGGCACCGCCGAGCGCGGCGATGATGTCGGCTGCCTTGATGTCGGCCATCGTTTCCTCCTCGTTAAGGGTTTGCGTACCAGGTTGACACGGGACCGGTCTCGGTTCAGACTACGGAACTGGTCATGACCGGACAGGACCGGACCTGGCGACACCGCCGAGGTTACCTGCGCTGGCTGCACGACTCAACTCACCCCGACAGCTCCACCCAATGACGAGAGGACCTCCGATGAGCGCCACCACTGCCACGGACGTGCCGGAGAAGAAGAAGCCGAAGAAGCAGTCCCGGCTCTTCGCCAACGCCCAGCGCCTCGGACGGAGCCTGCTCCTGCCGATCGCGGTCATGCCCGCCGCTGGCATCCTGAACCGCATCGGGCAGCCCGATCTGCTCGGCGCGATCCCCGGCTTCGAGACGGGAGCGGGAGTCATCTCGGCTGCCGGACAGGCCATCTTCACCTGGTTGCCGCTCCTCTTCGCGGTCGGCATCGCGATCGGGTGGGCGAAGAAGTCGGACGGCACGACCGCTCTGGCCGCCGTCGTCGGCTACATGGTCATGTACCAGGTGTTCGCAGTCATGTCCCCGGTTGTGCTCGCGGGGGTCAAGGACGCGAACGGTGACCAGGCGACCATCAACTTCGGTGTCCTCGGCGGCATCGTGATGGGGCTCGTCTCGGCGGTCATGTGGGAGAAGTTCCACCGCACGAAGATGCCCGACTTCCTGGGCTTCTTCTCCGGTCGTCGCCTCGTCCCGATCCTGACCGCTGCGGCTGGTCTCGTCATCGCCGTGCTCATGGCATTCGTCTACCGCTACTTCGACATCGCGCTCACGGCAGCCGGTACCGCCGTTGCGGACAACGCCGTGATCGGTGGCGGCATCTTCGGGTTCGCGAACCGCATGCTCATCCCGATCGGCCTGCACCAGCTGCTCAACTTCTTCCCGTGGTTCCAGCTCGGCAGCTTCACGAACGCGGCCGGCGACATCGTGCACGGCGACATCCCGCGCTTCCTCGCCGGCGACCCGACCGCTGGTATCTTCCAGACCGGCTTCTTCCCGATCATGATGTTCGCGCTGCCCGCCGGGGCCCTGGCGATCTGGCGCAACGCCAAGCCGCAGAACCGCAAGCTCGTCGGCGGCATCATGATCTCGGCCGCGCTCACGTCGTTCGTGACCGGCATCACCGAGCCGCTCGAGTACTCGTTCATGTTCGTGGCGTTCCCGCTGTACATCATCCACGCGGTGCTCACCGGGACCTCGTTGGCGCTGGTCAACGCACTCGGGATCCACGACGGGTTCTCGTTCTCGGCCGGTGCGATCGACTACGTGCTGAACTTCGGCAAGGCGGACGGAGCGATCTGGCTCATCCCGATCGGCCTCGGCTACGCGGTCGTGTACTACTTCCTGTTCAGTTTCGTGATCAAGAAGTGGAACCTCCGCACGCCCGGGCGTGAAGAGGACACGATCGCCGAGAACACGATCGAGGCGGCCACCAAGCCGTAGACGTCACCACGTGACGGACAGGAGGCGCGGTGTCAGCTGGCACCGCGCCTCCTGTCCGTCTGTCGTCACCACCAGAGCACTGATACCGGTTTTGACAATCGTTATCAGCAAGCGCTACCGTCGGAGCATGCACAACCGACTCCTCGCCCTCCCGCTCGTCGCCGGCGCCGCCGCGCTCGCCCTGACGGGCTGCGCGACGTCTTCGAGCTCGGGCGACGCCGACAGCGACGGGAAGATCGCCGTCGTGGCCTCGACCAACGTCTACGGCTCGATCGTCGAGTCGATCGGTGGCGACCACGTGTCGGTCACGAGCATCCTCGACGACCCCTCGCAGGACCCGCACTCGTTCGAATCGAGCGCCCGCACCCAGCTCGCGGTGTCGAAGGCCGACCTGCTCATCGAGAACGGCGGCGGGTACGACGACTTCATGACCACGCTCGCCGACGCGTCGGACACCACGGCCGACACGATCAACGTCGTGAAGCTGTCCGGCTTGGACAGGGGTGGCGACGCCGAGTTCAACGAGCACGTGTTCTACAGCTACCCGACGATGGTGAAGCTGGTCGACGACGTCACGAAGCGCCTGTCCGCGCTCGACCAAGGCGAGAAGGCCACGTTCGAGCAGAACGCTGAAGCGCTGACCACGAAGCTCGAGGACCTCGAGTCCCAGACCGCCGACCTGAAGAAGACGTACGACGGCGACGCGGTGGCGTACACTGAGCCGGTGCCGGGCTACCTGTTCGACGCGATCGGCCTGGACAACGAGACCCCCGACGCCTTCTCCGAGGCGATCGAGGAGGACGACGACGTGCCGCCGGCCGCCCTCAGGGACACCCTCGCGCTGTTCACGAGCGGCGACGTGAAGCTCCTGGCCTACAACGACCAGACCTCCAGCCCCGAGACCGAACAGGTCAAGAAGGCGGCGGAGGACAACGACGTCCCGGTGGTCGGTGTCACGGAGACGCTCCCCAAGGGGCAGGATTACGTCTCGTGGCAGCAGGCGAACATCGACGCGGTGCAGGCGGCGCTCCAGAAGTGACGACCTCGACCGCAGCAGCGACGACCGACAGCCCGGCGACCACCTCGGTGGACGACCGGGCTGCGGCCCGTCCGGTCCTGGCGCTGCGCGACGCCGGGTTGTCCTTCGGTGAGCGGAAGCTCTGGGGCCACCTCGACCTCGACATCGCGCCGGGGGAGTTCGTCGCGGTCCTCGGGCCCAACGGTGCCGGCAAGACCTCACTCCTGCGCACGGTGCTCGGGCAGCAGCGCCTGACGAGCGGCACGATGTCGTTCCTCGGCCAGCCCGTCCGTCGCGGCCACCGAAAGATCGGCTACATCCCGCAGCAGCGGCTCATGGAGGCCGGCACCCCGCTGCGCGCGCGCGACATGATCGCGCAGGGCGTGACGGGACACCGCTGGGGCGTCCTGCCGACGTCGAGGGCCGACCGGGCCCGCATCGACCGGATCCTCGACGAGGTCGGTGCCACCGCGTTCGCGGACGCCCCGGTCGCCGAGCTGTCCGGCGGTGAGCAGCAGCGCACCCGCGTCGGTCAGGCCATCGCCGCCGACCCGGCGCTGCTGCTGTGCGACGAACCCCTCATCTCGCTCGACCTCCGGCACCAACGCGGCGTCACCGAGCTCATCGACCGGCAGCGTCGGCAGCACGAGGCCGCCGTGCTGTTCGTGACGCACGACGTGAACCCGATCCTCGACGTCGTCGACCGGGTCCTGTACATCGCCGGCGGCCGGTTCCGGATCGGTTCCCCGGACGAGGTCCTGCGTGCCGACGTCCTGAGCGACCTGTACGGCACCCCCGTCGACGTCGTCCGCACGATGGGCCGCATCGTCATCGTCGGCGCGAACGACGCGCACGACCACCACCACGGCGAGGTCGACCCGCACGCCCCGGCGTCGGACGAAGGGCGGATCTGATGGACGTCCTGTCGACGGTCTTCTCGTTCCAGGACTACGGCGAGCTCTTGGCCCTGGTGCAGAACTCGATCTGGGCCGGCGCGGTGCTCGGCATCGTCGGCGGGCTCATCGGCCCGTTCGTCGTCGCCCGGAACATGCCCTTCGCGGTGCACGGCATCTCGGAGCTGTCCTTCGCCGGCGCGAGCGCGTCCCTGCTGCTCGGCGTCAACGTCGTCACGGGCTCGCTCGTCGGGTCGGTGATCGCAGCGCTGCTCATCGGGGTGCTCGGCTCGCGGGCGCGCGACCGCAACTCGATCATCGCGGTGCTCATGCCGTTCGGCCTCGGGCTCGGCATCCTGTGCCTGGCGCTCTACAAGGGGCGTGCGGCCAACAAGTTCGGGCTGCTCACCGGCCAGATCGTGTCGGTGGACAACCCGCAGCTGACGTTCCTGATCGTCATCGCCGCCATCGTCGTCGCGACCCTGCTCGTCATCTGGCGCCCGCTGATGTTCGCGTCGGTGGACCCCGACGTGGCCGCGGCGGCCGGCATCCCGGTACGGACCCTCGCGATCGTGTTCATGCTCGTGCTCGGTCTGGCCACCGCGGTGTCGGTGCAGATCGTCGGCGCGCTGCTCGTGCTGTCGCTGCTCGTCACCCCGGCGGCCGCGGCCCTGCGGCTCAGCTCGCACCCGGTCGTCGTGCCGGTGCTGTCCACGGTGTTCGCCGTGGTGTCGGTCGTCGGTGGCATCCTGCTCGCACTCGGCGGCGGTCTGCCGATCAGCCCCTACGTGACGACCATCTCGTTCGCGATCTGGGTGGTCTGCCGGATCGTCGGGGCCAGGCGCGACCGCCGTGGACGCGACCGGGTCGTCCGCCGCGACCAGCGTGGCGGGGGCGCACCGGGCCTCCCGTCCGGAACGAACGGAACCGGAACCACCGGAACCGGAACCACCGGGACGAAGCCGGCAGCCGGCCAGAAGGAAGAGGTGCCAGCATGAACGCCGTGCAGAAGGTCAAGCGGAACACGTGGCAGCGCGAAGCGGTGCGCGGGGCCCTCGACTCCACCGAGGGGTTCGTCAGTGCGCAGGCGCTGCACCAGCACCTGCGTGACGAGGGCTCGACGATCGGTCTCGCCACCGTCTACCGGGCGCTCGCCGACCTGGCGACCGAGGGCGACGCCGACTCGTTGCAGCAGGACGGCGAATCGCTGTACCGGGCCTGCACGACGGACGCGCACCACCACCACCTGATCTGCCGGAACTGCGGCCGGACCGTCGAGATCGAGGCGGACCCCGTCGAGCAGTGGGCGCAGGACGTCGCCGCGGCGAACGGGTTCACGAACGCCAGCCACGTCGTCGACATCTTCGGCGAGTGCGCGGTGTGCACGGCGGCGGCTGCCGGAACCGGAACCGGAACCGGATCGCGGACCGGCGACGCCGCCGGCGAGTAGGGTCCGCGCCATGCACGTCATCCTCGTCCCCGGGTTCTGGCTCGACGCGAGCGCGTGGGACGACGTCGCCCCGGTGCTGCTGCAGGCGGGCCACACGGTCGAGGCGATCACCCGCGACGGCGACACGCTCGACGAGCAGGTCGCGGCGCTCGTGGAGCGCCTGGACGACGTCGCCAGCCCCGACGAGCCCGTCGTGCTCGCCGGACACTCCGGTGCCGGACCGATCGCGTACATGGCCGCCGACCAGCGGCCCTCGCTCGTCGCGCACCTGCTGTACGTCGACACGTTCCCCGGCCCCGCCGGTGGCTGCGTCAACGATGAGCTGCCCGTGGTCGACGGTGTGGTCCCGCTGCCGTCGTGGGACGTCTGGGAGCCGGCCACGGTGCGCGGGATGACGCCGTCCTTGCGCGAAGCGTTCGAGCACCGGGCGATCCCGGAGCCCGCCGCGGTGCCGTCCGATCGCTTCCACTACGCCGACGCAGCCCGGCACACGATCCCGGCGACGGTGATCACCTGCGAGATCCCGGCGACCGAGCTCGCGACGATGGTGGCCGACCACCAGACCTGGGCCGAGGAACTCGTCGCCACCGAGGAACTCAGCATCGTCGGACTCGAGACCGGACACTGGCCGATGTTCACGGCACCGCTCGAGCTCGGGGAGCTCATGGTGCGTGCGCTTGCGACACGCCCGGACCTCGCGTAGGCTCTCCCCTTGGTTCTCCACCTCCGCGTGGTGGACCCGTTGTTCCAAGCCCTCCGACCGTCGCGAACGCCGCGGTCGCGTGGTGCTCGTTCCCCCTTCGACAGGGGCTGCGGGCCTGGGCGGTGTGCACAACCCCCTCGCATGCACCACTCCGGTGGTCCTGCGCGTGCGCACCAGGCAAGTGAACTTGGGTGCGGCCGTCCGGTCGCACGGTACCTCAGGAGGAAACCATGGCAGCAGTGTGCCAGGTGACCGGCGCCGTTCCCGGCTTCGGTCACAACATCTCGCACTCGCACCGCCGGACGAAGCGCCGCTTCGACCCGAACGTGCAGAAGAAGACGTACTACGTGCCGTCGCTGCGTCGCAACGTGACGCTCAACGTCAGCGCTAAGGGCATCAAGGTCATCGACGCACGCGGCATCGAGTCCGTCGTCAAGGACGTCCTCGCCCGTGGGGAGAAGATCTGATGGCGAAAAAGGGTCAGGACATCCGTCCGATCATCAAGCTCCGCTCGACGGCGGGCACCGGGTTCACGTACGTGACCAAGAAGAACCGTCGGAACAACCCCGACCGTCTCGTGCTGAAGAAGTACGACCCGGTGATCCGCAAGCACGTCGACTTCCGTGAGGAGCGCTAAGCATGGCGAAGAAGAGCAAGATCGCGAAGAACAACCAGCGTGCCGTCATCATCGCGCGCTACGCCGAGCGTCGTCTCGAGCTGAAGAAGGCCCTCGTGGACCCGAACGGCACCGACGAGTCGCGTGAGGCCGCTCGCGTGGGCCTGCAGAAGCTGCCCCGCGACGCATCCCCGATCCGCTACCGCAACCGCGACGCGATCGACGGCCGCCCCCGTGGCCACCTGGGTGAGTTCGGCATCAGCCGTGTCCGCTTCCGCGACATGGCGCACCGTGGAGAGCTCCCCGGCATCACGAAGAGCTCCTGGTAAGCACTCGCAGTACCCGACGCCCCGTCACCTCCTGGTGGCGGGGCGTTCGCTGTGTACGGGGTACATGCGACCCGTCATTCGTCACATCTGCCCCTCCAGCACCCGTCTCCGAGCCCGACAAGCCCGGAAATCCGGGCGAGTCGGCTGTTTTCACCCCCTGCGGCTGGTAGGTTCAACTCCGGTTCCGCCGGGCCCTCGGCCCACTGGCACCGTGGCACGGGGCAACCGCTCCGGGCGCCGGACGGCACGCTCGTCCGACCGATACTGCAAGAAGTCCGAGGAGGACATCCATGGCTGACAAGTCACTGAACCGCACCGAGCTCGTCGCTGCCGTCGCCGCCGAGTCCGGCCAGAGCCAGGCCACCGTCAACGGCGTCGTCGACGCGCTCTTCAGCGTCGTCTCGTCGTCCGTCGCGGACGGCACGAAGGTCACGATCCCCGGTTGGATCGCCTTCGAGAAGACGCACCGCGCCGCCCGCACCGGCCGCAACCCGCAGACGGGTGAGGCCATCGAGATCGCCGCGAGCGACTCGGTCAAGGTCAGCGCCGGCTCGAAGCTCAAGGCTGCGGTCAAGTAAGACTGTTCCGCGCATCGGGAGGGACGGCTTCGGCCGTCCCTTTCGTCGTTCCCGGGGTGCGTTCGTCGCGTCGGGTCGCGTTCGTCGCGCTGCGTGGGCCGGGAGGCCCGTGCCGGTTCCCACAGGTCGGCTCGGCCGGTTCTGTGGCCGGGTGGGCACCGCCTAGGCTTGACGGGTGAATCGGATCGCGCGCATCGCCGGTCCCGCCGTGCTCCTGCTCGTCGGGTTCGTGGCGCTGCTCACGGCACTCGTCATCGGCGGTGGCGCGAACGCAGCGCTGATCGCCGACCCCGGCCCCCTGGTCCGTTTCGGGCTGCCGATCTCCCGGCTGGTCGTGGACCTGTCCGCCGCCGCGACGATCGGCGGTCTGGCGCTCGCCACCGTCGGGCTCTCGCGGTCCGGCCCCGAGTGGAACCGCGCCATCGACGTCGCGGCCGCCGCCAGCGGCATCTGGACGGTGTCGTCCGCGGTCACCACCTTCTTCACCTTCCTGAGCGTCGCCGGCTCGGAGATCAGCATCGACGAGCAGTTCGGCCAGTCGATGGGCGTGTTCCTGACGGGCACGGACCTCGGCCTCGCCTGGCTCGTCACGGTGCTCGTCGCCGCCGCGGTCACGGTGCTCTGCTTCGCCGTGCGCTCGCGGGGGATGGTCGCCCTGACCGCCGGCGTCTCGATGATCGGCCTCATCCCGCTCGCGCAGCAGGGCCACGCCGCCGGTACCGCCAGCCACGACGCCGCGGTCACCGCGCTCGGGCTGCACCTGGTCGGTGCCGCGCTCTGGGTCGGTGGATTGACCATGCTCGTGCTCCTGCGCGGCGTGCTGCCGGGTGACCGTCTGGCCGTGGTCGTCGCGCGGTACTCGAGCATCGCGCTCGGCTGCTTCGTGCTCGTGGCGGTGTCGGGTGTCGCCTCGGCCCAGATCCGTGTCGGCGCCCTGTCGAACCTGTTCACGCCGTACGGCACCCTCGTGCTGGTGAAGATCGGCGCCATCGTGGCCATCGGGGTCCTCGGTGCCGTGCAGCGTCGGCGTGCGATCCGGTCCCTGGCCGAGGCTCCGGCACGGCACCGCCCGTTCTGGACCCTGATCGTGGTCGAGCTCGCCGTGATGGGCGTCGCGTCCGGCTTCGCCGCGGCGCTCGGACGGACGGCGACCCCGGTCGACCAGATCGCGCTGAGCAAGACGACCGACCCGAGCCCGGCCGAGCTGCTCACCGACGACCTGCTGCCGCACGCGCCCGGGGCCTGGGGCTGGCTGACGCAGTGGAACATCGACCTGTTCTGGCTGATGGCCGCCGTGCTGCTCGCCGCGACGTACGTCGCCGGCGTCGTCCGCCTGCGCCGTGCCGGGGTCCGCTGGCCGGTGCGCCGTTCGGTGGCGGCGGCCCTGGCGATCGTGTCGCTCGTCGTCGCGACGTCCGGGTCGCTGCACCAGTACGACCGGTTCCTGGTGTCGGCGAACGTCGGCGCGCACGTGCTGCTCGGACTCGTGGTGCCGGCGCTGGTGTGGGCGGCGGCTCCGGTCGTGCTCATCCGGGCCGCGGTGCACCCGCGCGACGACGACAGCACCGGGGTGCGCGAGTGGACCGGTGTGCTGGTCGACAACGCCGCGGTCCGCTACCTCGTGCAGCCCTTCCCCGCGTTCCTGCTCGCCGCAGCGGTGTGGTGGGCGTACTTCGCCACCGACGCCGTCCGCTGGTCGGTGAGCGACTCCACGGGACGCACCGTCATCGACGTGGGCTTCCTGCTCGTCGGGCTCCTCGCGATGCCGACGCTGTTCACCCCCGTCGCGGCGGGCCGGACCCACCCGACCCGGGGGGCTGCGGTTGTCCGGATCGTCGGAGCCGTGGTCGTCGCGGCAGGGGCGGTGTCACTCGGCATCGCGATGCGCGGGCCGCTCGGGCTGCTGCAGGCCTCGTGGTTCGGCGCGATGGGACGCACGTGGGGGCCCGACCCGCTCGTCGACCAGGCCCGCGGCGGGCTCGTGCTCGTGGCCGCCGGCGTGCTGCTCCTGGTGGCGGTCGTCGTCGTGGTGCTCGTGCAGCTGGGGCGTGCCGGAACGTCGGGTCGCACGCTCGCGGCGGACGCTCGCACGGCCGCGGCGGACACGCGCGCCCTTGAGCAGGACGCACGATGAGCATCGAACTCAGCGACGAGCAGCGGGCCGTCTTCGAGTACATCGAGCACACCCGCGACCACGTCTTCATCACCGGTCGGGCGGGGACGGGCAAGTCCACCCTGCTCAACCACCTGTCGTGGAACACCGAGAAGCAGGTCGTGATCTGCGCACCGACCGGGGTCGCGGCCCTGAACGTCGGCGGTCAGACGATCCACTCCTTGTTCCGCTTGCCGATCGGCCTGATCGCCGACGCCGAGCTGCGCCAGGGGCCGGACACCCGGAAGCTCCTGAACACCATCGACACCCTGGTCATCGACGAGGTCTCCATGGTGAACGCCGACCTGCTCGACGGGATGGACCGCTCGCTGCGGAAGGCCCGTGGCCGGCAGTTCGAGGCGTTCGGCGGCGTGCAGGTCGTGATGTTCGGTGACCCGTACCAGTTGCCGCCGGTACCGGGCGGCGCCGACGAGCGCGCGTACTTCACCGACCACTACCGGTCGATGTGGTTCTTCGACGCCAAGGTGTGGCTCGAGGCGAAGCTGAACATCATCGAGCTCGCCACCGTGCACCGCCAGCGCGACGACGCGTTCGCCGCCATGCTCACGGCGGTGCGGCACGGCCGGGTCACCGCCGAGATCGCGGACCAGTTGAACACCGCAGGCGCGCGGCCCTCGCCCGACGACGCCATCACCCTCGCCACCCGGAACGACACCGTCGCGCGCATCAACAAGGCGGCGCTCGATCGGTTGCCCGGCAAGGTCAAGACGGCGAAGGCCGACGTCAACGGCGACTTCGGCGGGCGGAACTTCCCGGCCGACGAAGCACTCGAGCTGAAGCCCGGCGCGCACGTGATGTTCCTGCGCAACGACGCCGACCAGCGGTGGGTGAACGGCACGCTCGGCATCGTCACGGCGATCCGCGACACGGTGTGGGTCGACGTGGACGGGGAGTCGTTCGAGGTCCAGCCGTCGGTGTGGGAGAAGTTCAAGTACTCCTACGACGCCGACAAGAAGGAACTCAAGAAGGACACCGTCGGCGAGTTCCAGCAGTTCCCGTTGCGGCTCGCCTGGGCGGTCACGATCCACAAGTCGCAGGGCAGCACCTACGACCGAGCGGTGGTCGACCTGGGCAACCGGGTGTTCAGCGCCGGACAGACGTACGTCGCGCTGTCACGGCTGACCTCGCTCGAGGGGCTGTACCTGACCCGGCCGCTGCGGCCGCAGGACATCATCGTCGACACGGACGTCCGACGCTTCATGTCCGAGGCGCCACGCATCGTCGCGACGGCACTCGAAGCCCCGAAGCCGGAGCCCGCGTCGGACCCCGACTCCGACGACGACGCCTGACGCACTCGCGCACTGCACCCACGCTCCGCGCACACGACGACGCCCGCCTGCCGGAGCGGCAGACGGGCGTCGGGGAGCGGGGCGGTGCGTCAGGCGCGAGCCGCCGCACGCAGCGCGCGGAGGTTCTCCTTGTCGGCACCGAACGCCGTCAGCAGCAGGACGACCCCGACGATCGCGTGGAACACGTTGTCGGTGGTGTTCAGCGCGAAGATGTTCGCCGAGGTGTCCACGAACACGAAGCCGTAGACCGCCAGCACGACGAGCACGGCACCGACGAGCAGGTTGCCGTTCCGTGAACCGATGGTGTTGCCGAGGCCGGTGATGAGGAGGACGGCGGCGAGCAGCACCCAGATGAGGGCGAGCGGCGGGTTCACCCCGAAGGCGTTCCAGAGCATCCCACCCTGGCGGCTGAAGAAGCCCGGGTCGCCGTCGGCGGCGAAGAAGAAGCCCAGGATGCCCCAGAGTGCGAGGACGCCACCGACCGTGAGCGCGAGCCCGCGGTTCGGTGAGGCGGTGATGCCCGGTTCCTTGATGGCCACTTCGGTCTCCTCCTCGTACACTGCCGACGCGACGTGCGTCAGTCCGGCGGTGCCCGCCGGACTGCGCGGCGCGGCACTGATGGGCACGGCGCGGGATCCGCGGGCGACGGCCGCACGGTTCCCAGCCTCCGGCCGGTGTGCCAACGGTATCGTGTCCGACCCCGACCGTCCGAATCGCAGCGCCGTCACCAGGCGTGCGACGAGACCGACGACGACCACTCCGAGGAGGACCAGCCCGGTGACCTTGACACCCGAGCGCAATGCACCGGAGTCGCGTGGACCGAGCGTCTCGCGGCGGTTGCGGTGGGGTGTGCTGGCGGCTCTGGGGTTCGTGATCGTGCCTTCCGTCTACGCGGCCGCGGTGCTGACGCCGGTGGGGCAGCGCATGGAGGACGCCGCGCTCGGCGGGGTCCGGGAGTCCGACCTGTTCAGCTCGGACACTGCGCTCAACGTCATCTCGGTGCCGGTGATCCTGTTGCTCGTTGTCGTGATCGTCGCGGTGGCGTTCGCCAGGCGACGGCTCTCGGTGGGGCTCGGCGCGGGTGCAGTGGTGCTCGCGTCGGCGGCCACCTCGACGCTCGTCAAGCGTATCGCCGAGCGCCCGGAGATCGCCCAGTCGACGACGCCGAACTCGTTCCCCTCGGGGCACGCGACGATCGCGCTCGCCGCGCTGTTCGCCGTGCTGATGGTCACGCCCCGTCGCTTCCGGCCGATCGTCACCTTGCTCGGGGCGGTCTACGCGGTCTTCGTGGCCAACCAGACGGTCGTGTACGGCTGGCACCGGGTGAGCGACATCATCGGCGCGTGCGCGATCGCGATGTTCTGGCTCGGCGTCGTCCGGGCGTTCGGGCCGAGGGTCGACCGGGGGCTGCGCGGTGACCGGGACGGCCGTCGGGGGCCGCGCCGGGTGGTCAGTGTCGTCCTGCTCGTCGCGACCGGGGTCACGCTGGCCGTCGGTGTCGCGGCGCTCGTCGTCGGCCTGACCGGGGACGGGGCCCACGACCGTGCCGCGATCCTGATGGCCGGACGCCTGGCCTCGAGCGCGAGTGTCCTGGCGGTGGTGACCGCGGTGTGGTTCCTCGACGGCATGCACCACGCGGCCCGGACGGACCCGGCCGCACTGCCCGACGCCCGCTGACGCGACCGGTCCACACCTGGCGGGAATGTGCCGGCGTGCGCTACGTTGTACCCAGCAAGTCGATGCAAACGCATCGATATCGCGAAAGGCGGCGCATCATGCAGTTCGGCATCTTCACGGTCAGTGACGTCACGACCGATCCCACGACCGGCACCACGCCGGACGACACCCAGCGCGTCCGTGACATCCTCACCATCGCGCAGCACGCCGACCAGGCCGGGCTCGACGTCTTCGCCACCGGTGAGCACCACAACCCGCCGTTCGTCGCTTCGTCGCCGACCACCCTGCTGGCCTACCTCGCGGCGAAGACGAAGGACATCACGCTCTCGACGAGCACCACACTCATCACCACGAACGACCCGGTGCGCATCGCCGAGGAGTACGCGATGCTCCAGGTGATCTCCGACGGCCGCATGGACCTCATGATGGGTCGCGGCAACACCGGCCCCGTGTACCCGTGGTTCGGGCAGGACATCCGCCAGGGCGTCAACCTGGCGATCGAGAACTACGCGCTCGTCCGCCAGCTCTGGGAGAACGACGTCGTCAACTGGCAGGGCAAGTTCCGTACGCCGCTGCAGGGCTTCACCTCGACGCCGCGCCCCCTCGACGGCGTGCCCCCGTTCGTCTGGCACGGCTCGATCCGCACGCCCGAGATCGCGGAGCAGGCCGCCTACTACGGTGACGGCTTCTTCCACAACAACATCTTCTGGCCGATCCAGCACACCGAGCAGATGGTCGGACTGTACCGCCAGCGCTTCGAGCACTACGGTCACGGCCGTGCCGACCAGGCGATCGTCGGTCTGGGCGGGCAGTTCTTCGCCCGGAAGAACTCGCAGGACGCGGTCGACGAGTTCCGGCCCTACTTCGACAACGCCCCGGTCTACGGCCACGGTCCCTCGATGGAGGACTTCGCCGCCCAGACCCCGCTCACGGTCGGTTCGCCGCAGCAGGTCATCGACCGGTACGCCGCGATGAAGGACCACGTCGGCCACTACCAGCGACAGCTGTTCCTGGTCGACCACGCGGGACTGCCGCTCAAGACGGTGCTCGAGCAGATCGACATCCTGGCGACGGACATCGTGCCCGAACTCCGAAAGCTGAACGACGAGGGTCGTCCGGCCGACGTGCCGTCCAACCCGCCGAGCCACACGGAACGCGCCGCCGCGGCGCTCGCCGCCGGCACGGTCGGCAGCGACCACGTCGCCGCCGAGGACGAGTGGACGGGCGCGTCCGTCTGATCGTCACGTGACCACCTGACGGACGGGAGGTGGGCCCCATCCGCCGGTTCCGGCGTGACGCGCCAGCGGCACGACGGCCGTGCCGGGAGGGACGGTGCCAGCTGGCACCGGGCCTCCCGTCCGTCTCTGCGTGCGTCCAGGGCGCTGCGTCGCGAACGCGACAGTCCTGCGGATGGCGCTGCCGTCACCTTTGCAAGAGCGACAGTCGCCCGCCGATCATCCGCGGAGATCTGTCGCTTTCGCGGGAGGAGCGGCGGGCTCCGCGACCGGACGCGCGGGGACGAGCTTCAGGCCGACGACGCAGCCGACGATCCCGGCGATGAACAGCACGCGCAGCACCGTGACGGGCTCGGCACCGGTCGCCATGCCCCAAAGGACGGTCAGGGCTGCACCGGTGCCGGTCCACACCGCGTACGCCGTGCTGATCGGGATGTGCTTGAGGACGTAGCCGAACGCGACGAGGCTGATCACGATCGTGACCGCGAACACGAGCGTGGGGCCGGGGCGCGTGAAGCCGTCGCTCTCGCCGAGGGCGGTCGCCCACACGGTCTCGAGTGCGGCGCTCACGAACAGGACGATCCAGGCCACCTCAGCTCACCACCTTGAGGCCGACGACGCAGGCGACCAGGCCGAACACCAGGCCGAGGCGGGCGAGCGACGCCGATTCCTGCCGGCGCAGGATCGACACGACGACCGTGAGCGAGGCGCCGATGCCCACCCAGACGGCGTAGGCGGTGCCGACCGGGATCGACTTCATCGCGAACGCCAGGCCGACCATGCTGAGGGCCATGCCGGCGACGAACACGATCGTCGGGACGACCTTCTTGAAGCCGTTCGACGCGCTCAGCGCGGTGGCCCAGACGGCCTCGAGCACGCCGCTCAGCACGAGGATGACCCATGCCATGACGATGTTCCCTTCGTTCCGATCGAGTAGTCGCACGACTGTGCGACAACCATTCCGACGCTAGCACGAGTTCGTACGACTGTGCGAGTATGGCGTCGTGGCCAGGAGCATGGACGTGGAGCAGCGGCGTCGGACCGTGTCCGAGGCGGCGTGCCGGGTGCTCGCCCGCGACGGACTGGGGGCGCTGAGCGTGCGGAACGTGGCGGCAGAGGCGGGGCTGCCGCCGAGCACCGTCCGCTACACCTTCCCGACCCAGGCGAGCGTCCGGTCCCACGCGCTCGAGCTCGTGTTCGACGCGACCGCAGCCCGGATCGACGCCGTGCCCACGGACCTGGAGGGGACGGCCTACGCGCACGCGGTGCTGCTCGAGCTGCTGCCCCTCGACGAGGAACGACGCATCGAGCTCGACGTCTACCTGGGCCTCGGCACCGCGGCGCTGACCGACGCCGAACTCCGGCCGTTCCACGACCGGGTCGTCGACGAGATGCGCGAGTGGTGCGGGCGGATCCTGCGAGCGCTCGGAGTGCCGGACGCCGACGCCGCCTACGAGACCCGCCGCCTGCACGCCCTGGTGGACGGGCTCGCGATGCACATCGTGCGGCTCGACCCAGGGGGTGACGCCTCGTGGGCGATCGACACCCTCGACCGGCACGTGGCGGGCATCGCCCGGGGCTGACCGCGGCCCTCGCACGGTGCCAGGGCGCACGCGGACGGTGCGAGGTTCCGTACTCGGTGCGAGTCGCGCGACCCTGCACCGAGTACGGAACCTCGCACCGGACGACCTGGCCGGCCGCCACGCGCGCACGGACCGCCACGCAGCACGCGTCGCCTATCCTTTCCGGGTGACGACGACCACGCCGCCGCAGCAGCGCTCCCGCTCCCGTTCCCTGACGGGCCCGGGCCTCGTGCTGCTCACCGTCGTCGTGCTCCTGGGGATCCGGCTGCTGTCCCCGAGCATCGGGACCGCCGGGCTGCCGGACGTCGTGCAGGACTTCCTGACGCTGGCGATCAGCGTCGTCGTCGAGTCGCTGCCGTTCGTGGTGCTCGGCATCGTGCTGTCGATCGTCGTCGAGGTCTGGGTGCCGGTCGGCGCGCTCGAGAAGGTCCTGCCGCAGAACGCCTTCGGCCGCCGCGCCGTGATCTCCCTGATCGGCATGCTCTTCCCGGTGTGCGAGTGCGGCAACGTGCCCCTCGCCCGCGGCCTGATGATGCGCGGGTTCACCCCCGCCGAGGCCGTGACGTTCCTGGTCGCCGCCCCGATCCTCAACCCGCTCGTCATCATCAGCACCGCGCAGGCGTTCGGCTGGTCCGGGTGGATCCTGCCGGTCCGGATCGTCGGCGGGTTCGTGATCGCGAACCTGGTCGGCTGGATCGTCGCCGCGCACCGCCGTCCGGCCGACCTGCTGCTCCCCGCCTTCGAGGCCCGGTGCCGCGCGGCCGTCGGAGCACCCCGGGGTGTGCACCGCTGGCGACAGAGCGCCGCACAGTTCGGCGGCGAGACGGCGACGATGATGCCGGCGCTGTTCGTCGGTGCCGGCCTGGCCGCCGCGATCCAGGTCGCCGTGCCCCGCTCGACCCTGGTCGCGATCGGCTCGAACCCGGTGCTGTCCGTCGCGGCGATGATGCTGCTGGCGATGACGGTGTCGCTCTGCTCGAACGTCGACGCCTTCTTCGCGCTGTCGTTCGCCTCGACGTTCCTGCCCGGGTCGATCACGGCCTTCCTGATCATCGGGCCGATCATCGACGTGAAGATGATCGCGCTGCTGCGCACGACGTTCCGGGTCCGGTTCCTGGTGCTGCTCGCTGTCGTGTGCGTCCTGTTCGCCGGCGCCGTGGGATTGGTGATGAATGTCCTCGTCTGATGCGCGCAGCAACGCGCCCGCGTACCTGGGCCTCGGGTCGGTGCTGGCCGTGGCGCTCTGCACGCTGTGGCTGGCACTGGTCGGGCACCTCGACCTGTACATCAACCCGCGCTACTCGGTGTTCACGATCGTCCTCGCCGCCGTCGGGGTCCCCGCGTCGATCGCCGGCCTGGTCGTCATCGCCCGGGGGCACGGCCACACGCACGGCGACGATGAGCACGAACACGAACACGAACACGAACTCGGTGGGCGACCGGGAGGCGCGGGTCGCCGCACGCGCATCGTGCTCGGCGGGGCAGCCGCGATCGTCACGATCGGCGTCACCGTCGCGATGCTCGTCCTGCCCCCGACGACGCTCTCCGCCCGCACCGCGCAGCAGCGGAGCGTCGACTCGGCCACCCTGTCGAACGCCACGGGCTCCGAGGCAGCGGTGTCCCTGCTCGGCAGCGAGGGCGTCGACACCTCGCAGTACGGCGTCAAGGACTGGGCGGCGCTCATCCGGCAGACCACCGACACCACTGCGCTCGTCGGCAAGCAGGTGCGGCTGTCCGGCTTCGTGGTCCCCGGCCAGGACGGCTCGTTCACGCTCACCCGGTTCGTGATCAGCTGCTGCGCCGTCGATGCCCAGCCCGTCGGTCTCGGTGTCGTGACGGACGCCGGCGACCGTCCCGACGCGGTGCCCGACGAGGGACAGTGGGTCACGGTGACCGGCGCCCTCGCAGCCAACCCGGACCAGTCCGCCGACGCCCGCATCGTCATCAAGGCCGCGAAGGTCACCGAGATCGCGCAGCCGAAGGACCCGTATGAGTACTGAGGGGCGCCGTGGGCGCCGCCCGGTCGCGCGCCGGTTCCACCGCCGGTACCTCGCCGTCGTGGTGGTCCTGGCCGTGGTGGCGGCGCTCGCGGCCGTCGTCGGGTCGCAGCAGGGGCCGCGCCTGCGCGACGTGTCGTACGACGCCAGCGGCCTGGTGTCCCGACCGGCGCAGCGGGTGATCCTGACGGCGAACCAGGCCCTGCAGCAGGTGTCCGCCGACGACGTCCGGGTCAGCCCGGCAGCGGCCCACACGGTGACCTCGAGCGGCAACACGATCGCGGTCGAGTTCGCCGGCCCCCTGGCCTACGACCGCGACTACACCGTGACGGTCGCGAACGTCCGGGCGCCGGGGCAGCGCGCCACGTCGGACCTCACCGCGGCGATCCGCACCGGCAGCACCGACGTCCTCGCCCTCGTCCCCGGGCCGGCCGGGGCGAAGGACCGCATCGTCCGGCGGTCCCTCGACGCGGGCGGTGCGACCACGGTCTACGAGGGCACGGCGATCAGCGAGTACGCCCGGCTCGGTCGTTCCCTGGTGGTCGTGAGCGGCACGGACGCCAGTTCGTCCGTCGACGTCGTGGCGCTGAGCGGCGGGGTGCAGGACGACGACGCCCCCGTCGAGCACCTCACCCTGCCGTCGTCGCAGGGTCGGGTCACCGCGCTGCACGTCGCCGACGACGGCGCTTCGTTCGGGTTCGAGTACGCCGACACCTCGACCGGGCAGTCGCGGAACACCGGCCTGTACGTGGTCGACATGACGGGCACGCACCTGCCCACCGCGATCGCGGCGAACGGCAAACCGAAGACCGGTGCCGTGCCGATGACGGTCGGGCAGTGGGCCTACGTCCCGCGCACCGAGAGTGCCCTGGTCCGGACGGGCAGCGACGACCTGGTGCTCGTCGACATGAGCGGCCGCGCCGATCCGGTCCGGCTCGGCAGTGCCACGTACCTGCACGGGTTCGTCGGCACGGGCACCACGGCCGTGGTCGAGACCGGCACCGGCATCGAGCGGCTCGACCTGACCGACGGCGCGAAGACGGCGCTTCGGGCCCCTGCCGCCAGCACCGATGCGCCGGTCCTCGGCCGCATCGCTCCGCTGACGGACGACACGTACCTGCGGGTGCTGGGGGACGTGCGGTCGGACGGGACCGTCTCGGCTCGGATCGTGCGTGTGGACGGGGGACGGGCCTCCCGGCTGCCGGTGAGCATCCCCGACGACGCGAGCGTCACCGCGGTCTGCCCGTCGCCGAACGGCCAGTTCGCCGCGGTCGCGACGAAGTCGGCGACCGACGAGCTGGTGAGCATCGTCGACGCGACCTCCGGCGCGCTCGAGGCGAGCATCGACGCCGGCTCGGTCGACTGGTGCGGTGCCCTGCCGTCGGGCGACGAGGTCGGCTGACGGTCCCGAGACGACAGACGGAAGGCCCGGTACTAGCTGGTACCGGGCCTTCCGTCGTTCAGGTGGTGACGACTACGCCAGCGTGGCCGCGTCGATCACGAAGCGGTAGCGGACGTCCGAGGACAGGACGCGCTCGTAGGCCTCGTTGATCTGGTCGGCGCTGATGAGCTCGGTCTCCGGCAGGATGTCGTGCTCGGCGCAGAAGTCGAGCATCTCCTGGGTCTCCTGGATGCCGCCGATGGCGGAACCGGCCCAGCTGAGCCGACGCGGGATGAGCGCGAAGGCCGGGACCTCGAGCGGCTCGGACGGTGCACCGACGTTGACGAGCGTGCCGTCGACCTTGAGCAGGCCGAGGTACGAACCCATCGGGATCTTCGCCGAGACGGTGTTGATGATGAGCTCGAAGGAGTTCGCGAGCTTCTCGAACGTCTCCGGGTCCTTCGTCGCGTAGTGGGCCTTCGCGCCGTAGCGGAGCGAGTCCTCCTGCTTCGAGGTGGTCTGCGACAGGACGGTGACCTCGGCGCCGAGCGCGACGGCGATCTTGACGGCCATGTGGCCGAGCCCGCCCATGCCGACGACGGCGACCTTCGTGCCGGGGCCGGCCTTCCAGTGGTGCAGCGGGGAGTAGGTGGTGATGCCGGCGCAGAGCAGCGGCGCGACCTTCTCGATGTCGAGCGACTCGGGGACGCGGAGCACGAAGTCCTCGTTCACGACGACGGCCTGCGAGTAGCCGCCCTGGGTGATCGAGCCGTCGGCGGGGTCGACGCTGGCGTAGGTGCCGATGTTGCCCTTGAGGCAGTACTGCTCCTGGCCGGCGACGCAGTTCTCGCACTCGCCGCAGGAGTTGACCATGCAGCCGACGCCGACGCGGTCGCCGACCTGGTGCTTGGTGACGTTCTCGCCGACTGCGGTGACGTGGCCGACGATCTCGTGGCCGACGACCTGCGGGTACTGGATGGGGCCCCACTCACCGCGGACGGTGTGGATGTCCGAGTGGCAGATGCCGGCGTAGGCGATGTCGATCGCGACGTCGTCCGGGCCGACGTCCCGACGGGTGATGGTGGTCTTGACGAGCGGCTCGGTCGCTGACGGTGCCGCGTACGCGTTGACGGTGCGCAATGATCTCCTCGTGGGGGTGGTTCGTTGCGGGCCGGTTCCGGCCCGGAACCAGTCTGATGGAGCGCGCCACGGCGTGGGAGGTTCCGATGGGGCTCCCCAGGGCGGGAATCGGGGTGCTCAGGCCAACCGTGCGAGCCGCTGGCCCGCGATGGCGGCGAAGCGCAGCGGATCGGCGAGGGCGTCGGACGGTTCGCCGGTGGTCTGCGTGGCGAGCACGGTGAGCGAGGCCGCGGCGGCGTAGTCGTCGAGCGACGCCTCGATCGCGCCGGCGACGAGCATCGACCGAGCCCCGGGTGCGTGCGTCGCCGTGAGCGACCGCACCACCGACGGGACCTTGCCGGCGGCGGACTGGCCGTCGTACCGGCCCTCGCCGCTGATGACCACGTCGGCGCCGTCGAGTCGGTCGGCCAGCCCGAGCACCTCGGCGACACCGTCCGCGCCGCGGGCCAGGGTCGCACCCCAGGCGAGCAGGCCGAAGCCGACGCCACCCGCGGCGCCGGCGCCCGGGGTCGCGGGGTCCACGGAAGGGAAGCGCGCGGCCCAGGCGGCCAGCTGCTCGTCGACCCCGGCGACGCGCGAGGGCGCGATGCCCTTCTGTGGCCCGAAGACCGCGGCGGCGCCGGTCGGGCCGAGCAGGGGTGACGTCACGTCGGTCAGCACGGTCACGCCGAGCGGCGGCAGGGCACGCAGCGAGCCGCGGTCGCCGTCGAACCCGAGCGCCTCGAGCACGGGCCGTCCGCCGTCGGTCGACGCGCTGCCGCCGATGCCGAGCACGAGCCCCGTGGCGCCGGCGTCCAGCGCGGCGGCGATCGCCTCGCCGAACCCCCGGCTCGTGGCGGTGTCCGGCAGCAGTTCGGTGAGCAGGGGGAGCCCGCTCGTCGCCGCGAGCTCGACCACCGCGCGGCCGTCGGGCAGCCGCAGCCAGTGGGTGTCGACGGGTTCGCCGGCCGGACCCGTGACCGTGACGGGCACGCGGACCGCGCCGGGGACCGCGGTCGCGAAGGCGTCGAGGGTGCCCTCGCCGCCGTCGGCCATCGGCACGAGCACGACGTCGTCGTCGGGGCGTTCGGACAGCCAGCCGTCGCGGACTGCCTGGGCGACGGACGCCGCGGTCGCGGTGCCCTTGAACGAGTCCGGAGCCACCACGATGCGCACGAGGACCACCGTAGCGGGCGCCGAGTGACACCCCACACGTGCTGGACACGGCAGGTAAGGGTGTCCTAAGTTAACAGTTAGGTGAGGCTCACCTAACTTCACGAACCAGCACTCGGGATCATCTCCATGTCGTCACTCCGTCGCGCCTGCACGGCCGCAGCGTCCGCCCTCGTCGTCCTCGCCGTGGCAACCGGCTGCACCGGCGTCGGTGCCGGCACCGCGGGTGCGACGCACGCGGCGGGTCGCGGGACGAGCGCGACGGACCCGGCCGCGGGCCTCCAGGCCATCGCCCCGGTGACCGACGCGAAGGGCGTGACCGGCCCGCGGACCGCGACCCTGGCGACGGACCTGCCGCCGACGGCGAGCGAGGTCGACGAGCCCGAGCTGCCCGTCACCGTCACCGACAACCAGGACACCGAGGTGACCGTCACGAGCGCGGACCGCATCCTCGCGCTCGACATCTCCGGCACGCTGTCGTCCACCGTGTACGGCCTCGGTCTGGGGGACCACCTGGTCGGGCGGGACGTGTCGACCGGCTTCTCGGGCACCGAGGACCTGCCGCTCGTCACCCAGAACGGCCACGAACTCTCCGCGGAGGCGATCCTCGCGCTCCGGCCGACGGTCCTGCTCACCGACACCTCGCTCGGACCGTGGGACGTCGTCCTGCAGATCCGGAAGGCCGGCGTCCCCGTCGTCGTCGTGGACCCGCACCGGGACACCACGAACACCGACGCGATCATCGACCAGGTCGCCACGGCGCTCGGCGTCCCGGCGACCGGCGACCGTCTGGCAGCCGAGGTGCACGCGCAGGAGCAGGCCGTCGCCGCGCAGGTGGCCCGCATCGCGCCGTCGGATCGCGCCGACAAGCTGAAGATGGTGTTCCTGTACGTGCGGGGGAACGCCGGGATCTACTACCTGTTCGGCCGAGAATCCGGCGCCGACTCGCTCATCGACGCCGTCGGCGGGCGGGACGTCGCGACGGAACAGGACTGGACGGGCATGCGGCCGGTCAACGCCGAGGCGCTCGTCGCGATGCAGCCGGACCTGGTCATCATGATGACGAAGGGGCTCGAGTCCGTCGACGGGGTCGACGGCCTGCTCCAGCGGGTCCCCGCGATCGCGAAGACGCCCGCGGGTGAGCACCGCCGCATCGTGGACATGGCCGACACCACGGTGATGAGCTTCGGGCCGCGCACGCCCGAGATCGTGGCCGCCTTGGCCACGGCGATCTACGGTCCGGCGGACGCCTCGTGACCGTCCGGGAGGAACGGATCGCGCCCGCAACGCGCGTCCCCGCCGCGCAGGCGCTCACGTCCAGGTCGCGGGTCGGCCGCATCGCGCTCCTCACCACCGGGCTCGTGGTGGCGCTCGTCGTCGCGACGCTGGTGTCGGCGAGCGTCGGACAGCTCGGCACCTCGCCGGCCGAGGTGCTCCGGACCGTGGCCCGGTCGGCCGGGCTGCCGGTGGACGGCCCCGCCGACGACCTCGTCACCCAGGCGCTGTGGACGATCCGGTTCCCCCGCGTGGTGATGGCGCTGCTGATCGGTGCCGCGCTCGCCGCAGCCGGTGTGCTCATGCAGGCCGTGTTCGCGAACCCCCTGGCCGACCCCGGTGTCGTCGGGGTGTCCGGCGGAGCCGCCTTCGGGGCGTGCGCCTCGATCGTCTTCGGCCTGCAGTTCGCCGGGTACTGGACGACGCCGCTGATGGCCTTCGTCGCGGGCCTGGTCGCGACGCTGCTCGTCTACGGGCTGTCCCGTGCCGGCGGCCGGACCGAGGTCGTCACGCTCCTGCTCACCGGCATCGCGGTCAACGCGTTCACCGGGGCGGGGCTCGCCTTCCTGACCTTCCTCGGCGATCAGCAGGCGCGTGAGCAGATCGTGTTCTGGCAGCTCGGGTCCCTGAACGGTTCGATGTGGGACCAGGCCGCGGCGATCGCCCCCGTCGTCGGTGCGGGGCTCGTCGGCGCCGTGGTGCTGACGCGCTCGCTCGACCTGCTCGCGCTCGGCGACCGGGCCGCGCGGCACGTCGGGGTGCGGGTCGAGGCCGTCCGGGTCGTCGCGATCGTCGTGGTCGCCCTGCTGGTCGGCGCAGCGGTCGCGTTCGCCGGCATCATCGCGTTCGTCGGGCTCGTCGTCCCACACCTGATGCGGATGGTCATCGGCCCGGCGCACGGTCCGCTCCTGCTCGTCTCGACGCTCGGCGGCGCCCTGCTGCTGACGATCGCCGACCTGCTCGCGCGCACCCTGGTGCCGTACGCGGACCTGCCGATCGGCATGTTGACCTCGCTCGTCGGCGGTCCCTTCTTCTTCTGGCTCCTGCGCCGTGCGCGCCGTCGGTCGGGTGGCTGGGCATGATCGGGGCGAGCACCGCCGGCGCGGTCGTGGTCTCCGGGATCGGCGTCGTCATCGACGGGCGACCGCTGCTCGCCGACGTCGACCTGACGGTGCGCGCGGGCGAGGTCCTGGCGCTCGTCGGTCCGAACGGTGCCGGCAAGTCGACCCTGCTCCGGGCGATCGCCGGTGACCTCGCCCACAGCGGCACGATCGCGATCGACGGGGTCCGCACCGGCGGCGAAGCACCGCTCGCCACCGCTCGTCGGCGCGCCGTGCTCGAGCAGGACACCGCGGTGGCCTTCGGGTTCCGTGTCGGCGAGGTCGTCCGGATGGGCCGGGCACCGTGGCGGGGGACCCGGCGAGCGGTCGACGACGACACCGTGGTCGCGCGCGTGCTCGACCAGGTCGAACTCGCCGACCGGATCGACCAGGCGTTCCCCTCGCTGTCCGGCGGCGAACGCGCCCGGGCCTCGTTCGCCCGGGTCCTGGCGCAGTCGACGCCGGTGCTGCTGCTCGACGAGCCGACCGCCGCCCTCGACCTGCGGCACCAGGAGGCCGTGCTGGCCGTCGCTCGCGCGCACGCCCGGGCCGGTGGCGCGGTCGTCGTCGTGCTCCACGACCTGAGCCTCGCCGGAGCGTACGCCGACCGCGTCGCCATGCTCGCCAGTGGCCGGATCGTCGCCGACGGCACCCCCACCGACGTCCTCACCGCCGACCGCATCGGCGCGGTCTACCGGCACCCGGTCACGGTCGTGCCCGACCCGAACACCGGCACGCCCGTCGTCGTGCCGTCCCGAACCGTCCAGGAGGCCTCCTCGTGACCACCCGCGCCCGCCCGCTCCGGTTCGCGCTCGCCGGACTGCTCGTCGCGCTCAGCGCCGGGGGAGCCGCCCTGGCCGGCGTCGCTCCCGCCTCGGCAGCCGGCCGGGTCAGCGTCGCGATCGAGGGGCACCCCGAGGTCACGAACCAGGTCGACTCGACCTACCTGACGACCCTGCGCCTGAACGGTTCCGGCTTCCAGGGCATCAAGAACGGGTACGGCGGCATCTACGTGGCGTTCGGCACCGTGACCGGCACCTGGCAGCCGAGCAAGGGTGGCGTGACGGGCGCGGACTACAGCTACGTGCCCGACGACGAGTCGAACCCCACCGGGTACCTCGACTTCGTCGCCTTCGAGGGCAGCTCCACCGCGTCGGCGGCGAACGGCGGCACGGTCGACTCGGCCACGGGCACCTGGTCGGCGACCCTCAAGGTCCCCGGTTCGACGTTCCAGGCGCTCGACCGGAACGGCGCGGTGACGACCGTCGACTGCACGGTGGTGCAGTGCGGGATCATCACGATCGGTGCGCACGGTGTCGCGAACGCGAACAACGAGTCGTTCACGCCGGTCGCCGTGCAGAACCTGTACGGCAGCGGCGGCACGTTGGCCGGTGGGGGGACCAGGCCGACCACCGGGCAGCCGCAGGCCGACCCGGCGGACGCGGGCAGTGCCTCCCGTCCGGTCGCCGAGCCGTCGTCCGGGGCGAGCGCGACCGCGAAGGCGACCACGCGGCCGACCGCGATCGCGAAGCCCACCACGACCGCGCGCCCCACTGCATCGGCGGCGCCCACTGCACCGGGGGCGACCCCGTCGACCGTGGCCGCCGCTGCGGACGGTTCCACGGGCGGGATCGACCCGGGCGTCCTGCGGATCGTGCTCGGCGGGCTGTCCGCGCTCGTCGTGGCCGTCGCCGCACTCGTCGCCGTCGCGATCGTGCACTCCCGGCGCACCGCACGGCGCGTTGCGACCGACGTCTCGGACGTCGCCCCCGACGCCCCGTAGGACCACCAGACCAGGGCGCCCACAGGGGGCGCCCTCATCGAAAGGGAACACCGCCATGGCACGAATCGCACGCTCCTTCGGGATCACGCTCGCGGCAGGGGTCGCAGCGGTCGGCATCGCCGTCCTGCCCGCCGTCAGCGCGTCCGCCGCGACCGCCGTCACGAACGACTACGGCGCCAGCCTGTCGGTCAGCGGACCGGCCTCGGTCGTCTCGGACGGCTCGGGGTCCGTCCACGGCGTCTCGAACGGCACGGTCACGGTGACCGGCGACGGCTTCGACGGGAACGCCCAGGGGCGCGGCTTCGGCGTCTACGTCGTCTACGGGCCCAAGCAGGCGGACTACGCCACCAACTCCGGCTGGTTCGCGTCCGCGCAGTGGGTGTCGAAGAGCGCGTTCACGGCCGGTGGCGGGTTCACCACGACGATCGACATCGCGAAGTCCTACACGGCCGACCCGCACCACACCGGTGACGCGGCGTCGACCGTGAGCTGCGACTACGACACCACGAAGACCGCGACCGCCAACGCGGCGCTCGGGCAGTACGAGTGCTTCGTGCAGACGTTCTCGGCCCACGGCGTCGCCAACGACCCGGCCGACCTCGACGAGGTCCAGGTCCCCGTCACCTGGTGACCCCCGCGGTGCCCCGGGTCCGCCCGGGGCACCGTCTCCCCACACCCGCACCACCCGACCCGAGGAACCGATGCACACCCAGACCAGACCCGCCCGTCGTCTCCGGGCGCTCAGCGCCACCGTCGCCGCGATCATCGGCCTGACGGCGACCGTCGTCGGCACCGCGCCCACGGCAGCCGAAGCCGCGGGTCCCGCCGCGACCGTGTCGGGTGGGACGCTCGACTGGGGGTTCAAGCAGTCGTTCCGGAACTACGTGCCGGCCGCGGGGCAGTCGGTGTCCGGCGGTGCGTCGAAGAACGCCGACGGCACGTTCCGGTTCGCCGCATCGGGCGGCAGCTACGACCCCGGCACGCGGAAGCTCAGCGTCACGGGTTCCGGCGCCGCGGTGTTCGACTACCGGGCGCACACGTTCGTCATCTCGCTGCGCGACCCGGCGATCGAGCTCACGCCGACCACCGGCACTCTGACCGCCGGGGTCGACGTGCGGCTGGTGGACCCGACCACCGGTGCCACGACGCCCGACCCGGGGACGAAGCGCATCGCGTTCGCGACGATCGACGTCACCAAGGGCACCCGCTCGGTCACCGACGGGAAGTACTCGTGGACCGGTCTGCCGACGACGATCACCGCGGCGGGGGCAGCGGCCTTCGCCGCGGACGTCACCGGTGGCAGCAACCCGACGCAGTTCTACGCGGCGGGCACCGCGCTCGACCCGCTGTCGGTCTCGGTCACGGGTGACTGGGCAGCCGAGGGGGCGGGCGGTGACCAGGAGTTCAGCGACCCGGGTGTCGCCGGCGTCATCAGCACGGGGGTGCAGACCGCGGTCGGTGACACGACCATCGGCCGGGTCACCACGGTGGTGCGGGACGCCCCGCGTGCCGCGATCGTGGTGCAGGTCCCCGCTGCCGGAACCGCCAAGGCCAGTTACTTCGTCGTGGACGACGACGGCAAGCGCATCGCCGGGCCGATCGACCCCGGGATCGCCACCTCGAAGCCGAGCGTCGACCCGTCCACGGGCGACATCGTCGCGACCGCATCGCTGCCCGCCGCGGAGTTCGGCGGCACCGGCGCGAACGTCCAGGGCTGGGTCGTCATCGAGCGAGGCGCGGACGCCGCGTACCGGAACGTCGTGCACGTGAAGCCGTCCGTCGCGGTGCCCGCTGCGAAGGCGTTCGCGGTCGACCCCGCGGACGGCTCGATCGTCGCGCAGGTCGCCCCGGCTGCGAACGGCGGGTCCGCGGGGCTGCTGCGGGTGGCGGCCGGCAGTGGAGCGGGCTCGGGTTCTGGTTCCGGTTCTGGTTCTGGTTCTGGTTCCGGTTCTGCTGCGGTGGCCGAGGTCGGCACCAGCCCTGCCGGCGGGACCGTCCGAGCCGTGACCCGCACGGCCACCCTGATCGGCTCGGTCACCGGGACGATCTCGTCGGTCGGCATCGACTGGACGGGGAAGCGCGCCGTCGTGTTCGACCAGGCAGCCGCACTCGCACGCGTGCTCGACCTCGGCACCGGAGCCTCGGTCGCCGACGTGTCGATCGGCGCCGCAGCGACGTCCGGGGCCACCGGCGGGACCGTCGTCGACTCGCAGGGCCGGGCCTGGTGGAGCAACGACGGTGACGGCACGCTCCGCGCCGTCTCGCTCCGGGGGACCCCGGCCGTGACGACCTCGATCGACCGGGTCGGCGGCGCCGCGTACCTGGCCGTCGACGAGTCCGCGAAGCGCCTCTGGGTGTCCGCTGCCGGCTCCACCGACGCGGGCAACGTCCTGCGCTCGTACGCGATCGACGGTCGGACCGCGGCGACGATCGGTGCCGAGTACACGCCCGGCTCGACCTACACCGGTGATCCGTTCGTGCTCACCGACGACGGGCGTGTGGTCGTCGGGATCACGAACGCCGCGTCCGACGCCGGCGCCCAGGGCCTCCGCACCTTCACCGTCGCGACCACGCCGTCCGTCACGAAGCAGCCGGCGGACGTCTCCGTCACGTTGACCGGCGCGACCACCGGCACGGACGGCGGCACGACCCCGGCGACTCCGAAGCCGGTGTCGTTCACCGTCGCCACCACCGGGACCCCGACACCCACCGTGCAGTGGCAGCAGCAGACCCCGTCCGGCTGGGCCGACCTGCAGGACGGCCCGTCGGTGTCCGGCGCGACGACCAGCACGCTCCGCATCACCGCCACCGAGGGCCTGGACGGCGACCGGTACCGTGCGGTCGCCACGAACGTCGTCGGGTCCACCGTCGTCGGGCGGGTCGCGTCCGACACCGCGACCCTGCGTGTCACCGTGCAGGCGCCGACGAACCCCGGTGGTGGGGACGGCGGCGGGGGAACGGGCGGCGGCGGCACCGGTGGCGGGTCGACCGTGGTCGGTGCGGACGGTTCGATCACCGGGGCGGCGAACGCCCGCGGCGCCTCGACGAACGTCCGGCCGGCCACCGGGCTCTCGACCGCTTCGGCGGGCACGAAGCTCACCGTGACGGGCTCCGGCTTCACGAAGAACACCAACGGCTCCGGGCTGTACGTGCTGTTCGGGTACGTCACGAAGCACCCCAGCGCCGGGGGAGCGGCCGGCGCGGGCTACGACTACGTCCCCGGGTCCGGCGGCACCGGGCAGGACGGCCAGGGCTTCGTCGCCTGGCCCGACAACACCGGTACCGGAGCAGCAGCGACCGCGGAGCTCAGCGGCACGAAGAACGCGGGCTTCACGCAGGGCGGCATCGTCGCGCGCTCCTCGTTCACGGGCCAGTCGACGAAGCGCGTCGACTGCCTGTCCGGTGCCGTGCAGTGCGGTGTCCTGACGATCGGTGCGCACGGCGCCGCCGACGCCGCGGTCGAGACCTTCACCCCGGTGTACTTCGCCGGGCAGACGGTCCCCGGCTCGCTGCCGACCGGTCCGACCTCGGGTGGCGGTGGTACCGGCGCCGGCGGCACGGTCATCCAGCCGCCCGTCGTGCAGCTGCCCCCGACGGCGGGGCCGCCGACGATCACCACCGCAGCGGACACCGTGCCGGAGAACAGCGCCGGGGCCGCCGCACCCCGGAACACCGCGCCCCGGAACACGGCGAAGGCCCCGTCGGCCGCTGAGCCGCCCACCGCTCCGGCCGCGGACTCGGACGAGCTGCTGCGCCGGATCCGCGCCGGGGACATCAGGACCGTCGCAGCCGCCGACGCCGGGATCCCCGACGAGGTCAGCGCGGGCGACCAGCTCGAGCTCCGTCTGGCGTGGACGGGCGAGGACGCGGGCGGGAGCGTGTGGACCTACTCCGAACCGGTGCAGGGCGACGACTTCGCCGTGGACGACGACGTCGCCACCGCCACGGTCGACACCACCGGCCTGGAGGTCGGCGACCACCACGTCGTGCTCGTCGGCGACGCGGGCACGGTCGTGGCGGTGCCGTTCGCGGTGACCGACGGTGTCGAGGCGGTCGCGCAGCCGGCCGACGGGTCGATCGCCGCCGCGCCTGCCGCCGACCCGGGCGGCGACGGGATGTCCACCGAGACGCTGCTGCTCGTCGTGATCGGGTTCCTCGCCGGGCTCGTGGTGCTGGCGCTCGGGCTCGTGGTGCTGCTGCTGACCGGAGTGCTGCAGGTCCGGACCCGGCGGAAGCCGGTGGTGGCTCCGGCTGCAACGGTCGTCTGACGACGGCGTCGTGCGCGTGCGTGCTGCGTCAGGCGCCGACGTGGCCGAGCCCGACGAGGAACAGCGCCTCGGCCAGGGCCATGTGCTCGATCTCGGACGGGTCCACGCTCTCGTCCGGCGCGTGCACGTTCGCAGCGGGCTCGGACACCCCCGCCAGGACGACCTCGACCCCGGGGATCGCCCGTTCGAGCGTCGCGCAGAGCGGGATCGATCCGCCGCCACCGAGGGAGCCCACCGACGACACCCGGTACGACGACGCCAGTGCGCTCCGGAACGCCGACGAGTACTGCCCGGCCGTCGCGCGGAACCCGTCGCCGGTCCCCGTCACGCGCGCGGTGACCTCGACCCCGGCGGGCGCTCGCCGCAGCAGGTGCGCCACCAGCAGTTCGCCGGCGGCAGCGGGGTCGACGCCCGGCGGCACCCGGAGGTTCAGCGCGGCACCGGCGGTCGCCTGCACGGACGGCGACGACCCGGCGACGGCCGGCGCATCGATGCCGACGACGGTCAGCGCCGGCCGTGCCCAGACCTGGGACGCCGGGTCCCCGGACCCGATCGGCACCGCGCCGTCGAGCAGCCCGGCGTCGGCGGCGAACCGGTCGGCGTCGTAGGGCAGGCCGTCCCAGGTCTGGGACCCGTCGAGTCCGTCGACGGTGGTGTCCCCGGCGTCGTCGCGCAGCGTGGCGAGCAGGGCCACCAGGGTCGCGATGGCATCGGGCGCCGCACCGCCGAACATCCCCGAGTGCACGGTGCCGTGCAGCGCCCGGATGCGCAGTTCGACGAACGCGGTGCCGCGCAGGGTGGTCACGAGCGCTGGGGCCCCGACGGCGGCGTTGCCGGCGTCCATCACGATGGCGGCGTCGACGTCGGCGAAGTCCGCTGCGTGGGTGGACACGTACTGCTCGAGACCGTCGGTGCCCTGTTCCTCGGATCCCTCGACGACCACGACGAGCCCGACCGGGAACGAGCCGTGCACGTCGAGCAGCGCCCGCAGGGCCACGAGGTGGGTGACGACCCCGCCCTTGCAGTCCGCGGCACCGCGACCGTACAGGCGACCCTGGCGCTCGGTCAGGGTCCACGGGTCGCTCGTCCACGCCGCGAGGTCGCCGGCGGGTTGGACGTCGTGGTGGGCGTAGAGCAGGACCGTCGGGGCGCCGGGTGGGGCCGGGTGGGTGGCGAGGACCGCCTGTGAGCCGTCCGACGTCGTGACGAGGCGCGACGCCAGGCCGAGGCCGTCGAACGCGACCCGCACGCGCTCGGCGACCCGGTCGCAGTCGTCGAGCGACTGCACGGCCGCGTCGTGCACGGACGGGATGGCGACGAGCGCTGCGAGCTCGTCGAGCCCCGCGGGCATCCCGCTCCGGACCGCGTGGCGGAGCAGGTCAGCGGACGCGGCCCCCGGCAGCGCGGCGTCGCCGGTGCTCACGAGCGCCCGATCTCCCAGATGCGGAACTCCCCCGAGGCGTCGACCGACTTCGTGAGTCCGGTGAGCGACTTCTGCCCGATCACGTTCTCCTGGCCGGCCAGCAGCGGGATGAGCGGCACGGACTCGGCGGTGTCCTGCTGGATCTGCTCGATCTGCTCCGTCCGCGCTGCCGCGTCGGGCTCGACGGCCTGCGATGCGACCAGTTGCTGCACGGTCCGGTCGTCGAAGTGGTTGGCGAGCAGGTTGACGTCCTCGGAACCGTAGGCCGGCGTCAGGTACGACGAGGCGTCGGGGTAGTCCTGGAAGAACCCGAGCTGGAAGACCGGGTACTCGCCCTTGCCGACGTTCCCGACGTAGGTGTCCCAGCTCGCCGACTGCAGGTCGACGGTGAACAGGCCGGTGTCCTCGAGCTGCTGCTCGATCAGTGCGTACTCGTCGTCCGACCCGGAGCCGTAGTGGTCGGTCGTGTACTCGATCGGCAGCGCGACGGGCGTGTGCACGCCGGCCTCCTCGAGGATGGCCGCGGGGTCGGCGCCGTCGTACTCCGTCTGGAACGCATCGGTCGCGCCGGTGAAGTCGGACGGCACGATCGAGTACGCCGGAGCGTAGGTGCCCTGGTAGACGTCCTTCGCGATCGCCGCGCGGTCGACCGTCGCGGCGACGGCCTGGCGGATCGCGGTCTTCTGCGCGGTGTCGTCACCGGGCATCGTGTCGAGGTTGAAGCCGAGGAACCGGACCTCGCCCGACGAGCCCTGGACCCGCTGCAGGCCGTCGTCCTCGGACAACGAGGTGACCTCGGTCGGCGTGAGCTGGCGGTACGCCACGTCGGCGTCGCCCTCCTGCACCGCGAGCTTGAGGTCGGCGGACTTCGTGTACTGCTTGATCGTCACGCTCGACGACTCCGGCGCGGTGCCGTCGTACTCCTCGTTCGCCGTCAGGGCGATGGTCGCCCCGCCGTCGGCGGACTGCCGCAGCGCGTACGGACCGGACCCGACGACCCCGTCGTCCGCATGGACCTTCGTCTTCGAGAACACGCTGCTGTCGACGATCGCGCCGGCCATGCTCGCCAGGACGTACGGGAACGTCTGGTCGTTCGCCTGCTCCAGGGTGAACGTGACCTCGTCGCCGTCGGCCGCCACGGACGCCATGTTGGCGAGCAGCGACCCCGGACCGTTCTCGGAGCCGATGCCGGCCTGGCGCTCGAACGAGAACACGACGTCCTTCGCCGTCAGGGCGTCACCGTTCGAGAACGTGAGCCCGTCGCGGATCCGGCACGCGTAGTGGGTGCCGTCGGTGAAGTCGCAGGACTCGGCGACCTCGGGACTCGGCGTGGTCCCGCCGGCCGGGTAGGTGAGCAGGTGCTGGTACAGCTGCGTCTGCACCGTGTAGCTGCCGCGGTCCCAGGCGCCGGCCGGGTCGAGGGACGTGACGGGATCGGTCGTCCCGATCACCAGGCCGTCGGAGACGTCGGTGGACGCACCGGTCGAGACGCAGCCGGTGAGCACGGCGGCGACGGCAGCGGAGAGCGCGAGCGCGGAGAGGAGTCGGGTCGTCACGGGGTTCCTGAGGGGGATGGTTTCGAGAGGGAGAAACGGGGATGTGCGGCCCCGCCGGTCGCGAGGTCGGCGATCATGTCGCCGAGCAGCGGTGCGAACTTGAAGCCGTGGCCGGAGAACCCGGTCGCGACTGTGACGGGACCACGTCGGTCGATCACGAAGTCCTCGTCGGGGGAGTTGTCGTACAGGCAGCTGATGAAGGTCGGCTTCGACGCGTCGACACCGGGCACGTACCGCGCGACGTAGGCCTGCAGCCGCTCGGCCTCGGCCGGCACGGGCGTGAAGTCGCGGTGGTCCGGATCGACGACGGGGCCGGTGCCGTGGAACCCGACCTTGACGCCCTCGCCCGGGGTGAGCAGCCCGTACACGTCGTCGTCGGCGGCCCAGTGCACGAAGCTCGGCCACGCCTGGTCCGGCAGGTGGCTGGGGAAGTGCGCGGGCTGTTCCTGGGTGACGCGGATGGCCGGGAGGCCCGCCCCGCGTCCGGCGAGCAGGTCGCCGACCAACGTGGGAGCCCACGACCCCACGGCCGCCACCACGGACGAGCTGCGGTGGGTGGACCCGTCGGACAGCGTCACCGTCACGTCGTCGCCGTGGTCGTCGAGCCCGGTGACCCGGGTGTCGAAGCGCAGGTCGGCGAGCCCGGTCCGCTCGGCGAGGGTCAGGAAGGCCTCGATCGCGCGGTCGGACCGGATGCGACCGGCCGTGGCGTGCGCGAGCACGTGCCCCTCGAACGCGATCCCCGGCCAGCGCGCGGCGGCGTCGTCTGGGCTGAGGGTCTCGTGGGGGATGCCGGCGTCCGTCAGTGCGGCGGCGATGGCGTCGACGACCTCGGCGCGGCCGTGGTCGACGGCTCCGGTGCGGACGATGAGCTCCTCGCCCGCAGCGCCCTCGAGCGCTTCCCACAGCACCAGGGCGCGGGAGGTCAGGGCGACGTACTCGGGGTCGGCGTAGCCCTGCCGGAAGATCCGGGTGGCGCCGTGCGACGAGCCGTTGTGGTGTCCGCGCTCGTGCTGTTCGACGAGCAGGACGCGCTCGCCGCGTCGGGTGAGGGCGTACGCGGTGGCGGCGCCGACGACCCCGCCGCCGATCACGACGTGCGTCGGGGCCCGGTCGCTCAGCGCGTCGCTCACGACACTGCTCCTGCACGTCGGGCGTCGGCTTCGCGCCGCGCCGGCATCATCGCGACCACCTCGGCCTCGGTCGGGGCCGCCGCCGGGAACCGCGCCGGGGCGTAGCGGCTCGCATCGCCGAGGGTGGTGGTGCCCGTGACGCTCAGTTCCGCCGCGATCCGCCCGAGCCCCGGACCGTGCGTGACGCCGGACTCGTTGTCGCCGCCCGCCACCACCAGCCCGCGCAGCTCGGGGACCGCGCCGACGATGAAGTTCCGGTCGGCGGTCATCGAGACGACGCCCTGCGTGGGGGTCTCGTCGACCCCGAGCACGCTCGCGGCAGCAGGGAGCAGCCGGGCGACGATCGGGCGCAGGTACGTGCGCATGGCGTCGAGCAGGTCCGTGCGCACGGGGCGGCGGGCGGGCTCGTCGCGCCGGTCCGCGCCACCGACGTGCAGCGGCTCGTACCCGGGGCCCGCACCGTACGTCAGGCCGCCGCGGTGCTCGCGGATCCACAGGCCGTGCAGCTCTGGCAGCATCAGGGTCGGCAGGGACCCCGGCAGCCCGAACGGCGTCGTCACGAGGCGGCTGGCGACCACCCGGACCGTCGGCAGCTCGCGCCCGAAGGGTGCGAGCAGCGCGTTCGTCCAGCTGCCGGCGGCGAGCACGACCCGATCGGCGCTGATGACCTCGCCACCGGCGGTCCGGACGCCCGTGACGGAGCCGTCACGGGCCTCCAGTCCGGCCACCGGCGTGTGCTCGCGGATCTCGACACCGCGTGCGCGTGCCGATGCCGTCAGGGCACGCGCGGTGTCCGGCGCGCTGATCTGGATGCCGTCGGGGTGCAGGAAGCCGGCGGTGACCGCGGCCGGGTCGAGCCCGGGCACGAGGTCGGCCGCCTCGGCGGGGGTGAGGGTGCGCGCCCCGGCCGGTCGGAGCGGGTGCTGCTCGAACGGCGGCAGGTGGTCGGCCCGGCCCTGCTCGGTGACGGTCAGCCACACGTTGCCGTTCTGCCGGTACCCGGTCGGGCCGTGACCGGCGCCGGCGAGGTCGCGGTAGAAGTCGATGCCGTACTGCTCGACGTCGCGTTCGGACTCGTTCCAGTACCAGGCGTAGCCGGCTGCCCACTGGCCCACGAACCCGGCACCCGCGGTGGTGGTGCCGCCGGCGACCGTCCCACTGTCGAGGAGCAGGACGCGCTGCCCGAGCCCGGCGAGGTGCCATGCAGCACTCAGCCCGATGATGCCGGCACCGACGACGACCACGGGGGACTCGGGGGAGGACATGGAGCGAGCGTAGTGTCCCGAGGTCGCCGACAGGTGTCGTTCATGACGCCGTGTGACGCGGTGCAGAACGGCGGCCGTCGCCCCGGTCGATCAGCGGTCGAACGCGCCGAGCACCGCCGATGCCGACCGAGCCACCAGGGCGTCGTCGTAGGCGGCGTCGGGGTCGTTCCGCGTGGTCAACACGGAGAGCACGATCGGGTCGCCGTCGGGCGGGGTCACCCGTGCGACGTCGTTCCGGATCCCGCCCGCGCCGCCGGACTTGTCCACCACGACCCAGCCGTCGGGCGCACCGGCGCGGATCAGGGCGTCGCCGGTCGCGTTGCCGCCCATCCAGCCGACCAGCAGCGCGGTGTCGGCGCTGTTCAGGGTGCTGCCGTCGAGCACGGTCGCCAGGGCCGCGGTGAACGCCGCCGGGGTGGTGGTGTCCTCGGTGCTGCCCGGCTCGATGGTGTTGAGGTCCGGCTCGCCGTGGACTACCTCGGTCGTGGTGTCGCCGAGCTCGGCCAGCGCGGCGTCGAGACTGCTCGGACCGCCGATGCGCGTGAGCACGAGGTTCAGGGCCGTGTTGTCGCTCATCCGGACGGCCGCCTCGGCGAGCTGCGCGGACGTCAGCCCGTCGGCGACGTGCTGCTCGGTGACGGGCGAGTACCCCGCGGCCGCGACGTCCGCGGCCGTCCAGTGCACGACCTCGTCGCGGGCGTCCGTGGGGACCGAGCGCAGGAACTGTGCCGCGGCGAACACCTTGATCGTGGAGGCGTAGCCGAACCGACGGTCGCCGTTGTACGCGACGGTCGCACCCGTGACGGTGTCGGTCGCGACGACGCCGACCGTGGCGTCGTACTCCCGCTCGAGGGCCGCCAGTGCTCGGCGGACCGCGGCGGTGGTCGCGGCGTCCACCCGGGGCGCCGCCGTCCCCGTCGCCGGGGTGCTCGTCGGCGTGCTCGTGGCCCGTCCGGTCGACGTGGCCGAGGCGGTCGGTGCACCGGGGCCGCCACCGGAGCACCCGGCGAGGACGAGCACGGCGACGGTGCCGCCGACGACCAGGGGGAGAGCACGGCGCATGGGAGCACCCTGCCGCGCGACCCTGGTCAGCGGCCGGGAACCACCGTCCCGGCCCGCGCCACGGCGACCGGAGTGCCGACGCCCCGTTCGCGTGCGAGGTCGATCAGCCGGGCCGCGACGGCGAGGTCCTGCGCGCCGAGACCGACCGAGTCGAACACGGTGATCTCGTCGTCCGCGGTCCGGCCGGGTGCACGCCCGGCGACCACCTCGCCGAGTTCGGCGGGGTGGAGGTCCGGCGGGAGCGCCCCCTCGACGACGGCCTCGAGCAGGTCCCCGGACTTCGTCCAGGCGGTCGCCCGGCTGTCGACGACGACCGTGCCGCGTGCCATCGCCGCACCGTCGAGCTCCCGGTGGGTCGGGCGGGGACGGGCCCCGACCGCGTTCACGTGCTGGCCGGCGTGCAACCAGGCACCGCGGACGATCGGGTCGACCGAGGGCGTCAGGGTGCAGAGCACGTCGGCTTCCTCGACCACGCGCCGAGCCTCCGGCACGATCACGCACCGCCGGGCGACGTCCGGTCCGACGGCTTCGAGGAACCGCGTGACCGTGCCCGACGAGCGGGACCAGACGACGATCCGCTCGAACGGTCGCGTGGCCTCGAACGCACGGACGTGTTCGACGGCGAGGTTGCCCGCGCCGAGGATCCCGAGGGTCCGGCTACCCGGGCGGGCGAGGTGCTTCGTCGCGACGACGGTGGTCGCCGCGGTCCGTGCCCGGGTGATCGTCATGCCGTCGAGCACGGCGATGCACTCGCCGGTGACCGACGAGGAGACCAGGATCGTGGACCGCTGCGTCGGCAGTCCCCGCGCAGCGTTGTCGGGGACGTCGGCCATCAGCTTGACGGCGACGAGGCCGAGCCGGTCGGAGCGCACGGCCATCGGCAGGAAGAGCGCGTCGTCGGCGCCGGTCAGGGCGACCGGCGCCGGCTGCTGCACCGCGCCGGTCCCGAGGTCGGCGTGGATCGCTTCCACGGCCCCGACGACGTCGACGGCGTCGATGAGGCCGGCGACGTCGGCGGCGCCGAGGACGACGGTCACGACGCGCGGACGGCGGTCGGTGCGCCGAGCAGTTCCTCGAGCGACGGGGTGTGGGTCGTGAGGCCACCGTCGAACAGGATGCGCATCCAGCGGTCGGAGGCATCGCGGTCGACGACCGCGGAGTCCCAGACGCCCCCGGCAGCCATCTCGTCGGCGGCCCGTCGCAGCAGGGCGGCGTCCTTCTCCGGCCACCGGGCGGCGAGCACGGTCGCGATCTCGGCGTCGGCGTCGCCCGCGGTGATCTTGGCCATCGCGGCGGCGATGCCGTCCATGAACCGGTCGACCCGGTCGCCGAGTTCGTCGATGCGGTCCGTACGCGTGTAGTAGACGCTGTTCGGCATCACGCCACCGGCGTCGAGGTGCCGGAAGACGATCGTGCCCCCGCCGGCGGCGACGAGTTCCTGGGCGGAGACGAGGTCGAGGATGATCGCGTCACCGAGCCCGCCCTGGTACAGCTCGACGAGCATCGCGGTCGACAGGTCGCGGACGAAGCGGGTCGCCGCGACGTCGAACCCGGCCTCGCGGACGAGCCCGGCCGTGAACTCGTACGGGGCGCTGCCGCCGGCGCCGGGGGCCAGGACGACCTTGCCGGCGAGCCAGTCGAGCGTGATCGGGGCGGTCTCGTCGCGGGCGACGATGGTCATCGGGAACCCGTGGTTGAGCTGTCCCACGACCGACAGCTTCCGCGGGGTCCCGGCGTACATCGCGGGGACCCAGAGACCGCCGAGGGCGAGGTCGGCCTCGTGCGAGTCGATGTCGTCGAGGACGCCGGTCCACGGGTCGCAGGCCTTCGCAGTGACGGACAGGCCGCGCTCGGCGAACAGACCGCCGACGTCGGCGACGTACTCGGGCAGGTAGTTGAGGCCGTTCGCGGTCGCCGAGATCTTCAGGGTGTCCATGGTGTGCTCCGATCGTGGGGTGGTGGGCCGGGGTGTCCGGCCCACCGGGGTGGTGCGGTTGGTGCGGGTGGTCAGGTGGGTCAGGCGGCGGTGGTCGAGAGGGCGTTCTCGTTGACGTCCTCGAGCGACCGGCCACGGGTCTCCGGGGCGAAGCGTGACGCGACCACGAGGATCGCGTACATGACGGCGGCGAGTCCGAAGACGCCGGCGAAGGCCCACGAGCCGTACAGCGCGATCGCGGCGAACGGCATGACCGCTCCGGCGATGTTGCCGATGCCGTTGACGATCGAGGCGCCGGAGGCACGGATCGCGGTCGGGTAGACCTCGGCGGTCCACGCCGCGAGGGTGGTGTTCGTCAGCATCGTGAAGAACTGGAACAGGGCGCCGAGCACCAGGATCGCGGCGGTGTCGTTGCCGAAGGCCGCGAACGCCAGGGCGGTGAGGCAGCCGAGGATGCCCGCGACCGTGATGAGGGGCCGTCGTCCGACGCGGTTGGCGAGGAGCGCCGCTGCCGTGCACCCGAGGAGCGATCCGATGTTCATGATCATCGTGTAGAGCAGGCTCTGCGACACGGTGTACCCACGCTCGACGAGCAGGGTCGGCATCAGGAAGTTCAGCGTGACCTGCACACCGAAGGCCATCCACGAGGCGACGCCGATGGCGATCGTCCGGCGGAGCACCAGCTTGTGGAACACCGCTGCTGGTGACGAGTGCAGAGCGACCGGGGGCAGGTCGGCCGGCGTCAGGCGCACCGGGGGAGCGGCGTCGGCGGGCGGGGTGAGCGTGTTCGAGGCGAGGACCGCGAGCGAACGGTTCGCTTCGTCGACCCGGCCCTTCGACAGCAGCCAGCGAGGCGTCTCGGGCAGCTTGCGGCGGTACAGGACGACGAACAGGGCGGGGATCGCCAGGATCACGAACGTCCAGCGCCAGACGTGGTCGTCGCCGCCGAGCGGGACGGCAAGTGGCCCGAGCAGCAGCAGGAACAGGCCGTAGGAGATGAAGTTGCCGATGCCGCCGGCGCCGACGTTGATGGTGGCGATGAGGCCGCCGCGGTACTTGGTGGCCACCATCTCGGACAGCATCGCGATGCCGATCATGAACTCGCCGCCGACGCCGATCCCGACGATGAACCGGCTGACGAGCAGCATGTCGAAGTTGAAGGAGACGGCGCTGAGGAGGCCGCCGAGCGTGTAGACGAGCAGGTTGAGCCCGAGCGAGAACCGCCGACCGTACTTGTCGGCGAGCCAGCCGGCCAGGAACCGGCCGACCAGGCCACCCAGGACGGTGGCGGTGTTGATCGTGGAGAGCTGGACGTCGCCGATGGCGAGCGAGGCCTTGATGTTGGTGGCCATCGCGCCGATGGAGTTCTGTTCGAGCGTGTCGAAGAACTCCCCGGCGAGGATGAGCATGAGGACCCAGAACTGGGCCCGGGTGAAGCCGATCGAGTCGAGGGCGGATCCGACGCCGCCGGAGGACGGGGTGGCGGAAGCGGTTCGGGTTGGTGCGGTGGAGCGGGTTACAGCAGTCATTCGTAACTCCAGCGGGGGAAGAGTGAGGTGGGTGCACCGTGTGGTCACTCTTTTGTATACGAAAAGCTGTTTCGGGCTGGTTTCCGGCGGACTACGTTCTCGTTTTGTATACGTTCCTACGGGTTCAGGGCCCGGTAGATCGCCTCGTCGCGGCGCAGGTGCTCGTCCATCAGCAGTCCCGCTTGCACCGAGGCGCCGCGGAGGATCGCACCGGCGACGGCGGTGTGGTCGTCGCTGCTCGACGCGACCTCCTCCTGTGTGACGCGCTCGAAGGCCCAGGCCGTCTGGTGGATGAGGTGGTCGATCATCGTCTCGAGCCGGCCGTTCCCCGAGGCCCGCGCCACCAGCCCGTGGAACGCGAACCGCGGCGACTGCGCGGCCTCGACCTCTTGGTCGGACCGTTCCTCGTGGCCGACGGCGCGGAGCAGGTCGGCGCACTCGCCACCCTGGCGACGAGCGGCGAGCTCGGCAGCCAGTACCTCGAGCCCGCGGCGGATCTGCATGAGCTCGATGACCACCTCGGTCGAGGAGTCGGCGACCCGGACGCCCTTGAACTTCTCGGACTCGACGAAGCCCTCGGTCTCCAGCTGCCGGAGGGCCTCGCGCACCGGGACCCGCGAGACGCCGAAGCGCTCGGCGAGGACGTCTTCCTTCAACCGGGAGCCACGTGCGAGCGTGCCGGCGATGATCTCGGCCCTGATCGCCTTGAGGACAGATGCCGGCTTGGACTCCACAGCACGATGCTAGTTGGAGCGAGTGACGGGAATCGAACCCGCGCTACCAGCTTGGGAAGCTGGAGTTCTACCATTGAACTACACTCGCGCGCCCCGCAGAACGGGACTCGGCAAGCCTAGCGGATTCTCGCCTGGAAGCCAGCCGCCCGCGCACCGTACGCCTCCTGCCGGGCGTGTGTCGTGCCTCCCGAGTCTCCGCTGTGAGCACGCCAGCCTGACGGACAGGTGTCGTCCTCGTGTGTACCGTCCAGGGAGTTCCAGCGCCGAAGAACCCGAGGAGGACCGGATGGTCAGGCATCCCCTCATCGACGACGTGGTCGGTCCCGCCATCGTGGTCGAGTCCGCCTCGCCGGTCGTGTGGCTGACCGACGCGCTCGCCTCACTGCTCCGTCGGTCGGCGGACGCCGGCCGCACGGTCGTGCTGCGGACCGGACGGGAATCCGCGATCACCCCGGCCCTCCGGCACGCGCTCGGGGCGTACGGTGCCGCGTGGGCCGTCGCGGACTTCGACGGCACGCTCCGGGACGGCCGGACGGGCGTCGCCGCCTCGGGCATCGAGGACTTCGTGCACCGTGGTCCCGAACTCGTCGGCACACCGTCGCCCGAGCACCCCGTCTCGGCGGACTCCGTCCGCCAGATCAGCATCGACCTGACCCTCCGCCACCACGCCGAGCGCGCCGTGGACATGGGATCCGCGATCGAGGCCCTGTGCCACACCGTTGGGACCTGCCCCACCCGCTGGGGCACCGCCGAACCACTCACCGTGCCGTGGGACCGCTGGGTCGTCACGCAGTACGCCAAGCACGAGGCGCCCGGGGTGTCGACGTCGTACGCCGTGGGCGAGGGCTTCTCCGCCACCATGACCGCTCACCTGGTCGGTGGTGTCGTCGTCGAGACGATGTCCGCCGTGCTCACCGTGCCCGAGGAGAACACCGACCCGGAGCTCGCGAACCGCCTGTTCGACGCCGTCCAGCAGGTCGCTGACCAGGTGGTGCCGGTCTTCGGTGTGGTCATGCAGCGCCGCGGAGACGCCGACCACCTGGTCCGCGCGGTGTCGCACGGCGAGCCGTCGCCGCTCGCCGTCGTCGTCGGGCCCGAAGCATCCGAGTTCCTCGACCGTGACGGGGTCTGGCCACCGCCGCGCACCACGACGGCGACGTTCGGCACCCGGTCCGGGGCCGACGGCGACCGGAGCGAGGACGGCGACACGGACAGCGCCGACGGCGGCATGATCGTCCGCTTCGAGGACGGCTGGGAGGCCCTCGAGTCCTTCCTCGACCGCATCGACGAGGACCGCTTCCTGCAGCTCGTCGGCGGAGCACCGCTCGATCCCGCCCACGACGAGGGCACGCTCGACGGGCACGTGCGGGACGCCCGGGTGACGGGCGGTCACGGTGCCCCGTGACGTCACCATGCTCTGCCGTCGCCCGGTCGAGACGCGGGAGGTCGCCGAGGCGTTGCTCCTGCACGACGAGTCCTGGGGTGTCCGCGCCCTCGACGACGGCCCGATGCTGCAGGTCTGCCGCGACGCCACCCACCCGGTGATCACGGTGCTCGGGGTGCGGCGGGTGGACTCGTTCGACGAGGTCGAGCGGATCCTGCCGGACGCCCCCACGATCGCGACGCCGCTGTGGTGGGTGGACACCGTCACCCCCGCTGGCTCCGACGGCGAGTCGGGGATCTCGGCGGCGCTCGAGGCCGCACTGGACCTCGACGCGGTCTGCATAGTCCACGGCGACTGACGGAGCGGGTCGTCGCGGGGATCGGCCAGGCCGTGCCCCCAGTTGTGGTGAGAACTCAGGTTTCGAGACCCGCGAGTACCCAAGGCCGCTCTACGGTGTGAGGACCCGAGCCGACGAGCCGGGCGAGCACGCTCCTCGTCGGCACCCTTCTCACTGAACAGGGCTCCAGTGCGTACACACCACCAGGGGCGCGCCGTCGCGCGCGCTCGCAAGATCCTCACCGGCGTCGTCGTCGCCGGACTCGCGGGCATCGCGCTCGTCGGGGTCGGCGCGACCACCGCGTCCGCCGCGGCCCCCGCGCAGACCACCTTCGTGAACGAGGGGTTCACCGGCGCGAGCGCCGGCAACGCCTACATCCTGCCGTCGACGCAGTCCGGTGCCGCGAACGTCGCGTGCCTGACGGCGAAGCCGTCCGCCGGCTCCTCGAACACCGGCTCGGTCCCGACCTGCGCGGGTGCCACGGACGCCGACGGCAGCGGAGCGCTCCGCCTGACCGGTGCGGTGAACAACCAGGCCGGTGGCCTGGGCGCGAAGCAGTCCGTGCCGATCACCAAGGGCATCGACGCGGTCTTCGACAGCTACCAGTACAACGGCTCCTCGGCCGACGGCATCGTCTTCTACCTCGCCGCCACCGATCCGTACAACCCGACCGTGCCGGCGAAGATCGGCTACCTGGGCGGTTCGCTCGGGTACAGCGCGAGCACCACGAACACCGCGCAGGGCCTGTCCCACGCGTACCTCGGCATCGGCCTCGACCGCTACGGCAACTTCGGCAACCGCCAGTTCGGCGGCACGGGGTGCGCGTCCGACCAGGCGACGAACGGCACCCTCACGCCGAACGCCGTCACGGTCCGTGGCCCCGGCGACGGCGGCACCGGCTACTGCGTGCAGTCCCGCACCGTGGTCAACGGCTCGCTCAACAAGACCGGCGTCACGAACCGCGACCAGGCCAAGGTCCCCGTCGAGATCGTGATCAACCCGACGGCATCGACGCTCGCGGCGCAGGAGAACACCGCGGTGTCCGTCCCCGCCGGCCAGTACGCGGTCGTCTTCACGTCCATCGGCGGCACGCAGCAGATCGTCCGGGGCGCTCTGCCGAAGCTGACCGCCGGCAACGCCGCGAACGTCGATCCGTCGTGGGTCGACCCCGCCACCGGCTACCCCTACAAGCTCACCTACGGCTGGGTCGCGGGCACCGGCGGACAGAACGACATCCACGAGGTCAACTACCTCCGCACCACGACGGCCGCCGGTCCGGTGCCGGTGCTGACCGCCAGCACGGGAGGCACGGCCACCGTCGCGCACGCCGGTTCCGGCGCGTACACGGTCACCCCCACCGTCTCGGCCGACGGTGGCTCCGAGTCGCAGCTCGTGCGTACCACCACCACGTTCCCGGCGGGCGTCACGCCCGACGTCTCCGGCGTGACCGGTGCGGGCTGGACCTGCCAGCCGCCCGTCGGGCAGGTCGTCACGTGCGACCAGGCCGTCGACGCCGCGTCCCCCCTGGCCGCTGGCACCGAGCTGCCGACCCTCTCCATCCCGTACTCGGTCACCGGCGCAGCGCGCACCGCGACGATCTCCACCGTCCTGGCGTCGACCGACGCCGAGGCGGTCACCGTGACCCGCGCCCTGACCGTCGAGCAGCAGGGCACGACGCTCACGGTCGCCGACGCCACCGCGACCGTCGGTGACACCGCCACGCTGACCGCGAAGGTCGGCTCCTCCGTGGAGTCCGGCGCCACCGCACCCACGGGCTCCGTGGTCTTCACCGACACCGAGTCCGGCGCCGAGCTCTGCACGGCGAAGATCGTCGACGGCGCTGCCTCGTGCGACGTCCCGACCTCGAAGGTCGGTACGACCGGGGTCACCGCCTCGTACCGGGGAGACGCCGACCACACCGGTGCCACCGGCACCGCGGCGCTCACCGTGACCAAGGTCCCCACCGAGGTCACGGTCCAGTCGACCCCGACGTCCGCCGCCTACGGCGAACGGATCACGCTCGACGTGACCGGCCTGGGCTCCGGTTCGGAGACGGTCGCCGCGCCGACCGGCTCGGTCGAGTACCGCGAGGGCTCCACCGTCCTGTGCACGGCGACGCTCCCCGACACGAGCTGCGTGGCCGAGGGTCTCGGCGCCGGCGCGCACACGGTGACCGCCGTCTACTCCGGCGACGCGCTGCACGCCGACTCGACCTCGGTCGCAGTGGACCTGACCGTCCGCAAGGCCACGGCGACCATCGGTACCCAGCCCGGTACCGGCGGTGGCGACCCGAGCGAGGGCGGTGACCCGAGCGACGGCGGCGAGCCGACCGCACCCGACACCACGGTGACGGTCACGCACGGCGAGACCACCACGCTCGCCACCCCGAACGTGCCCGAGGACGCCACCGGCACCATCGAGTACGTCACCGACGACGGCACCGTCCTGTGCACCGCGACGCTGCCCGAGACCACGTGCGCGATCCCGTCCGACCTGCCGGGTGGCACGTACACCGTGCACCCCCGCTACAGCGGCGACGACAACTACGAGGCCGCCGACGGTGCGCCGTTCGAGCTGGTCGTCACCGCGCAGTCGACGGAGCTCGTGGCGAGCACCGACGCGACGGCTCCGGTCGTCGGCTCGAAGGTCCGCCTGACCGCGTCCGGCCTGCCCACCGGCGCCACCGGCACCGTGACCTTCACGGCCGCGGACGGGACCGTCCTGTGCTCCGTCACCCTGCCCGAGACGAGCTGCGAGACCGACGCCCTGCCGGTCGGCACGAACACGGTCACTGCCGCCTACAGCGGTGACGCGTCGTTCGCGGCGTCGAGCAGCGCGCTCGTGATCGTCGTCGCGGCGCTCCCCGTCGTCGAGCCGACGCCGGGGCCCACGGACGAGCCGACCGCGCCGTCGACCTCGGCGCCCGCTCCGGCACCGTCCGCCTCGGCTGATCCGTCGGCGACGGCGGCACCGGTCGTCCCGTCGGCATCGGCCACCGCGTCCGCCACGCCCGCACCGACCGCCACCGGTGCGCTTGCGTTCACGGGCTCGCCCGTCGCCGTCGGCACCGCCGTGGCACTGGCGGCGGCACTGCTCATCGCGGGCCTGGCACTTCTGATGGTCCGTCGCACCCGTACCGCTCGCGGCGCGATCGCCGACACCACCGCGGAGTAACGGACTGCACGACGCGGACGGCGCCCCGGGCAACTGCCCGGGGCGCCGTCCGCGTTCGAGGAAGGTGCGTCGCGCGACCGTCAGTCGCGGCGCGCGCTGTCCGACGCGTTGATCGCGGCCAGGCGTTCGTTGTACGCCTTCAGGTCGGCGTCACCGTCGCGTTCGGCCTTGCGGTCGAGCCGCTTCGCGTCACGCTTGTCCGTCCGGATCCAGTTCCGCACCACGAGCAACGCCACGAAGACCATGGGCAGCTCGGAGGCGCCCCAGGCGATGCCGCCGCCGGTGTGCTGGTCGTCGAGCAACGCCGCGTCGTTCGTCTGGCCGAGGGCGTGGAACCAGTCGATCGCGAACACCGACTGCGAGGTCATCACGGCGACCCCGAAGAACGCGTGGAAGGCCAGCGTCGCGAGCAGCGCGATGATCAGGATCGGGTACGGCGGACGCTTCGGCCCCGGGTCGACGCCGACGAACACCCAGAAGAACAGGTAGCCACTCAACACGAAGTGGACGACCATCGCCACGTGCCACTCGTGCGACTGCATCGCCGCCTGGTACGCCGGCGTGAAGTAGAACACCACGAGCGACCCGGCGAAGATGACACCGGCGACGGCGGGCTTGCCCATGAACTGCATGTACCGCGAGTGCACGAAGAGCATGAGCCACTCGCGGGCCCCGCGGGAGCCGTCGTTCCGGACCGGCAGGGTGCGCATGGCCAGGAGCACCGGACCACCGAGCACGAGCGGCAGCGGCACGAACATCATGAGCAGCATGTGCTGGACCATGTGCGACGAGAAGTGGATCATGCCGTACACGGCTGGGCCGGCCGAGGTGGTCCAGATGAACAGGGCGCAGCCGATGACCCACGCGATGGTGCGCCCGACGGGCCACTTGTCGCCGCGCTTCCGGAGCTTCCGCACGGCGAGCAGGTACCAGACGGCCCCGACGACGGCGAGCCCGAGCCACACCCAGTCGATGTGCCACTGGGTCAGGTACGTCTGCATCGTCTGCGCCGGCGGGAACGGGAACCCGATCAGGCCGGAGCGGGTGTCCTCCCCCGTCTCGGGCGTCTGCGGGATCGGCGGCTGGGAGCGTGACACGGCGACCGAGACGCCGATCGCGACGGCCATGAAGACGATCTCGGCCAGCGCGAACCGGGTGAACCGGCGACGGTCGAGCGGCGCGCGGAGCAGCCCGGGCACGAGCTTGCGGCGCTGCACGACGCCGGCGATCCCGAGCAGCACGAGGATGGTCGCCTTGACCGTGATGAGTGCCCCGTAGGGCGTCGTGACGAGGTCGAGCGGACCGGTCAGCCGCAGCGAGGCGTTGACGATGCCGGAGAACGCGACGGCACCGAACGACCAGCCGGCCAACGTCGAGTAGCGGGAGACCACCCGTCCGGTCGCGCCCTTCGTGCGGGTGCGCAGCAGCACCACGGCGACGAGCCCACCGGCCCAGACGCACACCCCGATCAGGTGGATCGCGAGCGAGTTCACCGCGTTGGCGTGCTCGAGCGAGCCGGCGGCGTGGCCGGACAGCGCCAGGGGGAGCAGCGCGAAGAGGCCGAACACCGTGGCGACGGCGAGCGTCGTGACCCGGGTGGCGAACGCGGCGATCACGGTCGCGATGAGGATCGCCGCCGCCGAGACCACGAGCGCCTGACCGATCTCGACCTGGAACGCGAACAGCATGAAGTTGCGGGCGAACACCGGACTGGTGAGCGGGACGCCGAGGGTGTTGGCGCCGGTCAGCACGACGGTGACGGCAGCCGCGAGGAACCAGACCGATCCCGTCGCCGCCGCCCAGCGCGTGGCGCGGTGCTGCACGCTCGAGAGTGCCCGGTGGTCCTTCTTCTGCGCCGGCAGCGCAAACGCGGCGACGATGAGCAGGCCGACCGTCAGGGCCGCCATGGTGTCGTGCACCACGCGGGCGATCGGCAGGCCGTACTCGACGACGTCACCGGCGGACACCAGCTGCTGGTTCGCGGTGAACGCTCCGGTGATCGTCAGCCCGAGGAGCGAGCACGCGACGGCGAGCGGGATCGCGACGACCAGCACGGTCGCGACGGTGGACGTGCGTGCGGTGACGGGCGCGGATTCCGGCGCCGGGCCTCCGGGCTGGGTTGCGGGGGACGTGACGGTCATCAACCTTGTTCCAGGGACGCGTGCGTCCGCGAGACCGCGGACCCTCCATGGTAGGCGGGTCGGTCTGGAGGAGCGGTGTCAGTCCGCAGCGCGCGCTGCGGCCCGCCTCAGGCTCGCGCCGACGACCCCTGCAGGTCGCGGATCCGGCCCAGCTCGTCGAAGTCGACCGTGATGGTCCCGTCCGCCAACGTCAGCGTGCGCCCGTCCCAGGGGACACCGCGGAGCGACGCCCAGCTCCCCACGGCGCGGCGGTGGTCGCGCACCTCGGTCGTCTGCAGGCCCTCACTGAAGACCCGCACCATCCGGGGGACCGTCGGCGGCACGAACAGGACGTCCTCGAACAGGACCCACAGCCGGGAACCCCCACCGACGTGGCCGCCGAAGCCGAACCACGAACCGGTCGCCAGCCGTGCCGCGATCGACATGTCCCACGCGAACTCGTACCCGGCGTCTGCGGCGTCGGCCTGCCGGTGCTCGCCGAACGGGACCTCGCCCTGCACGAGTTCCGGGACACCGAGCCGTTCGCCCAGCGCGCGGGTGGCGTTCGCGGCGGCGAGCACCGACGCGGGGTACTGCGACGGGTTCGCCCAGCCCCAGAGCCAGCTGCGCGGCCCCGGTGCGGCCGAGCCCAGGAGCTGGATGCGGAACTCACCTGGGTGCGGCCCGACGAACTGCAGGGTGCCGGCGGCGAGGTCGACGTTCCAGCGTTCGTGGTCGTCGTACCGGTCGGCGAGCTGCAGCTGCGCCTCCCAGGCCAGGAAGACCCCGTCGCTGACCAGATCGTCCATCCCCCGTGAGCGCGCCATGGGGGAACCCTACGCCGGGCGGTGTTCCCAGATCCCCTCGCTGCCGACGCCCACGAACCCGACGGCCTCGTTCACGTCGAGCATCGGGCGGTTCTCCTCCGCGTTGAACGTGATGATCGACGGTCGGCCCGGGAAGCGCCGCTCCAGCTCCTCGATCCCGACCACCTTGAGCAGCCACCCGAGCCGGTGGCCGCGGTGCTCCCGCAGCACCAGGGTGTCCCACTGCATCGCGGCGCGCGCGGAGTCGTCCGGCACCGCCACCTGCGTGAAGCCGGCCAGGATCCCGCTCGGGACGTGCTCGACCGCGACGGTGAGCATGGTGCGCGGTGCCCGGGCGAGCTCGTCCTCGTGGGCGCGCAGTCGTTCGGGGGTCCAGACGTCCTCGGGTTCGTCCATGTCGCCGGACGGCGCATCGGTGCTCATCCGGGTCTCGAGCAGCGCGATGCCCTCGAGCCACTCATCGGGGGTCCGGCCCGTCCAGGCGTGCACCGCGTAGTCCGGTCCGGCAGCGGCCGACGCCCGGTCGTGCAGCTCGCGCACGACGGAGTGGTCGGCGGGCAGTGGCAGCCGGCTGATCCGGTTCACCTGCCCGAACCGCCAGCCGCGGCGGGTCAGGAACCGGACCCCCGCTTCGTCCTCGGGCACGGCACCGAATCCCGTCGGCGCCTGCACGTACCCGGGTCCGGACGCCGGACCCACCTGGCGGGACACGGCGTACGTCTTGCACTGCGTGCGTCCCTCGGCTCGGGCGATGCCCTCGAGGTGGTCGGCGAGCAGTGTCCCGACCCCGCGACGCACGTGCTCGGGCGCGACACCGACGGCCAGCCAGCAGTTGCTCGTGCCCGGTTCCTGCTTGGTGTCGTACGACCCGGCGGCGACCGTCGCGCCGGTCTCGTCGCGCACCGCGAACAGGCGGCTCGGAGCTCCTGGCTCGTGGCACATCGGCAGGTACTCGTCCGGTACCCACACGAGTTCACGGAGTCCGTGCACCGCGACCTCGGCGGCGTCGGACACAGCGAGCCATTCGCGGAACGCCTGCACGGTCCCCGGGTCGTCGTCCATCGTGGCGGGGACCACGAGTTCGTGGACGGTGTACGCGGTCATGTCGGTTCCTCCCGGCGGTGCGACGCCGCCCGGCCTCGGACAGCCTCGCAGCATATCGGCGGGGGTCCGCTGCCGCTAGGCTGCACGGCGTGCTGCTCTCCGATCGCGACATCACCGCCCAGCTCGCCGAGGGCCGGATCGGTCTCGACCCCCACGACGCCTCGCTCGTCCAGCCGTCGAGCATCGACGTCCGGCTCGACAAGTTCTTCCGGCTGTTCGACAACCACAAGTACCCGCACATCGACCCGGCGGTCGACCAGCCCGACCTGACCCGGCTGGTCGAGACCGACCCGGACGAAGCGTTCGTGCTGCACCCCGGCGAGTTCGTGCTCGGCTCGACGTACGAGGTCGTCACGCTGCCCGACGACATCGCCGCGCGGCTCGAGGGCAAGAGCTCGCTCGGCCGCCTCGGGCTGCTGACCCACTCGACCGCCGGGTTCATCGACCCCGGGTTCTCCGGGCACGTCACGCTCGAGCTCTCGAACGTCGCGACGCTGCCGATCAAGCTCTGGCCCGGCATGAAGATCGGGCAGCTCTGCTTCTTCCAGCTGTCCAGTCCCGCCGACAAGCCGTACGGCTCGGCCGAGTACCAGTCGCGGTACCAGGGCCAGCGCGGCCCGACGCCGTCGCGCTCGGCGCAGAACTTCCACCGCGCGGACGTCTCAGCGCGCCCCTGACCGCGGTTCGCCCGACCCGGAACGACTCCACCGACGTCGCACGACATCGATGTCGTCGTAACGGGTCAAGGACTCGCGTCATCCAGCGGACGAAATGTCGCATTCTGTGTATCGTTGCAGCATGTCCGCAGTCCCTCCACGTTCGGCGCCGACGGTGTCGGCGGCCGCGCTCATCCGCGATGCCCGAGAACGCGCCGAACTCACGCAGGTGCAGCTCGCCCGGCGGGCCGGTGTCACGCAGAGCGTCATCAGCACGTACGAGAACGGCCGGCGCGAACCCTCGCTCGCCGCGCTCCAGCGCATGCTCCGGGCCGCGGGCTTCACCACGTCGATCGACCTGCTGCCGGTCGAGGACCCGCCACCCCTGCGCGAACGCGTCGCCGCCGCACGGCAGGACCTGATCACCGTCGTCGAACGGTTCGGCGGTCGGAACCCGCGCTTGTTCGGCAGCGTCGCCCGCGGTGAGGACGGCCCGGGCAGCGACGTCGACCTGATGATCGACGTCGACGCGGGGCTCGGCATCTTCGCGCTGATGCGGATCCAGGACGCCGCCGAACGGCTGCTCGGCGTGCGCGTCGACGTCGTGGACGCCGCCGGCATGAGCCCCGAGGTCGTCCGCCGCGCGGTGCCGCTGTGAGCCAGGACCCGACGACGCACCGCCTGGTCCGGGACCGACTCGACGACGTCATCGGTGCGTGCGAGGCGATCCGGCGCTACGTGGGGGACGCGCGCCTGCCGGAGGACCTGGTGCACGACGCGGTCCGGATGCGCCTGGTCGAGATCGGCGAGGCGGTCCGCGTCCTGCCGAGCACCGTCACCGCGAGCGAGCCGGACATCCCGTGGTCGCGGGTGTCCGACCTCGGCGAACGCCTGACCCGGCGCTACTTCGACACCACCCGCGCGGTGGTGTTCGGCACCGCCCACACCGACGTGCCGCACCTGGCGGAGGCGGCGCGTCGGTTGCGCGCGACCCGGTCCTGACCCGGCGGGTCGCGCGGGCACCGGACGTGCGTGCACGGCGGACGGGAGGCACGGATCACGACGTGCCCCGGGCCTCCCGTCCGACCGTGGCCGGCCCCAGGACGACGCAGGACGGCCCCGTCTCGCCGAAGCGAGACGGGGCCGTCCGTGGTGCTGGGGAGATCAGCCCTTCTTGGCGAGCTCCTCGAGGGTGTCGTTGCCCTTGTAGGCCTCGACGGCGTTGTCCTTGGTGACCAGGACCGGCGTGAGCTCGATCGCGGGGACCGTCTTCTTGCCGTTGTAGTTGTTCGTCTTGTCCATCTTCGTGTCGGGCTTGTCGCCCTTCGACAGCGTGGAGACGAGGTCGACGGCCGCCTGGGCCTCCTTCGACGTGTCCTTGAAGATCGTCGAGTACTGCGTGCCCTTCATGATGAGCGGGATGGACGCGGTCTCCGAGTCCTGGCCCGTCACGACGGGGTTGTCCTTGCCGGCGGCCTTGGTCGCGGTGAGGATCGCACGGGCAAGGGTGTCGTTCGGCGACAGGACGCCGTCGAGCTCGGTGTCACCCGTGTAGTACTGCGAGAGCAGGTCGGTCATGCGCGACTGGGCCTTCTGCGCGAGCCAGCCCTGCGTGACGACCTTCTGGAACGTCGTCTGGCCGGAGACGACCTTGATCGTGCCGTCGTCGATCTTCGGCTGCAGGACGTCCATCGCACCGTTGAAGAACACGGTCGCGTTGGCGTCGTCCGGCGAACCGGCGAAGAGCTCGACGTTGTACGGCTTGTCGCCCTTCTTCTCCTCGAGGCCCTTGAGCAGCGCCTCGGCCTGGAGCTGGCCGACCTTGAAGTTGTTGAACGCCACGTAGTAGTCGACGTTCTTCGTGTTCAGGATGTTGCGGTCCCAGGCGATGACGACGGCGCCACGGTCCTTGGCGGACTTGACCTGCGCGGTCAGCTGCGAACCGTCGGCGGCACCGATGATGACGGCCTTGGCGCCCTTGGTGATCATGCCCGAGATCTGCGACTGCTGGTCCGGAACGGGGTTGCCGGCGTTGGCGTACTGGATGTCGGCCTTGAAGCCGGCGTCCTCGATGGACTTCTTGAAGGCTGCACCCGCGAGGACCCAGTTCTGCGAGGTCTTGGCCGGCAGGGCGACGCCGATGAGGTCGCCCTTCTTGATGCTGCTGGTGCTGCCGGCGTCGTCGGACGAGCCGCGTGCCGAGCAGCCGCTGAGGGCCAGGCCCGCGACGAGTGCCAGACCGATGCCAGCGATGAGCTTCTTGCGCATGAGATTGCTTTCTCTTCGTTGAGGTGGTGGTGCTGTGAGGGGAAGGGTTGGACTAGGGGAGGGTGATCTTGTCCGGCTGGTCCTCGATGGACCGCGGCTGCTGGGCGGCCACCGTGTTCTGCTCGGTGTCCTTCCGCTGGAACTGCCGCAGCATGCCGCCGATCAGGGACGGACGACCCTGCGACTTCGAGTAGACGTCGAAGGCGACGGCCACGAGGAGGACCAGACCGCGGATGATCTGCACCTGGTTGGACTCGAGGCCCATGAGCTGCAGACCGTTCGACAGCAGCGCCATCACGAGACCACCGATGATCGAGCCCGAGATCGTGCCGACGCCACCGGCGACCGCAGCACCACCGACGAACACGGCGGCGATCGCGTCGAGCTCCCAGCCGGTGCCGTCCGCGGGGCCCGAGGCGCCGGAGTAGGCGACGAACACCATGCCCGCGATCGCGGCGAGGATCGACATGTTCATCATGACGAAGAAGTTGACCCGTCGCGCCGAGACGCCGGACAGGACGGCGGCGTTGGCGTTGCCACCGACGGCGTAGACCTGGCGACCGAAGATCGTGTTCTTCGTGACGAAGCCGTAGATGATGGTCAGGACACCGAGGATGATCGCGACGATCGGGACCGAGGTGCCGACCGGGCCGGCGCCGAACAGGTACGTGGCGACGAGCGTGACGGCGACCAGGATGCCGGTGCGGACGATCGAGACCCACAGCGGCGGGACCTCGGCCTGCATCTTCCGACGGCGGGCACGGCCACGGGCCTCGATGATGATGAGCGCGAGGATCGTGACGAGGCCGATGAGGAGCGTGCCGTTGCTGAAGCCGAAGTCGGGGCCGAAGTCACCGAGGAAGCCGGCACCGATCGGGGTGAAGGCGTCCGGGACGGGGACCGACGTCGAGTTGCCGATGATCTGGTTCACACCACGGAAGATGAGCTGACCGGCCAGCGTCACGATGAAGGCCGGGACCTTCACGAACGCGACCCAGAAGCCCTGCCACGCACCGATCAGGGCACCGCACGCGAGACCCAGGATGATGGCGGCCCACACCGGGAAGTCCCACACGGCCATGGACTGCGCCACGACGATGCCGACGACCGCTGCGACGGACCCCACCGACAGGTCGATGTGCCCCGCGATGATGACCATGACCATGCCGAGCGCCAGGATCAGGATGTACGAGTACTGCAGGAACAGGTTGATGACGTTGGTCGGCTCGAGGATGAGCCCGTTCGTCGTGACCGAGAAGAAGACCAACAGCACGATGAGGGCGATGATCATGCCGTACTGGCCGATGCTGTTGCCCTTGCCGAAGAGCAGTTTCAGGTTGTTCATGAGGCGGTGGCGCCCTTCCGCGCGGAGGTCATGCTGCGCATGAGCGATTCGGGATCGGCCTGGTCGGCCGGGAGGTCAGCGGTGATCTGACCCTCGAAGATGGTGTAGATCCGGTCGGAGAGACCGAGGAGTTCGGGGAGCTCGGACGAGATGAGGATGATGCCCTTCCCCTCGGCCGCGAGCTGCTGGATGATGCCGTAGATCTCGAACTTCGCGCCCACGTCGATGCCGCGGGTGGGTTCGTCGAGGATCAGGATGTCCGGGTCGGTGAACATCCACTTGGACAGGACGACCTTCTGCTGGTTGCCACCGGACAGCTTGCCGACGTTGTCCTCGACGCTCGGCACCTTGGTGCGGAGCATCTTGCGGTACTTCTCGGCGACGGAGTACTCCTCGAGCGAGTCGACGACGCCGACCTTCGAGATCTTCTTCAGGTCGGCGGCGACCGTCGAACGCTTCACCGTGTCGAGCAGGTTCAGGCCGAGCGCCTTGCGGTCCTCGGAGACGTAGCCGAGGCCGTTCTCGATCGCCTGCTGGACGTTCGTGACCTTGATCTCGCGGCCGTCCTTGATGATCTGGCCGTCGAGCCAGGTGCCGTACGAGCGACCGAACAGGCTCATCGCGAGCTCGGTGCGTCCGGCGCCCATCAGGCCCGCGAAGCCGACGATCTCACCGCGGCGGACGTAGAAGTTCGAGCCCTTGCAGACCAGACGTGACGAGTCGAGCGGGTGCTGCACGGTCCAGTTGCGGACCTCGAAGAAGGTCTCGCCGATCTTCGGAGTGCGATCCGGGAACCGGCTCTCGAGCGAACGGCCGACCATGCCGCGGATGATGCGGTCCTCGTTGACGCCGTCCGCCTTGACGTTGAGCGTCTCGATGGCCTTGCCGTCGCGGATGATCGTGATCTCGTCGGCGATCTGCTCGATCTCGTTGAGCTTGTGGCTGATGATGATGCTCGCGATGCCCTTGGCCTTCAGCCCGACGATCAGGTCGAGCAGGTGCTGCGAGTCGTTCTCGTTGAGCGCGGCGGTCGGCTCGTCGAGGATGAGGAGCTTGACGTCCTTGTGCAGGGCCTTCGCGATCTCGACGAGCTGCTGCTTGCCGACACCGAGGTTCTTGATCTGCGTGTCCGGGTCGTCGGCCAGGCCCACGCGGGCGAGCAGGTCCTGCGCACGGAGCTGCGCGGCGGTCCAGTCGATGCGCCCGAAGCGGCCGGGCTCGTTGCCGAGGAACAGGTTCTCGGTGATCGAGAGCTCCGGGATGAGCGCCAGCTCCTGGTGGATGATGACGATGCCGGCCTGCTCGGACTGCTTGATGTTCGAGAAGCGGACTTCTTCGCCCTCGTAGACGATCTCGCCGCTGTAGGTGCCGTAGGGGTAGACGCCCGAGAGGACCTTCATCAGGGTCGACTTGCCGGCGCCGTTCTCGCCGCAGATCGCGTGGATCTCGCCGGCGCGGACGCTGAGGGAGACGTCGGAGAGCGCCTTCACACCAGGGAACTCCTTGGTGATCGAGCGCATCTCGAGGATGGTCTCGGGTGCGGTGATCGACCGGGTCTCGAGGCCGGTGTCGATCGGGGTTGACGCCACAGTGCATCTCCTTCTGCCGCTGCGATGCGGCAGTTCTTCGGGTGGTTCTGCTGCGGCAGCGAATGGGCGCAGGTGGCCTGCGTGGACTTCGTTGTCGCGTCCGGTGTCCTGCTCGTGTGACGCTCATGTGAACGGTCACATCGGCTGGACGGAGGTAATTTACGCACAGCCCCGGTGCGGCTGTCAATTCGGATTGGTCGCGTTTCCGTAACGGCCTGCGTGATCTGGCGGAAGCAGGCCGATCACGTCCCCCGCGTTGGGGTGATCGTGCGGAGTCCCGCACGTTCCACCGGTCGGGTCAGCGGCTGCGCGGGGCTCCCGTGGACGCACGCACGACGAGCTGCGGGACGATGTCGATCGGCCGCAGGAGCTCGTCCTCGCCTGGCAGGAGCAGGTCGACGCAGCGGCGTCCGAGTTCGGCGAAGTCGACCTGCACCGTGGTGAGCGGCGGCCAGTAGTGCTTCGCCTCGGGGATGTCGTCGTAGCCGACCACCGACAGGTCGCCCGGCACGTCGAGCCCGTAGGAGCGCGCTGCGTGCATGACGCCCAGGGCCATCTGGTCGTTCGAGCAGAACACCGCGGTGCAGTCCCGCCACCGCAGGAGTTCACGGCCGGCGTGGTAACCGAAGTCCGCCGTCCAGTCGCCCAGGATCGGCGGGACGACGGACATGTCGCGATCCGACATGGCGCGCAGGAAGCCCTGCATGCGGGCGTCGGCCTCGATCCAGTCCTGCGGGCCGGCGATGTGCCGGATGTACTCGTGGCCCAGGTCGAGCAGGTGCTCGGTCGCGAGTCTCGCGCCCTCCATCTGGTCGACCCACAGGGCCGTCGGGTCCTCGCCGACACTGGCCCGCATCGTGACGTACGGCGTGCGGATGCCGAGTTCCTCGATCAGGTCGAACACCCGCTGCTGGGGTGCGATGACGACGATGCCCTCGACGTCGAGGTCGAGCAGGTGCCCGAGCCCCTCGCGCACGGCGGTGTCGGTCGCCTCGGCGATGTTCGCCGTCGTCACCGAGTACCCGCGGAGCATGGCCGCGTCCTCGATCGCCTGCAGCGCGACCGCCGGGCCGTAGTGGGCGCGGCGAGCGGTGAGGACGCCGATCGTGTGGGTCCGGCTCGTCACCAGGGCCCGCGCCGCACGGTTCGGCCGGTACTGCAGCTGCTCCATCGCCGCCAGGACCTTGTCGCGCGTGGCGTCGCGGATGGCGTCGGAGTTGTTCAGCACCCGCGAGACGGTCTGGTGGGAGACGCCCGCGATCCGTGCGACGTCACGGATGCTGGGCGAACGCGGTTGCTGTGCCCGCGATGACGCCATTGCTGCTCGTTTCCGCCCGGGTCCGTGGCACATCGATGTGCACGTTCACATTCCGGGCCAGATCATTATGCACTGCCGTGCGCTGCACGCCAGCCCGACGCCGTCGGCCGTGGCCTCCGGTGCGTGCAAACAGCGCGCCGGGGGAGCGGCAGCAGTTGCCTCAGCCCCGAGCCGTGCGGCGCCGGACCACCAGGGCACCGCCGAGCAGGACCGCCAGGACGGCGAGGCCACCGAGCGGCAAGAGCGCCCCGGACGCCCCGGTGAAGGCGAGCGACCTGATCGGCCCGGCCGGGTCCGACGGGGCCGACCCCGGCGGGACGGCCGCACCGGCGGGCGGTGCGGGTTGCGCGGTCGGCGACGCCGTGGGAGACGCGCTCGGCACGGGAGTCGGTGTCGGTGCGGCTGCGGGCAGCGCCACCTCGGCCGCGGCCCGGACCGACGGTGCCTCGCCGAGCGCCGTGGTCGGCGTCGCGACGACCGACACGGGAACGGTCCCGGCGGCGTCCGGCAGGGGGACGTCGACGGTGACCTCCGCGTCGGCGCCCGGCTCGAGGTCGGGCGCGGCGACCGGCTGGGCGCCGGGGACCGTCACCGTGACGTCGGTCAAGGGCACGGTCCCGGGGTTGTCGACCTCGACGACGACGTGTGCGTCCGGGCCGTCGACGGTCGTGTCCGTGACCACGACGGCGACCTGCGGTCGGTCGACGCCGACCTCGGCGGTCGCAGTGCCGGAACGGACGGTCGTGCTCGTGCCGGTCACCACGGCATCGGCGGTCGCGGTGTTCGTGACGACCCCGGCGGTGACGTCGTCGTCCGTGAGGGGGGTCGTCGCGCCGCTCCGGCACGTGGTCCGCTCACCGGCGGCCAGGGCGGTGGCCGCACAGGTGACCGGGCCGAGGGTCGGGTCGTCGACGGACAGGTCGGAGAGCGGGACGCGGCCGGTGTTCTCCGCCGTGAGGATCCACGCGACCCGGTCGCCGGCGTCGACGAGGCGGTCGCCGTCCACGTCCGTGGCGGTGCCCTGCTTCGTCAGGGTGAGCCCCGTGGGCAGGGCCGTGTTCGTGATCGTGCAGGCCACCGCGTCGCCGACGCCGACCGCGACGGAGACGGATGCCCCGACCCCGGTGCCGGCCGGCAGGTCCGCCGCCGCCGCACCGTTCCGGGTGCAGGACCACGACGGGTCGCCGTAGCGGGCGACGTCGGTCGTGCCGAGCGGTGTCTCGGAGAAGGTCAGGGGCGTGCCGTCCGCGGGGACGAGCAGGGTGACCTCGCCCGTGGAGGCGCTGCTCGAGCCCGTCGTGTCGGCTGCGGCGACCGGCCGGCCGGCCGCGTCGACAACCGTTGCGCGGAAGGCGTCGCCGCCGAACCCGCCGACGATCTGCTTCGTCAGGGAGACCCGGGACACGAGCACGCCGAAGGCGACGCCCTCGCGGCCGCCGCGGCTCGCCATCGTCTGGCTGAAGGTCGACGGCTCGCGGGTCGCCACGATCGCCGTGCCGGTCGGGGTTCCGCCGTTCCCCGTGCAGGTCACGGTCGTGGTGCCGATGCCGGTGAAGCCGCCGCCGCACGCGGTCCCGCGCTCGTCGACGCCGTCCGGGCGCACCGTCAACGACGTGATCGGCGCATCCGACGTCCACGTGATCGACTCGCGTGCGGCCGTCTCCTCGGCGTCGGCGCCGACGAGCGACCACCCGGTGACCGGGGTGCCGGTGGCGTCGGTCACCCGGACGTCGGCCAGGGTCGCCGTGGTGGTGGTGGCGGCGGCCTGCTGGTACAGCGCCGGCCGGACGGCGGGGTCGATGCCCGTGTAGTGCCCGCGGTTGCCGAGCCACGACCCGACGTAGGTCGGCAGGCGGACCGGTGCGACCGCTCCGCCGGTCACCGTCACGGTCGCCGCCAGCCGGTACCCGCCGGGGAGCTGCAGGTCGAGTTCCTGGCCCTCGGGTGTGCCGGCGACGGCCTGGTCGAGCGAGCTCAGGTCGAGCCAGCAGAGGGTGTCCGCGTACGTCCCGGTGCCGGGGTCCGCGAAGTCGCAGCCGGGTGCGGCCGGAGCGGCGGCCGCCGTGCTGGTGGGCATCGCGGCCGCGACGAGTGCGGTCACGGTTGCGAGCACGGCAACGACGCCGCGGATCCGACTGGTCCTCATGGCGATGACGATAACCACGGGCCGGGCGGTGTGTCCGGATCGTCAGAGCCAGTTGCGCTTGCGGAAGATCGCCCAGAGCACGCCCATCAGCGCGAGCATGCCGAGGATCGCGACCGGGTAGCCGTACCGCCAGTGCAGCTCCGGCATGTGGTCGAAGTTCATCCCGTAGACGCCGGCGATCAACCCGGGCGCGAACAGGATCGCCGCCCACGAGGAGATCTTCTTGACCTCCTCGCCCTGCCGGTGTGCCGCGCGGGCGAGCTGCCGGCTCTCCTCGCCCTGGGCCAGGCTGGCGCTGGTCATCCGGCGCATGGCCTCGTTCTGCTCCTGCGACACCAGGGTCGCGTGCAGCGTCAGGGCGTTCTCGAGCAAGGACCGGAACGAGTCGACCCGCTCGGTCACGCGCAGGGCGTGGTCCAGCACGTTCCGCAGGCGGTGCTGCACCTCGTCGTCGACGCCGTACTTGTCGGCCCCGCGCAGCAGGCCCTTCACCATCGCCGGCACCGGCTTCGTGGCGCGCTGGAACGAGAGCACCTCGCTGAGCAGCTGGTAGATCCGCTTCGAGACACCCGGGTCCACCTGTCCGGCGAAGAGCTGGTCCTCGATGGCGTCGATCCCGTCCTGCAGGACCTCGACGACCGGCGCGTAGCCGTCCACGACCTCGTCGAGCACCGCGGCGGTCACGGCCTCCGACCCCAGCGCCAGGAACTCGGGGTCGGCCTCGACCTGCGCGCGGAGCGCCGCGAGGTCGGGGCGCTCGGCGTGCCGGACGCTCACCACGAACCGGTCGCCGACGAACAGGTGCACCTCGCCGAACTCGACGGTGCCCTCGGACTGGTCGAACCAGGCCGGCCGGAGCACCAGGAACAGGGTGTCGCCGTAGCGCTCGAGCTTCGCGCGCTGGTGTCCCTTGCGGGCGTCCTCGACGGCGTTCTCGTGCAGGTCGAACTCGGTCGCGACGGCGTCGAGTTCCTTCGGGTCGGGGCGGAGCAGCCCGATCCACGCCAGGTCGCAGCGGGGGACCTGGTGGCGGGCGCCGAGCGCCAGGGTCGACGGCGACTGGACGCGACGTCCTTCGACGTAGATCGCGTTGTCGATCATTGCCATGCGCGTGCTCCTCGTGGTCGGGGAGCAGGCAGACGCGATACCGCGGCGGACCGCGGCGGGCGGAGGAGATCTAGGACACGGGCGCGGCGGCGAGGGGGAGGGGCTGCCGGCCCGCGCGAGGATGGTCACCCGACATCGCGCCTCACCTGCCCTTCTCGTCTGCGTCGTTCGTTGGTCCTGCGGCGGCGCGCAGGGCGCTGCCGACGGTCGAGCGTACGCCCGCCGGCGCGCCCCGACAACCCGACGGTCGACGGGTGCGCGTGCGCCCGGGTCAGCGAGTGATGTGCAGACCCGCGGCTTCGAGTTCGGTCAGCTGCCAGCCCAGCCACGGGCTCCAGCCGAACGGTGCACCGGCGACGGCGGCCCGCAGGGAGTCCTCGGAAACCCACGCGTACTCGGCGACCTCGTCGTCCGCGGGGGCGGGCAGGTCGTCGGTGACGGCGCGGAACACCGGGCAGACCTCGTTCTCGACGATGCCCGAGGCGTCGACGGCGCGGTACCGGAAGTCGGGCAGCACGAGTTCGACGTCGCGCACGGTAATGCCGAGTTCGCGCGAGGCACGGCGGGCGATGGCGTCCTCGAAGGACTCGTCGGGGCCGGGGTGCCCGCAGAACGTGTTCGTCCAGACACCGGGCCACGTCTTCTTCGACAGGGCGCGACGGGTCACCAGCACGTCCCCGTCGGTGTTCCGGACGTGGCACGAGAAGGCCAGGTGGAGGGGCGTGTGGTCTGTGTGCACCGTGAACTTGTCCGCTGTGCCGATCGGGGTACGGTCGTCGGCCAGCAGGACCACGGTTTCCGGGAAAGCGCTCATCTGCACCGATAGGTTAGGCCAATGAGCGAGGAAGCGGCCACCGTGGCGCACATCGACCTCGCGCTCGTCGACGACTGTCTCGAGCGCTTCTTCGTCGTGTCCTCGGCTCGTGCCGCGCGCTACGGCCGTCCGTCCGAGGAACTCTGGCGGGTGCTCCGCAAGGCGAGCATGGGCGGCAAGCGCTTCCGGCCCCGCATGGTCCTGACCGCGTACCTCGGCCTCGGCGGGGACGACGTGCACGCCGCTGCACACGTCGCCGCCGCCTACGAGCTCCTGCACACCGCGCTCGTGGTGCACGACGACGTCATCGACCGTGACTGGGCCCGCCGCGGCCAGCCGAACGTCGCCGGGTCCTACCGCGACGCCGGCACGACCGGCGGTCTGCCGCTCCCCACCGCCGAGCACCGGGGCATGAGCGCCGCCGTGATCGCGGGTGACCTCGCGCTCTCCGGCGCACCGCGGTTCATCGAGTCCGCGGGGGTGACGGGGGAGCGCCGTGGTCGCCTGCTGGAGCTGCTGGACGAAGCCGTGTTCGCCAGTGCCGCCGGCGAGATGACCGACGTCGACCTGGCCCTCGGCGTGATGCCGACGGTGGACGAGGTCCTGGCGATGGAGCGTGCGAAGACCAGCGTGTACTCGTTCGAGGCGCCGCTGCAGTCCGGGGCCGTGCTCGCCGGCGCGCCCGAGACCGTCGTCACCGCGCTCGGCGCCTTCGGCCGCGAGATCGGCATCGCCTACCAGATCGTCGACGACCTGCTCGGGGTGTTCGGCGACGAGACCACCACCGGCAAGAGCGTGCTGGGGGACCTGCGCGAGGGCAAGCGGACCATGCTCATCGCGTACGCGGCGACGACGGACTGCTGGCCGGACATCGCTCCCTACCTGGGCGACCCGGACCTGACCGAGGAGCGCGCTGCCGAACTCCGTGCAACCCTGGTCACCTGCGGCGCCCGTGCCGCAGCCGAGTCCCGGATCGCCGACCACGTCGCACTCGCCCGTGCCGAGCTCTCCGGACTGCCGTACGACCTCGCCGACCGCCTGGAGGGCCTCGTGACCGAACTCGTGGAGCGCGCCCGGTGACGACCGAGACCACCCGGACCGGCAGCGCGCCGTCCGGTCGGCTGCCCCTGTACGACGCCACGGCCGAGGCTGCGTCGAGCGTCGTCATCGACCGCTACTCGACGTCGTTCGGTCTGGCGAGCCGGTTGCTCGCCAAGGACGCCCGCGAGCACATCCGGAACGTCTACGCGCTGGTGCGGGTCGCCGATGAGGTCGTCGACGGTCCCGCGACCGAGGCGGGTCTCGACCCCGACCTGGCTCGGACGGTCCTCGACGAGCTCGAGGCCGACACCGAGCGAGCGATCGCCCTCGGCTTCTCGGTGAACCCCGTCGTGCACGCGTTCGCCCGGACCGCGCGGGTCACGGGCTTCGGCGCGGAGCTCACGAAGCCGTTCTTCGCGTCGATGCGGATGGACCTGGAGCGCACCGAGCACGACGACGCCTCGTTCGACGCCTACGTGTACGGCTCGGCCGAGGTCGTGGGGCTGATGTGCCTGCGGGCCTTCGTCCACCGCGCCGGCCGACCGACCTTCGACCAGGCAGAACTGGTCGCGGGGGCCCGTGCGCTCGGCGCCGCGTTCCAGAAGGTGAACTTCCTGCGGGACCTGCACGCCGACTTCGAGGTGCTCGGTCGCTCCTACTTCCCGGGGGTCGACATCCGTTCGTTCGACGAGGCCACGAAGGACCGGCTGGTCGCCGACGTGCAGGCCGACCTCGACCACGCGGCCCGGACGATCCGCCTGCTGCCGTCCGACGCGCGCAATGCCGTCGGGCTCGCGCACGCCCTGTTCCAGGAACTCAACGACCGCATCGCGCGCACGCCGGCGACGCGTCTGGTGACGACGCGCGTGCGCGTCCCGAACCCGGTCAAGGCCCGCCTGGCCGCACAGGTGCTCGCCGGACGCGCCCCCGTGCGGTCGAAGGCGGCCACCCGTCAGCCAGGAGGCTCGTCATGACCCCGCCCCGCGCCTCCCGTCCGGAGGCCGCCGCCTCCACCACCCGGCGCAAGGTGCCGGCGCGGCGCGCCGTCGTCATCGGCGGCGGCATCAGCGGACTGGCGTCCGCCGCGCTGCTCGCGCGGGACGGCTTCGCCGTGACCGTGCTCGAGCAGCGCTCGCAGCTCGGCGGCCGTGCCGGTTCGTGGGAGCGTGACGGCTTCCGGTTCGACACCGGGCCGTCGTGGTACCTCATGCCCGAGGTGTTCGACCACTTCTTCCAGCTGCTCGGCACCTCGGCCGACGCCGAACTCGACCTGGTGAAGCTCGACCCCGGGTACCGCGTGTACAGCGAGGGCAACGACGAGCCGATCGACCTGCGGGCCGACGCCGAGGCGAACATCGCGCTGTTCGAGTCCGTCGAGCCCGGAGCCGGCAAGCGCATCCGGAAGTACCTCGCCTCGGCCGAGGACACCTACGCGATGGCGATCCGGCGGTTCCTGTACACGACGTTCCAGGACCTCACGAAGCTCGCCGCGCCCGACGTGCTCCGTCGTCTGCCGAAGCTCGCGCGACTCCTGCTGCAGCCGCTGTCGTCCCGTGCCGCCTCGGCGGTCAAGGACCGGCGACTCTGGCAGATCCTCGGCTACCCGGCGGTGTTCCTGGGCACGAGCCCGTACGCCGCTCCGAGCATGTACCACCTGATGAGCCACCTCGACCTCGCCGACGGGGTGCTCTACCCGAAGGGCGGCATCACCGAGGTGATCGCGGCGGTCGAACGGGTGGCCCGCGCCGAGGGCGCGAAGATCATCGCCGGTGCGAAGGTCGAGCGGATCGTCGTCGAGGACGGCGTCGCCACCGGCGTCGTCCACCGCGACCGCGACGGCGTGCAGCACACCGCCCCGGCCGACCTGGTCGTGAGCGCCGCCGACCTGCAGCACACCGAGATGCAGCTGCTCGACCGCGAGCACCGCACCCACGGCGCCGAGCACTGGAAGACCCGCGACCCCGGGCCGAGCGCCGTGCTCGTCTACCTCGGCATCGACGGACCGACGCCCGGCCTGCTGCACCACACGCTCGTCTTCACCGAGGACTGGAAGGCGAACTTCGGCGCGATCTTCGGCAAGGACCGGCACGTGCCGGACCCCGCGTCGATCTACGTCTGCGCGCCCTCGGAGACCGACCCGTCCGTCGCGCCCCGCGGCTCGAGCAACCTGTTCATCCTGGTGCCGCTGCCCGCCGACCTGTCCATCGGCAAGGGCGGGATCGACGGCGCCGGCGACTTCGAGGTCGAGCAGATCGCCGACCGCGCCATCGACGTCGTCGCCGAGCGTTCGGGCGTCCCCGACCTGCGGGACCGCATCCGGGTCCGTCGGACGATCGGTCCGCGCGACTTCGCCGACGACCTCAACGCGTGGAACGGGTCGATGCTCGGCCCCGCGCACACGCTCAAGCAGAGCGCGTTCTTCCGTGAGAAGAACGCGTCCGCCAAGGTCGAGGGGCTGTACTACGCCGGGGCGTCCACGATCCCGGGCATCGGCTTGCCGATGTGCCTGATCAGCGCCGAGGTCCTGCTCAAGCGCATCCACGGGGACACGAGCACCGAACCGCTGCCCACCCCGCTCGGCACCCCGCGGAACCGGGCCGGCACCGTCTGATGCCCGGGCTGTACCTCGCCGGCCTGGTCGTCTCGCTGGTCGGGATGACCGTGCTCGACGCCCGCTTCCGGCTGTTCTTCTGGCGGGCACCGTGGCGTGCTGCGGCCGTGATGGTCGTCGGCGTCGCCTTCTTCATGGTGTGGGACGTCGCCGGTGTCGCGTTCGGCATCTTCTTCATCGGCCCGCAGAACCTGCTGACCGGGGTGCTCCTGGCGCCCGAGGTGCCACTCGAGGAACTCTTCTTCCTGCTGCTGCTCTGCTACTCGACGATGGACCTGGTCGGGTTCGTCCGGCCCGTCGTACAGCGCGCGACCGATCGGCGGCGCGCGTGAACGGCACCGGGGCGTACGCGCTCCTCGCCCTGCCGTTCTTCGGCGTCACGGCCGTCGTGGCCGTGCTCGCCGGAGTAGTCGCCGCTCGCCGGGCCCGAGCGGCGGGCCGGCGGCCTGCGGTCGGGCGCCGGGTCGCGGTGCTCACGTCGGTGATCGCGGGCATCGCCCTGCTCGTGATGACGATCGTGTTCGACAACGTCATCGTGACCCTGCGCATCGTCGCCTACGACCCCTCGCTCATCAGCGGGGCGAAGATCGGCGCGATCCCGGTCGAGGACCTCGCCTACGCGATGGCGGCGATCGTGCTGCTGCCCAGCCTGTGGGTCCTGTTCGACCGGACCGGCGCGCGCCCCGCGCCCGACCCGACCACCGCACCACCGGAGGACACGAAGTGAACGCCAGCACCGCCTCCAGGCCGTCGACCCTGCGCGCCCTGTTCGTGTCGTCCCGACCGATCAGCTGGGTGAACACCGCCTACCCGTTCGGTGCCGCCTACCTGCTCGGCAGTGGGGTCGGGGTCGAGGGCGGCGGCGGGTTCTCGCTCGTCGCGTTCCTGGTCGGCGTCGTGTACTTCCTGGTGCCCTACAACCTGGCGATGTACGGCATCAACGACGTCTTCGACTACGAGTCCGACCTGCGCAACCCGCGCAAGGGCGGCGTCGAGGGTGCCCTGCTCGACAAGAGCGTCCACCGCACCACCCTCTGGGCCGTCGTCGTCACGAACGTGCCGTTCCTGGTCGCGCTGGTCGTGCTCGGCGCGGTGAGCGGGAACGGGCCGTGGTCGTGGCTCGTCCTGGCGATCAGCGTGTTCGCGGTCATCGCGTACTCGGCGCCGGGGCTGCGGTTCAAGGAGAAGCCGTTCCTCGACTCCCTCACGTCGTCGACGCACTTCGTCTCGCCCGCGATCTACGGCCTCGCGCTCGCCGGCCCGCACTGGACCGGTGAGCTCGTCGCCGTGTGCATCGCGTTCTTCCTGTGGGGTGTGGCCTCGCACGCGTTCGGCGCCGTGCAGGACGTCCTCGCCGACCGGGCCGGCGGCATCGGCTCCGTCGCGACCGTCATCGGTGCGCGGGCGACCGTGCGCCTCGCGTTCGTCGCGTACCTGGTCGCCGGCGTCGCGCTGCTGTTCTCGGCGTTCCCCGGGCCGATCGCCGCCGTCGTCGTGATCCCGTACGCGCTCAACGTGCTGCCGTGGTGGAACATCACGGACCAGGGGGCCGAGGCCGCGAACGCCGGGTGGAAGCGGTTCCTCTGGATCAACTACCTGGCGGGGTTCATCGTGACGATGGCCCTCATCGCCTACGCCTTCACGCACTGAGCGCTCCCGCCCGCCCGCCGCGCCCGCCCGCCGCGCCCGCCCGCCCCGCCCGCCCCGCCCGCCCCGCCCGCTCCGCTCCGGGTTCCGAAATCTCGGCATCTCGGCGCCGCGGAACGCGTTCCGTGGAACCTCGGCGCCACGCGCACGGCGAGTCGTGGAACCTCGGCGCGGCACGCACCTCGGTGCCGCACGCACCTCGGCGCCACGCGCACGGCGAGCCGTGCAACCTCGCCGCCGCCGCACGCAGCCCTGACAGACTGGACGGACGCGCCACGGGAGTCGTGACGCGGCAGCCACGAAGGAGTGCACGCATGACGGTCCGGATCATCCACGTCGGTCTCGGAGGGTGGGGCGGCAACTGGGCCCGCACCGCCATCCCAGAGGTAGCCGAAGTAGAGGTGGTCGGGCTCGTCGACCCGGTGCCGGCGACGCTGACCGCCGTGCAGCAGGACCTCGGGCTGCCGGAGTCCGCCGCGTTCGCGTCCCTGACCGAGGCGCTCGCCGGGGTCGACGCCGACGCCGTCGTCATCACCGCGCCCGCCGTCACGCACGTGCCGCTCGCGCTCGAGGCCCTGGACGCCGGCAAGCACGTCCTGGTCGAGAAGCCGTTCGCCAACACCACGGACGAGGCCGTCACCGCCGTGCGCCGTGCCGAGGAACTCGGCCTCGTGCTGCAGGTCAGCCAGAACTACCGCTGGTACCCGGCACCGCGCGCCGTCCAGGACCTGCTCGCTGCGGGCACCGTGGGCGAGCTGTCGGCGATCAACATCGACTTCCGGCAGTGGGACAACGACCTGGCGTTCGAGGAGCACCCGCACTACAAGTTCCCCCACGCCATGATCAACGACATGGCCATCCACCACTTCGACCTGCTCCGGATGGTCACCGGGCAGGAGGCCGTCCGGGTCTTCGCCAAGGCGACCTTCCCGTCGTACAGCAAGTACCAGGACGAAGCCATCGCCTCGATGATCATCGAGCTCGACGGCGGCCTGGTGGTCAGCTACCGCGGCAGCTGGCTGAGCCGTGGGCCCCGTACGGCGTGGGCCGGCGAGTGGAGCATCCAGGGCGAGGACGGCGAGCTCTGGTTCACCAGCCGCGACGGCGCGCCGAACGCGATCGACGGCGACGTCGTCACCCTCCGCCGGACCCAGGACGACGAGGCCGAGCCCGTCGAGCTGCCCGTGCTCGAGCACACCGACCGCCAGGGTGGACTGCAGGCCTTCGCACGCTCGGTCGAGGGTGGTCCCGCACCGGCGACGAGCGGCCGCGACAACCTGCGCAGCCTCGCGCTGATGGAGGCCGCCACCCGCTCGGCGGCCAGCGGCCAGCCAGAGGACGTCGTCGTCCCGTCCTGAGCGCACCGGCTGACGGACGGGAGGCGCGTGGCGGCCCCGCACCGGGCCTCCCGTCCGCCGTGGGGTCGCGCCCACTGCCGCGAAAGCGACGGTCTGCTGCGGAACGTTCGCGGCGGACTGTCGCTCTCGCGACACGGCCCGCGTGACCGCGTCGCGGCCATCTGGGCGCGCCCCCGGCGCGGACGTGTAGAAACTGGGGAATGGCCAAGGACAGTCTCCCCGAGCTCGAACTCGCGAACGTCCGCACGCGTGAGCGCATGACCGACACCGTCACCGAACTCAAGCGCCGTGCGAACCTCCCCGCGCGGGCACGTCTCGCCGCTGCGAAGACCCGCCAGCGCTGGCACCGCGACCCGACCCCGCTCGTCGCGATGGGCATCACCGGGCTGACCGGTGTCGCGGCGATCGTCCTCGGCATCGCGCTGCGGAACCGCCCTGCTGGGCACCTGGCCGCGCCGCCGGCGAGTTCGGCCTTCACCGCGCTGCTGCCCTTCGGCGCGCGCGGCGACGCCCCCTCCGCCAAGGAGCAGGCGCAGTCCGGCCGCAAGGGCCGCAAGGCCCGCGCGAAGGCTGCCGAGGAGGCGCTCGAACGCGATCCGGCGCACAAGGCCCGGGTCAAGCAGCAGGTCGGCATCAGCGCGGTGCAGCGACGAGCGAACAAGAACCGCAAGGCAGCGGTGAAGCGGTCGAAGCAGGCCCTGAAGGCGCGGGGGTAGTCCGATGGCACAGGAACAGCAGAAGCCGGACCCGGACGACTCCCGGAAGCCGGACAACCCCACCGACCTCACGAAGCCGACGCTCGTCTACACGCTCAAGAAGACGTTGCGCGAGTTCTCGAGCGACCAGTGCACCGACCTCGCAGCGGGCCTGACGTACTACACGGTCCTCGCGCTGTTCCCCGGACTGCTCGCGATCGTCTCGATCCTCGGTCTCGTGTCGAACCCGTCGGACACCATCACGTCGCTGCTGGACGTCGTCCGCAACGTCGGCGGCGGCCAGGTCGCGGACCTGCTCCAGGACCCGATCGAGGGACTCGTCCGCTCGCCCGCCGCCCCGGTCACGTTCATCGTCGGTCTCGTCGGTGCCCTCTGGTCGGCCTCCGGCTACGTCGGCGCCTTCGGCCGGGCGATGAACCGGATCTACAACGTCCGCGAGGGGCGTCCGATCTGGAAGCTCCGCCCGACGATGCTCGGCGTGACGCTCGCGACCGTCATCCTGCTCGTCCTCGGACTGCTGACGCTCGTCTCCGGTCCGCTCGCCCGCAGCTTCGGTGACGTCATCGGCCTCGGGGACGTCGCTGCGACGGTGCTCCTCATCGTGCAGTGGCCGATCCTGCTGATCATCGCGATCGTCGTGGTCGCGGTGCTCTACTACTGGTCGCCGAACGTCAAGCAGCCGAAGTTCACCTGGGTCAGCGGCGGGTCGATCCTGGCGCTCCTCATCTGGATCATCGCGAGCGTCGGCTTCGGCTTCTACGTCGGGAACTTCTCGAACTACAACGCCACCTACGGCTCCCTCGGTGGGGTCATCGTGTTCCTGCTGTGGATCTGGATCACGAACAACGCGCTGCTCTTCGGCGCCGAGTTCGACGCCGAGATCGAGCGCGGCCGCGAGCTGCAGGCGGGCATCCGGGCAGAGGAGGACATCCAGCTCCCCGAGCGCGACACCCGTCAGATCGAGAAGCAGGACGAGAAGCGCGCGCAGGACGTCCTCGAGGGGATCCGGATCCGGCAGGGCGCCGACGGCGACTGACCCCCGGAGGCGTTCCTCCGGGCGGAGGCGTTACGGTGCGAGGCGTGCCCGACTTCCTCGAGGGACTGCCGTTCCGGTGGCTCGTCCTCGCGCTCTTCGCGATCGTGTTCTGCCGCGCGCAGGCCACGTACTGGGTGGCGCGACTCGCGGTGACGGGGGCGTCCCGCTCCCGTTGGGGCGGCTGGCTGCACTCGCCAGCGGTCCGCCGTGGTTCGACGCTCCTCGAGCGCTGGGGACTGCCCGTGGTGACGGTGAGCTTCGTGGTCGTCGGTCTGCAGACGGTGATGAACGCCGCCGCTGGCCTGGCTCGGGTGGCGTGGTGGCGGTACACGATGGCCATGGTGCCGGGCTGCGTCGCGTGGGCCTTCCTCTACGCGACCGTCGGGCTCGCGGTGTTCTGGGCGGTGGTCGCTGCACTCGCCGGTTCGCCGTGGGGCATCGCGGCGGTGGCCGTCCTGGTGGTCGCGGCGGTCGTCGCGGTGACGGTTCTCCACAGATCGCGGAAGCGGACGGGAGGCCGGCCCGGCTTCCGTAGGCTGGCCTCCGTGACGACTTCCCTGACTGCAGATCGTCCGGTCGCCCTGGTGACCGGTGCCACGCGCGGCATCGGCCGCGCGATCGCCACCGACCTCGGCCGCACCCACCACGTGCTCGTGGGTGGCCGGTCCGCCGACGCGGTGGACGCCCTCGTCGCGGAGCTGCCGAGCGCGGCGCCGTTCGTCGGTGACCTGGGCGCGGGCGAGTTCCCCGCGCTGCCCGAGCGGCTCGACGTGCTCGTGCACTCGGCCGGCGTCGAGCAGGGCACGACCGTCGCCGACACCCCGCGTGCCGTGTGGGAGCAGGTCTTCGCGACGAACGTGTTCGCCGTCGCCGAGCTCACCCGGCTGGCGCTGCCCGCACTCCGGACGGCGCGGGGCATCGTCGTGCCGATCAACAGCGGTTCCGGGTTCCACTCCGGCCCCGGTGGTGGCGTGTACGCGGCGTCGAAGTTCGCACTGCGGGCCTTCGCCGATGCCCTGCGCGAAGAGGAGCGGGCGAACGGCGTGCGGGTGTCGAGCGTCCACCCCGGACGGACCGACTCGGACATGCAGCGGCAGCTCGTGGCGAAGCTCGGGGAGTCCTACGACACCGACTACTACCTGGCTCCCGAGGACGTGGCCGCCGCGGTCCGCGCCGTCGTCGACCTGCCCGAGCGCGGTACCGTCGAGTCGCTCGCGATCCGACCGACCCGACGGCGCTGACCGCGGGCTACGACAGCTCGATGCGCGCGTCGAGCTCCAGGCGCTCCAGGAACGTCTCGTCGTGGCTGACCACGACGAGCGCCCCGCGGTAGGCCCGCAACGCGTCGACGAGCTGGTCGACGCTGCTCAGGTCGAGGTCGTTCGTCGGTTCGTCGAGCACCAGCAGCTGCGGCGGCGGGTCAGCGAGCACCAGGGCCGCGAGCGCCACTCGGAACCGTTCCCCGCCGGACAGCGCCCCGGCCGGCCGGTCGACGGTGTCGCCGCGGACCAGGAACTTCGCGAGCCGGTTCCGCACCTCGGCGACGGCGACGTGCGGGGCGTCCCGGCGCACGTTCTCGAGCACCGTCGCGGTGTCGTCGAGGGTGTCCTTCCGCTGCGGCAGGTAGGCGATCCGCTCGACGTGGGCGACGGCACCGGTGCCGGGCAGCGGGTGCTCCCGGGCCTCCGGCGCTCCGACGAGCTGTTCGAGCAGGGTGGACTTCCCGACGCCGTTGTCCCCGGTGACCGCGATCCGCTCCGGTCCCTGCACGATCACGTCCCGCCCGCGCACCGTGACGGTTGCGATCTGCCGAGACGCGGGAACGTGCGGGTCGGGCAGCGTCACGTGGATGGACTCGTCGTCACGGAGCCGGAGCTGTGCCTCCCGCTTCGCCTCGAGGGCAGCGGCCTCGTCGTCGGCGTACCCGACGCGGAGCCGGCCGGCGGTCTGCTCTCCCTTCTTCCGCATCTCGTTCGCGTAGCCCTTCGGCATGTTCTCGACCGCTTTCACCCCGGCGCGAGCCCGGCGCGCGATCTTCGTCTCGGCCTCGATGCGCTGCCGCTTCTCGGTGCGGTGCCGCTGCTCGGCGACGCGGACCTCGCGCTCGACGGCCGCCTGCTGCACGGCCAGGTGCTCCTCGAACGCGCTGAACGTCCCACCGAACACGGTCATCGACCCGGACCGCAGCTCCACCGTCTCGTCGACGTGTTCGAGGAGCTTCCGGTCGTGGCTGACCACCACGAGGGTCCCGCGCCAGTCGTCGACCAGGTCGAGCAGGAGCCCGCGTGCCCGCCGGTCGAGGTTGTTCGTCGGCTCGTCCAGGAACGCGATCGGCCGGCCGCGCAACCGCACCCCGGCGACGGCGACGAGCACGGACTGCCCGCCCGACAGCGTCGACACCGGGCGTTCCAGATCGGCGCCGTCGAGCCCGACGCTCGCGATCGCTGCGGCAGCCCGCTCCTCGAGGTCCCAGTCGTCGCCGACCGCCTCGAAGTGCTCGGGCGACGCGTCACCGGACAGCACGGCCCGGAGCGCGGTGAGTGTCGACCGGATGCCGAGCAGGTCGGCGACGGCGTCGTCCCTCCCGGTCGCGATGCGTTGCGGCAGGTGGTCGACGGGACCCGACGTCGAGATGGTGCCCGACGTGGGGTGGAGCCGGCCGGTGGCGAGCCGGACCAGCGTGGACTTGCCGGCCCCGTTCCTCCCGACCAGGCCGGTCCGGCCCCGCCCGAAGGCGGCGGTGAGGTGGTCGAGCGCGACGGTGCCGTCGGGCCAGGCGAACGTGACGTCGTGCAGGACGACGGATGGACTGCTGGGCATGGGGATGCCTCCCGGTGTCGATGCTGGGCGCACGACACCGAACCCACCGCTCCAGCGGTGGAGCGCCCGACGGAGGGCGCGCGATCACGGTGTCAGCGCGTGGGCTGAGCAGAACCGGTGATCGACAGCAATCCGTCTTCTTCCGTCGGGGACCCCCGTGACCGCCATCCGCGCCGCCGGTCGGTCTCCCGCCCCGGGGCCTCGCGATGACGACGAGGTGCCACCCACGGTAATCCCGGCCACGGGGACGCGCAAGGGATGACAGGCTGGGGGCATGCCGGAGAACCTGTTGCCGAACCCCTCGACGAACCCCGAGACCCTGCTGCCCGCTGAACCCGAGGTGACCGCGGCGCTCGCCGCCGACGCTCCCGTCGCCAGCGTGGTGGTGTCGCACCCCTCGTCGAGCCTGGCGTGGGCTCTGCTCGCCGACGAGGCGTGGGCGCGCGGCGCGACCCTGGAGTCCTACGCCTACGCCCGTGTCGGGTACCACCGTGGGCTCGACGCCCTGCGCAAGGCCGGGTGGCGCGGTGTCGGTCCGGTGCCGTGGTCGCACGAACCGAACCGTGGCGTCCTGCGGGCGCTGTTCGCCCTGCGCCGTGCGGCCGAGGCGATCGAGGAGCCCGGCGAGGCCGAGCGCCTGACCGACTTCCTCGACGCGAGCGACCCCGAGGCCCTGCGCGCCCTGTCCGCCGGCGCGTAGCGCGGTCGCGGCGCACGGTGCGGCCGACGATTCGCGCCCCGTGGCGGTCGTCGCGCCCCGAAGAGTCGGGGCGCGACGACGGCAACGGGGCGCGGACGAGTCGGACGCAGCCCGCCCCGCCCTACGCCAGCAGCACGCTCCAACTGAACGCCTGCGGCCAGAGCTGGTGCTCCGGCAGCACGTCGAGGCCGCACGCCCGGCTGCCGAGCCCGTGCTGGGCCGCGTCGAGGTACAGGTACAGGTGGTCCGACGTCGGCAGCTCGTACGGGTGCTCGGCGCGGTCGATCTGCTGCGCGGTCCACGGCGTCAGGGTGAACCCCGCACGGTGCGACCCCACGGTGGACACCGTGAACGGGCCGACCGACAGCGACCGCAGCGACGGCCGGTGCCCGGTCTCCTGCGGCCTGGAGTACTCCACCCCGAGCGACCGCACCGGCGCGGTGAACCGGCCGACCCGGGCAGCGTGCGACGAGTCGGCGTACGACTCCAGCGGTCCGGTCCCGAACCACGTCGCGTCCTCGTCCGCGAGCGAGGCGGGCAGGTCGAACCGCACGCCGATCCGCGGCCAGGTGACGTCCCACGCGCCGAACGGCACCGCGTCGGTCTGCAGCACCAGCCCCTCGGCGGTCAGGGTCCAGCGGTGCGTGACGTCGAGGCCCCAGCCGCTGTTCGCCGCCGCCACGCGGACCCGCTGTTCCAGGCCGGAGTCGGTCCGTGACACGGATACCAGCCGGTGCGTCAGCCGGTCCAGCCCTCGCTCCCGCCAGCGCGTGGCCGACGGGGGAGCGTCCGGGTCGCCGACGCCGTGCGTCAGTACCGGGTCCGCCGTCTCGTAGCCGCCCTGCGAGGCCAGTCGGTCGTTGTCGGTCGGGGCGCGCCAGAGTTCCAGGCGAGGGCCCGCGACCTCGTGTCCCTTCCAGGACACCAGGGCGCCGCGGTCCGAGAACGTCCCGTCGCCGAGACGGTCGCCGTCCCACCCCTGCCGGGAGGCCCGTGGTGCGTCCGCGACGCGGCTCGCGACGAGCCGCTGGGTGCGTGCGACCACGTGGCCGGTGTCGGCCCATGCAGTCGGGCCCGCCAGTTCGGCGGTCAGGTCGAGCCAGAGCTCGTCGCCGGGGGCGAGTTCGGCCGTGGCCGCGTCGAGCACTTCGGTCGGCACCGGGACGGTCGCCGACTCGCGGGCCGCCACCACGCCGGCGGCGAACCGACCGGACGCCTCGACGACGCCGTTGCGCGACAGGGTCCAGCAGAACCGCAACCCGGCGGTCGATGCCGAGTGGTACCGGTTCTCGACCAGGATCGTGGTGTCCGAGACCGCCAGGCGGACCGGGGCGACGACGGCCGCGAACTCGGCGAGCCCTGGTGTCGGGCTGTTGTCGGGCAGCACCAGGCCGTCCATCACGAAGTTGCCGTCGTGCACGACCTCGCCGAAGTCGCCGCCGTAGGCGTAGTAGTCCTCGCCGGTGGGAGTCGTCGCGAGCAGACCGTGGTCCCGCCACTCCCACACGAACCCGCCGTGCAGGCGCGGGTACCGGTCGACCAGGGCCTCGTACTCGGCGATCTGCCCGGGGCCGTTGCCCATGGCGTGCACGTACTCGCAGTGGATGAACGGCTTCGAGCGCTGCCGTGCCGCCTCGGCCGGGCCGCAGCCGAGCAGGGGCGTCGGGGTGCCGCCGCCGATGGACTCGGTCTCCTGCAGCGTCGGGTACATCCGCGAGTACACGTCGGTGTACTCGCCCGTGTAGTCGCCCTCGTAGTGCACGGGGCGCTCGGCGTCGCGGTCGTGCACCCACTGCGACATCGCGGCGAGGTTCCGGCCGGTGCCGGACTCGTTGCCGAGCGACCACATCACGATGGACGGGTGGTTCTTGTCCCGCTCGACGGTGCGTGCGACGCGGTCGAGGTAGGCCTCGGCCCAGTCCGGGTCGTCGGAGGGGTTGCCGACCCAGCCGGTGAAGATGAACCCGTGGGTCTCGAGGTCGGTCTCGAGGAGCACCCAGAAGCCGAGCTCGTCGGCCAGGTCGAGCACGCGGGGGTGCGGCGGGTAGTGCGAGGTCCGGATCGCGTTGACGTTGTTGCGCTTCATGAGCGCCATGTCCGCGCGGGCGTGCTCCTCGTCGAAGACGCGGCCGCGCACGGGGTGGGTCTCGTGCCGGTTCACGCCGTGGAACACCACGCGCTCGCCGTTGACCAGGAACCGGTCGCCCTCGATCGACACGGTGCGGAAGCCGAGCCGCAACGAGACGGTCTCGCCGCCGGCGGTACCGCCGGCGTCGGTGCCGGTCGACACCGTCGCGTCGTAGAGCTTCGGCAGTTCCGCGCTCCACGGCTCGACGCCCTCGACCGCGATCGGGGTGACGTCGTCCGCCGTCGCCCAGGTCACGTCGACACCCAGGTCGGGCACCGCGAACCGCACCGGGAACACGGCGTCGAGCGTCGGGAACGTGATCGTCCCGCTGCCGGTCGCCGGCCGACCGGACGCCGCGGTCCCGGCCGTCGCGGCGCTCCCGAGGGTCGGGATCCACCCGGCGCGGACGAACACGTCGTCGATCGGTGCCGTGGGACGGGCGAGCAGCGTGACGTCGCGGAAGATGCCCGGCAGCCACCACTGGTCCTGGTCCTCGAGGTACGAGGCCGCCGACCACTGGTGCACCCGGACGGCCAGGTCGTTCGACCCCGGTCGCAGCAGCTCGGTGACGTCGAACTCGGTCGCCAGGCGGGACCCGGTCGACCAGCCCACGAGCGTGCCGTTCAGCCAGACCCGGAAGTGCGACTCGACCCCGTCGAAGCGCAGCAGCACACGGCCGGCCGCCGCGAACGACGCCGGCAGCTCGAACGAGCGGCGGTGGTCACCGGTGGGGTTCTCGTCCGGCGGGTGCGGCGGGTCGATCGGGAACGGGTACTGCAGGTTCGTGTAGCTCGGCGACCCGTGGCCGTGCAGCACCCAGTGCGACGGCACCGGCAGCTCGCCCCAGGCGGGGTCGTCGTCCACGACGTCGTCGGTGGCGAACGCGTCCGACACCGACGCGACCGGCGACCACCGGAAGCGCCAGTCGCCGTTCAGCGACAGCGAGGGTGCGTCGGTGTGGAGCGCGGCCCGTGGCGGGAGCCGTGACGCCGAACCCGGCGAGGTCGAGTGGAGGTCGTCGAGTGCGGAGATGGTCAACCCTTGACCGATCCTTCCGTGAGGCCCCCGCGCCAGAAGCGCTGCAGGACGATGATGGCGATGACGAGCGGGATGACCGAGACGAGCACCCCGCCGGTGGTGAGCTGGTAGAACTCCGGCAGGCGGTCGACCTGCGAGCGCCAGTTGTTCAACCCCAGTGTGATCGGGTACAGCTTCTGGTCTGCCAGCATGATGAGCGGCAGGAAGAAGTTGTTCCAGATGCCGACGACCTGGAACAGGAACACGGTCACCAGGGCCGGGGTCATCTGGCGGAGCACCACGGTGTGGAAGATCCGGAGCTCGCTCGCACCGTCGATGCGTGCCTGCTCGAGGAGCGTGGTGTCCACCGACGCGGCGGCGTACACCCGGCACAGGAACAGCCCGAACGGGGAGACGAGGCTCGGGATGAGCACGCTCCAGTAGGTGTCGGTCAGGCCCAGCGTCGAGAACAGCAGGAACAGCGGCAGCGCCGTCGCGGTCCCCGGCACGAGCACGCCGCCGAGGATCGTGCCGAACACGAACTGCCGGCCCTTGAAGTCGTACTTCGCCAGGGCGTACCCGCCGGCCGCGGCGAAGTAGGTCGCCAGGACCGCACCGACGCCGGAGTACAGGATGCTGTTCGCGATCCAGCGGACGAAGATGCCGCCGTCGTACGTGAACACCTGCTGCAGGTTGCTCCACAGGGCGAACTCGCCGCCGAACCAGAACCCGTTCGTCGAGAACAGTGCCCCGGTGGTCTTCGTCGCGGCGATGACGACCCAGTACAGCGGGACGAGGAAGTACAGCGCGACGATGACGAGGATGCCCGTCACCACGATCTGCGAGCGCGGGGACCGGTCGAGCTTGCGGCGCTGGTGCGCCGAGATCGACGTGGTGTCGACCGGTACGGCCGTCTTGGCGGTCGCCGGCGCTTTGATGGCTTCGCTGGTCATGCGTCCGCCCCCTTCGTTCCGTTCTGCAGACCGGACCTTGCCTGGAGGCCCGGTGCGGCTTGGGAAGTACCCGTGCTGCCCGCCGCAGCGCGCGTCTGGAGCGCGGTGCGGGCCTCCAGGCCGTCACGCTTGGCACGCTTGCGCCGGTCGCGTTCGTCCTTCGGCGCGCGGTTCGTCAACGCGAGGAACGCGAACGACAGGATGAACGCGGCCAGCGCGATGATGACCGCCTGCGCACTCGCGACGCCGTACTCGTTGAACGCGAACGCGTTCGTGTAGGCGGCGTAGTTCGGCGTGTACTCGGTGTCGATCGCCGGGGCGACCGTGGACAGGATCTGCGGCTCCGCGAAGAGCTGCAGCGTCCCGATGATCGAGAAGACCGTGGTGAGCACCAGGGCCGGCGCGATGAGCGGGATCTGGATCCGCCACGCGACCTGGAACGGGCCGGCGCCGTCCATCTTCGCGGCCTCGTAGACCTCGCCGGGGATCGACTTCAGCTGGGCCACGATGATGAGCATGTTGTAGCCGGTGTAGGTCCACGTGACGATGTTCGCGATCGACCACAGCACGCTGTTCGCGCCGAGGAAGTCCGGCTGCAGCCCCATCGACTGCAGCAGCGACACGATCGGCGACAGACCGGGCACGTACAGGAACGACCACAGGATCGTCGCGATGACGCCGGGGACGCCGTACGGCATGAAGTAGATCGCCCGGAAGAACCCCGGCCAGCGGGCGCTCGCCGACTCGAGCAGCAGCGCGAGGATCGTGCAGGCGATGATCATCACCGGGACCTGCACGATGCCGAAGAGCAGCATGCGGCCGATCGAGGCGACGAAGCCGGAGTCCTGCAGCGCGATCGCGTAGTTGTCGAAGCCGGCGAAGCGTCCGACGACGCCGTCCTCGCCGAACAGCCCCTCGCGGTCGACGGTCGTGAACGACTGGAACAGGGCGCTGATGATCGGGATGATGAACGTCAGCAGGAACAGGGCCAGGAACGGCGCGAGCAGGATCCACGGCGCACGCTTCTGCGCACTCGTGGCCTTCGTGCTCGTCCGGAAGGCGGGTCGCGTGCTGGTCTGCTGGCTCATCGTGCCGTCCTGACGCTGAGGCCCTTGTCCTTGAAGGACTGGACGATCTCCCGCTGTGCGAGTTCCACCGCGTCGGAGAGCTTGAGGCCGGAGGTGAGCTTCCGGCGGAACTGGTTCTGCAGGCTCGTGAAGGCCGACTGGGTCACGGGGGACCACGACCAGTCGATGTTCTGCTCCTTCGACGCCGGCACGAAGACGTCCTCGTTGTAGTTCTGGCCGGAGAACCACTTGCTCGGCTTCTCGCGCTGCGCACCGATGTAGTCGACCGCGGGCGACCACCCGATGCCGCAGTACTTGATCATCGCGTCGATGCCCTCCTTCGAGGTCGTCATCCACGTGATGAACTCGAGCGCCTCCTTCGGGTGCTTCGCGTTCGCCAGGACCGCCGCCGTCGAGCCGCCGATCGCGCTCGACCCGAAGCCGTCGGAGCCCCACTTCTGCATCGGGGCGACCTTCCACTTGCCCTCGCCGCCCTGCACCGACTCGATCAGGGCGTCACCCCAGCTCGCGCTCGTGACGGCGGCGATCTTGCCGCTGGCGGCCGAGGCGTACCAGCCGGGGGAATACGCGCCGGCAGAGGTGTCGACGAGCTTGTCGTCGATGACCCCGTCGAAGAAGTCCGCGACCATCAGGGTCTTGTCGTCGGTCATGTCGACGACCCACTCGTCACCGTCGACCTTGAACCAGCGGGCACCGGCCTGCTGCGCGTACGCGGCGAACGGCGACGCGTCGGACACCGGGAACACCTCGAGGTAGTTCTGCTTGCCGGTCCCCCGGACCTTCTCGGCCAGGTCGCGCCACTCGTCCCACGTCGTCGGGGGTTCGCCGCCGGCCTGCTCGAGGATCGCCGTCTGGTAGTAGAACCCCATCGGCCCGGTGTCCTGCGGGATGCCGTAGATGCCGTCCACGAACGACACCTGCGCCCACGCGGCCTCGTCGTACTTCGACTCGAAGTCCTTCGCGCCGTACCGGGCGAGGTCGACGAGGCCGTTGGCGAGCATGAACTCGGGGATCTGCCGGAGCTCGACCTGGCCGATGTCCGGGCCGCCGCCGGCCGCGAGCGCGGAGTACATCTTCTGGTACCCGCCGCTGTTGCCGCCGGGGATCCAGTTCGCCGACACCTGGATGTTCGGGTGCGTCTTGTTCCAGACGTCGCAGACCTTCTGCAGGTCCTTCAACCAGGCCCAGTAGGTGAGCTGGACGGTCTCGCCCGACGCGGCGGCCGGCACGAGGGCGGCCTTGTTCACGTTGGTGGAACCGGGGACCGCGCAGCCGGCGAGCAGCCCTGCCGCCGCCGTGCCGATGCCGAAGCCCAGGAGTTGTCGTCGGGAGATGGGTCGTGGTCGTGGCGTCATTGCCGTACTCCGGTTCGTCGTCGATTCGGGGTCGTGATCAGGAAACCACAAAACCGAGCGTCGTTGCAGTTTCGCGCCTGGGTGTTCGCTCCCGACTGTGGACGCCCGCCGGCGGCGAGGTGGAGTGTGGTCGCACGTGAGAGCGCCGGAGCTCATCGGCTCCGGCAACCGTCCGAGAGGAGCTGCCATGACGTCGACCAACGCGACGAGCGAACTGCACCGGATCCTGGGAGAGCGACTGGAGGGCGGCGGCACCTGGGCCTGGGCCTACGCCGACGTCTCCGGCAACGTCGAGGATCCCCGACGGCAGGCGGCGCTCAAGCTCCGCGGCGTCGAGGAAGGACTCCGCGCGCAGGGTGCATCCGACGAGGTCGTCGACGCCGTCGCCGGTGAGTTCGAGCAGGAGCCCGGCGTCCCCTCGCCCGTGAACCGCTACGTGCTCGTGCACGACGGCGAGGTCGTGCTGAGCGAGGTCCTACCCGGGCAGCTGCACGGACCGGAGTCCGTCGGCGTCGGAGCCGTGCCGGACCTCGTGCCGCTCGTCGCCCACCGCCCCGTCGACCTGCCCTTCCTCGTGGTGCACGCCGGCAAGGAGGGTGGGGCGTTCCGCGCCTACCGCCTCGGACACGCCCCGGTCGCCGGGGCCGCGGCCGAACAGCAGGTCGAGGGCCGGAACGACACCCTGCACTACGCCAAGGCAGGCACCGGGTGGAAGCAGCCGCATTGGCAGCAGCACACCGAGGAGATCTGGAAGCAGAACTCGTCGGAGACCGCGGCCGCCGTCGACGAGACCGTGCGGACGATCCGCCCCGGGCTCGTCGTCGTCGCCGGTGACGTCACCGCCCGCGAGCTGCTGGTGAAGGCGTTCTCGGCGGAGACCCGTGCGCTCGTGTCGGTGTTCCCGGGCGACCCGCGCGCCGACGCCGGCTCGAAGCAGGCGTTCGTCGAGCACGTCGAGACCGCACTCGCCCGTGTCGTCGCCACCCGCCGCCACGACCTGGAGGACTCGCTCCGCACCCACGTCGGCCGCGGCGACAACCAGGTCGTCACCGGCCTCGGGCCCGTCGTCGAGGCGCTCCAGCAGGCGCAGGGTGCGACGGTCGCGCTCGACGCCGTGGCCATCGGCGACCGGACGCTGCTCGCGCTCGCCGGGGCACCGTGGGTCGCCACCGCACCGGAGCAGGCCGCCGGGACGCCGGTCATCGGAGCGGTACCGGCGGTGTGCGCGCTGGTGCGGGCCGCGGTGCTGACCGACGCCGGGCTCGTGCTCGTCAACGCCGCGTCGCTGCCCGGGGGAGCCCCGGCCGCCGCACTGCTGCGCTGGCCCGTCGGCCCGGTCGTCCCGGCCTAGTTCGCGGAGCCGTGCGCGCCCCGAGGTTCCGAAATCTCGGCATCTCGGGGCTCGCACCGCGGGTCGTCGGAACCTCGGCGAACCGCATGCGGCGAGTCGTGGAACCTCGGCGCCCCGACCCCGCGCAAGTCGTGGAACCTCGGCGCCCCGACCCCGCGCGGGTCGTGGGACCTCGGCGGCCCGACGCCGCGCGGTTCAGTCGTGCGACCGGTCCGCGCGCGGGACCAGCGGGAGCGCCAGCAGGGGCAGCACGGCGACGATGCCGAACGACGCCGCGAACCCGAGTGCCGTGACCAGCGCGCCGATGCCCGGGCCGACGGCGCTCGCCGCGATGAACTGCCCGGTGTTCTGCGTGCCGAGTGCCCGGCCGGACCAGAAGGGCCCGGCGGCCTCGGCGACCGAGGTGTAGGCGAGGCCGTTGTCCGCCACCGTGACGCTCGTCGCGATGACCAGGAACACGGCCCCGGCCGCCAGGTGGGTGACGTCGACCAGGGCGAGCAGGCCCATCACGGCGGCGGCGCTCACCACGACGATCCGCAGCGGTCCGACCCGCGAGCCAGCGTGGTCGCTCCACACCCCGACGAGGATCCGCCCGATCGCCCCGACGAACTGCGACGCGCCGACGAGCAGCCCGGCCGCGGGGGTCGACCAGCCCAGGCCGACGAGCCACACCAGCCCGTAGGTCGACAGCGTGAACTGCGGCACGACGAGCAGGATCGACACCGCGTGGATCCGCCACAGGAAGCCGCTCGACCGGTAGGGGTTCGCCGTCGTCTCGGCCGGGGCCGTGTGCCGGGCCGGCCGTGGCGGGTTCTGGATGCCGACGGCGCAGAGCACCGCGAGCACGACGCACAGGACGATCGGCAGGACGAGGGCCGCGCGGATCCCCGACCCCTCGGCGAGCTGCGGGACCGTGACGGCCGCGAGCGTGACCCCGAGCGGCTGCGACATCTGCCGGATCCCCATGGCCAGCCCGCGCCGCTCCTTCGGGAACCACCCGACGACGACCCGGCCGCTCGCCGCGTTCGTCGAGGCGCTCGTCATGCCGGCCGCCAGGAACGCCAGCCCGAGCAGGACCGGGTCACCCGCGGCGAGCCAGGCGCCGACCACCGCGAGGGTCGTCAGGACCAGCCCGCCGGCGATCACGATCCGTTCCCCGAACCGGTCGGTGATCGCGCCCCAGGCGATGAGCGTCAGGACCATGCCGAACGTCGGTGCGGCGGCGAGGACCCCCGCCACGGTGAGGGACGTGCCGTTCGCGTGCAGGTACGGGATGAGCAGTGCCGGAGCCGTCACCACGAGCGTGCCGGCGGCCTGCGCGGCGACCCCGAGCGCGAGCATCGTCCACGCTCGGGGGCCGATCGTGCCGGAGGTCCGGGGCGCGGCGGTCGCGGTCGGGGTGGGAGTTCGCATGCGTGTCGCATCGTTTCGCGTCGAAAGCAATTGGTATACCACAACGGTATACCATTCCCACGGTGTCCCCGCTAGAGTTGGTGGCCGTGACCGAGACGACCGATGCAACCCCGGTGTCGCAGACGGCCCAGCTCTACGACAACCTCCGCGCGGCGATCCTGACGCTCGACATCGCGCCGGGGGAGCGCATCTCGGAGCGCGGTCTCGAAGCACGGTTCCACGCCTCGCGGACCCCCGTCCGTGCCGCGCTGTCGCGGCTCGAGCGCGAGGGACTCATCCTGCACGAGGGGCGCTCGTGGACGGTCACCCCGATCGACCTCGACGAGATCGCCTCGCTCGCCGAACTCCGCGGCGTGCTCGAACCCGCCGCCGCCCGACTCGCGGTCGAGCGGGCGAGTGCCGAACAGCTCGCCGAGGTCCGCGGGCACCTCGACACCCTGCGTCCGACGCCCGACCAGCAGGCCGGCATCCGGATGGGATCGACGTTCCACCTCGACCTGGCCGCGCTCGGCGGCAACCGGTTCATCACCGACGCGATCGCCGACGCCCTGACCCGTCTCGAGCGCACCCGGTGGATCGAGGTGCGCACGCCCGAGGCCCGCGATGCCGCGTGGGACGAGCACAGCGCGATCATCGACGCCGTGCGTGACGGTGACGCCGACCGCGCAGCCGACCTCGTCGCCGCGCACGTCGCCGGCACGAACGACCGGTTGCTCGGCTGGATCGCGCAGGAACGCCGCCGCCTGCGCGGTGCTGGCATGACGATCGTCGGCGCGACCGAGCGCTGACGGCACGCACGTGTCGTGACGCGGTCCGTGCCGTGGACGCGGGCGTCTCGAGACGCGGCCCGACAGGAGCTGCCGAGCCGCGCCTCCTGGCCGTGGCCTGGTCGACGCCGGACGCGACCCGTTACGGGCGGTCCGGGCGTTCCTCTGCCGCGTCGAGCTGGTCGAACGTCGAGCCGCCGCTGCCGTCGGTGCGGTCGAGCAGCGCGTCGCGCACCTCGGCCTCGTCGTGGCTCGCGCGGTTGGCCAACTTGCTTCCGGATCGTGTCGCCTGTGACATGTCGGTGTCCTTCCCCTGTGTGTGGGCATCGTGGTGAGCGCGGGCATCCTGCCCGCCGGTGCGCTTCCTCACGGGACGTACTGAGGTCGCAACAGTGTGACGCGCTCGCTTCCGTCGCCGCAAGGCCCCTACGTCACATGTGGAAAAGTGCCGGGGAGGAGCATGCCTAGGATGGTGCGGCCGCGCCGCAACGGTGCGACCCAGCGGACGTCGGACGGGAGGCACGGCTTGGCTGCACCGCGCACCGCACCTCCCACGGTCTACGACGTGGCCAGTGCCGCGAACGTCTCGATCGCGACCGTCTCGCGCGTGCTCCGCACGCCGGACGCCGTCCGCGAGGGCACCCGGGACCGCGTCCAGGCGGCGATCCGCAGCCTCGGCTACGTCCCCTCCGGCAACGCCCGCGCCCTCGCCGGCAAGCGCACCGGCGTCGTCGGACTGCTGCTGCCCGGGTTCGACGTGGTGCCCGACGAGCGGCCGGACCTCGTCACCGACGGCGGCGTCCGCGTGGTCGACGACCGGCGGCACGTGACGCAGCCGTTCTCGTCCAACCTGTACTTCGACGAGGTCCTGCGCGGCGCCGAGACCGAGGCCTGGCAGCGCGGCCTCGCGCTCATGGTCGCCGCCGGTCGGGGGTCGTCGCGCGACGTGATCGTCAACGACGTCGCCGGCCGGGTGGACGGCCTCGCGGTGCTCGCACAGACCGTCCCGGACGACCTGCTCGAGCACGTCGCCCGTCGGATCCCGGTCGTGGTGCTCGCCGACGACCGGCGGTCGCACGGCTTCGACTCGGTCAGCGTCGACAACACGGCCGGCATGCGCACGCTCGCGTCGCACGTGATCGGGCGGCTCGGCATCCGGTCGCTCGCGTACGTCGCGGGTCCGATCGACTCACCGGACGACATGGAGCGCTCGACGGGCTTCCGGTCGGCGTTGGCGGACCACGGGGTGCCGGCGTCGTCGGTCCGGGTGGTGCACGGCGACTTCGGCCGGGCGCGGGCGCGGGAACTGGCGGAGACGTTGCTGGCCGCCGACGTACCCCGGGCCGTCGTCTGCTCGAACGACCAGTCGGCGCTCGGGGTGCTCGACGCCGCCGCCGCACGGGGTCTCCGCGTTCCCGAGGACGTCGTCGTCACCGGGTTCGACGGCATCGACGCCGGGCGGTTCTCGTCACCGCGGCTCACGACGGTGCACCAGCCGATGGGTGAGCTCGGGCGTGCAGCGGTGCGGGCGATCGTCGACCGGCTGGACCGCCGCGAGGGGCCGCCGCGTGCCGTCCGGCTGCCGGTCGAGGTGCTGCTGCGCGAGAGCTGCCCGCCGGCGCTGTAGGGCGCGCTGGGTCCGCACCGTGCCGCCTTGCTCATCCCGTGCGACGTTGCTTGCCTGGTGCCAGCCTGCAGCGGCGCACGGAGCGGGCAACCTCGCACCGGTTGGGGGAACGGGCACCGTGCGGCGCCCGCAACCTCGCACCCGCCGACCGAGCGCGCACCGTGCCGCCCCGGCACGGAACCCCGGTGTTGCGCTGCGCGATGTAAGCGCATACATTGACCCAGTACCGATTCGACACGGAGGTCGACCGAGCAATGACGCTTCCCCCACAGCGCAACGGCGCCCGACGACGCGGACGACTCGTCGCGGCGATCGCCGGGCTCGCAGCAGTGGCCCTCATAGCCACGGGCTGCAGCATCCAGGTCCGGTCCGAACCCGATCCCACGATCGGCAAGGACACGATGCTCATCAACGCGGACCGCGGCAACCCGCTGTTCGACCGCAACTTCAACCCGTACATCGCGAACGCCCGCACGGCCTCCAAGTGGATGTACGAGCCGCTCATCGAGATCAACCCGCTCGACGGCAAGGGCACCCCGTGGCTGGCCAGCAAGTGGAGCCAGCCCGACGCGAAGACGATCGACATGACGATCCGCCAGGGCGTCGAGTGGTCCGACGGCTCGCCGTTCTCGGCGAAGGACGTCGTCTTCACCTTCGACCTGCTCAAGAAGTTCCCGGCGATGGACGTCAAGGGCGCCTGGCAGCACATCAAGAGCATCGAGCAGGACGGCGACCAGGTCGTCTTCCACCTCAAGAGCGAGGACGTCCCGAGCCTCAACATCATCGGTGCGACGTACATCCTCGGCGAGCAGCACTGGGGCGGGGTGAAGGACCCGACCACGTGGCGGGACCCGAACCCGGTCGGCACCGGTCCGTTCGTCCTCGGCAACTACACCGACCAGCAGTACTCGATGAACAAGAACCCGACGTACTGGCAAGCCGACAAGATCGCCATCAAGCACCTCATCCTGCCGGCGACGAACACGCAGCTCGACACCGTCACCCGCGGCTACGACTGGGCGTACTCGTTCATCTCCGACGTCAAGGGCACCTGGGGCGCCGCGTCGAAGACGAACCAGTGGTGGTTCCCGGCCGGCGGTGTGATCGGCCTCATCCCCAACCTGACGAAGGCGCCGTACAACGACGTCAACGTCCGCAAGGGCATCTCGCTCGCGCTGAACCGTGACGACATCGCCGAGACCGCCTCCGAGGGCAACCTGTCGGCAGCGGGCCAGACCGGCCTGATCCTGCCGAACCAGGAGCAGTACCTCAACCCGGACATCCCCGACCAGGGCATGATCACGCAGGACGTCGACGCCGCGAAGCGCGAACTCGCGAAGTCCGGCTACACCGAGCAGGGCGGCAAGATCATGAAGGACGGCAAGCAGCTGTCCATCAACATCATGACCGCGAACGGCTACTCGGACTGGCTCCGCGCCGCGCAGGAGGTCCGCCGCTCCCTGACGGCCATCGGCATCAAGGTGACGATCCAGGCCCCGCAGCCCGCCGGCTACCAGCAGAACATCAACAACGGCACCTTCGACATGGCGATGGGCGGCATGGGCAACGGCGACGTCTACCAGGCGTTCAACTCCCTGCTCAGCAGCGACTTCTACCAGCCGGTGGGCAAGTCGACGGTGAACAACTACGAGCGCTACAAGAACGCCGACACCCAGAAGCTCCTCGACGAGTACAAGGCGACGACGGACCCCGCGAAGCAGCAGGCGATCCTGAACCAGCTGCAGGAGATCGTCTACAACGACCTGCCCGTCATCGGCATGTACTACGGCGGGCTCTGGGGCCTGTTCAACACCGGCAAGTTCGTCGGGTGGCCCACCGCGAAGGACCCGTACATGGCACCGCAGAACTACGACTCCGCGCCGCTGCTCATCTTCACGAAGCTCCGGCTCCGTGACAGCGCAGCCGGCAAGCAGATCCTGCAGGAGCAGAAGGCGCAGGGGGACCAGAAGTGAAGTACATCCTGCAGAAACTCGTCCTGTTCGTCCTGACCCTCTGGGCCGCGGTCACGCTGAACTTCCTGCTCCCGCGCCTGATGCCCGGCAGCCCGGCCGACGCCGCGCTCGCGAAGCTCAGCCAGAACGGTCCGGTCACCGACGCCACCAAGAAGGCCATCGAGGCCCAGCTCGGCGTCCCCACCGGCAACCTGTGGGACCAGTACGTCAGCTACCTGCACCAGGTCATCACCCTCGACTTCGGCACGAGCTACACGTTCTACCCGCAGCCCGTCGGTGACCTCGTCGCGAAGGCCCTGCCGTACACGCTGATCCTGGTCGGCGTCGTCACGATCCTCGCGTTCGTGCTCGGCACCCTCATCGGTGTCGCAGCGGCGTGGAAGCGCGGCACCTGGCTCGACTCGCTCCCCACCCTGTCGGGCTCGTTCATGTCGACGTTCCCGTACTTCTGGACCGCCCTGCTCCTGCTGTTCTTCCTCGGCTACGTGCTGCACTGGTTCCCGACGACGGGCGCCTACTCGGCGACCACGACCCCGGGGCTCAACGGAGCGTTCGCAGCCGACGCCCTGCAGCACGCGGTGCTGCCCGCGGTGACGATCCTGGTGACGAGCCTCGGCGGCTGGATCATCGGCATGCGCAACGCGATGATCAACACCCTCGGTGACGACTACGTGACGTTCGCCGAGGCCAACGGCCTCCGCGGCCGCACCGTCGCGATCCGCTACGCGGCCCGCAACGCGATCCTGCCGAACCTGACCGGCTTCGGTCTGGCACTCGGTGGCGTGGTCGGCGGTTCGGTGCTGGTCGAGCAGGTCTTCGGCTACCCCGGCATCGGCTACCTGCTGTTCAACGCCGTCATCGGCCAGGACTACCCGCTCATGCAGGCCCTCTTCCTGATGATCACCGTGTCGGTGCTCATCGCCAACTTCATCGTGGACGTCATGTACGGCGTCCTGGACCCGAGGACGCGTCGATGACCAACACCACCACTCCGGACGCCACAGTCGCAGTCCGCACGCAAGAAGAAGCAGCCCAGGCGCCGAGCAAGCTCCGCGCCGCCGCCCGCCAGTTCGGCGTGGTCTGGTCGAACTCGAAGGCCCGGATCGGCATCATCATCCTCGGGGTGTTCGTGCTGGTCGCGATCTTCGCGCCGCTCCTGGCCCCGTACGGCGCCAGCCAGAACGGGTTCGCCCGCTCCGCCGACGCGACCGCCGACCACTGGATGGGCACCACCGCCGCCGGCGAGGACGTCCTCTCCCAGATCATCTACGGCGCACGGATCTCCGTGATGGTCGGCGCGGTCGCGGGCATCCTGTCCACGCTCGTCGCCGTCGCGATCGGCCTCAGCTGGGGTTACGTCCGCGGGTGGATCGGCGAGGTCATCGGCTTCGTCGTGAACCTGTTCCTGGTCATCCCGGGTCTGCCCCTGATGATCGTCATCGCCGCGTACCTGCAGAACGGCGGGATCGCCGTCATCATCGCGGTGATCGTCGTCACCGGCTGGGCCTGGGGCGCTCGCGTCCTGCGGAGCCAGACGCAGTCCCTGCGCGGCCGCGACTTCGTGACGGCGGCGCAGTTCTCCGGTGACGGTGCGACCCGCATCGTGTTCCGCGAGATCCTGCCGAACATGACCTCGCTCATCGTCGGCTCGTTCTTCGGGGCGGCCACGAGCGCGATCCTGGCCGAGGCCGGCCTCGAGTTCCTCGGGCTCGGCGACTCGTCGATCGTCAGCTGGGGCACGATCCTCTACTGGGCGCAGAACTCGAACGCGCTGCTCACCGGCCAGTGGATCCTGCTCTTCGCCCCCGGCCTCTGCATCGCGCTGCTCGCGATGAGCCTCACCCTGATCAACTTCGGCGTCGACGCCGTCTCCAACCCGCGGCTGCGCGAGGGCGCGCGTCGTCCCAAGGGAGCCAAGAATGCCTGAATCCACCCTGGAGGCCCGTGCCGGGTCCGCCCCGCAGGCTGCGGACGTCCTGCTCGACGTCCGCGACCTGTCGGTCGTCTACGAGTCGGCCGGCCAGACGGCCGTCCAGGCGGTCGACCACGTGTCGTTCCAGCTTCGGAAGGGCGAGTTCGTCGGCCTGGTCGGCGAGTCCGGTTCGGGCAAGTCGACGCTCGGCTACGCGCTGACACGGCTGCAGAAGCCGCCGGCGCGCACGAACGGCGGCAGCATCGTCTTCAACGGCCACGACATCCGCGACCTCGACGAGGAAGCACTCCGCCAGCAGCGCCAGGGCGGTTTCGCCATGGTGCTGCAGTCCGGAATGAACGCACTGAACCCGGTGCGCACCGTCCGGAACCACTTCATCGACATCTTCAAGGCGCACGGCCACGTGTCGCGCGACCGCTGGGACGCCCGGATGAAGGAGCTCATCGAGAAGGTGAAGCTGCCGACGTCGATGCTCGCCCGGTTCCCGGGGGAGCTCTCCGGCGGCATGCGGCAGCGCGTCTCGATCGCCCTGGCGTTGTCGCTCGAACCGCAGCTCATGGTGTTCGACGAGCCGACCACGGCGCTCGACGTGCTCGTGCAGCACGCCGTCATGGACACGATCATCGAGCTGCAGCAGTCCGAGGGCTTCACGGCCATCCTGATCAGCCACGACCTCGGCATCGTGCTCGAGGCCACCGAGCGCGTGCTCGTGATGCACGAGGGCCGCATCGTCGAGGACGGCGGCTCGAAGGAGCTCCTGCGCAACCCGCAGGACGAGTACACGCAGATGCTGCTCTCGCACTACGCCGACCCACGGGCCGAGGTCGTGTCCCTGCCCGGGTTCCCGGACCGGTCGCAGCGCGCGACGTCGGGCGAGAAGCGGCAGGAGGCGACGTCGTCGTTCAGCACCGTCGGCTCGCGTGAGCGCTCGGCGGCGAAGAACCCGATCGTCGTCTCGAACATCGTGAAGACGTACCCGGCTCCGCGCCGCGGCGAGCAGCCCGTGCAGGCGGTGCGCGACGTGTCGTTCACCCTCGAGCCGGGGCAGTCGCTCGCCCTGGTCGGCCAGTCCGGATCCGGCAAGTCGACGATCGCGAAGCTGCTGACCGGGGTCGAGAAGCCGACGACCGGTACCGTCCGGTTCGGCGACCTCGATGTCGCGCGGCTGGGCAAGCGCGGTCTGCGCGACCTCCGGTCCGAGGTGCAGATGGTCTTCCAGGACCCGTACGCGGCGCTCAACCCACTGCACACCGTGGAGTACACGCTGTCCCGCCCGATCGCGAACTACACGGACCTGACGGGCAAGGACGCGCGGCACCGCGTGCTCGAGCTCCTCGAGACCGTGGGGCTGACCCCGGTCGAGCAGTTCGCGCAGAAGCTCCCGCACCAGCTCTCCGGCGGACAGCGGCAGCGCGTCGTCATCGCCAGGGCACTCGCATCCGACCCGCAGGTGATCATCGCCGACGAGCCGGTCTCGATGCTCGACGTGACCCTGCGCGCCGGCGTGCTCGCCCTGCTCGAGGACCTGCGCGAGCAGTGGGGCGTCTCGCTCCTCTACATCACGCACGACCTGCTCAGCGCACGGCTCATCACCGACGACATCATGGTGCTCCACGAGGGCGCCGTGGTCGAGCGCGGGCACACGGCGGAGGTGCTGCAGAACCCGCAGGACCCGTACACGATCGCCCTCCTCGACGCCGTGCCGAACCCCCGTCGGGCACTGGCGGAGGGGCGGCTGTGACCACGCTCCACGACTTCCCGGCGGTGCCGGCGTTCGGCCACCTGCCGACGCCGGACGGCGTGGACGTCGTCGGGATCGACCTGCCGGTCGGACGGCTCACCGCGTACCGGATCGTCCCGTCCGGCCCCTCGAAGGGCACGGTCCTCATCGTCCCGGGCTACACCGGCTCGAAGGAGGACTGGCGGACGTTCCTGCCGATCCTCCGCGACGCCGGGTGGTCGGCGGTGGCGATCAGTCGCCGCGGACAGGCGGACTCGGCGGCACCGGACGACCGCACGGCCTACTCGCTCGAGCACGAGGCCGCGGACGTCGTCCGCGTCGCCGGACTGCTCGACGACGGGGCACCGGTCCACCTCATCGGCCACTCGCTCGGCGGTGTGATCGTCCGCGCCGCGGCGATCGCGTCCCCGACGTCGTTCCGCGACGTGACGATGTTCTGCTCCGGCCCGCACGGCTGGCAGTACCGGAAGGCCGCCGAGAAGTCCATCGTCGCCGACACGTGCTCCAGCCGCGCGCTGTTCGACGCGCAGAACCCGCTCTGGGCCGGCCGGCCCGACGCGGAGCTGCCCGACGACGTCCGGATGGTCCGCGAACGATTCGACCACACGAGCGTGCTCAGCGTGCTCGCCGGTGCGGCGATCCTCGAGGACCGCGCCGACACCACCGACACCCTGCGTGCGACCGGGCTGCCGGTCCTCGTCGCGCACGGCGTCTGGGACGGCGCATGGCCGATCCCGTGGCAGGCGGACATGGCCGAGCGGCTCGGCGCCGAGTACGCCGTCATCGCCGAGAGCTACCACGGCCCCCAGGTCGAGAACCCGCTCGGGACGGTCGCCGTCTTCGACACGTTCATGAGCAAGCACTGACACGAACGCCCACTGAAAGGACCCCGTCATCACCACGCTCGACTTCCCGAAGGGCTTCCTCTGGGGCGCCGCCACCGCTGCGCACCAGATCGAGGGCAACAACATCAACTCGAACTGGTGGGTGCACGAGCACGAGCCGGACACCACCATCGTCGAACCCTCCGGCGACGCCGCGGACAGCTACCACCGCTACCGCGACGACATCCGGATCGCCGCCGAGCTCGGCCTGAACTCGTACCGCTTCAGCATCGAGTGGGCGCGCATCGAGCCGGAGCGCGGGTTCGTCAGCCGCGCCGAGATCGACCACTACCGCCGCATGGTCGAGACGTGCCACGAGTTCGGCATCGAACCGATCGTCACGCTCATGCACTTCACGGTGCCGCGCTGGTTCGAGCGCGACGGCTTCTGGCGCGCCCCCGACGCCGCCGACCTGTTCGCCCGGTACACGGAAGCGGCGCTCCCCGTGGTGTCCGACGGCGTCCGGTACGTCTGCACGATCAACGAGCCGAACATCGCGGCGATGCTCGCCGGCGGCGAGGACGCGTCGAACCTCGTGGCCTACGGCCTGCCGAACCCGGACCTCGGCGTCGCCGACGCCCTGCTGGCCAGCCACAAGCGGTCGCGCGAGGTGCTGGGACAGGTGTCGGGCCTCCAGTCCGGGTGGACCATCGCCACCCAGGCCTTCAAGTCGAACGGCGAGCCCGGCGCCGACGCGATGCTCCGCGAGTACGGGTACCCGCGCGACGACTGGTACCTCGAGAACGCTGCCGGCGACGACTTCCTCGGCGTGCAGGCATACACCCGGACCTTCATCGGCGCTTCCGGTCCGTTGCCCGTGGCGGACGACGTCGAGACGACCCTGACCGGCTGGGAGTTCTACCCCGAGGCCTCGGCCGACGGGCTGCGCAGCGCGTGGGAGCTCTCCGGCGGCGTCCCGCTGATGATCACCGAGAACGGCATCGCCACCGCCGACGACACCCGTCGGCAGGCGTACACGCAGGGCGCCCTCGAGGGCATCCACCGCTGCATCGAGGACGGCATCGAGGTCCTCGGCTACCAGCACTGGTCGCTCCTCGACAACTACGAGTGGGCGTCCGGCTTCCGACCGACCTTCGGCCTGGTGTCGTGGGACCCGGAGACGTTCGAGCGCACACCGAAGGACTCGGCTCGCTGGTACGGGAAGGTCGCCCAGGCGAACGCGATCGAGACGGCGGAGTAGTCCGCCCGCTCGTTCAGCTGCCCGAGTAGTAGTGCGCCAACTGCTCCGCGACCGCACGGTCGCGGAGCAGTTCTGCGCGCGCGGTGGCGGTCGAGCCCTCGTCGTCTTCGGCGTTCACGTCGACGTCGAGTGCGAGCACCGACCGCACGGTGTCCAGGTCACCGGAGTCGACCGCGGCGATCAGCGGGGACGCGCCCCGTGAGCCGAGCGCCCTGGTGTCCGCACCCGCGGCGGCGAGCGAACGCACGATCGCGGCGTGGCCACCCCATGCGGCGCGGACGATCGGGGTGTTGCCGTCGCCGTCCCGGGCCTCCAGGTCGGCGCCCGCAGCCACGAGCACGTCGATCGCCCGACGTGCGTCGCGGTCGATCGCCAGCGTCAGCGGCGTCCGCCCCTCGGCGTCCGTGAGCTGCAGCGACGCCCCGCGGTGGAGGAGCTCCTCGAGCATCTCGGGCCGGTCGAACCACGCGGCGGCGTGCAGCGGGGCGAATCCCCAACGCGGGTCGACGTCGTCGACGTCGCTCGCGTCGTCGGCCAGGTGCAGCCCGCCCAGGTCGCCGTACGCGGCGGCACGCACCACCTCGGTGGCGTACTCGACCCAGCCATCGGGCACCGGGCCGTGCCACCCACGGGCCGGCCGAGCGTCGAGCTCCGTGTAGACGGACTCGGGGACGCTCCGGATCGCGACCCGGACACCGCGGAAGCGGATCGCCACCTCGCCGACGGGGGAGACGAGCAGGCGGAGCTCCCACTGGTCGAGCTCGTGCAGGTACTCCAACTCGCCGCGCACCACGTGGGCGTCGCCGGCGAGCAGCGCCGCGGGGTCGGTCCCCGGGGGATCGACGACCGCGTCACGAAGGCGGAGGGTGACCCTGGCGTGGTTCCAGCGGCGCCACAGGCCGTCCGGGGTGTCGAGCACCTCGTCGTTGCGGACGATGACCTCGGTGTGCACGACCACGGGGTCGGGGACGCCGTGGCCCGGCAGGTCGACGGTCGTCGCGGTGTCGTCGTCATCGTCGTCGTCCGGGTGCTCGAGGTCCGGGTGCTCGACGTCCCAGCGCGCGATGCGGGAGTCCGTCCACTTGACGGTGAGGAGCGCGGCGACGGCCGGGGGAGCGTCCTCGAGCACCCGGGCGACGTGTTCCCGCTGCCCGTCGAAGTCCTCGAGGGAGACGTAGCCCACTGACGGCCAGTTCACTCGACTCCATCGCACGGGTCGACACTAGTTCACGGCTGACCGGCTGCCGTGTCGAGCGCTCGCTGGCCGGAGGAACGTGAGCGCAACGCCCACTTCCGGAAGCGGTCCGCGGGCTGCTCCACCGCGATGCCGAACAGGGCACCGATCCCCACCGCGACCACGAGGATGCCGAGGCGACCGCTCACCCCGCCCAGGTACGGCGTCAGGATCGCCAGGACGACGAGGTGCCACAGGTACAGCGAGTACGAGGCGCGGGCCCCGTACCACGCGAGCGGACGGACGCTCAGGACGCGGGCGGGCAGGGTCTCGACCGTCCCGAGGCCGGCGATGAAGCACGCTGCAGCAGCCCCCGAGAGCGGCAGCGCACCGATGATGAGGAGCGGATCGGACTTCCATCCCGGGTGGAACGCCGCGGCGATGGCGAGCAGGGCGATGAGGCCACCCCACGTCGAGACCCGTGCTGCTCGACTGCTCCAGCGACCCGTGGCCCGCAGCCGGTCCAGCACCAGGGCTCCGAGACACCCCGAGGCGAGCGACGACATGCTGATCGGCGGGGAGTAGTAGACGGCCGCGGGGGCAGCATCGACGCCCGGGACGAAGAAGGGCGCGCACAGCGCCGGGCCCACGACGATGAAGAGCAGCAGCGCCACCACGAGGGCACGTCGCCCCCGACGCCAGCCGATGAGCACGGCGAACAGCACGGGCCACAGCACGTAGAACTGCTCCTCTGCGGACAGGCTCCACAGGGGATCGAGGACGCCCTGGCGGATGCCGAAGAACGCCCGCGCGATGTTGGTCGTCCACGTCAGGGCGAGTGTCGCGGCGACACCGAGGTCCTCGACGGATCGGTTGAACCCGCCGACGACCGGCCACAGCACGGACACCCCGATGACCAGCACGACCACCGGCGGTGCGATCCGCAGGAAGCGGTTCAGGACGAAGCGGGGGAGGCGGACCCTGCCGTGCTTGCGGACCTCGGCGAGGAGCAGGCTCGTGATGAGCGTTCCGGACATCGCGTAGAAGACCGGGAGCGCCACGACCGCACCGTGGATCCCCGGGGCTCCGAGGTGGTACGCCGTGATGAGCAACGCCAGGAACGCTCGCAGCCCGTCGAGGGCGGTGATGCGTTGGGTGAGTCTCGTCGCGTGAGCCGGGATGTCCATCGAAGCAGTCTCACCAGACGGACCGGCTCCCCACGAGTTATTCACATGTGAAATGTAAACTCCACACTGTCGACTCGACGAGACATTGATGTTAATATTTCACGCATGGATATCGTGTCGGACCGGCTGCGCGTGACCGTCGTCTCGCAGTACTACCCACCGGAGACGCACGGCGCACTGCCCGACTCCCTTGCACGGGAACTCGCTCGGCGGGGGCACGACGTCCGGGTCGTCACCAGCTTCCCCAACCACCCGTACGGCCGCGTGTTCCCCGGTTGGCGACAACGACTCCGACACCTCGAGCGCGACCGGGGGATCCCGATCCGCCGCGTCCCGATGGTGCCGGACCACTCGGGCCGGGCGCTCCGGCGGATCCTCGCGTACGTGAGCTTCGGTGTGTCGGTCCTCGCAGCCACCCGGTTCGTCCGGGGTTCCGACGTCGTCTACGTCTACTGTGCCCAACCCACGGCGGCCGTCGCCCCGATGCTCTGGCGTCGTCTGCTCGGCATCCCGTTCGTCCTGCACGTGCAGGACATCTGGCCCGAGTCCGTCACGGGTTCCGACATGCTCCCGTCGGGCGTCGTCACGAAGGCGGTCCGCGCGGTGCTCCTGCGGGCCCTGCGGGTCCTGCACGGCGCCGCAGCGGGTGTCGTCGCGATCTCGCCCGGCGCTGCGCAGCTGCTGATCGACCGTGGCGCCGACCCCGACCGCACGTCGGTCTGCCGCAACTGGGGTCGTCCCGACGCGGTCGCCGACCGTTCCGCGGTGACGCAGGCACCCGGCACCCACGTCGTCTACGCGGGGACCATCGGCCCCAACCAGGGCCTCGATGCCGTCGTCATCGCGGCAGCCCGGTGCGCAGACCTCCCCGACCTGTCCTTCACCTTCGTCGGCGACGGCATCGCCCTCGACGCCCTCCGTGCCCTCGCCGCCCGTGCGGGAGCGCACGACATCGTCTTCCGTCCTCCGGTCGCACCGGACGACATGGCCTCGGTGCACGCCAGCGCCGACTTCGAGATCGTCGCCCTGCGCGACGTCGCCATGTCCGCCGTCACCATCCCGTCGAAGCTGCAGGACGCCATGGCCCACGGTGTCCCGGTCATCGCCGCAGTGCCCGGTGACGCAGCCGACCTGGTCGCGTCCAGCGGTGCCGGGTTCGTCGTCACCCCCGAGGACGTCGACGAGCTCGAAGCCGCGTTCCGTGCGGCGCACGCGACCGACGCCGGCGAACGTGCGCGGCTCAGCAGCTGTGCGCGGACGACGGCTGAACGGACGATGCACGTCGACGCCGCCACAGACCACCTGGAACACGTCCTCCGAAAGGCAGCAGCATGACCACCCGAACCGTCCCCGATCAGATCGCCCGCCGTCCGTGGGACCCGTGGAAGCGCGGGTTCGACCTGGTCGCCGCTGTCCTGCTGCTCGTCGTGCTGTCGCCGCTGCTCCTGGTGGTCGCACTCCTCATCCGGCTCGACGACGGCGGTCCTGCGCTCTACCGGCAGACCCGGCCAGGGCGCTTCGGGCACGGCTTCGAGATCCTGAAGTTCCGCTCGATGCGCTCCGACGAGACCCTCGAGCGGATCGGCGCCGACGCCGACCACCAGCGCATCACGCCGCTCGGCAGGGTCCTCCGCGCGACGAGCATCGACGAACTCCCGAACCTCGTCAACGTGGTGCGGGGCGAGATGAGCATCGTCGGGCCCCGACCGCACCTGATGTCGTACCTGGAGCTCTACTCCGACCACCAGTCCCGGCGCCACGAGGTGCGACCCGGCATCACCGGCCTGGCGCAGGTCCGCGGCCGCAACGCCGTCGACTGGGCGACACGCCTCGACCACGACGTCGAGTACGTCGACCAGCGGTCGCTCGTCCTCGACCTCCGGATCCTCCTCGCGACCGTCGGCACGGTCCTCGGCCGTCGTGGCGTCTCCGCTCCCGGCCACGCCACCATGGCGCTCTTCGAGGGCAACCACGGGACCGCCTCGGTGCCGCTCGTGCAGGAACCCGTCGGAGCGCGCTGAACGGAGCACGCCCCTCCCCATGAACGAACCAGCCCGGTGCCGACACGGCACCGGGCTGGTTCGTTCTCCGCGCCGTTCGACGGCCGGACGTCAGGACCGCGACCGACGGACGAGGTCGAACACGTGGGGTGCGCCCGCCGCGGCCGCCCGCCAGGCGTCGTAGCCGTCGGCTGCCGCGGCCGACCGAGCTTCGAGATCCGCCTGGTCGCGGTCCGCCCACGTCCGGAACGCCTCGCCCCACCCGTCGTCGTCCACCACGCTCCCACCACCGGCTCGCACGCGATCGGTCCAGGGGGTCGTCGCCGGGAGCAGGACGGGCCGTGCGGCAGCGAGTGCCTCGGCGATCGTGTGTCCGAAGTTCTCGCCGGCGGTCGCGGTGGCCATGGCGTGCGCGTGGGTGAGCGCCTCCATCGCGGCTTCGTGCGACAGTGAGCCGCGGAACTCGACCGTCACGTCGTCGGGCAGGGCTGCGGCAGCCGCTCGGCACCGGCGCGCGTACGCCGCGTCGTCGTCGGGACCGACGACGACCAGCCGGACGGGACGACCGACGTCCGCCAGTGCCTCGATGAGCAGGTGTGTGCGCTTCTTGGGACTGATCCGACCCAGGGTGACGAGTTCGAGCCGCGAGGAGCGCGGCACGGGTGCTCGTTCGGCCCGTTCGGGCAGCGACGTCTCGTTCTCCCGGACCACCACGTCGGCGCCGTCTCCCACGACCGAGCGGATGTGTGCTGCCTCGAGCGCGGTCGAAGCGTGCCACACGACCCCCGAGAAGAGGCGCGTGGAGGCTGCGAGCGCCAGGAAGACCGCCTTCTTCGGGCGTTTCACCGCGAGCGCCCCGGCGTCGAACTCGCCACGGGGCGCGAGCAGCGTGCACGCGGGCCGCGCCAGGCCGAGCCGCCGGAGCACGAGGGGCAGCACGGCGAAGCGGGCGTCGAAGACGCTGTTGAGGTAGAGGACGTCAGGGGCCGGACGGCGGCAGATCGCCGACGCCAACCGCAGCAGGCCGGGCAGGCCGCGCGTGTCGACGTAGTGGACACGGCGGTCGCCGTCGCGGACCGGACCGACCGGTACGGCGAGACGCTCGTGGTGGCCCCGGTCGCGGTCGCGGGTGACGACCGTCACCGACACGTCCGCAGGCGCTGCGCGGGTCAGTGCGTCCAGGGTGCGGATCGGGCCGCCGCCGTCGACCGCGGGGGCGAAGTACGGTGCGAGGACGCGGACCGTGGTCACCGTGCGCCACCGCCCGCGACGGCTTCGAGCAGGGTGCGCCACTGGTGTTCGGCGACGGGCAGGGCGAAGCGCTCGAGGACGTGGCGCCGTGCGGCCTCACCGCGTTCGACCGCCAGCGGCACGTTCTGCACGCTGTCCGCGAGCGCAGCAGCCAGGTCGTCGACCAGGCCGGGGCCGAAGGGGATGACCTGTCCGGCCTCCGCAGGCACTGCGTACGAGGCTCCGCGGGTGGCAGTCGTCACGACGGGGAGCCCACTGGCCATCGCCTCGAGGAAGACCACGCCGAGCCCCTCCTCGCGGCTCGCCAGGGCGAACACCGACGTCGCGCGCAGCAGCTCGGCGAGCTCGGCGTCGGAGGGCGACGCGATCACCCGCACGTGCTCGTCGAGGTGCAGTTCGGTGATCAACGTGCGGTGTTCCGTCGGGAGGTCGTGTCGGCCCGCGAGGACGAGCGGGTTCTCGAGTCCGTGCCGCGTGCGGGCCAGGGCGTAGGCGCGGAGGAGCGTCGGCACGTCCTTGCGTGCGTCGTTGAGGCGGCTCACCATCGTGATCGGTCCGTCTGCGGCCCAGCGGCCGGCCGGGCGGAAGTGGCCCGTGTCGACCCCGGTCGGCAGCAGGTGCACCGGACGCGGAGTGAGTTCGCGGAGGCGTGCTGCCATCGTGTCGTTGAGCGTGACGACCGCGTCCGGCAACTGCAGGGCCGCCCGGTCGAGGCGCGCGGTCGACGTCGTGGCCCGGCGGAGCAGCAGCCCGCGGAGACCCCGGGCCTCGGCGAGCCGGCCGGCGCGCTCCTCTTCGACGAGGGTCGCGACCTTGAGCACCCAGGGGACGGTGACGTCCCGCATCGCGGCGCCGATGGCCGGCGTGCCCGCGACGACGACCGCCGCGTCGCACCCGTTCACCAGCTCGGACAGCGCACGCCGGGGGCGGTACCGGTTCGCCTCGAACTCGGGCATCGAGGTACCGACGTCCCAGACCTCGGGGTCGGAGCCGGGTCGGCGCTGCGCGACCGGACCACGCACGAGGCTGCCCGGGCGGAACACCGACCGGTGCTCGGCTGCTCGGTGGTACATGCGGGGCGCGACGATCCGGACGAGCCAGCGCTCGTCGGCCGGTACCTCCGGCCCGCTGACCGCGCCGACGACGAAGTCGGCGACGGCGGCCAGACCACCGCCGCGTGCCTCGGGGGTTCGGTACTCGGGGACGACGAGAGCGAGTGTGCGCATGGTGCGGGGTCCTTCAGTCGGAGGTCGGGAGCAGAACGGGGCGCGGCGCGAGTGTGGCGAGGCTGATCCACCAGATGACCGCGCTGCCGGCCGTGACCGCAGCGGCGGCGACGACGACGGCGCCGACACCCGACGGCGCGACGAGCAGGACGAGCGGGATCCGGACGAACGCGGTGGTGCACCGCAGGGCGAGGATCCTGCGACCGGCGCCGAGTGCACGGTGCGCGGACTCCGGCACCGCGGCCACGAGCTGCGCGAAGAGCTCGATCGCCGTCCAGACGAGGATCGGGGCGACGAGCGGCCACGTGGCGCCGAGCAGGGCGACACCGAGTCGTTCGGGGACCACGGCGAGCAGCACGAGGGCCGGTGCTGCGACGGCACAGAGCTTCGTCGTGTCGCCGAGCAACCCGCGGATGCCGCCGCCGCCGTCGAGGCGGCGGACCGCGTGGGGGATGAGGACCGCACGAGCCGCGGTCAGCCCCACGGTGACGGGGCCGGCGAGCGTGCCGGCACCGCGCAGCGCCGCCGCGACGGGGAGCCCGCCGATCACGGTGGCGATCCAGGTGACGACCTGGACGACACCACTGCCGATCATGGTGTCGCCCCCGAAGGCGAGACTCCGCGGGGTCGGGACCGGTGTGTCGTGCCACCGCGGCCGGAGCGTCGACTTCGTGACGGTCGAGACGGCGTACCCGAGCAGGGCGCCGGTGCCCGCCCAGACCGCGAACGCCGTCACGCTGTCCCACACCCCGAGCAGCGTCCCGCCGAACGCGATCGTCGTCGATCCCAGGCCGACGAGTTCCGCGACGACCGCGACGGAGGCGGTTCCCCGTGCCAGCAGGACCGCGCGAACGGTGTCGCGCACGGCCAGTCCGTGGATCGCGAGGGCACCGATGGCGAGGTACTCGGAGCGGAGCAGGATCGCAGCGATGCCGAGGAGCACCGCACCGCCGAGGCCGATCACCGACGCCCGCCCGGTCCGACGCAGGACGCCGGTGGCGCCCGAGGTCGCCGTCAGGGGATCTGCGACGGCGGACCGCGCGAGCGCCGTCACGAGCAGCACCGCTGCGACCGCGACGCCGTAGCGGCCCGTCTCGGCGACCGTCGAGGACCGCGCGACGGCGACGGCGACGAGCATGCCGGACGCACTCGAACAGCAGCTCACGATCAGTGCTGCCGACGCTCGAGCGCGGAACAGTCGGACCGGAGCGCGCTTCGCGGCCATCAGGCCGATCCCTGCGGCACCGGTCGTGGGGCATCCCGGAGCAGCTTCCCGACTCGCGCGGTGCGCGGTTCGCGGCTCGACCGGGCCCACAGGCGGAGGACGAGGAACACCGGGATCGCGGACACGGTCGTCTGCAGGAACATGATGAAGACGTCCGGCGGGGTGGCGACCCAGGACAACGGGCCGCCGATGATCAGCGTGAGGATGATCAACGCCGCGGGGCGTCGGGCGATGTCGTTCCACGGGCGGAGGCCGAGGATGACGACGGCGTGCACCGCGTAGATCAGGACGACGACGATCGTGCCCCAGAAGAACCACGACGTGGCCACCGACATGAAGGTCCACGAGGAGAACGATGCGCCGCCGAGGAACTCGTTGACGAGGTTGCCGGACGAGACGGCGGGACGGCCAGGGTCGAGGAAGCGGGGCACCAGTCCGTACCGGAGTGCGGAGAACAGGTCGGGTTGCCCCAGGTCGTGCCCGGGACCGTACTGCTCCGCCTTGACGATCTGCTCGTCGAACCGGAGCCGGTCCGTCGCCGACACGTCCTCGGCCACCGCGATGCCGTTCGCCTGGCGGAGCGTGTTGCGGATCTGGTAGACGGTCGGCCAGACGACCGCGACCGCGGCCACGCCACCGAGGATCCAACTCCGCGGGAGCAGTCGGGTCAGGAGGGCGACGGCGGCGAGCGTGACCAGGAACACCAGGGTCCGGGCGGTGATGTTCGTCACGTACGCGACGGCGGCCTGCGTCGCGACGAGCGCCACCAGCCACCGGACGAGGGTCCATCGGTCGATCCCGCCGAGGGCGTGTGCGGAGAAGAGCAGGGCCAGTGCGACCCACCCCCATGAGACGAACGGGCTCAGGAGTGTCAGGACACCGCTCGGGACGACTCCGGCCACCTGCGACGTCAGCGTGGTTCCGCCGAGGGTCACGAAGGCGAGGTTCGTGACGATCGAGACGACGGACACCGCACGCGCCACGACGCCTACACGGTCCCCGTGCCAGATCGAGGTCGTCGAGGTGGTGGCGGGCGCACCGGGAGCGCGCCGGCTTCGTCGCTCACTGAGGACGACGAGTGCGAACGAGAACTCGACCACGAAGGCGGCGCCGACCGCGAGCCCACCGGTGTAGATGATGAAGTCGGTCCCCGGGTTGTCGTTCCAGATCGCGAGCGGCAGGTACAGCAGGACGTACGGCGCCATGACCAGCGTCGTCGTCGGGAAGCGGCGGAACAGCCGGAGCGCCAGCGATGGCGGCTGCGCCGTCACGGCCGCCTCCGGATACCCAACGTCGCGTGGTGCGTGTGCGCCGTCCCCAGGATGAACGCGACCACACGCCGGGCCGTGTCGGTGATGGCGTAGTCCGCCGGGCCTCCCGTCCGGTCCGTCGTCTCGGCGACGCGCCGGGCGAAGGCGACCGCTTCGAGCACCGGCGCCGTCTGCACGCCGGCGGTGATCATCGAGCCGGCATCGAGGGCTTCGGGGCGCTCGATGCGGTCGCGCAGTGTGACCGCGGGGAAGCCGAGCATGACGGACTCCTCGCTGATCGTGCCCGAGTCGGAGAGGACGACGAACGCGGACCGCTGGAGTGCGTTGTAGTCGTGGAATCCGAAGGGCTCGTGGAACCGGAGGCGGGGCCACGCCGACTCGTCGAGCCCGTTCAGCGATCGACGCGTCCGTGGGTGGGTCGACACGAGCACGGGGAGGTCGTGGGCGTCGCCGACCGCCTGGACGGCGGTGAGCAGCGCCATCAGGCGGTCCGGCTCGTCGACGTTCTCTTCGCGGTGCGCGCTCACGAGCACGTAGCCGTCCGCGGCGAGACCGAGCCGGCTGAGGACGTCGCTCGCGATGATCGCATCGGCGTGTTCGCCGAGGACCTCGCGCAGCGGCGAGCCCGTGAGCAGGATCCGAGACGGGTGGATGCCCTCGGCGAGCAGGTTGCGGCGGGCGTGTTCCGTGTAGACGAGGTTGTAGTCGGCCAGGTGGTCGACCATCCGGCGGTTCGTCTCTTCCGGGATGTTCTCGTCGAACGACCGGTTGCCGGCCTCCATGTGGAACACCGGGATGCGCATCCGCTTCGCGATGAGGGCGGCGATGGCGCTGTTCGTGTCGCCGAGGACCAGGACGGCATCCGGGCGTTCGTCGCGGAGGACGCGCTCGACACGCATCAGGATGCCGCCGAGGACGGAGCCGAGCGACGACGTGTCGACGTCGAGGTGGTGGTCGGGGCGGCGGAGTCCGAGGTCCTCGAAGAAGACGTCGCTGAGCTGCCGGTCGTGGTTCTGCCCGGTGTGCACGAGGACGTGGTCACAGGTGGCGTCGAGCAGGTGGATGACGGAGGACAGACGGATGATCTCCGGCCTGGTCCCGACCACGGTCAGCACCTTGGTTCGGCGGGCGTCTGCTGCGGGGGCGTTCATGCGCGGTCCTGGTGGGTGTCGGGGGCGGTCGGGTCGAACAGGTCGTTGGTCCAGAAGGCGGTGACGAGCGGCTCGTCGCCGGTGTTGGTGATGGCGTGGCTCCAGAGCGTGGGCATGTCGATCGCGACCGGGTGGTCCCCGTCGACGTCGAAGTGCCGACGGTCGTCGGTGAGCACGCGCCTGACCGTGATCCGGGCACGGCCCGCGACGACGACGAAGCGCTCGACCTTCCGCCGGTGGAAGTGGTCCCCGCGCGTGACCCCTGGCTTGGTCGTCGAGATGCCGGTCTGGCCGGTCCCACCGTGGACCCGGACGAGTTCGGTGAACGCGCCGCGGTGGTCCTGCGCCGCGTGCAGCGGGTGGACCGGTCGGACGTCGAAGACGGCGGCTCGGTAGGTGTTGAACAGGTCGCGGTCGAACGGACTGCTGAGGTCGGGGACCTCTCCGAGGTCGTACACCGCGGCGAGTTCGTCCAGCCGGGCTGCGAGGGCCGGGATCGTCATGACCGTCCCGAGCTCGGCGAGCCGTGCGGGGGAGATCGTCCCGAGCAGGGCGTCCGCGACGTGCTGCGCGTGGACGAAGACGCGCTCGGCGTCGGAGTCGACGGGGATCGGCAGGCCACGCGCTCGCCGGTGGCAGAAGGTGGCAGTGACCGTGTTGTGGTCCGGGGCACCGTGTTCACCGAAGACGTTCTCGATCGGGAGGTCGAGGAACTCCGCCCCCCAGCGCTCGGCCGCGTCGGCGAGGACCGCGGAAGCGCCGGCCTTGCCGAGCCCGTAGGGCGTGTCGCGGAAGGCCTGTACGGATCCCGCGTGCACGACGCGCCTGGGTACGGCACCGGTGGCGTCGATCGCGTCGACGAAGCGTCGGGCGAGCGCGATGTTGCCTTCGTGCAGGTCCTCGGTCGTCCCCCGGGTGATCCCGGCGACGTGAACGGCCCGGTCGATGGAGTCGACCTCGCCGAGCTGCACGTCCGGCTGGCGGAGGTCGACGTCGTGCCAGGTCGCACCGGTGCTGTGGAGGACGGCGCGCAGGTGCCAGCCGACCAGCCCGGCGCGGCCGCTGATGACCTGGGTCACGCGGCGACCAGTCCGGTCCGACGACCGGCGCGCTCGAGCTCCGCGCGGAACTCGGGCAGGCTGAGCAGGAGCGCTTCGACCCCGGCGACGTCGAGCCGCTCGACGGTGTGCGAGTCGTAGGCGATCCGCTCGGTCTGCGCAGGGTCGCCCTCTTCCATGTACGCGGCGTAGTTGAGGTCGCGGACATCTGCCGGGATGCGGAAGTAGCCGCCCATGTCCTCGGCGCGGGACAGTTCTTCGCGGCTGGCGAGCGCCTCGGACAGCTTCTCGGCGTGCCGGGTCCCGATCACGCGGAACGGCTCCCCGCGGACGTCGAACAGGTTCGCGAGCGCACGGGCCAGGTCGCCGATCGTGCAGGACGCGGCCTTCTTCACGAAGAGGTCGCCCTGGTTGGCGTTGACGAACGCGTGCTCGACCAGGTCGACGGAGTCGTCGAGCGACATCATGAAGCGTGTCATCTCCGGGTTGGTGATCGTGAGCGGGATCCCCTTGCGGATCTGGTCGACGAACAGCGGGATCACGGAGCCTCGCGAGTACATGACGTTGCCGTAGCGCACGCAGGAGACGATCGTGCCCGCGTCCGGGTTGTTGAGTCCGTAGGACAGTGCGACCTTCTCCATGAGCGCCTTGCTGATGCCCATCGCGTTGACCGGGTAGACAGCCTTGTCGGTGCTGAGGCACACGACCGACTTGACCTCGGCGGCGACGGCCGCTGCCACGACGTTCTGGCTGCCGAGCACGTTCGTCCGGACCGCTTCGAGCGGGAAGAACTCGCAGGACGGCACCTGCTTCAGCGCCGCCGCGTGGAAGACGTGGTCGACGCCGCGCATGGCTCGACCGACGCTCTCCGGCTCGCGGACGTCGCCGAGGTAGAACCGGGCGCGTGCGTCGCCGATCTCGTGCCGCATCTGGTCCTGCTTCGCTTCGTCCCGGCTGAGGATGCGGACCTCGCCGACGCCGCGTGCCAGCAGGCGCTTGGTGACGGTCTTCCCGAAGGAGCCGGTCCCGCCGGTCACGAGGACGCGGGATCCGATGAGGGAGTCGGTGTGGGTCATGGTATGGGCCTGTTCCTCTGCTTGGTGCGGTGCGGTGCGGTGCGTTCGTCTGGGGTGCGTGCCTGTCTGGAGGCGCGGTGCGGGTCCGCCGTCAGCGTCCCGGTGGGCGGTGGGTCAGTCTGCTGCGCGCACGCCCCGTCCGATGCCCGGTCGCCCGGTCAGCTCGTCGGTCGTGTGCAGGTACTCGTAGCGGTCGCGGCGTCGGGGCGGTTTGACCATCGACACGGTGATGCCGATCGTGCGGGCGCCGACGCGGTCGAGGACCTCGAGCGCGTCGCGGAGGTCGTGCGTGTGGGACTTGCCGGCTGCCGTCACGAGCAGTGCGCCGGCCGTCGAACTCGCGAGGATCGCCGCGTCCGTCACCGGGAGCAGCGGCGGGGTGTCGAGGATGACGTAGTCGTTGCTGACGGACAGGATGCGGAGCACTTCCGCCATCGCCGGCGAGGCCAGCAGGTCGCCCGGGTTCGGCGGGGTCGGGCCCGCGGGCAGCACGGAACCGGTCGTCCCCCACTGCTGGAGGACGTCCTCGAGCTCGGCGCGTCCGGTCAGGACGTCGGTCAGGCCGGCGGCGTTCTCGAGGTCGAGGCGGCCTGCCACTGCCGGGCGTCGGAGGTCGCAGTCGACGACCGTGACGCGGGAACCGCCCTCGATCAGGGCCGCCGCCAGGTTGAGGGCCGTGGTGGTCTTGCCCTCGCTGGCGTTCGCCGACGTCACGACGAAGACCTGTTCGGCGCCCCGCTGTTCGACGAAGCGCATGTTGGTACGGAGGGACCGGAAGGCCTCGGCGAGGTGGCCGCGACGGTCACCCTGGATGTACACGGGGGTGTGCTGCACGGACTTGCTCTTCGGGACGACCCCGAGGATCGGGCGGTCGGTCACTGACTCGACCTCGGCGCGGCCGCGGATCCGGGTGTCGAGCAGGTCGCGGAGGACCGCCGCGAGGAGCCCGAGCGCGAGACCGCCGCCGAAGCCGAGCAGACCGCTCTTCGCGGGCTGCGGGGTGGCAGCGTCCTCCGGAGCAACGGCCGGCTGGACGGTGCGGACGGACACCGGGCTCACCGCGTCCGGCTTGCCGACTTCGAGGTCGTCGCTGACCAGTGTCGTGAAGCTCGTGCTGATGGCGTTGGCGATCGCTGCTGCACGCTCGGGGGACGTGTCGCGCACGGTGACGTTGAGCAGCACCGTGTCGTTCGGGGAGTCGGCTCGGACGTGTTCGGCGAGGTCGGCGGCGGAGGTCTTCAGGCCGAGGGACTCGATCGCCGGTTCGAGCACGCGGGGTGTCGTGACGATGTCGACGTAGGAGCGCACGCGCTGTTCGGCGGCGTTGCCGCCCTGCACCAGGTCGGTGGCGGAACCGTTCTCCGCCGCAGCGATCGTGATGTAGAGCTTCGCGGTGGCGTCGTAGGTCGGTGTCGCCAGGGCGAGCTGCGTGCAGGCTGCGGCGGTGCCGAGCGCGGTCCCCGCGAGCACGATCGGCCAGCGGCGGCGGAGCGAGTGCAGGAGGTCGGGGAGGTCCATTTCGTGTCCCTGTCTGTTCGGTATCTGAAGTCTATCACGTGATATGTAAACCCGGAATACCAAACGAAGGCCGCCCCGGAACGGGACGGCCTTCGGATGTGGAGATGGTGGGAAGTGGGTCAGTCGACGGTGTTGCCGGTGCCCTGGTCGTCGACCTCGGGCGCCTCGCCCTCGACGTGGACCTTGTTGTTGGTGCCGAGGAGCAGCAGGTTCTTCGTGGAGGAGACGGTGATGTCGTTGTTGCTCCCCTCGACGACGATCGACTCGGTGTCGCCGAGGGTGATCTCGCTGCCCGAACTGACGACGGACACCGCGTCACAGCCCTTCGGCAGCTCGTGCTGCCCGCCGTCGCCGCTGAGCACGGCCTGGTTGCCGTCGCACGCGTTGTCGTACGGGGCCGGCGTCTCGCGGTCCGGAGCGGCGACGGACTTGGTCGCGGTCGGTTCCGGCTTGTCGGACTTGTCGGGCGTGCTCGAGCAGCCGGTGAGCAGCGCCGCGCTGACGCCGACGGCGAGGACGACGGTGATGATGCGGGATCGCACGAGGTCTCCTTCTTGGGGAAGTCGGGAAGAGCAGGGGAGCGGTGGCGGCGAGCGTGATGCTCGCCGCCACCGTGCCGGAACGGCCGGCCGAGGTACCGGCTAGCTCGCCGGGGTGATGCGGTGCTCGATGCGGTCGACCTTGTCGCCGGCGTCGGTCTGGGTGAAGACGGCCGGGAACGCCTGGTTGCCCATGTTTCGCTTGATCTCCCAGTTGCCGACGGCGTTCGTCACCGTGGTGGTGGTGATGTCGGCGTAGCGGTCGTCACCGAACGGGTACATCGTCACGACGGTGCCCGGGGTCGCGGTGCCGGAGAAGGTGACCATGCCGGGCGTGAACGTGGGCTCGGTGGTCGCGAGGGTGAGGTCGGCGGGCGAGCCCACCCAGCCCGTGGCCGCGATGGTGATCTTCTCGATCTTGTTGACCTTGCCCTCGGCCTCGGGGTCCTGCTTGACCGCGAACTCGCGGTACACGGTGTTCCCAAGGCTCCGACGGATCTCCCACTTGCCGGTGGTCGTGTCGGCGCTGGTGGTGAGGTTGTACTGCGCGTACTGCGGTGCGAAGCCGAACGGGTTCAGCGTGACGGTCGCGCCGGGGGTCGCGATGCCGGTGAAGACCTGGTTGCCGGGGTTGAAGAAGTCGCCGGCCTTGAAGTTGGTGATCATCAGATCCCCCGGCTCGCCGATTTCCTTGAAGGGCTTGAGGTCGTAGTTCGTCAGCTGGTTCACGACGCCGCTCTGCGGGGTCTGCTTGAACGAGATCAGCGGGTACGGGGTGTCGGACAGGCCGCGGTTGATGCTCCACTCGCCGAACTGGTTCACCGTGGTGGTGACGTCGTACGCGGCGTACCGCGGGTCGAAGCCGAACGGGTTCAGCGTGACCGTGGTGCCAGCGGTGCCCTGACCGGTGAAGGCCTGCGTGCCGGGAACGAAGGTGCCACCGCGGACGTGCGAGACGACCGTCAGGTCTTCGACCTTGACCGGGGACTCCGCCCGCAGCGTGTCGGAGGTCTCGAGACCACCACGGGACGCGGCGGTCATCGTCAGGACGATGGGTCCGGAACCGACACCCTCGAGCTCACGGGTGAACGTGCCGTCAGCAGCGGTCACGGTGAACTCGTCCACCTGCTTGCCGCCGGTGGTGATCTTCACAGTCGCGCCCTGGGAGGACTTCCCCGAGACGGACAGCGTGCCGCCGGTGAACTGCACGTTGTCGGCGGTGGTGAACTCCGCAGCCTGACGGTAGTCCGCCTCGACGTTGACGTTCTGCACGTCGTCGCCGAGGGTCTGCTGCACGCGGATGGTGTGCGTGCCGGCACCGATCGGGTCGATCGTGGTCGACCACTCGCCGTTCTCGACGGTCGCCGTGCCGATCTTGGTGGACCCGTTGAACAGGTCGATCGTGGCACCCTCGGCACCCGTACCCGACACGGACGCCTTCTCGGTGACGTTGTCCGAGAACTCCACCACACCCGTCGGGGCTGCGACGTTCTCGCTGTCGGCGACGGTGGTGGTGGTCTTGCCCTGTGCCCGGAAGTCGCCCGTGCTGCTCGTGCCGCCGAAGTCGAACTCCATGGCGCTCGAGCCCTCGGGGGTCTCGTCACCGGCGGTGACGCCGACCATGAAGCGGTACTGCTGGTCGGCCGGACGCTCGCTGGCCCAGTCCGCGTCGAACGTCACGGTCGTGTTGTCGTTCGACAGGCGGCCTTCGGTGAGCGGGATCGACGTGGAGGCGTTCCAGGCGGTGTTGCCGACCCGGCGCCACGAGCCCTGGACCGTGTCCTGCTCGGAGAAGGTCGCCCCGTCGGGAGCGGTGAGCACGACCGTGCCCTTGGCGTCCGTGCGGGGTTCGCGGTTCTCGACGACGAACGGCACCTGGGTGCTCTCGCCGCGCTCGAGTTCGACCGGGCCCTGATCGACACCGACGAGCGTGCCGCCTTCGATGATCGTGATCGGGATCACCGTTTGGTCGACCTGTGCGTTGTTGAACCGCTGGGTCGCAGTGAGGGAGTTCGCTCCGACGGCGAGTCCCTCGACGGTCATCGACCAGGCGCCGCTTGAGCTGACGTTGGCGACCTTGCTGCCGATGGTCACCGTACCGTTCGGCGTTGCGGTACCCGAGATGATCGCGGTCTTCGCGATGTGGTTCACCTTCGTCACCTGTGCGGTCAGCGGGGAGGTGGCCTGCGCAGGGCGAGTGACCTGGACGGGGACGCCCGGCGAATTGATCGTGATGCCGCCCGAATGTCCCGGCGCGTTGGTCCAAACCTGGGAGTGGATGTAGACGGTCCGGGTCTCGCCTCGCGCCCAGCCGACGAAGTTGTAGCGTCCTTCCCCGGCGAACGGGGTGGCATTCGCGCCCGGCGACCGGGAAACGATGATGCCACAGCCGAGGTAATCACCGGTGCATCGCGGAGTGCCGTAGAAGTTGACGCCGTTGTCGTCCACATTTCGTGCGCCGTAGTACGTCGGATCCAATGGGGCGCCCTGCACGTTCACTCCGATGGGGCTCTTCGTCTGCTGAAGGGACGGTTCTGGATTCGATTCGGCGAAAGCCGCCGGGGCGAAGGAGAGGCTGGAAAGGATGGTGGTTGCGGCCAGTCCGGCCGCAGCCAAGGACTTGAGGGCAGTCGTTGCCCTCTTGTTGTGAGACATGTGCATCTTTCAGTACGGGCCGTGGAGCGCGGCCGTTGGGAGAGGGACCATGCCGAGGAAGCCGGCGCAGTATTCAAGTGCAAAATATCAGCTTCGGCCAGCGCCATTAGTCCTCATGGGCCGCTGAGAGTTGAGTGTGACCAGCGCAAGTTTCTGCTCCCAGAGTTGACGCGCCTCCCGTCAGGAGTAGAGTTGAGTCCATCGGACGCAAGTCCAACGACTTACCTCGAGCAAGAAGGAGCACCACACATGGGACGTGCAGTAGGCATCGACCTCGGAACCACCAACTCGGTCGTCAGCGTTCTCGAGGGTGGCGAGCCCACCGTCATCGCGAACGCCGAGGGTCTCCGCACCACGCCGTCGATCGTCGCCTTCACGAAGGACGGCGAGGTCCTGGTCGGCGAGACCGCCAAGCGTCAGGCCGTGACGAACGTCGACCGCACCATCGCGAGCGTCAAGCGTCACGTCGGCACCGACTGGACCGTCGAGATCGACGGCAAGAAGTACACGCCGCAGGAGATCTCGGCCCGTACCCTCGGCAAGCTCAAGCGCGACGCCGAGCAGTACCTCGGTGAAGACGTCACGGACGCGGTCATCACCGTGCCGGCGTACTTCAACGACGCCGAGCGCCAGGCCACGAAGGACGCCGGTGAGATCGCCGGCCTCAACGTCCTCCGCATCATCAACGAGCCGACCGCGGCTGCCCTGGCCTACGGCCTCGACAAGGGCAAGGAAGACGAGCTCATCCTGGTCTTCGACCTCGGTGGCGGCACGTTCGACGTCTCCCTGCTCGAGGTGGGCAAGGACGACGACTTCTCGACCATCCAGGTCCGCGCGACCTCCGGTGACAACCGCCTCGGTGGCGACGACTGGGACCAGCGCATCGTCGACTACCTCGTCAAGAAGTTCAAGGACGAGCACGGCGTCGACCTGTCCACGGACAAGATCGCCAAGCAGCGCCTGAAGGAAGCGGCTGAGCAGGCCAAGAAGGAACTGTCGTCGCAGATGTCGGCGAACATCCAGCTCCCGTACCTGACGCTCACGGCCGAGGGCCCGCTCAACCTCGACGAGACCATCTCGCGCGCACAGTTCGAGCAGATGACCTCCGACCTGCTCGACCGCACCAAGAAGCCGTTCAACGACGTCATCAAGGAAGCCGGTGTCTCGGTCAACGACATCGCGCACGTGGTGCTCGTCGGTGGCTCGACCCGCATGCCCGCCGTGGCCGAGGTCGTCAAGCAGCTCACCGGTGGCAAGTCCCCGAACCAGGGCGTGAACCCGGACGAGGTCGTCGCCGTCGGCGCCGCACTGCAGGCCGGCGTGCTGAAGGGCGAGCGCAAGGACGTCCTGCTCATCGACGTCACCCCGCTGTCGCTCGGCATCGAGACCAAGGGCGGCCTGATGACGAAGCTCATCGACCGCAACACCGCGATCCCGACCAAGCGGAGCGAGACCTTCACGACCGCTGACGACAACCAGCCGTCGGTCGCGATCCAGGTCTTCCAGGGCGAGCGTGAGTTCACCCGCGACAACAAGCCGCTCGGCACGTTCGAGCTCACCGGCATCGCGCCGGCTCCCCGTGGCGTCCCGCAGGTCGAGGTCACCTTCGACATCGACGCCAACGGCATCGTGCACGTGTCCGCCAAGGACAAGGGCACCGGCAAGGAGCAGTCGATGGTCATCTCCGGCGGCTCGTCGCTGCCGAAGGAGGACATCGAGCGCATGGTCCGCGAAGCCGAGGAGCACGCGGCCGAGGACAAGGCCCGTCGTGAGGCCAACGAGCGTCGCAACCAGGCCGAGCAGCTCGTCTACTCGATCGAGAAGCTCATCAAGGAGAACGACGACAAGCTCCCCGAGGACGTCAAGTCCGAGGTGCAGGCCGACGTCGACGCGCTCAAGTCCGCGCTCGCGGGTGAGGACGACGAGGCCGTGAAGACCGCCTTCGACAAGCTCAACGAGTCGCAGGGCAAGCTCGGTCAGGCGATCTACTCCCAGCAGGACGCAGCGGCCGGCGCAGCCGGTGGCGAGCAGCCCGCGGGCGAGCAGCCGGCGGACGACGAGGACATCGTCGACGCCGAGGTCGTGGACGACGAGGACGACAAGGACAAGAAGTAACGATGACGGATCCCAAGGACAACGTCCCCAACGAGGAAGAGCCCCAGGTCGAGGGCGACGCCACGAACGCGGCCGAGCCCGAGGACCTCATCGAGGCGGAGGGGCCCGACGTCGAAGTACCGACCGACGGCCCCGCCGCCGGCGGCCCGGCAGCGGACGCGGCGAACGACCTCTCCCCGGAGGACCAGGCCCTGCTCGACGACGCCGCTCGTGGCATCGCCGAGGACAACCTGTCCGCGGCGGACCGCGACCTCGTCGCCGAGATGCGCGCGGACATGCTCCGTGCGCAGGCCGAGCTGGTGAACTTCCGGAAGCGCGTCGAGCGTGACCGCGAAGCGAACCGCGAGGTCGCCATCGCCGAAGTGGTCCGGGCCCTGCTGCCGGCGCTCGACGACCTCACCCGGGCCGAGGCCCACGGTGACCTCGCCGAGGGCCCGATGCAGGTCATCGGTCAGAAGATCCGCGGGGGCTTCGAGAAGTTCAAGCTCGTGCAGATCGGCGAGAAGGGTGAAGCCTTCGACCCGAACATCCACGAGGCGATCGTCCAGCTCCCGACCCCGGGTGCCACCGGCCAGACCGTGGCGGACGTCGTCGAGCCGGGCTACAAGCTCGGTGAGCGCGTGCTCCGTGCGGCCAAGGTCGCGGTGGCGGTCCCGGCCTGAGCCGGAACGGAAGGTAGGTACCAGTGGCCAGTCAGGACTGGTTCGACAAGGACTTCTACAAGGTCCTCGGAGTGTCGAAGGACGCGTCGGAGGCCGAGCTGAAGAAGACCTACCGGAAGCTCGCCCGGCAGTTCCACCCGGACTCCAACCCGGGTGACGCCGCGGCGGAGAACCGCTTCAAGGAGATCAGCGAGGCCTACTCGGTGCTCTCCGACAAGGAGCAGCGCCAGGAGTACGACCAGGTCCGCGCCATGGGCTCCGGCGCCCGCTTCACGGCGGGCGGCGGAGGCCAGGGCGGTGGCTTCGAGGACGTCTTCGGCGGCATGTTCGGGCAGCAGGGTGCCGGCGGTGGCGGACAGCGTGTCCGCTTCGGCCAGGGAGGTCCGGGCGGTGCCAGCGGCTTCGAGGACATCCTCGGCGGGATGTTCGGCGGCGGTGGTGGCTTCGGCCAGACCTCCGGCGGCTACCGCGGCTTCGGTGGACCGACGAAGGGTCGCGACGTCACGGCGGCGACGACGCTCGACTTCACCACGGCGATCGCCGGCGACACCGTCAAGCTGTCGCAGGGCAACGGTCGCCCGGTGAACGTCCGCATCCCCGCGGGGGTCGCGGACGGCCAGAAGATCCGGCTCCGCGGCCGTGGCGAACCCTCGCCCGACGGCGGCGAGGCCGGTGACCTGGTGGTCGCCGTCACGGTCCGGAAGCACCCGGTCTTCGAGCGCGACGGACTCAACCTGCGCGTGGACGTCCCCGTGACGTTCCCGGAGGCGGCACTCGGCGCCACGATCCAGGTGCCGACACTCGGCGGCGAGCCCGTCAAGCTCAAGGTCGCTCCCGGCACGCCGTCGGGTCGCGTCCTGCGCGTCAAGGGGCGCGGTGTCGCGACGAAGAACGGCACGGGCGACCTGCTCGCGACCGTCCAGGTCGCGGTGCCGTCACACCTGTCGGACAAGCAGCGCGAGGCCGTCGAGGCGCTTGCGGAGGTCCTGCCCGACGAGAACCCGCGGGAGGACCTCCTCGCCAAGGCGCGTGACTAGCGTCACGCAACAACAGCAGTAGACCCAGCCTGGAGGAACGGCGCGGCTCCGTCAGGAAGCCGCACCGGGCCTCCAGGCTGGTTTTCACCACCACGCGAACGACGGAAGGAACACGCCATGACCGACATGGACGAGAACTCGCCCGTCTTCGCGATCGCGGTCGCCGCGGAGCTGTCCGACATGCACCCGCAGACGCTGCGGCAGTACGACCGGCTCGGCCTGGTCGTGCCCGGCCGCACCCGCGGCGGATCCCGCCGCTACTCGATGCGCGACATCGCGCAGCTGCGCGAGATCGCGCGCCTCGGCTCCGAGGGGGTGTCCCTGGAGGGGATCCGGCGGGTGCTCGAACTGGAGAACGAGAACAAGGACCTGCGTGATCGGGTGCGTGAGCTGGAGACCGCGTTGGCGGACCAGCTCATCAACCGGCCTGGTGCACGTGTGTTCGCGGCGACGACCACGGGAGCCGCGGTGTCGCTGCGGGCCGGTGCGCGACCGCAGCGGAACACCCAGATCGTGCTGTACCGCGGCCCGCGCTGACCGAACGCTCCGACAGACGAAGGACCCGGCTCTTCTCCAGAGCCGGGTCCTTCGTCGTTCAGTGGTGTGGTGTTCAGGTGGTGGGTTGCATGGTGTGGGTGATGCGCTTGATCTTGTTGGTGCCGTCTTGCTGGGTGATGACGACGGGGTAGGGCTGGTTGGCGAGTGCGCGGGTGATGGTCCAGGCGCCGGTGGTGGTGTTGGCGGTGGTGGTCAGTGCGTAGCTGGTGTAGCGCGGGTCGTCGCTGAAGGGGTAGAGGGTGATGAGGGTGCCGGGGGTGGCGGTGCCGGTGAAGGTCTGGGTGGTGCCGGGGGTGAAGGTCGTGCCGGGTGTGGTGAGGACGAGGTCTGCTCCGGTTTCGACGATCTGTTCGGGGTGGAGGGCGAAGTTGCGCAGTTCGTTGACGACGCCGTCGTGGGGGGTCTGCTTGAACGCGACGGCCGTGTAGGGCGTGTCGGCGAGGCCGCGTTCGATCTGCCACTTGCCGGTGGTGGTGTCGGCGGTGGTGGTGAGTTCGTAGTCGGCGTAGCGGTCGACGAATCCGAAGGGGTTCATGGTGATGGTGGCGCCGGGGGTGGCGGTGCCTTCGAAGACCTGGGGGCCGGGGGTGAACGTGCCGTCGGCGGTGTGGGAGGTGACGGTGAGGTCGGCGGGGGCTGGTGCGTCGGCGGTGAAGGCGATGTCGGGCATGACGGAGGTGCGGCCGTCGGTGGTGGTCTGGGTGAAGGTGACCTTGTAGCCGGTGGTGGCGGTGAGGTCGGCGTCGGCGTTCCAGGTGCCGGTGCCGGAGCGGGTGCTGGTGGCCTTGGTCTCGAAGAGTTCGTTGCCGTCCTGGTCGGTGGCGGTGATGGTCGCGCCGGCTTCGGCGGTGCCGGTGAACGCGCGGGTGCCGGGCTGGTAGGTGTTCTCTGTGGCGAGGTCTTCGACCTGCAGCAGGCGCGGCAGGTGCACCCGCTCGGAGACGGCGTCGAATCGCCGACCCTCCATGCTGAGGTTCACGATGTCGAGCTGCTTGTCGGTCTCAGCTGCGGGGATCGTGTAGCTCCATCCCTCCTGACGCTCGATTCCCCTGACCACGCGGTCACCGTCGAGGATCCAGACCCCGGCAGAGTCCTCTCGCTCGCCGATGACCTGAACACGGCCGTCGGGGTAGACCTTGACGTCACGGAGCGTGGGGGCGGCGATCGACGCGTCGGTGTCCACCTGCTCGAGGGGGGCCGCGGTGCGGAGGGACGGGGTGCCGTTGTCGGACAGGGCGACGACGTGGACGGTCGTCCCGAGGCGGTCCTGCGGGATGTTCGCGACGTAGCCGTTGGAGGTGAGCGCGGCGGTCACGATCTTCTCGCCGGCTTCGTCCTCGACGATGATCGAGTCCGTGGCGGCGTCGAACTGGCCGGACAGGACGAAGTCCCCGTCGAGACGACGCTCAGCGGTCTGGAGCGTGGGTGCGTCCGGGGCGTCGGCTTCGCCCGGGGTGAAGCGGATGTCGCGGAGTTCGTTGGTGCGGCCCTCGGGGGTCGTCTGGGTGAGCGTGATCTTGTGCTCGCGGTCGCTGAGTTCCGCGTCGGCGCTCCACGTGCCGGTGCCGGAACGGGTGGTGCTGACCTTGGTCGTGAACAGTTCGTCGCCGGACTCGCTGTCGGTCGCGACGACCGTGGCACCCGCGGTTGCGCTGCCCGCGAGCTGCGTCACGCCAGGATCGAAGTGGTTCTTCCGCTGGAGCCCATCGACGGTGATCCCGCGGGGCATCGGCATGCGGTCGCTGCGCGTCCGGGTGCCGTCCTCGGCGGTGTGGATGCGGACGATCTCGAGGTTCTGGTCCTTCAGGGCGTCCGGGACCGAGATGAAGAACGCAGCACCCCAGTTCGACCGGTCCACCACAGTATCGCCCAGCATGAGCCAGATGTCGTCGCCGTTGGAGTACCCGGCGAAGACCCGGGCGGCGTAGGGCATGCTCCAGTCCTGGAGCAACTCGATCTGGGTGAGGGATGCGTCGATCGGGATGTCCACGAACTCGGGGTACTCGTTGGTCGACGCGTCGCCTGCGGGCGCGCTGGCTGTCGGTGACGGGCTCGCGGATGCGGTCGCGGCGGTCGCGGTGACGGGCGTCAGCAGGCCGACGCCGAGGGATGCGGTGACGATGCCGCAGACGACTGCGGCGCTCCGGAACGGAGAGGGTGCCATGGAGGGCTCCTTTGATGGGGGATTCTGAGGATACTCATATGTCATATTTCCCGAGTGTGGACATCATGGGTGCGATGCCATGAAAGGGGCACGTCGACCGTCCGGGTACGCTGACGCGGTGCCAGACTTCGCCGACCTCTTCCGCCGCCGCGACGAATCCGCGCCGGACCTCATCGCGATCGACGGCACGGACCGGTTCCTCATCGACGAGGCACCGCACGTGCACGGGGACGCGCTCCGCCAGCCCGGTCAGGTCGCGGTCGTCGATGATCGCCTCGGGGTCCTGACGCTCGGACTCATCACGCAGTACGGCGCCTCGGACATCCGGGTCGTGCAGGACTCGCTCGTGGGGGAGCGCGCGCTCGAGGCCAACGCCGGCACGTTCGGGCTGCGCGGCTTCCACCACCCGGACTCGCTCGAGGACGCCTTCCGGAACGTCCGGCTCGTCGTGCTGCGGCTGTCGAAGTCCCACGACCGGCTCGACGAGATCGCCCGTGCGGTCGCGCGGTTCGCCGCTCCCGACGTCGTGCTGCTGTGCGGCGGCAACGTCAAGTACATGAACCTGTCGCAGAACGACGTCCTGCGCCGCTCGTTCGGCGAGGTCACGGCGTCGCGCGGGCGAGGGAAGTCGCGGCTGCTCATCGCACAGGACCCCCTGCGCGCGCAGGCGAACCGCGCGGCCGCGACCAATCCGTGGCCACGCTCGGTGCACGTCGACGACCTCGGCATGACGCTCGTCGCGCACGGTGGGGTGTTCGCGGGGACCTCGCTCGACCAGGGCACCCGGGTGTTGCTCGAGGCGATGGACGCTGCGGTGCCGACTGCCCGGACCGTCGTCGACCTCGGGTCCGGCAACGGCGTGATCGCAGCGGCGATCGCGCTGCGTCGGCCAAACGTCAAGGTCGTCGCGACCGACGTGTCGCGGATCGCCGTGGCATCGACGCGGGCGACGGCGGAGGCGAACAGTGTGGGCGACCGGGTGACGGCACTGCGCACCGACGCCGGCGACGAGCTCGATGCCGGGTCTGCCCAGCTGGTGCTGTGCAACCCGCCGTTCCACGCGGACACCACGGTGACCACCGACGCGGCCGAGGCGATGTTCCGGAACGCGGCCACGATCCTCCAGGCCGGCGGTGAACTGTGGTGCGTCTGGAACGGCCACCTGCGCTACCGGCCGGTGCTGGAGCGTCTGGTCGGGCCGACGCGGCAGGTCCTGCGGACCCCGAAGTTCACGGTCACGGCCTCGGTGGCGGCTCCGCGCTGATCCACCCCATACCGAACGTGGAATATCGTCCGGATAATACTTGTGTGCCACTCGGTGGCACGTGCACAGTCGTCTCCTGCTCCGTCAGAGAGGACTCCCATGCACACTCGTCCACCCCGTCCGCGAACGCCTCGCACGGCGTTGACCGTCGCGCTCGCGCCGATGGTCGCGCTCGGCGCACTCGTCGCCAGTGCGGGCATCGTCGGGTCTGCGCAACCCGCGCACGCCGTCGATCCGTTCCCCGTCCGTGACCCGTTCGTCGACCTGCCGGTCGGCACCTCGATGCCGCCGGGCTGGGCGCGCATCGCCTCGAACGACCAGCAGGCAGCGATCGTCGAGAACGGGTCGGCCGGCAAGTGGCTCCGGATGACCGACAACGTCAAGTACATGGCCTCGGCCGTGTACAACGAGGTGCCGTACGACTCCAGCCACGGACTGACCGTCGAGTTCGACCAGCGGATGTGGAGCCCGGAGGACACCGGCTACGCGGACGGGATCGGGTTCTTCCTGCAGGACGCGTCCGTGCCGCTCGACGCGATCGGACCGGTGGGTGGTGGCCTCGGGTACTTCGACGGCCGGTCGGCGTGCTCGGCCGGACTCGACGGCGGCGTCGTCGGTGTCGGGTTCGACCGGTTCGGCAACTTCGCGCTGCCGGAGTTCATCCAGAACGCCGTCACCGTCCGCGGCGCCGAGGCTGAGTGCTACCCCGTGCTCGCGACGACGGGCAACCGCGGCGACGGCTTCCTCGAGGACCGCGGCGTCGATGCCGAGGAGGCGACCTACCGGCACGTCAAGGTCGACGTCGTCCCCCGGGACGCGGGCGGGATCACGGCGATCGTCACGATGTCGGACCCCACACCGGTCGGCTCGGAGCCGGTGGAACTGCACCACCTGATCTCCACCGACCTGCCGGCGACGGCGCTGCCCGACCAGATGCGGTTCGGGTTCAGTGCGTCGACGGGCGGGCGTGCCGAGTTCCACGAGATCCGCAACGTCCGGGCCACGCAGCCGACGGACGTCGTGACCACGGCGTCGGTCGACACCGAGGGGCCGGTGACCGCCGGCGACGACGTGTCGTTCCGCGTCCGGTCGGTCAACGACGGCCCGGCCACGATCGGCGGGCCCGTGGACGCCGTGGCACGGACGACGGCGCTGACCGACGAGCTGCCGCTCGAGGACGTCACCTGGTCGTGCGAGGCCAGGGGCGGCGCGACGTGCGGTTCGGCGCAGGGCGAGCGCACCGTGGCGACCGACTGGACGGCGCCTCCCGGCGGGCAGATCGTGTTGTCGGCGCGGGGGACCGTGCCGGTGACGACGCGGACCGGGACTTACTCGACGCCTGCGGAGAGCGTCACCGACTTCACCGCCGGCCGCTTCGACGAGGGGCTGGCGGCCGTCGCGCGGGACGGCTCGGTGAGTGACGTCGACCTGACGAACAACACCGACACGATCGCGTTCGACGTGGTGCTGCCGGATGCCGTCGCCTCGGACGACACCGCGACCGGACAGCAGGGTGAACCCGTGGTCGTGGACGTCGTGGGGAACGACCCGCTCGACGGCAGTGGCGCGGACCTCGGGTCGCTCCGGCTCAGCGACGAGGGGCTCGAGGGCGCCGAGCTGTCCGACGACGGCAAGCAGCTGCGCGTGCCGGGTGAGGGCACCTACGACGTGGACGACGCCGGTCGCGTGACCTTCACGCCGGAGGACGGTTTCAGCGGGGTCGCGTCGCCGGTGCGGTACGAGATCACGTCGAACGCCGGTCAGGTCGCGTCCGCGACGATCCGGGTCGAGGTCGAACCCGGGGCGGAGCCGGAACCGACGCCGACGCCCACGCCCACGCCCACGCCGACTCCGTCGCCGGAGCCGACCGACCCGCCGGCACCGACGCCGTCCGACGGGCCCGGGACCACGCCGCCGGGTGCCGGGGGTGGACCCGGGGGCGGACCCGGAACCGGAGGCGAGCCGGGCACTGGCGACGGTGGTGTCGGCGACCACGGGAACGGGGCCGGCCGAGCAGACGCCGTGACGGAGGCGGCGTCCGCGACGGGGCCCTCGCGTCTGGCCTGGACCGGGTCGGACGGCGTCCTGGTCGCGAGCCTCATCGGCGTCGGACTGGCGGCGACCGGCGCGGTGCTGCTCGTCCTCCGTCGGCGTCGCCTCGCCGCGGACACCGACAGCTGACGATGGGCCAGGGCCGCACGGTGCACGGCGGACGACGACGTGTGCCGTGCGGCTCAGGACTCCGTGCCGGACAACCGCGCGACGACGTCGACGATGTGCGCGTCGTAGTGGACGTTGAGCGCGTGCGCCGCGTCTGCGGCTCGGTCCGGGTCACCGCGGTCGATGGCGTCCTCCAACTGGGTGAGGACGTCCTCGATGTCCCACCTGCGGAAGGGCGGCGCTTCGTCGAACACGAACGCGAGCCGGCTCAGGGCGAACCGCAGACTGCCGGCGAGCCAGGGGTTCGGCGTGTGGTCCGCGAGGAGCCGTGAGAGCTCCACCACCGACATCGTGTAGCCGTAGTCACGGATGCGGCCCTGGCGGCGGAGCCGATCGATCACCCCGTGCAGTTCGGCCCGCCCGGCGTCGTCCAGGGTCGGTACGGACCACCGGGCGCAGGCCTCGACGAGCGTGGACGCGAGCTGCAGCGAATCGGTCCAGTGCTGCAGGTCCGGCCGGGTGATGCGGATGTCCTCCGGGGCGTCCGGCCGCGTCTCGACGAGCCCGAGCAGCTCGAGTCGCCGGACCATCGGCACGAGCCGCCGGACCGACTGTCGGAGTCGCGCGGCGATCGCACTCGCGCGGTACGTCCGGTCGCGCTCGAGCGTCCCGTCCCGCACCATCGCGAGCAGGTCCCACCACAGGTCGTCCGGGGTCCAGACGGCCCAGCTCGGCGAGTCCGCCGGTGCGGAAGGCGCGGAAGGTGCGGTCGACGCGGACGCGGACGCGGACGATGCCGACGACCCGTCGTCGGATGCTCCGCCGAACGCGGCGACCGCAGCGTCGACGTGCTCGCCCCACAGCCGTGCGAGCACGTGCGCGGCACGCTCGGCTGACCGCACGCCCGGGTACCGCACCGCCTGCTCGGCAGCTGCCGCCCAGGTGTCGACCTCGGTGGACCGGAACGGGATCGTCGGCGTCACACCGAACCGGGCCCGCTCCACGGCTCGTGCAGCGAGTCGACCGAGGGACACGTTCGGGGTCCGGTCGATCCAGAAGGTGATCGACGCCCAGAACGCCTGGTCGAGGTCGGGGGTGCGCAGGTGCGCGGAACGACGGAGCGCCTCGGCGACACGACCCTGCTCGACGAGGTCCGCTGCCGTGAGCACGGGCACGGCAGAGCGCATGACCCCTTCCACCAGCCCGACGAGCAGCCAGCCGTTGTCCACCCAGGCGGCAGGTGACAACGACCGGAAACGGACGGCGGCATGGTCGTCGAGGACCGCGATCCCGACGTCGGACAGTCGCTCGAGCACCGCGTGGAGGACCACCGGGTCGAGGCCGAACCGCCCGGAGAGCGCCAGCTCGTCGTGGGTGACGTCCTGACCGAGGGAGCCGTCACGCACCGCACCGAGGACGTCACGGTACGCCTGGTCGAGCTGCGGCGTCCATCCGCCGTCGAACCGAGCCACCGCAGTCATGAACACCCCTTCCCTGCAGCGTAGCCGCCGACACGACGGAGCCGCCGACACGACGGAGCCGCCGACACGACGAAGCCGCCCGGGTCTCCCCGGGCGGCTCCGTCGTGCGTGCCGGACGATCAGGCCGGGACGTAGTCGAACGTGTCCGGGTCCGGACCCGTTCGGTGGCCCTTGTCGAGCGTCGTGATGTCCGTCATGTCCTCGTCGGAGAGCTCGAAGTCGAAGATCGCGAAGTTCTCCTCGACGCGGGCGCGCGTGACCGACTTCGGGAACACGATGTCGCCACGCTGGATGTGCCAGCGGAGGACGACCTGTGCCGGGCTCTTGCCCACGGCGCCGGCGATGCGGGTGATGGTCTCGTCGTCGAGCACGAGGCCCTGCGCGATCGGGGACCATGCCTCGGTCGCGATGCCGAGCTCGCTGTTGACGGCGCGGAGCTCGTCCTGGGCGAGGTACGGGTGCACCTCGATCTGGTTCACGGCCGGCGGGACGTCCGTCTCGGCACGCAGGCGGCGGAGGTGGTGCGCCTGGAAGTTGCTGACGCCGATCGAGCGGGAGGTGCCGGCGGCGTAGAGCTCCTCGAGGGCCTTCCACGTCGGGACGAAGTCCGAGACGGTGGGCAGCGGCCAGTGGATGAGGAACAGGTCGGTGTAGCCGCCGAGCAGGTCGGCCGACTTCTTGCCGTTCTCGGTAGCTGCCGAAGGGTCGTGGAAGCCGTTGTTGAGCTTCGAGGTGACGAAGATCTCCTCGCGCGGGATGCCGGACTCGGCGATCGCCTCACCGACCTCCTTCTCGTTGCCGTACATCTCGGCGGTGTCGATGTGGCGGTAGCCGACCTCGAGCGCCGTGAGCGTCGCTTCCTTGGTCGACGAGGGGTCGATCTGGAAGACGCCGAAGCCGAGCTGCGGGATGGTCTTGCCGTCGTTCAGGGTGATGTTCGGAACGGTCATGGTGCCATGCAACCAAACGACCCCCAGCAGCCATTCCGGCAACGCCCAGGATCAGCGACCCCGGGCGTGCCCCTCAGGACAGCGCGGCGGCGATGTACGCCTGCAGCGCCTGGCCGTAGGCGATCGCCGGGGTCTCCGACGCGAAGCTCCGGTCGGTGCCGCCGATCGTCGCCGTGACCGTGTACACGACCCGGCCGCTCACCGACACCCGTGTCAGCCCGATGAACGACGGCCCGAGCAGCTCGCGCAGCTGGTCCTCGCGCGGCAGCCAGAGGGACTCCGACGCGGTCACGGAGTCGAGCGCCCACTCGGTGGTCCCGTTGAAGCCGAGGATCGTGCCGGTGGGGGAGTCGTGTCGCTCGACGGTCATCTCGGAGACCGTGTAGACGTCCTCGTCCACCTCGGGCTTGTCGATGACGAACCGGTCGCCCGTCTCGGGGTGCCAGCGCAGGCCGGCGTCGCGGAGGGTCCTGGCGAGTGCAACGGTGATCACGTCCCCAGCCTGCACGGAGGACCCCGCCCTGTCACCACATAGGTTGCTGATGGCTTCCCGTACTAGCATCGCCGAGCACCCCACGCGCGAGCGCCACCCGATCGCGCGCGCGACGTGACGACGCCCGGACAACCGGTGCCGCGCCTCCAGGTCGACCGACCGGCCACGGGGCGGGCCACCGGCCGGCGTCCCGACCGAGGCGACGGACACCCCGTCCGCCGAAGAGAAGGACCCGCATGACCCTCGACCGCGAGGAACTCCGCGACGGCTGGACCGTGACGATGGCCGGAGGAACCGGTGCGCCGGACGGCGTCGCGGGCCGCACCATCCCGGCGACGGTGCCGGGCCAGGTGCACACCGACCTGGAACGGGAGGGCCTGCTGCCGGACCCGACCTTCGACCGGAACGAGCAGGCCGCCAAGTGGGTCGGCCGGGCCGACTGGTCCTACCGCACCTCGGTCGACGTCGACCCCCGCGGCCACGAACGCGTGGACCTCGTCTGCGACGGCCTGGACACCGTCTCCGAGCTCAGCCTGGACGGCGTCGTCGTGGGCACGACGCGGAACATGCACCGGCGCTACCGCTTCGACGCGCGCGTGCAGTCCGGGTCCGGGGCGACGACGAAGGACCTCGAGATCCTGTTCGAGTCGCCGTACCGCGAGGCCGGCCGGGTCGCCGCGAAGGCCGGCAGCATGCCGGGACCGTACGACGAGCCGTTCCCGTACATCCGCAAGACGGCCTCGAACTTCGGCTGGGACTGGGGCCTCACCGCCGTCACGAGCGGTCCTTGGCGACCGGTCGCGATCGAGCGGTGGTCCACCGCGCGGCTGCGCGAGGTCCGACCGCTCGTCGACGTCGAGGCCGGCGAAGGGGTGCTCGACGCACACATCACGGTCGAGCGCTCGGGCCTGAACGACCTGGACCAGGACGGCGAGGACGACGACCTGGTGCTCGTCGTGACCGTCAGCGGTCTCAAGGAGGACGGCACGCCCACGCGGCAGCGGTCGCGGGCGCAGCTGACGCCGAAGGACGACGAGACCGTCGTCACGGTGCGTGTGCCCGAGGCGCTGCGCTGGTGGCCCCGCGGCTACGGTGCGCAGGCGCAGTACGACGTGGTCGTGGAACTGCAGACGGTCGAGGGCGAGGTCCTGGACCGCGACACGTTCCGCACCGGCTTCCGGTCGACCCGGATCGACACGCAGGTCGACGACATGGGTCGGCCGTTCGGCATCCACGTCAACGGGACCCTGATCGACGTGCGTGGGGTGAACTGGATCCCGGACGACGTGATCGTCTCGCGCGTCGACCGCGCGCGCCTGCAGTCCCGTCTGACCGCGGCGGCGTCCCTCGGCACGAACCTCGTGCGCGTGTGGGGCGGCGGCGTGTACGAGTCGCGCGACTTCTACGAGGTCTGCGACGAACTCGGACTGCTCGTCTGGCAGGACTTCCCGTTCGCGTGCTCCGCCTACCCCGAGGTCGAGCCGATCCGCAGCGAGGTCATCGCCGAGGCGCGGGACAACGTCGCCCGGCTCGCGCGGCACCCCTCGCTGGTGCTGTGGAACGGCAACAACGAGAACATCTGGCTGCACGACGTGGACGGCTGGGCGGACTCCCTCGGCGACCGCGGCTGGGGCCTCGACTACTACCTCGACCTGCTGCCGACGATCGTCGACGCGGTCGACCCGTCGCGCTTCTACACGGTGGCGTCGCCGTGGTCGGGCTCCGAGTCGCTGCCCGCGAACGACGTCGACAACGAGACGCACCACTCGTGGGACGTCTGGAACCGCCTGCCCGACACCGCCTACCGCGGGTCGGTTCCCCGGTTCGTCTCCGAGTTCGGCTGGCAGGCGCCGCCCGCGTGGCGGACGCTGCGGGACGGTGTCGCGGACGAGGTGCTGCGCGTCGACGCACCCGGGATCGTGCACCACCAGAAAGCCGCGGACGGTATGGGCAAGCTGGCCCGCGGCCTCGAGCCGCGGTTCGGCACGGTCGACCCGGCCGCCTTCGACCGGTGGCACTACCTGACGCAGCTGCAGCAGGCGCGGGCCATCGCGACGGGCATCGAGCACTGGCGCACGCACTGGCCGCGGAACACCGGTGTGGTGATGTGGCAGCTCAACGACCTGTGGCCGGTGTCGTCGTGGTCGGCGATCGACTCGGCGGGGCGGCTGAAGCCGCTCGCGCACGAGCTACGCCGGCTGTACGACGACGTCCTGCTGACGATCCGCCCGGTGTCGCGGGTGGCGGTCGCGCCGTCCGCCGTGTCCGGACCGGCTGCGTCGCCGGCGTCGTCGCCCGCTTCTCCGGTCTCCGGGGCGGTCGCGCCCGCCTCGCCGGTCGCGTCCGGTGCGGAGCGGACGGGAGGCCCGGATCACCCGGGTGGGTCGATGGGCGTCAGCGAGACGGCTGATCCGGGCGACGCGGCGGACACCCTGTCCCTCGGCGTCTCGCCCGGCGCGTTCGGGTCCTCGCCCGTCGAGGTCGCCGTCCGGTCCACGCGGGGCGGCCACGACAGCGTGGTCCGGGTGCGACGGGTCACCACCGCCGGCACGATCCTGGCCGAGGTGTCACTCCCCGTCCGCCTGTCGTCCGCCGGGGTCGCCGTCGTCGCCCTGCCCGAGTCGGTGGGCGTGGTCGACGACCCCGCGAACGAGCTCATCGTGGCGGACATGGACTGGCGCCGAGCGGTCTGGACGCCCGGTCCCGACGTCGACGTGCGGTGGGAGCCGGCGCGGTACCGCACTGCGTTCACGCCCGTCGACGGCGGGCTCGACCTGACCGTCGAGGCCGAGTCGCTCGTGCGGGACCTGCTCGTCCAGCCGGACCGGGTGCGCGCCACCGGAGCGGTCGACGGCGGGTTCATGACCCTGCTGCCCGGGGAGCGGGTGACCTTCCGGATCACCGGTGTGACGGAGGCCGACATCCCGGCGCTCCGTGCGGAACCCGTCCTGTGGAGCCTCGACCGGGTACTCGCGTCCCACTGACGGCGATCCGCTGCGCACCGGCGGTCCGCTTCCCTGTGCGAACGGTGTCCGTTCCGGTGCCCGGCCTGGGCATCAGGGAGCGGGGGAGTTACGATGGGGAGCACACGGACTTCCGCCGCGTGGGTCGAAGAAGACCTCCGGACGGCGACCAGTTCCAGATCAAGGAGTCATGATGCTCGGAAACCTCGGCGGCGTACACCTGCTGATCATCCTCGGGATCGTCATCCTGCTGTTCGGCGCGACGAAGCTCCCGGCGCTCGCCAAGGGCCTCGGGCAGTCGATCAACATCTTCAAGAAGGAGATGACCGACGACGAGAAGAAGGCGCAGGCGGGCGACACCACGGTGCAGAACACCGCGGCGACGAGCACCACCGTGCCGACCGCTCCCGCCGAGCCCGCTGCCGGTCCGGTCCTGAACCCCGGCCCGAGCGCGCAGCCGAACACCGACTCCCGGCGCTGACGCCCCGGCGTCCACGACGCCCGAAGCTCAGGACACCCAGCCCCGTCCTGTCGGCAGCCCCCGCGACCACTCCGGTCGCGGGGGCTTCGTCGTGCACGGAACTCGTCGTCGACGGGTGGTCCTGACGGGGACTGCCCGGCCCGCGTCGGCGGGAGCAGGATGAGCACATGACCACTGCCGCACCTCGCGCGACCGCGCCGCTCCGGGACGACCGGCGCACCGTGCTGGTGGTGGCGATCCTGTCGTCGTTCGTCGTCGGGTTGGACTCCAGCGTGGTGAACGTGGCGCTCCCCGCGATCCGGCAGGAGCTCGGCGGCGGGCTCGTCGTGCAGCAGTGGACGGTCGACGCGTACCTGGTGACGCTCGGTTCGCTCATCCTCGTCGCCGGGTCGTTGTCGGACGTGTTCGGCCGGGTCCGGATCATCACGTGGGGGCTCATCGTGTTCGGGATCGCCTCGGTCGCGTGCGCCATCGCCCCGACGGGGGAGTTCCTGATCGTCTCGCGGGCGGTCCAGGGCGTCGGCGGAGCCCTGGTGACCCCGAGTGCGCTCGCGCTCATCGTGGCGGCGTTCCGCGGGGCCGCGCAGTCGAAGGCGATCGGCACGTGGACCGCGTGGTCGAGCGCCGCGACGATCCTCGGGCCCGTGGTGGGCGGTCTGGTGGTCGACAGCATCGGCTGGCGGTGGATCTTCGTGCTCACCGCCGTCCCGATCGCGGTGACGATCCCGCTCGTGTTGCGGATCACCGGTGACGTGCACCCTGCGGTCCGACCGCGCATCGACGTGGTGGGCGCCGTGCTCGCGGTCGTCGGGGTCGGTGGCGCGGTGCTCGGGCTCATCGAGCAGGAGCGGCTCGGGTGGGGCGCGCCCGTCGTGGTCACGGCGCTGGTGCTCGGTGCCCTGGCGCTCGGGGCCTTCGTACCGTGGGAACTCCACGTGACCCGGACGACCGGTTCGCCGCTGGTGCCGCTCGCGCTGTTCCGTGCCCGCAACTTCGCGGTGGGCAACCTCGCCACCCTGTCGATCTACGGCGCCCTGAGCATGGTCTTCTTCGTGGTCACGCTGTTCCTGCAGGAGGTCTGGGGGTTCCCGGCCTGGCTCGCCGGCCTGGCGACGCTGCCGCCGACGGTGGTCCTGCTGCTGGTGTCCTCGGCGGTGGGCGGGCTGGCGGGGCGGTTCGGGCCGCGCTGGTTCATGGCCGCGGGGCCGGCGGTGGCCGCGGTCGGTGCGCTCCTGATGCTGCTGGTCGGTGCACGGCCGGACGGCTACTGGGTCGCCGTGTTCCCCGGGCTCGTGCTCATCGGCTTCGGGATCGCGCTCATGGTGACACCGCTGACCAGTGCCGTGCTCGGGTCGGTGCCGCAGTCCGAGGCCGGCGTCGGGTCGGCCGTGAACAACGCGATCGCGCGGATCGCCGGCCTGGTGATGGTGGCGCTCGCCGGTGTGGTGCTCGGCGGGGAGATGAGCGTCGCCGGCCTGCACCGGGCGGTCGTCGTGATGGCGGTGCTGCTCATCGCCGGCGCGGTCGTCAGCGCCGTCGGGATCCGGAATGTCCCCGCGCCGGCGTAAGTTGAGCGGAGTAGACTCAAGTACAACACCACCGCAACGAAAGGACGGAACGCATGGCGAACCTCCAGGGTGCTCCTGACTCGCAAGAGCGACAGAAGACCGCCCTCGAGCAGTACGGCGTCGACCTGACGGCGATCGCTCGCAGCGGCAAGCTCGACCCGGTGATCGGACGCGACTCCGAGATCCGACGCGTCAGCCAGGTGCTCACCCGCCGCACCAAGAACAACCCCGTGCTCATCGGCGAGCCCGGCGTCGGCAAGACCGCCGTCGTCGAGGGGCTCGCCCAGCGCATCGTCGCCGGCGACGTCGCCGACTCGCTCAAGGACAAGCGGCTCGTCTCGCTCGACATCTCCTCGCTCATCGCCGGCGCGAAGTACCGCGGCGAGTTCGAGGAGCGCCTCAAGGCCGTGCTCAAGGAGATCAACGACTCCGACGGCCAGGTCATCACGTTCATCGATGAGCTGCACACGCTGATGGGGGCCGGTGGCGGCGAGGGGTCCGTCGCGGCCTCGAACATGCTCAAGCCGATGCTCGCGCGCGGCGAGCTGCGGCTCATCGGGGCGACGACGCTCGACGAGTACCGCGAGTACATCGAGAAGGACGCCGCCCTCGAGCGCCGCTTCCAGCAGGTCTACGTCGGCGAGCCCAGTGTCGAGGACGCCGTGGCGATCCTCCGCGGCCTCAAGGAGCGCTACGAGGCGCACCACAAGGTCACGATCAACGACTCCGCGCTCGTCGCCGCGGCCAGCCTGTCGAACCGGTACATCTCCGGCCGGCAGCTGCCCGACAAGGCGATCGACCTGATCGACGAAGCCGCCAGTCGGCTCCGCATGGAGATCGACTCCAGCCCGGTCGAGATCGACGAGCTGAAGCGGAACGTCGACCGGCTGCGCGTCGAGGAGTTCGCGCTCAAGCAGGAGAAGGACGACGCCTCGAAGGCGCGGCTCGAGACCCTGCGGAACGAACTGCACACGCGCGAGGAACGACTGGGTGAGCTCGAGCAGCGCTGGCAGGCCGAGCGTGCCAGCCTGAACCGGATCGGCGAGCTGAAGCAGCAGCTCGACGACCTCAACATGCGCAGCCAGCGTGCCCAGCGCGAAGCCGACTACGCAACGGTGTCGCGCCTGGAGTACGCCGAGAAGCCCCGGATCGAAGCGGAGCTCGCCGCCGCCGAGCAGGCCGAGTCCGCCGACCGCATGGTGAACGACAGCGTCACCGACGAGGACATCGCCGCCGTGATCGCCCAGTGGACGGGCATCCCGCTCGGCCGGCTGCTGCAGGGCGAGACGGAGAAGCTCCTGCACCTGGAGAACGAGCTCGGCCGCCGGATCATCGGGCAGCGCACCGCCGTGAACACCGTGTCCGAAGCCGTCCGCCGCACCCGCGCCGGCATCTCCGACCCGGACCGTCCGACCGGATCGTTCCTGTTCCTCGGGCCGACCGGCGTCGGCAAGACCGAGCTGGCGAAGGCGCTCGCGGAGTTCCTGTTCGACGACGAGAAGGCCCTCGTCCGCATCGACATGAGCGAGTACGGCGAGAAGCACTCGGTCTCGCGGCTCATCGGTGCCCCGCCCGGGTACGTCGGCTACGAGTCCGGCGGCCAACTCACCGAGGCCGTCCGGCGTCGCCCGTACTCGGTGATCCTGCTCGACGAGATCGAGAAGGCCCACCCCGAGGTCTTCGACGTGCTGCTCCAGGTGCTCGACGACGGTCGGCTCACCGACGGGCAGGGGCGCACGGTCGACTTCCGGAACACGATCCTCGTGCTCACGTCGAACCTCGGCTCGCAGTTCATGACCGACCTGACGCTCACGGACGACCAGCGCGAAGCGGCCGTGCGCGAGCTCGTGCAGCAGGCGTTCCGGCCGGAGTTCATCAACCGCCTCGACGACATCGTGGTGTTCCAGGCCCTGACGGCCGACGACCTCGGCCAGATCGTGTCGCTCTACGTCGATCGGCTCGCCCGCCGGCTGACCGATCGCCGGCTCGAGCTGGCGGTCACACCGGAGGCGCGCGGGTGGCTGGCGGAGCGCGGGTACGACCCGCTCTACGGCGCCAGGCCGCTCCGTCGCCTCATGCAGCGGCAGATCGACGACAAGCTGGCACGGGCGATCCTGTCCGGTGACGTCCGCGACGGCGACACCGTGCGGGTGGACGTCGCCGCGGACGGCGACGGCCTGACCGTCGAGCCCTTCGAACTGGCGGAGATCGTCGAGGAGTAGGCCACAAAGACCGACGGGAGGCCCGGTACCGGTTCCTGGGACCGGTGGCGGGCCTCCCGTAATAGCGTCCAGGGCATGCCTGAGATCAGCGCGTTCCGTCGCCTCACCGACACCGTCGAGCACGCGAGCGTGCTCGACAAGGCCGTCGACGTCGACCGAGCGGTGGTGAACGCGCTCGCGAAGCCGAAGGCGCTGCGGCAACTGCTGCACGGGGTGCCGTTCGGCCATCCGCTGCACCCGCTCATGGTGCAGGTGCCGCTCGGGGCGTGGATCTCCGCCGCGGTGCTCGACGTGTTCGGCGGGAAGGGCAACGCGAAGGCCGCCAAGACGCTGGTCGGCGTGGGACTCGTGTCCTCCGGCAGCGCGAGCGTCGCCGGCTACGTCGACTGGTCCGAGCTGGACCGCGAACAGCTGCGCACCGGGTGGGTGCACCAGGCCGTGAACTGGGTCGGCATCTCGCTGTACGGCCTGTCGTGGTGGCAGCGGAAGCACGGCAACCACGGCGCCGGCAAGCTCCTCGGCTTCGCGGCGCTCACGGTCGTCGGGGTCGGTGGGTACCTCGGCGGGCACCTGGCCTACCGGCAGCGCGCCGGTGTGAGCGACCACGGCGAGGTACCGTTCGACGCCTGATCCTCCCAGCCGATCCATGGGTACATCACGTGCAATATACGGATGCGCGTACTCGTGGTGGACGATGAAACGACCCTCGCCGACCTGATCGCCACGGGGCTCGCACGCCAGGACATGGCCGTCGACGTCGTGTACCGCGGTGACGACGCCGACGAACTGCTGTCCGTCAACGACTACGACGTCGTCGTGCTGGACCGTGACGTCCCCGGGCTCCACGGCGACGAGGTCGCCCGGAGGCTCGCGGCCCGCGGCAGCCTCACCCGGATCCTGATGCTCACCGCGGCGACCGCCCTCGCCGACCGCGTGCACGGACTCGAGCTCGGCGCCGACGACTACCTGGCGAAGCCGTTCGAGTACCCGGAGCTCGTCGCCCGCGTCCGCGCACTCGGCCGGCGGAGCGTCGCCCCGGTCGCGCCCGTCCTCGAACGCGCCGGACTCGTCGTCGACACGAACCGACGGATGGCGACACGCGGCGGCCGACCGCTCGACCTGACGTCGAAGGAGCTCGGCGTCCTCGAGGAACTCCTGCGCGCCGACGGCCGCATCGTCTCGACCGAGGAACTGCTCGAGAAGGTCTGGGACATGAACATCGACCCGTTCACCTCGGCCGTCCGGGTGACGATGTCGAAGCTCCGCAAGAAGCTCGGCGACCCGGACCCGATCCGGACGGTGCCCGGACGGGGCTACTCCCTGTGAGGCGGGTCCGGCGGACCTGGAGCATCCGTGCCCGCACCGCGGTGACGTTCGCGCTCGCAGCGATGGCGCTCGCAACCGGTGTCGTCGTGTTCTCGAACGTGATGTCCCTCGCCGGGGTCGGCGCCGGACTCGACACCACGTCGGCGCGGACCGCCAGGTCCGTGCAGGGGTTCGCGACCGCATCGCCGGCACCGCTGGAGCCGGGCGGCACCGGTGGGCGCGATCCGTCGGCGGTCACGGTGATCCAGCTCGTCGCCGTGCAGCAGTGGCAGTGGTCCGCCGTCGGCATCGCGGGTGCGGGGGTCCTGGCCGGAGGTGTCGGGTGGCTGGTCAGTCAGTGGATGCTCCGCCCGATCGACCGGATCACCGCGACGGCGAACCGGATCACGGCGTCGAACCTGCACGAGCGGATCGGACTCGGCGGCCCGGACGACGAGCTGCGGCGCCTGTCCCGCACCGTCGACGGCCTGCTCGACCGGCTCGAGACGGCGTTCGAGAGTCAACGCCGGTTCGTGGCGCAGGCGTCGCACGAACTCCGGACGCCGCTCGCCGTCCAACGGGCCGCGGTGCAGATCGGACTGCACGACGACGCCGACCGCGACGACGTGCGCGCCACCCGCGAGCAGCTCCTCGAGCAGAACCGCCGGACGGAGCACCTGGTCGAGTCCCTGCTCGTGCTCGCCGAGGCCGATCGCGGACTGGCGGGCACGACCAGCGCCGTCCGTCTCGACGAGGTGACCGACGAGGTCGTCGCAGGAGCGGCCCCGGACGCGACCGACGCCGGGGTGACCCTGACCCACGAGCGCCGCACCGGGCCTCCCGGCCTGGTCGTCGTCGGTGAGCCGACGCTGCTCCGCCAGCTGCTCGTGAACCTGGTCGGCAACGCCGTCGAGTACAACGAACCCGGTGGGTTCGTCCGCGTGACGACCACGAGCGACGGGTTCGTCGTCGAGAACTCCGGGCCGCCGGTGCCCCAGGACGAGGCCCTGCGCCTGGTGGAGCCGTTCCGCCGCTGCCCGTCGAGCCCGTCCGCCGGCCGGCACAGCGGCCTGGGACTGTCGATCGTCGCCTCGATCGTGCAGGCGCACGGCTGGCGGATGACGATCGATGCGCGCCCGACCGGCGGTCTCGCCGTGCGCGTCGACGTTTCGTCGGTGTAACCCGGCGGGTACGCGGCGCGAAACAGCCGATCGGGTGTGCTGGGACCATGAACGCAACGACCACGACCACCACCCGTCGGACCCGCTCCCTGTTCGCCGCCGCCGCGGCCCTGGTGCTGCTGCCGGGTCTGCTCGCCTCGTGCTCGGCGGCCGCTCCGGACTCCGGGTCCACGAAGTCCTCCGGGACCGCGGCGAAGGGCGCGACGCTCGCCGAGTGCATGCGCGGCAAGGGCTACGACATGCCGGACCCGTCCTCCGGGGGGACGACGCTCCAGCTGAGCGCACCCGACGGCGTCGACGAGGACCAGTACCAGGCCGACCTGCAGTCCTGCCTCGGCGACTCCGCCGCAGCCGGCGACGCCCAGATGGCCAAGCCGATGCCGGGTTCGGCGGACCGGCAGCGGAAGGCCGCCGAGTGCATCCGCGATCGCGGCTTCGAGGACTACCCCGACGACGAGGAAGCGAAGGCGGGCTACCAGCCCGACGACCAGGCCGCGTTCGACGAGGTGGCTCGCGCCTGCTCCGACGAGGCCTTCGCCGGGCTCGGCGGGGACGACGCCGAGGTCGGCGACGGAGCCACGTCGTGAGGCGACCGATCGGACGCCGCACGACGATCACGGCGGTGTGCCTCGCGGCCGGTCTCGCCGTCGGGACCGGCACCTGGGCCGTCCTGGGGCTGCAGGCCGAGGAGCCGGCCGCCGCGTCGGCCAGCGAGCAGCCGGACCGCGCCACGGCGATCGTGACGAAGGGGGACCTGACCGACTCGAAGGTGTTCGCCGGAACGCTGGGCTACGGGTCCGCGACCGGTGTGCCGGCGGCCGCGGGCGGCACCATCACCTGGCTGCCGGAGCCGGGCGACGTCGTCCACCGCGACGAGTACCTGTACGCCGTCGACGAGCGCGGCGTGCGCTCGATGTACGGCACGGTGCCGCTGTGGCGCGACCTGTCGCGGGGGCGCACGGGCACCGACGTGCGGCAGCTCAACGAGAACCTGGCCGCGCTCGGGTACGACGTGTCGGTCGACGACGTCTTCGGCCCGCGGACCGAGCGCGCGGTGCGGCAGTGGCAGCAGGACCGAGGGCACCGCGTGACCGGGGTGCTGACGGCGGACGACATCGCGTTCGTGGACGGGGCGGTGCGCGTCGCGTCGGTGGACGGCGAGCTCGGACAGCCCACCGGAGCCGAAGCGGGCGGAGCCGGGGACGGCGGGGTCGGAGCCGCTGGCGACGTCCTGCAGGTCACGAGCACCGAGCGCGTCGTCACGGCGACGGTCTCGCAGCGCGATGCCGAACGGCTGGCCGTCGGCACGGAGGTGGGCGTCCGGATCAACGGCGCCGGCGACCCGCTGCGTGGCGAGGTCGCGGACGTGCAGCCGAGCACGAGCGAGGACGGCGGCAACAAGGTCGACGTCTCCGTGTCGTTCGACCCGGGCGACCGGAAGCTGCCCGCCGCCGCCTCCGCACAGGTGGACGCGAAGGGCACCACCGAGCGGGGTGTCCTGTCCGTGCCGGTCGCGGCGCTCGCCGCGGGCTCGGGCGGGGAGTACGCCGTCGACGTGGTGCGTCGCGACGGGACGACGAAGCGGGTGGCGGTCGTGCCGGGGTTCACGGCGGACGGTCGCGTGGCCGTCACTGGCGACGTCGCGGAGGGGGACCGCGTGGTGGTGCCCGGATGAGCGCCGCAGCCACCGGGGCGGCCGCCGCGGTCCTGTCGCTCCGCGACGTGGTGAAGACCTACGGTGACGTCGGCGCGCTCCGCGGCGTCTCGCTCGAGGTCGCCGCGGGGGAGCTCGTCGCCGTCGTCGGCCCGTCGGGATCGGGCAAGTCGACGATGCTGAACATCGTCGGGACGCTCGACCGGCCGACCTCGGGCACCGTGACGATCGCCGGCAACGACGTCGCCTCGATGTCCGACGACGCGCTCTCGCGACTCCGTGCCGACCACATCGGCTTCGTGTTCCAGCACTTCCACCTGCAGGCCGGAGCGACGGCCGCCGAGAACGTCGCCGACGGCGTGCTCTACGCCGGCGTCCCCCGGCGGGAGCGCCACCGGCGGGCCGTCGAGGCGCTCGGACGCGTCGGCCTCGGGCACCGCGTCGACCACCGGCCGCACGAGCTGTCCGGTGGCGAGAAGCAGCGCGTCGCGATCGCGCGGGCGATCGTCGGCGAACCGACGATCCTGTTGGCGGACGAGCCGACCGGCGCGCTCGACACGGCGTCGGGCGCGGCGATCCTGACGGTGCTGCGGGAGCTGAACGCAGCCGGGACGACGATCCTCGTCATCACGCACGACCTCGAGCTCGCCGCGTCGCTGCCCCGGCGGATCCGGATGCGCGACGGCCTGGTCTCGCACGACGACCGGGCGGGCACGCGATGAGCGCCCGCGGAACCGTCGGCCCCGCGGACCTGCTCCGGCTCGGCGTGTTCGGCCTGCGCACCCGGCCGGGTCGCGTGGTCCTGTCCGCCCTCGGGATCGCCATCGGCATCGCGGCGATGATCGCGGTCGTCGGGATCTCGTCGTCGAGCAAGGCGATGGTCGACCGGGTGCTCGACGCGCTCGGCACGAACGTCCTCACGGCAACGCCGGCGCAGGGCTTCGGTGAGCAGCAGCCGCTGCCGCCCACGGCACTCGACTCGGTGCTGCGCCAGGACGACGTGGAGTCCGCGGCCGCCGTCGGTTCGGTACCGGCCACCGGCGTCTACCGGAACGCCCTGATCCCCGCTCCGCAGACGAAGGGCATCGGGGTGCTCGCGGCGTGGGGCGACGTGCCGGGGGTCCTCGGCGCGGAGCTCGCGTCGGGCCGCTGGATCGACGACGGTCCGGGTGCTCCGCCGCAGGTGGTGCTCGGGGCCGACGCCGCCGCCGCGCTCGGCATCGACACGGTGCGCGCCGACACGCGTGTCTGGACGGGCGGGCAGTGGGTGCAGGTCGTGGGCATCCTGCAGCCCGTCCAGCTCGCGGAGGACCTCGACAACCAGGTGTTCGTCCCGCGGTCCCTCGCGGCGCAGCTCGGGTTCGACGGAGCGCCGACCGCGGTGTACACGCGGGTCGACCCGGCGCGGGTCGAGCAGGCTCGCGACGTCCTCGCCGGTGCGGTCCGCCCCGGAGCGCCGCAGGACGTCGGCGTGACCCGGCCGTCCGACGCGCTCGCCGCGAAGAACGCCACCGACGACTCGTTCACCGGGTTGCTCGTCGGCATCGGCGGTGTGGCCCTGCTCGTCGGCGGCATCGGCGTCGCGAACACGATGGTGATCACGGTGCTGGAACGTCGTGCCGAGGTGGGCGTGCGTCGTGCTCTCGGTGCACGACGGCGGAACATCCGTGACCAGTTCCTGGTCGAGTCGCTGCTGCTGTCGTTCCTGGGCGGCGTCGCCGGTGTGGTGATCGGCGTCGGGGTCACGGTCGCCTTCGCCGTGGGGCAGGGGTGGCCGGTGGCGATCCCGCTCTGGGCCGTCGGTGGCGGGCTCGGCGCGACGGTCGTGATCGGTGGGGTGTCCGGGTTGTACCCGGCGGCGCGCGCAGCGCGCATCCCACCGACGTCCGCCCTGGCGGCCGTCTGACGGGCGTGGTGGTGATCCGGGAGGCCCGGCGCCGGTCTGCGAGACCGGCACCGGGCCTCCCGGTCGTCCGGTCCACCCCGTCGACGCGCGACGCAGATGATGGCTGGTCATGACCAGTCGTGTCAAGCGTTGGCGACGATCTGTTCGCCATCCGTGATCCCCCGGAAACACGCGGATCGAACCTTCCCACAGGGACCGATCCAACGGTTGACAAGGGCTCCCGGAAGGTCTTCTATTGCGAATACGCAACGTCCTTTCATAAAGGTCGGACCAAGGGAGTCAACGTGACACGCACGCGTTTCGCCGCACTCGGTGCGCTCGGCCTGGCGGCCGCGCTCGCCCTCACCGGGTGCTCCGCCGGAAGCAACGGAGCTTCCGACGGTGGCACGAAGTCCATCGGCACACCCGATGGCAAGGGCAAGACCATCACCGTCTGGATGATGAACGGCGACCTCAGCGACAAGGTCCTCGACGCCGCCCAGGAGCAGTTCACGAAGGACACCGGGGCGAAGGTGAAGATCCAGACCCAGCAGTGGGACGGGATCACCACGAAGCTCACCACGGCACTCGCCCAGGACGACGCCCCGGACGTCGTCGACCTCGGCAACACGCAGGTGCCGGTCTACGCGGCGGCCGGTGGTCTCATGGACCTCACGCCGTACCGCGACGAACTCAAGGACGGCCAGACCTGGCTGACCGGGCTCGAGGGGCCGGCCACCGTCGACGACAAGCTCTACGGCGCACCGCTCTTCGCGGGCAACCGGGCCGTCGTCTACAACAAGAAGGTCTGGAAGGACGCCGGCGTCACCGACGTGCCGACCACCTACGAGGAGCTCACCGCCGACCTGGACAAGGTCAAGGCGGCCAACACGGCGAGCGACTTCTCCGCCTTCTACATGCCCGGCCAGTACTGGTACGGCGGGCTGCAGTGGGTCTGGGACGCCGGCGGCGAGATCGCCTCCGACGAGGACGGCAAGTGGACCGGGACGCTCGACTCCGACGACGCCGTGAAGGGCCTGACGGCGTGGAAGACGTTCCAGAACGACTACTCCGCGAAGTCGACGCAGGACATCAACACCGACAAGCCCTCGCAGAGCGACGTCTTCGCGCAGGGCAACACCTCCGCGTTCCTCGGCTCGGCGTGGGAGATCGGCTCGATCACCACCGCGAAGCCCGCGCTCGCCGACCAGATCGGCACGTTCCCGATGCCGTCGCAGACGGCCGGCAAGACGCAGCCGGTGTTCCTCGGCGGGTCCGACCTCGGCATCCCGGCGAAGGCCGCGAACCAGGACCTCGCGCTGTACTACCTGAAGATCCTGACCTCGAAGGAGTTCCAGCAGGACCAGGTGTTCGGCGTCGACGGCTGGGAGCCGAACTCGACCGAGCTGCTCGACGCGGTGGCCGACGACGTCGACACCCTGCACAAGCCGTACTTCGCGGCAGCCGGCACGAGCCGTCCGACCCCGGCGACGCCGGGCTGGGCGACCATCGAGGGTGACGCGTCGTTCCAGTCGATGTTCGCGGACATCGCCACCGGGCGGAAGTCGCCGGAGCAGGCCGCCGAGGGCTTCTCGAAGCACCTCACGACCGCGCTGAACGCGCAGCCGTAGTCGATGACCTCCACTGCAGAGCAGGCGACCGGTTCGGAGCAGTCCGAGCCGGTCGCCGGCGGCGGGGGGATCGGGGGCGTCGGCGGTACTGGGTCGGGGCGGCCGGTTCGTCCCGGCCGCGGGGCGCGTCGTCGGTCGGCGGTGGCGTCGCGGGCACCGCTCGTCCTGCTCGCCCCAGCGGCGATCCTGCTGCTCGCGCTCGTCGTCTACCCGCTCGTCCGACTCGTCGTCATCTCGTTCCAGGACTACGGGCTCCGGGCGATCTTCACCGGGGAGGCCGGGTTCGCCGGCGTCTCGAACTACACGAACGTCCTGACCGACGCGTCGTTCTGGCCGGTCATCCTGCGCACCGTCCTGGTCACCGGGGCGATGGTGCTCGGCACGATCGTCATCGGGATGGGCGTCGCACAACTGCTCACCCGGCTCGGCGTCGCGATGCGCACCGTCGTCAGCGTCGTGCTCGTGCTGGCCTGGGCGATGCCGAACGTGGCGTCGAGCCTGGTCTGGCAGTGGCTCTTCCAGCCGTTCTACGGCGTGCTCAACTGGCTCATCACGCAGCTGCGGGTGTTCGGCGACCACACGCAGGACAACTGGGCGTCGCACCCCGGGCAGGCGTACACGATCGTGCTCACGCTCGTGATCTGGCAGGCCGTGCCGTTCGTCGCCCTGACGCTGTACGCCGCGCAGTCGCAGATCGCGCCGGAGTACTACGAGGCCGGAGCGCTCGACGGCGCCTCGACGTGGACGATGTACCGCGCGATCACGCTGCCGGCACTCGCGCCGACCCTGCTGCTCGTGTCGATCCTGTCGGTGATCTGGGACTTCAACGTCTTCAACCAGATCTGGTTGCTCACCCGGGGCGGCCCGGAAGAGGCCACCCTGACGCTCGGCATCTGGACGTTCGTGAAGTCGTTCGTCTCCAACGCCTACGGCCAGGGTGCCGCGATCGCCGTCATCTCGACCGTGATCCTCGGCGCGCTCACCAGCTACTACATCCGCCGGCTCGTCCGCAGCGGGGAGGAGGACCTGTGACCGTCTCGAACGCAGCACCCGGCGCGGGTGTCGCGCCCGCTGCCGCGCCCGCGCCCGGTTCCGCGCCCGCACCCGTGCGGGCACGGAAGCGGAAGCGGCGCGTGGTCGCCAACACCATCGCGGTCGTGTTCTGCCTGGTGTGGGTGTTCCCGATCTACTGGATGGTGAACACCGCCTTCAAGCCGGCGGACGAGGTCACCACCATGACCCCGATCTGGGCGCCGCTGCACCCGACGCTCGACAACTTCACCCGGGCGCTCACACAAGAGGGCTTCCTGGTCTACCTGCGGAACTCGACCATCGTGGTGGTGGCCGCCGTCCTGCTGTCGATCGTGGTCGGGTTCCTGGCCTCGGCGGCGCTGTCGCGGTTCCGGTTCCGCGGGCGACGGGCGATCCTGGTCGGCATCCTGTTCGTGCAGATGATCCCGTCGGGCGCCCTGCTCATCCCGTTGTTCCTGTCGTTCCAGACGCTCGGGCTGCTCAACAGCTACGTGGGGCTGATCCTGGCGTACGTCGCGAGCGTGCTGCCGTTCTCGATCTGGGTGATGCGCGGGTTCTTCGTGGCCGTACCCGTCGAGATCGAAGAGGCCGCGAAGGTCGACGGCGCCGGCACCTTCCGGATCCTGTGGAGCGTGCTGTTCCCGCTCGTGATGCCCGGGGTCATCGCGACGAGCGTGTTCGCGTTCATCGCCGCGTGGAACGACTACCTGATCGCGTACGTGATGCTCAAGGACCAGGGGATGTACACGCTGCCCGTGTGGCTGGCCGGGTTCTCGACGAACAAGGGCACGGACTTCGGCGGGCTGATGGCGGCGAGCGTCCTGTTCTCGATCCCCGTGGTCGTCTTCTTCCTGATCGTCCAGCGTCGACTCGTCAGCGGCATGACCGCGGGGGCCGTGAAGGGCTGACCGTCGAACCTGAACGCCCCGTCGTGCACGAGCACGGCGGGGCGTTCGTGCGTGTGCCGCCCGCCGAGGTTCCACGACATGCCGCGTGCGTGACGCCGAGGTTCCACGGACGGGCTGTGGGCGGCGCGAGATGCCGAGATTTCGGAACCTCGGGGGAGGGGAGCGCCGGGCGGGGCGAGCGGGGTGGTTGTGTTTGTGTGGGTTTGTGGCTTATGGTTCCTGAAACCCACGGGAACGAAGGAGTTCGGGCATGTACGCAACCGAGCGGCACGACGCGATCGCAGCAGCGCTGCAGGACGCCGGCCGGGTCTCCGTCGCCGACCTGGCCGAGCACTTCGACGTCACCACCGAGACCGTCCGCCGCGACCTCGACGCCCTCGAGTCCGCCGGGGTCCTGCGCCGCGTGCACGGGGGAGCGGTGCCGATCGGTCGCTCGAGCGTCGTCGAACTCTCCGTCGCCGAGCGCGAGGGCCAGCACGGCTCCGCGAAGTCCGAGATCGCCCGCGCTGCGATGCGCCTGGTGCCGGCGACCTTCACGGGCTCGATCGCGATCGACGCCGGCACCACGTGCGCCGCCGTCGCCGCCGAACTCGCACGGTGGGAACCCGCCACCGTCGGCGCGACCCTCACGGTCATCACGAACTCCGTTCCGATCGCCGCGACCCTCCAGCACAGCGAGCACGTCGAGCTGCACCTGCTCGGCGGCCGGGTGCGCGGGGTCACCAGTGCCGCGGTCGGCACCGCCACCGTCGAGCAGATCGGCGCCCTGCGACCGGACATCGCCTTCGTCGGCACGAACGGTCTGTCCGCCGGGTTCGGGCTGAGCACGCCGGACGAGTACGAAGCCGCGGTCAAGGGCGCGTACGTCCTCGCGGCCCGCCGTGCCGTCGTGCTCGCCGACGCCGCGAAGCACGGGGTCGAGGCCCTCATGCGCTTCGCCCGGCTCGACGAGATCGACACGCTCGTCACCGACCAGGCGCCGCCGGCCGACCTCGCCGGTGCCCTGACCGACGCCGACGTCGAGGTGGTCGTCGCATGAACCGCCGCATCGTCACGGTCACCCCGAACCCGAGCCTCGACCGCACCATCGAGCTCTCCGGCGAACTGCAGCGCGGCGCCGTCCAACGCGCCACCCGCTCCACCGCGGAGCCCGGCGGCAAGGGCGTCAACGTGTCCCGGGTGGTCGTCGCGAGCGGCGGGGACACGATCGCCGTCCTGCCCGGCGACGACCTCGACCCGGTGCTGCTCGGCCTGGCCACCCGGGGCATCCCGACCGCCGCACTGCCGATCGGCGCGCCGCTCCGCTCGAACGTCACCGTGACCGAGCCGACCGGCACCACCACGAAGCTCAACGAGCCCGGTCCCTCGCTCGCCGGGCGCCTGGACGACCTCGCGGCCCTGGTCGCCGACACCGCAGCAGCGACCGTCACCGGCCCCACCGCCCGCTGGGTGGTCTTCGCCGGATCGCTCCCGCCAGGGCTCCCCGACGACGCGCTCGCCGTGCTCGTCCGTGCCGTCCGTGCGCGCCACGGTGACGACGTCCGGATCGCGGTCGACTCGTCCGGCGTCCCGTTCACCGCCCTACTGCAGTCCGGCGAGCGGATCGACCTGGTCAAGCCGAACGCCGAGGAGCTCGCCGAGGTCGTCGGTGGCGACCCGGACACCTACGAGCAGGACCTCGAGGCCGCCGTGGCCGCCGCGCAGCGCCTGCGTGACCGGAACGTCGACACCGTCCTGCTCACCCTCGGCAGCGCCGGCGCCGTCCTGGTCTCCGGCGAGGGGGCCTTCGCCGCCGCCGCGCCGCGGATCGTCGCCCGCTCCACGGTCGGCGCGGGGGACTCCTCGCTCGCCGGCTACCTGCTCGCCGAGGTGGCCGGCGCGTCACCCGAGCAGCGCCTCGCCCAGGCCGTCGCGACCGGAGCCGCCGCCGCAGCCCTGCCCGGCAGCGACGTGCCCGCCCTCGACCACACCGACCCGACGGCGATCTCGGTCCGGGTGCTCACGACGCACCCGGCACCCGAGCCCGCCTGACGCCCAGCCCGAACACCCCGCAGCCAGACCCCCCCCACTCCCCGAACACCCGCACGACCCGCGCGACCAGCGCCATTGCGAAGGAGCAAGCACATGTCCGCAGACTCGAGTCCGCGCCTCATCAGCGCCCAGCTCGTCGGCCTCGACGAGGACCTCGGTGCCACCTCGGCCGACGTCATCCGCGTCCTCGCCGACCGCGTCGCCGCGACCGGCCGTGCCGCCGACGGCGCTGTCCTGGCCGAGGACGCCATCAAGCGCGAGGCCAGCGTCGGCACCGGCGTGCCCGGTGGCATCGCGATCCCGCACGCCCGCTCGGCGTCGGTGTCCGAACCGACCCTGGCGTTCTCGCGTCTCGCCCGGAAGGTGTCGTTCGGCGCCCCCGACGGCGACGCCGACATCGTGTTCATGATCGCCGTGCCCGAAGGTGCCGACAAGGACCACCTGACGGTCCTGTCGACCCTGGCCCGTGCGCTCATCCGCGACGACTTCACCGCCGCCCTGCGCGCCGCAGCCACCCCGGACGAGATCGTCCAGCTCGTCGACCGCGAGGTGAGCGGCGAGGTGTCGGAAGCCGGCGTCGGGAAGGCGAGCAGTGCCTCCAGTCCGGCTCCCGCACCCGAGGCGGGCCGCAAGGTCTTCGTCGGCGTCACCGCGTGCCCGACCGGCATCGCGCACACCTACATGGCGGCCGACGCCCTCGTCGCCGCGGCGCAGCGCGCCGGCGCCGAGATGCACGTCGAGACCCAGGGCTCCTCCCAGGTCGAGCCCCTCGACCCCGCCCTGATCGCCCGCGCCGACGCCGTCGTGTTCGCGGTCGACGTGGACGTCCGCGACCGCGGTCGCTTCGCCGGCAAGCCGCTCGTCTCCGGCCCCGTCAAGCGCGGCGTCGACGAGCCCGACAAGATGATCGCCGAGGCCATCCGCGCCTCGGACGACCCGAACGCCGCACGCGTGCAGGGCGGAGCGACCGCCGAGGGCGAGTCCACCGCCAAGAACGAGCACTTCGGGCAGGCGCTCAAGCGCTGGCTGCTCACCGGCGTCAGCTACATGATCCCGTTCGTCGCGGGCGGCGGGCTGCTCATCGCGCTCGGCTTCCTGCTCGCCGGGTACGGCATCGCGCTGGACCACGGGGACGACGGCGTGAACAACGCCGTCTGGACGCTGCAGCACTCGACGCTGCTCGACCTCCCGTCGGGTGGCCTCCGGTACTACCTCGGTGCCGCCGCGTTCCAGATCGGCTCCGTGTCGCTCGGGTTCCTGGTCGCAGCACTCGCCGGGTACATCGCCTACGCCATGGCCGACCGGCCCGGCATCGCGCCCGGCTTCGTCGCCGGTTCCATCGCCGTCTTCATGAACGCCGGGTTCCTCGGTGGTCTGATCGGTGGCCTCATCGCCGGCGCCGCCGCGTACTGGATCGGGCGCATCCCGACCTGGCGCTGGCTGCGTGGCCTGATGCCCGTCGTGATCATCCCGCTCTTCGCCTCGATCATCGCCTCCGGCCTCATGCTGCTCGTGCTCGGCGGCCCGATCGCCTGGCTGATGACGCAGCTGACCGAGTTCCTCAACTCGCTGTCCGGCGCCTCGGCGATCCTGCTCGGCATCATCCTCGGCCTGATGATGGCCTTCGACCTCGGTGGCCCGGTCAACAAGGTCGCCTACGCGTTCGCCGTCGCCGGGCTCGGTGCCGGGACCGCCACCAACGTCGTGCCGTTCGAGATCATGGCCGCCGTGATGGCCGCCGGCATGGTGCCGCCGCTCGCCCTGGCACTCGCCTCGACCGTCCTCTACCGTCGCGGGTTCACGAAGCCCGAGCGTGAGAACGGCAAGGCCGCCTGGCTGCTCGGAGCGTCCTTCATCTCCGAGGGCGCGATCCCGTTCGCTGCCGCCGACCCGCTGCGCGTCATCCCGGCGTCGATGGTCGGGGCCGCTGTCACGGGTGCGATCTCGATGGCGGCCGGTGTGACCTCGCGGGCGCCGCACGGCGGGATCTTCGTGTTCTTCGCCATCGGGGACGTCGCGATGTTCATCGTCGCGATCCTGGCCGGCACGATCGTGTCCGCGCTGGTCCTGGTCGGGCTGAAGAAGTTCGTGCGCCGGGCCCCGGCGGCGGACGCCGCCGTGTCCGAGACGGCCGACGACCGCGTGGCCGTCGCCGTGTAGTCGACGTCACCACCTGTCGGACGGGAGGCCCGGTGCCAGCTGGCACCGGGCCTCCCGTCCGTCACGCGGTCGCGCCCACCCCGTGAGGTTCCGAGATCTCGGAACCTCACGGGCCTACGCGGGCCTCCGTGGAACCTCGACGGAAGTGAGCGGCGAGTCGTGGAACCTCGACGCGAGCGCCCGCCCGCCCGGGGCGCTCCCTACTCCGCGATGTTGGCGGTGATCGCGTCGATGTAGGCGGCGCGGTCCTCGCGCGAGTGGGGCCGACCGGGGACCCCGGGCCGCTGCTCCCACGGGAAGGGCCCCGCCTCGTGCCGGTACTCGATGCCCATCGCCTCGAGCCGCGCGGTGTGCTCCGCCAGCCGCCCGCGGAACTCGGCGACGTCGCGCGGACCGGTGACGTCCGCCGACCAGAGGGCCTCGGCCAGTGCCGCGACCCGTGGGAACAGCTGGTAGTCGAGCTTCCGGGCGGTGTCGACGTGCTCCGTCCACATGTTGCCCTGGCCGCCGATGACGTGCGCCCGCTCGGACTCGGTCAGGCCGGACGGCACCGGGTCGAAGGCGAACACGTCGTCGACCGTCAGCACGATCGACACCGGGATCGGCTCGGTCGCCAGGTCGCTCTGCCGGTAGTCGAGGTAGGCCTGGTCGTCCGGCGAGGAGATGACGTCGTGCCCGCGCTTCGCCGCCGTCCGCGCACCGGTCAGACCCCGCCAGGACACGATCGTCGCCGACGGGTCGAGCGTGCCGCCCTCGAGGATCTCGTCCCAGCCGAACGCCCGCCGCCCGTGCGAGGCGACGTGCGCCGCGAGCTGCCCGATGATCCACGCCTGCAGCTGCTCCTCGTCCTCGAGGCCGAGCGAACGCATGCGCTCCTGGGTGCGGGGGTCCTCGACCCACTGCACCTTCGGGCACTCGTCACCGCCGATGCCGATGTAGCGCGAGGGGAAGAGCGCGATGACCTCGTCGAGGACGTCCTTGAAGAAGTCGACGGTGCTGTCGTCCGCGTTCAGGACGTCGTCGGCGATGCCCCACTCGGTCCAGACCTCGACCGGTGTCTCGGGGTGCACGCCGAGCGACGGGTACGCGGCCAGCGCGGCGCGGACGTGACCGGGCGTCTCGATCTCGGGGACGACGGTGACGAACCGGTCCGCCGCGTACGCGACGATCTCGCGGATGTCGTCCTGCGTGTAGTACCCACCGTGCGGCCGGCCGTCGAACCCTGCCGGGTGCAGAACGCCGTCGGCGTCGGGGACGTGCGCGCCGACCTGCGACTCGCGCCGCCACGACCCGACCTCGGTCAGTCGCGGGTACTTGCGGATCTCGATGCGCCAGCCCTGGTCCTCCGTCAGGTGGAAGTGCAGGCGGTTGATCCGGTGCGCCGCGAGCTGGTCGACGACTCGCATGACCTCGTGCTTGGTGCGGAAGTGCCGGGCGACGTCGAGCATGACGCCGCGCCAGGCGAAGGCGGGCGCGTCCTCGACGACGGTGGCGGGGAGCGACCACGGCCCGGTGCCGACGCGGCCGCTGCGGTAGACGTCGGCTGGCAGCAGCTGGAGGAGTGCCTGGACGCCGTAGAAGACGCCGGCGGCCGAGCCACCGACGACGTCGACACCGTCGGTGGTGACGGTCAGGCGGAAGGACTCGGCGCGTTCGCCCTCGGGTGACGGTGGGCCGACGGGCAGCGAGGGGTCGTCCGAGACGCGCAGCGAGATGGCGCCGACGTGGACGGTCGCGCCGTCGACCGCGTCACGGACCGGCTGGCCGGTCGACGCCCGCAGTGTCTGCTGCAGGTACAGTCGGACCGATTCGCTCGCTGCGTCCGCTGCGATGCGGGTCGACGGGGTGATCTCGAAGGCGCCGGTGCCGGGCACGGCGCGGCGCGGTCGTGGGATGAGCATGTCGGAGTCCACCATTCCTCAATGATCTTTCGTAATGTGGAGGCTATGGCCGTGGACGAGACCGTGTCAACGATCCCGAGTGTCGTGGGGACGACGCCGGGGGTGCTCCGACTCATGAACTCCCGCGCCATCCTCGACGAGCTCCTGCGCGACGACGCGTCGCGGACCGTGACCGAGCTGAGACGCACCGTTGGGCTCTCCCGTCCCACGGTCGAGGCGGCGCTGGCGGACCTGGTCGACGAGGGCTGGGTGACCGAGGCCGAGGCGATCGCCACTCCGAACAAGGCCGGTCGTCGGGCCAAGCGCTTCGCAGCGGACGCCACCGCCGGTTCCGTGCTCGGCGTCGACCTCGGGCTGCACGGCATCGTGGGCATCCGCGCCGACCTGCGCGGCGTCACCCTCACCCGGGTCGAGGAGCGCTACGCCGACCTCGCCGACGCAGAGCAGGCGTGGACGAGCGTGCAGGACGTGGTCCGCCGCCTGACGGCCGACTCGGATGCGTCGCCCGTCCTCGCCGCCACGTTCGGCGTCCCCGCCGTGGTCGACCGCGCCGGAGAGATCGACTACACGGTCGCCGTGCCGGAGTGGGTCGAGCGCCGCGTGCCCGGCCGGATCCAGGACCTCTTCCCCGGGGTCGCGACCTTCTTCGACAACGACGCCAAGCTCGCCGCCACCGCCGAGGCGATGTGGGGCCGGTTCCGCGGCGTCCAGGACGGCCTCTACCTGGTGATGGGTCGCCAGATCGGTGCGGCCTACGTCATCGACGGGGCGTTGGCGCGCGGAGCGCGCGGGGCGGCCGGCGAGATGGGCGGCCTGGCCTCGACCGGATGGCCCGGTGCGCCGGCCCGCCTGGAGGCCCGGATCACGTCCGACACGGACCTCGAGTCCGTCTTCGCCGCGGCCGGGCGCGGGGGCGCTGCGCCGGGCCGCGGCGGTGCGGACGGTCCCGACCCGGCGGCGGTCGAGGTCGTCCGCGCCTTCGCGGACGACGTGGCGCCGGGCGTCGTGCAGCTCGTCACGACGATCGACCCCGAGGTCGTGGTCGTCGGGGGCGAGGTCCTGCCGGCGGCGCCGGTGTTCGCCGAGGCGCTCGCCGCGGTGGTCATGCCGCAGCTCCGACACCCCGTCGAGATCGTGCCCTCGACGGTCGGGCGGGACGCCGTGGCCCGGGGCGCCCTCGCGCGGTCCCTGACCCACGTCCGGACCTCGCACATGGGACTCGGCTGACGTTCAGGTTCCGTGCCGGGTCCTGACAGGGCGCTCAGGGATGCTGGGGGCATGACGACTGCCGTGACCGCCCGTGCCATGACCGTCGCCAGCGGCGACTCCACCGCGCCCTCGGACCTGGGCGGGCTGTCCGGCCTCGTGCTCCAGGTCATCGACGCCCTGGGGGAGTGGGGCGTCGCGCTCATGCTCTTCGTCGAGACGGTGTTCCCGCCGATCCCGTCCGAGGTCATCCTGCCGCTGGCCGGGTTCCTCGGCGGCGCCGGCCAGATGAACCTCGTGCTGGTCCTCGTGCTGGCGACGCTCGGTTCCTACCTCGGCGCACTGGTGCTCTACTGGCTCGGCGCGAAGATCGGGTTCGAGCGCACCACGCGGTGGTTCGGCAAACTCCCCCTGGTCGACGAGGACGACTTCCGCAAGGCCGCCGGGTGGTTCCACCGGCACGGCAAGAGCGCGGTGTTCTTCGGCCGCTTCGTCCCCATCGTGCGCAGCCTCATCTCGCTGCCAGCGGGTGCGGACCGCATGCACCTCGGCACGTTCTCGGTGTTCACGATCATCGCGAGCGGCATCTGGAACAGCGCACTCGTCCTGCTCGGTGCCGCGTTCGGCTCGCAGTACGACCGCGTCGAGCAGTACACGGAGTGGATCGACCGGGTGCTCTACGTCGCGATCGCGATCGTCGTGGTGACCTTCGTGGTCCGCCGGCTCCGACGGTGGCGGGCGAACCGCCGCGCGGACGGCGACGGCGACGGTGCCGCGAGCGGGGGCGCACGAGGTCGTCGTCGCGCCGAGCCCGCCCGCGACTGAGCCGCTCCGCCGTCAGGCCTTGGCCAACGCCGACTCCTTGTGCGCGGCCTGCTTGCCGCTCTTCTCAGACTCGACGATCCAGTACGGATCGTCGTCGGTCGGCTTGAACGTCTGACCGTCGAACTCGAAGTCGCTGGTGCGCTTCCGCACCAGTCTTCCGGTCGTCTTTCCCTGCGAGGTGTTCCAGTGCACCTCGTCACCCTTCGTCAGTGCCATCGCTGTCCTCCTTGCGTGATCGCTCACCCTGGTCGGAGGTCGAACGGTACCCTGATGCATCCGCATGAACACAGGGAAGTACGCCGATCACGATGTCATAACACCCGCACAAAAGCGGGGTCGGACGCGTACCGTTTCTCGTGAGCCAACACGCCGGCAGCTGCCGCGGAACCTGCGGCTCCCGACGGAACGACGGACACCATGACCCTGCTCGACGGCTTGCGGACGGAGACGGTCCTGTCGGGCCGGTACCGCCTGGTGAAGCTCATCGGCACGGGTGGCATGGGGACCGTCTACGAAGCCCGCGACGAGCACACCTACCGCGCGGTCGCCGTGAAGCTCTTCGCGACGCCGGACAAGATGACGACGGCCGACCGTGTCCGCCAGGAGCGCGAGATCCGGCTGCTCAGCATGCTGTCGCACCCCGGGCTCATCCCGCTCTACGACGCCGGCACGCACGACTTCCCGGACGGCCCGCACCGGTTCATCGTGATGGAGCTCATCGCCGACACGACGCTGCTGCGCCGACTGTCCGAGGGCGCCCTGCACAACTACGAGGTGGCCGACCTCGGCGCCCAGCTGGCCGACGCCCTGGCCTACGTGCACTCGCGTGGCATCGTGCACCGCGACGTCAAGCCCGCCAACATCCTGATCAGCGACGAGGGGTCGTCCGGGTTCGCCCGGACCGTGAAGCTCACCGACTTCGGTGTCGCGCACTTCGTCGACGGTTCACGTCTGACGAACGACGGCACGGTCATCGGCACGGCGGCGTACCTCAGCCCCGAGCAGGTGGCCGGTGAGCCGATCAGCTTCGCCACCGACGTCTACTCCCTCGGGCTGGTGCTGCTCGAGTCCCTCACCGGCAAGCAGGAGTACTCCGGCACCCTGATCGAGGCGGCACTCGCCCGTCTGCGGCACGACCCCGAGATCCCCGACGAGATCGCCTCGGAGTGGCGCGACCTGCTCAGCCGGATGACCGCCCGTGACCCGGAGCGCCGTCCGACCGCGGTCGCCATCGCGAGCGCCCTGCGGGGGGGCTCCACCCAGATCACCGGCCCGGTGCCCCTCGGACCGGAGCGGGTCAAGCACCAACGCGACCACCGCATGCACCGTGCGGCCCACCGGCACGCGAAGCGCGGCACCTTCTCGGCCGTCCGTCGCTGGCGCCGGCGGAACGTCCTCGTCGGCACGTTCGCGGCGTTCGGCGTACTGGTCGCGTGCGGTTCCGCCTACGTCGCGGGCATGCTGCACTGAGGTCGCCCGCGCGTCCCGTTCGTCCGAGGTCGCCTGCGCGTCCCGTTCGTCCGAGGTCCCTGGCAGGATGGACAGCATGACCGACCAGCGCTGGATCAAGATCTGCGGCCTGTCGACGCCCGACACCGTGGACGCCGCCGTCGACTCGGGCGCCGACGCGGTCGGGTTCGTCTTCGCCGCGAACAGCCCCCGCACCGTGACGGCCGACCTGGCGAAGGAACTCGTCGAGCGGCTGCCGGACGGCATCGACGCCGTCGGGGTGTTCCGCGACCAGAAGATCGACGAGGTCGTCGGCATCGCGTCCGAGGTCGGGCTCACCACGCTGCAGCTGCACGGTGGCGAGGCTGCGAGCGACTTCGCCCGTGCCCGCGACGCCGGCTTCTTCACCATCCGGGCCATCGCGGCCGAGGACTACCTGCGCGAGACCCCGGAGCAGCGCGCCGCCTACGACCACGACCTGCTGCTGCTCGACGCCACCGTTCCGGGGAGCGGTCGGCTGATCGACCCCGCGTCGATCGAGGGTGCGATCGACGAAGCCTGGATCCTGGCGGGCGGCCTGACCCCCGCCAACGTCGTCGCTGCGGTCGAAGCGCTCGACCCCGACGGCGTCGACGTGTCGAGCGGCGTCGAGTCCGAGCGCGGCGTGAAGGACCCGGCGAAGATCCGTGCGTTCATCGAGGCCGTCCGCAGCCTCGGCTGACGCGCCGCAGGATCAGCGCAGGGTCGGGATGAGCTCGGTCAGGAACGCGTCGGTGTCCTCCCAGCCCTCGACCGCGTGGCACGGCACACCGAGGGCCTTCACCGGGTAGTCGTTGCCCTCGGGGTCGAGCCGGTCGCCGACGAAGAGCATGTCGTCGAGCGCGACGCCAGTGATCTCGGCGAGACGCTGCATGCCGTACGCCTTGTCGATGCCCTTGCGGGTGATGTCGACGCTGGTCGACCCGCCGGACCGGACCTCGAGGTCAGGGAGCTCCGCCTGCACCCGACGACGCAGGTCGTCCTTCTTCGCGCCGGTCGGGTCCCACTGCTTCTTGACGTCCACCGGCGCGGCCTGGCCGAGCGCGGAGAACGTGATCTGCGACCCGCGGTCCTCGAGGATGTCGCCCCAGGTCTCGGACTCCCAGTAGCCGGCGTCCTTCGCCACGGACTCGACGGCGGCCAGGGCAAGTGCCTTCTGCTCGTCGGTGAGGTCCTCGGCGTACTGCAGGGCCCAGTCGTCGTCGGACCAGCGGTAGTACCGCGTGCCGCACGTCGGCAGCAGGTGCAGGTCGTCGAGGGTCAGGCCGTCCCGGTGGCGCAGCGGGGTGACGAGCTGCTGCTCGAACTGCGTGAAGTTGCCGCCGGAGATGACCGCGACCGGAACGACCTCGAGCAGGGACGCGAAGGTCTCGAGCATGCGGGGGTCGAGGGCGGACTTCGACGGGGCGAGGGTGTCGTCCAGGTCGAAGGCGACGAGGCGGGGCGTGGTCATGCCCCGATCCTGCCAGAGGCCACCGATCACATGCCGCATGCTGGGCCCACCCCACGCGAGGGCTGCGTGATGTCTGCGGGGTCGCGCGCGGTCAGGCCCGGTGCGTCGCGGGGACCCGGTCGCGGTCGTAGGTGATGTCGGTGTAGCCGTGCGGCGCCGGGTTGCCGTCGTCGTCGAGGTTCACGAACACGACCTCGTCGATGGTCAGGATGCTGCGGTGCGTGAAGAGGTTGCGCGCCTCGGCCCGCATCGTGAGCGAGCTGCGGCCGAACCGGGTGGCGACGAGGCCGATCTCGACGATGTCGCCCTCCTTCGCCGAGGACACGAACTCGATCTCCGACATGTACTTCGTGACGACCTTGCCGTTGCCGAGCTGGATGATCGCGTAGACCGCGGCCTCTTCGTCGATCCAGCGGAGCAGGCTGCCGCCGAACAGGGTGCCGTTGGCGTTGAGGTCCTCGGGGCGGACCCACTTGCGGGTGTAGAAGTTCATCTCGGGCTGCATGTCACGACATTCTACGCAGCGGCGGCGGTAGCGGCCGCGGCAGCAGCGGGTACGGCAGCGGCCGCGCCCCGGCAGGGACGCGGCCGCGTGTCGGTACCGAGGGCTACTCCTTGACGAGGACGACCTCGTCGAGCGGCAGGCGGGTGCGCGGGGCGACCTCGCGCTCGGCCGCCTTCTCGTCGAGCTGCGACGGGTGTGCGACGGTGCCGATGGCCGTCACGGTGAAGGGCAGGAAGCGCTCCGGCAGGTCGAAGGCGGCGCGGAGCCCGGCGGCGTCGATGCCCGCCATCTGGTGCACGTGCAGGCCCTCGGCGTGCGCCTGGACGGTGAGCGCGGCGAGCGACTGGCCGAGGTCGTACTGCGCGAAGGGACGCTCGTCGCCGTCCTCGGTCACGGTCTCGAGCACGCCGACGACCAGGGCGCTGGCACGGAAGGCCCACGCGGCGTTGAAGCCGAGCAGGTTCTCGTTGATCTTGCGGAACGTCTCGGTGCCACGACGACCGGCGATGAACCGGCGCGGCTGGAAGTTCATGGCGGACGCGGCCCAGCGGGCGGCCTCGAGGACGGCGTCGAACTGCTCGTCCGAGATCGTCGCGGTCTCGTCGTAGGAACGGGGGCTCCAACGCTCTTCCAGCAGGGGCACGAGGGGCTGGCTGGAGTCGGTGGACCGGGTGAGGGTGTCGGCGTTCGTCGAGGTCATGGTGCCTGCAACGGTATTCGATGCGAACGCATTTCCGACCTGAGCGACGTCACATGGTGCAAGGATGGACGCGATGGGTGGCGTGTTGACCGGCTTCGCGATCATCGGTGCGATCATCGCCGGTGGGTACGTCGTCGGGCGCATCGGACTGCTCGGCCCGCACGCGCAGTTCGTGATGAGCCGCCTCGCGTTCTTCGTGCTCATGCCCTGCCTGCTGTTCCACACGATCGCAGCCGCCGACATCGAGTCACTGCTGTCGCCGATGCTCTGGGTCTCGCTGTTGAGCGCCGTCGTCGTCGCACTCGGCGCAGCGGCCGTCTTCCGCTTCGTGCTGCGGCGTCCGGTCACCACCACGACGGTCGGTGCGCTGGCCGCGAGCTACGTGAACGCGAACAACATCGGCCTGCCGGTCGCCGTCTACGTGCTCGGGCAGGCGACGGCGGTGGTGCCGGTGATCCTGTTGCAACTCATCGTCATCGCGCCGGTCGCGCTGACGATCCTCGACGCCGCGACCTCGGGTGCGGGTGGCTGGGGACGCCGGATCTCCGGGCCGTTCCGGAACCCGATCATCATCGCTTCGCTGGTCGGCGTGGTGTTCTCGGCGACCGGCATCACGCTGCCCGATCCGGTGCTCGAACCGTTCTCGCTGGTGGGGGCCGCCGCCGTGCCCGTCGTGCTGCTGTCGTTCGGGATGAGCCTGCACGGTGCTGCGCCGTTGCGGGACCCCGCGATCCGCACCGATGTCATCGTGGCGTCGTCGATCAAGCTCGTGGTGATGCCGGCGGTCGCGTACGTGTTCGCGCGGTTCGTGTTCGGGCTCGGCGACCAGGACGTCTTCGTGCTCACGACCCTGGCGGCGTTGCCGGCGGCGCAGAACGTGTTCAACTACGCGCAGCGCTACGGTGCGGCGGTCCCCGTGGCCCGCGACGTGGTGCTCATCTCGACGATCGGCTCGGTTCCCGTCCTGGTGGCGATCGCCGCGCTGCTGCACCCGTAGCGCGCCCTGGGCGCACCGCGGGGCGGACGGGAGGCGCGTGGCGGGCCCGCCACGGGCCTCCCGTCCGAGCGGGGCGCGCGTACCCTGGCCGACACGGGGCGGACCCGCCTCGGGACCACGACGGACGGAGACCTCCGATGGACACGATGGCGATGATGAAGAACATGTCGATGACGGACATGCCCATGGAGATGGACACGGACCTGATGCAGGACACGATGATGGCGATGAACGCCGCGTCGATGGCCGCGACGATGTGCTCCGCGAGCGACATGCGCATGGGCGGCGAGATGGCGACCTGCGCCGCGATGTGCTCCAACACGGCGATGATGGCCGACACCGGCATGCGGGTGATGATGCGTCCGGCGGGCATGGACCTGCCGAGCATGCAGTCGATGCTCATGACCGTGATGACGATGGGCACGATGTGCGCCGCCGAGTGCCGGAAGCACATGGACATGGCCGAGTCGTGCCGCTACTGCGCCATGGCCTGCGACGAGATGGTCGCCAAGTGCGAGGCGATGCTCGCCTCGATGTCGGCCTGAACCGACGGGCTACGCGCTGCGTGCCGTGGTCTGACGACCGCCGGCACTGAGGATCTCCGCCACCGGGTGGTGGGCGACCGGATCGCCGACCGACAAGAAGCCGTCGGCGCTCGCCACCCGGAGCTGGGTCACGCCGCCGTCCAGGAACGCCACGACGGCGTCGGCAGTGCGGGTCTCGACGACGATGCCGTCGCGCCATGCGCCGGGCGCCGCGTTCGCCATGACGCGCTGGATGGGAAGGATCGTCGTGCGGGACATGGCTTCACCTGCTCTCGAAGGGGTTCGGTGCAGGAAACCTACGTCGGCGCCGTCACGTGCTCAACGGCGACGGACTCCGGGCGTAACAGAACGCGTCACGAGCGCGTGACCGCTCAGAAGATCATCGGACGGTCGTCGTCGAGCGACGTGTCCAGGTCGAGGTCGACCACCACGGGGACGTGGTCGCTCGGGGCGTCGCCCTTGCGTTCGTTGCGGTGGATCGAGGCATCGGTGACGACATCGGCGAACGCCTGCGAGCCCATCACGAAGTCGATGCGCATGCCCTCGTTGCGCGGGAAGCGCAGCTGCTTGTAGTCCCAGTACGTGTAGCCGTCGGGGACGATCGGGCGGACGACGTCCTGCAGCCCCGCCGTCTCGAACGCCCGGAAGGCGGCGCGCTCCGGCTCGCTGACGTGGGTGTGCCCCTCGAAGACGCGGACGTCCCACACGTCGGTGTCGAGCGGCGCGACGTTCCAGTCGCCCATCAGCGCCAGCGGGGTCTCCGGCGACGCCGCGATCCACTCGGCGGTGCGGTCGGCCAGCTGCGCGAGCCAGTCGAGCTTGTACGTGTAGTGCGGGTCGCCGACCTCGCGTCCGTTCGGCACGTAGAGGCTCCACAGCCGCACGCCGTCGACGGTGACGCCGATGGCCCGGGCCTCGACCGGCAGGTCCGGACCCTCGTGTCCCTTGAGGAACCCGGGCTGGCCGGGGAAGTCGCGTGTGACGTCCTCCATCGGCAGCCGGCTGGCGAACGCGACACCGTTCCACTGGTTCAGGCCGTGCGCCTCGACGTGGTAGCCGGCGTCCTCGAACGCCTGCACCGGGAACTGCTCCGGCTTGCACTTGATCTCCTGCATGCCGAGGACGTCGACGTCCTCGCGCACCAGCCAGTCGACGATCCGCCCCACTCGGGTGCGGACGGAGTTCACGTTCCAGGTCGCCACGCGCATGGGATCGAACCTACCGGCACGCCCATCCTCGGCCGGGGTACGGCACGATGGTGTTCGCTGGAGCACCAGGAATCGATCGCATCGGAGGCAGCAATGGCATCGACGACGAACCGCGTCGACGGGACCGTGACGACCGGCACCACGACCGGGACCACCACCACCCAGGTCACGGCCAAGGGCAAGACGATCATCGACGACACCGTCGTCGCCAAGGTCGCGGGCATCGCCGCACGTGACGTCCCCGGCGTCTTCGCCCTCGGCGGCAACGCTGCCAGGGCCTTCGGCGCCATCCGCGACGCCATCGGCTCGAGCGCGCTCGGCCAGGGGGTCCGCGTCGAGGTCGGCGAGACCCAGGTCGCCGTCGACCTGACGATCGTCGTGGACTACCCGACGCCGATGATGGACGTCGCCACCGCGGTGCGCGCCGCCGTCACGAACGCCGTCACCGAGCTCGTCGGGCTCGAGGTCACCGAGGTGAACATCGCGATCAACGACGTGAACATCCCTGCGCTGAACGGCCCGGTCGACGACCTGGACGGTCGCGACGTCCGCGAGGGCCGGGTCCGGTGAACGCCACCGTCGTCGGGATGGGCGTCGGCGCCCTCCTCGCGATCGTCGCGGTGACCCTCGGGTTCTGGGCGTTCGTCGTCGTCGCCGTCTGCATGGCGGTCGGCAGCCTCGTCGCCCGCATCGTCGCCGGTGACGTCGACGTGCGTCGTCTCGTCGACGTGCTGCGCGGACGCCGGAGCTCGTCGTGACCGGCGCCGCCGTCGCCACGGTCGGCGACAGCGGCGCGCGACTCCCCGGCTCCGACCGCATCGGCACGTCGGCCCTGGTCCACACCGCGCAGGCGGTCGCCTCCGAAGCGCTGCGCGTGGCCTTCCGGGAGGTCCGTGCCCGGGTCGCCGACGACGGTCGCGGCGCGCTGGCGGTCGAGATCACCGCCCCGCTCGCCCTGCCCGTGCTGGGGAGCCACGCGGTCCCCGACGAACCCGTCGTCACGAGCGCGCACCGGGCCCGCGGCACGATCGCCGAACGGCTCCGGACCATCACCGGCCGACAGGTGTCCCGGGTGACCGTGACGTTCGCGTCGTCGGTCGTCGACGTCCCGCGGAGGGTCCGGTGACCGCCGTGGACGGCCGGACCGCTTCGGTTCCCGAGGCCGGTCCTGCACCGTCCACCGGTCACGCCGCCACGTACCGCCGCCTGCTCCGCCGGGAGACCCACGTGTCCCGGTCCGGTGCCGTCGTGATCGCGATGCTCGTCACCCTCGTGCTCGCCGCCGCTGCCGTCTTCGCCGGTGCCCTCGTGCTGCTCGACCAGAACGTCCTCGGCATCGACCCGCGCGCCGTCGTGGACGCCGCCCTCGCCGCGCCCGACGGCCTCGACACCACGCTCGTCGTCGGGATCGCCGCGATCGTCGCGCTCCTCGGCCTGGTGCTCCTGCTGCAGGGGGTCCTGCCGCAGCGGCGCCCGCGCCACGCGATGTCCTCCGACCGGCTCGCCGTCGTGGTCGACGACGAGGTGCTCGCCTCGGCCGCTGCGCGTGCTGCCCGTTCCGCCACGCGGCTCGGGCAGGACGCCGCCGTCGGCACCGTGGGCCGCCGGACCGTCGAGGTCGTGCTGCGTCCGGCTGCCGGTGTCGACGTGCCCGCCGTGGCCGCGACCGAGGCCGTCGAGCGCGAGTTCGCTGCGATCGACGCGCTCCCCGCCCTCGCCGCGCGGGTCCGCGTCCAGCCGACCGGACGGGTGGACGGATGAACGCGACCAACCGTGGCCTCGGCCGGACGGCACTCGTCGTCGTCGGGCTCGTCCTGTTCGTCGCCGGGGTCGGTGCGATCCTGGTGCAGACCGCCCAGGGCCTGCCGCTCGTGGCGTCCTGGTGGCGCACGGCCGGCGAGGCGCTCGCGGGCCTCGGCACGGACACGTCGCGCGATGACTCCCTGCTGTCGTGGACGTGGGTGCTCGGCGGCGGGGTCGTCGTCGGCATCCTGGCGATCGTGGTGCTGACGACGCTCGGCGGTGGGCGCGAGGGCACCGTCGTCGAGAGCGACGGATCGGCCGACGGCGTCGCCGGTTCGGTACGGGTGGAGTCCACGGCCGTGCAGCACGCGCTGTCGTCGGCGATCGGGGGCCTGCCGCAGGTGGCCTCGCTCGCGGTCGACGTGTACCGCGTCCGCGGTGGCCGGGCGATCCGGGTGCGGGTGCGTCCGCGCCGAGGTGCATCGCCGCGCGAGGTCACCGAACGGGTGGAAGCCGTCGTGGCGGACTTGGACGCCCTGCTCGGCGAACGTCTGCCGGTCCTGCTCGAGATCGCGCGCGGTGGGGCCGGGGCCTCCCGCCCGGACCGCGTGCACTAGGACCGTCGTGGTGCGGTCGATCGGCGGGCTGCCGGGGCCGGACGCCGTCGTCCCCGTCCCACGCGTGGTCGCCGAGGCCGCCCGGGGCCGCGAGGTCGCCCTGGTCTGGCACAACGAGATCGGTGGCACGACCTTCCGGATCGGCCCCGACGAGCACGCCGACGAGTTCGTGAAGGTCCTGCCGAACGCCTACGGTCGGTGGATCGGCAACGAGGCCGCGCGACTCGAGTGGGCGGCGCGGTACGTGCGGGTGCCCGAGGTGCTCGACCACGGTGCGGACGACGACGGCGTCTGGCTGCACACCCGTGCCGTCCCCGGGTGGAGTGCCGTCGACCCGCGGTGGCACGACGAACCCCGGACCGCGGTGATCGCGGTGGGCGAGGGCCTCCGCGCGTTCCACGACGCCCTGCCGGTCGACGACTGCCCCTTCGCGTGGTCGACGGCGGCGCGGCTCGACTGTGCTCGTGCGGCGGGTGCCGACACGGAGCGCCTGGGCCCTGAGCCGCCGAGCGACCGCGTCGTGGTGTGCCACGGAGACCCGTGCACGCCCAACACGCTCATCGGCGCCGACGGCCGGTGGAGCGGGCACGTCGACCTGGACGCCACGGGTGTCGCGGACCGCTGGGCCGACCTGGCGGTGGCGACGATGGCGCTGGGGTGGAACTACGGGCCCGGGTGGGAGCCGCTGTTCCACGAGGCGTACGGGGTGCCCGAGGATCCGGAGCGGACGGCGTGGTACCGGGCGTTGTGGAACGTCGATGTCGATGACGTCTGAGTGACCCGGGGGCGTGCTGTGTCGGCGTGGTCAGATCTTGGGCTTGTTGACGATGGGGTCGTCCCACTCCGGGAAATCTGGGTACACACCCGGGCGGGACCGGTCGGGAAACGTGACGGTCGAGCGTCCGTAGATGGCATCCGAAAGCGCATTGCCGTCGTTGGTCCAGAACAGTTCGCTGTAGACCTCGAGGGTGTAGCGGCCGTTCTCTTGAGCGGTGTAGATGAGTTGCCAGCCATCGCCGGTGTACCCCCGGAGCTCGTGGTCGCCGGTGATGTCGCGTTGCTCGATGGTCCACCCCTGATCGGTGAAGTAGTCGAGCATCGGTTGCAGGTCGCGCTGCTCGCCTGCGGCGACGGGGGGTGACCAGAGTCGTCCGCTGCGCATGTAGTAGCTGTTCTTCGTGTCCGCGCCCGGCAGCGGGGCGACGCCGTCCCCTCCGATCAGCGGCAGGTCGTCGCCGCCGCCCCACTCCCACTCGCCGTCGTGGACCTGGAGCTGGGCATCCTTGAGGAGCCGTTGCATGTGTTCGTAGTGGTCCCCGAAGGCGTCGAACTCTTGGTGGAGCGACATCTCCGCGACGTCGTCCTGTGTCAGGCCGGCTGCGTCGGTGGGCATCTGGTCTCCTCCTGCTGCGCACCCTGACAACAGCCCGAGGGTCAGGGCTGCCGTCGCGATGGTGCGGAGCATCGATTGCATGGTGTTCATCATGGCTTCCCGGTGGCGATGATCTTCGCGATCGACCGCTGTGAAGTCGCATCGGGGGACAAGTAGCCGACACCGCCGGCTTCCGGGTACATCTCGTGGCCGGTGACGGCCTTGGTGCCCCGGGCGGCTTCCGCGCTGAACGTGTCGACGTCGGGTAGATCGCGGGGATCGGTGCGCCCGATCCGGCCGAGGATCGCGGTGTGGTCGTTGGCGCCTTCGGTGGCGTAGACCCGATCGACGTTGAGGTGCTCCGGTCTCGTGGTGTCGGTGAACCCGACCGAGCCGTAGGTGATGAACGAGTCGACTCGGTGCCGGGTCTGCGCGAGTGCCTCGGCCGCGGTGGTGGAGCCGTACGAGTGCCCGAGGACCGTGACGGACCGCGGTGCTGTGCCGCGGCTGTCGTGGATGCCGTCGAGGAAGGATGCGAGGTTCGCCCCGCCCGCGTGCGCGCGGTCCTGCCGCGGAACCTCGATGACACCCGGGGCGCGGTACCCGAGCCAGGACACGACCGCGAAGGAGTCTTCCGCGGATCCTCTCTGCCCAGCCGCGAAGAGGAGCTCGTTGGCGGCGCGGACCTTCTCACCCATGCTGTTGAGCGTGGTCATCGCACCCGGCACGTTGACGGTCACGTTCGACGCGGTGTCCAGATCGCCGAGGACGACTGCGGCGACGAGCGCTCCATTCGAGACGCCGAACCCGACCAGCTGTGCGACCGCTGCCGAGGGCGCCTTCAGGCGACCCGCGAGCTGATCAGCGCGGTTGAGCCCGTCCCGGAGCGCGATCACCTGTTCCGTGAACTCCTCGAGGCTGACCGCCCCGTACGTGTACGCCAACCCCATCAGCCGGTACAGCCGCTCCGGATCCCGCACGGCCGCGGAGAGGACCGCACGGGACGCGATGTCGCGCTGCGCGGCGGGAACCCCGTCGAGCCCCGCGAACTGCAGCTGCGTGGTGAGCGGCAGCGCGCGGACGTCGGCGTCGGTGAAGCCGAGCGCTGCCCAGATCGCTGCGACCTCGGCCGGGGTCAGGGACGGGTCGAGCAGCCGCTGCAGTCCGTGTGGGAGCGTCGAGGCAGCGGCAGCGTCGAGCGCGGTGTCCGCCAGGGAACCCCCACCGGCGGCACGGAAGGCGTCCGCGATCCGCTCGATCCACGAGGCGTCCTCGGCGTTCTCGGCGAGGTAGTCGCCGAACCCGCCCGGCAGCGTCGCGCCGTCGACCGGGACCCAGCTGCACCGGCTCGTGAACGCGGTCCAGGCGTTGCGCACCCGGACCATGTCCTGTTCCGTCGAGGCGTCCTGTGCGCGGGCGGTCGCGCTGAACTGCCGCAGCCTGGTCGGGTCGGCACTGCTGCGTCCGCCGGAGCGACCACTGCCGGTGCGCTGGCGTGTCCGGGCGCTGAAGGTCGCGGAGACCGGTGACGGGCGCTTCGGTGTGCTGGACGGCTTCGGGTCGAAGACCGCGCTGCTCCAGTCGAGCACGGGTTGCATCGGCACGCCACCGGCGATGCGCACGAGTTCACGGTCGGCTTCGCGTCGCTGCCACGCGGCCAGGTCCGCCGATCGCTGCCGTTCCTCGTCCGCCTGCCGTTGCACGATGCGGAGCTGATCGGCCAAGCGCTCGAGCTCCTTCGCCAGCCGGACGCGGTCGGCGGACTCCGTCACGCGAGCCGTCTCGAACAGTCGCGCGTACGCACCGTCGAAGTCGAGCAGTGCGGCCTCGGCGGTGCTCCGACGCGGTCCGGCGCTGGCCCGCAGCGTCAGGGCCACCTCGACCGCGCAGCCGACCAACCGCGACGCCGCTGCGTCGTCGAACTCGATCCCCATCGTTCCCCACCATCCAACTGGCCGTTGTGGGAAACGTAGCATTTCAGCGGTGCAGTGTGAAATTGTCCGGAGTGCGCTATGGAGAAACAGCGGACCGCCGCCCGCGGGGAGCGGACGGCGGTCGGTGTGCGATCGGGCAGGCTAGAAGGCGACGCCCCGCGCGGACATGAACGGCACTGGGTCGGTCGTGGCACCGTTGATGTGCACCTCGATGTGGCTGTGGCACCCGGTGGACTGGCCGGTCGAGCCGACGAGCGCGATGAGCTGCCCCGCGGAGACCTGCTGTCCGGTGCTGACCCGGAACCCGCCGTTGACGATGTGACCGTAGGCCGTCTGCACGCCGTTGCCGTGGTTGATGCGCACGTAGTTGCCGTACCCGCCGTACCAGCCGACGTAGTCGACGGTGCCGGCCGACGCGGCGACGATCGGCGTCGAGCAACCGCTGGCCAGGTCGGTGCCGTCGTGCTTGATGACGGTGCCGTAGATCGGGTGCACGCGGTAGCCGTACGGACTGATGACGTAGCCGCTGGCCGGGCGGACCCAGCCCTGACCGCCGCCCGAGCCGGCGGAGCCGCCGCTGCCCGAGCCGCTGCTGCCGGAGCCGCCACCGCCGCCGGACGATCCGCCACCGGCGTTCGCCGCCGCTGCCGCTGCGGCCGCCAGCTCCCGGGCGGCACGCGCCTCGGCCTCGCGCGCAGCCTTCGCCTCGGCCGCCTTGCGGACCCGCTCACCCTTGGCGAACTCGGCTTCGGTCCGGACGCGGCCGGTGGTCAGGGTGGCCAGCTGCGCGTCGAGCCGGGCCTTGTTCGACTGCTGTTCGTCGTAGGCGGTCTGCACGGCGTCGGAGGCGGCCTGCGCTTCCTGCATGCGGGCCTCGGCCTTCGCGGCGAGCCGCTCGAGCTCCGCTGCGGCGCGGTCGGCCTGGGCCTCGAGCGAACGGGTGACGCCGGCGTCGACGGCTGCGGCGGCCTGGACACGCTCGGCCTGTTCCGACAGCTTGCTCAGTGCACCGAGGTCGTAGAGCAGGTCGCGCGCATCGTCGCCCTTGGTCAGCACCGAGGTCGTGACGTCGGCGCCGCCGGAGCGGGCCATCTGCGCGGCGAACTGGCCGGCCTGCGCGGCGCTCTGCTCGGCGACCTTCGCGTGCTCGTCGGCCTTCGCGCGGAGCTTCTGCTCTTCTTCGGCAGCGTCCTGCGCATCGGACTGGGCGTCGAAGAACACCTGCCCGAGCTCCTTCGCCTTCGCCTGGGCGGCCTCGACCTTGGCGTCGAGCTCGCTGATGATGCCCTTGATCTCGGTGATCTGCCCCTGCTTCGCGGATTCCTTGCCGCGGGCGTTCTTGACCTCGTCCCACGTGGGGTAGGTGACCGCCTGGGCAGTGGGTGCATCGACGACGACCGTGCCGACGAGGCCCGCGAGTGCCAGTCCGGTGACGGCGAGGCGGAGGCGCACGGAGGCACGAGGGGTGCGGTGGCTGGTGGGGCGAGACATCGAGCACGAGCCTATACATCCGTACAGAGAAGATCTGACGGCGACGCGCCGCTGTGGACAACTCCTAGAACCCGCGTTCCTGCCGGATCTCGTCGGCGCTGCCGACCACGTCGCGTCGGAGCACCTCGGCGCCGGCGGTCCCCGCGTAGTCGTAGACGTCGAACCCCGTGCAGTGCGTGATCGTCGCGGGGGCACCGAGCGAGTCCTCGACCGCGGTGGTCCACAGGTCGTGCGACCCGACCACCACGAACGTCGGGTCGGCATCGCGGTACGCGCCGAGGTCGACCAGCCACGGGTACGTGTCGAAGGTGTCGCGGACCTGCAGCAGCTGCACGTTCCGGGCGGAGTACGTCGCGAGGGGCCGCACGGTCCAGAACTGGCCGACCCCGGTGACCGCCCGTCCGTCCGCCCAGCGGTCGAGGCAGGACGACGGCGTGTACCGGGCGGTGGCGACGCCGTGCGCGGTGCTCGGTGCGGTGGCGACGCCGGCGGCGAGGACGGCGACGGCGGCGATCGCGACGGTGGCCCGGACGCCGCGGAACGGCCGGTGCACGCGGGTCCGGCGGACCGCGGTGCGGGTGAGCTCGGCCACCGCGACGAGGGCCAGCAGCGGTGCGGTGACGACGGGCTCGAGGTACCGCGGGGTCTCCGACCCGACGACGACGACGCCGATCGACGCCGCGACGACGGTCACGAGGGGCAGGGCGGTGGCGACGAGCACGGTGCGCGCGGTCCGGACCCGCCAGGCCCAGACCGTGCCGCCGACGGTGACGAGCACCCCGACGAACATCAGGAGCAGTCCGGCGTCGCCCGCGGCCGTGCCGGCGCGCTCGTCGGTCAGGGCCGCGAAGAACTGCAGGGTGTCCACCGCGCGTGACGGCCGCACGTACGTGGACGGGTCGAGCGACACGAAGGGCTGCAGGGGGATCCGCACCAGGTACCCGACCACCGCCCCGACCGTCACGGTGCCGGACAGCAGCAGGGCGGGGCGCCACGGCACCCGGCGCACCGCCGCCAGCAGCACGAGCGTGACGACCACGGGCGCGGCGGACCACGGCACGTACAGCGGGTTCGACGCGGTCGTGCACACCGCGACCAGGCCGAGCACCACGAGCACGACGACCGATGCCCGCCCGACTCGGACGGCACGGAGCACGAGCACCGCGGTGCCGAGCATCGCCAGCACGACGCCGTAGTAGTAGGTCGTGGTCAGCAGCAGGGACGCCAGCTCGAGCGACGTCGCGGTGGCCGACGACTCCGTCAGCACGAGCAGGGTCACGAACGCCACAGCGGCCGCCGACACCGTGATGCGGGCCGCTCGCCCGGCCGACGGCATGAGTTCGTTCGCGGCCGCCCGCACCAGCGCGTACACGGCCAGCAGGACGAGCACCCCGTTCAGCGCCAGCGCCTGCTGCGGGGTACCCGTGACGAGGGCGCAGAGCAGGTAGACGGGCAGCTCGGGGAAGAAGAACAGCGCCGGGGACATCGCCCACTCGAACGGCTGCCCGAGCTGCATCGACCGGTGCACCAGGGGCAGCAGCACCGAGTCGCCGTCGTACCAGAGCAAGGCGACCCGCTCCGTCGCGACGACGTGGCGGAGGGCCACGACGGACAGGGCCAGCGCGACCAGCGCGCCCAGGGCCTCCCGTCCGATCGCCCCGGCCACGCCGCCGGACCGACGGCCGCCGGATGGAGCCGGCGCCACGGCGGCGCGACGCGGGGCTCGGGGCATGACCCGGAGCGTACCGAGGGCTGCTCGGGACGACCCCACAGACCGGGGGAGCGCGCTGCGAGCCCGACCGGCTACCCTTGTGCGCTGTGACCGACGCGCGCGAACAGTTGATCCAGTACATCTCCTCCGAAGCGGTGTTCCACGGCGACTTCACCCTGACCAGCGGGAAGAAGGCGACGTACTACATCGACCTGCGGAAGGTCAGCCTGGACCACCGGGTCGCGCCGCTGATCGGACAGGTCATGACCGAGCTCGTGCAGCAGGTGCCCGACGTCTCGGCCGTCGGCGGCCTCACCATGGGCGCCGACCCCATCGCCAGCGCCGTGCTGCACCAGGCTGCCGCACAGGGCCTCACCTACGACGCCTTCGTCGTCCGCAAGGAGCCGAAGGACCACGGCCGCGGCAAGCAGGTCGAAGGGCCTGACCTCAAGGGCAAGCGCGTCGTCGTGCTCGAGGACACCTCCACGACGGGCGGATCGCCGCTCAAGGCAGCCGAGGCGCTCGAGCGCGAAGGTGCGATCATCGCCGCCGTCGCGGTCGTCGTCGACCGCGACACCGGCGCCAAGGAGACCATCGAGGCAGCCGGGTACCCCTACTTCGCGGCCATCGGGTTGGCTGATCTGGGGCTGACCGCGTGAGCGGGGAGCGTCCGGACGACGCGCGCGACCCCGAGGACACGGCCGGCCCCGCAGCAGCGGCTGACGGTGCCGACGGGGTCGACGGCCAGGAGGCCCGGCGCGCGTCCGACCCGGACGCTCCGTTCCACGGTCTCCGCAGTGCCGCGGACATCTTCGGCGCCCCGCGGGGCGAGGAGGACTGGCCCTCGCGCCGGGAACGCCGCGAGGCCGAGCGGACCGCACGGGAGACCGGCGCACCGTTGCCCGAGCCGTTCGAGGCGGCGGCCCCGGAGTCCGAGGCGCCTGAGCTGGTCGAACCGCCCGCACCTGCAGCTCCTGCAGCTCCCGCAGCTCCGGCCGCTCCGGTGCTGGACGACGGCGCGACACAGGCCATCTCGATGCCCGAGCAGCTGTCGGCGCCGTCCGAGAGCCCCGACGCCGCCGCCGAGCACGAGCGCTCCACCCTGCACGACCGCATCCCGCCGGCCGCCGTCGTGCCGCCGAACCCGACCGCACCGCACCCCTCGTCGATCGTGCTGCCCACCGCGCAGACCCACCGTGACGAGCGCGCTGCGGCGTCGAAGGCCATCGAGGACGAGCGTCGCCGCGTCGACCCGTTCGGCGAGGGCCGTGCCGACGTCGACTGGCTCGGCCGTGCGACCGGCTCCGGCGCACCCGTCCCGCCCACCGGGCCCGTCGCGCACCAGCCGCTCGGCGTCGAGAACGTGCTGCCCCCGACCGAGGAGCCGCCGAGCTTCACCGACCTGCTGCGGCTCTCGGGCGACGGCCCCACCCCAGCGCAGGGCGCCGGGCCGGACCGACCGTTCGACTGGGCCATCCGCGACGACGAGACCGGCGAGGTCCCGACGACCCTGACCGGCGACTCGTTCGACACGACGGCACTCGGCGGCGGCGGCTCGTGGTCGCTGGCGGACGAGACCGACGCCGAGGACGAGGTCGTCTCCGGCGAGGTCGACACCCCGGCCGACGGCGTCCCCCGGGCGCCGCGGACGTTCCCGGTGCCGCCGGCCGTCCCGACAGCTGCTGCGGTGCCGCCGGCTGCTGCCGTGCCGGCTCCCGCTGTGCCGACCGCGGATGGCGCTGCCGGGCGGCCGGCGACTCCCGCGGAGCCGACCGAGGCCCTGGACACGACCCGCTCGGCCGCCGAGGGTGACGGGGCGGACGCTGCCACGGGCCTCCCGGACGCCGCGACCACCGCGCTGCCGGTCGCCGGCACGCCCTGGTGGTCCGAACCGGACGCGACCGTGCCGCCGACCGCTGCGCCGCCCCTGGTCGAGCCCGCTGCGTCGCCCGCGTACCCGGCACACCTGCCACCGGCCGTCGGGCAGGACCTGGACGCCGTGCTCGGTCTGCGCCGGGACGACACCGGTGCGCAGTCCGCGGCGTTGCCGGCCGCTGCGCCGGACGACCTGGACCAGTCCGAGTGGGACGGCCGCGAGACCAGCGACACGAGTGCGATCAAGGACCTGTTCGGCACCGAGGCCGTCGGGCAGCTCGGTGGCACGGGCTACGACCCGGAGGACACCGGGACGCGCATGATGCCGGCGGCCGCGGTGCCGTCAGCTGCTGTTCCGTCTTCCACGACCGCCGCCGCGCCGACCGGGGAACGCGACAACTTCATCAACCAGGGTGCGGCGCGCCTCCGGAGCGAGGGCAAGCGCGGCAAGCAGCTGCTCGTCTACGGCTCGATCGCCCTCATCGTCGTGCTCATCGTCCTGGTGTTCCTGCTGTCGAAGTGGATCCTCGGCAACAACATCTCCGACCAGGAGATCGCGCCGACGAAGTCCCCGGCGGCAGCGTCGTCGGCTCCGGCGACTCCTTCGGCTGCGGCGTCCGCCGCCCCCTCGGACGAGGCCGCTGCTCCGGCTGCCACGCTCCAATTCGCCACCACGCCCGCACTGCCGGGTGAACACGCCTGGACCGACCTGGCCGGCGGGGAGTGCCTGTCGCCGTTCACGAACGCCTGGGCGCAGACCTTCACGGTCGTCGACTGCACGACGCCGCACATCGGACAGCTCACCGCTCGGCTGACGGTGGACGGGGACGCGTACCCGGGGGCCGAGGCCCTCGCGACGCAGGCCGCCGACCGGTGCCAGTCGGACGCGGCGCTGAACGCCTCGGCGGCTGCGGCCGTCGGGGACGTGCAGGTGCAGGGGTCCTACGCGCCGGACCAGGCGACGTGGGACCAGGGCGACCGGTTCATCTCGTGCTTCGTGACGCGGTCGTCGGGGCAGGAGCTCACGGCGTCGTTGGCGCCGGGGGCGTAGGCGGCGGAGGGGCTGCTGCGGGTATCGACGTGGAATGACACCGTCGACGTCGTACGACATCGATCTCGTCGCTGGTTGCGCGCCGGTGATGCCCGCGTGTGCAACGAACGACATCCCCGACGTCGTGCGACGTCGAGGATGTCGTTCGGGGTCGGGCGGTCGACGGGTCAGGCGGTCGCGGGGACCTTCGCCGACACGTCGGACAGGGTCTGCAGCTCGTCGGCGCTGAGCTCGAGCTCGGCCGAGGCCAGCAGTGCCGGCAGCTGCTCGGTGTTCCGGGCGCTGGCGATCGGCGCGACGACGTCCGGCTGTGCCTGCAGCCACGCCAGGGCGACGGTCGCGAGCTCGGTGTCGCGGGCCTCGGCGATGGTGGACAGGGCGTCGACCACGGCGAGTCCCTCGTCGTTGAAGTAGCCCGACACCTGGCCCTCACGGTCCTTGCCGGCGAAGTCCTCCTTCGAGCGGTACTTGCCGGTCAGGAACCCGGCGGCGAGTGCGAAGTACGGCACGACGCCGAGGCGGTGCGCGTGGGCGAGCGGCGCGATCTCGGACTCGTAGGGCTCGCGGGTGACCAGGTTGTAGTGCGGCTGGATCGCCACCGGCTGCGCGAGGCCGTTCTCAGTCGCGATGCGGATCCACTCCTCGGCGCGGTCCTTCGAGTAGTTCGAGATCGCCGTGTAGCGGACGATGCCGTCCTTGACGAGCTGGTCGAAGGCGCGGACGGTCTCCTCGAGCGGGGTCGACTGGTCGTCGAAGTGCGCGTAGTACAGGTCGATGCGGTCGGTACCCAGGCGCTGCAGGCTGGCACGGGCGGCAGCGGCGACGTTGGCCGCGCCGAGGCCCTGGAACTGCGGGTGCTGCGAGCCCTTCGTGGCGATGACGACGTCGTCCCGCTTGCCCGAGGCCGCGAGCCACGAACCGATGACCCGCTCGGACTCGCCGCCCTCGTTGCCGGGAGCCCACGCGGAGTACACGTCAGCGGTGTCGATGAAGTCGCCGCCCGCCGCGGTGTAGGCGTCGAGGACCTGGTGGGAGGTCGACTCGTCCGCCGTCCACCCGAAGACGTTGCCGCCGAGGGCGAGGGGGAACACGTGGAGGTCACTGGTACCGATGCGGGGCATACGGGGTCCTTTCGTGGTCGGGCGAGCGGTCCTCCGTGTGAACCGCTCCGCTGCCGACGCTATGCCCCGACGCTTGACACGGCCCCGGTGGCTGCGGGTTGCATGGAGCCATGACCGTGCTCACCGATGCCCTCGCCGACCCCCGATCCTCGGTCCGCCTGCAGGCCGTGATGGCCGCCGGGACGACCCCGGACGCGGGCGACCTCGACGTGCTCGTCGACCAGTGCGCCGTCGAACCGGACTTCTTCGTCCGCGACATGCTCACGTGGGCGCTCACCCGACACCCGTCCGACGACGTCGTTGCGCGCGTGCTCCCCGAGCTCGCCCGTCCCGAAGCGCAGGCCCGCAGCCAGGCGCTGCACACGCTGTCGAAGGTCGGCGACCCAGCGGCATGGCCGTCGGTGCGCCCGTTGCTCGCGGACCACGACGACGAGGTGCTCCGGGCCGCCTGGCGGACCGCCGTCGCACTCGTGCCCGACGACGAGCGGGCCGAGCTCGCCCGGACGCTCGCGGTGCAGCTCGGGGTCGGTCCACGAGAACGACGGCTCAGCCTGTCGCGGGCACTGGTCGGGCTGGGTGAGGAGACGGTGGCGCCGGTGCTCGCGGCGGCTGCGGACCGCGGCTCCGGTGCCGTGCGGGACCACGTCGCCGACACCGAGCGGCTGTTGCACGACCCGGACGCTGCGTCAGCGCTCGCCCTCGAGCGGGCTCGGCGCGAGGTGGCGCTCGGCCGCACCCGATCCGCCAAGGGGTGAGAGCGGCCGTGGACGTCCCCGGCTGACGGACGGGAGGCCCGTGGCGGACACGGCCACGGGCCTCCCGGTCGTCACGGGGCGGGCCGGTCGCTGCGGGGCGGGCCGGTCTCGGCCACGGGGCTCGCTCGAGGTTCCACAACACGCCGCGTGCGCGACGCCGAGGTTCCACGGACGGCCCCTGGGCGCGTCGAGGTTCCGAGATTTCGGAACCTCACCGGACGGGGGGCGGCAGGCGGGCGGGCACGCCAGGCGAACGGGCGGGCACGCCCGCGTCCGTCAGTCGGCGTCGGGGGCCAGCCAGATCGCGGTCGCGGCGGCGGCCGGCAGGTCGACGAGCGCCTCGGCACCGTCCGCCCCGCGCCGCGACACTGCGATGACCCCGGCGTAGTCCCGCACCCGCTCGACCCGCAGGTGGGTGCCGAGGCCGACCCCGAGCTCGTCGAAGTACCGCAGCAACGAGGGGTCGTCGTCCGACACCCGGTCGACGGTCCCGCACGCACCGGGCTCGATCGCACCGAGCAGTGTGCCGAGCGTGGCGGGCACGGTGCCGTCCGCTGCGGGGATCGGGTCGCCGTGCGGGTCGTGCGTCGGGTGCCCCAGGTCGGCGTCGACCCGGTCGAGGAACCGCTCCGACACCGCGTGCTCGAGCGCCTCGGCCTCGGTGTGGACCTCGTCCCACGTGTAGCCGAGACGTGACACCAGGAACGACTCGATCAGCCGGTGCCGCCGGACCATCGCCACCGCGACCTGCTGCCCGAGCGGGGTGAGCACGACGCCGTAGTACGGGGTGTGCTCGATGAGGCCGTCGCGGTCGAGCTTCTTCAGGTTGCCGGACACCGTCGAGGCCGAGACCTTCAGCGTCGCCGCGATGTCCCGCGTGGCCAGTCCGGCGCCGCCACGCTCCCCGGCCTTCCAGATGAGCTTGACGTAGTCCTCGGCCATGGTCGACAACGAGGGCAGGCGCATACCGCCAATCGTACGGCTGCACTGGTACAACCGGGACGTGCACCAACCCCGACGTCGCCGCTGGCCGGTCCCGCCCTCGCTGCTCATCGGCCTCGCGCCGCTCGTGGTCTTCGCGGCGATCAGCGCGTGGCGGTCGCGGCCGAGCGACGACTACCCGTCCCTCGGCCAGACGGTCGACAGCGTCGTCCGTGCGCTGGTGATCCCCGAGGGCATCGCCGCCGTCGCGCTCGCCGTGGTCGTCACCGGCCTCGGCTGGTGGCGGATCGCGACCGTCGACCGCACCCGGACGCCACTGCGGTGGTCCGCGCTGGCCCCGGCCCTGGTGCTCGTGGTGTGCCTGGTGCGGCTGCCCCTGATCGACTGGACGGCGCTGCCGGCGCACTACTTCCTGCTGCTCACCGTCGGGGTGCTGTTCGTCGGGGTGTTCGAGGAGCTGATGGCCCGGGGCATGCTCCTGGTCGGGCTGCGTCGCCGGGTGCCCGAGTTCGGGGTCTGGGCGCTGTCGTGCGTGCTGTTCGGGCTGCTGCACCTGCTCAACGCGCTCGCCGGAGCCGGGATCGGGCCGACACTGATCCAGGTCGTGTTCGCGGCGTCGTTCGGCTCCACGCTGTACGTCGCCCGACGGGTCACCGGTTCGTTGCTCGTCCCGGTGCTGCTGCACGCGTTCTGGGACTTCGGGTCGATCGGGTACTCCGCGACCGCCGATCCGTCGGACACCGGTCGCGTGGTCGTGCTCGGTCTGATCGGACTGTTCTCGTTCGCCGTGTTGGGCTTCGGGATCGTCGCGGGCGGCATGGTCGCGTGGCGCGACGACCGTCCGCGTCGCCTGGCGAAGCGGTGGCGTTCCGTCCCGCCGATGGCGGCCTTCGCCCTGGAGGCCCGTGGCGACCTGGCAGCGCCGGCCGCGGCCCGGTAGTCGCCCGGCTCCAGGGCCCGGCGCGCTTCCGTGCCCGGCGGGAGCCGTCCGTCAGGGCTTGCGGCCGACGGCGAAGACCCGGCGGAACGGGTACACGGTGCCGTGGGCGCTCGCCGGGTACGCCTCGCGCAGCGCCGCCCGGTAGCGGTCGACGTACTCCGCCGTCAACGCACCGGAGGGGTCGGCGGCGTCGAGGGCAGCCAGAGCCGGTCGCAACCCGGTGCCGCGCACCCAGTCGAGCACGGGGTCCTCGCCCGGCAGCAGCTGCGCGTAGGTGGTCTCCCAGGCGCGGGCGACGAACCCGGCGTCGAGCATGATGCCGAGGTAGCCGGCGGGATCGAGCACCGGGTCTGACCGCAGCACACCGTCGAGCGCCGGGGCCCACGGCCCGGAGGCCCCGATCGACCGCATCAGCGCGTGCGACGGGGACCCGAAGTTGCCCGGGACCTGCATCGCGAACCACGACCCGGACGGCATCGCGTCGAGCCACCGCGGCAGCAGCGCCACGTGCGACGGGACCCACTGCAGCGCCGCGTTCGTCACGACGACGTCGTCGGTCGGCCCGGGCGTCCAGTCCTCGATCGCCCCGAGCTCGAACGACAGGTTCGGCAGGTCCGCCAGGGCGGGGTCGGTCCCAGCCGACGCGAGCATCTCCGCCGAGCTGTCGATCCCGACCACCCGCGACGAACGCCACCGCGCTGCCAACGTGGCGGTGAGGGCCCCGGGACCGCAGCCCAGGTCGACGACGCGACGCGGGGCCTCCCGAGTGTCCGCCGACCACGCGACCTGCGCGACCAGGTCGTGGAAGGGGCGTCCGCGGTCGTCTGCGAACGCGGCGTACCGCGACGGGTCCCAGCGCACCGCTACAGCTCGACCTCGAACGGGGCGGTACGGACGAGTTCGTGCACGCCGGAGATGACCTCGCTCGGACGGAACGGGTAGCGGTCGATCTCGGCCTGGTCGCTGATGCCCGTCATCACGAGGACGGTGTGCAGCCCGGCCTCGATGCCGGCCTGCACGTCGGTGTCCATCCGGTCGCCGATCATGCCGGTGTTCTCGGAGTGCGCGCCGATGCGGTTCATCGCCGAGCGGAACATCATCGGGTTCGGCTTCCCGACCACGTACGGCTGCTTGCCGGTGGCCTTCTCGATCATCGCGGCGATCGCACCCGTCGCGGGCAGGACGCCCTCGGCGCTCGGGCCGGTGGCGTCGGGGTTGGTGACGATGAAGCGGGCGCCGTCGCGGATCAGGCGGACGGCCTTGGTGATCGCCTCGAACGAGTAGTTGCGCGTCTCGCCGACGACGACGTAGTCGGGGGCGGTCTCGGTCATGATGAACCCGGCCTCGTGCAGGGCGGTGGTCATGCCGGCCTCGCCGATGACGAACGCCGAGCCACCCGGCATCTGCGACTTGCAGAAGTCGGCCGTGGCGAGGGCGCTCGTCCAGATGCGCTCCTCGGGGACGTGGATGCCGGACCAGCGGAGCCGCGCGCTGAGGTCGCGCGGCGTGAAGATCGAGTTGTTGGTCAGGACGAGGAACTCGGTGCCCTCGTCGAGCCACTGCTGGATGAGCTCGGGGGCACCGGGGAGCGCCTGGTTCTCGTGGACGAGCACGCCGTCCATGTCGGTCAGCCAGCACTCGACGTCGTCGCGGGTCGCCATGGCCTCACCCTACTGCGCACCCGTGACGGCCCGGCTCGGTGTCGGCTCGGAGAAGGCCGGGAGGCACGGATCGGCTCTTGCGCGTCGGCTCCGGACCCGAGAAGGTCGAGTCACCGAATGCCACTCGGCTTTGCCCTAGGCTTTTCGGGACACGTACCGAATCAAGGAGAACCCGCCGTGCTCGTCGAACCCGGATCCCCGACCGCCACGCCCCGCCCCACCGCGGTGCCGGACCTGGTCGAGGAGGCGCCGCGACGACGCCGGGGCCGGCCCAACGTCCTGAGCCGCGAGCAGGTGATCGACGCCGCGACGGCGATCGCGAACGAGGACGGTCTGGACCGGTTGTCCTTCCGGGCGCTCGGGGTGCGGCTCGGCGTCGCGCCGATGACCGTGCACCGGACCATCGGCGGCCTCGACGACCTGCACGCCGAACTCGTGCGCCGCACGGTCGACGAGTTCACCGCCACCTTCGTCTGGCCCGACGAGTGGCACGCGGTCGTCCGGGTGTTCGCCAGGACCTTCCGCGACCTGATGCGCACCCACCCCCTGGTGCTCGAGTCGCACAGTCGGCGCGGAGCCCTGGTGTCCACCGAGTCCGACGCCGTCGTGGCGAAGGTCGTCGGGGCGCTGTGCGACGCCGGGCTGCCCGAGGTCGAGGCGATGTACACGTTCTTCGTCGTGTACGACTTCGTGGTCGGGCACACCTCGGTGCAGATCGGGCGCGGCGACGACGACACCGGGCGGCCGGAGCGGCACACGCTCGTCGGGCAGATCCTGGGGGAGCACTCGTACGACGCACGCTTCGACCTGGGGCTCGACGTGCTCATCGCGGGCATCGAGTCCCGCGTCGCCCGGACCGCCTGATCCGTGGCTCCGGAACCAGGTTCCGGACATGGAACCGCGCAGATCCGCGGTGCTGTGTCCGGAACCTGGTTCCCCGCGCCCGGCCGTACGCTGGTGCGGTGACCACTGCGCCCGAACCGTCGCACGAACTGACGACGAACGGCGTCGGCCCGCACCCGGAACCCTGGCCGGACGATCCGCGCCTCGACCCGGAGCTGCTGGCGGCGGGGGACTCCCGCAACGTGCTCGACCACTTCCGGTACTGGTCGATGGACGCCATCGTCGCCGAGCTCGACACCCGCCGGCACGCCTTCGACGTCGCGATCGAGAACTGGCAGCACGACCTGAACATCGGGTCGATCGTGCGGAGCGCCAACGCCTTCCTGGCCGGCACGGTCCACATCATCGGGCGGCGGCGCTGGAACAAGCGTGGGGCGATGGTGACCGACCGGTACCAGCACGTCCGCTACCACCCGGACGTCGAGGCGTTCCTCGCCGCGATGGCCGACGAGCAACGCCCGGTGATCGCGATCGACAACACCCCCGGTGCCGAGCGCATCGAGACCGCGGCGATCCCGGAGCGGTGCGTGTTCCTGTTCGGTCAGGAGGGCCCGGGGCTCACCGACGAAGCGGTGGCCGGTGCCGCCGGACACCTGGAGATCACGCAGTTCGGGTCGACGCGGAGCATCAACGCCTCGGCGGCGGCCGCGATCGTCATGCACTCGTGGATCGTGCAGCACGCCGCGTTGCCGGACGCTTCCTGAGCAGGAATGGTCGGGTACGGGCCCTGGACCCGACCATTCCTGCTCACGACGCGGGCGTGGCGGGCGTGGGGCGGGCCTCCCGGTCGGGGTGTCGGCGGGATCCGGAGCGTCAGCGCGGGGCGGTCGTGCGGCGCGCGACGAGGCGGGGTTCGACGAGCGACTCGGTGGCCGCGAGGCCCGGGTCCGCGATGCGCGCGAGCAGGCGTTCGCCGGCGCCGCGGCCGATCTCGACGCTGCGGTCGTCGATGCTCGTCAGGCCGACGTAGCGCGTCGCGGCGACGGGAGTGTCGTCGTAGCCGATGACGGAGACGTCCTCGGGCACGCGGAGTCCGCGCTCGGCGAGTTCGGACAGCGCTCCGAGGGCCATCACGTCGTTGGCGGCGAACACCGCGGTGACGTCCGGGTGCTCGTCGAGCAGTGCGCCGAGGGCGCGGGACCCGGCCTCTTCCGTGGGCTCGCCGGGCAGGACCGCGACGGCGACGGTCACCGGTCCGGCTGCTGCGCGCGTTGCGGCTGCCGCGCCCTCGAAGCCCGCGCGGCGCTCCTGCGACGCCGCCGAACCCGCACCGAGGAACCCGAGCCGCGTGTGCCCCAGGTCGAGCAGGTGGGCGGCAGCCATCCCGCCACCGGCACGGTCGTCGTTCGCGACGGTGTCCGCGCGGGGGATCGACACGCGCCCGCCCGCGATCACGACCGGCATCGACGCGGGGATCGCGAGGTCGGTGGTCGGCTCGCCGGCGATGACGATGCCCTCGACGCGCATGGACAGGAAGCCCTCGACCGGCGAGGCGTCGAGCCCCGTGTTCAGGAACCGGTCCGCGACGACGAGACGGTGGCCCTGGTCCTGCAGCGCCTCGCGCAGGCCCGTGAGCAGGTCGACGAACCACTGGTTCCGGAAGTCGTCGAGGACCACGCCGATGGTGCGGCTGCGGGTGCCGGCGAGCGACACCGCCGCGGTGGAAGGACGGTAGTCGAGCTCCTGGATGGCCGTCAGCACAGCGGCCCGGCGCTGGTCGCTCACCCGAGGGGAACGCTGCAGGACCAAGGAGACGAGGGACTTGGAGACCCCGGCGCGTGCGGCGACGTCGTAGATGGTCGCGGGCTTGCCGTCTCCCATGATGCGCTTCGACCTCCGTTGGCTCGTGCGTCGATCGTAGCGGGCGGCGTGGGGCGGGTGCGGTGGGTGCGGTGGGTGCGGTGCGCTGCGGTGCGGTGGGTGGCCGTTTCGCTTCGTGAGCAGAAATGGTCGGGTCCGTGGTGCGGACTCGACCGTTTCTGCTCACGATGTGCGTCTGGTCACTCCTCCACACGGGAGGCCCGGGGTGCGTTGTGCACGGAAGGTGCGTTCGCGCGTGTGGACCTTGCGCGGGGGCGCGAGCGTGGACGGCATGCGAGCACGCCCACTTCCACCCCGCCTCCGGTACCGGTCGTTCGACGTCAGGGCCGCCGACCGTGCGGGTGTCAGCCGGCAACGACTCCGACGGCGAGACCTGGTCCGGCCGACCCGATCGATCCGCTGGGCGCGGGGACACCCACCCGACGGCGTCGAACGGATCCGGGCGTTCCGGCCGATCCTGCTGCCCGGACAGTTCGTCAGCCACCTCTCGGCAGCCGTGCTGTGGGAGCTGCCGGTACCCGTCGGTAGCGCATGGCCGGTGCACATCACGAGTCTGATCCCCGCCGCCCAACCGCGTCGGACCGGAGTCGTCGGACACCGCATCACCGCCGACCGGGCTGCCGTCGCCGAGCGCTGGGGGATGCCCGTGAGCACTCCGGCGGGGATGTGGGTCGACTGCGGTGCGCTCCTGAGCGTCGACCAGCTCGTCGCACTGGGCGACGCGGTCGTCACGACCCGGCGGTGCGCCACGACGATCGACGACCTGCGCGGAGCGCTCGACCGGGCCGGGGCGCGCGCAGGCGTCCGGAAGCTGCGGGCGGCACTCGAGCTCGTGCGGGTCGGCGCGGGGTCGCCGCAGGAGACCCGGGCGCGACTGACGATCGTGCGTGCCGGATTGCCCGAGCCGGAGCTGCAGGTCGACGTCCTCGACGGGGCCGGGCGGTTCGTGGGGCGCGTCGACATGGCGTACCCAGAGCAGCGCATCGTGATCGAGTACGAGGGGGACCAGCACCGGACCGACGCCGAGCAGTGGGGTCGTGATCTGCGGCGCTACCGTGATCTCGATCGGCTCGACTGGGCGGTCGTGCGGTGGACGAAGTCGGACCTGGGCGTGCACGTGTCCGGCGCCGTCGACCACCTGAGGGAACTGCTCGTGCGCCGCGGGTAGCGTCCGCGGCATGGCGACGCTGCTCATCACCGGGGCCGCAGGACGCATCGGGGCGGCTCTCCGGCCCAGGCTCCTGGCGGCCGGACACGACCTCGTCCTGCTCGACGAACGGACGCCCGACGACCCGGTGTCCGCCGGGGAGCGGTTCGTCTCCGGCTCGGTGAACGACCCCGCTGCGTTGGACGACGCGCTCGCCGGGGTCGACACCGTGGTGCACCTGGCAGGTATCCCGACCGAGGCCGCGTGGGACGACCTGCTCGCGGCGAACCTGACCGGCACGAAGAACGTGCTCGAGCGGGCGGCGGCAGCCGGGGTGCTCCGGGTGGTGCAGGCGAGCTCGATCCACGCGGTCGGCCGGGTCCCCGAGCCGCTCGACGAGCCGGGCAGCGTGCCCGGCGATCGACTGCCGCGGCCGGACACCTACTACGGCGTGACGAAGGCCGGGATGGAACTGCTCGGCAGCCTGTTCGCCGACCGGCACGACATGTCGATCGTCTCGGCGCGCATCGGGGCCTTCGGGGAGCAGCCGTCGTCGTCGCGAGCGCTCCTGATGTGGAGCTCGCCCGACGACCTGGCGCGCCTGGTGCTCGCGACCGTCGACCTTCGCGAACCGGGGCACCACGTCGTGTGGGCGCTGTCGCGGAACACCGGCTCGCCCGCCGACCTGACCGCCGGGGAGCGCATCGGCTTCGTCCCACGCGACGACGCGTCCCACGCGCTCGACCCCGACGCTCGGGCGGACCTGCCGCCGGAGGACCTTCGCTTCCTCGGCGGCGAGATGGTGTCGTTGCCCCTCGGGCGCAGCACATCGTGAGCAGGAATGGTCGGGTGGCCTGACGCCACCCGACCATTTCTGCTCACCATGCGAACGCCCGGCGCCCCCGGCCCCGGCGCCCGCCCGCGCTACCCGATCAGGCTCGGACGCAGGTCGCGCAGCGTGCGGGAGCGGGTCTGCCGCGCCGTGACCACGAAGGACACCAGGAGCGCCCCGAGCAGCCAGCAGAGCAGCACGCCCGCGTCGGACCACGCGGCGCTGAGGTCCCCGCCGTACATCGTCTGCCGGATCGCGTCGACCGAGTACGTCATCGGCAGCGCGAAGTGCAGCGCCGCCAACGGCCCGGGCAGCGTCTGCCAGGGGAACGTGCCGCCGGCGGTGACGAGCTGGACGAGCATGAGCACCAGTCCGAGGAACTGCCCGACCGACCCGAGCAGCACGTTGAGCGCCATGATGATCGCCGCGAAGGTCGCCGACGCCAGCACCATGATGCCGATCGTGCCGCCGACGTGCACCACGTTCAGGTCGAGGGCGAACCGCACGATGAAGAACAGCGCCACCATCTGCACCAGGCCGAGCAGGGCCGGGGTCAGCCAGCCGCCGAACACCACGGCCAGGGGCTTCCGCACCGCGGTGATCGCCCGCTTCGAGATCGGCTTGAGGATGAGGAACAGCGCGTACATGCCGATCCAGGCCGCGAGCGAGATGAAGAACGGCGCGAGGCCGGCGCCGTAGTTCGACGCCGCGGCGACGTTGTCGTCGCCGACCTTGACCGGGTCGGAGATCACCGAGGCCTGCGACTCACGCTCGGAGGCGTTCGACGCCGGGATCTTCGTGCGGCCCTCGTCGAGCGACGACGCGAGCTTCGACGAGCCGGTCTTGAGCTCGTCCAGGCCCGATGCGAGCGACGAAGCACCCTTGTCGGCGGACGCTGCGCCCGTGGCGAGCGACGATGCGCCCGACGACAGGGTCGGAGCGGCCGAAGCCAGCGTCGACGTGCCGTCTGCGACCTTCGCAGCACCCGCGGAGAGCGTGGACGCGCCGGTCGCCGCCGACGCGATGCCCGAGGTCAACGTCGGTGCCGCGGCAGCCAGCTTCGACGTCCCGGCGGCGAGCGTGTCGGAGCCGTCCGAGAGCTGCTGGATGCCACTCGTCAGCGCCGGAGCCCGCTCGGCGAGCTGCGATGCGCCCGCGGACACCTGGGCGCTGCCCGTCTTGAGCTTCTGCAGGTTGCCGGACAGGTCGCCGGCACCGGCACCGAGCTTGGTGCTGCCGGCCTGCAGGTCGTCGAGCCCGGCGAGCAGCTGGGTCTTCTGTTCCGCGGTGAGCACCGTGGAAGCTTGGACGACGGGCTTCAGCGACGCGACGAGTTCCGGCGACTGCGCAGAGAGCTGCTGGACGCCCGCGATGAACGGTGCGGCCTCGTCGGCCAGCGTGGCGTTCCCGGTGGCGACCTGCGACGCACCACTGGACAGGCGCGCAGAGTCGGAGGGAAGCGAAGCCGTCTGGTCACGGAGCTGGTGCAGCCCGGTCTGCAGCTGCTGCGCCCCACTGTTCAACTGCTGCGTCTGCGACGGCAGCGCCGCCGTCTGCTGCTGCGCGCTGGCCAGCCCGGACGCCAGGGTCGACGCCCCCGACGCCACCTGCTGCGCTCCGCTGTCCAGCTGCTTCGTCTGCGACGGCAGGTCCGCCGTGCCGGACGCGAGCTCCGCCGCACCGGACGACAGCTTGCCGGTGCCGTCGGCGAGGGTGTGGGCGCCCGTGTCCGCCTTCGCGGTGCCGGACGCCAGCTGGTCGGCCCCGTCGACGGCGTCGCCGAGGCTGTCACGGACGTCGGCGAGCCCGACGAGCAGGGTCTTCGCCGCCTGCTTGCCGACGCGTTCGGCGACGGCCGTGCGCATGGTCTTGCCTGCTTGCTCCGCGATGGTCGACGCCAGGTACGAGTTCGTGTCGGCCGTGGTCATGACGAGCTTCGCCTGCGTCGGGTCGTCGGACTGCGCGGACACCAGGTGCTCGGAGAAGTCGTGCGGGATGGTCACGACGAAGTCGTACGTGCCGTTCCGCACGCCGGAGCGCGCGTCCGCAGCCCCGGTCTTCGTCCACTTGAAGTCGGCGCCGTCGATCGCTTCCTTCGTGACGTCGGTGCCGTAGTCGACGTGCTCGCCGTCGAGGGTTGCGCCGGCGTCGAGGTTCACGATCGCCGCGGGGATCTGGTCGAGCTTGGCGTACGGGTCGCGGTTCGCCCACAGGTAGGCGCCGCCGTAGAGCAGCGGCACGATCATCAGGGCGATGAACGCCAGTCGCGCGAGCGGGGTCGCGGTGAGGCGCGCCAGTTCGGCGCGGACGAGCGAGGTGGTGGTCATGGGGTTGCCTCCGTCGGGACGGTTGCGGATTCTGCGGTGACGGACGGGTCGGACGGGAGGCCCGGCTCGGTTCCGTCGGACAGGGCCGCGTCGTCGGGACCCTCGGGCTGGGACGCGTCGGTCGCGTCGATCGTGTCGAGCAGCGTCTCGACGGTCGTGGCTGCGGCCTTCGAGGTGACGAGCACGACGGTCGTACCGCGTCGTGCGACGTCGCGGAGGACCGCGAACCACTCCTCGACGGCACCGCCGTGCCGCTCGGGCGAGGTGACGACAACGCCGGTCACCCCGTCGCGGAGCAGGGCGAGCTCGACGAGCAGTCGGACGCGCACGGCCGTCGGCACCCGCTGGACCGGGGTGTCGGCGTAGTGCCGCAGGTCGAGCTCCTCGAGCACGGTGTCGACGTGGCCGCGCGAGGGACGCTGGGCGGCGAACGCCAGTTCCTCGCGCACGATCTGCTGCACGGTCATGACGGGGAAGGGCTCGGCGACGCCCGGGGTGTCGACGAGGGCGAAGGCGCGGCGCACGGCAGCGGCGTCCTCGTGCCCGTCGAGCAGGAGCCGCCCGGTGTCGGGCTGCATCCGGCCGCCGGCGACGAGCGAGGCGAGCACGGGGGCCTGCTCCGTCTCGACGGCGACGACCCCGGGGCGTCCGGGGGCGGCGACGGCGGAGACGACGGGCAGTGCCGCGCCGGGCTCCTCGCCGATGCCGACGTGGGCGAGTTCGAGCGTCATGCGGGGTCCTTCACAGCGGGAGCAGCGGGAGCAGCGGGTTCGGAGAGCAGTGCGGTGCGCCAGTCGATGCCGGCCATGCCGAGGGCCGACACCACCACCATGCGCCGTCCGGCCTCGTCCGGGGTGCCGGACCGGGTCGCCTCGTCGAGGACGGCGATGCACGCCCCTTCGACCAGGCGCCCCAGGGTGGCGGGGTCGACGTCGTCGCGCATGGTGCCCTCGGCGATCCCGAGCGCACACGCCTGGCGGACCTGGGCACGGAGCGGAGCGAACACCTCGGCGACGGGTTCGGCGAACGGGCTGCGCACGGCGACCCGGGCCATCGAGCGGACGTGCGAGACCTCGGTCCAGAGCGTGACCGCGATCGCGGCGAGCCGAGCGGCCGGCGGCAGCTCCTGCAGGTCCGAGGTGGTCGGCATGGACGCGGCGATCCGAGCCGCACCGGAGGTCACGACCTCGCGCACGAGGTCGTCGCGCGACGGGAAGTGTCCGTACACCGCACGGCGCGAGAGGCCGGCGGCCGCGGCGATCGTCTCGATGGAGGCGTCCGGATCGCGCTGCAGGCAGGTCCGTGCCGCGTCGAGGAGGGCTGCCCGGTTCTCGGTCGCGTCGCGGCGGGGTGCGCGTGCGGGATGGGGAGCAGTGGTCACGAACCCCATCGTAATAACGTGCACACGGGTGTGCAACTTAACAGGAACACCGGCCCTCGAACAGGGGTGTCCCCCAAAGAGCGGACTGCCCTTTCTGAATGTAAGCGCATAACTTCACAGCAATCTCATGCGAACCACGGACTGAGCCTGGAGTGCCCTCTTTGAACCGTGCAACACCGAACCACGACCCGAACCCGAACTCCCATCGCATCGCACGCGTCCTGACCGCCGGCATCGCCGCCGTGGCCCTGACGTGCGGCGGCCTCGCAGTCGGGGGCGCGGCCTCCGCAGCTCCGACCGGGGTGTCGGTGGCCGACCTGAAGCTCTCCGCACCACTGCGTGACGCCAAGGCCACCAAGACCGTCGCCGCGTTCGTGCGCACGACCGGTCAGGGTGCCCTCGAGGTGGACGCCGACGCGAAGGGCGGTGACCTGACCAAGTCGAAGACGCCGTCCTCGGCGGCGAAGAGCCGCGTCAAGGCGATCGAGTCGACCACCGCAGCCGTCAGCGCCGCCGTCCAGCGCGCCGACGCCGACGCCACCGAGCTCTACTCGACCGAGTACACCGTCCCCGGTGTCGCGGTCGTCGCCGACGTCTCCGCGCTGCAGGACATCGCGAAGCGCTCCGACGTCGAGAGCATCATCCCGCTCACGCCGAAGAAGATCGTCCAGCCGACGGTCCTGCCGGACGCGAGCGTCGCCCCCTCCGGCGTGGACCCGAGCCTCGTGCGTCCCGGCGCCGACGGGGTCGCCCCGAAGAACGCCGCGAGCGACGTTTACACGCGCTCGCTCAACGCCTGGCAGCAGACCGGGCACACCGGCAAGGGCGTCAACGTCGCCGTCCTCGACACCGGCCTGGACTACACGCAGGCGGACTTCGGCGGACCCGGCACCACCGCGGCCTACCAGCAGGCCCTGGCGAACGCGAGCTCCGGTGCTCCGGACCCCAGCCTGTACGACGCGTCGAAGTTCCTCGGCGGGTACGACTTCGCGGGTGCGACCTACAACGCCGACCCGACCGACCCGGCCTACGACCCGGTGCCGGCTCCGGACGACAACCCGATCGACGGCAAGGGCGGCGACCACGGCACGCACGTGTCCGGCTCGATCGCGGGCTACGGCCTGACCGCCGACAAGCAGCAGTTCGACGGCGACTACACCAAGCTCACCACGCAGCAGGTGCAGGACATGTGGATCGGACCGGGCACCGCGCCCGAGGCCGGCCTCTACGCCCTCAAGGTGTTCGGTGACGGCGGCGGTTCGACGGACGTCACGGGTGCCGCGCTCGACTGGGTGGGCCAGGCGCTCACCGAGGGCAAGGACATCAACGTCCTGAACCTGTCGCTCGGCTCCGACTACGGCGCACCGGACGACCCCGACAACGCCAAGATCGACGCACTGACCGCACGCGGGGTCCTGCCCGTGATCGCCTCGGGCAACGCCGACGACTTCACCGACATCGGTGGATCGCCGGGCAACGCCGAGGGTGCGCTCACCGTCGCCGCGAGCGCCACCGGCCAGTCGCTGTACGACGGCGTGCAGGCCACCGCCCCCGCGAACGTCGCGAAGACCTACCGGTCGCAGTACTCGTCCAACTTCACGGGCACGCTGCCCGTCGAGGGTGACGTCGTCGTCCCGACCAGCAACATCGACGGCTGCGCCGCGTTCAGCGCCGCCGACGCCGCGAAGATCGCGGGCAAGGTCGTCTGGCTGAAGTGGACGGACGGCGCGCTCGAGTGCGGCTCCGGCGTGCGCTTCAACAACGTGCAGGCCGCCGGCGGCATCGGCGTCCTGCTCGCGGGCACGATCAACACCTTCGACTCGGGCATCGCGGGCAACGCGACCATCCCGGGTGCCGAGCTGACGCTGGACGCCGCCACGAGCCTCCAGGCCGCTGCCAAGGCGGGGACCCTGCACGTGCGCTTCGCGGACGAGCTCAAGGGCTTCGAACTCGCCACCGACCCGGAGGCCGTGAACACGCTCGCCGCGTTCACCAGCCGGGGCGTGCACGGGTCGTTCAACGACATCGTCAAGCCGGACATCGCCGGCCCCGGGGTCAACGTGATCTCGGCGGCCAACGGCACCGGCGACGGCCGCATGTCGATGAGCGGGACCTCGATGGCCACACCGGACGTCGCGGGCATCGCGGCGCTGACCTTCCAGTCGCACCCGGAGTGGAGCGCACCGCAGGTCAAGGCGGCGCTCATGAACACGGCGACGCACGACGTCAAGGACGGCTCCCGCTCGGCGACCCTGCTCCGGCAGGGCACCGGCCGCGTCGACGCCCTGCAGGCCGTGACCGCCGGCACCACCGTGCGGAGCGTCGAGAACGACCTGCTCGTCACCGCCTCGTTCGGTGTCGTCGAGGTCTCGAGCGCGACGAGCGAGAGCCGCACCCTGCAGATCGCGAACACCGACGGCGTCGCGCACACCTACGACGTGGCCTACCAGCCGCAGGTGTCGCAGCCCGGTGTGACGTTCGCGCTCGACACGAAGCGGGTCACCGTCCCGGCGAACCGCACCGCGACGGTGAAGCTCACGTTCACCATCGCCGACCCGACGAAGCTCCGCCGCGTCATCGACCCCACCCAGGAGTCGGTGCAGCAGGGCTACCAGCGCGAGTTCGTCACCGCCGCCTCGGGCATCGTGGCGTTCACGCCGACCGACACGACCGCGGTGCCGTTGCGCGTCGGTGCGTACCTCGCGCCGAAGCCCGTCAGCTCCGTGCAGGGTCGCTCCACCGTCGCCTTCACCGGCCCGGGCAAGTCGGCCGACCTGACACTCAAGGGCCGCACCGTCGACCAGGGCGGGCTGACGACCGGCTACCACGCCGCCGTCGCTCCGTTCGTGCTCGGCGGGACCGACCCGGTCGAGGCGTTCCCCGACGGTTCGGCGAAGCGCTCGCTGCAGGCGGCGGACATCCGCTCCTACGGCGCCAGCTACGACAAGGCGTCGGACACGATCGCGTTCGGCATCCAGACGGCCGGTCCCGACGCCAACCCCGGCGCCGTGACCAACGTCGAGGTGCTCATCGACACGAACCGTGACGGCGAGCCCGACTACCTGGTCTACAACGCGAAGTCCGCCGCGGTGGACGCGACGTTCGCGACGACGATCGACCTGGCCAAGGCCGCGTCGGACGACCCGGACGTCGACCCGGTCGTCGACGTCCAGCCGCTCAACGGCGGGGCACCCGGCCAGGACGTGAACACCTTCGACAGCTCGGTGAAGGTGCTCACGACCACGGGTGCGCTGATCGGTGCGAAGGGCAAGTTCACCTACTCGGTGCTCACCGAGTCGGCCTACGCCCCCGGTGCCGCGACCACCGGTTCGTCCGTGGTGGACGAGACGAAGAACGCGTCGTTCGACCCGTCGAAGCCGGCACTGTCCTTCGCGCAGGGCCGCAGCACCGGCGTCCTGTTCGCCGACTCCGGCGTCCTCCGGGTCACCCGTGCCTCGGGCGTCACGAAGGCCACCGTGCTGCTCCTGCACCTCGGCAACGCGTCGGGCAAGCAGGCCGGCACGTCGACGATCTCGGTGGTCCCGCCGAAGCTCGCGCTCGCCGCGGGCAGCAAGGTGACGATCAGCGGGACGGCGAAGGTCGGCTCGAAGCTGTCGGCGAACCACGGCAAGTGGAGCACGACGAAGGCGACGTACAAGTACCAGTGGCTCCGCGACGGCAAGGTCGTGAAGAAGGCCACCGGTGCGACGTACAAGCTCGGCACCTCCGACGCGGGGCACAAGTTCTCCGTGAAGGTCACCGCGCACGCCTCGGGCTACAAGGACGGCACCGCGACGTCCAAGTCGACCGCGAAGGTCTCGCGCAAGTAGTGCGGCGTCCGCGCCGCTGAACGAACAGGAGACGCCGGGTCCGCAGTGCGGATCCGGCGTCTCCTGTGTTCCCGGCGGTCGGGGGAACGCGGATTCAGGACAGGTAGTTAGACAAACTAGTTACACAGTGCCAGGGTTGCAGCATGCAGAACACGCTGAGCCAGCTCCGGGCCAACCCGACCGAGTGGCGCCGCCGGGGGCTCACCCCGCCCGACGTCGTCCAGGCGATGATCGAGCAGCGTCTCGCCGAGCCCGGCTACTCGCAGCCCGTCGGTGACCCGTCGTACCAGGACTTCTTCCGCGCCTGATCGCGGAACGCACGGACACGAAGGACGGGAGGCCCGGTGCCAGCTGGCACCGGGCCTCCCGTCCGTCCGTCGTCACCATCTCGGGCACGCGCCAGGTGGCGCGCAGGTGGCCGTCCGATAGACTCGGGTGGACCACCGGCCCGCCTGGTCGCGTGAGGTCCTCCGCCAACGTGAGGAGAACCAGATGCCCGCAGCAGTCATCATCGGAGCCCAGTGGGGCGACGAGGGCAAGGGGAAGGCCACCGACCTCCTCGGCTCCCGCATCGACTACGTCGTGAAGTTCAACGGCGGCAACAACGCCGGCCACACGGTCGTCGTCGGCGGCGAGAAGTACGCCCTGCACCTGCTGCCCTCCGGCATCCTCACGCCCGGCGTCACGCCGATCATCGGCAACGGCGTCGTCGTCGACCTCGAGGTCCTGTTCCAGGAACTCGACGCGCTGAAGGCCCGCGGCGTCGACACCTCGAAGCTGCTCGTGTCGGCGAACGCCCACGTCATCACGCACTACCACCGCACCATCGACAAGGTGACCGAGCGGTTCCTCGGCAAGCGCCAGATCGGCACCACCGGTCGCGGCATCGGCCCGACCTACGCCGACAAGATCAACCGCGTCGGCATCCGCATCCAGGACATCTTCGACGAGAACATCCTGCGCCAGAAGGTCGAAGCGGCCCTCGACCAGAAGAACCACCTGCTGGTCAAGGTCTTCAACCGTCGCGCGATCGACGCCGAAGAAGTGGTCGAGTCGCTGCTGTCCTTCGCCGAGCGCCTGCGCCCGATGGTCGCCGACACGGCCCTCGAGATCCACCGGGCACTCGAGCGCGGCGACACTGTCCTGTTCGAGGCCGGTCAGGCGACCATGCTCGACGTCGACCACGGCACCTACCCGTTCGTCACGTCGTCCTCGGCGACCGCCGGTGGCGCCGCGACCGGTTCCGGCATCGGCCCGGGCAAGCTCGAGCGCATCATCGGCATCGTCAAGGCGTACACGACGCGCGTCGGCGCCGGTCCGTTCCCGACCGAACTGTTCGACGAGTCCGGCGAGTTCCTGCGCGCCAACGGCTTCGAGTTCGGCACCACCACGGGCCGCCCGCGTCGCTGCGGCTGGTACGACGCCCCGATCGCCCGCTACACCGCGCGCATCAACGGCGTGACCGACTTCGTGCTGACCAAGCTCGACGTGCTGACCGGGCTCGAGACGATCCCGGTGTGCGTCGCGTACGAGGTCGACGGCGTGCGCGTGGACGAGGTCCCCGTGAACCAGTCGGACTTCCACCACGCGAAGCCCGTGTACGAAGAGTTCCCCGGCTGGACCGAGGACATCACCGGCGCCCGCTCGTTCGAGGACCTGCCGAAGAACGCGCAGGACTACGTGCTCGCGGTCGAGGCGATGTCGGGTGCGCGGATCTCCGCGATCGGTGTCGGTCCGGGGCGCGACGCCATCGTCGTCCGGCACGACCTGCTCGGCGCCGGCGCAGCCTGACGATGCGGATCCTGTTCGTCTGCAGTGGCAACATCTGCCGGTCGCCGCTCGGCGCGCAGGTCCTGACGGCGCGACTCGGCCCGGACGCTGCGGCGTTCGTGGTCGAGTCCGCTGGCACCATCGCCGACGACGGTGCCGCGATGGACGGTGCCGCCGCGGCGCAGTCGGTCCGGCTCGGCGGTGACCCGTCGCGGCACGGCTCGCGGTACCTGACGTCGGCGATCGTCGAGGACGCCGACCTGGTGCTGACGGCCGAACGGTCGCACCGTGCGGCCGTGGTGTCGCTCGCGCCCCGGGCCACCAAGCGGGCGTTCACGATCAAGCAGTTCGCGCGGGTGCTCGACGGACTCGAGCCCGGTGACCTGCAGGACGTGCACGCGCCCGAGGCCCTGGTCGAGCGGGTCGCACGCCTGCGCGGCACCGTCCCGCCGCCGGCCGACCCCGCCGACGACGACGTCGACGACCCGTACCGCCGGTCCGAGGCGACCCACGCGCGGGTCGCCGACGAGATCGACGCCGCGCTCGCGCCCATCGCCGACGCGCTCCGGGCCGCGCTGCGCTGACTCGCCGCGCTGACAGAGCTCGCACCGTGCGAGCTCTGTCGTCCGGTGCGAGGTTGGCGGCCTGGTGCGGGGTTGTAGCGGCGCACGGAGCGTGCAACCTCGCACGGGGCGGCGGGCGCTGCACGGTGCGCGGCCTGTGAACGTCGCACGGGCCGGCGAGCACCGCACCGTGCGCGTGCGAGGATGACTCATGCCCGTCGTCGAGTCCCGCTGCATCGTGCCGGTCGAGCCGCAGGTGGCGTTCGCCGTCTCGCAGACGCAGGGGGCGATCCGGAAGCGCTGGGACCCCTTCATCCGACGCCAGCACCTGGTCGGTGGTGCCACCGTTCCCGGCAAGGGCGTCCGGACCTACACGGTGCAGCGGTTCGGCTTCGCGATGGAGAGCGAGTACGTCTCGTACCATCCGCCGTCGAACGTCGGGATGAAGATGACGAAGGGGTCGTGGTTCTTCGAGCGCATGGGCGGGGGCTGGCGCTTCACCGCGGCGGAGGGGCAGCCCGGGCACACCCTGGCCGTCTGGCGCTACAACTTCACCTGCCGGCCGAAGTGGTTGGCGCCGCTCGCCGAACGGATCGGCGTGCTCGTGCTGCAGCGGGACATCGACCGGCGCATCCGCGGCTTCGCCCGGGGTTGCGAGGACCCGGTCGTCCTGGCCCACGTGGCCGCCCAGCGCACCGCCTGAACGCCCCGGGAGCACTTGCATCCTTCGATGGAACTCCCGCAGGTGCGTCCCGAAGCCGGTCGTCCCCGAGCGCGCTGGTTCCTAGCGTCGTGTGCATGACGAACACCACCGACGTCCGGCCCGTCGCCGGCACATCCCCGCAGGACCGTGGGGGTGTCCGCGGCCTCATCGCCCGGCACCCGCTCGTGTCCTTCTTCACCCTGGCACTCGGCCTGAGCTGGCTCGCGTGGGTGCCCTACATCCTGTCCCCGCACGGCATGGGCGTGTGGGACATCCACTTCCCCGAGGTCCTGGGCAGCGGACAGTTCACGGGTGTGCTGCCCGGTGCGCTCCTCGGCCCGTTGGGCGGTGCGTTCATCGTCACCGCGGTCGCCGACGGTCGTCCGGGCCTGCGCCGCTGGGTCGGGCGCCTGTTCCGCTGGCGGGTCGCCTGGTACTGGTACGCCCTGGCGCTCGTCGTCGTTCCGGCCATGATCGTCGCGTCCGCGCTGCCCTTCGCCGGCGGTGACGTCCGTGCCCCCTCGGCCCTGGCCGTCGCCATGCTCGTGCCCGGCCTGGTCATCCAGCTGTTCTCCACCGGTCTGAGCGAGGAGCCCGGCTGGCGCGACTTCGCCCTGCCCCGCCTGCAGCACCGCTTCGGTGGGCTCGGTGCGGCTGCGATCCTCGGCCCGATCTGGGCGCTCTGGCACATGCCGCTCTACCTGAGCGACTGGGGCGGCTGGCCGAACGCGCACTGGAGCGAGCCCGTCGTGTTCGCCCTGTTCACGATCACGTTCAACGTCGTGATGATCCAGGTGTTCAACAAGACCGGCGAGAGCCTGCCCCTGGCCCTGCTGCTGCACGTCGGCGTGAACAACACGATCTCGACACTGTTCCCGGAGATGTACCCGAGCATGACCGCCGGCACGCTGATGATCGGCCTGACCATCACCTCGACCGTCGCCGCCGCCGTGCTGCTCGTCGTGACCCGTGGCCGCCTGGGCTACGACCCGGCGCGCCGTGCGCTGCCGATCGACGCCCCGGTCCCCGCTCGCACCCGCCTCGTAGGATCCAACGATGGCCTCCGCTGACCCGCGCACCCGTGACCGCCGCGTCGACGTGTTCGTCGCGCTCGGCACGGCCGTCGTGGCCATCGGCCTGCTGCTCGGCCTGCCGCCGCTCGACGGCCTCGAGCCGGACGGCGCCGCCCTGGCCATGCGGGTCCCGGCACCGTTCACCGCTGCGTGGACCGTCCTGGCGCTCGGCCTGCTGGCCCAGTCCGCCGCCTTGCTCGCCGCCCGTCGGGCACCACGCACCGTGCTCGTCGCGGTGTCGGTGCTGCCGGTGCTCGTCGCCGCGCTCGCCCCGCAGTCGCTCGACCTGTTCGGCCTCACCGCGCTGCCGGTGGTCGTCGCCGTCGTCCTCGCCGCACTCCGGGTCCCGCTCGCACGCCTGTGGCCGACGCTCCTGGTCGCCGGCGCGCTCGTGGCAGCCGGCAGCGCGGTCCTGTCCGGCGCACTCGGCCAGGGGGTGCTGCAGGCGGTCGGTGCCGTCGGGCTCCCGCTCCTGGTCACCCTGCTGGTGCGGTCCCGCCGCGAGGTGCGCGCCGCCCGCACCGCCGAGGCGAGCGCGGTCTTCCGTGAGCAGGACGCCCTGGTCGACGCCGCGGTCTCCCGCGAACGCGCCGCCATGGCCCGCGAGCTCCACGACATCGCAGCGCACCACCTGTCCGGCATCGCGCTGATGGCCGCCGTGATCGACCGGCAGATCGACAGCGACCCGGAGCGCGCACACGAGGGCGCGCGCCAGGTGCGGGAGCAGAGCACCGCCGTCCTCGACGACCTGCGCCGCCTGGTCGGGCTCCTGCGCGAGGACGTCCCCGCCGAACGCGCGGTCGAGACGGTCGCCGGCATCGTCGACCTGGTCGAACGCGCCCGGTTCCGCAGCGACGTGCGCCTCGACGTGCTGCCCGGCGACCGTCCGACCGACGACCGCCCCGTGGCCGACGGCGTCGGCCCGCTCGCACAGCTCGCCGCGTACCGCACCGTCCAGGAGGCGCTGGCCAACGCCGCCCTGCACGCTCCGTCCGCCCCGTGCACCGTCACCATCGACGACCGCGACCCGACCCGGGTGGTGATCCGGGTGGAGAACGCACCAGCCGCCGCTCCGGCAGCGCCGACCTCACCGTCGGGCGGCAACGGCCTGCGGGGGATGCGCGAGCGGGCGGACCTGGTCGGGGCGCGCCTCCAGACCGGCCCCACCGCGACCGGCGGATGGCTGGTGGAGCTGGCGCTCGGCCGGGAGGCACCTCCCGCACCCGCGCAGGCCACCGACGGCGGCGAGGTGGTCGCGTGATCCGCGTGCTCGTGGCGGACGACCAGCCGCTGGTCCGTGCCGGGGTGTCCGCGCTCCTCGGCGCGGAGGCCGACATCGAGGTGGTCGGCGTGGCCGCCGACGGCGGCGAGGCGCTCGCGCTGGCGCGCTCGTTGCGGCCCGACGTCGCCTGCCTGGACATCCGGATGCCGGTGATGAACGGCATCGAGCTCGCCCGGCTGTTCTGCGCACCCGACGCCGACCCGGCCATCCCGGTGCTGATGCTGACGACGTTCGACCTGGACGACTACGTGTTCGGGGCCCTCGAGGCCGGTGCCTCCGGATTCCTGCTGAAGGACGCCGAGCCGGACACCATCGTCGACGCCGTGCGCCAGGTCGCCGCGGGGAACGGGACGCTCGACCAGGCGCTGACCCGGCGGGTGCTGCGCGAGTTCGTGTCGCGACGGAGCCTGCAGCCGGTGTCGGGGGACCGGGCCGACGGGGTGCTCACCGCCCGCGAACGCGAGGTCCTGCTCCTGCTCGCGCAGGGGATGTCGAACGAGGAGATCGCGGTCGCGCTCGTGCTCGAGGTCTCGACCGTGAAGTCGCACCTGGCGCGGATGCTGCCGAAGCTCGGGGTCCGGTCACGGCTGCAGGCCGTGGTGTGGGCGTACCAGAACCGGATCGTGGCGGTCCCCGAGCCGTAGGGCGCGCGTGGTGCGTGCCGGCCGTCAGCCGGTGGTGAGCGGCTCGGCGGCGCCGGGGACGACGAGGCGCCAGACGCTGTCGTCGTCCTCGGGGTCAGCCTTCGTCAGGTAGAGGCGGAACGTTCCCCCTGGTTCGAGCACGTCGCCGTCGAGGTACTCGACGGGTTCGCCGCTCGTCGTGCACTGGTCCGACGTGCTGACGACCTCGATGGTGGCGCCGGGGGCATCCCCCTTCGAGGTCGTCGTGACCTCGGCGTCGTAGACGTCGTAGACGCCGCCGATCTCGACGGTGCGATCGGTCTTGGTGACCTGGCCGTCGACCACGAGATCGGCGGATTCGCGGCGCTCGGCCGCGGTCATGGGCACGTGGTCGATGCAGGAGCTGACCGAGGTGCCAGTGTCGATGGACTGGACCGTCCCGTCGGCGCCGCACCCCGCGAGCGCTCCGCTCGCCATCAGGGCCACCGCCGCCACCGGTACGATCCGTCCCCACTGCATGGGATGAGTATCGCTCGCAGGTCGATCGGTGGGAAGTGTCGTGGCCGGATCGTGCTGGTCCGTTTTGCGCGCGATCCCCGTTCGGGGGCTTTGGTGGGACCGGTGTGCCTGGTGGGGTGTATGCATGCACATCGAATCATCGCGCCGGACCTCGGACGATGCCGCCCTCCGATCGGCCGTCGTCGACGGGATGATCACGGCACTGCGGACGCGTCCGCTCCACGAGGTGACCCCGGCCGTCGTCGCGGACCACGCCGGTCAGGACGTCGACGTGGTCGGCCGGACCTTCCCCAGCTGGGACGGTCTGCTCCTGGCCACCATCGACCACTGGAACGAGCAGCGCACCGCACCGCTCATGCCACTCGCCGAACGGTTCGGGACGGTGCCGTTCCTGCGTGCGATCGTGACCGCGAACATCGCCGACCCGTCCCTGATGCGCTTCCTCACCGCCACCCTGAACATCGCGGCGTCACCGGAGCACCCGCTCGCGCCGATGCTGCACGCGCGGTGGCGCCGGTTCCACGCCTTCGTGCAGGACTCCCTGCAGCGCGACAGCCTGCTCGGTCGTGAACCGAGCACCATGGAGCCGTCGCGCGGCGCCGAGCAGCTGCTCGCGACCTACGAGGGACTGCAGCTGCAGTCCATGGTGCGCCCCGAGATGGACCTGCTCGAAGCGTTCGACCGGGCCGTCACCCGGTTGCGCGAGGGATGGTCCCGCGAGTACGTCGCCCCCGTGTGGGACCTCGACCTGGTGAGCTGACCCGGACCCACCACAGACCGCGGACGCTAGGGCGTCCGAGGGCAGACGCCAGCCGTCTGCACGCGCCACCGCTCGATTCGGGTTCGAGCGGAAGCGCGCACACCGTGCCGCCGCTCGATTCGGGTTCGAGCGGCGGCACGCACACTGAACACCCACGGGGTACCCGCGACGACGCGGCGCCGGGCGAGGAACACACCACGATGCAGCACCTGACGTTCTCGGTCGCGGCCGAGCCCTTCGACCACGAGGACGCCGTCCGGCTGCGCGCCGCGGCCCGGATCGAGGTCGACCGGATCTACGGTCGCCCGGCCGACCGTGGCCGTCCGCTGACCGAGGCGACCGCTGCCGTGCACGTCATCGCCCGAGACCGCTCGGGCCTGGCGCTCGGTACCGCGTCGCTGAGTGCGGCCGGCGACGGCGTGTTCGAGGTCCGGCGGCTGTTCGTCCGACCGGACTCCCGCGGGCAGGGCGTCGGCGACCTGCTGGTGCTCGAACTGCTCGCGCAGGCCGAAGAGCTGCAGGCACCGGCGGTCGTCGCCGAGTTCGGCGTGCTGCAGCCGCACGCCGCCGCGCTGTTCGCCCGGAACGGGTTCGTGCGGATCCAGCCGTTCGGACCCTACCGCGACGACCCCGAGTCGGTCTGCTTCTCGCGGGCGTTGTGATCGCCCGTGCCCTCGACCGGGATCTCGAAGAGGTCCGTGTGCCGGTAGTCCTCGGCCCACCCCCGCCGCAGCCGTGACACGGCGCGGTCGAAGGAGGCGATGATGTCGAACCCCTCGATGAGGAGCGACTGGATCCGCAGACCGTCGTAGAGCGCGAGGAGCTGCTCGGTGGCACGCGCGGGATCCATGGTGGCCGGCTCGCGACCGGTCCGGATGTCCCGCTCGAGTGCTTCCCGGACGGTCCGACGGAACCGGAGGTACAGGGTGCGGTAGTACTCCGCGCCCTCGTGTCCGGGGTCGGTGCTCGAGGCGAGCGTCGAGGCGAGCAGCCGCATCAACGCCGGTTCCTCCGAGTACGCCACGACCAGCGCGTGCAGGTAGGCGACCGCGCCGTGCGTGTCGGCGATCGGCCGCAGGGGTCGTGACACCGAGCTCGACCACCGGTCGACCGTGGCGGTCAACAGGCTCTCGCGGGAGGGGAAGTGGGTGCGCAGCTCGTCGACGGTCATCTCGGCCCGGGCGGCGACGGTGTCGACGTCGACCTGCTCGACTCCGGTCTCGTGCAGCACCGTGATCGTCGCGTTGACGATCCGGGTGCGCAGCTCGATGCCGTCGTCGCCGTGCTGGTTCGTCAGCGGCGCCAGGGGGTGCTTCCGGAACCACTCCAGCAGGGCCGTCGCGCGGGACGTACCGGTGGCGGGGTCGGGCGCGTGCCCGTCGGCGAAGAGGTCGAGGAACCCCGGGATATCCTTGATCAACGGGTCCGCCGGTTGGAACGCCATCGACCACTCCGGGAAGGACCGGGTCGCGACGGTGTCCGCGGCGACCTGGCGAACGTTGGTGTGGCGGGGGTCCTGACGGATGCCCTCGAACCGTTCCCGCACGACCTCGTCGTCGCCCTCGATGATGCCGATGCAGTTGCTCCCCTGGTGGGCGAGGATCCCCGTGATGCCGAGCTGCAGGTTCTTCTCGCGACCGATCACCAGGATCTCGGCGAGTTCCTCGTCCGTGACCGGTCGGCTCATCGTGCTCACGTACACCAACGACAGCATGTGGTCCCTGTTCCTCCGAGCGAGCGTGTACTCCACACAGTGGTGCACCCCTGCCGCCAGGGCAAGCCTCGGTTCCCCGCTGAATGGGGGTGCCGCCGTGTCGAACCCGAATCGACACGCCGGCACCCACCGCGACCGCCCCACCCGAGGGGGTCACCTTCGCTTGGTGCCGAAGCTCCGCGCGGATCTCGTCCGCAACGGAGTTGCTGACTCGACGACCCAACCAGGCCGCGCCCCTCGTCGGTATCCCCCGAACGGGGAACGCACGTTCTCCGGATGACGGCAGGGTGCTCCCGGTCGATTTCCGCGTACCTGTGCACCCGGAGAGCGGCACATCCGTACCGTCTCGTGAGCTACCCCGCGGCGCCCAGCTGCGGGGGCCCGATCCCTGTTCCGGGCTGGCATCGTCGCGGCCCGCCGCGCCGAACCCGACGTCGTCGTAGCGCGAGGGCGCCTGCTCCCCGACCCGAACGAGGAGCAGACGCCCTCGGTCACCGTTCGGTGTCGGCCCACGTGGTCGCAGCTGTCCGGTCTGCGCATCCATGCCTGCCGGGGTACGTGCGCGAGCCGGGACCACAGCGGCCGCCCGGTACAACGACACCATGACCACTTCTGCCCGCACCCCGCTCGGCGTCACGCTCGTCGACGGCGGCGCCAACGTCGCTCTCTTCTCCAGCACCGCGGAGCGCGTCGAGTTCTGCACGTTCGACGACGACGGCACGGAACACCGCACCGAGCTGCAGCACCGCACCGGCTACACCTTCCACGACATCGTCCCCGGCGTCGCCGTCGGCACCCGCTACGGCTTCCGCGTGCACGGCGCGTGGGACCCGGCCAAGGGCCTCCGCCACAACGGCTCCAAGCTCCTGCTCGACCCGTACGCCACGGCGGTCGACGGCTCGTACGAGTGGGGCCAGGCCCTGTTCGGGCACGACATGGACGACCCGGAGACCCGCGACGACACCGACTCGGCCGCCGCCATGCCGAAGTCGGTCGTCGCCGACCGCTCGTTCGACTGGGGCGACGACGTCCGTCCCGCGACCCCGCTCGGCGACACCGTCTTCTACGAGGTCCACGTGAAGGGCTTCACGAAGCAGCACCCCGACGTTCCCGAGGCGATCCGCGGCACCTACGCCGGCATGGCGCACCCGGCCGCGATCCAGCACCTCGTCGACCTCGGCGTCACGGCCGTCGAGCTGCTGCCCACGCACCAGTTCGTCCAGGACTCCACACTCGCCGACAAGGGGCTGCGCAACTACTGGGGCTACAACTCCATCGGGTTCTTCGCGCCGCACGACGAGTACTCGTCCAGCGGCACGGCCGGCCAGCAGGTCGCCGAGTTCAAGGAGATGGTCAAGGCCCTGCACGCAGCCGGGCTCGAGGTCATCATGGACGTCGTCTACAACCACACCGCCGAGGGCAACCACATGGGCCCGACGCTGTCCTTCAAGGGCATCGACAACGAGTCGTACTACCGGCTCGTCGAGGGCGACGAAGCGAACTACTTCGACACGACCGGTACCGGCAACAGCCTCAACGTCTCGCACCCGGCCGCACTCGGTCTGATCATGGACTCGCTGCGCTACTGGGTCGAGGAGATGCACGTCGACGGTTTCCGCTTCGACCTGGCGACCACGCTGACCCGTCAGGGCGGCGAAGCCGAGAAGCACTCCGCGTTCCTCGACATCATCCACCAGGACCCGGTGCTCCGTGAGGTCAAGATGATCGCCGAGCCGTGGGACACCGCGGGGTACCAGGTCGGCGGGTTCCCGGCCGACTGGTCCGAGTGGAACGGCAAGTACCGCGACGACCTCCGTGCCTTCTGGCGCGGCGACGAGGGGGCGCTCGGTGACGCCGTGCAGCGTGTCCTCGGCAGCCCGGACGTCTACGAGGGGTCACGGCGCTCGCCGCTGTGCTCGGTCGACTTCGTCACGGCCCACGACGGCTTCACCCTGGCGGACCTGACCTCGTACGCCGAGAAGCACAACGAGGCGAACGGCGAGGACAACAACGACGGCGAGAGCGACAACGCCTCGTTCAACGGCGGGGTGGAGGGCCCGACGGACGACGCCGGGGTCAACGAGTACCGCGATCGGCAGCGCCGGAACTTCCTCGGCACCCTGCTGCTGTCGGCCGGTGTGCCGATGATCCTCGGCGGCGACGAGATCGCCCGCTCGCAGGGCGGCAACAACAACGCCTACTGCCAGGACGACGAGATCTCCTGGTTCGACTGGGACGCCGCCGACCAGGACCTGCTCGCCTTCACGACCTCGGCGATCGCGTTCCGGGCGCAGCACCGGTCCCTGCGTCCGGAGTGGTACCGCACGGCACCCGGTGACTCCGACTCGACCGTCTCGGTGCTCCGCGCCGACAACGCCGGCTTCGAGGACGGGGACTGGGCAGACGGCGGCAACCGGGCGGTGATGCTCGTCCTCGAACAGGGCGACGACACGGTCGCCGTCCTGCTCAACGCCTCGGACACCACCGTCGAGTTCACGCTGCCCGAGAAGCCGGGTGGCGGCACGTGGCAGCTCGGGCTGTCCAGTGACCCGGAGCAGCAGGTCGCGGGTGACGCGGCGACCGTGCTCGTGCGCGACGCGTCCTTCTCCGCGCTGTACTGACCCCGCTCCGGCCGCCGGTGATCGCCTGTCCGGGCCGGTCACCGGCGGCCGCGCCGGGACTACGGTCGACCCATGGTGCGTGACGACGAGCTCAGCCGGCAGCGGCGCGACCAGAAGCGGTGGATGCTGTGGTGTGCCGGCGGTCTGGTTGCGCACGTGGTGACGCTGTTCGTGCTCCGCCTGTGGTTCCCGGTCAGCACCGGTGTGGTGGGTCTCTGGGTGGTCCTGGCGGTCTCACCCTGGTTCCTGCCCTTCGACGCACCCCGCGCGGGCAACCGACCCGCGATGGTCGGCGCCGTCGTCGTGACGGCTGCCGGCGTGAGCTTGCTGCTCGGCGCGGCCCCGCCGAACACAGAGCGTGTCGATGCGGCCGCCGTCGGAGCGATCCTAGGGGTCCTGCTCGCCGTGATCGGAGGGGCGTGGGTCGGGTTCATCGCGACGCGGTTCTCACGGCGGCAGGTCGATGCGGAGATCGAGCGGTTCCGGCGCGAGCAGGAGGCAGCGGTCGAGGACTGACCTCGTCAGGCTCGGTCTCGGCGCACCGGACGGACCGGCACCACGGAGGTGTCAGCCGGGACCGGTGAACGTTGGATCGCGATCACCGTCACGTCGTCGTCGTGCGCGACCTCGTCCGCCCGCGCGGACAGCGCCGCCACGAGTGCAGTGGGCTCGGACCCGCAGGCCCGCGCGAGGTCGGCCACCGCGTCGACGGTGTCCTCGCGGCCTCCGAACAGGTCGAGCACGCCGTCACTGAACGAGATGAGGAGGTCGCCGGCGTCGAGGAACCCCTCGGTCGTCGCCCACTCGTCGCGGAGTCCCATCCCGAGCGGGAGGTCGCTCGACCGGAGCCGGTCCACGGTGCCGTCCGACCGGAGCACCAGGCTCAGCCCGTGCCCCGCGTCCGCCCACCGGAAGGTGCCGTCGGTCGAGATGCGCGCGTGGAACAGCGTGGTGAACGTCACGTCGGTCACGCTGGCCTCTGCGGCGAGCCCGTCGGCTGCGCGGAGGAGGGCCTCGGACGGGTCGTCGACGGTGCGGGCACTCCGTACCGTGGCGCGCACGGCCGCCGCGATGAGCCCGGCCCCGACACCCTTGCCCATCACGTCCCCGAGGGTGACGGCGATCCCGGTGTTCGTCTCGTACCAGTCGAAGAAGTCACCACCGACCGACTTCGCCGGCAGACAGGCGCCCGCCACCGCGACGTCGGCGCCCAGGTGGCCGGTCGACGTCGGGAGCAGGGACCGCTGCACGGCGGCAGCCCGCTCGATCTCCGCGCGGACGCGCTCCTCACCCAGCCGGGCAGCGCGGACGTTGCGCCGCGCTCGCCGCGAGAGCTCCTGCACGACCGCCGCGACCGTTCCGAACACGATGACGGTCACGCCGAGGCGGACGAGCTCGCTCGCACCGGGGACGTTCGTCGGCGTCAGGAAGTAGGGCGCCATGATCACGAGCGTCACTCCCAGCGCCGCGTACACGACGGTCAGGCGACCACGGAGGGACCCGCACCAGACGACCGGCAGCACGGCGAGCGACGTGAAGACCGAGGCACCTGCGCCCGTGCTCGTCCGGAAGAGCGCGATCGCCACGAAGTCGAGCACCAGCAACGCCGGCACGAGCCCGACGGCGTGGGGGAGCGCCAACGCCAGTGCAGCCACGACCGTCGCGACTCCGGTGACCGCCAGGCTCCCGACGAACAGGCCGCCGTCCGTCACCTCGAGCGACGGTACCGTGATCGAGAGGACCGCGCTGAGCGCCAGCAGCCCGCTGAGCGGAGCCTGCCGCGCGAGGGGGCTCTCGAAGACGCTGGTTGTGCGAGACATTCGAGGAGGACGTTACCGGTCGATGCGTCCGCTGGTGCGATCGATGTCAGCGCGGCCAGGTGAGCACGACGGCCACGGTGTTGAACAGGACGTGTGCCAGGACCGCCCCGCCGATGCGTCCGGTCATCGCGACGAGCGTCCCCGTCAGCAGGCCGAGCACGAACGTCGTCACGAAGACCTCGAAGCCCGCGACCGACGACGCGGGCGTGCTGATCGCCAGGTGCATCAGCGCGAACGCGAACGCCGTCACCAGCACCGCCAGGAACCGCGTGCGCGGCGTCAGCTCGGCCGACAATCGGCGCTGCATGACACCACGGAACATGATCTCCTCGAGCACCGGACTGACCAGGCACACCCCGATCGCGGAGACCACGAGCAGCAGCACGTCCGGCGTGCCGATGGTCGGCTGCGGCGTCAGCCCGGTCGCACCGAAGAACGCGACGGACAGCACGGCATCGAGCCCGCGGCACACGATGACGATGCCGATGGCCGCGACGGCATCGGCCCACCCGATCCCGAGCCGGCGGACGAGCACCGCCGGAGAGGACCTCCGCAGCACCCACCCGACACCGAGCACGAGCGGCACCCACACGGCCAGGTCGGCGACCAGCACCTGCGTGATCGGGGAGGGCAGACCCCCAGTCCGGGCGACGCCACCGACGATCCGGGACAGCAGCACGGCGACCAGGAGCGCGATCACGATGACCTGCAGGTCCCGCACCGCCGAGGAAGGGCGGGCGGCGGTCGGCGCGTCCGGTTCGGGCTGCATGTCGCCACCGTACGGGACGCAGAACGAGACTCGACGTCGCGCGACCCCGAGCGCGTCTCATCGGTGTGGCAGTATTTCCCTGCCGAACGCTGGGACGATCCCGGTCGACCTGCGACAGGGACTCTGCAGGGCGCGGCGACTTCCGGGGAAGGGTGCCGCGTGGAGCTACGCGACTACATAGCGGTCTTGCGCAAGGGATGGGTCTTCATCCTGGTGCTGGCACTGGTCGGAGTCGCGGCCGCTGCGGGCTTCTCGCTGCTGAAGCAGCCGGTCTACTCGGCATCGGCGCAGGTCTTCGTGTCGACGCAGACCAGTGGCAGCGCGAGTGACCTGGCGCAGGGAAACACCTTCACGCAGCAGCGTGTGCTGACGTACTCGAACCTCGTCGAGACGCCGATCGTGCTGCTCCCCGTGATCTCGAGCCTGAAGCTGGACATGACGTCCGACCAGCTCGCCGAGCTCGTCACCTCGGACGCGCCGCTCAACACGACGCTCATCTCGATCACCGTGAACGACACGAGCGCCAAGCAGGCCGCCGACATCGCGAACGCGACCTCCGAGAGCCTGACGAACGTCGTGCAGAACATCGAGGCCACCGACGCCGACGGCACGAGCACGGTCAAGCTCACCCGCGTCAAGGAAGCCCAGGTGCCGAACGCGCCGGTCAGCCCGAACGTGCCGGTGAACGTCGTGCTCGGCCTGCTCGTCGGCCTCGCGCTGGGCGTAGGGGTCGCCGTCCTCCGCGAGACCCTCGACAACCGCGTCCGCACCGAGTCCGACGTCGAGAAGATCAGCGAGAAGCCGGTCGTCGGTGGGATCGCGTTCGACAGCAAGGCCTCGGAGCGCCCGCTCATCGTGCAGGTCGACCCCCGTAGCCCGCGGGCCGAGTCATTCCGCACGCTCCGCACCAACCTGCAGTTCCTCGACATTGGCACCGGTTCCCGCACCTTCGTGATGACGTCGTCGGTCGAGTCCGAGGGCAAGAGCACCACCGTTGCGAACCTCGCCATCGCGCTCGACAGCGCCGGCTTCCGCGTGATCCTGATCGACGCCGACCTGCGCCGCCCGAAGATCGCCACGTACATGGACCTCGAGGGCGGCGCCGGCCTGACCGATGTGCTCATCGGACGCGCCACGATCGAGGACGTCGCCGTGCCTTGGGGCCGCGGCAACCTCATCGTGCTCCCCGCTGGGCCGATCCCGCCGAACCCTTCGGAGTTGCTTGGTTCTCGCGCGATGCAGGACCTGATCGCCGGGCTGGAGCAGCAGTTCGACTACGTGCTGTTCGATGCTCCGCCGCTGCTGCCCGTCACCGACGCCGCCATCCTGTCGAAGAAGGCCTCCGGCGCGATCGTCGCCGTCGCCTCCGGCCGCACCCACAAGGGCCAGCTCGCCGGCGCGGTCAGTGCACTCGAGAACGTCGGTGCCCCGATCGCGGGCTTCGTCATGACGATGATGCCGACCAAGGGACCCGGCGCCTACGGCTACGGCCGCTACGGCTACGCGTACGGCTACGGGCTGCAGGACGAGGAAACCCCCATGCCGAAGGCCCCGAAACGCGGTCGCGTCGCGGCAACGCGCGGAGCCGAACGATGACGGCGGTCCGCACGTGAGTCCGCGCCGAGGGTCCCGCACCCTCGGCAGCGTCTTCTCGCGCCGCACGCTCGTCTGGGTCGCCGTCATCGTCGTCGTCCTGGTGGTCGTCGACGTGCTGCTCGTCGCACTCGCGCTGGCACGTACGGCGCCTTCGTCGAACGGGACTCCCGGTCCGGTGCCGACCTTCTCGAGCTCGCCCCGGTCGCCGGGCTCATCGACGGCCAAGCCGTCGGCGACCGCCAGGGCGGAGCCCGCAGGGATGGTCGCTCCCGGCCGCCGCCTGCTGTCCGCAGTCGACGGACGGGAGGCATGGCGCGCCTCCAGCGGGGTGTGTGACGGAACCGACGGGGTTGTGGAACACACCGTGGACGGCGGAACGACGTGGACTCCGGTCAGTCTCGGGGCCGGATCGGGCGCCGTGCTGGCGCTTCGCGCCGGCACGGACAGCGTCTCGGTCGTCATCGGCACGGGCGACGACTGCGAACCGACGGTCCGGACATCCGTCGACGACGGGCGGTCGTGGAAGGACGGAGCCGCCGGCGCAGCCGGGGCCGGTGTCGGACCCGACGGGCTGATCCTGTCGACCGGAACCGTCGACTCCCCTTGCGCCGACCCCATCGAGGCGTTCGAGGGTGAGTTCACGACCGCGGTCGTCTGCGCCGACGAGGTGCAGTGGCGCTCGGGCGACGGCGACTGGGTCGGCGTGCCGCTCGTCGGTGTTCGGTCCCTGGCGGACGACGGTGACTCGTACCTCGTCGCACGCGTGGGCGCTGCCGCGTGCGACGGCGCGGAGATCCGGTCGCTGCCCGCGGTCGGTGTGACGCCGGCGACGAAGTCCACCGTCGTCGGGTGCGCAGCGGACGCGGACCCGGACGGGGCGCTCGCCGTCGCGCGAGCCGGTGATGCCGTGTGGCTCTGGTCAGGCGGAGCGGTACTCACCTCTGGCGACGGTGGCGCCTCATGGTGACGCTCACCAGTCGACAGACCACCGCCGCCGTGCCCTGGGCGAAGAACTACGCGCGTCGGCTCGTGATCACCGACATCCTCGTGCTCATCTGGGTCGTCTTCGGCGTGCAGATCGCCTGGTTCGGTTTCGACAGCGCGGCGCTCAGCGGCAGCGTCGCCGACCTGGCCATCGGGTACACGGCAGTCTCGCTCGCGATCATCGTCGCCTGGCTCGTCGTCCTCGCGATCTACGACACTCGTGACCACCGGTACGTGGGGACCGGATCAGCGGAGTACCGGCGAATCGTCGACGCCTCTATCCGTCTCTTCGCATTCGTCGCGATCGTCGCGTACGTGTTCAAGATCGACCTCGCTCGCGGTTACATCTTCATCGCTTTCCCCCTCGGGATCCTCGTCCTGATGTTGAGCCGGTGGATCTGGCGGCAATGGCTCAATGCTCAGCGGCAGGGCGGGCGATTCTCCGCCCAGGTGCTCCTGGTCGGTTCTCGACCGAGCGTCGAACACCTCGCGGGGGAACTCGCGCGACATCCGGAGGAGGGGTACCGGGTGGTCGCGGCATGTGTTCCTGACGGAATCATCGGGGACACACTCGCAGGCATGAACGTCCCGATCGTGGGCCGCATCCCTGACGCACTGAAAGCGCTCAATTCGAGCGGCGCCGACACCGTCGCCGTTACGAGTTCCGAGGAACTCGGAGCCCAAGCCGTCCGGGAACTCAGCTGGGGTCTGGACGGCAGCCGACAGCACCTGATCGTGGCACCGAGCTTGACGCAGATCAACGGACCTCGTATCCACACGCGTCCTGTCGCCGGCTTGCCTCTGATCCACGTCGAGATGCCTCGCTACGAAGGATCGACGCATCTGTTGAAGCGCACCTTCGACGTCGTTGGTTCGGCGCTGCTCATCACGCTGTTGTCGCCGGTGTTGCTCGTGCTCGCTCTCCTCGTCAAACTGACGAGTGCGGGGCCGGTCTTCTACCGGCAAGAGCGCATCGGTCAGAACGGTGAGCCATTCCGCATGCTCAAGTTCCGCTCGATGCGCGTCAACGCCGACGATGAGCTCCAGGCATTGCTCGCGCGGCAGGGGACGTCGGGCCAGCCTCTGTTCAAGGTCGAGAACGATCCGCGCGTGACATCGATCGGGCATTTCTTGCGCAAGCACTCGCTGGACGAGTTCCCGCAGCTGTTCAACGTCCTGAAGGGATCGATGAGCCTCGTCGGGCCCCGCCCTCAGCGCGAAGGTGAAGTCGCGATGTACGACGATGCCGCCCGACGGCGACTGCTGTTGAAACCCGGCATGAGTGGGCTCTGGCAGGTCGGAGGCCGGTCCTCACTCGGATGGGAAGATGCCATCCGACTCGACCTGTACTACGTCGAGAACTGGTCCATGACCGGCGATCTCGTCATCCTGTGGCGAACGGTGAAAGCAGTCCTCCAGCCGGGCGGCGACGCCCACTAGTACGTGCGCTCACGCGCTCGTTGCCGGTGCGAAATCCGCGACGGTCGTGACAGGACGGCCTTCAGCGAGCGCCTCGAGAGCGGCGATCGTGCGTTCGGTCGCGCGGCCGTCGCCGTAGGGGTTCACCGCCTGTGACATCTCCGCGTACGAGTCGTCTGACCGCAGCAGTTCGTCCACCGATCGGACGATCACCGACGGGTCGGTCCCGACGAGCTTGACGACGCCGAAGTCGACTGCTTCCGGTCGCTCAGTGGAGTCGCGCATCACCAGCACCGGCTTTCCCAGTGCGGGCGCCTCTTCCTGGATGCCACCGGAATCGGTGAGCACGATGGAGCAGGCATCGAGCAGGTAGACGAACTCGCCGTACCCGACCGGCTCGGTGATCAGGACGTTCGGCAACGACTGCAGTGCCGGCAGCAGGGCTTCACGGACAGCAGGGTTCTTGTGGACCGGAAGGATGATGAGGAGATCCGGGTGCGAGATCGCCAAGGTTCTGAGTGCCGAGGCGATCTGCTCCATTCCTCCGCCGAGGTTCTCCCGCCGATGCGACGTGACCAGGAGGATCCTCCGGTCGGTCTTGATCGCGTCCTCCAACGCAGGGTCGGAGAACGAGACGTGGTCGCGAGAACGCGCTTCGAGGAGAGCATCGATGACGCTGTTCCCCGTGACGACGACTGCGTCGGCGGCCACGCCTTCGTCCAGCAGGTTCCGGCGGCTGTGTGGTGTCGGAGCGAGGTGGAGCGAGGTGATCTGGGTCAGGAGCTTCCGGTTGCCCTCCTCGGGGAACGGGAGGCGCAGGTCGTGGCTGCGGAGGCCGGCCTCGAGGTGCACGACGGGGATCTGGTGGTAGAACGCTGTCAGCCCCGCTGCGAAGGCGGTGGACGTGTCTCCCTGCACCATCACCGCGTCCGGCTTCTCAGCGGTGAACAGGACGTCGAGCCCACGCATCGTGGCCGTTGCGATGTCGACCAACGTCTGACGCGGCTTCAAGATCGCCAGATCGGTGTCCGGGACGATCCCGAAGACCTCGTTCACCTGATCGAGCATCTCCCGGTGCTGACCGGTCACCGTGACGTGCGAGACCAAGGTCGGGTGCGACTGCAGTGCCTTGACGATCGGGGCGAACTTGATGGCTTCCGGGCGGGTGCCGTAGATCGGCATGATGTTCAAGTGGGTCTCCGAGCGACGTGGGGAGCTTAAGTGCCCCCAAGCGAGATTCTAAAGGCCGAAAGACCCTCGTCCGGATGGATCTTCATGGCAGAATGACCGAGCGCGGGACTGGCCAGGTCTGCCGCGGAAGGGGACCTGTTGCCACGTCAGACGGTTGCGGATCGTTCCGTGGCGGGTCCGCAACGGCCCCCGGCCCCAGTGACTCGTGCAGCCACCTTCGGGGTGACCGCGATCATGCTGGCGCAGTGGATCCTGCCGACCGTCGGTTTCGCACTGCTCGTGCAGGACCGAGGTCAGGTGCGCGGAACGGCTGTCGTGCTGCTCGCGCCGCTCATCTTCGCTGCTGGTGTGTTCCTCGCCAGTCGCGTCGGTTCTCGAGGTCTCGTTGCGGAGTCGGACGAGCCTGCGTGGCTTCCCTCGTTCCTCCGCGGTTGCGTCTTGGTCCTGGGCGTGCTTGCGGTGTTGCACTTCTCCGCCGTCGGCATCCCGCTGCTGAGCAGCAGCGTCGAGACGAGCCGGTTCGACATCGGCTCGAGTGGGCTCGGCGGTTTCCCGAGTCGCGCGGTCCTCTACGCTCTGCCGATCGCGGCATTGATCGGCCTGGCGACAATCCGGGATGCTTCGAAACGCTCCGCGGTGACCCTCTGGGTCCTGTTCGCCGTGACCCAGGTGTTCCTCGGGTTCAAGGGCGGCCTCATCGAGGTGCTGATCATCACCGCGCTCGGCCTGGCGATCCGGTACGGACGCCTCGGGTTCAAGCAGCTTGCTGGCTTCGCCGTCGGCGCAGTGGTGGCCATCGGGTACGTCACGTACGTCGGCTCGAAGTACCAGACGCTCGCCGGTTCTGACGCTGGCATCGCCTACGTGATCCGGCGATCGACGAGCGATGCGATCATCGCCGGGTACACCGCGCTGACCGCTCGCCCGGTGGGCATCTCAGACCACACCTCAGTGCTGTTGCGTGACCTCGGCGTGCTCTTCGGCCGCTACCTCGGGACTGCCCCGGAGGGATACTCCTTCGACGAGCTGGTCTCGTCGGTCGTGACAGGGACGCCGATCCAGCGAGGGGCGTTCCTCGTGCCGGTGACGGTGGGCGGCCCCGTGTACCTGCTCTACAGCATGCCGGTGCTCGCCTGCGTTCTCGTCCTGCTTGCGCTCGGGATCGTCTGGCGGTCGGCCGTCGTCCGGCTGCGACAGGCCAGTGGACCGTTGCTCACCGTCAGTGCCGGCGTGTTGGTGTACGGGATCCGACTGTTCCTGATGAACGGAAACGGCGCCTACCTCCTGATCAACTTGACGTTCACGTTGGGATTGTTGGTGATCTGCGCATGCATCGGTCACGTGTTCCTCGGACGGCGTCGGACACCGGGTGTCATCGTTGTGGGGAGACCGCTTCATTAGCGCGCAACGAGTTCGCTTCGCCCTCTTCCAGGCAGGGCCGATCGCCGTCGTCGGGACCACGCTCCTCGTGTGGCCGTTCCTCGGCCGCCTCCTGCCACCGGCTCCCGTCGGCCAGCTCTCAGGGGTCCTAGCAGTCAGCAGCATCCTGGCGCCCGTCGTGACACTCGGTACGCATCTGCACGTCGCGAACCGTTTGGCAAGGGACCCCAGGAGGGCAGGAGGAGCGGACGGCCGCCTCGTTCGGTTCCTGCTCGTGGTCCTGGTCGCGGTAGCGGTCGCCAGCGTCATCGGCTTGGCTGTGGCACACGAGAGTTCGGTCCTCAGGGTGTCGGCAGTTGTCGCGGCGACCGGTTGCTCGATCCTCGGTCTCGGGGTCATCCGCGGACTGAACCGAGCCGGTCTGTACGCCGCGGTGACGATCTGGTCACAGTTCCTGTCACTGCTCCTGCTCTCGGTGGTCGCCGGGATCAGCGGATCTCTCGACGCCGGTCTCAGCGTCTACGTTGTCGCCCTGGTCCTGGGCACGGTCGTGGTCGTACCGCTCGTGAACCGACGGTCTGACGTGGACGCGCAGGGGCGTCCCTTGCGCATCGGCCTGCAGGCGCTCGGTCTCGTGCCGCACCTCGTGCTTGCGGTCGCCACTCTCCTCCTCGCACGGATCATCGTCGGGCTGGTCTCCGGTCCCATCGGACTCGCCGGATTCCAGTACGCCTCGCTGCTCATCGGTGGAGTGACCACGATCGGGGCATCCCTCGACGCGCATTGGTCCGTTCGGGCCCAAGCCGCGACGAGCGAGACAGAGCTGCGGAGCCTGCTCAACCGGAACCTCGTTCGCATCCAAGCGGTACTCGTGGCCGTCGCAGCCGGAGTCGTGTTCTTCGTCTTCGCGCTCCTGCCTTTTTGGCTTCCTCCCACGTACGACGCGGATGCGGTGCGGGGTGCCGTCCTCGTCTCGCTCAGCGCAGGTTCGTTCCAAGCGCTCGCCGACAACAGAGCAGCAGCATTGATGTGGCTCGGGCGCTCAGGGGCGGTTTCGGCCGGGACGAGCGTCGGCGTGATCGTCGCATCCGGGAGTTGCCTCCTGCTGGTCACTGCTTTCGGATGGGAGTCGGCGGGCGCAGCGATCGCGCTCGGGACTGCATCACGGGCGCTGATCACGTCCTTGCTGCTCCGACGCGCCGAGCCGGCTCTCGGCCTCGACCGCCCAGCCATGGTGGCCTCGACTGCCGCTGTCGGCCTCGTCCTCATGGCCGTTCTCCTCACGCAGATCTGAAGAAGGCGCAATGCGAATCCTGATGCTGACGAACAGCTACGTCGACCGGACCCGGGGCGGTGTCGAGCTGCACGTCTTCAACCTGGCCAAGGAGCTCGAGGCGGCCGGTCACGCGGTCACGGTGGGGCGAACCAGCCCGGGAGAGAGCCAACTCCCGGTCGATGGACCCGCGCTGTGGGTCATCGACCCGCACACGGCTGGGACAGAGGGGCGCGCACGGACTCGGCGAAGCACCGGCGGCGCGCGGTTCCTCTCGAACTTCCTCGCGCGCGTCCAGATCGGTCGGAGGATTGGTCGGACGTTGCGGAAGGCGGGGCTGGAGGACCGCTTCGACGTCATCCACCACCACGACTTCGTGACGAGCGCCGTCATCGCGCGACGTCTCCGTCGCTCCGGTGTGCGCCAGGTCTGGACGAACCACCTCGGCGAGTTCCTCATCCTGCGACGGATTCCCGTGGTCGGACGGTGGGTCACGAGATGGCTCACGACTCCGTTCCAGGCAGCGACGGGACCGTCGCCGGAACTCGCAGACCAAGCGGCAGTGCGGTGTCCGATCCGTTACGTTCCCAACGGCGTCGACGTAGAGACCTTCCGGCCAGCAGGAGACGTCGAGCGACAGGATGCCCGCAGCGAACTGGGTCTCCCTGCGGTGGAGACCGTCTGCATCGTCCCTCGTCGCTGGGCCCCGAGCAAGGGTGTGGTCTTTGCGGCCGAGGCGATCACGCTGCCTGAGTGGCCTGCCGAGGTCGCCTTGGTGTTCGTGGGAGCTGGTGAATCGGACTTCCCCGAGTACGCGCAGGAAGTTCGCGGACTCCTGGCGCATGCACGGGGCATGGTCGTGGTGGTCGATTCAGTCGATGCCACGGGCATGGCGAGCTATCTCCGCGCATCGGACGTGTGCGTCATCCCGTCGCTCCTGGAAGCGACCAGCCTCTCTGCGCTGGAGGCGATGGCGAGCGGGCTCCCGCTTGTCGCATCCGACGTCGGCGGGCTCCCCGAACTCGTCAACGACCGCACCGGTTTGCTCGTCCCGCCGCGTTCGCCGCTCGAACTGGCCAAGGCAGTCTCACAGCTCGCGGCGCTCCCCGCCGAAGCTCGGCTCACCATGGCCGCCGAGGCGCGACGTTTCGTTGAACAGTCGTACGCGTGGTCGAACATCGCGGTCCGTATCAGCGAGATGTACGACGAGGCAGCATCATGAGGATCGCCTATCTGTCACACGTGAGCAGCCGGTGGATCAAGCAGCGCCCGCACTTCCTCAGTGAAGCGCTCGGCCGCATCGAGGGCGTTGACATCGCCTTCTTCGACTCCCTGTTCGTCAAGCGCGGTCGGTTGGTCAAGGACCAGCGGCTCGCCGTTCCGGTGCGGCACCTACCCCTCGTCCCGCAACGTCTCCGCGATCGACTCAAGGCCGCAGACGTCGTACTGAGCACGGTGTCCGCTCTCTTGCTCCTCGTTCTCTGGCGGCCGGACATCGTCATCGTCACCCATGCGAGACACCAGCGCCTCGTCCACGTGCTCCGAGCCGCGCGAGTGCGGATCGTCTACGACTGCATGGACCTCAACCGTGAGTTCTCAGATGCGACCCAGGCGGACGTCGACGCCGAGTCCCGACTGAGAGCGGCGGCGGCGGTCGTGTGGTGCTCGAGTACAGCGATCGCAGAAGACGTCCGTTCGACGCATCCGAGGACCAAGACCCAGGTCGTGAGGAACGCACTCGATCGAGCAAGCGCCGAGTCCGTGTTCGTTGCCCCCGGTGCAGTCGAGGTTGGTACGGTGCGGTACATCGGCACAGTCTCGGAGTGGTTCCGTTTCGAGGACGTCCTCGCCTTGCTCGACGCGGACCCGGATGTCCGCGTGGAACTCGTGGGTCCGACCGACGTGCGGATCCCGAACCACCCGCGTCTGATCGCGATCGGTCCGAAGCCGCACGCCGAGGTCTTGTCGCTCATGGCGACGAGTGACGTCCTGGTGATGCCGTTCGAGATCACGCCACTCGTCCTCGGCGTTGACCCCGTCAAGGTCTACGAGTACGTCGTCTCGGGTCGCCCAGTCGTGTGCTCCGACTATCCGGAGCTCGCGCACTTCGGCTCGGACATCTCTCGAGTATCCGGAACGGAGTCCTTCGTCAGTGCGGTCCTGGCGGGTGTGGGTGCTCCACGTCGCACTCAGGCAGACGTCCGGTCCTTCGTGGACCAGAACAACTGGGACACCCGAGCCCGGTCGGCCACGGGGGCGTTGTGAGCGCGGTCGCCGTCGTCATCGTCTCGTACCGGTCAGAAGTCGCCGCCGTGGCAGCGGCGCGTTCGGTGGCATTCGAGCCAGACGTCGTGAGCGTCACGATCGTCGACAACTCGGCGAGCGAGCGGCGACATGAGGAGTTCATCCTCGACGACCTCAGTGATCGCGTGGTGGTCGTCAGGCCTGATCAGAACCTCGGGTACGCCGGAGGCAACAACCTCGGGCTCCGTGCGGCCATGACCTCGGGACACGAGTTCGTGCTGGTGCTGAACCCCGACGTCGATCTGCCGACGGGCACGGTCCGCGCTCTGGTCGAGGAGTTGGCGAACTCGGAGGCGCACGTCGTGTCACCCGCGCTCGCCGAAGCGCCGAACGGTCGGGAGACAGTGCTGCGTCGTCCGGGCTTCGACCTCTTGCTCGGTCGCGGGGTGCTCGAAGCGCCTTTCGGGCGACGATTCACCCCGACATTCTTCGGCGCAGCGTTCCTCGCGAGGTCTCGAAGCTTCGAGCAGTTCGGTCTCCTCGACGAGCAGCTGTTCTTGTACTGCGAAGAGATCGAGTTCGTTGAGCGACTCACCAGGCAGGGGGAACGCGAGGTGTTCCTGGTGGCGGAGGACATGGTCGTTCGCCACGGGAGGGGCGGCACGGTCTCCCCGGGCGGCTACGACACGGGCGCTCGGTCGACGATCGCCTACGAAGAGGCTTCGCGTTCGGTGGTCGTCTTCGGGAAGACGTACCATCCGTTCCGGCTCTGGGTGTGGGTGTTCGCGCGGCTCGCGATGGCGGCTGGACTGATCATCCGGAACCCTCGGGCAGCTCGAGCGGTCCTTCGTGGGGTCACTCGGGGGCTCGTCAGCCGTTCGGTCAGACCGGACCGCCCGTGAGGCTGTGCGGACGATCTCGCGAGTTCGACGTGCTGGCTTCCTAAGATGAGCACCATGTCTGACGCGCCGACCTCACGACGCGCGCAACGTCGCTGGGTCCTGTGGGGCGTCCTCTTCATCGTCCTGCTCGTGATCGCCGCGGTCGCCTGGGTGACGATCCGCGGAGCGCTGGCGAAGCAGGACCTCGAGTCGTCCGTCGCGCACGTCGAGACCTTGCGGTCGCAGTTGGCGAAGGGCAACACGGCAGCGGCGCAGCGAACGGCGGCGAAGCTCGAGGCGAGTGCCGCCGATGCTCGGGCGAAGACGAGCGACCCGGTGTGGGCCGCCTTCGAGCACACGCCGTTCATCGGCGGCAACCTGCGCGCCGTGCGCCAGGTGTCGGCGATCGTCGACGACGTGGCGACCGACGCCGTTCGTCCGGTCGCCGGGGTCCTCGGCGACGTGGACGTCGATGCGTTCAAGCCGGACGGCGGCAAGATCGACCTGCAGCCCCTGGTGGCGGCGCAGCCGGCGGTCGCGAAGGCGACCACCGCGCTCGGCAAGGCGACCCGCGCGGCCGACCGGATCGACACCGGTGACACCGTGTCGGCCGTGACGGACGCCGTGAACCAGCTCCGGGCCTCCTTGGCGTCTGCGTCGAAGCAGGCGGCCGTCGCGGACAAGGTGGTGCAGCTGGCGCCGGCGATGCTCGGCGACGGTGGTGCGAAGCAGTACCTGGTGCTCTTCCAGAACAACGCGGAGCTGCGTGCCGGCGGCGGAATCCCCGGCGCTGTGGCGCTGTTGGACGTCGAGGACGGCGCGATCTCGCTCGGGCAGCAGGCATCGACGTCGGACTTCCCCCAGGCAGACGACCCGGTGCTGCCGCTGACCACGGACACGCAGGGCCTGTACGGCTCGATCACGGGGGAGTTCATCCAGGACGTCACGCTGACGCCCCGGTTCGACACCTCGGCGAAGCTCGCGCGCGAGATGTGGAAGCGGCAGTTCGGGGAGCGGGTCGACGGCGTGCTGTCGATCGACCCGGTGACGCTCGGCTACATCCTGAAGGCGACCGGCCCGGTCGACCTGCCGACGGGGGATCGGCTGACGTCGGACAACGCGGTGCAGTTGCTGCTCAGTGATGCGTACGCGAAGTACCCGGACCCGGTGGTGCAGGACCTGTTCTTCGCGTCGGCAGCCAGCGCGGTGTTCACGAAGGTGTCCGAGGGCGGCTTCGACCCGAAGGAGTTCATCGCGGCGCTGACGACGGGCGTCGACGAGGGGCGGGTCAAGCTCTGGAGCGCCGACAAGGGCGAGCAGGCGGAGCTCACCGGGACGGCTATCGCTGGGGGTCTGCCGTCGAGCGACTCGAGCTCGCAGCAGTTCGGCGTCTACCTGAACGACGCCACCGGCGCGAAGATGGACTACTACCTCGAGAAGACCGTCTCGGTCGGCAGTGAAGTGTGCCGCAAGGACGGTCGGCCGACGTGGACGGTCGAGGTCACGCTGAAGAGCACCGCCCCCGCGGACGCGGCGACGAGTCTGCCGGAGTACGTCACCGGAGCCGGAGCGTTCGGCGTCCCGTCTGGCGTAGTCCGGACAAACGTCGCCGTCTACGCCCCCTCTTCAGGGGTGTACGTCACGTCCACTCAGGATGGCAAGACCGCGTCTCCGCAGACGGCGATGGACGGCGACCATCCCGTCGCGCAGTTCGAGACCACCCTCTCACCAGGGAAAAGCACGACGATCCGCGTCCAGTACCTCGGTGCCGCCGACCAGGGCCGCACGCCGGTGGACGCGGTGTCGACCCCCGGAGTTCACCAGTCGGTTACACAACCCCTGGTCACCAGCTGTGAATCCCCGGTAGATTGAGCCCACTTCGCAATCGCGCCTGCACGTCCGGGGGGCTGATCGCACTTTCATCCGCCGGAGACATCAGGGTCCACGTGCGGAGCCATCGGGTCTAGGGGACACATCCATGAAGAAGATCATCGCTGCGGTCGTCCTGGCCGCTGCTGCGTTCGTTGCCGTTCCGTCCGCTGCAAACGCCGCCGGCTACGTGCCCGCGTCGAACGTCAGCGTCTCGGGTCCGGCTGTCGCCGGTGGCACCGCGACCGTCGGCTTCGCCGCCGGTTCGTTCGTCGCCAACGAGACGGTCTCCGTCTCCGTGACCGGTGCAGGCGCCGTCACGCTGGGCGCGCTGCCCATCACCACCGTCTCGAAGACCTACACGGCCTCGTCGACCGGTGCCGCTGCGGTCTCCGTCACGCTGCCGCAGGGCGCATCGGGCACCTACTCGCTCACCGCGACCGGCGCCACCTCGGGCAACGTGGCCACCTCGGCCCTGTCCGTTGTCCCGGCTGACGGCACCGCCGTCGTCCCGGCCGCTGCTGCCGGCACCAACGGCAACGGCGAGCTCGCCTTCACCGGTTCCACGATCTCGATGCTCGCGATCTGGATCGCCGGCGGCGCCGTCGTCCTCGGTGGCGGCCTGCTGCTGGTCCGCACCTCGGTCCGTCGTCAGCGCGAGACCGTCTGAGTCTCCCCGCACTGCACGAAGCCCCTCGGAGCATCCGCTCCGAGGGGCTTCGTCGTGTCCGGCAGACCGGAGCGGCCGGTGGACGAGAGCCATCTCGCGACCCGGCGGCTGCGCCCGGTGGCCGGGGCGCGCCCTGGATCGCGGGGACTGTCAGAGGTCACCCGACCGACGGGAGCGAGCCGCGCCTCCCGTCCGGCTCGACAGCCATCCGTACCCCGTGAGCCGCCGATCCGGAAAACGAGTACCCCGATCACTGGCGTGTACCCCGGAAAGACGTCACACCACCCCGGAAATCCGGGGGACCTCGATCAAGCGCATTGACGGAACCCGTGAATCGACGGGCCTCGCTGGCGGTTCGGGCCGTGGTTCTCGTAGCGTTCTGGTGTCAGCAGATGTACCCCGGATCGTGAAGGAGAGCGACATGACCACCATCGTCAACAACCAGACGCAGGCCGAGGTCACCCTCGACACCGACACGGTCGACACCATCGCGATCCTCGAAGCCGCCGCAGCGACGTCGACCCGTCCGACCCGCGCCAAGGTCACCTGGGTGCAGGAAGACCAGGGCGAGTGGATCGCCGGCTACGGCGGGTACTTCGGCGGCAGCGTCGACAAGCGCGACGGCCGGTTCGTCGCCTCGGACACCTTTGGCCTCGTCGTCGGTGAGTTCGCCACGCTCGAAGAAGCGCAGACCAAGCTCGAGGACCAGCTCCACGTGATGCTCCCGTCGGTCATCCGACCGGTCGAGTAGGCGCCACCGCACCGCCGGCGCCGTCGGCGCCCGCACCACCCCGCACCATCGGCGTCCGCGACGCCCGCAGCACCAGTACGCAGCACAGCCCGAAGGAGCACGACCATGAGCATGACCACCGATCACCCCCAGCAGGCCGAAGTGACGCTGGACACCCGGACGATCGAGGTCATCGCCGAGATCGAGGCGCAGGTCGTTGCCGACACGGCGCCCGAGCGCGTCCGCATCAGCTGGGCACAGCCCGACACCGGCCTCTGGGTCGCCAACTACGGCGGCTACTACGGCGGCACCGTCGACCGCCAGGGCACGCACTTCTTCGTCGCCGACACGTTCGGCGAGTACGTGGGGGACTTCCGGTCCCTCGACGAGGCGAAGACGCGTCTCGCCGAGCGGCTGCACGTGCTGCTGCCGGACGTGATCCGGCAGGCTGTCTGACGCGCTGAGCCCCGCGAACCCCGAAACCCCACCGGATCCGGTGGGGTTTTCGTGTGCCCCGAGCGGGTGACGCGGGACTGAGGGGCGGCTACCCCCACAACGAGTGGTCCCCCCTATTGGGGACCCGTCCCGTCCCCATTTCGGTATCGAGACCTGCCAGTATCGACCCGGCGCCACCGACCGTTCTCCCTGAACCGACGGCCGTGGATCAGGCGCCCGCATCGTCTCGACCCGAAAGTGATCATGCTGCCTGCTTCCCAGGGCACCGCTGTGCCTCGACGCCGTCTCGGCGTCCGAACCGTCGCCATGTTCGGCGCCGCGCTGCTCGTCGGCGCCGGTCTCTCGACGACCACGGCGGTCGTCGCCGCTGAGCCCGCCTCGGCCGTCACCGCGATCTCGAACGGTGCACTGGTGTGCGACCAGAACACGCTCTACGCCATCGACGGCACGGGCAAGGTCGTCGCGGTGGACATCACCACGGGCGACTCCAAGGGCACGACCGCCGACGTCACGAACCTCGGTACCGGCGCGAACAACGGGCTCGGTATCTCGCGTGAGGGCCTGTCGATGTTCGCCGCGTCGAACAACGTCAGCGCCACGCTCCGGCAGTACGACCCGAAGACCAACGTCGCGTCGGATCCGATCGCCACGGACAAGACACGGACCGTGATCCGCGGTGCGGTCAACCCGAAGAACGGCATCTACTACTACGGCGACAACACCGGCTGGCTCGGCGCCTACGACCCGGCGACCAAGACGTACCTCGGCCAGGTCGGGCAGATCAACGGCCTGAAGTCCGGCAACGGTGACTTCGCGTTCAGCTCGCGAGGCCTGTTCTTCGTCGTGGCGGCCGACACGGTCTACCGCGTCAACACCGACGAGGTCCCGAGCACCTCGGGCAGTACGGTCATGACCACGTCCGCGATCGCGACCCTGCCGGCGGGCACCAGCAGCCCGGGCATCGCGTTCTCGTCCGACGGCTACCTGTACGTCTCGAACACCGTGACCGCGAACAGCGTCTCCACGACCACGATCTACCAGCTCGACCCCACCTCGGGTGCGCAGGTCCGCAGCTTCCCGATCGTCGGCAACTACGCCGCCAGCGACCTGGCCAGCTGCAACTACGCCGACACCGTCACCGGTGAGGCGAGCGTCGACAAGCGCTGGAACGCCGGCGACCAGTTCGGTCTCGCCATCACTGGCGGCGGCATCGACCCCACGAAGCCCGGCACTTCGGCGACGACGACCGGCAAGGACACCGGCACCCAGTCGCAGCGCGCCGGCGCCGTCCTGAGCACGCCGAACAAGGACTACACGGTCACGCAGACCGCCTCGGGCACCACCGATCTGGCGAACTACAGCACGTCGTGGGTGGCACGGAACCAGACGACCGGCGCGCTGGTCGCCGACGGCAACGGGAACACCGGCACCTTCACGTTCCCCGCCGCCACGACCGCCGACGGCACCGACGTCATGGTCACCTTCACCAACACGCTCAAGGCCGTCCACGTCACCACGACCTCGGACACCGGCAACACGCCGAACGGCACGAAGCTCACGGTGCCCGCGAAGGGCGTCCTGGCGAACGACAGCGGCACCGGCCTGTCCGTCGTGTCGAACACCACGCCCGCTCACGGCACGGCGACGGTGAACCCCGACGGCTCGTACACGTACACCCCGGCCGACGGCTTCTCCGGCACGGACACCTTCCAGTACACGGCGAAGGACTCCTCCGGCCAGACGTCGACCAGCACGGTGACGATCACCGTCGCCCCGGCGGGTACCGACGACTCGTTCAGCGTGCACGCCGGGCAGACCGCCACCGCGGACGCGAAGACGGGTCTGCTCGCGAACGACCACGGCACCGGCCTGACGGTCACGGGCAACACGAAGCCCGCCCACGGTGACCTGACGGTCGAGCAGGACGGCTCGTACACGTACACCCCGACCGCCGGTTACTCCGGCCCGGACTCCTTCACCTACACGGCGAAGGACGGTGACGGCGCGACGATCACCGGCACGGTCACCATCACGGTGCTGCCGACGGCGGTCGCCGACACCGTCACCGCGACGGCGGGCTCGCCGACCAAGGGAAGCGGAAGCGGAAGCGGCACCGGCACCGGCACCCCCGGCACCGGCACCCCCGGCACCGCCCCCGGCCTGCTCGCCAACGACCTCGGCTCGGACCTGACCGTGACGGGCAGCACCAAGCCCGCCCACGGTGACGTCGTCGTCGCGAAGGACGGCGGCTACACGTACACCCCGACCGCCGGCTACTCCGGCCCCGACTCGTTCACGTACACCGTCACCGACGGCAACGGGGGGACCGACACCGTCACCGTGACCGTGCAGGTCGCCCCGCTCGCGAAGGACGACACCGTCCGCGTCGCCGCCGGCACCACGTACACCGCCGGCACCCGCGCCACCGGCGTCCTCGGCAACGACCTCGGCACCGGCCTGACCGTCGCGTCGAACACGAAGCCCGCCCACGGCGAGCTCACCCTCGACACGGCGACCGGGGCCATCACCTACACGCCGGCCGACGGCTTCTCGGGCACGGACTCGTTCCGGTACACGGCGACGGACACCGCCGGTGCGCCGACGACCGCCACGGTGACGATCACGGTCAACCCGACGATCGCGAACGACGCCACGACGACCGACGCCGGCACCCCGGTGAACGTCGACGTGCAGCACAACGACCGCGGCTCGGACCTGGTCACCACGATCGTCACCGGTCCGGCGAACGGCACCGCCGTGGTGGCCGAGGACGGCACCGTCGACTACACGCCGACCGCTGGCTTCTCGGGCACCGACTCGTTCACCTACACGGTGACCGACGGCGCGGAGGTCACCACCGACCCCGCGACGGTCACCGTCACGGTCAAGCCGGTCGCGAACGGCGACACCGTGTCGACGAAGTCCGGCGAGGCGATGACCATCGCACCCGCGACGCTGACGAAGAACGACGCGGGCACCGGCCTGACCGTCACCGACGCGGCCGCCGTGCCGGACGCCGACGGCACCACGCACGGCGACGTCACGATCGACCCGACCACGGGCACGATCACGTACACGCCGAAGCCGGGGTTCTCCGGCACCGACACCGTCACGTACACGGTGCGGGACGGTTCCGGCCAGACCACGACCGGCACGATCACGGTGGTCGTCGGCCCGAAGGCGGCCGCCGACACCGCGACCGCCACGGCCGGCTCGACCCTGACCGTGGGCGGGGACGGGGACGACCGCGCGGGCGTGCTCGCCAACGACGCGGGCACGAAGCTCACCGCCACGGTCGACGAGGAGCCGACGAACGGTGACCTCGAGCTGGCGGCGGACGGGTCGTACACGTACACCCCGAAGGACGGCTTCTCGGGCACGGACACCTTCACGTACACGGCGAAGGACCCCTCCGGCGGGACGACCACGGGCGTCGTGACCATCACGGTCACGCCCGGCACCGAACCCGACGAGATCACGGTCAAGGCAGGCGGCAGCACGACGGTCACCTCGGCCGACCTGACCGGCAACGACCACGGCACCGGGCTGTCCGTGCTCGACATCCCCGTCGACGCGAGCGGCGAGCACGGCACCGCGATCCGGAACGACGACGGCACCGTCACGTACACGCCGAAGCCGGGCTTCTCGGGCACCGACGAGTTCACGTACACGGTCACCGACCGCAACGGCCTCACGAACACCGGCACGGTCTCCGTCAGCGTCACCCCCGTCACGGCGGGCGGCTCGACCACGGCCGACGCCGACGGCACGACCACGGTCCCGGCCGACAAGGGCGTGCTCGACGGCGCGACCGGCACCGACCTGCAGGTCACCGACAACACCAAGCCGTCGCACGGTGACGTCGTCGTCGACAAGGACGGCGGCTACACCTACACGCCCAAGCCCGGGTACTCCGGTCCGGACTCGTTCGACTACACCGTCACCGACGGCGCCGGGGGCACCACCACGGGCACCGTGACGATCGTCGTCGCCCCGAAGGCCGTCGCCGACACCGCGACCACCACCGCCTCGACCCCGGTCGACGTCGTGGTCACGGGCAACGACTCCGGCACGAAGCTCGCCGTCACCGCGGTGACCGAGCCCGGGCACGGCGCCGCGGCGATCACCGGGACCGGCACCGTCACCTACACGCCGACCGACGGCTTCTCCGGCACGGACACCTTCACCTACACGGTGACCGACCCGACCGGCGGCACCGCGAAGGCGACCGTCACCGTGACGGTCACACCCGTCGCGGTCGCAGACGCCCTGCACACCACCGCCGGCAGGGCACTGCCGATCACCGGGACCACCCTGACGGGCAACGACCACGGCACCACGCTCACGGTCACCGGCCACGGTCCCGCCGCGCACGGCGCCGTGACCGAGGGCACCGAGCCCGGATCGCTCGTCTACACGCCGAAGAAGGGCTTCTCCGGCACGGACACCTTCACCTACACCGTCACCGACGGCTCCGGTCAGACCACGACGGCGTCCGTGACGGTCCTCGTCGGCATCGCCGCCGTCGACCAGTGGCACACCATGCCGACCAACCAGGTGATGCGCGCGTCCACCGCCAACGGCGTCCTCGTCGGTGACTCCGGTTCCGGCCTGTGGGCATCGATGGAGACGAAGCCGCAGCACGGGCGACTCGCGCTGGCGAAGAACGGGTCGTACGTCTACACGCCGCCGGCGGACTGGTCCGGCCGTGACTGGTTCACCTACGCGGCGAACGACGCCGAGGGACACACCGCCCTCGCGCTCGTCGTCATCGACGTCACCCCGACGGCAGCGGACGACAAGGCCGCCACGAAGGCGGGCAAGCCGGTCACCGTCACGGGCCCCGGCGTGCTCGGCAACGACCACGGCACCGACCTGACGGTCGTGACCTCCGGCACGGCGAAGCACGGCACGGTCTCGATCGCCGCGGACGGCACGTTCGTCTACACCCCGGCGAAGGGCTTCTCCGGCACCGACACCGTGACCTACCGGGCGCAGGACGCCTCCGGCCAGCGGGTCGACGCCACCGTCACCGTCACCGTCGGCATCGACGCGACGAAGGACGCCGGTCACACCATCGCCGGCACCCCGGTCACGCGTGACGCCGCCCACGGTCTGCTCGCGAACGACCAGGGCACCGGCCTCACCGCCGCCCTGGACCGGAAGCCGGCCCACGGCACGGTGACGGTCCAGCGCACCGGTGCGTACGTGTACACCCCGGCCGACGGCTTCACCGGCACGGACACCTTCACCTACACGGTGACGGACGCCTCGGGGCAGACCACCACCGCCACCGCGACGATGACGGTCGTCGCCGCCGCGGTCGCGACGGACGACTCCGCCACCGGGATCGTCGGTCACGAGGTCACGATCGACCCGCTCGACAACGACTCCGGCACCGGCGGCGCCGCCTTCGAGACGGCGACGCTGCACCTGATCGACCCGAAGACGGGCAAGCCCGTCGACACGGTGGTCGTCGACGGCGAGGGCACCTGGACCGTCGGTCACGGACAGGTCGTCTTCACCCCGGCAGCGGGTCACACCGGCACCCTGTTCGTCGGCTACACCGTCACCGACACCGAGGGCCAGACCGTCACGGCGACCATCACGGTCACCTACCCGACGGGCGTCGCCGCCGCGGTCCACGTCGCGGAGCTCGCGTTCACCGGCACCACCGGCCTGGTCGGCCTGGGCCTCGGGGCGCTCGCCCTGATCCTGGCGGGTGTCCTGCTCTCGATGCGTCGGCGCACCGCCGACGAAGCAGCGACGCCGGGCATCCGACGCAGCGCGCGTCCGTAACACCGGGATCGACCGGGAGGCCCGGATCACGTCAGCCGACAGGCGCACGTGATCCGGGCCTCCCGTCTTCATGCCCCGGTCGCGTGCGCGCCCGGCCGCGCGTCGACCCGCCGCCTACGCCACGGGTTCGATGAGCTGCGGACCGTCGTTCTTCACGCTGTTCACGGTGCGCGCGACCTCGTACTGTTCCAGGCCTGCCGCGACCGCCAGCGACTCGTGGTCGAGGAGCGCCAGCAGGTCGTCGGTACCGAGCCCGCCGGCATCGCCGCGCAGCCAGTCGTCGTAGCCGTCGGGCGTCAGGAACGCCGGCATGCGGTCGTGCACCTCGCCCGGGGCCACGTGGGCGTCCCGCGTGATGATCGCCAGCGACAACCGCCACTTGTCCGGGTCGTCCTCGGGCTTCGTCGGGTCGGGCCAGGCGCTCACGATCCCGGCCATCGCCAGGGCACCGCCGGGTTCGTGGACGAAGTGCGGTTCCTTGCCGTCCTCGCGCACGACCCACTCGTAGTAGCCCTGCGCGGGCACGATGCACCGGTTCGTCGCGAACGCCCGCTTGAACATGCCGCTCGTCGCGACCGTCTCGATGCGGGCGTTAATCGGCTTCGGGCGCTGCTTCTGGAAGTCCTTCGCCCAGCTCGGCACGAAGCCCCAGCTGATCTGCGGCAGCTCCCGTTCGCCGTGCCGCTGGCGGACGGCGTACACGGGGTCGGTCGGGGCCACGTTCCAGCTCGGAGCGAGGCCGGTGTGCACCTCGCCGGTGTCCTCGTCGACGTGCTCGGTCCGGGCGGCGAGCTCGCCCATGAGCTCGGGCAACAGATCAGCCGTGGTGTCGGAGACGACGAACCTTCCACACATGCGCCCAGTGTGCCCGTCGCCGCCGACAGTCGCGCGGGCGGTGCTGTTCCCGTACCCCGTATCCCCGCTTCGTGAGCAGAAACGGTCGGGTCCCGTCACGCCACCCGACCATTTCTGCTCACGAAGTCGGGCCGACGGGGCGCCGCTGCGGCGCGGCGGTCACGGCTCAGTCGCCCGGCAGCGAGAGCTTGCTGCCCTTCGGTGTGCCGGGCCGGCCGCGAGCGGGCGGAGTCGGCGGGACGGGCGGGAGCGCCTCGGCCTCGACGCGGAGCTGCTCCTGACGGCCGAGGGTGCGGATGCCCCCGATGGCGGTGACGGCACCGCTCGCCGGGATGAGGATCCAGACCGCGGAGAGACCGACGATGTCGTCGTTCGTCGAGATCGTGAAGACGTTGAGCAGCACGGTCGCGAGGAACGCGAGCGCCCACCCTCCCAACAACAGGTACCCGCGGAACGCCGCCCGGACCAGCAGGTCTCGAGTCTCGGGCATCCTGTCCAGGACGGCGTCACGGTGCTTCGGGTCGAGCGCGGGAGGGTTGCGGCGGTAGTAGCGGGCGATGGCCTCTTGGGTGCGCCAGCCGATGCCCGGGATCGGCGGGACGTTCCAACCCTTCGGTCCGATCGGTACGAAGCACGCGCCGATGAGTCCGATGCCGGAGGCGAACAGCACTGCCACCACGATCGCAGCGGCGACGGGGACGGAGCCGTCGTCGAAGATCAGTCCGAGAATGACGAGTCCCGCCAGTGCGACGACGGCCACGATCCCGCCGACGAGCACGATGCGACGGCGGCGCTGCACGCTGACGAGAGCGGGCAGCCGCTCCCGGTACACCTGCCACCCGATCCCGAACACGTGTCATGTCTACCCGCGCGCGACGCGGAGTGGCTCGGCCGGTCGGTACTTCGTGAGCAGAAATGGTCGAGTGCGCCCGCGCGACCCGACCATTTCTGCTCACGAAGTGCGCCGTAGCACCCTCCGCGCCTCCCGCCGCGGACACGCCCGGCGGCACCGGCGTGCGCCGACGCCCGGTCCCGGTACCCCGGGCACGTGCAGCGATCGTCCAGGTGAGCGCGATGACCTCGGCTCCATGAGTCTCGACATCGTCTACACCGCAGCCGCCCACGCCACCGGAGGCGGCCGCGACGGGCACGTCCGCAGTGAGGACGACCGGCTCGACCTGGACACCCGCCCGCCCAAGGAGATGGGTGGCAGCGGCGAGGGCACCAACCCCGAGCAGCTGTTCGCCGCCGGGTACGCCGCGTGCTTCCTCGGCGCCCTGCACGCTGCGGGCAAGGAGCTCGACCTCGACACCACCGGTGCCGAGGTCTCCGCCGAGGTCGGCATCGGCGGCACCGGCAACGGCGCCTTCGGCCTGGCGGTCGAACTCGACGTCTACGCCCCGGCCGCCCCGCAGGAGCAGCGCCAGCGCCTGGCCGAGCGTGCGCACGAGATCTGCCCGTACTCGAACGCCACCCGCGGCAACATCACCGTCACGCTGTCGATCGTCGACTAGCGTTCCGGCGTGGTCACCGACGAGACGCGCTGCCCCTGCCTGAGCGGCAACCCCTACGGCGAGTGCTGCGGCCCCCTGCACGGCGGCGCGGCCGCGCCGACCGCGGAGCGCCTCATGCGCTCCCGCTTCAGCGCGTTCGCACTGGGCCTGCCCGAGTACCTGCTGCTCACCTGGCACCCGCGCACCCGACCGGCGGGTCTCGAGTTGGACCCGTCCCAGCGCTGGACCCGGTTGGACGTCCTGACGACGACCTCGGGAGGCCCGTTCGACTCCCGGGGCACGGTCGCGTTCCGCGCGTGGTGGCGTTCCGACGACGAGCGCGGCACGCTCGAGGAGACGAGCGAGTTCGTCCGCGAGCAGGGACGATGGTTCTACGTGGACGGGGTCGTCGCCTGACGGCTCCGCACCGCGCCAGCTGACAGGAGTCGACATGCCCGAACGCGACCTCACCCGCTTCGGTGACCGGACCACGGCTGCCGAGGTCGTCGACGGCCTCGACCTGACCGGACGCACAGCGATCGTCACCGGCGGCGCGTCCGGCATCGGTGTGGAGACCGCTCGAGCACTCGCCGGAGCCGGGGCCCGCGTGACGCTCGCCGTGCGGGATGTCGACGCCGGCCGACGGGTCGCGGACGACATCGCTCGGACGACGGGGGCGGAAGCACCGGCCGTCGTCGAACTGCACCTGGACCGCCCGGCTTCCGTCGAGGCCTTCACCGCAGCGTGGTCGGGGCCGCTCGACGTGCTCGTCGCCAACGCGGGCATCATGGACGCGCCCGAGTCGTACACGCCCGCCGGGTGGGAGTCGCAGTTCGCGACGAACCACCTCGGGCACTTCGCCCTCGCGCTCGGGCTGCACGACGCACTGGCCGCCTCGGGTTCGGCACGGATCGTCTCGGTGTCGTCGAGCGGACACGGCGGTTCGCCGGTCGTGTTCGACGACCTGTTCTTCCGCCGACGTCGCTACGAGCCCGGGCTCGCGTACGGGCAGTCGAAGACCGCCAACGTGCTGTTCGCCGTCGCTGCCGGCCGACGGTGGGCCGCCGACGGCATCACCGCGAACGCCCTGATGCCCGGCGGGATCTGGACCGGGCTGCAGAAGCACTGGGACCCGGAGGTCCTGGCCGCCACGAAGATCGCCGCGGCCGACGCGGTGAAGTCCCCGGAGCAGGGAGCCGCGACCTCGGTCCTGCTCGCCACCGCACCGGAGCTCGAGGGCATCACGGGGCGCTACTTCGAGGACTGCCACGAAGCAGCGGTGGTGGAGCGGATCGAGGACGGCCTGCACGGCGTGCTGCCCTGGGCGCTCGACCCGGACCAGGCCGACCGGCTGTGGGACGTGTCGGTCGCCCTGCTCGACGCCGAGGCGCGGTCCCGCGGCTGACCGCGGGGCGTCGGCTAGCTGCTGATGACGGCGGGCAGGCCGACGGCGGTGCGCATCGCACGGCGAACGGCGGCCTCGTCGGGGAGGAGTTCGTCCTCGTCACCGGTCAGGAAGAAACGGATCTGCCCGATGGCCTGCTCGGTGAGCATGTCGAGGCCGTTCAGCACCCGGCCGCCGGCATCGGCCCAGCGCGACGCGGCGGCGGTCGGCCACGGCTCGTAGGCGACGTCGAACAGCACGGCGTCCGACCCCGACGGCACCAGCTCGAGCGGGTCGGCCGCGCCGCCGGGCAGCGTCGACAGGACGAACCCGTGGCGGGTGCCGGGCAGGTCGGTGAGCGGCAGGACCTCGAGCGAGACGCCGAGCCGCACGGCCAGCTCCACGAGCGCGCCGCCCTTCGCGGTGTCGCGCAGGAACACCCGCACGAGCGACGCCCCGAGCCGCACCGCCGCCGTGAGGGCGCTCGCCGCGGTCGCCCCGCCACCGAGGATCGTCGCCTCGCCGGGCAGGTGTCCGAGGGCCTCGACCGGGCGGACGAGTCCCTGGACGTCGGTGTTGGCGCCCGCGCGGACGACGGCGGACCCCTCGCGTCGGAACGCGACCGTGTTCGCGACCCCGAGCTCGTCGACGAGCGGGGTCGTGCGGTCCAGGAGCGGCAGCACCTCGCGCTTGAGCGGCATGGTGAGACTCAGCCCGCGCCACTCGGGACCCAGCCCCGCGACGAACGCGTCGAGCCCGCCGGACGCGACCTCGTGCCTCCCGTACGACCACCCCAGCCCGAGTGCGGCGTAGGCCGCTTCGTGGAGCGTGGGGGAGAGCGAATGCGCGATGGGGGAGCCGAGCACCGCGAGGCGCGTGCGGTCTGGATCTGGGACGGCCACGGTCACCCAGCCTATCCAGCTGATTTCCTGTACGCCCCGTTAGGTTAGGCTACCCTTCGTGATCCGCTCATCCCTTCGTCTCCGACGTGTCCTCGCCGCTGCGGGTGCCGTCGTCGCAGCCTCCCTCGTCCTCGCCGGCTGTGCCTCTGGCTCCGGTTCGTCCGAGTCGTCCTCGGCGTCGTCGTCCGACGGTGCCTTCCCGGTGTCCATCACCACGGCACTCGGCACCACGACGATCGACTCGCAGCCCAAGCGCGTCGTCGCACTCGGTTGGGGCGACGCCGAGACGGCCCTCGAACTCGGCGTGCAGCCGGTCGGTGCGAGCGACTGGCTCGCCTTCGGTGGCGACGGCGTCGGCCCGTGGCTCAAGGACGCCTACACGAAGTCGCCGAAGATCATCCAGACGCTCGAGCCCAGCTACGAGGACATCCTCAAGCTGAACCCGGACCTGATCCTCGACGTGAAGTCGTCGGGCGACAAGGACCGCTACGACAAGCTGTCCGCGATCGCGCCGACCGTCGCGATCCCGAAGGGCGGCGAGAACTACCTCGCCTCGACCGAGCAGCAGACCACGATGATCGCGAAGGCGCTCGGCAAGGAGTCCGAGGGCAAGAAGCTGCTCTCCGACCTCGACGACGCCTACGCCGCGGCCCGCAAGGCCCACCCGGACTTCGAGGGCAAGTCCGCCGTCGTCGGCGCGTACAGCTCCGAGGGCTTCGGCGCGTACGCCTCCACCGACAGCCGCTCGTCGTTCATGAAGAACCTCGGGTTCACGATCCCGTCGGCCATCGACAAGGAGGCCGGCAAGGCGTTCTCCGTCACGCTGTCCGACGAGAACCTCGACCTGCTCGACGCCGACCTGACCCTGGTGCTGCCGATCTACGTCGACGCGTCGAAGGCCGAGTCGGACCCGCTGTTCCAGAAGGTGCCGTCGGTCGAGGCCGGCCACTACATCGTGTTCGACGACAAGGACGTGTCGTCGGCGTTCTCGATGGGCACGACCGCTGCGATCGAGTGGGCGCTCGACAAGCTGCCCGCGCAGTTCGAGGACAAGCTCGGCTGACCTGGACTGACCTGTTCTCCACCGCGAAAGCGACAGGGTGCCGCCGATGTTCGGCGGCACCCTGTCGCTTTCGCGGGGTGTTCGGGGCTGACGGTGTAGTCGGAACGACTCAGACCGGGAAGCTCGAGCCGAGCAGCGCGAACAGCAGGGCGATCAGGGGGAGTGTGCCCTGCTTGAACGCCGAGTTGAGGTACTTGCGGCCGGAGCCGACCAGGATCACCGCGGCGCCGAGCATGCTCGCGGTCGAGAACACCACGAGGGTCCAGCCGGTCACGGTGTTGCCCGCGAGCACCAGCACGACACCGAGGATCGCCCCGATCGCCAGGAACAGGTTGTAGAACCCCTGGTTGAACGCGAGGGAGCGGGTCGCGTCGGCCTCGGTCTCGGACGCGATGCCGAACACCTTGCGGGCGCGTGGACTCGTCCAGATGATGGATTCGAGGAACCAGATGTACACGTGGACGAGGCCAGCGAGGACCGCACACACGCCCGAGATCACGAGCAAGACCGACATGTGCTCATTCTCGCAGGCGTCGGCAGGGTTCGGCTGCGCGTCCGCCAGTAGGCTCGGGGCATGAGCGACGACGTCACCCCGCCCGAGCCCGAAGCGACGGCCGTCGCCGAACTCCGGAGCATCCGGCAGAGCATCGACAACATCGACGCCGCCGTCATCCACATGCTCGCCGAGCGCTTCAAGTACACGCAGCGGGTGGGGCACCTGAAGGCCGAATCGGGCATGCCCGCCGCGGACCCGGACCGCGAACAGGTCCAGGTCGCACGGCTCCGGAGCCTCGCCGCCGAGGCGCACCTCGACCCCGCCTTCGCCGAGAAGTTCCTCAACTTCATCGTCGCCGAGGTCATCCACCACCACGAGCGCATCGCCGGACGCGACGAATGAGCGTCGACCTGCCGACCCTGCTCGTCGGTTCCTACACGGCCACCGGTGGCGGGAACGCGACCGGTGTCTCCCTGGTCGACGGCGGCGCTGCCCGCGCGGGCGCTCGTACCGTCGCGGTGCTCGACGACCCCTCGTTCCTCGCCGTTTCGGGCGACCGTGTCTACGCCGTGTCCGAGACGAACGAGGGCGGCGTCTCCGCCTTCCGGCTGCAGAACGGCGCGCTCGAACACCTGTGGGACGCCTCCGCCGGCGGTGACGCCCCGTGCCACGTGCGGGTCGACCCGTCCGGGGCGCTCGTCGTCACCAACTACGTCTCCGGCACGGTGACCGCCATCTCGCTCGCGGCGGCCGAGTCGTTCTCCGCCTCGGTGCTCGCGAGCGACGGCGTCGTCCTGCCCGCCGACGGCGTGCACGGACGGACCGACCGGCTCGCCGTCCCCGCCTCCGCGATCGCGGTCGCGACGCTCCCCGCCGGCACCGGCCCGGTGCAGGACCGGCAGGACGCGCCGCACGCCCACCAGTCCGTGGCGACGCCGGACGGCACCGTGCTCGTCGCGGACCTCGGCGGCGACGCGCTGCACGAGTTCCGCGTGACCGTGTCGGCCGACGGCGTCCCCACGATCGAGCCGTTGCGCGTGCACCACGTGGCGGCCGGTGTCGGTCCGCGGCACCTGGCCTGGTACGCAGGCGACCTGTTCGTCGCCGGTGAGCTCGACGGCGCGGTCCACCGACTCCGCCGCGACGAGTCCGGATCGCTCGTCACGATCGCCTCGACCCCGACGTTCGAGGGAGCGGTGGGGGAGTCGCTCCTCAGCCACATCGAGGTCGACGACGCCGGACTCGTGACCGTCGCCGTCCGTGGCCGCGACCGGATCGTGGTGCTCGACGCCGCCGACGGTGGGCTCGCGCTCATCGGGTCCGCGTCGTGCGGCGGCGCCTGGCCACGGCACTTCGCCCGGGTGCCCGGGTACGTGCTCGTCGCGAACGAACGGTCGGACGCCATCGCTGTGCTGCCGGTCGGTACGGACGGCGTGCCGGGCGAGGCCGTCGAGCAGATCGCCGTCGGCACCCCGGCCTGCATCGTCACGCTCTGAGCGCCCGAGCGCCCGAGCGCCTGAGCGCCTGAGCGCCTGACGGCTGCGTGCGGTTGCCTGCCCGACGCCGCTTCGGCGCCGGTTCGGCGCGGGCGGGTCTAGCGCTCGATCAGGTTCTCGAACGGGCGACCGTCGGCCAGCGCGGCGACCTGTCGGCGCATCAGCTCGATCGACCGCGGGACGCTCAGGTCGGTGTTGCCCCCGACGTGCGGCGTCAGCACCGTGTTCGGGGTCGTCCACAGCGGGTGGCCGTCCGTGAGGGGCTCCGGGTCGGTGACGTCGAGTGCCGCGAACAGCCGCTCGGACTGCAGCTCCGCCACGAGTGCATCGGTGTCGACGACCTTGCCGCGGGCGACGTTCACCACCAGGGCGCCGTCGGGGAGGGCAGCCAGGAGCTCGGCGTCGACCAGCCGTTCGGTCTCGTCCGTCAGCGGCGCGATGAGCACCAGGACATCCGTCGTCGGCGCCAGTTCCAGCAGCTCGCCGAACGCGTGCACGTGGCGGCCGTCCTGCTCGCGAGCGGTGCGCGCCACCACCGTCACCTCGGTGCGGAACGCCTCGAAGCGGGTGGCGATCGCGGAGCCGATCGCGCCGTACCCGACGACCGTGACCCGGCGGTCGGCCAGCGAGCGGGTCTCCCGAGCGTCCCAGACGCCGTTCGCGCGGTCGGCCTGGAACGCCGAGATCTCCCGCAGCGAGGTCAGCGCCAACCCGACGGCGAGCTCGGCGGTCTCGTCGTCGTGGATGCCCCGACCGTTCGCCAGCTGGGCGTGACCGGGCACGTGCGGCACCGCGTGCTCGTAGCCGGCGCTCGGGAGCTGCAGGAGCTCGAGCGCCGGCAGGTCGTGCACGAACTGCCAGCGGTGCCGTCCACCGAAGTAGAACGGCAGGAACGTGATGGCGACGTCGTCCGGGCGACCGTACGGCGCCTCGACGTCCCACACGTCCAGCTCGATGCCGTCCGGCACGGGGCCGAACCGGTCGACGAGTTCCGCGAAGGGCAGGGTGACGATGGGCACGCGGTGTCCGCCGGGCCTAGGAGTCCGTGCGCGGCGAGAAGGCACCGTCGGAATCGAGCGGCCCGCGGCCGACGTACCCCTCGGTGACGTCCTCGACGATCACGTCGCCGAAGCGGGCCGGCAGCGTCGCGTTGTGCGTGCCGCGGAGCTCGTCCAGCGTCGCCGTGAACGCACCCTGGACCTCGAGCGCGTTCGACGTGGCGTCGGTCACGCCGATGCGCAGGACCGGGAAGCCCCGGCCGTCGCACAGGCCCTGGAAGCGGACGTCGTCCTCGCGCCGGACGGTCACGATGACGCGACCGGTCGACTCGGAGAACAGCGCGGTCGCCGTGTCGACGCCGTCGCGCGACTCGAGCTCGTCGAGCACCACGCGGGCGCCGAGACCGAAGCGGAGCACCGACTCGGCGAGCGACTGGCCGAGGCCACCGTCCGCCAGGTCGTGCGCGCTCGTCAGTAGCTGCTCGCCGCTCGCCGCGAAGAGCAGCTCGGCGAGCTCCTTCTCGCGCCCGAGGTCCACCGCCGGCGGGCGACCGCCGAGGTGTCCGTGCACCGTGCCGGCCCAGGCCGACCCGTCGAGCTCGAGGCTCGTCGTGCCGAGCAGGTAGATGTTGTGGCCGTCGTCCTGCCAACCCGACGGGACGCGCTTGGCGACGTCGTCGATGACACCGAGCACACCGACGACCGGGGTCGGGTGGATCGGGGTGGTGCCGGTCTGGTTGTAGAACGACACGTTGCCGCCGGTGACCGGGATGCCGAGCTCCATGCAGCCGTCGGCCAGGCCCTCGACCGCCTCGGAGAACTGCCACATGACCTCGGGGTTCTCGGGGGAGCCGAAGTTCAGGCAGTCGGTGACCGCGGCGGGGACGGCACCGGTGACGGCGACGTTCCGGTACGCCTCGGCCAGGGCCAGGCGCGCACCCTGCTTCGGGTCGAGCTGGCAGTAGCGGCCGTTGGCGTCGGTCGCGATCGCGACACCGAGCCCGGTCTCCTCGTCGACGCGGATCATGCCGCCGTCGTCGGGGAAGGAGAGCGCGGTGTTGCCGAGCACGTAGGTGTCGTACTGGTTCGTGACCCAGTTCTTCGACGACAGGTTCGGCGAACCGAGCAGGCTGAGGAACTGCGCCTTGAGCGCGGGGCCGTCGGCCGGCCGGTCGAGCGAGGCAGCGGTGTCGGCCTGCAGCGCGTCGATCCAGGTCGGGTAGGCGACCGGGCGGTCGTAGACCGGGCCGTCGACGGCGACGGTGCGCGGGTCGACGTTCACGATCTCCTGGCCCTGCCAGTCGATGACGAGACGGCCGGTGCCGGTGACCTCGCCCAGGACGCTGGTCTCGACCTCCCACTTGCCGACGACGCTCAGGAACTCGTCGAGCTTGTCGGGGCGGACGACCGCCATCATGCGCTCCTGGCTCTCCGACATCAGGATCTCTTCGGCCGTGAGCGTGGGGTCGCGCAGCAGGACGTCGTCGAGCGAGATGTGCATGCCGCCGTCGCCGTTGCTCGCGAGCTCGGACGTGGCGCAGGAGATGCCCGCGGCGCCGAGGTCCTGGATGCCCTCGACCAGTTCCTTCTGGAACAGCTCGAGGCAGCACTCGATCAGGACCTTCTCGGCGAAGGGGTCACCGACCTGGACGGCGGGACGCTTGGTCGGGCCGCCCTCGGTGAAGGTGTCGGACGCCAGGATCGATGCGCCGCCGATGCCGTCGCCACCGGTGCGGGCACCGAACAGCACGACCTTGTTGCCGGCGCCGGACGCGTTCGCCAGGTGCAGGTCCTCGTGCCGCAGGACACCGACCGCCAGGGCGTTGACCAGCGGGTTGCCCTGGTACACCGGGTCGAAGTACGTCTCGCCGCCGATGTTCGGCAGGCCGAGGCAGTTGCCGTAGAACGAGATGCCGCCGACGACGCCGTGCACGACGCGTGCGGTGTCCTCGTGGTCGATCGCGCCGAAGCGGAGCTGGTCCATGACGGCGACCGGGCGTGCGCCCATCGAGATGATGTCGCGGACGATGCCGCCGACACCGGTCGCGGCGCCCTGGTACGGCTCGACGTAGGACGGGTGGTTGTGCGACTCGACCTTGAAGGTCACCGCCCAGCCGTTCCCGACGTCGACGACACCGGCGTTCTCGCCCATGCCGACCATCAGGTTCTTCGTCATCTCCGGCGTGACCTTCTTGCCGAACTGACGGAGGTAGTTCTTCGAGGACTTGTAGGAGCAGTGCTCGGACCACATGACGGAGTACATCGCCAGCTCGCCCGAGGTGGGGCGGCGGCCGAGGATCTCCTTGATGCGGGCGTACTCGTCCGGCTTCAGGCCGAGCGCGTCGTACGGCTGGTCCTTGTCGGGAGTCGCCGCGGCATCCTGCACGGTGTCGGGCTTCGGGCGCACGTAAGTCGTCACGGTGTTGTCGTTCCCTGTCACTGGAGTCGCGGTCGTCACTTGACGAGCGTCGACTCGATCACGGAGGTGAAGAAGGTGAGGCCGTCCGTGCCGGAGGCCATGGCAGCGGCGGTGTCCGGGCCGAAGCCGGGCTCGGTCGCGTGCTCGGGGTGCGGCATCAGGCCCACGACGTTGCCGCGCTCGTTCGAGACGCCGGCGATGTCGTCGATCGACCCGTTGGGGTTCACGCCCACGTAGCGGAAGACGACCTGGCCGTTGTCCTCGATGCGCTTGATCTCGTCGGCGTCGGCGACGAACCGGCCGTCGGCGTTCTTGAGCGGGATCGTGATCTCCTGCTGCGCGGTGAACCCCGAGGTCCAGGCCGTCGAGGTGGTCTCGACGCGGAGCTTCTGGTCGCGGCGGATGAACTGCTGGTGCGCGTTGCGGGTGTGGGCCCCGGGGACCAGACGGGCCTCGGCCAGCATCTGGAAGCCGTTGCAGATGCCGAGCACGGGCATGCCCTTGCCAGCGGCGTCGATGACCTCGGCCATGATCGGCGCCTTCGCGGCGATCGCACCGGCGCGCAGGTAGTCGCCGTACGAGAACCCGCCGGGCAGCACGATCGCGTCGACGCCCTGCAGATCGTGGTCGCCGTGCCAGAGCGCGACGGGGTCGGCGCCGGCGAGACGGACCGCGCGCTGGGCGTCGCGGTCGTCGAGCGAGCCGGGGAAGGTGATGACGCCGATGCGCATCCGGGTCACTGGCCTTCGACGGTCACGGAGACGACGTCCTCGATGACCGCGTTCGAGAAGACGTCGGCGGCGATGTCGCGGACCTCGGCCAGCTTGGCGTCGTCGACGGGGCCGTCGACGGTCACCTCGAAACGCTTGCCGATGCGGACGTTGGTCAGGTCGGCCTTGCCCAGGCGTGCGAGGGCGTTGCCCACCGCCTTGCCCTGGGGGTCGAGGATCTCAGCCTTGGGCATGACCTCGACGACGATCGTTGGCACGTGTTCTCTCCAGCACTTCAGGGGTGGGGGGACGCGACCAGTCTACGGGGCGCGCGCGACACGCCGGGACGGATCCGGGCCTCCTGTGGAGGGCGGGCTGTGCGTTTGCTCACGTGTGTTCCCCTCCGTATATTCGAAGTCGAATAGTCCAGTCCGAAGACGGCCGCATCGATCAGCCAGGAGGCACGGATGGCGTCGCTCACACCGCTCGCGTTCGCCGCGCTCGACCTGCTGAACGAGGCGCCGATGCACCCGTACGAGATGTTCCAGACGATGCTCCACCGGCAGGAGGAGCGGAACGTCAAGGTCCGCCCGGGCACCTTGTACCACCAGGTCGGCCGCCTCGCCGAACTCGGGTTCGCCCAGGTCGTGGGCACCGACCGCGACGGTAACCGCCCGGAGCGCACCACCTACACGATCACCGACGCCGGCCGCGCAGCGCTCGCCGACGGCCTCCGCCGCATGGTGGCCGAGCCCGCCGACGAGTACCCGGAGTTCCACCTGGCGCTCTCCGTCCTCGAAAACCTGCCGCAGGCCGAGGCGGTCGATGCCGTCCGGGCACGGATCGTCGCGCTCGAACGGGAGCGCGACGACTACGACGAGGCGCTCCAGCGCGTGCACGCCAAGCAGCTCACCGAGCGCTACTGGCTCGACGTGTCGTACGTCCGTGCGATGCTCGCCGCGCAGATCGAGTGGCTCAGCACCACCGTCGACCGCATCGCCAGCGGCGACCTCCCCTGGGACGGCCCGGCCGTCCCCGCAGACACTGACTTCCCCACGAACAGCAAGGACACCACTCGATGACCACCGTCACGCCTCCGCGGACGACCGAGAAGAAGCCGTGGCCCGCCCTCTGGGCGCTCGTCGTCGGCTTCTTCATGATCCTCGTCGACTCGACCATCGTGTCGGTCGCCACCCCCACCATCGCCCAGAAGCTCGACGCGGACATCAACGCCGTGATCTGGGTGACGAGCGCGTACCTGCTCGCCTACGCCGTGCCGCTGCTCATCACGGGCCGGCTCGGTGACCGCTTCGGCCCGAAGGTCATGTACCAGATCGGCCTCGTGGTCTTCACGCTCGCCAGCCTGTGGTGCGGCCTGGCCGGCTCGATCGAGGTGCTCATCGTCGCCCGCGTCGTGCAGGGCCTCGGCGCCGCGATGATGAGCCCGCAGACGATGTCCGTCATCACGCGCATCTTCCCGCCGCAGAAGCGCGGCGCGGCGATGGGTCTCTGGGGCGCCGTCGCCGGTGTCGCCTCGCTCGTCGGCCCGATCGTCGGCGGCCTGCTCGTCGACGGCTTCGGGTGGGAGTGGATCTTCTTCGTGAACGTCCCCGTGGGTGTCGTCGCGTTCGTCCTGGCGCAGCGCTTCGTACCGTCGTTCGACCGCCACGGCCACCGCTTCGACTACCTCGGGATCTTCCTGTCCGCGGTCGGTCTGTTCCTGCTCGTGTTCGGCATCCAAGAGGGCGAGACCTACGACTGGGGCGCCATCGCCGGCCCGATCTCGGTGTGGGGCCTGATCATCGCCGGCCTGGTCGTCCTCGCCGGGTTCGTGGTCTGGCAGGGCACCCAGAAGGGCGAGCCGCTGCTGCCCCTCGGCCTGTTCAAGGAACGCAACTTCACGCTCGCCAACGTCGCCATCACGGCCGTCGGTGTCGCGATCGCCTCGTTCGCCCTGCCGATCATGCTCTGGGCGCAGGACGTCCTGCGCTTCTCGCCGACCCAGGCTGCGCTGCTCCTCGTGCCGCAGGCCGTGCTGTCCGCCGGCCTCGCCCCGCTCGTCGGCAAGAACCTCAACCGCTGGAACCCGCGCTGGGTCGCCGCGTTCGGCCTCGCCTGCTTCTCGGCCGGGCTGTTCTGGTTCGGCGCCCTGCTGTCGTCGAGCGCCGACTGGGGATGGGTGCTCCTGCCGAGCGCGCTCCTCGGCATCGCGAACGCCTGCATGTGGGGCCCGCTGTCCGTCTCGGCGACCCGCAACCTGCCGCCGAAGCTGGCCGGTGCCGGCTCGGGCGTCTACAACACCACGCGGCAGATCGGTGCGGTCCTCGGGTCGGCCGGCATCGCCGCGCTGATGGAGGCCCGGATCACCGCGAACTTCCCGTCCTCGACCGGCGGGGTGTCCGCGGGCGGAGCCGAGCAGCAGGTCGGCGCGCTGCCGGGTGCACTGCTCGAGCCGTTCTCGCGGGCCATGGGCGAGTCGCTGTTCCTGCCGGCGATCGTGCTCATCGCGGCGATCGTGGCGGCGCTGTTCCTGGCGAAGCCGAAGCAGACCGTCGCCTGGCAGCAGACCGGTGGCGTGACCACTCAGCCGGGCGCCGAGGGCACTGCCCCGACCGAGGGTGACGCGAAGCCGACCGCGCACGGCGCGCACGCTGCGGCCGCTGCTCCGGCGACGCCCGAGGCCGAGCTCGCGGGCATCGACCACCACGGCAAGCACGCCGACGCCTGACCCGCGCCGACCACACGGGCCCCGGGCTGCTCACACGAGCGGCCCGGGGCTCGCGTGCGTCCGGGGTCGCGGCGTGGTCGTTGCGGCCGCGGGGTTGCGACACCGTCGATGTCGTACGACAACGGTCTCGTCGCTGCCCCGCGTCGGCAACGGTTGCGGCCGCGGGGTTGCGACACCGTCGATGTCGTACGACGTCGACGATGTCGTTCCGGGTCAGCGCCGCCGCCGCCCGCCCCGCGCTCACCCGCGGCGCCGCAGGTGCGCCCGCGTCAGCTCGTCGATCTGCTCGTCGGTCAGGGCGTCGACGGCGTGGGCCTCGCGGCGGTCGGTCCGCTGCCACCGGATGAACAGCGAGATGAGCACGGGGATGTCCGCCACCTCGGCGATGAACCACAGCAGGTCGCCCGCCAGGTGCTGATCGCGCAGCGGGGACGGGAACCACGGCTGCCCGACCGCCTGCACCACCGAGCCGTCGAGCACGTGGTTCGTGATCCGCAGCACGATGCCCGGCACCGCGTCGATCATCAGCTCGACGAACGCGAGCAGGAACTCCGCGGTGACGAACGTCGACGACCGCAGCACCCCGGGCTCGGACAGCGGGGCGAGCAGTCCGAAGCCGAGCGCCGGCACCGTCACCGTGATGACAACGGCCCAGACGGACGATTCCCGCAGCGTCGCCGCGAACGGTGTCAGCAACAGGCCGAACAGGACGAGGGCGACCAGCGGCGCGACGATCGCGTTGCCGAGCAGGCGCACTGGACGCGACCGCATGGCGGCGTCGGCGGCGTGCGCGAGGTGATCCGGGCCTCCTGTCCGGAGCAACGACACGGGCGCACCGAGCGCGGCGAAGGTGGGGACCGCGAAGAAGAGCAGGGCGGACCGCAGGACGAACGCCCACCGCAGCTGCTGGTCGTACACGCCGACGATGCCGAACTGCAGGATGCCGAACAACGCCAGCGCCGCGACGAAGGCGAGGGTGCGCCACCAGGGCCAGCGTGCGCCGCGACGTGCGGCGCCGACCACCCACCAGCCGTAGGCGACCGCGGCGACGACGATCATCACCGCTGACAGGGGGTCGAACCGCCAGGTGCTCCAGAACTCGGGTGTCGACGGCGTCGGGTGCCTCCTGCGGATCGGCCTCGTGCCATCCTCTGCCCGGCGTGTGTGCCGGCGCAGACCCGAGCGGCCCCGATCGGTGAGAACCGGTTCAGATCCGGGTGACGCCCCTGGCCGGCGTGGTCCGCGAGAGCAACCACACCCCGATCGGAACGGCCACGGCGCCGACGACCGCGACCCCGAACGACAGGTGCAGCTGCATCACGAGGAACGCCGGACCGATCGTGCAGACCGCCGCGACGGCGACGACGGGCCACGACGGACGGTCGGCCGAGGGCAGCAGGCGGGGGAGCGGGCGGTCGAACCAGCGCAGCGCCCGAGCGACCCCGAGCGCGACGGCGAGCACCACGACCAGTGCGACGACACGGGACGCCCACCACGGACCGGGGCCCGGCGTCGGGAACGGCACCCCCATCAGCAGGGCGACCCCGTTCAACGCGATGAAGAGCGGCAGGTGCCACAGGTAGATGGTCATGCCGTCCCGACCGAGCACGAACACGGCGCCGAGCGCGGCCCTGGTGCGCATCAGGCGGGTGAGCGGGGCGTGCACGAGCTGGACCAGGCAGGCCTGTGCGATCGCGAGGAACGCCAGCGGGAGCATCGGCGGGTTGAGGTCCTGCAGCATGTCCGGTGCCCACAGCCCGATCGAGGTCATCGGGACGAGCAGGGCGTAGGCGACGACCGCCACCGCGAGCAGGAGCGCCTTCGACCGCCGCGCGAACCAGCCGTCGGCCCAGAGGAACCCGAGCTGCTGGGCGAAGAGCCACACCGGTCCGAGGTTGAGCAGTCCGACCTCGGCGACCCCGGTGGCCAGGCGGACCGCGTCGACCGCTCCGGCGAGCAGCAGCAGGACGCCGAGGGTGGCCCACGGTGCCCGCTCGTGCAGGCGCATCATCAGTGGCACGCAGCTCTGCGTGATGCCGTACGCGGCGAGGAACCAGAGTGGCGAACCGATGCCGAACGCGACCTCGGCGAGGAGGTCCGGCGGGGTGCCGGCAGCGGTCGCCACCCCGAGCCCGAGTGCGAGGAACACGAAGAGCGGGACCGCCGGCCGGAACAGGCGCACCAGCCGGGTGGCCAGGTAGTCGCGCGCGGGGCTCGGTGCACCGCGGGCGACGGTGCTGCGCCAGCCGGTCGCGCTCGCGAAGCCGCCGACCACGAAGAAGAGGGGCATCACCTGCCCGACCCAGGTGACGGCGACGTACCACGGGAGCTCCTGCAGGGGGCTCGTCACCCGCACCCCCTGGTCGTCGGCGGCGACGCCGACCATCGTGACGTGCACAACGACGACGAGGACGACGCAGGCCGTCCGGATGAGGTCGACGACCAGGTCCCGCTTCGCGATGATCCCCCGGACGTCCGGTGCGCTGTTCGCCTGTTCAGGCAGACCTTGGCTCGTGGACATGTCCGGACGCTAGCGTGCGGAACGGTCGGTCCAGGGTCGTCCCAGCTGATCGCGACCGGATCGTGACACTTCGTATTCCGGTAGCGGCATGCGTCATCGCGCTGACCGTCGGCAGAAGCTCGTGTACAGTGGCCACATTGTCTTGATTCCTGCAAAAGAAAGGCTCAGCATGGACGCCGACGCCGATCTGCTCCGCACCTCGGGCCTCCGGGTGACGACGCCGCGACTCGCGGTACTGCGCGCGACCGAGTCGATGCCGCACGCCACCGCCGACGACATCGTCACGGCACTCACCGCCGAACTCCCGACGACCAGCCACCAGGCCGTCTACGGGGTCCTCGCCGCACTCACCGGCGTCGGGCTCGTCCGACGCATCGAGCCGGCAGGCAGCCCCGCGCGCTACGAGCGACGGACCGGGGACAACCACCACCACATCGTCTGCACGCTGTGCGGCGCGATCGAGGACGTCGACTGCGCTGTCGGACACTCGCCCTGCCTGACCCCGTCGGACGCGCACGGCTTCGCCGTCACCACCGCCGAGGTCACCTACTGGGGCATCTGCGAGCGCTGCGCCGCGGCCGAGCGCGACGACGCGGGCGCAGACGCCCCAGACGCAGGCGCAAGCGCAGACGCCCCCGACGCCCCGCGCGTCCCCTGAACCACCCGAGCACCCCTGACCGAACCAACCGTTCCACCCAAGGAGGAACCGTGTCCGACCAGAACACGACCGGCACCCCGTCCGGCACCCCCACCACCACGACCAACTCCGGCGCTCCCGTCTCGAGCGACGAGCACTCGATGGGCGTCGGGGCCGACGGCCCCCTCGCGCTGCACGACCACTACCTGGTCGAGAAGCTCGCCCAGTTCAACCGCGAGCGCGTGCCGGAGCGCGTCGTCCACGCGAAGGGCGGCGGAGCGTTCGGTACCTTCACCGTCACGCAGGACATCAGCAAGTACACCCGCGCCGCGTTCCTGCAGCCGGGCCAGCAGACCGAGATGCTCACGCGCTTCTCGTCCGTCGCCGGCGAGCAGGGTTCGCCCGACACGTGGCGCGACCCCCGTGGCTTCGCGCTGAAGTTCTACACGTCCGAGGGCAACTACGACCTCGTCGGCAACAACACTCCGGTCTTCTTCATCCGCGACGGCATCAAGTTCCCCGACTTCATCCGCTCGCAGAAGCGTCTGCCCGGATCGCACCTGCGCGACCACGACATGCAGTGGGACTTCTGGACCCTGTCGCCGGAGTCGGCGCACCAGGTCACCTGGCTCATGGGCGACCGTGGCCTGCCGGCGAGCTGGCGCGAGATGGACGGCTTCGGGTCGCACACGTACCAGTGGATCAACGCCGAGGGCGAGCGCTTCTGGGTGAAGTACCACTTCCTGACCGAGCAGGGCCACAAGACCCTGACGCAGGAGGACGCCGACCGCATCGCCGGTGAGGACGCGGACTTCCACATCCGTGACCTGCACGCCGCGATCGAGCGTGGCGACTTCCCGCGCTGGACGCTCAAGGTGCAGATCATGCCCTACGCGGACGCCGAGTCGTACCGGTTCAACCCGTTCGACCTGACGAAGGTGTGGCCGCACGCCGACTACCCGCTCATCGAGGTCGGCACGATGGAGCTCAACCGCAACCCGGAGAACTACTTCGCGCAGATCGAGCAGGCGACGTTCGCGCCGTCGAACTTCGTGCCCGGCATCGCGGCGAGCCCCGACAAGATGCTCCTGGCGCGCATCTTCAGCTACGCGGACGCCCACCGCTACCGCGTCGGTACCAACCACGCGCAGCTGCCGGTGAACGCCCCGAAGAACGAGGTGCACTCGTACTCGAAGGACGGCGCCATGCGCTTCGACTTCCAGAAGTCCGAGGTGCCGGTGTACGCCCCGAACTCGCTCGGTGGCGCGCACGCCGACCCGACCGCGACCGACGACGTGCCCGGTTGGGAGTCGGACGGCGCGCTGCAGCGCTCCGCGGCGACCCTGCACCCGGAGGACGACGACTTCGGCCAGGCCGGCACGATGGTCCGCGAGGTCCTCGACGACGCCGCCCGTGAGCGCCTGGTCGGCAACATCGCCGGTCACGTCTCGAAGGTGACACGTGACGACCTGCGCGAGCGTGTCTTCGCGTACTGGACGAACGTCGACGCCGACCTCGGTGCGCGCGTGCGCGCCGCGGTCGTGCCGAGCGCGCCGGGTTCGAACGAGGACCCGGAGACGGTTGCGGTCGAGGCGTAAGCCCCGCTCCACCACCTGACGGACGGGAGGCACGGTGCCAGCTGGCACCGTGCCTCCCGTCCGTTCGTGGTCTGGCCCTAGACCTCCTGGCCGTTCAGCCAGATAGCGCCTGCCGGCCAGTCCTCGAGCGCTGCGGCCACCGGCCGCACCATCCAGCCGCCCTGTTCCGTGTTCGTGATGCCGGCGCCCTCGGCGGTGAACGCCGAGAAGGTGCCGACGACCTCCGGGAACTCGTGCCAGCCGAGCTTCGCGTAGAAGGGGATGCGGTTCTCGCCTGCGCCGAGGAAGCCGTACGGCACCGCGAGCCCGTCGAGCACGGCGTGGGTGCGCTCCATGAGCTCCCGGCCCTTGCCCGATCCCTGCAGCCGGGGCGACACGGCGACGAGACCGGTGTCGCCGACGAGCACGTCGCGCCCGCCGACCGTGATGAACATGCGGCGGATCCCGACGTGCGCCAGGACGACGCCGTCCTGGTCGCGGGCGAGGACCCGGCGCTCGGGCTGCATGCCGGACCAGCTGCGGCCGCCCACGTACCAGTGGGACCAGTCCGGGAACGCCTGCGCCAGCAGTGCTGCGATCGCTTCGTGGTCGGGGAGCGAGAGGGAGCTCTCCTCGACCACCTCCCACCGGATGTCATCAGTCACGCGTCCATCCTGCACGGATGTGGTGGAGGTCGTTGCGTTCGCTTGGTCCGCCAAAGCGACAGATTGCCGCGAACCGTTCGCAGCGATCTGTCGCTTTGGCGGGTGCCTCGCGCCGGGGTTGCGTGGATCTGTCGCTCTGGTGCACCCGATGAACCCATTTGGTTGACGCGTCAACCAAATGGGCGCACACTGGTGCCATGCACACGCAGGACCTCCTCGCCGCCGACACCGGGATGGGTGCCGTCACCCTCCGCGTCGCGAACCTCGACCGGATGATCGGCTACTACCGCGACGGCGTCCAGCTCGCGCTGCTCTCGAACGAGGGCGGCGTCGCCGTGCTGGGGCGACCGGGCGCCGGTGGTCTGGCGATCCCGATCGTGATCCTCGAGCACGCGCCGTCGATGCAGCACGCGTCCCCCCACGACGCCGGCCTGTTCCACACCGCGATCCTGTTCGACACCCGGGCAGACCTGGCCGCGGCGCTGTACTCGGTCGCGACGAAGTTCCCGCAGACCTTCACCGGCAGCGCCGACCACCTGGTGAGCAACGCGTTCTACTTCACCGATCCCGAGGGCAACGGCGTCGAGCTGTACTGGGACCGCGACCGCACCGAGTGGTCGTGGACGCACGGCATGGTCGACATGGACACGAAGTACGTCGACCCGAACGCGTTCCTGCAGGAGCACCTGACGCAGGACGCCCTGGACACCGCCGCGGCACGCCCGGGCAAGGTCGGCCACGTGCACCTGTCGGTCGGCGACGTGGCCAGCGCGAAGGCGTTCTACGTCGACAAGCTCGGCTTCGCGACGACGGCCGGGTGGGGTGAGGCCCTGTTCGTCAGCGCCGGCGGGTACCACCACCACATGGCGATGAACACCTGGAACTCCCGCGGGGCCGGGCGCCGCCAGCTCGCCCTCGGGCTCGGACTCGTGCGGATCGAAGTGCCGGGGGCCGACGACCTCGGCGCCCTCGTGTCACGCATGCACGACACCGGGGTGCAGACCGCCGACGACGGCCGGACGGTCGCGTTCGAGGACCCGTGGGCGAACCGCATCGAGGTGACCGCGCCCGGTCGCGGCTGACGAGCGGGTCGCGAGGGGCCGAGTCTCGGGCTGAGCGACACTCCTCGCGCCCGAAGCCCCGAGAAGTGTCGCTGACCCCGAGTCTCGGCGCCGGCTGACCGGTCACGCGCGGTTCGAGATCCCGCCGTCCGACGTCAGCAGCTGCCCGTTCACCCAGGCGCCCTGCTCCGAGCAGAGGAACCCGACGAGCGCCGCGGTGTCCGACGGGCGTCCGAGCCGGCCGAGCGGCGTCCCCTCGACCGCCCAGCGCTTGACGTCGTCGGACATCCACCCGGTGTCGTTCGGGCCCGGGTTCACGACGTTCGCGCTGACGCCCAGGCTGCCGAGCTCCTTCGCGGCGCCGAACACGATGCGGTCGAGCGCACCCTTCGAGGCCCCGTACGGCAGGTTGTACGCGATGTGGTCGCTCGTCAGTGCGACGATCCGCCGACGGTCGCGTGGTGCGGCATCGCCGGCGCGCTCGAGTGCGGCCGCGTACGCCTGCACGAGCAGGAACGGCGCGCGGGCGTTGACGGCGAAGTGCCGGTCCCACGACTCGACCGTCGTGGTCCGGAAGTCCGAGTCCACCGATTCGCAGTGCGACATCACCAGCGCGGTGACGGGCGCGCCCGCCTCCGTCTCGGCACGGCCGACCAGCGCGGAAGCCTGTTCCGGGTCCTCCAAGTCGACCGGGAGGCGCGTCACGCGTGCACCCACCGACTCGCACTCCTGCACGACGGACTCGACCCCGTCGGGATCCGCCCCACCGCTCACGCGGTCGTCGTACGGGCCCCACCACGAGATGGCCAGGTCCCAGCCGTCGGTCGCCAGCCGGGTGGCGAGCGCCGCGCCGATACCGGCTCTGCGGCCCACGCCGGTCACCAGGGCGAGTGGTCGTGCGGACGTCATACGGGCCTCCTCTTCGGTGCTCCGTCGCACCGATCGCCACCCAGTCTGCCGGAACCGGGCACGCTCGTGGCCATCGCACTCGGCGTCCTGTCGGCGAGGACCGGCGCGCGAGGGCCAAGATGGACGGATGCCACGCACACGACCACCGCTCGGACGCGGACCCCGCGGCGGTCGTCCGGACCCGCGCGACCTGCCGATCGAGCACGTGCGCGACCGGATGTCGTCCTACATCTACGGCAACATCACGGTGCTCGCCGCCGCGATCGCCGTCGACCCCGCCGCGATCCACCACGGCTCGGCGATCTGGGCCGTCCTGGCGACCGCGGTGCTGACCTACCTGGCGCACGTCCTCGCGCACCTGGTGGCGCACGGGCTCGGCGGCGACGAGTCCGAGACCGACGACGCCCGGCGCGAATCAGTCGCGACCATCATGCGGAACGCCAACCCGATCGCGACGTCCGGGCTCATCCCCGCGGTGCTGTACGCGGTGGCGTGGGCCGGATTGATCCCGGCGGGGTGGGCGCAGACGGCGGCCCTGGTCATCCTGGTGGTGCGCATCGGGATGGTCGGTGTCTTCGTGCAGCGGTTCAGCGGCAGGCGCCCCACGTTCCTCGGGCTCTGGGGCGGCATCGTGCTGGCCGCCGTGGCGTTCGTGATCGGTCTCGTGAAGGTGGTGTTGACGCATTGAGCGCCACCGAGTCCGAACCGAAGCCGAAGCGGGCCGGCTGGAAGTTCCTCCGCGACCTGGTGGTCATCGTCGTCGTGGCGCTGCTGGCGTCGTTCCTGGTGAAGACCTACCTGGTCCGGTCCTTCTACATCCCGTCCGCGTCGATGCAGAACACGCTGCTGGTCGGCGACCGCGTCCTCGTCAACGAACTCGTCCCCGGCGCCGTCCCGCTGCAGCGCGGTGACGTCGTCGTGTTCCAGGACCCGGGCGGCTGGCTCGGTACCGGGCAGGGCGACGACCTGATCAAGCGCGTCATCGGCCTGCCGGGCGACACCGTGTCGTGCTGCGGCACCGGTGGTCACCTGTCGGTGAACGGGCACCCGGTCGACGAACCGTACGTGGTGCCCGAGATCGGGTCGGACCGGGTCTCCGGCACCGACTTCGACATCACCGTGCCGGAGGGGCGCATCTGGGTGATGGGCGACAACCGGTACAACTCGGCGGACTCCCGTGTTCACGGCACGGTGCCGGTCGACGACGTGGTCGGTCGTGCGTTCATCACCACGTGGCCGGTGTCGCGGTGGACGGTGCTCTCGCGGTACGCCGACGAGTGGGACCAGGTGCCGGACCCGTGACGACTCCCGACGCTGTGCCGATGGACGCTGTGCCGATGGACTACGTGACCGGGGGTGACGCGGACCTGTCGATCCGGCGCATCGGGACGCACGGACACCGGTCCGGCACGATCGGGCCCCGTCCGGACCACGTGGTCTTCTGGCTCGCCGACGGCCGTGCCCGCCTGACCGCGGACGACGGCTCGAGCTGGGACGTCGGCGCCGAACGCCCGATGATGCTCTCCGCGTCCGTGGCGTACAGCTTCGACACCGACGCGACGGCGATGACCCTGCTGCACCTGGCGCCGGCCCTGCTCGGCGACCGCGACGGCGTGGCCGAGTTCCGCCAGCCGGACGCCGCCGACCCCCGGACCGAGCCGCTCCGGGCGCTGCTCCGCGACGTCACCGGTCGGGTCCTCGACCCGACGCTGCGGGCCGACGAGCGGGCCGCGGTGAACCGGCGCATCGCCACCGTCGTGCTGTCCACGTTCGCGCCGTCGCGGTCGGACGTCGAGCACCGGATGCGCCGCGCGATCCGCTTCGTGCACGACGAGGCCGGCCGGCCGCTCTCGGTGGCCGACATCGCGGCCTCGTGCGGCCTGACCGAGCGCGGCGTGCAGGCCCTCTTCCGCCGGCGTCTCGCGGTGACGCCGATGCAGTACCTGCGCGAGGTCCGACTCGACCGGGTCCACCTCGAGCTCGGACGTTCGCGCTCCGGAGCGCTGCTGGTGAGCGACGTCGCCCGACGGTGGCAGTTCACGCACCTCGGACGCTTCGCCGCGCACTACCGCGCGCGCTTCGGCGAGCAGCCGCACGAGACCATCGCACGAGGACCCGGCGCCGTCTGAGAACCGCGGTTCTCGCGTACATTGCGGGTTCCGGCTATCCTGCATCCGTGGATGCGCGACGGTCCGGTCTGGGTCAGTACCTCCGCGCTCGTCGGGCACTCGTCCAGCCCGAGGACGTCGGACTCGCCCGCGAGCCCGGACGCCGCGTCGAGGGGCTGCGGCGCGAAGAGGTCGCCCGGCTCGCCGGCATCAGCGCCGAGTACTACCTGCGGCTCGAGCGCGGCCGTGACCACCAGCCGTCCGACCAGGTCCTGGTGGCCCTGGCCCGGGCTCTGCGGCTCGACGGTGAGGCGCTCGACTACGTGCGACGGATCGCCCACGCCGAGCGCCGACGGCCCCTCGGCATCGATCCGCCGGGCATCGACGACTCGGTCCGTGCGCTGCTGGCGCAGTGGGCGCACACCCCGGCGTTCGTGATGGACCGGAACCAGGACATCATCCTGTCCAACGCGCTGGCGAGCGCACTCGGACCCGGGTACATGGAGCCGGGCGCCAACCTCGTCCTGCAGATCTTCACCGAGGCCTCGCGGCAGCACGCCGTGGACTGGGAACCGACCGCGCACCGCGTCGTCGCCGCCCTGCGCCTGCACGCCGAACCCGAGGACCCCCGCCTGCAGGAGATCGTCGGGACGCTCACCCTGCAGGACCCGGACTTCGCCCGCATCTGGGCACGGCACGACGTCGCCGTCCAGCGCACGGGGACCTCACGGCACTGGATCGACCCGATCGGGTGGATCGAGTTCCGCTGGCAGAACTTCGCGATCCCCGGCAGCTCGCACGTGCTCGTCACCTTCTGGGCCGACCCGGGCACCCCGGCAGCGGCGGCCGTCGCCTACCTCGCGGCGCAACTCCGACCCGACGCGCGGCGGACGGGTGCCGCCGCACTGCGCACGGCACCGGTCGACGGCGAACCGATCAGCGGCTGAGCACCGCGCGCAGGGCGTCGAGGTGCGCGGCAGCGTCGTCGTCCGCAGCGGTCCAGACCACCAGCACGTGCTCGGGGTCCTCCTGCCGCCGGAACTGCTCCCACCGCAGCAGGACCCGTCCGACGAGCGGGTTGTCGAACGTCGTCACGCCACGGTGCGCAGGTCGGTCGGCGCCGGCCGCCCACTCGCTCGCGAAGGCCGGGCTCCTGGCCATCAACTCACCGAGGAGCTGGCGGAACCGCGTGTCCGCCTCGTGCTGCTCGAGCGAGTCCCGGAAGGTCGCCGCGGTGCGGTGGGCCTCGGCCTCCCACCCGGCGACCGAGTCCTCGACGTGCGGGTTCAGGAACGTGAACCGCGCCAGGTTCGTGCCGACCGTCAACGACGCCGAGACCGCCCCGGCGAGCCGGTTCGCCGCCACGACGTCGAGGTAGCGGTCGAAGACGACGGCCGGCTCGGCGAGTGCGTCCACGAAGTCCTGGGCCGACGTCGTCGTCGTGCCGTCCCCGTTGTCCATCTTGCTCACGCTAGACGTTCCCCTCGGGGCGAAAGGGGTCCCGCGAGGACCCGGCTCGGCCGACGGCGTGCCCGCCCGCACGGACCACGCGGCGTTTCCGACGGTGCCGGGGCCGCCGCCCGGGTGCGGCGGGGCCGATCGCTGCGCTGCCTGGGCACGGCAGGGACAGGACGGCCGGGTCCGGACGGCCCTAGCGTGACGACGCCGGCACCCCCGCCCGGCACCGCGCCAGCCCGCAGGAGGCCGCCCATGACCGCACCGACCATCGTCCTCGTCCACGGCGCCTTCGCGGACGCCGCCAGCTGGGCCCCCGTCACCCGGGAGCTCCTCGACCGCGGCCACACCGTGCTCGTGCCGCCCGTGCACAACCGCAGCCTCGCCGAGGACGCCGCCTCGATCCGGGCCGTGGCCGAGCACGTCGACGGCCCCGTCGTCCTCGCCGGGCACTCCTACGGCGGCGCCGTGATCACCGTCGCGGGCGAGGCCGCGAACGTCGTCGGGCTCGTCTACGTCGCCGGGTACGTCCTGGACGTCGGCGAGAGCCTCGGCCAGCTGCAGGGCGGGTTCGCGGACTCCGACCTCGCCGCCAACCTCGTGTACACCCCGTACCCGGTCGCCGGAGCCGAGGACGGCACCGACGTCTCGGTCGCGATCGACGCGTTCCCGGCCGTCTTCGCCGGTGGCCTCGACCCGCGGATCGCCGAGGTCCTCGCCGTGTCGCAGCGCCCGTTGTCCGGCGCCGCGTTCGGCGAGCCCGCCTCGGCCGCCGCCTGGAAGACGACCCCGGCGTGGGCCATCGTGTCGTCCGAGGACCACACCATCAACCCCGACGTCGAGCGTTTCGGGTACACCCGCGCCGGCATCACCGACGTGACGGAGCTCCCCGCACCGCACCTCGTCATGCAGACCCACCCGCGGGACGTCGCCGACGTCATCGAGCGCGCGGCCACGGCCACCGCCACGTCCTGACGCGGCCCACCGCCGACGACGCGACCAGCGATCTGCAGGCGACCAGGCCGGGAGGCACGGCGCGCGTCGGACGCGCACCGTGCCTCCCGGACGGTCCCCGGCCCCACCCCGAGGAGGCGACGTGACCGCCGAACCCACCACGACGACGCGTGGCGGTGCGCTCGCGCCGCTCGCGATCCCGGTCTTCCGCGCCCTGTGGATCGCGGTGCTCGTCAGCAACGTCGGCAGCTGGATGCAGACGGTCGGCGCGCAGTGGCTGCTCGTCGACGAGCACGCGGCGCCCGTCGTCGTCGCCCTCGTGCAGACCGCGTCGAGCCTGCCGGTCCTGCTCATCGGGATCCCGGCGGGCGTGATCGGCGAGTTCGTCGACCGTCGAAAGCTCCTCATCGGGGTGCAGGCGTTCCAGGTGGTCGTCGGGGTCGCGATGACCGTGCTCACCGCGACGGGACAGATGACGCCGGCGCTCCTGCTCACCGTCACGTTCCTGCTCGGCACCGCGTCGGCCCTGCAGCTGCCCGCGTACCAGGCCCTCGTGCCCGAGATCGTGCCGCGCGCGATGATCACCGACGCGGCGGCGCTCAGCTCGGTCGGCGTCAACGTGGCCCGGTCGATCGGTCCGGCGCTCGCCGGGGTGGTGATCGCGCAGCTCGGGGTGCCGTTCGTGTTCGCGGCGAACGCGCTGTCGTTCGCACTGTTCCTCGTGGTCCTCGTCACGTGGCGCGGGTACCGACGGCCGGAGACCCGGGCGGAACCGTTCATCGACGCCACCCGGGCCGGACTCCGGTACGTCCTGCACGCCGGGGTCGTCCGCCGGCTCCTCCTGCAGCTGGCGGCGTTCATGGTGCCGGCGAACGCCCTGTGGGCGCTCCTGCCGCTGGTCGCGGACGGGCCGCTCGGACTCACCTCCGGCGGCTACGGGCTGCTGCTGGCCGCGGTCGGCATCGGCTCGGTCGGTGGCGCGTTCGCGATGCCGGCGATCCGCGCGCGGATCGGCACCGGCGGCACGGTCGGGGTCGCCTCGGTGGTGTTCGGCGCGACGATGGTCGTCGTCGCGCTTGTCCCGGTGCTGTCCGTGGTCCTCGTCGCGCTGGTCGTCGGCGGCGTCGCGTGGATCGGGGTCGTCACCACCCTGAACGGCACGGTGCAAGCGTTCCTGCCCGCCTGGGTCCGAGCGCGGGGACTGGCCGCCTACCAGCTCGTCCTGTTCGGCAGCACCGCGGTCGGCGCGGCGCTCGCCGGGGTCGTGGCCACGCCGTTCGGCGTCGTCGGGGTGCTCGCGGGGGCCGGGGTGGTCACCGCCCTGAGCGCCGTGCTGATCGTCGTGTCGGGGTTCCCGGCGCTCACCGACCGGCAGCGCGCCGTCGCACCGATGCCGTTCGGCGACGTCACGATCGTGCCGGACGACCACGCCGACGCCACGGGCGAGACCCTGGTGCTCGTGCACTGGACCGTGCCGGACGGCGTCGTCGACACCTTCCGCGCCGCCGCCGCGCTCCTCGGGCACAGTCGGCGGCGGACGGGCGCCCGCGACTGGAACCTGTACCGGGACACCGCGGCCGGGCCCGACGCGTGGGTCGAGGCGTTCCGGGTCGGGTCCTGGCAGGAGCACGTCGACCAGCACGAGGTCCGGCAGACCGGCGACGACGCACGGACCCTCGAGGCCGTCCGCCAGGTCGCGGGGGAGCCCCGCGTCGAGCACCTGGTGGCGCCGGGGGTCAGCAGCCCGTCGTCGTCAGCGTGACCGTCGCGACGGCGTCGTTCGTCACCGTCGTCGTCTGGGGGCAGAGCTCGCCAGCACGCACCGTGACCGTGCCGAGCGGGACGCCCGCGAAGTCCGCGGTGCCGCCGGGGAACACCCGCTGGTGCTCCGACAGCTTGCCCGTCGACGCGAAGACCTTCACCTCGTACGGGTGGTCGGCGGCGTTGTCCGACACCGTGACCGAGACCTGGCCGGTGGAGTCGTGGGCGCCGCACCCCGCGAGCGTCAGCAGGGCCGCCGCAGCGAGGGCGACGGTGGGCAGGACGCGGCGGGACACGCGTCCAGGGTAGTCCGGCGCCGGATCGGTCCGGACCGGGGACGACCGTCGCGTCCGCTCGGCGTGCCTGCCCCGTGGACTGGGGTGGTGCGTCCTCCGTAGTGGGGACAGGCCCTGTCCGGTTGGCGCGTTAGCGTGGGTGCATGCACCCGGAGACCGCGACGACCGTCCCAGTCACCAGCGCGCCCGACGCCGTGCGCCGAGCAGCACTGCTCGCCGCGCTCGACGTGGTCGAGGGCGGTGCCGAGGAACGGTTCGACCGGATCACCCGCATCGCGCGTGAGGCCCTCGGCGTGTCCGGCTCGTTCCTGAACCTGGCGGGCGACACCTCGCTGACGATCAAGTCCCAGCAGAGCGACGCCCACTTCGGACCGGTCATCCCGCTGCAGGACACCTTCTGCGGGCGCACGATGGGGGAACGCGGCCCCGTGCTGGTGCCCGACGCGCGCATCGACGCCCGCTACTCCGACATGCCGATGGTCGTCGGCGACCCGAACGTCCGCTTCTACGCCGGCGTGCCACTGCGGCTCGGCGACGACGACGTCAAGGTCGGCACCCTCTGCCTCATCGATCCCGAACCGCGGACCCTCGACGCCGACGAGCTCGCCCTGCTCCAGGAGCTCGGCGTCTGGGCCGAGCGGGAACTGGCCGCCGGTGCCGACGAGGACCGCCTGCGCTCGGTGCTCGCGGGGCTCGAACCCGGCACGGTCGACGTGCCCGGCTACCGCATCGCGGGCCTGTCCGTTCCGCACGGCGTCGTCTCCGGCGACTTCCACGACTGGCACCGTTCCGGTGACGACGCGGTGCACCTGACGGTGGCCGACGTCATGGGCAAGGGCATGTCGGCCGGGCTGCTCGCCGCGAACATCCGCGGCGCCCTGCTCGCCCGCGGCGACGTGGCACCCGACGTCGCCGTCGCCGAGCTCGAGGCGCAGGTCGCACCCGACCTCAGCCGCGCCGAGTCCTTCGCGACGCTGTTCCACGGCCGACTGACCCCCTCGACCGGTCGGATCGACTTCACCGACGCCGGACACGGGCTCGTCCTGCAGCTCCGCGACGACGGCGCCGAGCGGATCCTGCGGTCGTCGGACCTGCCGATCGGGCTGCACCCGGCGGGCATCGAACGTGCCTCGGGATCACTCGTCATGCGGCCGGGTGACGTGGTCATCGTGGTCAGCGACGGCGCGCTCGAGCTGTGGGACTCCACGCTCGCGTCGCTGTCGCAGCTCGGGGCGCTCTACCGCGAGTCGCCGGACGTCGCGACGTTCCTGCAGCGGGTGCGTTCGCGTGCGGTCGACCACGACCCGGGCGACGACCTGACCGTCGTCGTGGTCGCGCGCGACCTCTGACGACGGGTCGTCGGCGGTCGCCGGCGGTTGTCCGGCTCGCTCGGCGCCGGCGGTCGCCCGGCTCGCTAGGCGCCGAGGCGCTCGATGAGCTCGGCGTAGCGCGCGGCGGTGCGGGACACGATCGCCTCGGGCAGCACCGGCGGCGTGCCCTGGCGGTCCCAGTTGGCGCTGAGCCAGTCGCGCACGATCTGCTTGTCGAAGGAGTCCGTGCGACCGTCGGCGCGGGCGTCCCAGTACCGGCTCGAGTCGCTCGTCAGGACCTCGTCCGCGATCCGGATCCGGCCGTCGGCGTCCTGGCCGAACTCGAACTTGGTGTCCGCGATCACGACGTCGCGCTCGAGGGCGATCGCCGCCGCCTCGGTGTACACGTGCAGCGACAGGTCACGCAGCGTCGCCGCGACGTCCGCACCGACCAGGTCGACGGTCTGCTCGTACGAGATGTTCTCGTCGTGCTCACCCTGCGGTGCCTTGTAGGCGGGCGTGTAGATCGGCTCGGGCAGCCGGTCGCCGTTCGACAGCCCCTGGGGCAGGGCCACGCCGCAGACGCTGCCGGTCTGCTGGTACTCGGCCCAGCCGCTGCCGACCAGGTACCCGCGCACGACGCACTCGACGGGGAACATCTCGAGCGGCATGACGTGCATCGACCGCGACTCGACCTCGGCCGGCACGGGGGTGCCGCCGGACGACGGGCCGATGATGTGGTTCGGCACGTCGCTCAGCTGCGTGAACCAGAACCGCGACAGGCGGGTGAGCAGCTCGCCCTTGCCCGGGATCGGCGGCTCGAGCGCGAAGTCGTACGCGCTGACCCGGTCGGACGCCACGAGCAGCAGCTCGGACGCGCTCCGGATGTCGGGGGTGCCGGTCGGCACGTACAGCTCGCGGACCTTGCCCGACGAGACGTGGTCCCAGCCGGCGATCACGGGCGCGCCGCTCATCGGGTGACCTTCGCGGCGATGTCGGTGCGGTACTGCGCGCCCTGCAGGGTGATGTCGCCGAGTCCCGCGTAGGCGCGCTCCCGCGCCTGCGCGAAGTCGGAGCCGACCGCGACGACGCTGAGCACGCGGCCGCCGGTGGCGACGAGGGTGTCGTCGAGCACTCCGGTGGCGGCGTGGGCGACGGAGACGCCGTCGCGGGCGTTCGCGGCGTCGATGCCGGTGATGGGCCGGCCGGTCTGCGGGTTCTCCGGGTAGCCCTCGCTCGCCAGCACGACGGTCACGGCGGCTTCGTCGCGGAACTCCGGCGCCGGGGTGCTCCCGAGTCGACCGGTCGCGGCGGCGAGCAGCAGTCCGCTGAGCGGCGTCGCCAGGCGGGGGAGGACCACCTGGGTCTCCGGGTCGCCGAAGCGTGCGTTGAACTCGATGACCCGGACGCCCTGCTCCGTGACGATGAGGCCGCAGTAGAGCAGGCCGACGAACGGCGTGCCCTCGTGCTCGAGGCGACGGACGGTGGGCAGCGCGACCAGCTCGGTGACCTCGTCGACGAAGGCCTGCTCGGACGCCCAACGATCGGCCAGCCACGGCAGCGGCGAGTACGCGCCCATGCCGCCGGTGTTCGGCCCGAGGTCGCCGTCAGCCAGGCGCTTGTAGTCCTGCGCGGGGCTGAGCGGCCGGACGTCGTGCCCGTCGCTCAGGAAGAACAGCGAGACCTCTTCGCCGTCGAGGAACTCCTCGACCACGACGTGCCCGTGCTGCAGCCAGTAGGTGGCGTGGTCGATGGCGGCCTGACGGTCCTCGGTCACGAGGACGCCCTTGCCGGCGGCGAGGCCGTCGGCCTTCACGACGTACGGTGCGCCGAGCTCGTCGATCGCCGCGACGGCTTCCGCTGCCGTGCCGGCGTACACCGGGCGACCGGTCGGCACGTTCGCCTCGGACATGATCCGCTTGGCGAAGGCCTTCGAGCCCTCGAGCTGCGCGGCGGCCTTGCCGGGCCCGAAGACCGGGATGCCCCGGGTGCGGACCGGGTCGGCCACGCCGGCGATGAGCGGTGCCTCGGGCCCGACGACGACCAGTTCGACGCCGTTCTCGATCGCGTACTCGGCGACGAGAGCACCGTTCGTGGGGTCGAGGGAGACGGTCTCGACGTCGGCGGCGATGCCGGCGTTGCCGGGAGCGGCCGTGATGACGTGGCCCGCCCGCTCAGCGAGGAGGGCCGTGATGATCGCGTGCTCGCGGGCACCGGAACCGAGGACGAGGATTCGCACCCGATCACCCTACCGATGAGGACTCGCCCGCCGCGAGGCGACGGCTAGCCTGTGGAGATGCCACCCAGGAGGATCGAGGACGCCGTCGGCCGCGCCGCACTGACCGCGGTGCAGCAGGGCGACACGGCGAGGGCGACCGTCGCGACGGCCGTCCGGTGGACCCTGCAGCGTCTCGCCGACGACGTGCCCGGCAACAGCGTCGAGGTCCGGGTGCCGCCGTTCGCCGCGGTCCAGGCCGTCCCCGGCCCCCGACACACCCGTGGCACGCCGCCGAACGTGGTGGAGACGGACGCCACGACGTGGCTCGCGCTCGCCACCGCGGAGCTGACCTGGGACGAGGCGGTCGCGCAGTCGCGCGTCAGCGCGTCCGGATCGCGTGCGGACCTGACGGCGTTCCTGCCGGTGCGGGTCGCGCTCTAGTCGCGTCGAGCACTCCCTAGGCGGACGAACCGAATTAGGTAGTCCCTACCGATGCGGGCGCATGCACTGCGAACCTACGCTTGAAGTCGCCGGGATTCGGACCCGACCCGAACGGGTCCGAACCCGGCGACAGGGACCAAGGTACGCGAAGTTCCACACAACGTGTCAACCGGAGCGGCGCGTCGTGCTGCAATGCGCAACGTTCTTGCGTGACAGGGTGGCTCAGAAGAGGCCGGCGAGCTCCGACCGCGCGTGCAGGTCCCACTTGGCGAACACCCGTGACAGGTGTGCGTCGATCGTCCTGGTGGAGAGTCCGAGCGCCTCGCCGATGAGGCGGTTGCTCATCCCCTGCGCCGCGAGCTCGGCGACCTGGTACTCGCGGTTCGTGAGCGGTGGCTTCGGCCGACCGGCCGTGACCGCCATGCCGTGCGACGCGAGCACCCCCTGCGCCGCGATCACCCGCGTGCGGTCGTGGGCGGTCAGGGCGTCGGCGTACTCGACGATCGCCGCGGCGAGCGGTCCGTCGACCCGGGCTGCCGCCTCGCGCATCCGACCGAGCGAGGCGCCGGTCTCGCGTCCGTGCAGCATGTCCATCGCGTAGTGCAGCGTCTGCGCGTACATGACGTGCGTCCACGCGCCGCTCGCGGTGGCGCGGTCGATGATGTCGTCGGCATGGCGGAGTCCCGCGGGGTTGCCGAGCACCGCCTCGGTCCAGGCGATCGTCACCGCGACCTGCTCCCCGGTGATCCGCATCGCCCGCTGCGGGGTGGCCCGCGCACGGTCGAGGGCACGCGTCGCGTCCTCGGTGCGGCCGGCGTAGGCGTACGCCATCGCGAGCCGTGCCCACGGGTAGGCCGCGAAGCCGCCGTGGTCCGCGACGTCGTAGCGCTCGCAGGCCGCCGAGAACGCCGCGATCGCGTCGTCCCAGCGCCGCTGCCCGATGGCGAGGTTGCCGTCGCCGATGAGCTCGAGGGTGAAGTCGTACTTCAGGTACGGGTTGGAACGTCGGACCGGCACCTCGGTGAGCAGGTCGGCGAGGTCGCCCCGCCAGACCTGCACCTGGTGCAGCACCGACACGATCTCGCCGACGCTCCAGGGGGCGTCCTCGAGGTGTTCGACCGCGGTGGCCAGGGCGCGGCGGCCGAGGGCCGAGGCGTCGTCGAGCCGGCCGGCCGTGGCGAGCGCCATGATCGCGCAGGGGGCGACGCTGAGGAAGGCGAACGGGATGGTCGGAGCGTGCACGATGCCGCTGCGCTCGAGCTCGACCCGGACCTCGTCGAAGCGCCCGCCCCAGCCGAGGTGCGCGAGCCGCAGCAGCCGGAGCCGTTCGACCGCTTCGCCGGACACCAGGCGGCTGGCGACGTCGGTGAGCGCCACCGCGGCCAGCACGTCGTCGTCGTGGAACTGCCGGATGTTGGCGAGGATCTCGCAGGCCTCGACCACGAACGCGTCGTCCACCGAGGCGCGGTCCGTTCGGACGACCGCCCAGGCCGCCTCGGCGTCGGCACGACCGGCCTCGCGCCCGGTGCTGTACGAGTACGCCAGTGACCGCAGGCAGCGCGCGGCGACCTGCTCGTTCGGGTGCAGGGTCCGTCGGAGTGCGGCGGAGGTCAGGGCGATCGCGCTCTCGTGCTCCTGCAGCCGCACCGCGACCTGCGCCGCGTCGAGCAGCTGCTCGACCGGGGGCACCACACCGCAGTCGAGGGCCCAGAGCGCCGACCGCAACCGTGCGGCGGGCGGAGCGCCCTCGGGACTGTCGGCGCGGAAGGCGTTCGCGCGGGCGAACAGCGCCGTGCGCCGTGCCACCGGGACCAGGGCGCGGATGACCTCGCCGACGAGCGGGTGCTGCGGACGGGCCACCGCGGCGCCGTCGTCGAGCGAGTCGATCCGGACCAGACCGAGCGCGACCACGCGGTCGACGTCGCCACCGCTGACCAGACCGAGCAGCCGCGCGAGCGGGATCGGGTCGGCGAGTGCCACGATGTCGACGACGTCGCGCAGGTCCTCCGGCAGTGCGCCGAGCTCGGTCCGGTACATGTCTGCGAGGCTGTTCGACGCGGTCACCCGCCCCCGCCAGTACCACCCGGACGCCGTGTGCTCGAGGGCGCCGGAGGTACGGGCGGCCCGGACCACCTCGCGCAGGTAGAGCGGGTTGCCGGCGGTCGCGCGGTGCACCCGCTCGGCCGACGCGTTCTCGAGCTGCGAGCCGAGCGCCTCGGCCACCAGGGCCGACGTCTCGCGCAGGCTGAGCGGTTCGAGGTCGATGCGCTCGAGCAGGTCGTCCTGCCACAGGGCGCGGAGCGGTTCCGACAGCGCGGTGAAGTCGCGGCAGGTCAGGACGAGCCGAACGCCCTGGTGTCGGACGAGCCACGCCACGTACCGGGCGGAGATCGCGTCGAGGTGGTCGGCGTCGTCGACGCGCAGCAGGACGTCACGGTCCGCGAGGTCGGCGATCGCCCGGAGACGCTGCTCGGCCCCGGAGTCGTCGGACAGCTCGGACAGGGTCGCCGGCAGCTCGCCGAAGCGGTCCGAGATCGCCCCGAAGGGCATCGACCGCCCGGTGGCGACGGCGGTGATGGGCACCACGACCGTGCGGCCGGAGCCGTCCCGTCCGGCGACGCGGTCGGTGACGCGGGCCGCGACGGTGCTCTTGCCGAGACCGGGAGCGCCGACGAGCGCGACGCTCCACCGGTGCTCCGCGACGACGGACACGGCACGGTCCTCCTCGCGACGCTGCATCACGGGCCAGGTCACGCGCGCCGGGATGCCGGGGGTGCGGCCTCGCCCCCGTACGGTCCGTTCTCGCATCCGTGTCACCTCCTGCCCATGGGATACCAAGCGGTACGGATCATCCTCTCCCGGATCGGAGTGCGCGCACAGGCCGGGGGACGTCCCACAGTGGGGGACAATGGGTGGGTGAGCAACACCGATCGACCCGACGACCAGCCGGTCCCGGCCCCCGCGCCGAACGCCGTCTCCACCTCCGACGAGGTCACGATCCGTCGTGCGCCGAAGTTCGGGGTGTTCATCGTCGGCGGCGCGGTGCTCGGGTTCATCGCGACCCTGGTCGTCGTCTCGCTCACCATGAACCTCGGTGGCCAGCAGGAAGAGTCGAGCTTCGGCAGCCTGGTGGGCTACTTCAGCCTGTGGGGCGTCACGATCGGCGCCTTCGTCGGCGCGGTCGTCGCCGTCGTGTTCGACCGGGTCTTCGCCCGGCGCGCGGCCCGCCTGACGGCGGAGCGCGTCGAGGTCGAGCTGCCGCCCGAGACGGTCGAGGGCGAGATCGACGAGCACGGCGACCAGCGGCCGTAGCCGCCACCGTCTCCGGACGGGAGGCCCGGTGCCAGCTGGCACCGGGCCTCCCGTCCGTCAGGTGGGTGCGTCTCGGACGCGACCTAGCTGAGCTGGTTCGCCTCGACCCAGGACAGGTACTCCGGGCTCACGGTGCCCGTGACGTACTCGCCCGTGAAGCAGCTCATCTCGAGGTCGGTCACGTCCGAGCCCTCGATGATGGCGTCCCGCATGTCGCCGATCTCCTGGTAGATCAGGTGGTCGCTGCCGAGCACCTTGTTGATCTCCGGGATCTTCCGGTCGTGCGCGATGAGCTCGTCGCGCGTCGGCATGTTGATGCCGTAGACGTGCGGGAACCGGACCGGGGGAGCGGCGCTCGTGAAGGTGACTTCGTTCGCACCCGCGGCGCGGGCCATCTCCACGATCTCCTTGCTCGTCGTGCCGCGCACGATCGAGTCGTCGACGATCAGGATGTTCTTGCCCTTGAACTCCGACGACATCGCGTTGAGCTTCTGCCGGACGGACCGCTTGCGTTCCGCCTGGCCCGGCATGATGAACGTCCGGCCGACGTAGCGGTTCTTGTAGAACCCCTCGCGGTACTCGATGCCGAGCTTCCGCGCGACCTGCATGGCCGCGGGGCGCGACGAGTCCGGGATCGGCATCACGACGTCGATGTCACCGGTGGGTGCGTACTGCTCGATGGTGTCCGCCAGCCGGTTGCCGAGGCGCAGGCGGGCGTCGTACACCGAGATGCCGTTCATGACGGAGTCAGGACGCGCCAGGTACACGTACTCGAACGAGCACGGCACGAGCCGCGGGTTCTTCGCGCACTGCCGGGCGTGCATCTGCCCGTTCATCTCGATGAAGATCGCCTCACCCGGGGCGACGTCGCGGACGATCTCGTAGCCGCCGGACTCGAGCACCAGCGACTCGCTCGCGACGACCCACTCGGGCTGGCCGGCCTCGTCGAACTTGTGCCCGAGGATGAGCGGCCGGATGCCGAACGGGTCGCGGAAGGCCAGGAGCCCGTGGCCGGCGATCGTCGCGATCGTGGCGTACGAGCCCTCGACGCGCTCGTGCACGCGCTCGACGGCGTCGAAGACCTGCCCGGCGTCGAGGTCCGTGCCACGGACCTGCCCCTGCAGCTCGTGCGCCAGCACGTTCACCAGGAGCTCGGTGTCGCTCGTCGTGTTCAGGTGCCGACGGTCGATGTCGAACAGCTCGCGCGTGAGTTCTCGCGTGTTGGTGAGGTTGCCGTTGTGCACGAGGACGATGCCGTACGGCGCGTTCACGTAGAACGGCTGCGCTTCTTCCTCGTTGCTCGCCGCGCCCTTGGTGGCGTAGCGCACGTGGCCGAGGCCCATGGTGCCGAGGAGCGCGCGCATGTCACGGGTGCGGAACGCTTCCCGCACGTGGCCGCGGGTCTTGTGCATGTGGTGCACGTGACCCTCGACCGTGGCGATGCCCGTCGAGTCCTGCCCGCGGTGCTGCAGGAGGAGCAGTGCGTCGTAGATGGATTGGTTGGCGGGGCCCTGTGCAACGAGGCCGACGATGCCGCACATTCGCGGGTGTGCTCCAGACCGTAGAATCGGGGGGTACCGAACAAGTCTGCCATGTCACCGCGAAGGACTCCGCATGCCCAACCCGTACGCCGAAGCCGGAGTGGACACCGCCGCCGGTGACCTCGCCGTCGAACTCATGAAGTCCGCCGTCGCGGCGACCCACAACAGTCACGTGCTGGGCGGCGTCGGCGGCTTCGCCGGACTCTACGACGTGTCCTTCCTGAAGGACTTCGCACACCCGTTGCTCGCGACCTCGACCGACGGCGTCGGCACCAAGGTCGCCATCGCGCAGGCGATCGACAAGCACGACACCATCGGGCAGGACCTGGTCGGCATGGTCGTCGACGACATCGTCGTGGTCGGCGCGAAGCCGCTGTTCATGACCGACTACATCGCCTGCGGGCGTGTCGTCCCGAACCGCATCGCGGACATCGTCGCCGGCATCGCCCGCGGCTGCTCGGCGACGGGCACCGCACTTGTCGGTGGCGAGACCGCCGAGCACCCGGGGCTGCTCGGTCCGGACGACTACGACGTGGCCGGCGCCGCGACGGGTGTCGTCGAGGCCGGTTCGCAGCTCGGCGCCCACCTGGTGCAGGACGGCGACGTCGTGCTCGCGATCGAGTCGTCAGGGCTGCACTCGAACGGGTACTCGCTCGTCCGGCACATCCTCGCGTCGCGCGGGGTCGGGTACGCGGACCAGCTGCCCGAGTTCGGCGGCGTGTCCGTCGGCGAAGCCCTGCTCGAGCCCACCCGCCTGTACACGACGCCGCTGCTGGAGCTGCTCGAGCAGCACCCGGGCGCCGTGCACTCCCTGTCGCACGTGACCGGTGGTGGCATCGCCGCGAACCTGGCGCGCGTCCTGCCCGTCGGCTCCTGGATCGAGGTCGACCGCTCGACCTGGCAGCCGCTCCCCGTCTTCCGGGTGCTCGCCGACATGGCAGGGACGCCGATCGAGGACACCGAGGGCACCTGGAACCTGGGCATCGGCATGTTCGCCGTGGTGTCCGCCAGCGCCGCGGTGGACGTCATCGAGTCGCTCGGCGTGGCAGGGATGCCCGCCTGGCCCGTCGGCACGATCGCCACGTCGGCCCGCGACCTGTCCGGCTTCGAGCAGGGCGCCAAGGGTGTCGACGGTGGCGCGGTGCGGCTCGTCGGGAGCTACGCCGCCTGACCCGGGCTGGTCGCGGTCGCACGGACTGCCGCTCGGACGTGGTCCGGGCGGCAGTCCATGCGCCCGCGAGGTCCGGCTGGCGGCACGTCGGGCGACCTCGGCAGCCGGCTGCCAGGGCACGCAGAAACGCCGCGCTGCCCGAGGGCGCGCGGCGTGACGGCGATGCAGGTCAGGCGGACTTGTTCTGGTCCGCTTCGGTCTCGAACTCGTCCGCGTCGTCTGCCGCCTCGGGACCGTACTGGTCCGCCCAGCGGTCGACGAGATCGTCATCGGAGTGTTGTCCGGCGGAGAGCTCCTGCTCGAGTGCACCGTAGTTCGTCTGCGGGCTGAAGTACTTCAGCTCGCGGGCAACCTTGGTGTGCTTCGCCTTTTGACGGCCGCGCCCCATGCGTGACCCCCTCGTTCGGCTCTGGTCCGGTCCTGGCGAATGACGGAAGATCACTCGGGGAACCAGACGGTTCGTGGTTTGAAATCTGCCGATCACTCTACCATGTACCTCGATCTGGACGTCGCCGCGACGGCTCCGCGCACAGGAGAATCGAAGTGATGACCGAACCCCTCGAGAACCCAGTCGACCAGCACGCCCGTGTGGTCGTGATCGGTGCGGGGCAGGCCGGACTGTCCGTGGGATACCACCTGCGCCGCCTGGGGCTCGTGCCGGGCAGCGACCTGGTGCTGCTCGACCGCGCCCCGAGCACGGGTGGTGCCTGGCAGTTCCGGTGGGAGGCCCTGCGGCTCGGCGCGGCGCACCGCGTGCACGACCTGCCCGGGATGCGGGCCATGGGTCTGCAGTTCGACGACGCCGATCGGTCGCGACCCGCCCGGGACGTCGTGGGGGAGTACTACCGGCGGTTCGAGCAGCACTACGACCTGCGGGTCCGACGTCCGGTCTCGGTCTCGTCGGTCTCCCGGCTCGACGACGACACGGCAGCTGGCGCACTCTGCGTCACGACGCGCTCCGCCGACGGCACGGAGACCCGGATCCGCGCCGACGTCGTGGTGAACGCGTCGGGGACCTGGGGCACGCCGTTCGTGCCGTGGTACCCGGGCCGCGGTGTGTTCCGCGGACGACAACTCGACACCACCGACTACCGGAGCGCCGCGGAGTTCGCGCGGCAGGACGTCGTCGTGGTCGGCGGCGGGACGAGCGCCATCGGCTTCCTGCTCGAGCTCGACGGTGTCGCCCGGTCCACCCACTGGTTCACGCGGCGGCCGATGGTGTGGGCGGACACCGCGTCGCTCGACCTCGAGTCCGCGGTCGCGGCCGTCGACGAGCAGGACCGGGCCGCCCGTGCCGGCGAGGTGCTGCCGAGCATCGTCAGCGGCACCGGCGTCCCGGTCTCGCGGCGGATCCGGGCGGGCATCGACCGGGGGATCCTGCGCGACCAGCCGATGTTCACCCGGATGGACGAGACCGGCGTGGTCACGGCCGACGGCGCGCACGTGCACGCCGACGCCGTGCTCTGGGCGACCGGGTTCCGAGCCGACCTGCGGCACCTCGCGCCGTTGCACCTGCGGACCGCGGCCGGCGGGGTCGTCGTGGCGGACGGGCGCTCGGTCGACGAGCCGCGGCTGTTCCTGGCGGGCTACGGGCCGCAGGCGTCGACGATCGGTGCGAACCGGGCCGGACGGTTCATCGCCCGCCAGGTGATGGACGTGCTCGCCGGCTCGTGAGCCCGCGGGACCCCGCACCGTGCGAGGTCCCGCGCGAACGGTGCGAGGTTCCGGACACCGTGCGAGCCACGCGGGCACGCACCGAGTACGGAAGCTCGCACGGTGCGAGCCGCCGCGGTACGGGCGGCCGCAGGCAGCGCCGCCGCGACGCGGGTCAGGCGGGCAGCGGCTCCTGCACGCCACGACGCCGGCGGGACGCGAGCAGGAACACGGCGTCGAGCGAGAACCGCCCGGGTCCGGTCAGCGCCACGACGAGCGACCCGACCGCCAGGACGAGCACGTACTCGAAGCCGCCGTCCTGCGAGTAGAAGCCGGACGACGCGTGCGCGAGCAACCCCGCGACGACCATGTCGACGGCGAGCAGGACACCCACGACGCGGGTCGCGACGCCGAGCACGAGCAGCACGCCGCCGACGAGTTCGAGACCGGCCACCAGGGGCGCGGCGACGTCGGCGAGCGGGACGCCCATGCCGGAGAAGCCCTGAGCGACGTTCGGGATGCCCTGGGCGAACTTCTGCGCGCCGTGGGCGATGAACACCACCCCGAGGACGATGCGGAGCGCGGTCAGGCCGATGGAGGTCGATGTCGTTCGCATGGCCACGAAGGTATCCGGTGACACGTCATCGAAGCCCCTCGTCCGGGGGTCTGCCCGGATATGACCAGAACATGCCCAGGCTGGGGTCCGCCGAAGGGCGGACCCCCACTCAGGAACCCGACGAGTCCGTGCCGCGTCCGGTCTGCTGCTGCAGGCGGTCGATGTGCTCCGAGGCCTCGGCCTTCGTGAGGTCGGCGGAGAGCTCCTCGCCGGCTTCGCGGGCCAGGGTGTCGAGGTAGCTGCGCTGCGGTCCGGTCATCGGCTCGTCACCGGTGACCCACTGCTCGGGGTCCTTGCTCGCGTCGGTCGACGGGTCCGGACGGGCGCCGCCGAGGGTCTCTTCTGCATCACTCATGCCGGGGACGCTACGCCGCACCCCCGACGCGCCGCGCAGCCGCCTGTCCCCCGTCAGGCCGGGGTGGCCGTGTAGCGCACCAGGTCCGGGCCGACCGCACTCGTGGCGATCGGCACCGCGCGCCCGTCGCGCCGGACCCAGATCGTCGCGGCCTGCTCGTCGATCCGCTCGACCTCGTGCAGCGAGCCGTCGAGCAGCACCGTCGCGGACACCACGACCCGGCCGCTGGACGGCCGCGGGGGCAGCCCGGGGACGTCGTCGTCGTACGCCACGTACTCGCCGGGCTGCAGGAACGGGGACACCGGAGCGGTCACGACCTCGAAGCCCTCGTCGACCTCGGAGACCGCCACGAGCCGCACCGCCTGGTCCGTCGGCAGCGGGACGTCGACGACCCAGGGCGCGTCGGAACCGGCCAGTGCGCGGAAGGCGGGCCGACCGTCGGGGGCGAGCCGTGCCTCCAGGCCGTCGATCCGGACCCGTCCGCGACCGCGCGAATCGGCGTACAGGCCGGGCTCGATGCCGGACTGCCGCGCCTCGAGGCGCGTGATGACAACGCGGTCCGGGCGGTACCAGTCGCGCAGCGTCGACGGGTCCACCCAGCCGACGCTGGGGACGCCGCGCGCCAGCGCTGCCGACTCGTCGGCAGCGCGCTCGTCGAGCGCACCCAGGGGGTGTTCGCCGCGCACCGCGACGAGTCCTTCGTGGGGGCTGCCCGCGGCGGGCTCGTGGTCCAGCACCTCGACGCGCTTCGACACCTTGCCGCCGTGGCCGTCGAACGTGGCGAACGTCCGCAGGTCCGTGATCGTCATGACGTCAGATGCTACGACTCGTCGCCCCGGCGCGGCGAGGTCGGCACGAGCGCGTGCAGCTCACCCGTGCAGAGCGCGGGGTCGACGCCCTCGGCGGGACCCGCCGGACGAGTGGCCCGACGCGGCTGCGGACCGTTCCGCGGCTGCAGGCTGTTCCGCTGCGCCGACCGGGCCAGGCGGTCGTCGGTCGAGCCGTCGACCGGTGCCGCGGCCGAGCCCGCTCCGGACCGGCGGAGCGGTGGGCGCACCGGTTCGCCACGACGCTCCTGGCCGGGCAGCGGACGCGACCGACGGCCGTAGAGCAGTTCCGACGAGTCGAGCAGCCACGGCACGAGCGCGACGGTGACCCCGTGCACGAGCAGGAGTTTCTTGCGGATGCGACGGCCGCGGTGGTTGTGGAGCAGGCCCTCCCACCAGTGGCCGACGATGAAGATCGGCGTGTAGACCGTCACGACCTCGGAGCCGTGCTCGAGCCGGTGCGCCTTGATGTACTTGATGAGCGGCATCGAGATGTCGCGGTACGGACTCGGCACGATGGTCAGCGGCATCCGGATGCCGTACTCGGCCCACTGGTCGCGCAGGTGCTGGGCGTCGGCGTCGTCGATCGCGACGTGGACCGCCTCGCAGCTGGCGTGCTCGGCAGCGATCGCGTAGTCGATGGCCTTCAGCACGGGCTTCTGCAGCTTGTTCACCAGCACGACCGCGTGGTCGCCGGTCGCGCCGAACTCGGTCTCGACGTCGGCCTCGATCTCGTGCGAGACGTCGCGGTAGTACCGGTTCACCCCGAGCATGAGCACGTACAGGATCGGCATGATCAGGAAGACGAGCCAGGCACCGTGCGTGAACTTGGTGATCGTGACGATGACCAGGACGACCAGCGTGAAGGTGGCGCCGATCGCGTTGATGGTGCGTGAGCGCAGCACCTGCGCGCGGTTGACGGACGGGTCCCCGGTGCCGGTCCGGTCTGCCCGCAGCAGGCGCGTCCAGTGCACGACCATGCCCGTCTGACCGAGCGTGAACGACACGAAGACGCCGATGATGTACAGCTGGATGAGGCTCGTGACGTTCGCCCGGTAGACCACGAGCAGCGCTGCAGCGACGAGCGCCAGCACGATGACGCCGTTCGAGTAGATGAGCCGGTCGCCGCGGGTGGACAGGGCCTTCGGGGCGTACGAGTCGCGGGCCAGGATCGAGCCGAGCAGCGGGAAGCCGTTGAAGGCCGTGTTCGCGGCGAGGAGCAGGACCGCGGCCGTCGTCGCCTGGATGACGAAGAACAGCACCGAGTTGTCGCCGAACGTCGCCGCCGCGATCTGGGCGATGAGGGACCGCTGCGGCGTGGAGGCGCAGTCGGCGAACCCCTGCAGGTCGCAGGCGCGTTCGGCGTAGTGCACGCGGGACACGAGCGCGAGGGTGATGAGCCCGATGAACAGGACGATCGCGATGCCGCCCATCGCCACCAGGGTCGCCTGCGCGTTCTTGATCTTCGGGCGCCGGAAGGCCTGCACGCCGTTCGCGATGGCCTCGACGCCCGTGAGCGCCGAGCAGCCGGACGCGAACGCGCGCAGGAGCAGCAGGATGAACGCCGCCTGGGTGGTGTGCTCCACGTTGTCGACGGTGTAGCCGGCGGACTCGGCGACGGGGGCGTGCCCGGTGGCGACCCGGACCAGGCCGGTGACGACCATCACGAAGACGGACGCCACGAACAGGTAGGTGGGGACGGCGAAGGCCTTGCTCGACTCCCGCACGCCGCGCAGGTTCGTGGCGGCGAGGAGCACGACGAACACGAGCGCGAGTTCGACGCGGACGTCGTTCAGCATCGGCAGCGCCGAGATGATGTTGTCCACGCCGGACGCCACCGACACCGCGACCGTCATCACGTAGTCGACGAGCAGCGCACTCGCGACGACCAGGCCGGCCTTCTCGCCGAGGTTCCGGTGCGCCACCTCGTAGTCGCCACCACCCGACGGGTACGCCTTGATGAGCTGCCGGTACGAGGCGACGACCACGACGAGCAGCAGCACGACGAGCGCGGCCACCCACGGTGCGAACGTCAGGAACGACATGCCGCCGAGCAGCAGGATCATCAGGAGTTCCTGCGGTGCGTACGCGACGGAGGACAGCGGGTCACTCGCGAAGATCGGCAGCGCCAGGTGCTTCGGGAGGAGCTGTCCTTCGAGCTTCTCGGAGGGGAGGGGATCCCCGATCAGTCGCGCTTTCAGCGACCGGACCTCGTTCGTCACGAGCGGCAAACCTACTCAGTTCCGGGCGGGAGTCAACACGGGTGCCCGGGCGGTCATTCCCGGTCGGGCGCACGTCGCCCGCTCCGACTCCGGGCGGCCCCTTGCGGTTGACGCCGCGTCAACCTCTACGGTGAGGTGCATGAGGGATCCGTCAGACAACGCCGCCGCAGCTGCGAAAGCGCCCCACGGCATCGCCGACGTTGCGCGATCCGCCGGGGTGTCGAGTCGCACGCTCCGCCACTACGACGCCATCGGACTGCTGCCGGCCACCGCCGTCGGCGACGGCGGACTCCGCCGCTACGACGACCGGGCACTCGTCCGGCTGCAGCGCATCCTGCTGCTGCGCGGCACGGGCCTCGGTCTGTCCGAGATCGGCCGGCGGCTCGACACCGAGCCGGACGACGCGTCGGCGCTCGCCGCGCACGTCGTCGGCCTCGAGCGCGAGCGGGACCGGCTCGCCCGGCAGCTGGCAGCCGTCCGCACCACCATCGCCCGCATCGAGCACGGTGAGCGTCTGGCGGTGGTGGACGTGTTGGACGGGTTCGCCCCCGTGCCGTGACGGAACCAGGTTCCGGTCACGACACCACGGATCGGCGTGGTGCTGTGTCCGGAACCTGGTTCCGAGGGCGGGTGGTGCGGAGGGCGGCCGGGAGGCGCGGGGCGCGACCGCCTGGCGGGCTCGGGTCGTCAGAGCGACTTGCGCAGGGCTTCCAGGCCGTCCCGCAGACGCGTCACGGTGTCCGCGCGGAGCGTGCCGCGGGTCGCGCGCCGACGCAGGTCCGCGCGGACCTGCTGCCGGAACGACGACAGCGCCATCTCGAGCTCGCGCAGGGCACGGGCGCTCTCGGAGGGGACCGAGACGGGGTCCTCGTGGGCGCCGGTGCCGGGGCTCTCCGCCGAGGCGGCGAGGTCGGCACGGAGCGAGCGCATCGCCTCGCCGACCGAGGCGCGGACGCCGTCGGCCAGGGACTTCACCGAGTCGGCGACCCCGGACTCGACCGCGGCGATCTCGTCGGCACGCGCCGCGAGTTCGGTGCGACCGGCCTCGGTGATCGCGTAGACGGTCTTGCGGCCGTCGGCGGTCTTCGAGACCAGGCCCTCTTCTTCGAGCTTCGCGAGGCGCGGGTACACGGTGCCGGCACTCGGCACGTAGGTGCCGCCGAACCGGTCGCCGAGGGCCTGGATGAGCTCGTAGCCGTGCATCGGGTGGTCCGCCAGCAGCACGAGCAGGTACAGGCGGAGGTGGCCGTGGGCGAAGACGGGACTCATGCGGGCACCTCGCCGTCGTTGGTCGGTGTGGTGTCGGCGGCGGGAGCAGTACCGGAAACCCCGCCGGGCACTTCGCCGTCGTTGGTCGGGGCGGCCGGGGTGGTCGGAGCAGTCGGCGGAGCCGGGGTGGTCGGTGCGGCCGGGGTCGTCGGGGCCGCGGTCGGTTCCGCTGCCGCCGGCGGGGCGTGCAGCACCGCGATGTCGCCGGACACCGAGTTCACCCGCAGGTCGAGCCAGTGGCCGGCCAGCTCGCCGCCCTGCTTGACGTAGGAGCCGCGAACACCGCGGATCTCGGAGTCGTCGAACTGCAGCTTGCCCGACGCCGTGCTGACGGTGCACTGGTAGGCGACGCCGTCCTCGAGCCGGACGCTCACGCCGCCGGAGACCGTGTTGACGCGCGCCGACTCGGGCACGCCGTGCAGGTCGAGCACGACGTCGGCCGACACACCGTCCGCCTGGAACCGCGGGATCTCACCCGTGGCCACGACGTCACCCGAGACCGTGTGGACCGTCAGGGCGCCGTCGAGCTCGCGGATGGTCGTCGCGCCGGAGACGGCGTTGACCGTGACGTCGCCGGCGACACCGTCGACGACGAGGTCGCCGGACACCGTGTTGAGCATCGCGCCGCGGTTCGTGCCGGACAGCAGGGCGCCCGCCGAGACGACGCCCAGGGTGACCGAGGCGTCGCGGGGGACCAGGATGCTGACGTCCGCGAGTGCCTTGCCGCGGAACGACTTCAGGAACCCGATGGGGTCGTCCCACCGGATCTGCGGGTGGTCGACGGTGAGCGTGTCGCCGTCGACCTCGATCTTCAGCTGCTTGCCGGACACGCTGTGGACCTCGACCCGTGCGGTGGGTTCGTCGTGTGCGACGACGTCCACCTGACCACCGACGAGTCCGACACGGAGTGTGCGGACGATACCGGTGTCGATGACCTTGGGCTCGTCGACGAGCCACTTCTCCTGCGCCATGGTGCTTCCTCCAACTCGCGATGTATCGCGTCTGTGGAGGTCACGTTATATCGCGACTCGCGACTCCGCAAGGGGTTCGCGGACGGCCCGCCGCTCGGGGCTCCACGGGAACCGCCGGAAGAACGGCATGAGCGGCTGCACCATCGGGCCGATCGCGAAGGCGGCGATGACGGTGCCGGCCCCGACGTTCCCGCCGAGGATCCACCCGACGATGACGACCGACACCTCCACCAGGGTGCGCGCGAGCCAGAGCGGCCAGCCGAGGCGCTCGTGCAGCCCGACCATCAGGCCGTCGCGGGCCCCGGTGCCGAACCCCGCGCCGATGTAGAACGCCGTCGCGATCGCGAGCAGCACCAGGCCCCCGGCGAACAGGGCGATCCGGGCGAGCAGGCCGGAGGGCTCCGGCACGAGCCAGAGCACCAGGTCGGCGCTCGGTCCGATCGCCAGGGCGTTCAGCAGGGTGCCGATGCCCGGCTTCTGCCGCAGGGGGATCCAGAGCAGCAGGATGACGCCGCTCGACACGACGGTGATGACGCCGAACGACCACGGCACCACGTTCTCGAGGCCCTGCGTCAGGACGGTCCACGACGAGACGCCGACGACCGCTCGGACCTGCAGCGCGGTGGAGGCGCCGTAGAGGAACAGGCCGACGAAGAGCTGGACGAAGCGGAACGTGAGGGCGGTGCTGCGGGGCATGGGTTCATCGTCCGCTCCGATTGGACTGCTGGTCGAGAGCCAATCGCGCTACCGTGGACCCATGACCCCCGTGTTGCTGAGTGCCCGTTCTGCTGCCCTGCTGCTCACCGACTGGCGTGACGGCACCGATGCACCGGCCTACGAGGCACTGTCCGACGCCATCCGGGTGCTCGTCATCGACGGCCGGGTCGCGCAGGGGGTGCGGCTCCCGGCGGAGCGCGGGCTCGCCGCCGCTCTCGGTGTCTCCCGCACCACCGTGGCGAACGCGTACGCCCGGCTGCGGACCGACGGGTTCGTCGTGTCGGTCCGCGGCTCCGGCAGCGTGGTCCACCTGCCGGCGTCGCTCATCGGTCGCCCGGACCCGGAACGGCTCGGCGGCGTGGTCGACGACGAACTGCTGGACCTGCGCAAGGCCGCGTTGCACTCGGCTCCCGGGATCGCCGAAGCGGTCGAGCGGGCGATGCGGCACGTGCCAGCGGCGCTCGCCGGCATCGGGTACGACACCGTGGGCGACCCCGGGCTCAGAGCCGCCATCGCCGACCGGTACACCGCGCGCGGGCTGCCGACCGACCCGTCCCAGGTGATCGTGACGATCGGCGCGCAGCACGCCATCGCCCTGCTCGCCCGGGTGCTCGTCCGCCGCGGTGACGCCGTGCTCGTCGAGTCGCCGACCTACCCGCACGCGCACGAGGCGTTCCGCGAGGCCGGCGGACGACTCGTCGGCGTCCCGGTCGACGCGCGGACCGGGTGGGACGCCGCCGCGCTCGAGACGACGTTGCGCCGGACCGCCCCGGCCGTCGCCTACGTCATGCCCGAGCTGCACAACCCGACCGGTGCGACCATGACCGCGTCGACCCGCCAGCTCCTGCTGTCGGTCGCGGCGTCGGTCGGCACGACGGTGATCGCCGACGAGACGATGGGCGAGCTCCGCATCGAGGGCTCGCCGTCGCTGCCGTTGGCAGCGGCGGACCCGTCGGGGGCGTCGGTCGTGATGATCGGGTCGGCCGACAAGGTCTTCTGGGGCGGCCTGCGGATCGGGTGGATCCGCGCTGCACCGGCGCTCCTGCAGCGGCTGCTCGCCGCCCGCCCGACGGGCGACCTCGGCACGCCCGTGCTCGACCAGTTGGTCGCGCGGGAGCTGGTCCCACGGACGGCGGCCGTCCTGGAGGCGCGGCGCGAGTCCCTCAGACAGGGTCGCGACGACGTCGTGGGCGCGCTCAGGGCACGGCTCCCGGAGTGGGACGTCCCGTCGCCGGCGGGCGGGTTGACGACGTGGGTGGGCCTCGGGCGGCCGGTGTCGAGTGCGCTCGTGCTCGCCGCGCGGTCCGAGGGCGTGGTGCTGGCCTCGGGCGGGGTGTTCGGCCCCGACGGTGGGTTCGAACGGTTCCTGCGGGTGCCGTTCACGATGGCGCCGGCGGACCGCGGGCGTCTGGTGGACGTGCTCGAACGGGCGTGGGCGCGGGTGGGCGGGGAGTCGACCGGGGTGCGGGGCTCGCTCGCCGCGGTGGTCTGACGCCGGCACGTCATCCTCTGGGGTGAAGATGCACCCGCCATGTCGCTCCCCGGGGTGATGTGGCCCGGGACGGCTGCGGCGATGCTGATGCCATGAACGCGACCCTGTCCGCCGGTGCTCCGGCCGCTGCTGCGTCTCCGACGTCGTCCTCGTCGGCACCCTGCCCCGCGGTACCCGCCGTGGTGCGCGTCACGATGGCCCTGAGCGGTGCGCTGCTCGCCGGCGTCCTCACCTCGTTCGGGCAGGCCGTGCCGGCACTGTCGTCCGTCGCGAACTCGGCCGGCCCCTGGTTCCTCGTCGCCGTGGCGCTCTGCATCGGCGCCGGGGTCCGTGCCGGGCGGTTCGCCCTGCTGCTCGCGATGGCCCTCGGCGTCGTGTTGCTCGAACTCATGCACGTCGGGTACTGGGCCACGACGAACCTGCGCGGGTACCCCGACTCCCTCTCGTTGACGAACCCGTGGGTCCTGCTCGGCATCCCCGCCGGGCTGCTCGCCGGCGCGGTCGCGGTGTTCGTCCGGTCCCGTGACGCCCGCTGGCGTGCCGGCGCGTTCGGGGTCACCGCCGCGATCCTGATCGGCGAGGGTGTCCGCGCGCTGCTGCAGGTGGTGGCCACGACCGGACCGGTCACCTGGGTGGTCGAGATCGTCGTCGGTGTCCTGCTCCTGGCCGTCGGGGTGGGCACCGCACGCTCGTCCGTCGGCCGTGTGGTCGGACTGGGCACGGGAGTCGTCGGCACCGTCGGCGTGCTCGGGGCGTACCTGCTGCTGGGCGGCTGATCCGAAGGCCTGATGCGGGCGCGCACGGGCTGTGGCTGCGAGGATCGATGACGTGCACCTCCTCTCGGTCTTCAGCCTCCGCAACCGGGCCCTCATCGCGCTCGTCACCGTCGTCGTCGCGATCTTCGGCGGCATCGCGCTGTCGAACCTCAAGCAGGAGCTGATCCCGAGCGTCGAGTTCCCGCAGGTCGCGATCGTCAGCGCGTACCCCGGTGCCACGCCCGAGGTCGTGTCGAACGACGTCTCGACGAAGATCGAGCAGGCGATCCAGGTCGTGCCGGACCTCGAGTCCACCAGCGCGACCTCGTCCACCGGACAGAGCGTGGTGTCGGCGTCGTTCCAGTACGGATCGAACCTGGCCAGCGCCGAGGACAAGATCCAGACCGCGGTCAACGCGCTGTCGCTGCCCGACTCGGTGCAGACGCAGATCGTCACCGGGTCCTTCGACGACCTGCCGGTGCTGCAGGTCGCGGTCTCGGCGTCCGGCAACCAGGAGCAGCTCGTCGACCGGCTGCAGGCCTCGGCGATCCCCGACCTCGAGAAGCTCGACGGCGTGCGGCAGGCGGACGTCTTCGGCAACCCGGGCCGTCGCGTCGTCATCACGCCCGACCAGGACGAGCTCGCCGCCCGGGGCCTCACCCAGACGGCGATCTCGGACGCGCTCGACGACAACGGCACCCTGATCCCCGGCGGCACGATCACCGAGGACGGCTCGACGCTGTCCGTGCAGACGGGCGAGCGGATCGCCTCGCTCAAGGACATCCGCGCCCTGCCGCTGACGAGCTCGTCGAGTTCGTCGAGCTCGTCGGGTTCGGACGGGTCCGGGTCGGGCGCCGCTGGCGCCGACGGGACCGCATCGTCCGGTGACGGCACGGCTGCGGGTGCCACCGGTACGGGTGCGACCGCTGCTGCTCCCACCGGCGACGCTGCGACGGACACGTCCACGACCGCGGCCACGCCGACCGACACCACGCTGGGCGACGTCGCGAAGGTCGCCATCACCGAGTCGCCGCGCACCTCCATCAGCCGCGTGGACGGGCAGCAGGCGCTGACGATCTCGATCACGAAGACGCAGGAAGCGAACACCGTCGACGTCTCGAACACGGTGCGCGACGCCCTGCCCGGCATCGAGGACAAGATCGAGGGCGACCCCAGCTTCACCGTCGTCTTCGACCAGGCCCCCTACATCCAGCAGTCCATCGACTCCCTGGCCGAAGAGGGCCTGCTCGGGCTCGCCTTCGCGGTGATCGTCATCCTGGTGTTCCTGCTGTCGTGGCGCTCCACGCTCGTCACCGCGATCTCCATCCCGACGTCGGTGCTGCTCGCCGCGATCGGCATGCGCGCCGCCGGGTACACGCTCAACATCATCACGCTGGCGGCCCTCACGATCGCGATCGGCCGCGTGGTCGACGACTCCATCGTCGTCATCGAGAACATCAAGCGGCACATGCAGCCGGGCGTCGACCGCGGCCAGGCCGTGCGGGACGCCGTGCGCGAGGTCGCCGGTGCGGTCACCGCCTCGACCCTGACCACCGTCGCCGTGTTCCTGCCGGTGGCCTTCGTCGCCGAACTCGTGGGGGAGTTGTTCCGGCCGTTCGCCGTGACGGTCACCCTGGCGCTCGTCGCGTCGCTGTTCGTCTCGCTCACCATCGTCCCGGTGCTGGCGTACTGGTGGCTGCGCCCGCCGAAGGCCAAGCCGGGCTCCGCGACGACGGCAGCGGAAGCGCACACGGACGCGGAAGCGGCACCGTCGGCGATCGATGCCGAGCGGGAGCACGAGGGCGTCCGCTCGGAGGGTGCGCTCGCCTCCGCGGCGGATCTGCACGACGCCGGCCGGGTGGACCGCCTGCGCCGCGTCTACCTGCCGGTGCTCCGGTGGGTCGTCCGGAAGCCGGTCGTCGTCATCCTCCTCGCCGTGATCGTGCTCGGCGGAACGGTCGCCACGCTGCCGTTCGTCACCACGAACTACCTCGGCGACTCGGGGCAGAACACGTTCACGGTCACGCAGGACCTGAAGGCCGGTTCGAGCCTCGCCGTCCAGTCCGAGTCCGCACGCAAGGTCGAGCGGGCACTGCAGGACGTCGACGGCGTCGAGACCGTGCAGACCACCATCGGCACGAGCGGCCAGTCGATCCAGGCGGCGTTCGGCGGGGGTGGCAGCGCCTCGGTGCAGTACGCCGTGACGACCGACGCCGAGGCCGACCAGCCGACGATCCAGGCCGACGCCCGGAAGTCGATCGGGACGATCGAGGACGTCGGCGAGGTCACCATCGCGTCCTCCGGCGGCGGGTTCGGTGGCAGCAGCGACATCGAGGTCGACGTCACCGCGCCGACCCAGTCGCAGCTCGAGACGGCGTCGCGCCAGGTGCTGAAGACCATGCAGTCGGTCCCGGACACCACGGGCGCCACGAGCAACCTGTCCGCCGCGGAACCGTTCCTCGCCGTCCGGGTCGACCGGCAGAAGGCCGCGTCGCTGGGCCTCACCGAGACCCAGGTGGGTGGCCTCGTCGCCGCCGCCGTCTCACCGCGGGACACCGGCAGCATCGAGATCGACGACGCGACGCTCGACGTCTACATCGCCGACCCCGAGCCGCCGACGACCATCGCCGCACTCCGTGCCCTCGACGTCCCGACGAGCACCGGCACCGTCCCGCTGTCCGACGTCGCCACGGTCGAGGAGTCCGAGGGGCCGACCACCGTTACCACGACGAACGCGGCCCGCACCGCCACGATCACCGTGACGCCCGACGCCACCAACCTCGGTGCCGCCGTGCAGTCCGTCACGACCGCCGTCGACGAGCTCGACCTGCCGAAGGGTGCGACCGCCTCCATCGGTGGCGTCGCCGCCAGTCAGTCGTCGGCGTTCTCGCAGCTCGGGCTCGCGGTGCTGGTCGCCGTGCTGATCGTCTACGTGATCATGGTCGCGACGTTCCGGAGCCTGCTCCAGCCGCTGCTGCTGCTCGTGTCGGTGCCGTTCGCGGCGACGGGCGCGATCCTGCTGCAGATCGCGTCCGGCGTCCCGATCGGCGTCGCGTCGCTGATCGGTCTGCTCATGCTCGTCGGCATCGTCGTGACCAACGCGATCGTGCTCATCGACCTCGTCAACCAGTACCGACGGCGCGGGTTGCGGGTGCGCGAGGCGTTGATCGAGGGCGCCACGCGACGCCTCCGTCCGATCCTGATGACGGCGATGGCGACGATCTTCGCGCTGCTGCCGATGGCGATCGGCCTGACCGGCAAGTCCGGGTTCATCTCGCAGCCGCTGGCACTGGTCGTGATCGGCGGCCTGGTGTCCTCGACACTGCTGACGCTCGTGGTGCTGCCGGCGCTGTACTTCGTGGTCGAGCGAGCCCGGGAACGGCGGGCCGACCGGCGTGCGGCTGCGGCGGCCGCGGCGGACTAGCGGCGGTCCGGGCTAGCGGCGGTACTCGGCGTCGACGGCCGCGATGGCGGCGGTCGTGAGCGGCACCGGGACCGTGGCCGGCACGACGGGCGCAGTGGCCCGGTGGTCAGCACGCTCCTCGCGCTCGACGGCCCGGAACCACGACACGAGCACGCAGGTGAGCGTGACCAGGAAGACGACCCCGGCCCCCTGCGCGAACACGGCCATCTGCCCGGTCGCGGCCGCGTACCCGCCGAAGGCCATGGTGGCGGCGAACGACAGCCCGAGCAGCAACTCCGCAGAGGTCTGCAGCGCGGAACGGTCCCAACGGGTCGCAGCGGCGCGGGCAGGGCGGGTCGAGGTGTCGGTCACCCCCGAAGTCTGCGGCGTGGCGCCGATCGGCAGTAGTCCCGACTCCGGGTGCCACCCACCCGGGGCACGCGGCGGTGTGCGTTGCAGCGAGCGCACCGGCGCCCCCTCCCGCCCGTGTCCCCGCGCCCGTTCCCGTTCCCGCGAAAGCGACATTTCCCCGCCGAACACCGGCGGCACAGAGACGCTTTCGCGGCACGGACGGCCGCTCGTCGGCGAGAAGTGTCGCTTCAGCGGCACACAGCCAGCCCGCGGTCGTACCTCCACCGGCCCGCGAGTCAGCCGAGCTGGGTCCGCAGGAACGTCGCGACGCGTCGGCTCATCGCCTCGTCGAGCTGGGCGATCGAGTGCGCCGTGCCCTCGACCTGCACGAACGTGACCGGCACGTCGTTCGACCGGAGCGTGGCCGCGAACTCCTGCGACTCCCACAGCGGGATGAACTCGTCCGTCGAGTGCCCGATGAAGAACGGTGCCGTGTCCGAGGTCACGTGGTACTCCGGCGACGCACGGGTGGCCGCCGGACACTTCGCGTACGTCCGGCAGCCGAGGTAGAGCAGCTGCTTCCGCTGGAAGGACGCCGACACCCCGTCGGCCCGGGTCGAGCGTGACGTCAGGTTCGTGGGGCCGCTCAGGTCGACGACCGCACGGATCCGGTCGCCCTCGGCGTACGCGGCGGACTCGTGGTCGGTCACCGCGAGCATCGCCGCGAGGTTGCCGCCGGCGCTGCCGCCGAACACGCCCACGCGCTGGGAGTCGACGTCGTAGGTCTCGAGCGTCGCGGGACGGAACACGTAGTCGAGCGCGCGGCGCACGTCGTCGAGGCCGGCCGGGAACGGGTCCGTCGGCGCCAGCCGGTAGTCCACGTTGAACGTCACGAAGCCCTCGGACGCCAGGTACTTGCACACCGACCGGTACGCCGCGGTCGCCTTGTCGCCGTGCGACCAGCTGCCACCGTGGATCATGAGCACCGCCGGCCGACCGGTGGCGGCCGCAGCTGCTGCCGGATCGGGCGTCGCGGTGGCGGACGGCGTCGCCGTCGGGGTCGCGGTCGTCTCCGGGGCGCTGTCGGCCGGCAAGCAGACGTCGAGTCGCTGCAACGGGGCCGTGCCGTACGGCACGTCGGCGACCACGTCGATGCCGTGGTACTCCAGCGACAGCGGGTAGATGACGCTGTCCGCGGTGACCGTCGCGTTCTCGTCGCCGACGGGGTCCGTGCTGCAGGACGCGACCGCGCCGAGCGCCACGACCGCGGCGACGAGCGCGAGCACTGTGCGGCGGCCGGACTTCATCGGTTCCACGGTAGCCGCACCCGGAGCCGCCCACGTCACCCCAGCGGAGGAACCCAGCGGAGGACCCACGACAGTGCCAGGATGAGAGCAGGGGGCATCCGCCGCCCGGACCGCAGGAGGACCCGTGAGCCGTCGCAAGGCCTGGAACGCCGATCCCGAACCACTGCTCCGCGTCGAACCGGGCTTCCGCCTGGACCAGGTCGACCCGGACGCGACGCCGGGCTTCCCCGGCCGCAAGATCGACGGGCTCGAAGCGCTCGCCGCGGGGGCCTCCCGTCTCGCCGCCCTGCAGGAGCGGCTGTACGCGGCGTCGACCGCCGGCGACCAGCGCCGGGTGCTGCTGGTCCTGCAGGCGATGGACACCGCCGGCAAGGGCGGCATCGTCTCGCACGTCGTCGGTGCGGTCGACCCGAACGGCGTGCGCTACGCGGGCTTCAAGGCCCCGACGGCCGAGGAGCGCGAGCACGACTTCCTCTGGCGCATCGAGCGGCAGCTCCCGAGCGCCGGGCAGCTCGGCGTGTTCGACCGCTCGCACTACGAGGACGTCCTCATCCAGCGCATCCGGGCGTTCGCGGCGCCGGACGAGATCGAGCGACGCTACGGCGCGATCACCGAGTTCGAGGACCGCCTCACCGCCGAGGGCACCACGATCGTCAAGGTGATGCTGCACATCTCGAAGGACGAACAGCGCGAACGCCTCGGCGAGCGACTCGACCGCCCCGACAAGCACTGGAAGTTCAACCCGGCCGACATCGACGAGCGCCTGCTGTGGGATCGCTACCAGGACGCGTACCAGATCGTGTTCGACCGGACCTCGACCCCGCAGGCGCCCTGGTACGTCGTGCCGGCGAACCGCAAGTGGTACGCCCGCCTGGCGGTGCAGCAGCTCCTGCTCCGGGCACTCGAGGACATGCAGCTCTCGTGGCCGAAGGCGGACTTCGACGTGGCCGAGCAACGACAGCGGCTCGCCGAGTCCTGACCGACGGGCAGGCCGGGAGGCCCGGGCCGGGTCCGGCTCGCGGCCGTCCGTCGACGACGGGGCTGGCATCAGAGCGCGGGGTCGCGTAGACTCGCTCGGTCGGCCTTCGACGCCGTGACATCGTGATCACGGGCTTTTTGTTGGGTGTGTGTTGCTCGAGGGCTGGAATCACGTCGAATCGCGACGGGATGAACCCCCTCTCCGCAAGCAGCCCCCGCCGATGTCGCTGTCGGGCGCTGCGGTTCGTTGCGCACCCGAGAAAGCAGACATGGCCCCGTACAACAAGGGCGCGGACAACCGCGCCTCCGACCGTCCCCGCCACCCGAACGGCACCCCCGCCGCACGCAGCAGCAAGCACCGCGGGTTCCGCGCTGCCGAGCCGACCGCGCCGCGCCAGAAGCAGCGCTGGGACGCCGAGGAGCGTCGCGGCCGCTCGGCGCAGGGCGAGCGCCCCGCCCGCCCGAACTGGGAGCCCCGCGACAGCGGTGGCCAGCGCCGCCCGGAGCGCGACGACCGCGGTGGACGCGGCTTCAACCGTGACGACCGTGCTCCCCGTCGCTTCGACCGCGACGACCGCGCCCCGCGCAGCTTCAACCGTGACGACCGTGCGCCCCGTCGTGACAACGACGACCGTCCCCGTCGCTTCGACCGCGATGAGCGAGCGCCCCGTCGTGACAACGACGACCGTCCCCGTCGCTTCGACCGTGACGACCGCGCCCCGCGCAGCTTCAACCGCGACGATCGTGCTCCCCGTCGTGACAACGACGACCGTCCCCGTCGCTTCGACCGTGACGACCGCGCCCCGCGCAGCTTCAACCGTGACGATCGTGCTCCCCGTCGTGACAACGACGACCGTCCCCGTCGCTTCGACCGCGATGACCGCGCTCCGCGCAAGTTCGACCGCGACGACCGCACGGACCGTGCCCCGCGCCGCTCGTTCGACGAGCCGGAGCGCGGCAAGTTCGTCCCCGCCGACGACGTCAAGCTCGCGAAGCTCCAGGCCGAGTCCACCGTCGCGTCCGACGTCGAGGGCGTGACCTTCGGCGACCTCGGCATCGGCGGCAACATCTCCCGTGCGCTGGCCGAGCTCGGCGCCAGCAGCCCGTTCCCGATCCAGGCGGCGACGATCCCCGACGTGATCGCCGGCAAGGACGTCCTCGGCCGTGGCCGCACGGGCTCCGGCAAGACCATCGCGTTCGGCGCCCCGCTCGTCGAGAAGCTCATGGAGCACGGCGGCGGCACGAAGCGCAAGATGGGCCGCGCCCCGCGTGCGCTCATCCTCGCGCCGACCCGCGAGCTCGCCCTGCAGATCGACCGCACGGTGCAGCCGATCGCCCGCTCGGTGGGGCTGTTCACCACGCAGATCTACGGCGGTGTCCCGTACGGCCGCCAGGAGGGTGCGCTCGAGCGCGGTGTCGACATCATCGTCGGCACCCCCGGTCGTGTGCAGGACCTCATGAACAAGGGGAAGCTCGACCTCAGCGAGGTCGTCATCTCCGTGCTCGACGAGGCCGACCACATGTGCGACCTCGGGTTCCTCGAGCCGGTGCAGGAGATCCTCTCCGCCACCGCCGAGGTCACCCCGCAGGGCAACCGCGCGCAGAAGCTGCTGTTCAGCGCGACGCTCGACACCCAGGTCGCGGCGCTCGTCGAGCAGTTCCTGCACGAGCCGAGCGTGCACGAGGTCGCGGGCGAGGACCAGGCGTCCTCGACCATCGACCACCGTGTCCTCGTGGTCGAGCAGCGCGAGAAGGACCGTGTCCTCGAGGAGCTCGTCGCCGGTGACGGCAAGACGATCGTCTTCGCCCGGACCCGCGCCTACGCCGAGCGTCTCGCCGACCAGTTCGAGGACGCCGGCATCCGTGCCACGTCGCTCCACGGCGACCTGAACCAGTCGCGCCGCACCCGCAACCTGCAGCTCCTGACGAGTGGCCGGGTGAACGTGCTCGTCGCCACCGACGTCGCCGCCCGTGGCATCCACGTCGACGACGTGTCGCTCGTCGTGCAGGCCGACGCCCCGGACGACTACAAGGCGTACATGCACCGTTCCGGCCGCACGGGTCGTGCCGGCAAGGAGGGCACCGTCGTTACCCTCGTCCCGCGTGGCCGCATCCGCAAGATCGAGGGCATCCTCGAGCGTGCCGAGATCGCGGCGGACCTGGTGCAGGCCGCCCCCGGTGACGGCATCGTGTCAGAGCTCGCCGCGCGGTAGACGCGACCCCGAGACGGACGGGAGGCCCGGTACCAGCTGGTACCGGGCCTCCCGTCCGTCACATGGTGAGCAGCAATGGTCGGGTCCCGGAGTCGGACCCGACCATTTCTGCTCACGAAGCGCGCCCGCGACCGCGCTCGCGCGACCGCGCTCAGCGGTTGAAGAACAGCAACCCGCGCACGAAGCCGGCCTGACCGGCGTGCTGCGTGCAGTCGTCGAGGATGCTCACGAGCCGGGCGCCGGCGGTGACGGGCGGGTCCCACGTGTCGTCGACCACGGGGTCGAGGTCGTCCGGACCGAGCGTGCCGAGGTACGCGACGGTGCGGTCGTGGACCGCGCGCAGGTACCCGGTGAGCAGCGCAGCAGAGGCGCGCACGCGACCGACGTCGTCGCGGGACATGCCGTAGCCCAGGGCCTCGGCCGGGAACGGCAGACCGAACCGCTCGTACCAGCCGTCCGCGGTCCACACCTGCGCGGTGCCCGCCAGGTCGGCGATCTGGACGTCCTGCCCGCGGGCGATGTGCCACGCGAGCCACGCCAGGGTGTTCGCCCCGGCGGCCGGACGCGCTGCGAGCTGGTCCTCGGACAGGCCGTCGACGGCGCGTTCGACGGTCTCGGGCACGCGGGAGAACGCTTCGATCAGGACTTCGGACGGTGTCATGCGCACCACGCTACGCGCGCGCTGCGACACAGGGGGTCACGCAGATCGTCAGGCGGAACGGGCCGCGGTCTCCGCACGCGAGTGGCGGTCGAGGGCGTCGCCGAGCCCGGTGAACGCTGCGGCGAGCCGGACCCGGTCGGCGGGGGCGACGACCTCGCGGAAGGCGTCCGAGTAGACGGCGCCGATCTGCCGGGCGACCTCGGCGCCCGAGGCGGTGAGGTGCAGCAGCACACTGCGACGGTCCTGCGGATTCGGGCGGCGTTCGAGGTGCCCGCGCTGCTCGAGGCGGTCGACGAGCGAGGTCATGGCGCCGGTGGTGAGCTCGAGGTACTCGCCGGCCTGCTTCGGGGTGACCCCGTCGCCGTCGGCCGCTGCGAGGAAGAACACGAACCGGGTGTCCGTGGCGTTCAGCCCGCGCACGACGCTCTCGTGGTGCAGGACGCGGGCGTGCTGCGTCTGGAGCATCCGGAAGGCCGTGAGGAGCTGCGCCAGGTCCGTGTCCGCGTCCACGATGTCGGGCAGCGAGACGGTCGGTGACACGGGAGCGGGCGGCAGGGTGTCGGGCAGGACGGGCTGGGTGGTGTCCGTCATCGGCAGCTCTTCTCGGCAGGGGGTGGGATGACTCAGTCAACAAGTATCTCACTCGTCAAGACACCCCCAGCACGGGGGTAGTGCCTTCCCTTGTGAGTTGCTCGGCGGAAAAGTAGCTTGATCGTCGTAACAACCACCCCGGCTCCGACGCGACCAACCACCGCGACCACGGCGCCACCGTTTCCGGATCAGGAGCCCTCGCAATGTCTCGTGTCACCCCTCGCGCCGCCCGTCTCGCGGCCTGGATCGCCATCCCCGCCGCCCTCGTCGCCTCGGGTGTCGTCGTCTCGACCGCGTCCTACTCGGCGTTCTCGGCGACCACCGTCAACCCGACGAGCAACTGGACCGCCGGCAGCGTCGCGCTCTCCGACGACGACAACAACACCGCACTCTTCACCGCGACCGCCCTGAAGCCCGGTTCGACCGGCGCGAACTGCATCACGGTCACCTCGACGGGCTCGCTGCCCTCGACCGTCAAGCTGTACGGCACCGCCGCCGCCACGACGAAGGACCTCGCGGCGAACATCAGCCTGACCGTCGAGCAGGGCACCGGCGGCGGCTTCGGCTCCTGCACCGGCTTCACGCCGCTCGCCACCGGCGGCACGATCACGGCTGCGAACACCACGCTGGCGTCCTTCGGGACAGCGGCGACGAACTTCGCCACCGGCGTCGGCTCGTGGGCCCCGACCGGCACCGCGTCCGAGTCGCGCGTCTACCGCTTCTCCTACAAGGTCTCGGACACCGCCCCGAACACGGTCCAGGGCGGCACCGCGGCGCTCGGCTTCACCTGGGAAGCCCAGAACAGCTGACCCGGGGAGCACTCCCCACCCGGTGACCGGGGCTGAGCCCGAGCCAGCCCCGGCCGCCACCCCCGAGAACGCGCCCCCGGTCGAAGGCAGTCATGAGCAGCATCGCAGTGCACGGTGGTCCCACACCGCACGCCGTGCTCCGTGACGTCGTCGACTGGGTGCGCGTCGTCGTCGGCACCGTCGCACGCGGTGTGGTCGCCACCCTCCTCGGCCTCGCCCTCTGGGCGGCCGCGCCCGCGGTGATCGGTTGGCAGCCCACCACGGTGATGACCGGGTCCATGGAGCCGCGGCTCACGTCCGGTGACGTGGTCGTCTCGCGACCGGTCGCGTCCGGCGAGGTCCGGACGGGCAAGATCCTGCTCGCCGACGACCCCGACCAGTCCGGCCACCTGCGCATGCACCGGTACGTCGAGGACGGCCCGGGCGGCACCCTCGTCACGAAGGGCGACGCGAACCCGCAGCAGGACTCGACGCCGCTCGAGCGCTCGGCCGTGCACGGGGTCGCGTTCCTGCGCATCCCGTTCGTCGGGGCGCCGGTCCTGTGGCTCCGACAGGGGGAGTGGACGAAGGTCGTCGTGCTCGCGCTCGGCCTGACGGCGCTGCTCGCGCTCTGCACGGTCGACGGGTCGCTCCGCCGCCTCACGGTGGTCGACGACGAGCGCGACGACGACGGCGACGGCTCGGACGGGGGCGACGACGCCCACGGGTCGGGCGGCGGCCCGTCGGACGGTGCCGACACCGGCCGGGAGGCGCGGGACGACGCCGCCACGCGCCTGGCGTCCGGCGCGACGACCGTCGTCACCCGTCGCTCACTGCGGGTGCACGAGCGTCGCGTCCAGCGGCTGCGCCGCTTCGGCGGCGCCGCGGCGGTCCTCGCCATCGCGGGCAGCGTCGGGGTGCTCGTGCCGGCGCAGGCGGTGGCCGTGCCGTGGTCGCGGACGACGGTGAACCCGGGTTCGACCTTCACGGCGGGCACGGCGACCGGTGTGCCCACGCTGACCTGCACCGCAGCGTCGTCGAACACCGTGACGATCGCCTGGACGTACACGGACCCGACGGTGCCGAACTCCTTCGACCTGGTGAACGGGACGACCCAGCTCGCCACCGCCACGACCGCCGGACAACGTTCGCTCGTCTACGGCGGTGCCGGCCTGCTCGACCTCGGCACGACGTACACGTTGAACCTCCGCACGAACCTCGGCAACGGGTGGACCGCCACCAGCACGCCGACCGTCAAGGTCAAGGTCGTGTCGGTCCTCGGTCTGGCCTCGGCGAGCTGCGTGCCCTGAGTTCTCCCCAGGCGGCGGTTCTCCCCAGGCGGCGCGCGGCCGTCCGGCGATGTCCCCGGCCGGCGTTACCGTGTCCGCATGCGCATCCTGCACACCGGCGACTGGCACCTCGGCCGCACGCTGCTCGGTGCCGACCTCCTCGAGCACCAGGCGGCGTTCCTCGACTGGCTCGTCGACCTCGTGCAGGACCGCTCCGTCGACCTCGTCGTGATCGCCGGTGACGTGTACGACCGGGCGATCCCACCGATCGACGCCGTCCGCATGCTGTCCCGGGTGCTCGAACGCCTGGCGCAGACGGCGACCGTGGTGCTCACGCCGGGCAACCACGACTCCGCCGCACGCCTGGGGTTCGGCGCCGGTGTGATGGACCGCCGGGTGCGCATCCTCGCCGAACCCGCCCGGATCGCCGACCCGGTGCTCGTCGACGACGCCGACGGCCCGGTGGCGGTCTACGGCATCCCCTACCTGCACCCGGACCTGACCCGGTACGCACTGGCCGACGTGCCGGACGAACCGCTCGCACGGTCGCACCACGCGGTCGTGCACGCCGCCACCGAACGGATCCGTTCCGACCTCTCACTGCGGGGGAGCACCCGCAGCGTCGTCGTCGCGCACGCCTTCGTCGGCGGGGCCGATCCGAGCGACAGCGAACAGGACATCCGCGTCGGCGGTGTCGACCGGGTGGCCGAGTCGGTCTTCGACGGCTTCGACTACGTCGCCCTCGGGCACCTGCACGGTCCGCAGCGGGTCGGCGACGGCGGCCGGATCCGGTACGCCGGCTCACCGCTGGCGTTCTCGTTCGGCGAGCGGCACCAGCAGAAGTCGGTGACCCTGGTCGAACTCGACGCCGGCGGCGCCGTCAGCACCGAGCTCGTGCCGGCCCCGGTGCCGCGGCGCCTGGTCGACGTCCGCGGCAGCATCGACGACGTCGAGTCCGGGGTCTTCCGAGCCGACGCCGATGCGTGGGTCCGGGTGGTCGTGACCGACACGGTGCACCCCGAGCGCATGTACGCCCGGGTCAAGGACCACTTCCCGCACGCGTTGGCGATCACGCACGAGCCCGCCGACCGTGGCCCGGCGACCGCCGCCCGCGCGGTCACGGCGACGTCCGACCCGGTCGAGGTCGCAGCCGACTTCGTGACCTTCGCCACCGGTGCCGCGCCCGACGACGACGAGCACGCCGTCCTGACCGAGGCGTACGAGGCCGCGGTGCTGGCGCTGCAGCGCGAGGGGGACCGCTGATGTACCTGCACCGACTCGAGCTCCGTGCCATCGGGCCCTACCCCGACCTGGTGTCCATCGACTTCGCAGCGCTCGCGGCCTCCGGTGTGTTCCTGCTCGAGGGGCCGACGGGTTCCGGCAAGTCGACCATCATCGATGCCGTCGTGTTCGCCCTGTACGGCGGGCTCGCCGGCTCCGACGCCAGCTCCGACCGCCTGCACAGCCAGCACGCCGACCCCGCCGTGGAGCCCTTCGTCGAGCTCGTCTTCGAGACCGGTGCCGGGACCTACCGGGTCCGCCGCACCCCGCAGTACGACCGACCGAAGCAACGGGGGACCGGCACCGTCAAACAGCAGGCGTCCGTGCAGCTGTTCCGCCTGGCGAACCCGTCCGACGTCGCCGGTGAACCCATGTCGTCGCGCATCCCCGAGGTCGGCGTCGAGATCGGCCGCATCATCGGGCTGGACCGCGCGCAGTTCCTGCAGACCGTGGTGCTGCCGCAGGGCGAGTTCGCACGGTTCCTGCGGTCCCCGGGTGAAGACCGCCGCAAGCTCCTGCAGTCGCTGTTCGGCACGCAGGTCTACGACCGCACCGCCGACGAACTCGCCGCGCGACGCCGCGCCGTGCAGGCCGAGGTCGACGGCGCCGACGACCGCGTCCGCGACGCCCTGAACCGCTTCGCCCAGGCCGCCGGTCTCGACGGCGCCGACGAGTCCGCCGTGCCGTCGACCGTCGCGTCGATCCGCGCGGCAGCCGACGCCGCTGCGGCCGTCCGTGCTGCGGCAGCCTCGGCAGCGACGACGGCAGCCGAGCACGAACAGGTGGTCACGGCGCGTGCGACCGCCCTCGGACGACGTGCGGGGCTCCTCGCGCGGCAGACCGCGCTCGACGTCGACGCCCCCGCCGTCGACGACGCCCGGGCGACCGTGGCCCTCGGCGAACGCGCCGCACGGGTCGCCGCCGTGGCCGACGGACTCGACGCCGAGGTCCTGCGGGCGGAGGAGACCACCGCGGCGGCCCGGGCGGTGCGCGATCGCCACGGGGTCACCGAGGCCCCCGACGTCGTCGTGGGCCGGCGCGATGCCCTGGCCGACGACCTGTCCGCGGTGCGCCACCTCGTCGCGGTCGAGGACGGCTCCGCTGCTCGACGGTCCGCCATCGCCGAGGCCGTCGCGACCGCCGAGCAGCTCGCCGTGCAGCTGGTCGCGCTCGACGCCGCGCTCGACGCCCGACCGGCCGAACGGGCCCGCATCGTCGAGGCCGCACGCACCGCGGCCCGGACCGCAGCCGACGCGGACGCCGCAGCGCACGAGGTCACCCGCGTCCGGTCCCTCCGGGCCGAGCTGGTGGCGCGCGACCACGCGGCGCAGCGCGTCACCGCCGCCGAGCAGACCGTCACCGCGGCACGACGATCGGCGACCGAGGCCCTCGCCGCCGAGCGCGCGCTCCGTGAACGCCGGATCGCCGGCCTCGCCGGAGAACTCGGCGCAGCGCTCACCACCGGGGACCCCTGTCCGGTCTGCGGGTCGACGGAACACCCGTCGGTGGCCACCCCGCAGGACGACCACCCGACCACCGAAGCCGTCGACGCCGCGGGCGACGCCACCCGGCGTGCGGACCAACGCCTCGCCGAGGCCGCGTCGGACCTGGCGGTCGAACGCGCCGAGCACCAGCGGCTGGTCGACGTCGTCGGCACGGTCGACGCCGCAGCGCTCGATGCACTGACCGAGGCCGCCGACGCCCGGGTCCGGGCCGCGCACGCCGCCGCCGCCCTCGTCCTGCAGCACGAGCGGCACCGGGCGGAGCACGACACCGAGACCGGTCGGCTCCAGCGTGAGCGGAACGACCTCGACGCTCGTCGCACCGTCCTCACCTCGACCGCGCAGGTCGACGCCGAGCGACTCGACACCGACCTCGGCACCGTGGCCGCGGCACGCGAACGGCTCGGCGCGCTCCTCGACGACCACCCCACGACGCTCCGGGCGGCCGTCGAGCTGCTCGACGAGCGACTCGAGGCGTACCGCGCGGTCGTGCAGGCCGACGAACGGGTGGCCGCCGCGACCCGTGCCCGCGACGACCGTCGTGCCGAGGTCGCCCGGGTCCTCGACGACCAGGGCTTCGCCGACGTCGCCGCAGCGCGGGCCGGACGGCTCGACCCCGGCGACACCGAACGGCTGCGGGCGCGGATCAGCGCAGCCGAGGCCGAGCGTGCCGTCGTGGTGGCCGGTCTCGCCGAGCCGTCCGTGGTGGCCGCGGCGGACGACTCCGCGGAACGTCTCGACCTCGACGGCGCCCGCGTCGCTCGCGAGCGCACCGCCGCCGAACTCGACCGGGCCACCGGGGCGGCTGCCTCCGCCGCCGACCGGGCCGACGCGGTCGACCGGTGCGCGACCGAGGTGACCCGTGCGACCCGCGCCCGTGACGAGACGTCGGCGCGCAGCCGCGCCGTGGTCCGGCTCGCCGACATCGCGAACGGCGTCACCGCGGCGAACCCGACCGGCATCACCCTGGGTACCTACGTGCTCATGCGTCGGTTCGAGGACGTCGTCGCCGCGGCCAACGACCGACTCCGGGGGATGCTCGCGGGCCGGTTCACGCTCGAGACCTCGGACGAACGCGAGTCGGGATCACGGGCACGCCGGACCGGACTGGCACTCGCCGTGCACGACCACACCACCGACACCGTGCGGGACCCCCGCAGCCTGTCCGGCGGCGAGACGTTCACGGTCTCGCTGTGCCTGGCGCTCGGCCTGGCCGACGTCGTGCAGGCCGAGGCCGGAGGGGTCTCGCTCGGCACGCTCTTCGTCGACGAGGGGTTCGGCACGCTCGACCCGGAGACCCTCGACGACGTCATCGGGCAGTTGTCCCGGTTGACCGCGGGCGGACGGCAGGTCGGCATCGTCAGCCACGTCGAGGAACTCAAGCAGCGGATCCCGGAGCGGATCGCCGTGCGGCGCACCGCTGCCGGCGGCTCGCACGTGACGACGACCGTCTGAGGCCGTCGGCCGTCACCGCCGTGGCGGACCGCTACGGGGTCGGCGTGGACTCCACGGTGCCGTCGGGCGGCGGCAGGATGTCCGCGGCGATCCACGGGAACACCCACTGGAACAGCACGAACACGATCGCCGCGAGCAGCACGAGCAGCTCGAGCACCTTCAGGACGGTGGGTCCGGGCAGCAGCCGCCAGACCAGGGGGAAGATCACTTGGCCGTCTCCGAGAGTTCCTTCGGGGTGCCCTCGGACGCGGGCATCCAGTAGTCGAGCTTCGCGTGCGTGACGAACCGTTCGGCCGCCGACCACATCGGGTGGCACGCGGTGAGGGTCAGCCAGCGGTCCGACGGCGAGGGGTCGACTCCGGGCTTGTTCGGCACCGGCGCGATCGTCTCGATGTGGTCCGGTGTGACGATCTGGCTGTCGGTGACCTTGTAGACGTACCAGACGTCGAACTTCGTCTTCGCGTCGGTGACCCGCACGACGACGGAGTCGCCCTTCTTGAGTTCGGCGATCTGGTTGAGCGGCTTGCCGTAGGTCACGCGGTGGCCGGCGACGGCGAAGTTGCCGGGGGCTCCGGGCATCGCGGTGTCCTGGTAGTGCCCGAGGCCGATCGTGTTCAGGACCTTCTCGCGGTCCGTGCCCTCGCCGATCGGACGGTTGTAGTCCTTGCCGAAGCGGGGGATCTGCATCGTGCCGAAGACGTCGGAGAGATCCGGCGGCTCCGCCAGCACGGGTGCGGTCCCACGGTGCTCGGTGCCGGCCTTGTCCGGGGTCTTCAGCTGGTCGAGCCCCTCGACGAGCTTCGACTGCTCGTTGACCGCCACGACGTCGGTCCACCATGCCGTCCACACCACGTACAGGCCGGTGCCGGCGCCCGCGATGATGAGCAGTTCGGCGATGAGCGAGACGATGGCCCCACCGACCGTCTGGCGCCTCCGGGGGGAGCGCCGCCCGGATCGTCTGCCGCTGTCCTCGTCCCGCGCGCTGCGGCGCGACGGGATGGTGTCGTGTGCGGTCACGGGGCTCCTGATCGGGTGGTCGGTCGGACAGGTCTATCAGATCACGACGACCGCCCGGTGACGACGTTCTCCACACCCCGTAACGTGGGGGGATGGAGTACCGGATCCGCCCGTTCCGCGCCGACGACACCGATGCGGTCGTCGCCCTCTGGGAATCGTGCGGTCTCGTCCGCCCGTGGAACGACCCGCGCCGCGACATCGCGCGCAAGGCCACGGTCCAGCCCGAGCTCTTCCTGGTGGCGGAGGGTGGGACCGGCGGGGTCGTCGCTGCGGGGATGGCCGGCTTCGACGGACACCGCGGCTGGGTGAACTACCTCGCCGTGCAGCCGGACCTGCAGGGCTCGGGCCTCGGCCGGACGCTGATGGCGGAGTTCGAGCGGCTCCTCACCGACCTCGGCTGCCCGAAGGTGAACCTGCAGATCCGGGCCGGAAACGAGCGGGTGCTCGGCTTCTACGAGTCCCTCGGCTACTCCGACGACCGCACGGTGTCGCTCGGCAAGCGGCTCATCCCCGACGTCTGAGCCGTCCCGTCACGCCAGGGTCAGCCCCACCGACGCGACGAACGCGAGCGCGATGCCGACCCACTGCGGCGAGGTCAGCCGCTCGCGCAGCACCACGCCGGCCAGCACGACCGTGCCGATCGGGTAGAGCGCGTTGAGCACGCTCACGACGGGCAGTGTGCCCGGGTCGTCGCTCGCGTGCAGCGCCGCCTGGATGCACACGTTCGCCAGGGCGTCGAAGACGCCGCACCCCGCGACCGTCAGCAGCAGACGCGGCGGCCACCAGCGTCCTGGAGGCACGGCAGACCCCGCGACGTCGACCGACGCAGCGGGGTCTGCCGCGCCTCCAGACCGCGCCCCGCGCCCGGCACGCACCGTCACCACGAGCGCCGCTGCGCCCAGCAGCACCGTCTGCAGCACCCGCGCGACCACGAGTGGGTGGATGCCCGCGCCCGGCGGGGTCGCGTCGTACGCGAGCACGATGCCGCCGAACCCGCACCCGGCCACCGCTGCGGCGACGACCCCGCGCACGGTGGGGCGTGCACCCGAGGTGTCCCGCACCGCGGCCACCAGCACCACCGCGACGACGGCCACGACCACCGCGGCGATCGCCAGCGGTGACAGGACGGTCCCGCGGGCGACGGCCACCACGACCGGGACGACGGCCGCGAACACGGCGGTCAGGGGTGACAGCACGCTCATCGGGCCGATCGCCAGCGCGGCGTAGAGGAGCAGGACCCCGACCGCGCCGGACAGCCCCGCGACGGCGCCCCAGAGGGTGCTCGTCCACGACGGTGACCCCCCGAGCACGGCCAGACCGATCAGCAGCGGCACGATCCCGATCGCCGCGGCCACGGCGGCGACCGTCACCGGACGGACGCGCCGTGACGCGAGCCCGCCGAGGAAGTCGGCGAAGCCGTAGACGACGGCTCCGGACAGGCCGAACAGCACGGTGAGCACGGGTCCCATCCTGCCCGGCCCGGTAGCCTGCGTGGCGTGAGCGTTCCCTACCACCGCCTGCCCCGTGTCGACGCACGATGGAGGTGGTGGCGCCCGCTGGTCGCCCTCGCGTTCCTGGCGGGCTGGTACCTCGCGTCCCAGGTGCTCATCACCGTCGCCTACTTCATCCCGGTCGCTGCGGTCGGGGGCGAGTCCGGCCTCTACGACCTGCTCGAGGACCTGCAGCGCGGCGCGCTCGACCCGACGGATCCGCTCGTCCTGTCGCTGACCCTGGTGTCGCTGGTCATCCTGCTGCCCGGCGTGCTGCTGGCGGTCAGGGTCGCACGCCTCGGGCCCGGCGCGATCCTGACGTCGACGCGCTTCCGGGTGCGGTGGGCGTGGACGGCGTGGTGCGTGCTGCCGACCCTGGTCATCGCGGCGGTCATGTTCGTGGTGCAGACCGGCCTCTTCTGGGACGGCGGGATGATCACGACCGACGGCGGCTTCGCGTGGAACCACGCCGCGATCGGTCAGTCGACGGTCTCCCTCGGCACCCTCACGCTCACGATCGTCCTCGTCGTGCTGCTCGTGCCGTTCCAGGGCGCGGCCGAGGAGTTCATCTTCCGCGGCTTCCTGATGCAGACGATCGCCTCGTGGATCCCGTGGCGGATCTTCGGCACGGTCATCGCCGTCGCGGTGTCGACCGTCGTCTTCGCCGTGCTGCACATCCCGAACGGCTACAACGTCTGGGGCATCCTCGACGTCGGTTCGTTCGGCCTGATCGCTGCGATCATCGTGCTCCGGACCGGGGGGCTCGAGGCCACCGTCCTGCAGCACGCCTTCAACAACATCATGATCTTCGTGCTGCAGGCTCCGGGCTGGTCGGGGATCGACCTGGCCTCCTCGGACGCCAACGGCACGCTCGGCGGCTGGCTCGTCACCCTCGGCACGTCGCTCGCGTTCTGGGGCATGGTCGAACTCCTGGCGTGGTGGCGGAAGCTCGACCGCACGTTCGCCGGACACCAGGCGCCGCGGTTCCGTGGCACGCCACCGGACTGGGCGGGTGGCAAGCGCTGGTTCGGTCCGGCGGGCACGGGTTGGGCCGTCGCGCCGACCCGCGCCGGCACTGTGGACACAGCCGCTGTGGACAGTGCCGTGGGTGTCGCCGGTCGCCCGTAGGCTCGTGGCATGAGCACCACGCCCGCGCCCGCCGCCGTGTCTGCTTCGCGAGCCGCAGCGCTCGACGTCCTGCACCGCGTGTGGGGCTACGACGACTTCCGTGGCGAGCAGGCGGCGATCATCGACCAGGTGGTCGCCGGCGGCGACGCCCTCGTGCTCATGCCCACCGGCGGCGGCAAGTCGCTCTGCTACCAGGTGCCCGCGCTGGTGCGCGACGGCGTCGGGGTCGTGGTGTCGCCGCTCATCGCCCTCATGCAGGACCAGGTCGACGCCCTCGCGGCGAACGGGGTCCGTGCCGCCTTCCTCAACTCCACGCAGGGGCCCGACGAACGGTCCCGGGTCGAGCGCGCGGTCGTCCAGGGCGAGGTCGACATGCTCTACCTCGCACCCGAGCGGCTCCGGCTCGAGTCCACCCGTGCGCTCCTCGACCGGGCGAGGGTCTCGCTGTTCGCCATCGACGAGGCGCACTGCGTCGCCCAGTGGGGCCACGACTTCCGGCCGGACTACCTCGAGCTGAGCGTCCTGCACGAGCGTTGGCCGACCGTGCCCCGGATCGCCCTGACCGCCACGGCGACCCCGCAGACCCACCGCGAGATCTCGGCGCGGCTCGGCCTCGACGACGCCGCGCACTTCGTCGCCGACTTCGACCGCCCGAACATCCAGTACCGCATCGAACCGAAGACCGGTGCGCTGCAGCAGCTCCTCACCTTCATCCGCACCGAGCACAGCGGCGACTCGGGCATCGTCTACTGCCTGTCGCGCAAGTCGGTCGAGCGGACCGCCACCGCCCTGGCCGAGCAGGGCATCCAGGCGCTGCCGTACCATGCGGGCCTCGACGCCCGGGTGCGTGCGCGCAACCAGTCGACCTTCCTGCGCGAGGACGGCATCGTCATGGTCGCGACGATCGCCTTCGGCATGGGCATCGACAAGCCCGACGTCCGCTTCGTGGCGCACCTCGACCTGCCGAAGTCGGTCGAGGGGTACTACCAGGAGACCGGTCGTGCCGGGCGCGACGGACTGCCCTCGACCGCGTGGCTGGCGTACGGCCTGAACGACGTCGTGCAGCAACGACGGATGATCGACCAGTCCGAGGGCGACGCCGCACACCGTCGGCAGCTCAGCGCCCACCTCGACGCCATGCTGAGCCTGTGCGAGACGATCGAGTGCCGGCGAGTGCGACTGCTCGCGTACTTCGGGCAGGAGTCCACGGCCTGCGGCAACTGCGACACGTGCATCGCCCCGCCCGAGTCGTGGGACGGCACCGTTCCCGCGCAGAAGCTGTTGTCCACGGTCGTCCGCCTCGAGCGTGAGCGCGGCCAGCGGTACGGTGTCGCCCACCTCGTCGACATCCTGGTCGGCAAGCAGTCGCCCCGCGTCCAGGAGCTGCAGCACGAGTCGTTGGCGACCTTCGGCATCGGCTCCGACCTGTCCGACGGCGAGTGGCGCGCGGTGGCCCGACAGCTGCTCGCGCAGGGCTACGCCGCGGTGTCCGGCGACGGCTTCGGCACGGTCGTCCTCAGCCCGACGAGCGCCGAGGTCCTGACCGGCAAGGTCCAGGTCCGGATGCGTCGTGACCCGGTGAAGGCACCGCGGGCGAGCCGGTCGTCCCGCCGGACCGTGGTCACCGACATGCCCCAGCAGGCGGTCGGACTGTTCGAGGCCCTCCGGGTCTGGCGTGCCGCCCAGGCGCGCGAGCAGGGCGTTCCGGCGTACGTCGTGTTCAACGACGCGACGCTCCGGGGCATCGCGGCGGTGCGTCCGGCCGACGTCGACCAGCTCGCCGAGATCTCCGGGGTCGGTGCCGCGAAGCTCGAGCGGTACGGCCGCGCGGTGCTCGACGTCGTTGCGTCCGAGGCCGTCTGACGCCACCGCCGAGCGTGCATGCCGCAGCGGGCATGGAGCGCCGGCCGGCGTGATTACACTCGGGAGTCCGCCGTCACGACGAGGAGGCCCGGTGCCCGGTTCGACCAAGTTCGCCACCGTGCTGAGCCGCGCAGTGGTGACCCCGCTCGCGCGGATGCTCTGGCGACCGAAGATCATCGGACGCCGCAACGTGCCGAAGCGCGGACCGGTCATCCTCGCGAGCAACCACCGCTCCTTCATCGACTCCCCGGCGATCACGCTGATGGCCCCGCGCAAGGTCGCCTTCCTCGCGAAGCAGGAGTACTTCACCGGGACGGGGTTCCGCGGCGCGGTGTCCCGGGCGTTCTTCGGCGGCATCGGTGCGATCGGCGTCGAGCGCGGAGCCGGAGCGGCGGCGCAGCAAGCACTGGACCTCGGGCTCGCGCGCCTGGACGAGGGCGAGGCCTTCGCGATCTACCCGGAGGGCACCCGGTCCCTGGACGGCCGGATCTACAAGGGCCGCACGGGCGTGGCCTGGCTGGCCCTGACGAGCGGCGCCCCCGTGGTGCCCGTGGCGCTCACGGGTACGCAGGACGTGCAGCCCGTCGGCTCGAAGCTGCCGAAGCTCGCGAAGGTGACGATCGAGTTCGGCAAGCCGATCGACCTGTCGTCCTTCGGTGAGGCGTCGTCCGGACGCGCACGCCGGCACGCGACCGATGCGGTGATGGCGGCGATCCAGGAGCTCAGCGGGCAGGAGCCGGCGAACACCTACAACAACCCGCCCGCAACGATCGTCGAACGGGTCCGGCGTGTGCTCCAGCCGGACGACCCGACCGCGGCGGCCGTCGACCCCGACTGAGCCGGATCCATCCGGTCACTATTGCACATCTGAAATATCGATGGTTGAATGAGGGACGTGCCGCACGGCACGGTTCCCCGACGGGTCGCCCGACAACGGCCCGCGCCCCTCGATCCAGATCGGACGGTCAGCAGCATGTCCTCCACCCCGCTCTTCGACTCCATCGCCCAGCGGCACGACCAGCCCGAGTCGCCCGCCCCTGCCCAGACCCCGACTCCGGCTGCGGCACGAGCAGCTGCGGCCCCTGCGCCGACCTCGCCGATGACCGCGCCCGTCCGCGCCGGTGACTCGACCCTCGTGCCAGCGGCCCTCGTCGCCGCGATCGACGACATCACCGTCCGCGTCACCCCGTCCGTGGTCACCGAACTCCGCGTGCACCCCGAGCAGCTCGTCCTGGTCGAGACGGTCGCCGATGCCATCACCCGAGCGGTCGTCGACGCCGTCGCGACCGAGCTCGACCGGATCGCCCGCGACGGCGTCGTCCGCGTCTGAGCCCGGGCGGTCCCCGAGCGATGACGACGTCCCCCGACGGCCTCCCGCTGCGCCCGCGCGGTGCCGACCGGCGGGCCGCGAACCGCTCCACCACCCGCCGATCCGAACCGGCCGTGCGCCGCCGTGCTCGACACGACACGCGCCCGGACGCCCCCAGAGCCGCCGGGGTGACGGTGTCCCCTCCCGTCACCCCGGCTTCCACCTCCTTCTTCCGCAGGTCCGTCCGGCGTGCCCTGCCCGCGACCGCGACCGCCGCGGTGACGTGTCTCTTCGTCGCCGTGGCCGTCGGCTCGCCGCAGACCGCGATGGCCTCGACCCCCTCGCCACGCGGTCCCGCGCTCGACGTGCAGCAGTTCGTCGCCGACGGGTCCGCTCGGCCCGTCGTCGGCCGCGACGGCTTCACGGTCGGCCGTGTCGCCGCAGCCCGGGCGCGCACCGTCGTCGTCGGGTCGTCCGCCGCCGCGGCCCGCCCCACCGCCGGCACCGTGCCGGCCGCCGGCGGCTTCGGCGCACGGTGGGTGACCGGCTGCTCCGCCTGCTCGACGAACCACCAGGGCATCGACTTCGCCGCCCCGATCGGCACCGCCGTCGTCGCTGCGATGCCCGGCCGTGTCGTCTCGGCCGGCGTCCTGGGCGGGTACGGCAACCAGGTGCTGCTGCAGCACGCCGACGGCACCCAGACCCGGTACGGCCACCTGTCGACGATGGGGGTCCGATCCGGTCAGGTCCTGTCGGCCGGCCAGCGCATCGGCGCCGTCGGCAACACGGGCGTCTCCACCGGTGCGCACCTGCACTTCGAGGTCATCGTCGACGGCGTCCCCGTCGATCCCGCCGCCTGGCTGCAGGCCCGCGGGCTCCTCTGACGAGGCCGACGCGGGGCACCAACGGGGCACCGCCGGGGCGCGTACCGTCGAGACGGCCGGGGCAGCGCGCCGCGGCAGGACGGAGACGCACGTGCGAGTGACGGTGTTGGGGACCGGGGCGATGGGTGCCGGCGTGGCGGGGTCGCTGCTGCGCGAGGGTCACCAGGTCACGGTCTGGAACCGGAGTGTCGACAAGGCCGCTCCGCTCGGTGAACGTGGTGCGACGGTCGCCACGGATCCGATCGCTGCCGTTGAGCACGCCGAGGTCGTCCTCTTGACGCTCTTCGACACCGACGCCGTGGTCGACGTGCTCGAACAGGCCGCCGGTGACGCGCCGACCGACGCCGTGTGGGTGCAGGCGTCCACGATCGGTGTCGACGGCACCGAGACCGTCGTGCAGCTGGCAGCGAAGTACGGCATCACCCTGGTCGAGGCGATGATGCTCGGCACCAAGGCACCGGCGGAGCAGGGGAAGCTCACGATGCTGGCGGCGGGCCCCGCTGCCGACGTCGACCGCGTCGTCCCCGTGCTCGACGCGATGGGTGCGAAGACCGTCCGTGCCGGCGAGCGGGTCGGCGACGGCACCGCGCTCAAGCTCGCGGCCAACGCCTGGATCGCGTCGATCACCGCGGCCACGGGGCAGTCGCTCGCCCTCGCAGCGGCGCTCGGGCTCGACCCGCAGCTGTTCCTCGACGCGATCGACGGCAGCGCGAGCGACTCGGCCTACGCGCACACCAAGGGTGCGTCGATCATCGCGGGGGAGTTCCCGGCGCAGTTCGCACTCGACGGTCTGCGGAAGGACATCGGGCTCATCGCCGATGCCGCGCGGGCGAACGGGGTGTCCACGACGCTCCTCGACGCCCTGGGGCGCGTCTACGCCGATGCCAGTGCGGCCGGCCACGGCGGCGACGACATCGCGGCGGTCGGCACCGCCTTCTGACGCGGCGTCAGTCGCGGCGGAAGAGCCGGCGGAGCCGCTTCGTGAGCCGGCCGACGGCCTCGTCGTTCATGGTGTTCGCCAGGTCGAACGCCTCACGCGTCGGATCGGCCCCGCTCTGGATGCGCCGGAGTGCCGCGTCGGCGCGGGCCCGGGAGTCGAGTTCGGCGAACGGCATGTCGTCCTCGGGGTCGTGCGTGCCGCGAGGGTCCATGTGCAGCAGGCTACGCGCGACGAGCCGTGCGGCCCCCGGCGTCGATGTCGACGTCGTCGACCACGCGGACCATCTCGTCGAGGAAGTCCACCACCACCGCCATCTCGTCGGTCGGCAGGTGCTCGGTCACCTCGAGCGCACGGGCGTCGAGCTCCTCGATGACCCGCAGGGCGTGGCGCATCGAGGTTCCCGTCGCGGTGAGGATCACGCCGCGGCGGTCGATCGGGTCCTGGTGCCGCTCGACGTGGCCGCTCCGGACGAGTCGGTCGACGAGTGCCGAGGTCGATGCCGCCGTGATCTCGAGCCGTTCGGCCAGGTCCTTGGCGTTGACGGTCCGGCCGTCCTGCTCGGCGTCGATGAGGACCCGCAGCGCGAGCAGTGCGTTCTCGCCGATGCCCAGGGCCTCGCGGGCACGACGCTGCGCGGCGCTCTCGGCGGTGCGGTACCGGCGCAGGGCGTTCAGGACGTCGACGGCGGTGACCGGGGAGTCCTCGTACCAGAACCCCGCAGTGCTGGTCAGGACCTCGGACGTCATCCTGCAATGCTAGACGCTCTAGTTAGATTGTCTAGCGAGAGCCCCTGATCGCAGCCGAGACACCGGTGCGGGCGCGGACATCGGACACCGCAACACCCGTGACGCGGTTCCGAAACACTCCCGCAACGCCCGCTCGTTAGGTTCTGGGGATGCAGGAGCAGCCGTGCTGAGCCGACTCGCGGGGAACGTCTTCCACGTGGGGAGCGCGGTCGAGCGCACCGACGTGGTCGCCCGCCTGCTCGACGTCTACGTCGCCCGCCGCGAACCCGGCACCGTCGAGGACGACCGGGCCGTCGCCGCCGAGCTCCGTGCGGTCGTGGGTACCGCCGGACCGGCGAACGACACCGACCGGTCCGCGACGATCGACGCACTCGCTCTGGACCGGCACGAGCCGGCGTCCATCGCCGCCGCGGTCGCCGTCGCGCGTGACCACGCCCGTCGGGCTCGCGAGGTCGTCTCGAGCGAGCTCTGGGACTGCCTCGACGTGACCCGTTCGCGCATGCCGCGCAAGATCGCTCCGGGCCGGGCGCACGAGTTCCTCGGTTGGGCACGAGAACGCAGCGCCCTCGCCATCGGCGTGGTCGAGGGGGACGCCAGTCGCGACGAGGTCTGGGAGTTCTTCACCCTCGGCCGCTCCCTGACCCGGGTCGCCTCGACCGCCAGGCTGCTCGCGTCGGGGCTGCTCGAACCGGACTCGGTCACCTCGTGGACGGCGGCGCTCCGGGCGTGCGGCGCGGGCGAGGCCTTCCTGCGTGGCCGTGACCACCACCCGGTACCGGACGACGCCGCGGCGTTCCTGCTGCTCGACGAGCACAGTCCGCGGTCGCTCCGCTTCACGGTCCGGCGAGCCGCAGAGTGCCTGGCCGACGTGGCACCGTCCTGCGTGGCCGACGAGGTCGCGGCCTTCTCCGCCGCGCGCGACCGGCTCGAGGCCGTCCCCGCGGACTCGGTCCTCGGCATCGTGGGCGACGCCGGCCACCGACTCGCGGCTGCCGCGGACCGCGTCGCGGCGGCGCTCGACGAGCGCGTCTTCGCGGCGACCCAACCCGCGCACTGATCGCGGCCATGGGCGGCACCGGCGACGGACGGGAGGCCCGTGGCGGCGTCGACCCGTGCCTCCCGTCCGCCCCGCGAGAGCGTCAGGAACCCGCGAACAGTTCGCGGAGATCTGTCGCTTTCGCGGACTGGATGCCGTCGCGTCGCGGAGATCTGTCGCTTTCGCGAAGTGGACGCGTCAGACGGCGCTGGAGCGGTCCGCGACCGCTTCTTCGCGCTCGAGCTCCTGGCGGAGCGCCGCGCGCGAGGCGCGCGTGCCCACCACCGGGATCGCGTGCGTGACCGCGAGGTGCAGGCGGGTGTCCGCGTCGTACCGGAGCCGCAGGCGCTGGAACCGGACGAGCCAGACGATCGCGATGGCGAGTGCGACGAAGCCGGACACCGCGCCGACCGCGATGGCCCAGCGAGGACCCCACGCATCGGCGATGGCGCCGACGATCGGCGCGCCGATCGGGGTGCCGCCGGCGAAGATCGCCATGTAGAGCGCCATCACACGGCCGCGCATCGCGGGTGTCGTGGTGGTCTGGACCAGGGCGTTCGCGGTGGTCATGAAGGTCAGTGCCGCGAGTCCGACGAACACCAGGACGAACGCGAAGGTCCAGTACGTGGGTGCGAGGGCGGCGGCGGTGCAGGCGAGGCCGAAACCGCCGGCGGCGAGGACCAGGGTGCGCATCCGCGGTCGGTCACGGCGCGCGGACATCAGGGCGCCGAACACCGACCCGATCGCCATCACCGAGTTGAGCAGGCCGAACTCGCCCGCGCCCTGGTGGAACTCGACGCGGGCCATCGTCGAGGTGAAGATCGGGAAGTTCACGCCGAACGTGCCGACCACGAAGATCATGCAGAGCACGACGATGATGTCCGGCCGGGTCCGCACGTACCGGAAGCCGGCGACGATCTGCCCCTTGCCGCGGCCGGCGTGCACGCGCTCGGCGAGCTGTGCGGGGTCGACGAACCGCAGGGCGATGAGGACCGCCAGGAACGATCCGGCGTTGATGACGAACACCCACCCCGACCCGATGGCGGCGATGAGCACACCGGCGACCGCGGGACCGATCAGGCGCGCGGCGTTGAACGAGGCGGAGTTGAGCGCCACGGCGTTGGCGACGTTCTCGCCCTGCACCACGTCGGAGACGAACGCCTGCCGGATCGGGGTGTCGAACGCGGCGACGATGCCGAGCGCGAGCGCGAAGCCGTACAACGCGAGCAGCGTCGCGGTGTGCGTGAGGACCATGACACCGAGTCCGAGCCCCAACAGGCCCATCAGCGCCTGCGTGAGCATGAGCATCCTGCGGCGGTCGAAGCGGTCGGCGGCGAGGCCGGTCAGGGGGAGGAGCAGCAACTGCGGGCCGAACTGCAACGCCATCGTGATGCCCACCGCGACGGCGTCGTTGTCGGAGAGCTGGGTCAGGACGATCCAGTCCTGGGCGGTGCGCTGCATCCAGGTGCCGACGTTCGACACCAGGGCACCGGCGAACCAGATGCGGTAGTTGCGTCCGGCGAGGGAGCGGAACATGGCGGTCACTGCTGGGCCAGCCTCCTCATGATCTCGGTGGCGTCGGCGAGGGTGGCGCGCTCGACGGGGGTGAGTGCGGCCAGTCGCGGGGTGAGCCAGCCGTCCCGGCGCCGACGGGTCTCCTCGACGAACGCGGCTCCGGCGGGGGTGGCGCAGAGGACGACCTTGCGGCGGTCGTCGTCGTGGCCGCCCTTCGAGACGAGGCCGCGCTCGACCAGGACCGCGATGGTCTTCGTCATCGAGGGCGGGGTGACGCCGTCCTGGCGGCTCAGGTCGGCCAGGGTCATCGCGCCGTCCCGGTGCAGGCGCGCGAGGGCGGCGAACTGGGCGTCGGTGACGGTCGTGTCGGCCTTCTGCGCGCGGAGCGTCCGGGACAGCCGGTTCACGGCGATGCGGAGGTCGGTGGCGTCGGTCACGGGTCGTTAGCCTAGCTCATTAGTTCAGTGAACGAACTGGTTTGCGGGTGTACCGTGGTTCTGGACAACAGGTGTTGTTCAGAGAGAAGGAATCATGTCCGAGTTCGAGGGCAAGGTCGCCATCGTCACCGGTGGTGGCAGCGGCATCGGCGAGTCCGTCGCGAAGGAGCTCGCCGCGGCGGGTGCCACGGTCGTCGTCACCGACATCAAACTCGACGCTGCCCAGCGGGTCGCGTCCGAGATCACGGAGGCCGGCGGCACCGCCAGCGCGTTCGAGGCCAACTCCGCCGTCGCCGCCGACAACGAGCGCATGGTCCAGTACGCCGTCGACACGTACGGCGCGCTGCACCTCGCCGTGAACAACGCCGGCATCGGCGCCGCCCCGCAGAAGATCGGCGAGTACGACATCGCCGCCTGGGACCGCGTCCGTGCGGTCGACCTCGACGGTGTCTTCTACGGCCTCCGCTACGAGCTGCCCGCGATGGTCGCCGCCGGCGGTGGCTCGATCGTGAACATGGCGTCGGTGCTCGGCACGGTCGGCATCGCGCAGAACGCCGCGTACGTCGCGTCGAAGCACGCGCTCGCCGGCCTCACCAAGGTCGCCGCGCTCGAGTACTCGGCGCAGGGCGTCCGCACCAACGCCGTCGGCCCGGGCTTCATCGACACCCCGCTGCTCCGCAACGCCATGACGCCCGAGGCCATCTCGGCGCTGGAAGAGGAGCACGCCACGAAGCGCCTCGGCACCGACAAGGAGGTCGCCGCGCTCGTGCTGTTCCTGCTGAGCGACAAGGCCTCGTTCATCACGGGCAGCTACCACCTGGTCGACGGCGGGTACTCCGCGCACTGACGTCGTTCGAGTACCTGGTCGAAACGGGCGTACCTGGTCGGAAGTTTCGACCAGGTACGCCCGTTTCCGTTTCCCACCGCGGGCGCGATGGGAAGGAACGCGCTAGTGGAACTGGGGGATCGTGAGCCAGATGCCGGCGAGCACGGCGGCGACGCAGACCGCGAAGCACAGCACGGCACCCGCCAGTGCTGCCGGCGGCGTGTGCCCGGAGCGCGGGGTCTCCTCGGCGTACTGCGTGCGCTCGCCGCCGGTGTCGAGGGGCTGCCCCGTGCCGAGCAGCCGCAGGCCGAGGGTGTAGACCAGCACGATGCCCACCGCGGCGACGAACCCGACGCCCGCGACCGTGCCGATGCTGGCGAAGTCGATCTCCATGGTCGTTCCCCTCAGTTCTGCGCGCCGGCCGGCTGCGGCTCGGCCTGGTCGGTGGGTTCGGTCGATCCGGCGGCGACGTCGTCGTGCGAGATCGGCTTGCGCTTGGCGAGGACGGTGAAGGTCAGCCCGCCGGCCAGGGCGAGCACCGCCACCAGCACGAGGCCGATCACCGAGGTCGAGGCGAGCCAGGTCGCCAACCCGCCGACCACCGCGGCCGCCGGCAGCGTGATCACCCACGCGACGACGATGCGGCCGACGACCGACCAGTGCACGTCGGCGAGCTTCTTGCCGAGCCCGGACCCGATCACCGAACCGCTGGTGACGTGCGTCGTCGACAGGGCGAAACCGAGGTGCGACGAGATGAGGATCGTCGCCGCCGAGCTCGTCTCGGCGGCGAAGCCCTGCGGCGACTGCACGTCGGAGATCTTCTTGCCGACCGTCTGCATGATGCGCCAGCCACCCATGTAGGTCCCGAGGCCGATCGCGAGTCCGCAGGCGAGGATCACCCAGAGCGCCGGGCCGGTGCCACCGTCCTGGTAGTTCGCGGCGATGAGCGTCAGCGTGATCACACCCATCGTCTTCTGCGCATCGTTCGTGCCGTGCGCCAGCGACACCAGCGACGCCGAGACGGTCTGCCCGTGCCGGAACCCGGTCGCCGCACCGTGCGTCGTCGCGTTCTTGGTGAGCGTGTACGCCAGGTACGTCGCCACCAGCGCGATCACACCGGCGATCACGGGGGAGACCAGTGCCGGCAGCACGACCTTCGACACCACCGTCGCCCAGTCGACCGAGTTCAACCCGGCGCCGATGATCGATGCGCCGATCAGCCCGCCGAACAGCGCGTGCGTCGACGACGACGGCAACCCGAGGTACCAGGTGGCGAGGTTCCAGAGGACCGCGCCCACCAGCCCGGCGAAGATCATCGTGGGGGAGATGTGGACGCCGTCCTGGCCCTCGCGGATGATGCCCTGCGAGACGGTCTTGGCGACCTCGGTGGAGAGGAACGCGCCGACCACGTTGAGGACGGCGGAGATGAGCACGGCGGTCCGGGGCTTGAGCGCCCCCGTGGCGACCGACGTGGCCATGGCGTTGGCGGTGTCGTGGAACCCGTTCGTGAAGTCGAACACGAGGGCCACCACGATCACGAGCACGACGATGACGAGGACGTCCATGCCGGGGACGGTAGGCCCGCCCCGAAGCCCCTGCGTGAACGCCGGATGAACAGGTCCGCGGGGGTGCCTGTCTGCGAGGATATTCACGTGCCCACCTTCTCCGCAGCGCGAGGCGACGCCTCGTTCACCGACGCCCACGGCGTCGAGATCGTCTACTCGACCTGGCGAGCGGCACGCCCCAAGGGCATCGTGCAGATCGCGCACGGCGTCGGCGAGCACGGGCTGCGGTACGAGCCGTTGGCACAGGACCTCGTCCGCGCCGGGTACACCGTGCACGCGAACGACCACCGCGGGCACGGGCGCACCGGCCTCGGCCAGTGGGACGGCGACCACGCCAAGCTCGGACGGCTCGGACCAGGCGGCCTGCGCGCCGCGATCGCTGCCGTCGAGCAGATGGGGGAGGTCGCCCGTGCCGACACCCCCGGCGTGCCGTTGGTGCTGCTCGGGCACTCGTGGGGCTCCCTCATGGCGCAGCGGATCGTGAACACCGCGTCGGAGTCGTACGACGGCGTCGTGCTCTCCGCCACCGCGTACCGGCTGCCCGGGTGGATGAACAGCGGCGACCTCAACGCGCGGCACGCGGGCTCCGGGCCGACCAAGTACGAGTGGCTCACCCGCGACCGGAAGATCATCGATGCGATGTCGGTGGACCCGCTCGCCGTCGAGGCCGACGTCATCGGGCTGTTCGGCCTGTCCGACACCCTCCGGCTGCTCGGGGTGCCGCGTCGGGGGATCCCGCACGACCTGCCCATGCTGCTGCAGGTCGGGTCCGACGACGCCCTCGGCGGGCCGCGATCGGTCGAGCGGTTGGCGCAGGCCTACCGGCGTCGCGGGCGGCTGTCCGACGTCACGGTGCAGGTGTACGAGGGCGCGCGGCACGAGGTCTACAACGAGACGAACCGCGACGAGGTCGTGGCCGACCTGGTCGCATGGCTGGACCGGGTGACGGCGCGTCGTTGAGGCGACGACGAGAGCACTGACGGGGCGCGGTGTGGGCGGGCGACGGTACGGACGGGAGGCCCGTGGCGGGCCCGCCACGGGCCTCCCGTCCGGCACGCGGATGCGGATGACGACCGGAGTGACGTGGACGAGGTGACCGTCGCGGTCCTCGACCTGGCGTCGGTCGAGGCGGTCGAGCGGCGCGAGCCCGCGGGCAGGCAGTACGTGCGCCCCGCGTTCGCGGCCCAGACGCGCGGCGAGCAGACCGTCCTGGTCGCGTGGATCGACGGGGTGCCAGTCGGCTCGGGCGAGGTGACCGCTGATGCCCGGCCCGAGCTCCGGAACCTCCGCGTCGACGCGGACCGGAGAGGTCAGGGCGTCGGGACGCGGCTCATCGCGGCGGCCGAGGCGCTGGCCACCGACCGGGGCGTGCTGCGGATCGGAGTCGCGCTCGACAACCCCGACGCACGGCGGCTCTACCAACGGCAGGGGTACGCCCCCACTAGCGAGATCGAGGAGTACGAGTACACGTACGTCGACGACGACGACCAGCGGGTGACGGTCCGCGAGGCGTCCGAGTACCTCGAGAAGGACCTGCCCGCGCGGGCGTAGGCTCGACGCGTGCACGGTGAGTACAAGGTCCCAGGTGGAAAGCTCGTCGTCGTCGACCTCGAGGTCGTCGACGGGAACATCCGGGAGTTCCGGCTCGCCGGCGACTTCTTCCTCGAGCCGGACGACGCGCTGCCGCTCATCGACACGGCGGTCAACGGGCTGCCCGCGACGACCGACGCCGCCGGCATCGCTGCGGCCGTCCGTGCCGCGCTCCCCGCCGACGCGGTGCTGCTCGGCTTCACCCCCGAGTCCGTCGGGGTCGCCGTCCGCCGCGCGCTGTCCCGTGCGTCGTCGTGGCAGGACTACGACTGGCAGATCATCCACGAGGGCCCGATCAGCCCGAACGAGCACCTCGCGCTCGACCAGGTGCTGACCGAAGAGGTCGGCGCCGGACGCCGCGGTCCGACCCTGCGCATCTGGGAGTGGGACCAGCCCGCGGTCGTCATCGGGTCGTTCCAGTCGCTGAAGAACGAGGTCGACCCGGCCGGTGCCGAGAAGTACGGCGTCGAGGTCGTCCGGCGGATCTCCGGCGGTGGCGCGATGTTCATGGACGCCGGCGCGATCATCTCGTACTCGCTCTACGTCCCCGCCGACCTGGTGCAGGGCATGACGTTCGCGGACTCCTACGCCTACCTGGACGAGTGGGTGATCGAGGCGCTGAAGTCCCTCGGCATCGACGCGTACTACCAGCCGCTCAACGACATCACCTCGGCCAAGGGCAAGATCGGCGGCGCCGCGCAGAAGCGACTCGGCACCGGATCCCTGCTCCACCACGCCACCATGAGCTACGACATGGACGGCGAGAAGATGGTCCAGGTCCTGCGGATCGGGCGCGAGAAGATGAGCGACAAGGGGACGACGTCGGCCGCGAAGCGGGTGGACCCGCTGCGCTCGCAGACCGGGCTGTCCCGCGCCGAGATCATCGACCGGCTGGTCGGCACGTTCACGAAGCTGTACGGGGCGACTCCCGGCGCGGTGACCGAAGCCGAGCGCGAGAAGGCGCAGGAGCTGATGCGGACGAAGTTCGCGACGAAGGAGTGGCTCGAGCGGGTGCCCTGAGCGAGCTCGTGGTGGGCGGCCGGAGCAGAGGGGGGACGCTCCGGCCGCCGCTCGACCAGTGTGACGACCGACTCCATGAACCACACGTGCGGATCATGAGAATCCCCCGCGCGGCTGATGTCGTGGCCGGATCGTCCACGTAGCGTCGCTCGCGTGAACTGGTTGATCTTCCTGGGGGCGGTGGCCGCCGTGGCCGTCGTGGTGTGGATCGCCGATCGCGTGGGGTGGATCGACCTGTCGAACAAGTCCACGCGCAGCGGCGGATCCGGAGGCATCGGCGGGATGCTGGACGAGGCGTTCGCGCCGACCCGCCACGAGACGCAAGCCGAGTACGAACGGCAGTCGCGCCTCCCGAAGGAGGCACCGTCACCGGCGGACGACGACCACGACCTGCTCAGCGGCAGCGTGCTCATCAAGGTGCCGACGGTGCGGAGCGCCGGCCGGCACGAAGCCCGCGTCGGGACGCACGACCGGTCGTACTGAGGCTCAGCGGGTGGTGAGCTCCTGGTAGTCCGGGTGCCGCTCGATCCACGCGTGCACGTAGCTGCACTGCGCGACGACCCGTCGTGACGAGCTCGCGCGCACGTCGTCGAGCGCGTGCTGCACGAGGATCGACGCGTGCCCGCCACCACGGTGCTCGGGATCGACCTCGGTGTGCACGAAGCGGATCTCGTCGCCGTCGATCTCGTACGCGGCGAGGCCGATGACCTCGCCGTCCTCGACCAGGGAGTACTGCTGCTTGTCGGTGTCGTTGCGGACCTCGGGTGCTGCCATGCGCCGAGGCTACGCCGCGAGGCCGAGTCGCCGCTGGCTGTGGCGCCGCCCGCGAGCCCGAGTCGCCGCTGGCTGCGCCACAATGGGTCCGTGCGCAGGGGAGACGACCGAGGCCCGGACCGCGTCGTCCTCGGCGACGCCCTCGACGTGACCCCGGCGCTCGCCGACGGGTCGTTCACCGTCGTGTACCTCGACCCGCCGTTCAACACGGGGCGGTACCAGCGGCGGCATGCTTCGTCCGCGGTGCCGAGCGCCGACGGGCCGGTGATGGGGTTCCACGGACGGACCTACGAGCGGGTCCGCGGCGACCTGATGCGGTTCGACGACCGGTTCGAGGACTACTGGACGTTCCTCGAGCCACGGCTGCTCGAGGCCTGGCGACTCCTCACCACCGACGGCACCCTGTACCTGCACCTCGACTACCGCGAGTCGCACTACGCGAAGGTCCTGCTCGACGCGCTGTTCGGCCGCGAGTCGTTCCTCAACGAGATCGTCTGGGCCTACGACTACGGCGCCAAGTCCAAGTCGCGGTGGCCGACCAAGCACGACACGATCCTGGTCTACGTGAAGGACCCGTCGCAGTACTGGTTCGACTCGTCGGCGGTCGACCGCGAGCCCTACATGGCACCCGGGCTCGTCACGCCCGAGAAGCGGGAGCGCGGCAAGCTCCCCACCGACGTCTGGTGGCACACGATCGTGTCGCCGACCGGCAAGGAGAAGACGGGCTACCCGACGCAGAAGCCCGAGGGCGTGCTGCGGCGGATCGTGCAGGCGTCGTCGCGCGAGGGGGACTGGGTGCTCGACTTCTTCGCCGGCAGCGGGACGACCGGCGCAGTGGCGTCGGCGCTCGGGCGGCGGTACGTTCTGGTGGACGACAACCCGGCGGCGATCGACGTGATGCGGAAGCGCTTGCCGGGGGCGTCGTTCGAGGTCGCGACGGGCTGAGGCCGACGGCGGGTTCCGGAACCGGAACGTCCACCCCTCGTCGTCGGTGGGTATGGTGGGGAGCCTCGGCCGTCGACGGACGGACGCGAGCATCACGGGGGCGATGTTGGGGACCATACCGTTCGACGAAGGCGCGGCGAACAGCCTGATCACGGCGGCGACGGCAGCGGACATCACGTTGCTGTTCGCGGCGTCCGCCCGTCGATCAGCCGCCGAGGACGCCGCAGCCGACTTCTCCGGCGCCTACGCGGACCGCTTCGCCGAAGCCGCGGTGGCCGAAGCCGGAGACCGTGTCCGCCTCGCCGGGGCACTCGGTCGACTCGCCGACGCGGTGCAGGTGGTCATCGGTGAGGCCCAGCGAGAGCGCGAACGGCTGGCGGACGTCGACGCCTGGCAGGGACGCGAGACCGCGCGCCAGCAGGCCGACGACGAACCGCTGGGGATCTTCGAGGTCGAACCGACACCGATGTTCGACCCGAAGCCCTCGGACGTCCCGATCCGGCCCACACCGATCTCGGCGTCGTTCTCCGCGTCGGACCGCCCGCGAACTGCCGGCGGGTCGAGCATGGGCCGGAGTTCGGCGGACCCGGAGCGGCTCCGGACCTTCGTGGCGTCGGCGCGCGCCTCGGATCGCGGGTTCTCGGAGCGTGCGGAGCAGCTGCGGACGGCGTGGTCCGGCTTCACGACCGACTGTTCCTGGGCGGAGGTGTCCAGTTCGACGCTCCTCACGGGGTTCGACCGGTACCTGCAGGAGAACGCTTCCGATGCCGATTGGATCGAACGGATCGCGTCCGCGTTCGAACGCGCCGGCGGGAGCAACGGTCTCTCGAACACCGTCCTCGACTTCGCCGCGGCCGCGACGATCCCCCCGTCGTTCCGGACCCTGCTCACACCAGGGGCCACGCCGGCCGAGGTCGCGGCGACCTGGGCGGGTCTCGGCCTGACGAAGGGGGACGAGGCGGACCTCCAGGCGTTGCCGCTCGAGGTGCTCGCAATGCTCGGGAACCTCGAGGGGATCCCGTACTGGGCGCGGGACACCGCGAACCACGAGGTCCTCGACGACCGACTCGCACGGAAGAACCTCGATCCCGACGAGCGCGAAGCGCTGAAGAGCATCCGGGCCAGCTTGGGGGAGAACCGGTTCCTCATCTCCCTGACGGGAGACGTCCCGCCCCTGGCCGCCGTCTCGATCGGCGACCTGGACACCGCGACCAACGTCACCTGGGCCGTTCCCGGGATGGCATCCAGTACCAAGACGATGACGGGGTGGGTCCAGGCCGCGCAGAACGTCGCGGACGAGCAGTTCAAGGTGGACGGCCCGGGAAACCGCGCGGTGATCGCCTGGATGGGCTACGACGCACCGCCAGCACCGCCCGACCTCGGCGTCTTCAACGAGGACGCGGCCGAGAGCGGCGGGGCGAAGCTCGCGGCATCGATCCGTGGGCTCGACGCCGCTCGTGCGGGCGACATGCCCCGGACCAACGTCCTGGCGCACTCGTACGGCACCACGACGGCGTCGATCGGGCTCACGGCACCTGGCGTCCACGTCGACTCGTTCACGTCGATCGCTTCCGCCGGCATCCCGCAGACCATCCCGACGGCGGAGGACATCCAGGCCGACCACGTCTACGCGGGACAGGCGCAGGACACGATGGTCGGCATCCCCGGGCTGGGCGACCAGTACGCGTACATCGGCAGGGGCTTCAGCGTGCCCTACCGACTCGACCCGACGAGTTCCAGCTTCGGCGCGGAGACCTTCGGCGCGGACGGCACCGACGGCTTCGAGCCGGTGAAGGACCACGGCGTGCACACGGAGAGCGGCAACGGCTACCTCGACCCGGGAACCGAGTCGCTGCGGAACGTGGCGAAGACGACGACCGGGCACGGCGACCGAGTGACACCGGCAGGGTGACATGCTGGACACCCGACGACCGGACGGAGAACCGACACCGATGACCGCTCTGAAGCAGTGGATCGCAGTCACCGTGACCACGATCGCGATCGTCGGCGCAACCGCCGGCTGTTCTGGAGGACAGATGCAGGACCAACCGACCCAGGAGCCGGCGGATGCGAAGCGCAGCATCCAGCAGCTCGTCGACGACACGACCGACGCGCTCGGCGGGACGTGGCAGGTCGAGGAAGGGCCGCGGCTCGGCACGTGCGAGGACGAGCGCGGCGTCGGCGAGGGCGTGAACTACACGTACATCAAGTCCCGTGCAGACCGCGGCGACGTCGACCAGGGGATCCGAACGGTCGAGAAGCTGTGGGGCGAGCGCGGACTCGACACGAAGCGGTTCTCCGACGCCGACGGGTCCTACAGCGGTGTCGACGGCAAGGGGGACGGCGTGGCGAACATCGGTTTCCAGTCCTCCGACCTCGGCGGGGGCGACACGGTCAGCGGTACCTCGGCGTGCGCTGCCGGTGACTACGTCGAGATGCGCGAGCGAGAGCGCTCCTAGCGTCCGCTCCGTTCACGACGTTCCACGGGTCGTTCGACGCGTGGAACGTCGGAACGGGCGCGCATCACGAGCGCTGGCAGCCGGGCGGGCAAACCAGCCCGCCCGCGCACTACTCCGCCGAGTGCCGCCCGTGCGGGTGCTCCGCGTCGGCGTCCGGGTCCACTGCCGCATGGGCGGCCCTGGTCCGGATCGCACCGGTCGTCGTCGGGGGCTCGTCGACCGGCGCAGCCGCCGAGTGCGCGCCGTGCGTCGTGGCGTCGGGCAGCGGAGCACGGGTGTCATCCGTGGCGACGTCGTTCGGCAGCACCGACACGTCGGACGAACCGGCAGCGCGAGCCGACCGGGGCTGGGCGGGAACGTCGGGCGAGGTCGGCACCGAGTCCGACGAGCCGACCGCGGCCGAACCCGATCCGGCACCGGCACCGGCACCGGCTGCCGCAGCGTCCGCGTCAGCGGTCCGTGCGGCGTCCGCCTGCTCCTGCAGCGCCGACGTCTTGCGCAGCGGCGGGACCCGGAAGAACCAGGTCAGCACGAACGCGAGCAGGATCACCGCGAGCCCGACGTAGTACACGCGGACGGCCGAGTCGCTGAACCCGACCAGGAACGGACGGGTGAGCCGCTTGTCCGCGCCGTTCAGGAACGAGGTGTCGCTCGTCGCCGCGGAACCGGACGAGCTCGCGCTCGAGTCGCCGCTCTTCAGCTGCTTGATGAGCGTCGGCGCGACCTCGTCGACGACGTTCTCGCGCTGGGCCTTATCGGAGTAGTCGACTTGCAGCGTGCCGTCGACGACGGTGGCGTTCGCCTTGGCCGCGGCCGTCTCGAGGGCCTGCTGCTCGGCGGCCGGCTTGGCGTCGTCGACCTGCTGGGCGATGACGGTGTCGGCTGCGGCGGCGGGGAGCTTGCCCGCGGTGACCTGCTGCTGCACGGCGGCCGTGACCTGCTTCGTGACGGCGGCGTCGGCGGCTTCCTTCGCCTGCACGGCCCCCTTGTTCAGGCCGTCCTGCACGTTCTTCTGCACGGGATCGACGATCTTCGTCCAGATCTGGTCCATCACGCCCTTGTTCTCGGACGCGTTCGCCACCGACGGCGTGAGCGCGGCGTTCAACGCGCTCTTCAGGTCGGTCTCGTTCTGCATCGCCGCGGTGATGTTCGTCGGCATCAGGGTGAACAGGACCGACAGCAGCACGGCGGTGCCCATGGTGCCGCCGATCTGCCGGAAGAACGTCGCGGCGCTGGTCGCGACGCCGATGTCCCGCGGGGACACCGAGTTCTGCGCCGCCAGGGTCAGCGTCTGCATGAGCTGCCCGAGCCCGAGGCCGATGCCGAACATGCCGAGCATCAGGAACCAGAGGGGACGGTCGGCGGTCAGGAAGGTCAGGACCGTGAAGCCGAGCGCGGTGAAGGCCGTGCCGGTGATCGGGAAGACCTGGTAGTTGCCGGTCCGCGAGATGATCTGACCCGAGGCGATCGACGAGATCATCAGGCCGAGCACCATCGGGAGCATCGCGAACCCGGACTCGGTCGGGGTGACGCCCTTCACGATCTGCAGGTACAGCGGGATCGTCAGCATCGCGCCGAACATCCCGAAGCCGACGAGCACGGACAGGATCGCGGACATCGAGAACACCCGCGAACCGAACAGCTTCATCGGGAGGATCGCGTCGCTGCCCATCGCCCGTTCGACGATGATGAACGCGATCAGCCCGGCAGCGCCGATGCCGTAGCAGGCGAAGGCACCGGGGGAGCTCCAGCCCCACTCACGGCCCTGCTCGGCGATGAGCAGCAGCGGTACGAGGGTGACGATGACGAGCGTGGCGCCCCACCAGTCGATGCGGGGCTTGCCGCGGTCGCCGAACTTGGGCAGGTGCAGGAACGTCAGCACCATGAACAGCGCGATGACGCCGATCGGCACGTTGATCAGGAACACCCAGCGCCAACCGGAGATGAACAGCAGCTCGCTCGCGCCGGCGAAGACACCGCCGACGAGCGGGCCGATCACCGACGAGATGCCGAAGACGGCCAGGAAGTAGCCCTGGTACTTCGCTCGCTCGCGGGGCGCGAGCATGTCGCCCATGATCGCCAGCGGCAGGGACATCAGACCACCGGCGCCGAGCCCCTGCAGCGCGCGGAACCCGGCGAGCATGAGCATCGAGGTCGAGAACGACGCCGCGAACGAGCCGAGGATGAAGATGCCGATCGCCGTGATGAACAGCGGCCGCCGACCGAAGATGTCGGAGAGCTTGCCGTAGATCGGCGTCGTCACGGTCGAGGCGATCAGGTACCCGGTGGTGACCCAGGCCTGCTGGTCGAGGCCGTGCAGGTCGTCGCCGATGGTGCGGATCGCGGTGCCGACGATCGTCTGGTCGAGGGCTCCGAGGAACATGCCGGCCATCAGGCCGTAGATCACCAACAGGATCTGTCGGTGGTTCATCACGACGTTGGACGCCGTGGTGGGGGCCGCGGGTGCGGTCGCCGTCTGGGTCATGAGCAGGGTCTCCCGGTACCGATGCGCTGGCGAAACGATTTTTGCGCTGCCTGCAAAGTTACATCTGCCGCAAGTGGTCGGTCGCTCAGGAGCGGCTTCCTGTGTGGATCGGCAGTCACGGTACGCCCGGATCGCGGGCTCGGTGACGAACGCGGTCAGGGCCGGGAGGCCCGGCTCGGCCCCGTCAGACCGCTGCGGTCTCCACGACCCGGGTCACACCCCGTGCCGCCAGCGCCGCGGGCTCGGCTGCGGTCCGGCTCGTCACGACGGTCACGGCCTCGCCGGCGGCGCGCAGTCGGTGCCAGTGCTCGAACACCGGGCCGCCCGGCGCCAGGTCCGTCCGACGGAGCGGCAGGTCGGCCTCGTCGACGTCGACCACGACGGCACTCGTCCGCGGGGTCGGGGCCGGAGCGGAGCGCCGGGCATCGGCGACGACCTCGGCGTAGCGACGACCGAGCGGCTTCACGCGGTTGTCGACGTCGAGCAGGCCGAGCGAGTACTCCAGGTCCTTGAAGTCGCCGAGGTCGCGGGAGACGTCGTGTGAGCACCACCACGTGACCGCGTGCAGGCGCTCGGTGGTCAGGGCCGCGGCGACGGTGCGCTCGAGGAACTCCGGCATCTCGGATTCGGCGAGGTGCAGGTCGGGGGCCCCGACCTCCTGCAGCCAGACCGGTCGGTCGAGGTCGGTGGCGAAGGCGCGGGCCAGCTCGATCATCCACTCGGCGTGCCGAACGGACTCGTCGGAGAGTGCGCCGTACCGACCGGCCACGCCGTTGAAGATCCAGGAGTGCACCGTCGTGACGTCTCCGAGTCGGCTGGCGTGCGCCGGCACGAACGGGTGGCCGTCGCGGTACCAGAGGTGGTCGTTCTCGGAGTGCGTGACGACGTGCCGCGGGTCCTTGTCGCGGGGCGCTCCGAGCAGGGACTCGAGCCAGTGCGTCACCTGCGCGGTGTCGGCCGGCATCGCGGCGGGGTTCGGCGGCTGGAACTGGTTGAGCTCGTTGCCCAGGGTCAGGCCGGTGAAGTTCGGGCGGTCGCGCACGGCGTCGTACACGGCGGCGACCAGGGCGGCCTGCGCGTCGATCGCCGGCCGGTCGGTGAACATGTTGCCGTCGTGCCAGTTCACGAGCCACGCCGGGATGAAGTCGAACCCGGACATGTGCCCCTGGACGACGTCGACGCTGGCGTCCAGCCCGAACTCGGCGGCGATGTCGACCACCAGTGCCACGTCGTCGAGGGCCCGTCGTCGGATCAGCGTGCGGTTCGGCTGCAGCGTCGGCCACAGCGGGAACAGCCGGACGTGGTCGAGGCCGAGGGTGGCGATCGCCTCGAGGTCACGGCGGATCGCGGACTCCTCCACCGACTGCCACTGGAACATCCAGTCGGTCGAGGGCACGTAGTTCACGCCGAAGCGCGTGGCGGTGGTCATCGGTCTCCTTCGGTCAGGGAGCGGTGGCGGCGGTGGTGGGCGCGGGGCCGGTCGAGCCGCGGACGTGCAGGGCGCGCCCGCCGACCTCGGCATCGTCGACCTCGTCGCCACGGACGAGGCGTTCGACCAGGGCCACCGCGGTGCGGGCGGACTCCTCGACGGGGGCGTCGAGGGCGGTCAGCGACGGACGCACGATCGACGAGACCCACGAGTCCTCCCACGCGACGACGGACAGGTCCTCGGGCACGCGGACGCCGAGCTCGGGGGCGTGTGCGATCACCTCTGCCGCGATCGCCTCGCCGTCCAGGACGATCGCGGTGGCGCGGTCGAGGCGGGCGAGCAGGTCCGCCACCGGGTCCTCGGCGTCGGCGCGCCACCCGAGCACGAGCGCGTCCACGCCCCGACGCGCGGCCGCGGCGGTGAAGCGGGCATCGCGGGCGCCGGTGTGCGCGAGCGCCGGGCCGTCCCCGACGCGGGCGATCCGGCGGTGCCCGAGCGAACCGAGGTGGTCGAGCAGGGACTCGGTCGCGTCGGCGTCGCCCACGGTGACCGCCGGGACGGCGCTGCCGGGGATCGGCGCGCCGAGCATGACGGCCGGGGCCGCCAGGTGCTGCAGCATCGGGATGCGGGGGTCGTCGGTGCGGACGTCGACGAGCAGGAAGCCGTCGACCCGCTGCTCGGTCCACCACTGGCGGTAGACGGCGGCTTCGTCGTCGGCCTGCACGAGAGTGACGGACAGTGACCACCCGATCGCGGCGAGGGGCTCGGTCAGGCCGGCGATCAGCCGCATCGTGAACGGGTCGCGCTGGAAGGTGTCGCGCGAGCGGGCGAGGACCAGCCCGAGGCTGTGCCCCGCGTTGCCGGAGAGCTTGCGGCTCGCCAGGTTCGGCCGCCAGTTCAGGTCGTCGGCGGCCTTGCGGATGCGGGCCGCGGTGGCGGCGGAGACGTTCGGCCGGCCGTTGAACACGTGCGAGACCGCCGAGGTCGAGACGCCGGCGCGCTTGGCGACCTGCGCGATGGTCACGCGGCGGCGGTCGACGGCTCCGGCGGTGGTGTCGCTCATGCCGTCGAGCGTAGAGGCTTGACCACCTCGTGTAAAGCGGTATACGTTGCTCGTCACCTGAAGTACACCGCTGTACCAAAACGCATCGCGACCGCTCCACCATCCACTGCCAGGGAGGCACCGTGACGGACGGCATCAGTAGGCGCACCCTCATCGGAGCCGGGCTCGGCGCCGGCATCCTCGCGCCGATCCTGGCCGGGTGCAGCGCGCTCACCCCGGCCTCGAGCGGCCCGGGCACGCTGAGCGTGCACACCCAGCTCAGCGGCGCGGTCGCCGGCGCGCAGACGTTCACGGACGTCGTCGCCGCCTACCGTCGTCGCACGGACCGCAAGGTCGCCCTGCTCTCGAACGGGTCCGATCTGCCGATCGTCTTCGAGACGAGCTCGCTCGCCGGCAAGGAAGCGGACGTCGCGATCGTGAACATGGTCGGACGCACGTTGTCCTGGACGGGCGAGGACGCCACGATCGACGTCTCCCGGTACCTCGACGAGTGGGACCTGCGCGACAAGATCATCCCCGAGGCGCTCGAGGAGTGGACCGACGACCAGGGGCGACTCCGGGCGTTCCCGTTCACCCGGACGAACTGGCCGGTGTCGTACAACACGGCACTGCTCGAGGAAGCCGGCGTGAGCGAGATCCCGACGACCTCGGACGCGCTCATCGCCGCCGCCGACCGCCTGCGCTCCGCGGGCATCGGGCCGGTCACCGTCGGCGGGTCGGACTGGAGCGGACAGAAGCTCCTCATGCAGGTCATCCAGGGGTTCGTGTCGCAGGACGAAGCGGCGGAGGTCTTCTCCACGGGCAGGATCTCGGAGAGCGCCGGTGCCGTCCGCGGCGTCGAGCACTTCGTCGAGCTCCGCGACGCCGGGGTCTTCGTCGACTCGGTGCAGGGCTTCACCTCGGACTCCGAACTGACGCAGTTCACCACCCGCAAGGCCGCCATCGTCCCCGCGATGTCCTCCGCCCTCGCGCTGGTGTCGAAGGAGCGCGCGAAGGAGGTCACCGTCGGTGGGTGGCCGGTGCCGTCGAAGGACGCCGCCATCGCGCACCCGAGCGTCATCAAGAGCTACAACGGCCACGGCATCTGGATCAGCGAGAACGGCCGGGCGAAGCTCGACCTCGTCAAGCCGTTCGTGCAGTACCTGTACTCGTCGGCGGTGACGAGCGAGTTCATCCTCGACTCCGGCCGGGACATGAGCCGGATCACCGACACCGTCAGCCGCGACTTCCCGCTCGTCGCCCAGGCGTCGAAGCTCACCGACGACCAGGTCACCCCGGTGATGCTGCCCGACCTGCTCGTGCCCGACTCGGCCTACGAGCCGATGATCCGCGCGACCAGCCTGGCCTACGGCTCGGGCACCTCGGCCGAGCGCATCATCGACCTCTTCGAGCGCGCCTACACGGCCGCCTGACCCACCCGACCCTGCGAGAAGGAGCTCCCCATGGCAGTGCTCGTCGAGGAACCACCCGTCCGGTCGGCGTCGAACCCGCCCGGGCCCGTCCGCCGCGGATCCCGCGCCGTCGGCACCGGTCGCGGCAGCTTCCCGACCTTCGCGATCCCGGCGCTCGTCTGGTACGGCCTGTTCATGATCGGGCCCGTCGTGGCCATGATCGTGATCGCCTTCCTGAGCTGGCCCGGCATGCTCGTCTCGCCGACCTTCGCGGGGCTCGACAACTTCCGGGTGCTCTTCTCCGACGAGACCTTCTGGGCCGCGGTCCGGAACAGCACGGTCCAGATCGTCGTCGGCCTGCCGATCATGATCGTGCTGGCGTTCCTGCTCGCCTTCCACGTCGTGCAGAAGCCCCGCGGTCACAAGGTGCTGCGCTACCTGCTCTTCATCCCGGCACTCATCTCGGCACCGGCCACGGCGATGATGTTCTACGCGATGCTGAACCCCGACGGCCTGGCCAACGGTGTGCTCGCGACCCTCGGCATCGGCGGCAAGGCCTGGCTGGCCGACCCCGCGACCGCCCTCGGAGCGCTCATCGTCGTCGACCTGTGGGCCGGCATCGGCTACTCGGCGGTGCTCATCGCGAGCCGGCTCGACGGCGTCGACACCGAGGTCGTGCAGGCCGCCCGCATGGACGGCGCGGGGTCGTGGCGGCTGGCGTGGGGCGTGTACTGGCCGATCGCGCGGGACTTCATCGGGGTCGTCGCGATGCTGCAGTTCCTGTCGATGCTCTTCAGCTCGGCGCAGAACGTGCTCCTGCTGACCCAGGGCGGCCCGGGCACCGCGACCACGACGCTGTCGTACCTCGTGTACCAGAAGGCCTTCGTCGACACCGACCTCGGCTACAGCCAGGCGGTCGGCGTCGTCCTGTTCGCGCTCGGACTCGCGGGGATGTTCGTGATCCGCCGCGTCCTGCGCAAGACCCACTGACCTCGACGTCCCTGACCGACAGACCCCGGGAGACCACCATGGCGAAGCCCACCGCCGGCATCCGGCTGCGAGACCGGATCGGCTCCATCACGAGCGGCACCGTGGCGTGGATCTACGCCGCCCTGCTGATCCTGCCCTTCTACTACTTCGTGGTGTCGTCGTTCAAGGACAACGACGGCATCTTCGAGTCCCCACTGGCGCTGCCGGCGTCGTGGGACCTGTCGAACTTCACCGAGGCGATCCGCCAGGCCTCACTCGGACCGGCGATCGCGAACTCGGCGATCACGACGGTGGCGGCCCTGGTGCTGACGCTCGTGCTCGCACTGCCGGCGTCGTTCGCCCTCGCCCGGGCCACCGGTCGCGCGGGACGGATCGTCGAGGGGCTGTTCTCGCTCGGGTTCCTCATCCCGTCGTTCGCGGCGCTGTTCCCGACGTTCCTCCTCGCCGCGGGCATGGGGCTGTTCCACACCCGGACGTTCCTCGTGCTCCTGCTGCCGGCGACCGCGATGCCCCTGGCCGTCGTGATCCTGACCCAGTTCATGCGGACGATCCCGCGCGAGCTGGAGGAGGCCGCGTCGATGGACGGCGCCTCGGCGTGGCAGGTGATGCGCCAGGTGTACCTGCCGATCTGCATCCCGGGCATCGCCACCGTGCTGCTGCTGAACTTCCTGTCGTTCTGGAACGAGTACCTGTACGCCCTGGTGCTCATCGGGCCGGACACCGCGCAGCGGACGATCCAGGTGGCGCTCCCGACGCTGAAGGTCGACGCCGGCACCGACTACGGGATGCTCATGGCCGGCACGCTGTTCACGCTGCTGCCGGTGTACCTCGTCTACTCGATCCTGCAGCGCCAGATGCAGCGCGCCCTGGTGTCCGGAGCGATCAAGGGATGACCGCGCACCCGACCGCGAGCAGCCTCGACGTCCGCGCCCGCATCGGCCAGCTCAACCAGCGTCTGAAGGGCTGGGAGGCCGTCCGCTGGGTCGACGGCCGGCCGCGGATCACCGACGTCCTGCGCGCCGAGGTCGACCGGTGGGGTGGCATCGGCGCGGTCTACGGCGTGCTCCGTGCCGACCCCTGGTCCGGCGTGCACTGGGGCAACGGCATCCCGCCCGAACGCTCCGCCGAGGCCTACGCCGCCGTGCAGGACCACGTCGTCGCGCACAGCGACGGTGGTGTCCCCACGCTCTTCGTCGAGGAGGTCCCGCACGGGCTGCAGGCCCTCGGCGGCACGACGGTGCCGGTGAACCTCGCGCTCGGCGCCGCCATGGACGAGCAGCTCGTCGAGGAGCTGGCCGCCGCGGTCGCCGCCGAGGTCCGGGCCCGCGGCACCCACGTCGCCCTCGTCTCCGGGCTCGACGTCCTGCGCGACCCCCGGTGGGGCCGGAGCGAGGAGTGCTGGTCGGAGGACGCCGCGCTCGCCGCGATCATGGTCGCCGCCACCGTGCGCGGCATGCAGGGTGGTGGCCCCGGCCCCATCGACGACCGACACGTCGCGGTCGTCGCGAAGCACCTGGCGGGGCAGGGCGCCGGCATCGGCGGTCGCAACGGCTCCGGCGCGCCGATCGGTCGTCGCGAACTCGCCGAGGTGCACCTGCCGCCGGCGCTCGCCGCCGCACGCGAACACGTCGCCGGGTTCATGGCGGCCTACAACGACGTCGACGGGGTGCCGTGCTGCGGCAACCGCGACCTGCTCACGACCACGATCCGCGACGCGTGGGGCTGGGACGGGCTCGTCATGGCCGACGGGACCGCCGTCGACCGGCTGCGCGACGTCACCCCCGACCCGGCCTCGGCGGCTGCGCTCGCCCTGCGTGCCGGGGTCGACCTGAGCCTGTGGGACGAGGCGTACACGCACCTCGACACGGCGCTGGGCCGCGGCTCGGTCAGCACCGAGGACCTCGACCGTGCGGTCGACCGCGTGCTCGCCCTCAAGCGCCGCGTCGGCCTGCTCGGCACACCTGAACCGGCACCGGCACACGTCCCGACACCGGGACCCGTGCCGCCCGCCGAGGCACTCGAGCGCACGACCATCGCGCTCGCCGAGCGTGCCGCCGGCCGCGCCGTGGTCGCCCTGGGCGGAGCGCTGCCCGCGATCGCGCCCGACGCCGTCGTCGCCGTGGTCGGCCCGAACGCCGACGACGTCGACGCGCTCCTCGGCGACTACGCACCGCCGAGGCCGCCCGTCGACCCGGGCGCGGCCACCGTCCGCTCCGCCCTGGAGGCCCGGCTCGGCCCCGCCCGGATCCGCACCACCCGGGGCAGCGGGCTCCGACACCCCCTGCCGGGCCCCGACGGACTCCTCGCGGTCCGCACCGCGCTCCTCGGCGCCGACGTGGCGGTGGTCGTGCTCGGCGGCTCGAGCCGGCGTGCCTACGACGACGGCTTCGAGGACAACGGTGCCGTCAGCGGTCCGGCACCGGACACCACGAACGGCGAGGGGGTCGACCTGGCCTCGATCGCCGTGCCCGAGGCGCAGCTCGACGTGCTCCGCGCCGCCCGCGAGAGCGGTCTGCCGGTCGTCGCGGTCGTCGTCGACGGTCGCCCGCGGGTCCTGACCGAGGTGCTCGCGCTGGCAGACGGTGTGCTGGTCGTGCCGTTCCCGGGGCCTTCCGGCGGTCGTGCCGTCGCGGACGTGCTGTTCGGCGCCCCGGCCGAGGGGCGGCTCCCCGCGACCTGGCCCGGCGCCGACGGCGTCCTGCCGGTGGCGCACGACGAGCGGCTCGAGACGGCGCGCGGCTACGTCGACGTGACCAGCCGTTCGACCGTGACCGGTGCACCCGGGCCGGGCGACGGGGTGGACGTCCGTCTGGCGGAGGGGAGCAACGCGGTGACTGCCGTGCGCCTCCTGGCCGGGGGGACGGTGACGGTCCCGGTGACGGTGCGCAACAGGTCGGACGCGCCCCGTCGGGTGTCGGTGCCCCTGTGGGGGCGGCGGCGGGAACCCGGTGTCCGACCGCGGCGACGGCGACTGCTCGCCCTGGTGACGGTCGACGTGCCCGCTGGCGGGACCGTCGACACCGCGTACGCGCTCGGACTCGATGCGCTCGGCACGTGGGACGCTGGTCTCCGGCTCGGTGCACGGCCGCTCGAACTCGACTGCTGGACGGACGACGTGCTCGATCCACCCGGGTCGACGCGGACCGTCCGCGTCACCGACGGACAGGAGTCAGTGCGATGGGTGTCGTGACGCGGACGCAGCTCGAGGAGATCACGCCGACGCTGGTGGCGGCCGCCGACCGGGTCCGCGCCGCGGTCGGCACCGAGGTCGGGGACCGGGTGGAACGCGCGCTCGTCCGGACGCTGCGGGACACGATCTCGCTCGACGACGACGGCGCCTTCGTCATCACGGGGGACATCCCGGCGATGTGGCTCCGCGACTCGACGACGCAGATGACGCCGTACCTGCGGTTCGCGGCGGACGACCCGGCGCTCGCGGACCTGCTCTGGGCGGTCGTGCGGCGGCAGTTCCGGCTGATCGAGCACGACCCGTACGCGAACTCGTTCAACCGCGAGCCTCACGGCGCGCACTACGACCCGGACGACCTGAACGCCGACCCGCTGGTGTGGGAGCAGAAGTACGAGGTGGACAGCCTGGCCTACCCGGTGACGTTCGCGCACGCGCTGTGGCGGGCGACCGGCTCCACGGCGGTGCTCGACGAGCGGGCGCACCGGGTGTTCCGCACGATCGTGGCGCAGTGGCGCGCCGAGCAGGACCACGACGCCTCGGCGTACCGGTTCGTGCGCGACGGGGCGATCCCGACCGAGACCCTGGCGAGCGACGGCCGCGGTACCCCGGTCGCCGTGACGGGCATGACGTGGTGCGGGTTCCGTCCGTCGGACGACGCCTGCACGTACGGCTTCAACGTGCCCGCGAACCTGTTCGCCGCCGAGGCGTTGCTCGCCGTCGCTGCGATCGCCCGCGAGGTCTGGTCCGACACGGGGCTGGCGGACGACGCCGACGTGCTGCGCGCGAGCATCCTGGACGGCGTCCGGCAGCACGGCATCGTGGCCGGGCCGGCGGGTGCGGACGTCTACGCCTACGAGGTCGACGGCCTGGGCGGCGTGCTGCTCATGGACGACGCGAACACGCCGTCGCTGCTGTCGCTGCCCCTGTCCGCGCCGTCGGTGCTCGACGACGCGGTGTGGGCGGCGACGCGGGACTTCGTGCTGTCACCGGCGAACCCGTACTGGTTCAGCGGCACCGCGGCCTCCGGGGTCGGCAGCCCGCACACGTTGCCGCAGCGGGTGTGGCCGATCGCCCTGGCGGTCGAGGGCCTCGTGTCCGGGTCGCCGGCGCGCCGTCGGGAGCTGCTCGACGTGCTCGTGGCGACCGACGGCGGGACCGGCGACATGCACGAGTCGTTCGACGTCGAGGACCCGACGCGGTTCTCGCGCCCGTGGTTCTCGTGGGCGGACGCGATGTTCTGCGAACTGGCACTGGCGGCGGCCGAGGACTGATCCTCGGCCGCCGCCAGTGCGGGTCGCGCGGGTGGTCGGCTAGGCGCCGAGCGCGGCGTCCACGATCTCCTTGGCCTCGCGCTGCACCTGCTCCAGGTGCTCCTGCCCGACGAAGCTCTCGGCGTAGATCTTGTAGACGTCCTCGGTGCCGGACGGCCGTGCGGCGAACCACGCCTTGTCCGTCACGACCTTGACGCCGCCGACGGCAGCGTCGTTGCCGGGGGCCTTCGACAGCTTGGCCGTGATCGGGTCGCCGGCCAGGGTCTCCGCCGTGATGGCCTCGCCGTCGAGCTTCGACAGGCGAGCCTTCTGCTCCTTCGTGGCGGCGGCGTCGACGCGCTGGTAGACCGGGTCGCCGAAGCGCTCGGTCAGTTCGGTGTACAGCTGCGAGGGGGTCTTGCCGGTGACGGCGACGATCTCGGACGCCAGGAGCGCCAGGATGATGCCGTCCTTGTCGGTCGTCCACGCGGTGCCGTCGGTGCGCAGGAACGACGCCCCCGCGGACTCCTCGCCACCGAAGGCGACGGAACCGTCGATCAGGCCGGGCACGAACCACTTGAAGCCGACCGGGACCTCCCACAGGCGGCGGCCGAGCGACTCCGCGACGCGGTCGATGATGCTCGACGACACCAGGGTCTTGCCGATGGCAGCGTCGTCGCGCCAGGCCGGACGGTGTGCGTAGAGGTACTCGATCGCGACGGCGAGGTAGTGGTTCGGGTTCATCAGGCCGCCGTCGGGCGTGACGATGCCGTGCCGGTCGGAGTCGGCGTCGTTGCCGGTCAGGACGTCGAACTCGTCCTTGTGCGCCAGGACCGAGGCCATCGCCGACGGGCTCGACGGGTCCATCCGGATCTTGCCGTCCCAGTCGAGCGTCATGAACGACCAGGTCGGGTCGACGTCCGGGTTCACGACGGTCAGGTCGAGGCCGTAGTGGTCGCGGATGAGGTTCCAGTAGGGGAGCGAGGCGCCACCGAGCGGGTCGGCGCCGATCTTCACCCCGGCGCGCTTGATCGCGGCGATGTCGATGATGTTCTCGAGGTCGGCGACGTAGGTGTGCAGGAAGTCGTAGCGGTCGGGGGTGGCGTGCTCGGTGCGCTGCACCTCGGCGTTGCCGCCCTCGATGATCGCGTTCGCCCGGTTCGCGATCCAGCTCGTGGCGTCGCTGTCGGCCGGTCCGCCGTGCGGCGGGTTGTACTTGAAGCCGCCGTCGCGGGGCGGGTTGTGGCTCGGCGTGATGACGATGCCGTCCGCGGTGTCGGGGTTGCCGGCACGGTTGTAGCGGATGATCGCGTGGCTCAGCGCGGGGGTCGGCACGTAGCCGTTGTCGCTGTCGGCCAGCACGTGCACGCCGTTGGCGGCGAGGACCTCGAGTGCGGTGCGCTCGGCGGGGCCGGACAACGCGTGGGTGTCGCGCCCGATGAAGAGCGGGCCGTCGGTGCCCTGCGACTGCCGGTACTCGACGATCGCCTGCGTGATCGCGGCGATGTGGGTGTCGTTGAAGGCGGAGTCGAGCGAGGAGCCGCGGTGTCCGGAGGTCCCGAACACGACCTGCTGCTCGGCGACGGAGACATTGGGCACACGGTCGTAGTAGGCGGCGACGAGCGCGTCGATGTCGACGAGGTCGTCTGCGGTCGCGGGGGTGCCGGCGCGGTCGTTCATGGGTCCATCCTGGCATCGCGCACCCGGAGACGTCCGGCCGGCGCACAGCCCGGGCCGCAGAGCGCGGACCGGGCCGTGTCCGCCAGTGGGGGTCAGGCGGTGCGGAACGAGCCCGTCGCCGTCCGGAACGAGCCCGTGGCGGTGCGGGTCGACGCGGTCCAGGTGCCGGGACGCGACCGCTGCGTGTCGGTGAAGCGCCCGAGGCGCCCGGTGATCGGCGCGCCCGTGTAGGTGCCGACCGAGTCGGTGGCGCGGGTGCCCGTGAAGGTCCCGCGCTCGTCACGTCCGCCGAGCCCGGACACGAAGGTGCCGCCGAACGGGAAGGTGCTGTTCGTCATGGTGGTCTCCTCGATGTGGTGGCGGCATCGAGGATCGCCGGTCCGACGACCCTGACGCCGTCGGCTGGAGACACCACCGTACGTGACTGTCTTGCATCATGCAAAACAAGTGCACGAACGTGCGCGATCAGGCCAAGAGCTCGCAGAAGCTCCGGCCCGCGACCGTCCAGCTCTGCCGCGCCACGAGGCCCGCGTCCGCCGCGTGCCGGTGCAGCGCGTCGAGCCCGACCTCGGCCCAGGGGAACCCGGCGCTCTCGTGGCCGTCGGTGTCCACCACGCGGGCGGTGTACACGCGGTCGGCGAGGGGGTCGGGGTTCGTCTCGACGATGACCCGGCCGCCGGTGCGGACGATCTCGCCGCAGCGCTCCAGCAGCGCGGCGGGGTCGCCGCCGATGCCGATGTTGCCGTCGATGACCAGGGCGGTGTCCCAGTGCCCCTCGTCGGGGACGGCGTCGAACACCGACCCCTGGATCGCGGTGCCGCCGGATCGCTGGGCGATCGCCACGGCCTCGGCGGAGACGTCCACGCCGAGTGCGGGGATGCCCCGGTTGCGCGCGGCCACGAGCATCCGACCGGGGCCGCAGCCGATGTCGATCACGGGGCCGTCGGCGTCGTCGAGCAGCGAACGGTCGACGCGGTCGGCCGCGGCGCTCCAGCGGCTGACGTCCATCGTCGTCACGACGTCGGGGCGGTCCGGGTCGGTCAGCCGGAGCCGTCCGTCCGAGCGCAGGGCCCTGGCGTACGGCTCGCCGCCGCCGGCGCCGAAGGAGACGGGTGCGTGCATGGTCATCTACAGACTCCCCACGGTCTCGGCACGGAGTGCCTGGGTGAAGCCGGACTCCGGCGCGATCTCGGCGACCCGCTCCGCGTCGGGCACGGTGTCCACGTCGAGTAGTTCGCCGAGGATGCCGACGTCGAGGCCAGCGTCGGTGAGGCGTGCGAGCTGGACCGCACCGGTGTCGTCCTGGGACATCGGGACGCCGCGCAGCAGGTCACCGGTCGGGTCGTGCAGGTAGAGCGACCAGAAGCCGCCGTCCTCGGCGGGGCCGAACCAGGCGCCGCGTTCCGGCTGGTCGAACACCGGGGCCAGGTCGTCGGCCGACACCTGCGGGGTGTCCATGCCGACGAGCAGCAACGGTCCGTCGATCGCGTCGAACAGGAAGCCGAGGCGCTCGTCGAGACCGCCGCCGGGCTGGTGGAGGACGTCGAAGCCGTCGGCCGACTCCGGCACGACGTCGCCGTCGAAGAACAGGAGGCGGCGCTCGGCGGGCAGGGCGCGCACGGTCGACAGCGTGTCGGCGAGGCTCGCGGACGCGACACGGGCGGCACCCTCGGGGGAGAGCGCCGGGGTCAGCCGGGTCTTCACCTTGCCGGGCAGGCACTCCTTCGCGACCACGGCCACGGTGATGCCGGCGGTCATGCTCGCGTCCCCTCAGCCGAGGCGGTGACGGGTGCGGAGCCGGGCCGTGCCGCGGAACCGGTCGGGGCGGTGGAGCCGGCCACGTGACGGACGGAGGCCGGTGCGACGACCCGGACACGGGCCTCCCGGCGGTAGGCGCGCAGCAGGCGGGTCATGTCGCGGACCGCGTTGACCGTGCCGCGGAGCGTGCCGGTCACCTTGCTGTCGCCGATGCGCTGCGCGTAGCCGATGTCGGACTCGTCGACGCGCCAGCCGGCCGCGTGCGCGGCCAGGACCATCTCGAGCGGGTAGCCGCTGCGGCGGTCCTGCAGGTCGAGGGAGACGAGGTCCTCACGACGCATCACGCGCATCGGACCGAGGTCGCGCAGCCGGTAGCCGGTCGCACGGTGCATGAGGATGGCGAGGACGCGGTTCGCGAACCGGGCGTGCGGCGCCCAGGCGCCCTTGCCGGTCGGGACGCGCCGGCCCAGCGCCAGGTCGACGCGGCCGCTGGCGACGCGGTCGACGAGCGGCGGCAGTTCGGCGGGGTCCATCGACGCGTCGGCGTCGCAGAAGGCGACGAAGTCCGCGGTGGCCGCACGGACGCCGGCGGCGCAGGCGGAGCCGAAGCCCTTCACCGGTTCCGTGACGACGAGGGCGCCGTGGGCGCGCGCGACGTCGGCGGAGCCGTCGGTCGAGCCGTTGTCCACCACGATCGCGCGGTAGCCCTCCGGCAGGCGTGCGATCACCTTCGGCAGGGCATCGGCCTCGTCGAGGCACGGGAGGATGACGTCGACACTCATGTCCGTCATTCGGTGCCGTTCGTCAGAACGACGGGTCTGTCCTGTCATGCACTCGACGTAACACGACGACGCGCGGCGGGGTACAGGAAACTTGTACCCGCTGGTCAGTCAGCGCACTGTTCCGCGGCGCGGTCCCCAGAACGGGGGACAGGCGCGCTTCGTGAGCAGAATGGTCGGGTCGCGTCCGGCGACCCGACCATTCCTGCTCACGAAGCGGGCTACTTGACGGCGCTCCGGAGGGGAGCGGTGGCGAAGTCGCGCATGCCGGCCGCGAAGTCGACCTCGGCGCGCCAGCCGAGCTCGACGGCGATGCGGTCCGAGCTCGCCGTGACGTGGCGGACGTCGCCCAGGCGGTACTCGCCCGTGACGACCGGCTGCGGGCCGTCGGGGCCGGCGATCGCCGCGGCCATGTCGCCGATCGTGTGCACGACGCCGGACCCGACGTTGTACGCGCGGAACGAGTCGGCGGGCAGGTCGGCGGTCGCGGCGATCGAGGCGGCGTTCGCCCCGGCGACGTCGTCGACGTGCACGAAGTCCCGGCGCTGGGCACCGTCCTCGAACACGCGGGGCGCCTCGCCGCGGGCCAGTGCCGAGCGGAACAGTGAGGCGACACCGGCGTAGGGGGTGTTCGCGGGCATGCCGGGTCCGTACACGTTGTGGTAGCGGAGCGCGATCGCCCGGCCGCCCGTCGCGCGCGCCCAGCTCGAGGCCAGGTGCTCCTGTGCGACCTTCGTCTGCGCGTACACGTTGCGGGGGTCGAGCGCGGCGGACTCGTCGATCAGTCCGGGCAGCAGGGGGTGGCCGTCCGGGCCGATCGGGTCGAAGCGGCCGGCGTCGAGGTCCTCGCGGCGACGGGCCGGCGGGCGGACGGGCTCGCCGTCGGACGTCGTGTACGAACCCTCGCCGTAGACGACCATCGAACTCGCGACGACGAGCCGGCCGATGTCGTGCCGGTCCATGCCGGCGAGGACGTGAGCGGTGCCGGCGTCGTTCGACGAGACGTAGTCGGGGGCGTCCTGGAAGTCGACGCCGAGGCCGACCTTGGCGGCCTGGTGGCAGACGACGTCGACGTCGTCGAGCGCGGCGTCGAGCGAGACCCGGTCGCGGACGTCGCCGTGCACGAACTCGATGCCCTGCTGCTGGTGGGCTCGGAGGACTTCGCCGGGATCGCCGTGGACGTCGTCGCGGAGGGAGTCGAGGACGCGGACCTCGTGGCCGTCGGCCAGGGCGCGGCGGACGATCGCGGAGCCGATGAAGCCGGCGCCGCCGGTGACGAGGAGGCGGCTCATGCGGTGGGGCCCGTGGTGGGCTGGGCCTGCGTGACGCTGGCGCCTGTGGGCTGGGCCTGCATGATGCTGGCGCTCGCGCTGGTCGGGACGAGTTCGCGCGGGGTGAAGTCGGCGGGGATCGCGGCGACGATCTGGCCGATGGCGCGGACGATCACCTCGTTGGCGCGGGCGAGGCGTTCCATGACGAGGGCGTGGGTGACCACGGCCCCGGCGTCGTCGACGTCGGCGCCGCCGGCCGCGGCTGCGGCCTCGTCCTCGGTCGGGGCCAGGCCGGCGTCGGCGTCGGTGACGAACGACAGGTTGACCGTGGCGATGCCGAGTTCGGCGGCGAGCGGGACCTCGGGCGTCATCGTCATGTTGATGGTGTGGCCGCCGGCCTGGCGGAGCCAGACGGACTCGGCGCGGGTCGAGAACCGCGGGCCCTGGATCACGACGCACGTGCCGGTCGGACGGAACGGCACGTCGAGTGCGGCGATCGCCTCGACGGCCGCGCGCCGCAGCGTGGGGTCGAAGGGGTCGGCGAACGACAGGTGCTGGACGTCGTCCTCGAAGAACGTGTCCGCACGGCCGAAGGTGCGGTCGATGAGCTGGTCGGTCACGACGAAGGTGCCGGGGGCGTAGTCGGGGTGCAGACCACCGACGGCGCTCGAGGACACGATCGCCCGGACCCCCAGGGAGCGGAGCGCCCAGACGTTGGCGCGGTGGTTTATGCGGTGCGGTGCGACGGAGTGCGCACGACCGTGCCGGGTGAGGAAGGCGACCCGACGGCCGGACATCGTGCCGATGCTGATCGGGCTCGACGTCGGGCCGAACGGCGTCGGCACGTCCAGTTCCTCGGCGGTGCCCTCCTCGAACAGCTGGTAGAGGCCGGAGCCCCCGATGACACCGATCGTCACGGCTTCGTCGTTCTCCACAGGTCCTCCGAAAGGTCGTCGGCGCGGTCTGCGCGCTGGATACGCTACTGACGCCGGCCCCGGACGAACCGGGAGCGGCGACACCATCCCTGTTCGGAGGCACCTGTGCGAACGATCGGTCAGCACCGCGACGACCTGGCGGCGTTGCTCGCGCCGGTGGTGGCGGGCCTCGGAGCTGCGTCGTGGCGGATCGACGACCTGGCCGTCGACGGCCGCGCCGGTCACGGGCACCGCGTACTCGCTGCGCCCGTCGCCTCGCCGGTCCCGTTGCCGCCGTTCGACAACAGCCAGATGGACGGGTTCGCGGTCCGGGTGGCCGATGCCGGGCAGGACGTCCAGGTCGTCGCACCGATCCCGGCCGGGGTCGTGCCCACGCCGCTCTCCGTCGGCACAGCGGCACCGATCATGACCGGTGCGCGGATCCCTGACGGCGCCGATGCGGTCTTCCCGGTTGAGGCCACGTCGCCGGGGTCCTTCCCGGCCGCGCTCGACCTGGGGCACGTCACGGTGCCCGCTGACCTCGTGCCGGGCACCTTCGTGCGAGCGACCGGCAGCGACCTGGCCATCGGTGCGTCCATCGCTCCGACTGGTGCGCCGATCACCCCGGCCCTGCTCGGCGCGCTCGCGTCCGCCGGAGTGTCCACCGTGCAGGTCCGGCGCCCGCTGCGGGTCCTCGTCGTGTCGACCGGGTCCGAACTGCAGGGCGCCGACGCCGACGCGGCGACGATCGGCGACGCGAACGGCATCGCACTGCGAGCGGCGCTCGCCGAGGTCGGGGCTTCGTCCCGCGCGGTCCGGGTCCCCGACGACGTCGACGCGTTCGTCACCGAGCTCGACGACGCCGTGGGGGAGTGGGCCGACCTCGTGCTCACCACCGGGGGGATCAGTGCGGGCGCGTACGAGGTCGTGCGGCAGGCACTCGAACCCCGCGGGCTCGCCGTCACCCCGGTCGCGATGCAGCCCGGCGGGCCGCAGGCGTTCGGCAGCGTGGTGCTCGCCGGTCGCCCGGTGCCCGTGGTCTCGTTCCCGGGCAACCCCGTCTCCGCACTCGTCTCGTTCGAGGTCTTCCTCCGTCCGCTGCTCGCGCCCCTCGTCGGACTGCCGACCGACCGCGCCGTGCTGCACCTGCCCGCGGCCACGGCTGCGAAGTCACCGGGTGGCAAGCACCAGGTGCGACGCGGTCGGGTGGCCGACGGGGTCGTCCACTTCGTGGGTGGACCGAGTTCCCACCTGCTCGCGCACTACGCGGCCGCCACGCACCTCGTCCACGTCCCGGTGGGGGTCGACGCCGTCGAACCCGGTGACGTCCTGACCGTCTGGAGTCTCCGATGACCGATCCCGTCGACACGTCCGGCGTGTCTGATCCGTCCGACGCGGCCGATCCGTCCGACGCTGCCGAACAGGCCGACCTGTCGCACGTGCGCGCTGACGGGTCCGCGCACATGGTCGACGTGTCCGCGAAGGACGTCACCGACCGCTCGGCGACCGCCACCGCCACGCTCGTCACCCGGCCCGACGTCGTGGCCCGCATCCTCGACGGCTCCCTGCCGAAGGGCGAGGTCATCGGCACCGCCCGCATCGCCGCGATCATGGCGGTGAAGAAGACGTCCGACCTCATCCCGCTCTGCCACCCGCTGCCCATCGCCGGCGTGCAGGTCGACATCACCGGTGCCGACGACCGCGTGCTGATCGAGGTCTCGGTGCGCACGACGTCGCGGACCGGCGTCGAGATGGAAGCGCTGACCGGCGCGAGCGTCGCCGCACTGACCGTGTACGACATGGTGAAGGCCGTCGACCGAGCGGCCTCGATCACGGACGTCCGGGTGCTCGAGAAGCACGGCGGGCGCTCCGGGGACTGGAGCAACCGATGACCTCGCAGCCGACCAGGGGCCGTGCCGCCGTCGTGGTGGTGTCCACGCAGGCCGCCGCCGACCCCGCACTCGACCGCACCGGGCCCGTCATCGCAGGGTGGCTCCGCGAGCGGGACTTCACCGTCGCCGAACCCGTGATCGTCCCCGACGGCGGGGCCATCACCGAGACCGTGACCGCCGAACTGCTCGCCGGAGCCCGGATCGTCGTCACGACCGGGGGAACCGGCGTCACCCCGACCGACCGGACACCCGAGGCCGTCGCACCCCTCATCGACCTCGAGCTGCCGGGCATCCTCGAAGAGGTCCGTCGTCGGGGCCTCGCCGGAGCCGGTCCGACCGCACTGCTGAGCCGCGGCATCGCCGGCATCAGCACCGGTGGAACCCTGATCGTCACCCTGCCCGGGTCCCGCGGCGGCGTCGCGGACGGACTGGCCGTACTCGACGGGCTGGTCGAGCACGTGCTCGCGCAGGTGCACGGCGAGGGCCACGCGCCGCGGAGTGCGTCGTGACCGCGTCGCCGGCCCCGGCACCGGATGCGCGCGTCGTCCTCGCCGACGTCGTCGACCGGGGGATCACCGTCGACGAGGTCTCGGCCGTCGTCGCCACCGACCAGGACGGCGCCGTCGTCACCTTCGCCGGCGTCGTCCGCGACCACGACGGCGGCAAGGGCGTCACCGCCCTCGACTACGAACGACACCCCAGCGCCGGCGACGTCATCGCCGAGGTCGCCCGCACCGTCGCCGACGCCCACCCCGACGTCCGGATCGCCGTGCTGCACCGCGTCGGGTCGCTCGGCATCGGGGACGTCGCGCTCGCCGCAGCGGTGGCGTCGTCCCACCGGGCGCAGGCGTTCGCGGCGTGCGGCGAGCTGGTCGACCTGGTGAAGGAGCGCGTGCCGATCTGGAAGCACCAGCGGTTCACCGACGGGACGGACGAGTGGGTCGCGGCGCTGTGATGGATGCTCAGGTAAGGGTGGTTGGGTCGCACCGGTGACCAAGACGCAGACAGCTGCCGACCAGCGGTGGGCCGACGCGGAGACCCGGGCGCGGGTATTCCTCGCGCAGCCGCGGAATCACCGCGTCCTGCCCATCCGAGGGTTCGTGCTGGCTGTCGCCCTGACGTTGGCGCTCCTGGTCGTCATCAGCTTCACACTGCCCCCGGGCTCCGACGCACGGCTGACGCTCTCCGCCATCGGAGCCGGCATCGCGGTCCTCGTCTTCGTCGCAGAGGTCATCCGGGCCGTCCGGTTCCGACGCCGTGCGAGCCTCGCCGTCGTGCGTGTCCAGGTGCTCGCGTCGTTGCTGCAGCGCGAGCAGCGTGCGGTGTCCCGGGCAGCGACGGGCAAGACGGAGGCTCCGGCGGATCGACGGATCGTGGTCGACGCCGTCGCGACCGACCTGGCGAGCGGCGACGGTCTCCCGATGCTCGCCGGACAGCTGGTGGTCTGGACGGCGCTCGCCGTCTCAGGGGTGACCTTCTGGCCGCTCTACCTCGTCGGAGTCCTGGTCGCGGCTGTCCAGTTCGTGTGGACCACCCGCTCGGCAATGCTCGCCCAGCGGTACCTCGCTGCGTCACCGACATCGTGAGCACCGAGCGCGCCGACGCCGACCCTGTGCACCTTCGCAACCGCGACGCTCGTTCGGGGCATGGTGAGACTCCAAGCGGATCCATAGAATCGCGAACATGAGCGTCTTGCTGCCCGGGATCACCGTCATCCTGCTGGTCTTCGCCCTGATCGACATCCTGACGAAGAACGACGACCAGATCCGCGGCCTGCCGAAGATCGCGTGGGTGATCCTCGTGATCCTGGTCCCCGTCGTCGGCAGCATCGTCTGGTTCGCCATCGGCCACGACTGGGCACCGGGCGAACGGAACCACGGCCGCTACATCGAGCCCGCTCGCCACGAGGACCGGTACGCCACCCTCGGTGACGCCCGGAGCGCCCACGGCGCCAAGCGCGTCAGCGGCACGGAGCAGGAGCTCGCCGAACTCGAGCGCGAGATCGAGTACTGGGAGGCGCAGGCTCGCCTGAAGCGCGCGAAGGAAGCAGCGGGCGAGGGCGACGCCGCACCCGCGAGCTGACGTACCCGACCGCCGGAGCCGAACCGGCCTCGGGGAGCTGACCCGGGCCTCCCGGCTGACGCGCCGGCGCACCGCGCGAGGTCTGTCGGGTGGTGCGAGGTTGCGCGCCCCGTGCGCCGCTACAACCTCGCACCGAGCGGGCAACCTCGCACCACTCGAACAAGCGCGCACCGTGCGACCAGAGCCAGCCAAACACCCCAACCACCCACCCCGCACCGACCACCCCGCCACGCCGCCTACCCTTGACGCGTGGCACATCTCCTCGGCGCCGAGAACCTGCATCTCGAGTTCCCCACCAAGGTCGTCTTCGACAACGTCACCCTCGGCATCGACGAGGGGGACCGGATCGGCGTGGTCGGCCGCAACGGTGACGGCAAGTCGACCCTGCTCGCGCTGCTGTCCCAGCGCCTCGAACCCGATGACGGCCGCGTCACGCACCGCCGCGGGCTGACGGTCGGCTACCTGGACCAGCGCGACATCCTCCCCGAGGGTGCGACCGTCGGCAGCACCGTCGTCGGTGACCTGGAAGAGCACGAGTGGGCCGGCGACCCGAAGATCCGCGACGTCATCGGCGGCCTGGTGTCGGACATCCCTTGGGACGTCAGCGTCGACGAGCTGTCCGGTGGGCAGCGCCGCCGCGTCGCACTCGCCCGACTGCTCGTCGGTGACTGGGACGTCCTGTTCCTCGACGAGCCCACGAACCACCTGGACGTCGAGGGCATCCAGTGGCTCGCCGAGCACATCAACCGTCGCTGGTCGTCGAACCAGGGCGGCATGGTGGTCGTGACGCACGACCGGTGGTTCCTCGATGCGGTGTCGACCGACACGTGGGAGGTGCACGACGGCGTCGTCGACCCCTTCGAGGGCGGCTACGCGGCGTACATCCTGCAGCGCGTCGAGCGCGACCGGCAGGCAGCCGCCAGCGAGCAGCGCCGCCAGAACCTGGCCCGCAAGGAGCTCGCGTGGCTGCGCCGCGGCGCACCGGCCCGGACGAGCAAGCCGAAGTTCCGCATCGACGCGGCGAACGCCCTGATCGACGACGTCCCGCCGATCCGCGACACGGTCGCGTTGGCGAAGACGGCGACCGCCCGCCTCGGCAAGGACGTCGTCGACCTGCTCGACGTCAGCGTCTCGTTCGACGGCACCCAGATCCTGGACCGCATCGAGTGGCGCATCGCACCGGGGGAGCGGACCGGCATCCTCGGCCCGAACGGTGCCGGCAAGTCGACGCTGCTCAACCTCGTCTCGGGCACGCTCGCGCCGACGAGCGGCCGGGTGAAGACCGGCAAGACCGTGCAGGTCGCGATCCTCGACCAGCAGCTCGCCGACCTGGCGCAGTTCGCGAACGACCGGGTGCGCGAGGTCGTCGCCCGCAAGAAGACGAGCTACGTCGCCGACGGCAAGGAGATGACGCCGGCACAGCTGCTCGAGCGCCTCGGCTTCACGGCGGAGCAGCTCTCCACGCCGGTCAAGGACCTGTCCGGTGGGCAGAAGCGCCGCCTGCAGCTCATGCTCATCCTGCTCGACGAGCCGAACGTGCTGATCCTCGACGAGCCCACCAACGACCTCGACACCGACATGCTCGCGGCCATGGAGGACCTGCTCGACACCTGGCCGGGCACGCTGCTGGTCGTCTCCCACGACCGGTACCTGCTCGAGCGCGTCACCGACCAGCAGTACGCCGTGCTCGGCGGGCACCTGCGACACCTGCCCGGCGGCGTCGACGAGTACATGCGGCTCCGTGCGGCCGGCACCGGTGGCGGGACCGCTTCTGCGGCCGCCGCCGCGTCTGCCGGGAGGCCCGACACCGCTGGTGGGACCGGCTCGGCCGGGGCCGTGGCCGGGTCGAGTGCGTCGGCCGGTCCCGGCGCGTCCGCTGCGGCCGCCTCGGGCTTGTCGGGCGCGGAGCGTCGGACGGCCGAGAAGGAGATGTCGGCGCTCGACCGCAAGATCGCGAAGGTCGGCGCGGACCGGAAGAAGCTGCTCGACCAGTTCGCGACCCACGACCAGTCGGACTACGCCGGGCTCGGGGAGCTGCAGGCGAAGCTCGCGGCGCACGAGGCCGAGATCGAGCAGCTCGAGGAGCGCTGGCTCGAGGTCGCGGAGCTGCTCGGGGTCTGAGCGGGTCTACTCCGCTGGCGTCGCGTCCTCGGGGGCCCCGCCGCCGGGGTTCGCGACGACCTCCCACAGGTGCCCGTCCGGGTCCTGGAAGAAGCCGGACCACATGCCCCACGGGCGTGTGTACGGCGCCGCGAGCATCATGGCGCCGGCGATCCGGGCCCGGTCGAGGAACGCTTCGGCGTCGGCCTGACTGTCGACGAAGTGCCCGATCGTCGCCGTGGGGCCGTCGGCGAGGGCGACTCCGGAGTCCTTCGCCATGTCGTCCCGCCCGTAGACGCTGACGATGAGGCCGTCGTCGAGGGTGAACATCGCCGTCGTCCCGCCCGCCTGGGTCTCCGTCGACGGGAACTCGGTGCCGATGACCCCGCTGCCGTCGATGCCGAGCAGGGCGCGGTAGAACTCCGCCGATCGTGCGACGTCGGCGACGGCCAGGGTGATCGCGTGCATGGGCCGGAGGCTACCCCTGGAGCGCGGAGCCCTGTCCGCCGCAGCGCCACAACGCCGCTGCCAGGGCGTCGATCTCCTTCCGTGCGCCCGGATCGCTCGTCCCCTCGGCGAAGACCGTGAACACGACGCGGTCCCCGGCGACCTCGTCGGTCACACCCGTCAGGCCGAACATGTCGTCGAGGGTACCGGTCTTGCCCCGGACGTGCCCGCGCGCGTCCGCTGCGGCACCGGTGAAGCGGCCGTGCTCACGGAGCGTGCCCGTGCGTCCCGCCACGGCGAGCCCGGCGTCGACCGGGGCGAGACCGTCCTGCTTCGCGGCGACCGCCCGCATCAGCGTGGTGAGCGCCGAGGCGGGCACCCGGTTGTCCGGGCTGAGACCGGAACCGTCCACGAGTCGCAGGCCCTCCGTCGGCACCCGGTAGCGGACGAGTGCCTTCGTGCTGCCGGCCTGCACGGCGTCGAAGGACCGACCGGCACCCTCGGCGATGGCGACGTGGCGGGCGAGCACCTCGGCCAGGGTGTCGTCGGAGTCGGTGAGCAGCATCCCGACGAGTTCCGACACCGTTGCGGACTTCACCGATCCGAGCACCTGCGCACCGGACGGCGCCGTCCCCGAGGTCGTGTCCACCCGGACGGCCGGCCCGAGGAGCGCCGCGAACGCCGTCGCTGCCCGGGCGACCGCTCCGGCGCTCCGCATCGAGTATGACTCCGTCGGGTCGTCGCGATCACCGTCGACCATGAGCGCCGTGATGTTCGAGACGCTGCCGCTCGTGCGGGCGCTCTCCGGCCAGCTCGGGTGCCACGCCGGGCCGTCGAACAGGGCCGTGTCGACCTGCACCGCGGTCACCGGCTGTCCACCGCGGGCCGCCAGCACCTGCTCCGCCAGGTCGTCCAGGTGCGGCGCGTGCGGGTAGACGCTGTCCTGACCGGACGGCAGCCGGCTCAGGGTCGGGTCTCCGCCGCCGACCAGGACCACGGCACCGGGTTCGGCGCCGGCGACCACCGAGGTGGTGAACCGGTGGTCGGGTCCGAGGGCGGACACCGAGGCGGCGGCCGTCACGACCTTCATCGTGCTGCCCGTCTGCGTCGGTTCGTCGCCGCGGTGCGTCAGGATCGGCTTCCCCGTCCTGGCCGATCGCGCGTCGACGAACAGCGAACCGGCGTGCCAGCGGGCGGCGAGCGCATCGGCGGTGCAGCGCTCGCCCGCCGCCGTCGCCTGGCGCTGGGCCCCGATGGCCGAGGTCGTCGCGGTGATACCCGCGGCCAGCAGCAGGAGCACCACGGCGAACACGATGGTGTGTCGGCGTCGATGGATGAGGGCACGGAATCTGGGCACGCGACCATCGTGGCGAGCACCGGGTTCGGCGCACATCGACCCGGCGACCGAAGCGCGGCCGTGGGCTTCGTTCCAGCGGGTGAAGCGGTCTCGGCGGTCCGCTCAGTCGCCGAGGCCGAGGATCAGCCGTCGGAGCAGCCCGGCCAACTGGTCCTGCTCGGCGTCGGACACCCCGGACAGGATGTCCCGCTCCGCCGTCAGCAGGTCAGCGATGGCGGCGTCGACCGCCACCCGGCCCTGGTTCGTCAACGCCACGAGGATGCCACGGCCGTCCTTCGGGTCCGTCCGCCGACCGACCAGGCCCCGCGCCGCCAACCGGTCCACCCGGTTCGTCATGGTGCCGCTCGACACCAGGGTCTGCTGCAGCAGGGTCTTCGGGCTCAGCTCGTAGGGCTCGCCTGCCCGCCGAAGGGCCGACAGCACGTCGAACTCCCACGGCTCCATGTCACCCGCGTCGAACGCCGCACGCCGAGCGCGGTCGAGGTGCCGGGCGAGGCGATCCACGCGGGACAACACCTCGAGCGGACCGAAGTCGAGGTCGGCACGCTCGCGCCCCCACGCCGCGACGATCCGGTCGACCTCGTCCTGGTGCGGCATCCCTCCATCTTGGCCGAACCCGGGGCGGACGGCCAGCCGCGTCGGTCATGGGAAGATGGACGAGCACCTGCGGGTGCGTTCCGCCTTGGTGTAATGGCAGCACGACGGCCTTTGGTGCCGTTAGGTCCGGGTTCGAATCCTGGAGGCGGAGCTGCAGGGTGGGCGGGCGGGGTGATCGTGCTCATCACCCGCCCGCTACGCCTGACGTCTCCGGTGCTACTCGAGCAGCCCCTCCTTGGTCAGCCAGTCCTTCGCGGCGGCCTGGGCCTGGGCCTTCTCGCTGCCCTCGACACGGTTGCGCAGCGCGATGAGGTCATCGGTCGTCAGCTTCTCGGACAGCTTGTTCAACGTCGACGCGAGCTTCGCGCTGTAGATGTCCTTGTTCAGGAACGGCAGGATGTTCTGCGACGCGATCAGGTTCTCGGGGTCCTTCAGCACGAGCAGCTTCTTCGTCACCAGGTCGGGCGACGTCGTGTAGATGTCGGCCACCTGCACGGTGTCGTCGACGAGTGCCTTGACCGTGTCGGGCCCGCCGTAGTCCTCGATCGACTTGAACGTGACCTTGTCCACGCCGTACGTCGACTTCAGCCCGGGGATGCCGTACGGAAGGGTGCCGAACTGCGGGTTGGCGCCGAGCGAGAACGGCTCGATCTTGGAGAGGTCACCGATCGATGTGAGGCCGTTCTTCTCGGCCTCGGCCTGGGTCACGACGTAGGCGTCCTTGTCCTCGGCCGGAGACGGCTCGAGCACCTGGAAGTCCTTCGGGATCTCGGTCTTCAGCGCGGCGTCGACCTCCGCTGTCGTCTTCGCGGTCGCCTTGGTGTCGTAGAAGAACAGCAGGTTGCCGTTGTACTCCGGCATGAGGTTGATCGAACCGTCCTTGAGCGCGGGGATCGTGGTCTGCCGTGGGCCGAGGTTGAACTTGGTCGTGACGTCGAACCCGGCGTCCTTCAGGACGAGGGCGTACATGTTGCCCAGGATCTCGCTCTCCGGGAAGTTGAACGAGCCGACCACGATCGGCGTACTGCCCGATCCGTCGTCTCCGCCCGATGCTGGCTTCGTGGGGTCCGAGGTGGAACAACCGGAGAGTGCCACGATCGCCCCGACCGCGATCACACCCGCGAGGATGCGTGTCCTGGTGCCTGCTGTGAACATCAGTGGTCCCTTTCGTCGACGGAGAGTGCCGTCACCGCGCGGCGCCGGAGTGGCAGCGCGCGGACGTGTGTGCGGCGGCGGCGGGTCTGCCCCTCGGGGCCGCGGCGGGTGAGGTGTTGTGCGAGTGCGAACAGGCCGTCGATCACGAGGGCGAGGACCGTCACGAGCAATGCACCACCGAGGATGAGGTCGTTGTCGTTCAGGCTGATGCCCGTCGAGATGATCGCGCCGAGCCCGCCCAGCGAGATGTACGACGCGATCACGACGGTCGCGATGACCTGGAGGACCGACGCGCGGATCCCGCCGATGATCAGCGGCAGCGACAGCGGCACCTCGACCTTGAGCAGGATCTGCAACTCGGTCATCCCCACCGAGCGCGCGGCGTCCACCGTCTGCGGGTCCACGGACTCCACACCGGAGTACGCCCCGGCGAGGATCGAGGGGATCGCCAGGACGACGAACGCGATGATGGACGCGATGAAGGCGGTCTGCGTGAACGGCACGGTCATCCCGATGATGACGAAGAGGGTGCCGAGCAGGCCCAGCGTCGGCAGCGCGCGCATGGACCCGCTGAACGCGATGACGAAGCTGCGCCCGCGCCCGGTGTGACCGATGTACAGGCCCAGCGGCAAGGCGATCAGGGCGGCGATGGCGACCGAGATGAACGTGTACAGCAGGTGTTCGCCGATCCGGTCCTGGATCGGGAGTGGGGTCTGCAGGCCGGGGCGGTAGTTCGCCGGGTCGAGGAGCCAGGCGACCGCATGGAGGAAGAACTGCACGGTCAGGCCCCCCGTTCGATCGTCGCCAACGCGGCCCGACGGCGCGACCGACGCGACCGCACCTGTATCCGTCGCGACCACGGCATCAGGACGCGCCCGAGCGCCACCAGGACGGTGTCGAAGACCAGCGCGACGAAGAGACTCGCTGCCACGCCGACCAGGATCTCCTCGAGGAACTGACGCTGTCGCCCGTCCGTGAACAGGAAGCCGATGTTCGCGGAACCGACCAGGGCTCCGACCGAGACCAGGGCGACGGTGCTCGCCGAGACCACCCGCATCCCCGCGAGGAGGACGGGACCCGCCAACGGGAGCTCGACCGTCCAGAAACGCCCCCATGCGGAGTACCCCACTGAGGTGGCCGAGTCGACGACGTCCGCAGGGACGGCGGCGAACGCATCAGCTGCCAACCGCACCATGATGGCGACCGCGTACACCGACAGCCCGACGACGATGTTCACGGGATCCGTGATGCGGGTGCCGAGCAGGTAGGGCAGGATCACGAAGAGCGGCAACGACGGGATCGTGTAGAGCAGGCTGCCGCCGCCGACGATGACCGATCGGACGGCCTGCCAGCGGTTCGCCACCCAGCCCAACGGCACCGCCACGACGAACCCGAGGACGATGGGCACTGCCGCGAGACCCGCGTGCGTGACGGTGAGGCTCCAGACGAGACCGAAGTTCGCGATGATCCAGTTCAGGTCAGCATCCCAATCGTCATCCAGCGATCGGGACCAGCGCCCCGCAGGAACGCTGCGTCGCTCTCAAGGTAGTCGCGCAGGACGGTTCTGACCGGGCGGGTGGTGGTGGCAGGGGCACGCTGGGCCAGGTCGACCGCGTTTACGGTTGCGACGCGTTCCCGCACGGGCGCGTCCACGAACCCCACGAGACGAGACGACCATGTTCATCCACGACCGGAACCACGCCTGATGGACGTCCCACGGCTGCACGTCGCCAGCGCCGCGACGTTCGACGAGACCGCTGCCGACGTCTGGGCGCGCATCGGTGACTTCGGCGATGTGCGCTGGATGCCCGGCGTCGAGCAGGTGGAGCACCTCGAGCACGGCAGTGTGCGGAAGGTGCACCTCCAGGGCGGCGGGCCACCCGTCTCCGAACAGCTCGTCGCGTCCACCGCACGGTCGATGACGTTCAGGTTCTCCGATCCGGGGGCCCTGCCGGTCGCGCACTACCTGGCGACGCTCCGCGTCCACGACGAGGGTGACGGCAGCCTCGTCACGTGGTCGGCGGAGTTCGCAGCCGACGGGGCCGAGGACGAGACGGCTCGTGCGCAGATGACGGCCTGGTACGAGGCCTGCCTCAGCAACGCCGGCGGAACCATCCTCTCGCCGCTGTCGTTGCACGTCTTCGTGAGTGACTACAAGCCCATCAGCGCTCCGGTGGCCGAGTGGAGCTCCGCCGATCCGGCCACCTGGCCCGCCAGCACGGCGACGCTCATCGCCGGCGTGACCGACGCGGTCCTCATCGACGCGCTCATCACCGCGACCGAGGTGGACGAACTCGTCGCCTGGATCGCGGCGACCGGCAAGAACCTGACCACCGTGTACGTGACGCACGGTCACGCCGACCACTTCCTCGGCTTGGCAGCGGTGCTCGCCGCCTTCCCGGGCGCGACGGCAGTGGCGCTCCCCGAGGTCGTGCCGTTCGCCGACGAGCAACTGACCGACGCGTACCTGGCGTACTGGGGTGCACTCTTCCCTGGCCAGCTGCCGGAGACCGTCGCCGGCCCGAGACCGTTGCCCTCCCCCTCCATCGACCTCGAGGGGCACCAGCTGGTCCCGATCTCGGTCGGACAGAGCGACACCGATCCGTCCAGCGTGGTGTACGTCCGTGACCTGGACACGGTCGCCGGGGGCGACGTCGTCTACAACAACATCCACCCGTGGCTGGCACAGACCGGACCCACGCAGCGGGAGGAGTGGGAAGCCGCGATCGACATGGTCGACGAGCTCGAGGCGTCCTGGGTGGTGGCGGGGCACCGGGACCCGCACGCTCCGTCCGACGCTGCGGGTCCGCTCATCGCCGCCACTCGCCGGTACCTCGCGGACTTCAGCGCCGCAGCTGCGGAGTCGACGTCCGGCGACGCGCTCATCCGGGCGATGCTGCAACGCCACCCCGACCTCGGCAATCCCTACACGCTGACCGCCTCCGCCGTGGCGCAGTTCCCGGGGGCGGTCGACGCAGACGACGTCGAACGATGACCGAGGACACGGACGACCCCATCGGCGCAGGCGCGTCGGCGGCGTTGCTGCGAGCCGTGGCCGGGATGGCCGAGGTGCTCCCCGCGGGCAGGCACACAACCGGAGTCGTGGAGACCATCGTCACCGGCGCGGACCTCCGGACGATGAACGGGCTGCACCCGAGTCCCGGTGCATCGATCGCCGACGTCCTCCGTGCCGCGGACTCGCTCGATCACCGCGAGAAGTGGTCGATCATGAGCGTCGAGAGCGCGACGACGGGCGCCATCCGCAGCGCAGCCGCGCAGTTCGACGCCGTCACCGAGACGACGACGACGTACGTGCGGGCACTCACGGCAGAGGCAGCAGCACGGCGGGACGCCGAACTCGACGTCCGCGCGGTGACGTCGCGTGCCGTGGCGACCGACTTCGAGGAGGTGCTCGGCGAAGCGTTCGGGGCTGGGCGGAGCCTGGGTGCTCCCTTCGTCGACGACGCCGTGCTGGCCTCCGTCGGTGTGAAGGCCGTCGTGGCGTACCGGCGCGGTGTCCCCGTGGCCACGGGCATGTCGATCCGCGACGACCTCGGCTTCCTGGGCGTCTTCGCGATCGGGGTCCACCCCGCGGCGCGACGGCAGGGGATCGGCGCGGCCGTCACAGCGCACGTCCTCGACGAGGGGCGGCGCGACGGCGCGCACACGGCGTACCTGCAGTCCAGCGCGGACGGCCTGTCGGTCTACCGCCGACTGGGGTTCGTGCCGGCGTCGGACGGGATCACGTACTGGTTCCCGTCCGACGACCTGGGAGGACGACGGGACGGCGACTCACCAGCCTGACGGCTGCGAGCCCGACCGACGGGTTCGGACTGCTCACCCGAAGGACAGCACGATCTTGTCGCGGGTCTCGCCTGCTTCGAGCAGACGGTGCGCTTCGGCCGCTTCCCGGACCGGCAGGACCAGACGCCGCTTGAGGCGCAGCGCTCCTGCTGCGAGCAACGGCATGGTGACTGCCAACGCGTCCGGCGCCCGATCCGGGCTCGGGTGGGACAGCAGCGCTCCCGAGGCCACGACCTCGGGGCCGCCGACGAGTGTGCTGACCCGGTCCGCGGTCCCGAGTGCCGTGACCGCGTCCACCAGCCCGCCGCGGCCAGCCGCATCGATCACCGCGTCGACGTGGCCGTCGATCCGGTCGAAGAGTCCGGGGCCGAACGCGATGAACTCGGCACCGAGCCCGCGGACCACGTCGGCGTCGCGTTGTCTCGCCGCACCGATCACCCGGATGCCCTGTGCTCGGGCGAGCTGTGTGACCACTGCGCCGACTGCACCGACCGCACCGAGCACCACGAGCGTCTCGCCACGCACCGCACGGACCTGGTGCAGGGTACCCACGGCGGCGTCGGCCGAAGCAGGGAGGGCTGCTGCGGCGTCCCAGCTGACGGAGGCGGGTTTCGGGTACCAGACCGGGGTGGTGATGAGCTCGCCGTACCCGCCCTGGGCCGGCAGGAGCGCAGCGACCTCGTCGCCCGCCCGCGCGTCGGCGCCGACCCCGACGGCCTCGACGACCCCGGCCGCCTCGAAGCCCAGCACGTCGCCGGGGCGCTGCGGGAACACGGCAGTGAGGTCGCCGGCGCGGATGTGGAGGTCGGTGGGACCCACCGCCGCTGCCCGCACACGGACGAGCACCTCGCCCCGTCGCGGCTCCGGCGACTCCACGGCACGCCACCGCAGGACCTCCGGACCACCGAACTCCGTGATCACGATCGCGTTCGACATGTCTGCTCCGTTCGTCTCCGGAGCATGCTCGCGGGCACGCGGTCGTCGAGCCTGTTCCTGTTCGGGACACGTTCGGTGCCGTCGCCGTCCGTACCGTCGCTGACACCCAAGCGAACGGAGTCCCCGATGTCCCCCGTACAGTTCACCCGCGAGTCGCCCGAGGTCGGGCGGATCGTGGTCTCCGACCCACCCGTGGGCTTGATGACGGGAACGACCGTCCGTGGTCTCGCCGACGTCGTCGCGCGACTGGCCGACGATCGCTCGATCAAGGTGGTCGTCGTCGAGAGCAGCACCGAGGACTTCTTCCTGAACCACTTCGACCTCGCCGCACTCGACGACTTCCCGGGCGGCGACGCCTGGGTCGACCTGGTCGTCGGGCTCTCGGAGGCGCGCTACGTCACCGTCGGGCTGATCCGCGGCCGCACCCGCGGTGGCGGCAACGAGCTCGCCCTCGCGCTCGACCTGCGGTACGCGAGCCGTGAACGTGCTCGGTTCGGCCAGCCGGAGGTCGGCACGGCGGTGGTGCCCGGAGGTGGTGGTACCGAACGGCTCCCGCGCCAGATCGGACGGGACCGTGCGCTCGAGGTCGTCCTGACGAGCGACGACTACGACGCGGACACCGCCGAACGGTGGGGCTGGGTGACCCGCACGCTCGACGACGAGGACTTGGACGGGCACGTCGCCGGGATCGTCGCGCGACTGGCGTCCTTCGACGGCGACGCGCTCGCCACGGCGAAGGCGATGGTCAACCGGACGGTGCTGCCACCTCGGTCGGAGCTCCAGGCCGCGTACCGCACGTTCGAGGAGCTGGCGGCGAGCCCCTCGTACCGGGCCCGCGCCGCCGCGGGTGCTGCACCATCGGACGACGACCAGTTGCTCGCGCTGGAGCGCGACCTCGGTTCCTTCATCGGCGCGGCGGCCCGGCGACGGGCCACCGGTGTCTGAGGCGGGCATCGTCCCGCGGACGATGACGGCGATGCAGGTCCGGGTGCTCGGCGGGCCGGAGCGGCTGGAGCGGGTGACGGTCCCGGTTCCGGTACCCGACATCGGCGAGGTCCTGGTCAGGGTCCGCGCGGCCGGGATCAACCCGGCGGACGTCGGCGACCAGCGGACCGGGGTGTTCAGCGGTCCGCCGCCGTTCACACCGGGCTGGGACGTCTCCGGCGAGGTCGCCGCGCTCGGGCCCGGGGTCACGGTCCACCGGGTCGGCGATCCGGTGCTCGGGCTGCTGCCGTTCCCCCGGCGGGCAGGTGCGTACGCGGAGTACGCGGTCGGCCCGGCGCGGGCGTTCGTGCCGAAGCCGGACACGATCGACCACGTGCAGGCCGCGGCGCTCCCGTTGGCGGGACTCACCGCACTGCAGGCGCTGGTCGACACCGCAGACGTGCAGCCCGGTGCCCGGGTCGCGGTGACGGCGGCGTCCGGTGGCGTCGGGCACCTGGCCGTGCAGGTCGTCGCGGAACTCGGGGCGCACGCCGTCGCCGTCACTTCGGCACGCAGCGTCGACCTCCTCCGTGATCTCGGCGTGCGGGAGTTCGTCGACCGCGATCGGACCACGCTGGTCGACGGCGCCGATCCGGTCGACGTCGTGTTCGAACTCGTCGGCGGGGACGCGCCACTGGCGTCGCTGCGTGCCCTCGTGCCCGGTGGTGTGCTCGTGTCGTCCTTGCCGCAGAGCCTCGGCCCGGTCCGGCCGCTCGCGGCAGAACTCGGCGTCACCGCGACCGGACTGTTCGTCGAGTCGGACGGCGCCGGCCTGGCGCACCTGGTGGAGCTCGTCCACCACGGCGCGGTCCGCCCCGTCGTCGCGGCGGTCCACGACCTGGCCGACGCGGCTCGGGCGCAGTCCGAGGCCCACGGCCCCGGCAAGGTCGTCCTGCAGGTCCCCTGAGGTGCTCGCCGCGCCGCCCGCGGGGGCGGGCCCGTGAACGCGCTGCAGGAGGACGGGAGGCCCGTGGCCGAGCCCGCCACGGGCCTCCCGTCCGCACACCGGACACGGTTCAGGGAATACCTGACGCGTCAGGTAGTTGTGTCCGGTGTGCAACGGAGAATGAGCGACGGAGAACTCGCCACCTGGCAGCGACTGCAGGTGGTGACGGAACGGCTGCGTCGACGGGTCGGCGCCGGCCTCCGGGCCGACGCCGACCTGTCCGACGCGGAGTTCACGGTGTTGGCCCACCTCGTCGACGCGGGCGGCGAGGCGCGGCCGACGGCGTGCGCAGCGGCGATCGGGTGGGACTCCAGCCGCCTCGCCCACCAGCTGCGTCGCCTCGAACGCCGGGGGCTCGTCGAACGCCGGAGTGGCCCCGACGGCGACGCACGCGGCTCGACCAGCGCGATCACGGCCACCGGACGCACGACGCACCGAGCGGCGGTGGGCGCCCACCTGCGGGCAGCGGCCACGTGGTTCGGCGACGCCCTCGACGACGACCAGCTCGCCGCGCTCGACGATGCGCTGCAGACGCTGGCCGACCACATGCGCCGTCTCGACGGCGACGGCCCGGGCGACGGACGCCCGGAGGAACAGGAGCACGAGGAATGAACACCACCACCGACACCTGGACGACGGACCCCGCCGACCTGAGTCGATCGACCGTCGTCGTCATCGGGGGCAGCGGCGGCGTCGGCGAGGGCGTCGTGCGCGCCGCGCTCGCCGCCGGAGCGACCGTCGTCGCGACGGGGCGCGACGAGCGCCGGCTCGGCGAACTGGCTGAGCGGCTCGGAGCGCTCGGACTGGCGGGGACGCTGCACACGCGGGTCCTCGACGCCATGGCCGCGACGCTCGACGCGGACGTCACCGCGATGGCCGACGAGTTCGGCGCCTTCGACGGCGTCGTCGTCTCGGTCGCGTCGTGGGGCGAGCAGGGACGCAAGCCGGCGCTCGCCCTGGACGACGACGAGTGGCAGCAGCTGCTCGACGGCAACCTCACGAGCGTCTTCCGGCTCTTCCGCGCCTTCCTGCCGGTCACGGCGCGCACGGGAGTCCTCGTGCAGCTCAACGGCATGAGCGCGGACATCCCGTTCCCGGGCAGCGCCGCGGTGGCACTGAGCGCCGCCGCGACCAAGTCGCTCACCGTCACGCTCGCGGCCGAACTCGGTGGGCGCGGCCCACGTGTCGTCCAGCTGGTGCTCGGGGTCGTCCGGACGCGGGCGCGGCAGCTGGCCGGCATCGATGACGCCCGCTGGATCGACGCCACCCAGATCGGCGACCACGTCGTCGGCCTGGTCGCGGGGACGAGCCCGCTGTCCACCGAACCGTTGCAGTACTTCACCGACCGCGCCGAGGGTCCGCGACCCGGACCCTCGATGCGCTGAACCGAGGACCCCATGGAGATCGTCCGGCCCGCCGACCGCGGGTACGCAGCACTGCAGCACGTCTACTCGAGCACCGGCCGACCCGGTTCGGTGCTCCTGCCCCGGACCACCGCCGAGGTCGTCGAGGCGCTCTCGACCGTCCGCGACACCGGCCGTCCGTTCGCGGTGCGGAGCGGGGGACACGGCATCAGCAGCATCGCCACGAACACCGGCGGTGACGTCATCGACCTCAGGGGGATCGCCTCGGTCGAGCACCGTGGCGGCCGAGCGGTCCGCCTCGGCCCGGGAGCGCGATGGGGCGCGGTGGCCCGGTCCCTCGCGCCGCACGGGCTCGCGATCAGCTCCGGCGACTCCGGCGACGTCGGCGTCGGCGGTCTCGCGACCACGGGAGGCATCGGCCTGATGGGACGTGCGCACGGGCTGACCATCGACCGGCTGCGTTCCGCAGAGTTGGTCACCGCGGACGGCACCGTCCACCGGGTGTCGGATCACGAGTCCCCGGACCTGTTCTGGGCGATCCGCGGTGCCGGCGCGAACTTCGGGATCGTGACCGCGTTCGACTTCGAGGCATCGGACGTCGCGGACGTCGTGCAGACGACCGCGGTGTACCAGCCGGTCGACCTGGCGGCCTTCCTGAGCGCCTGGGGCCGGACGGTGGAGACGGCCGCGCGAGCGGTGTCGGCCTTCCTGTACCTGGGCGCCGGGCCGACCCCGTTCGCACAGGCGACGATCGTGTACGCCGGTGACGACGTCGACGCCGCCACCCCGGAGATCGAGCGGTTCCTGCGCCTCCCCGGGCTGGCCGGGCAGCGTGCCGTCGTGACCCCGTACGCGTCGGTACCGCTGACCAGCGGTGCGCCGCACACCGGCCAGCAGCGGGCGTCGACGCACACGGGGCTCGCCGTGCACCTCGACGACGACCTCGCCGACCGCATCGCCACCCTGCTGCGCAGCCCGGGGACCGACATGGTGCAGATCCGCTCGGTCGGCGGCGCGATCAACGACGTCGACCCGTCGGCGACCGCCTACGCGCACCGGCACCAGAACTTCTCGGTGACGGCCGTGTCGGTCCGCGGGGGAGCGGCGTTCCACGACGCCTGGGAGCCCGTGCACCGACGGATGGACGGCATGTACCTGAGCTTCGAGAGCGACCACGCACTGAGCGCGGTGGCGGAGGCATTTCCGCCCGCGACCCTCGCGCGCCTGCGCGACCTCAAGGCACGGTGGGACCCCGAGGACCTCTTCGACCAGAACTTCGACGTGACCGGGTCACCGAGCGGGGAAGCGCTCCGCGCGGTGCGGTGAGCGCTCGGCGTCGCGGGTCGGGCCGTGACCGGTCACGTGGTCACGGGCTCGGCCCCGATGCGTTCGGCGAGTTCAGCGAGGGCCCGTGCGCTCGCCGAACCCGCGACGGCGTGGTACGCGCAGAGCAGGTAGCCCGGTGTGTTCGGGACCACGAAGGTCTGGTGACGGAGCGGGACCTGACCGTACCCCTCGATGAACGGTCGCACGTCGCCGTCGTAGTAGGGATCGACCTCGTGGCGCTCCCACAGCGTCCGGAAGGTCGGGTCGACGGCCGAGAGCCGGGCGGCGGTCGCGTGGAGCCGTTCGTCGTAGGGGTGTCCGTAGAACCGCATGCGGCGCGCGGTCCGGTCCGCCAGCGCGGGCCAGGTCGGCAGCGCACGGACCTCCGGGAACGTGAACACCACCTCGGGGATGCTGCGCCCGACCTCGAGACCGAGCGGGACGACGCGTCGAGCGAGCGCGTTGGAGAGCACGACTTCGTGGCGCGAGTTGAGGATGTAGGCCGGGGTGTTCGGCCAGGAGTCCAGGATCGTGGACAGCACGTCGTTCGACACCGCAGCCTCGTCTGACGCCAGGTCCTTCGGCTGTGCGGAGGCGAGGCGCAGCATGTGCTGCACGGCGGCGTCGTCGAGGCGCAGCGCGCGAGCGAGCGCCTGCAGGACCTGGTCGGAAGGCGTCCGATCACGTCCCTGTTCGAGCCGCAGGTAGTACTCCTGGCTGATGCCGGTCAGACGAGCGACCTCGTCGCGCCGGAGCCCGGGCACCCGGCGCCGGGTGTAGGACTGCACGGACACGTCCTCCGGCCGCGTGGCGGCGCGGCGCGCTCGGAGGTACTCGCCCAGTGGCGACCATGCTGCGACCACGAGCGGTCCTCCGTTCCCTCCGTCCCGGCGGTGTTTCCCGGGCGGACCTCCATCCAAGCGCAGCCGACGTCCCCGACCGCGCCGAGTGTCCCCGACGGGGACACCCTCGTGCCGTCGTCGGTCCGTACCGTCGGCGCAGTGCGGAGGGAGTGTCGTGCACAGTTCACCAGTGCGACGGGCACACGTCACCGTCGCCGCCCGGTTCGCGGCCGCGCCGACCGCAGTGTGGTCGCGGTTCGTCGACTTCGCGGAAGCACACGTCGGCCCCGGAGGGTCGGTCGAGGCCCTCCGGCCCGGTGCGAGCCGCTGGGTCCGCCGGTCCTCGACGGACCTCGGTGTCGTCGAGGAGCGGACGAGCACCGACGAAGGCGTCGTTGCCTACCGAGCGCGGGTCCCCGGTGGATCCGCGCTCGACGACCTCGACGCCGTGGTCCGGGTCTCGCAGGACGGTGCGGGCAGCCTCGTCACCTGGAGCACCGAGGCACTCGCCGAGCAGACCCTCGCGGAACGTGCGCTGCTGCGTCGCTGGCTGGGAGCCCGGCTCGGCCGCGCCGGTGGGACGGTCCTGCCGCCCTTGACCATGGACGTGTGGCTCGGCGACTACCGTCCGATCGCACGTGCCGGGCTCGACGGCACCGGGACCGCGACCTGGTCGCCGACGACGGCCACCCTGATCGCCGGGGAGCGCGACGCCGTCCTGGTGGACGCGCTGATGACCGCCGACGAGGCGGAGCGGCTCGTCGAGTGGATCCGGGTGAGCGGAAAACGCCTCCGGTCCGTGATCGTGACCCACGGCCAGGCGGACCACTTCTTCGGGCTCGGCCACGTGCTGCGCGCGTTCCCGGAGGCGACCGCGACGGCCGTCCCGGACGTCGCGGAGCATGCACGGGAGCAGACGGGTGCCGCGTTCCGGTCGCGGTGGGACGAACTCTTCCCCGGACGGTTGCCGGTCGCACTCAGCGCGCCCGTGCCGTCACCGGCCGGCACGTTCGACCTCGAGGGGCACCAGGTGCAGCTGTTCGACGTGGGGTGCGTCGCGGGGCGACCGACCAGCGTGGTCTCCGTCCGGCACCTCGACGCCGTGATCGGCGGCGACCTCGTGTACAACGGCGTGCACCCCTGGTTGCTCGGGACCGACCGGACCGACCGCGTGGCCTGGTCGCGTGCGCTCGACCTCGTCGAGGCGCTGCGCCCCGCGTGGGTGATCGCCGGGCACCGCGACCCGGACGCGACGTCGGACGCGGCCGCGCAGCAGGTGGCGGCCCTCCGGTCCTACCTGCGAGGGTTCGACGTCGCGCTCACGTCGAGCAGCGACGCCGCCGAGCTGACCCGGAGGATGGTGCACCGGTGGCCGGACCACGGGAACCGGTCAACGCTCGAGGCATCGGCGGCGACGCAGTTCGCCAGCGGCCGGGACACCGCTCGCGAGGACTACCCAGACCTCCTGCCCGGCACGCCGTCGGGCGGGCCGACGGGACTCGGCTGAGCGCTGACGGGCGGTTACGCTGAGACCGACCGGGAGGAGCGTCGTGGGCGATACGGACCTCGCAGCGCGGCTCCGGACGCTCCGGCTCGCCGCCGGGATGACGCTCGAGGCGCTGGCCGAGCGGTCGGGGGTCAGCGTCCGGGGGATCAGCGACATCGAGCGTGGCAAGAGCCTGCATCCGCAGCCCCGGACCGTGGAGGCGCTCGTGCACGGACTGCGGCTCGACGAGGGCGGCCGACGGTGGTTGCGTGCGCCGCTGCTCGGCGCGGCCGCGGACGTCGGGAGGACCGACTTCCGCCCGCCGCGCCTGGCGGACTTCACCGGCCGTGCCCCCGAGCTGGCACGGCTCGTGGCCGGCCTCGACCCCTCTGCTCACCGCCCCCTGTTCGTCGTCTCCGGACCTCCCGGGATCGGCAAGACGGCGCTGGTCACCGAGGCGTTCGGTCGGGTGGACGCACGACGGGTGTTCGTCGACCTCGCGGGGCACGGCCGTCCCTCGTCCACCGCACTCGAGGTCCTGCAGCGGGTGCTCCGCCAGTGCGACCCGGGTGACCCGCCCGGTACGCTCGCCGCAGCTCGTGCTCGGTGGTCCGAACTCTGCACCGGCGAACGGGTCCTGGTGCACCTCGACAACGTCTCCGACGAGAGCCAGGTCCGCCCGGTGCTGGTCGAGGGTCGCGCGACGGTGGTGGCGACGTCCCGCCGGAGTCTCGCCGGCCTGGACTCGGAACGGATCGTGCTCGACGTCCTCGGACACGAAGACGGCCGACGGCTGTTGGAACGAGCGATCCCGGCGGGACAGCGGGACACCGCCGCGGTCGAGGAACTCATCGCGCTGTGCGACGGGTTCCCCCTGGCGCTCCGGGTCGCCGCGAACCGCGTCGCCAGCCGGCCCGCGACGAGCGTCGCCGACCTCGTCTCACGACTCCGCTCGGCGGACCGACGACTGGCGCTGCTCGTCGCCGGCGACGTCTCGGTCGCAGCGACGATCGCGGTGTCGTACGACGACCTCGACCCGGCCGTGGCGGCGGTGTTCCGGGCGACCGCGGCGCTCGACGGCGTCACGTTCGGGCCCGACCTGGTCGCTGCGGCGACGGACGGTGGCGAGGTCGACACCGAGGACCACCTCGACCAGCTCGTGGACCTCGGGCTCGTCGAGCCGCGCGGAGCCGATCGGTACCGCGTCCACGACATCATCCGCCTGTTCGCGCTCGGTCGGCTCCGCGACGACCCCGCCGCCGAGTCCGCCGCGCGCGACCGACTGACCGGGTGGCTCCTGGACCGTCTGCTCGCAGCGGGTTCCGCGTTCGTCGTGCCCGGCCGTGCTCCGGTGTCGAGACCGGACGACGACCAGGACACGGCGCGCGACTGGATCATCGGCGAGGTCGACCACTGGTGGCCGGCGTTCCAGCGGGCCGCCGCCGGCGGACGGCACGACGTCGTCCTGACGTTGGCCTCGGTGCTGCAGTGGTTCGCGAACCTCTGGCCGGACTGGGGGCGGTGGTACGAGCTCGACCTGCTGGCCGAGCGGTCGGCCGAGGCCATCGGGGACGACGGGGCGCGGTCCCGGATCGCCGGACACCTCGCCTGGGCGGCGCACGTCGAACGCGCCGACCACGACCTTGCGGGGCGGCACGCCGAGGACGCGCTGACGGCCGCGGAACGGTCCGGGGCGGTCGACCTCGTGGCCTGGGGGCACTACCACGTCGCGTGGTCGCTCCTGGAAGCGGGTGATGGCGACGGGGCGGAGGCCCACGCGCTCGCCGCGGTCGCCGGCTTCGAAGCCGAGGACGATCCGGTGTTCCTGCACCAGGCCCGTGGGATGCTCGGCCTGGTGCTCCGCGCCCAGGGACGGCACGTCGAGTCGGTCGCGTCGTTGCACGCGACCGTCGACGGCATCGTCGAGGGACTCGACCCCGTCGACGAACGCGTCCGGTACGCCCAGGCACTCGCACGTGCGGAGCTCGCTGCGTCGCTCCTGGAGTCCGGCGCGGTCGACGAGGCGCTCGCCGTGCTCGACGACGGACTGCGCGCCGTCCCGGACGACACCGGCACGTCGCTGGGGCTGCTCCTGCAGCGACGGGCGTCGGTCCTGATCGCCCTGGGCCGCCGCGCCGAGGCGCTCCACGACGTCGAGCGTGCGCTCGGGGCGATCCCGGCCCAGGGCCGTCCAGCCCGGCTCGAAGCCCTGCACCGCGAGCTCCGCGCGCTGCGCGTCGAGCTCGGCGGACCACCGGACTGATCGCTGCCCGGTCACCCGGCCGCGGCGCCGACCGCCGTCGCCCGGACCGGACCACCCGGCGCCGCACCGGGCCGGCGCCCGAGACCGGCGAGTGCTGCGGCCCCCTCGGAACCAGCCGGCGCGTGGAAGGCCGTCAGGACGAACCGTCGGGGACCGGGCACCTCGAGCGTCTGGCACGCCAGTGTCACCGGACCGTACCCGTGCACGTGCTGGCGGACGGAGCCGTTGAGGTACGGGCGCGCGTCGTGGCGTGACCACAGCTGCCGGAAGTCGTCGTCGCGGACCGACAGGGTGCCCACGATCTCCTGGAGCCGACGGTCCCGCGGATCGCTCCCGTAGCGCAGGGTGGCAGCGGTCCGCGCCGCCGCGTCCGGCCAGTCCTCGAGCATCGCCCGCCCCGCACTGGAGAAGACGGCGAGCGGTAGGTTGACGCCGGGTCGCAGGCCGCCACCGGTCATCGCCCGCGCCAGCGGGTTGACGATCACGACGTCCTGGTTGCCGTCCATGATGTAGGCGGGGGTCCCGGTCCACTGGTCCAGCAGGCCGGCCAGCGCCGCGAGGACCTCGGTCGCGGGAGCCGGAGCCTCCATCGGCGCCTCGCCCGCCTGCATCCGTACGAGTCTGCTCATGTGGTCGACGGCCACGGCTTCGAGGTTGAGGGCTCGGCCGAGCGCGTGCAGGACCTGGTCGGACGGCTGGCGGTCGCGCCCCTGCTCGAGCCGGAGGTAGTACTCCTGGCTGATCCCGGCCCGACGCGCCACCTCGTCTCGTCGGAGTCCGGCGACGCGGCGGGGCGTGAGCGAGACGATCCCCACGTCCTCGGGCTGCACGAGCGCTCGTCGTGCGCGGAGGTACTCGCCGAGCGGGGTCACGGTGATCGGCATGACGGCTCTCCCTCTGGTCGTCCGGTGCGGCCCCGCCGAGCGGTGCTGCATGATGTCGGAGATCAGCACACCAGCAGCCCGGCGTCCGCACCATGCAGAACGCAGGCAGGAATCGAGGAAGCCGTGCCCGAAGGACCAGATGGAGCACTCCTCCGCCGTCTGCGGACCCGCGCGGGCATGACCCTCGCCGACCTCGCCGGGGCCGCACGGATCGGAGTCCGGACACTCGGCGACGTCGAACGCGGCGTCGCACGTCGGCCGCAGCGCGCGACGCTCGAAGCGCTCGCCGATGCACTCGGCGCCGGACCGGACGAGCGCGCGGCACTGCTGCGCATCGGTCGGGCTCGGGCAGCGACCTCGTCCACCGCGCCGGACGTCGTCGCGGACTTCACCGGGCGGGACGACGAGGTCCGGCGGATCGTCGACCGCCTCCGCGCCGGCGCCGGCGCCGGCGCAGGAAAAGGGGCCGGGGCCGGGGCCGTCGTCGTCATCGCCGGCGGTCCCGGCATCGGCAAGAGCGCGCTCGCTGCCGAGGCGCTGCGGACCAGCAGGGGCCGGTGGCTCCACGTCGACCTGGCAGGACAATCGGAGACGCCGCTGTCCGCACTGGACGTCGTCCGTCGTCTGGTCACCCTCGCGACCGCCGGCGCAGAGGAGGCACCGACCGGGTTCGACGCGGCGACGGCGCGCTGGCGGGAGCTGCGCGATGCACACGGCCACGCCGTCCTGCTCGACGACGCCGTCGATGAAGCGCAGGTCCGTTCCGTCACCGGCGCAGGGGGCTCCGGCGGACCGGTCGTGGTGACGTCCCGGCGGCTGCTCGCGGGTCTCGACGCGGACCTCCGCATCACGGTCGGTCCGCTGTCCGAGACCGACGGCACGGCCCTGCTCGGGCGGATGGTGCCGGACGCGACCCACGACCCGGCGCTGCGTGCGTTGGCCGGGCGCTGCGCAGGCGTGCCCCTGGCGCTCCGGGTCGCGGGCGGTCGCATCGCAGCACCGGGCGCCGACGTGGACGGGTTCCTGCAGGCGATGCTGGCCGAGGAGCTCCGGATCGGTGCGCTGCGGCACGGATCGCTGTCGGTCGAGGCGGCGTTCAGCGCCTCGTACCGGCGGCTCCCGCAGACGACGGCCCGGGTGTTCCGGTCCCTCGCCGTCATCGACGGGACGACGTTCGACGCACAGGTCGGCGGTGCGGCGCTCGGTCTCGACGAACCGACCGCCGAGGACGCCCTCGAGGAACTGGTCGACCTCGGCCTGCTGGAGCCGCGCGGGGGCAACCGGTACCACGTGCACGACCTGCTCCGGGCCTTCGCTGCCGACCGGCTCACCGAGGAGGACGGGTCGGCCGCGACGGGGGCATGGCGCGAGCGGCTGCACCGGTCCCTGCTGGCCACGGTGACCGTGGCGGCGAGCCGGTTCGCCCCGGCATCCGAGCACCGTGCAGCAGCCGACCCTGCGGCGCTCCAGGTCTCCGCCGACCCGGTCGCAGCGAGGGCGTGGATCGTCACGGAGGTCGACCACTGGTGGCCGGCGTTCCGGTCGTCGGCCGAGTGCGACAGCCCCGAGGCGAGGGCGGAGGTCGTCGGCCTGGCAACCGGACTGCAGTGGTTCTCGAACCTCTGGCCGGCGTGGGGCCGTTGGTACGACGTCTTCGGCGCTGCCGTCGACGCGGCGCGAGCGAACGGGGACCGCGGTGCATCCTCCCGCTTGCTGGGGCTGCAGACGTGGGCCGCGTTGATGGAACGCGGCGATCGTGCCGGTGCTCTCGACCTGGCGACCGCCGGCCTGGCCGACGCCGCGGCGGCTGGCGACGTCGCGGTCACGGCGAACGCCGAGTACCACGTCGCCTGGGCGCACCTCGCGCTGCGGCAGCCCCTGCTCGCGCTGCCGCACATCGACGCGGCGATCGACGGCAACACCCGGGCCGGCGACGACGCAGCGCTCGTGCAGTGTCGATCGATGGCGGGCGCGGCGCTCCACCTGCTCGAGCGGCACGACGAAGCGATCGAGGTGTTCCGGGCCGTGCTCGTGGACCTCGGACGTGCGCCGGCGGGTGATCCCGGGGCGGCCTTCACCCGCGTGGTGGCCCTGGAGGAGATCGCGAAGTCGGCGAACGCGATCGGGCGGTGGGACGAAGCGCGTGAAGCGGCCGAGGCGGGACTCGGCGCCGCGACCGAGATGGCGTGGGACATCGGGGCGGCCCGCGCCCTGCGGCAGCGCGCGGAGGCTGCTCTCGGCGCCGGCGACGTCGACGACGCGGCCGCCTACGCCCAGCGGGGCATCGCCCTCGTGGACGACGAACGCGCCGACGCCCAGGCGGTCGCGGTGCTCGGCGGGCTGCAGGAACTGCTCCAACGGACCGGGCATCAGGCGTCCTGACGAGCACGGCCGGTGAACCTGTCCCCGGCACGGACACGCTCGGCGTCCGGGCCCTCCGTAGTCTGCGACGGTGCTGCCCGACCCCGACCCCGACCCCGACCTCGACCTCGACCTCGACCGTCAGCCGATCGTGCGTGCCCGTGACGTGGAGCACGCGTACCCGGTCGCGGCAGGACCGGCGGTACCGGTCCTGCGCGGGGTGTCCCTCGACGTCCGGCCCGGGGAGATGCTCGCCGTGGTGGGCCCGAGCGGTTCGGGCAAGTCGACCCTGCTCGCGTGCCTGTCGGGCCTGGAGACCCCCCTCCGTGGCTCGGTCGTGCTCGACGGTGTCGATCTCCGCACCTTGTCGCCGCAACGTGCGGCGCGGCACCGCCGCGGCCGCGTCGGGTTCGTCTTCCAGGCGTACAACCTGCTCCCGGCGCTGACGGCCCGGGAGAACGTCGCCCTGCCCGCTCGGCTCGCCCGCAGGCCGGCCGATCGGCGAACGGTGGACGCCGCGCTGGACGACGTCGGACTCCTCGCCGTCGCCGAACGGCGACCGGAAGCGATGTCCGGTGGGCAGCAGCAGCGGGTGGCGATCGCGCGTGCACTCGTCGTCCGACCACGAGTGCTCTTCGCCGACGAACCGACCGGAGCCCTCGACACCGTCGCGGGCTCCGACGTCCTCGACCTCCTGCGTCGCGCGGCTGGTGGCGACCGATCGGTGGTGATGGTGACCCATGACCTCGCCGCAGCGGCTCGGGCAGACCGTGCGATCGTCCTGCGGGACGGCACGGTGCACGCCGAACTGGACCGACCGGACGCGGCCGCGCTGTTCGCCGCCGTCGAGCGAGCGGCGGCCGCGGCGTGATCGTGGCCCGGCTGGCCGTGGCCGACCTGCGGTCGTCGTGGCAGGTGTGGGCCGGGCTGTTCACCGTGTGCGCGGTCGCCGCGGTCGCGGGTTCCGTGCCCGGCGTCCTGATCGTGAGTGGACTCCGGACCCCCGGCGTGCGTGGACTGGCGTTGCTGTCGATCGCCGGCACGACGGCTGCGTTCGGACTGATCGCGCTGCTCGTGGTGGTCTCCGCCGTGGTCCGGCTGACCGCGGGTCTCCTCGAGCGGACCCACGCCCTCTGGCAACTCGCCGGGGTGACACCCCGCGGCGTCCGGGTCACGATGCTCCTCCAGACGGCCGTCACCGCGACGATCGGGGCAGTGTGCGGAGGCACGGTGGCGGCCTCCGTCGTGCCGGCGTCGGTGGCGGCGTCGCTCGCCGACGCCTCGGGCCTCGCCGGTGTCGACGTGACGGGGTCCGGTCAGGAGACCGCCACGGTGGTCCTGTCCACCGTGGTGGCGGCCGTCCTGGCTGCGCTGCCCGGCAGCCGACGGGCTGCCTCGACCTCGCCGCTGCTGCTGCTGCGCACCGAGACGGGTGGACGTCGGTCCGGAGCCGGTCGGATCGCGGTCGCGGTGCTGCTGAGCGCCCTCGTCGTCAGCATGCTCGTCGGACTCCCGCGGTCGGTCCCCGATGGAGCGGCTCCGGCGCTGCTCATCGGACCCGTGCTCATCGCCGTGGTCGCGGTCCTCGGTCGGTCGATCGGTGCACCCGTCGTGCGGCTCTGGACGGCGGCGGTGCCGGAACGGGCGTCGGTGGCGTTCGCGGTCGCACGGGCCACGGCGCGGTGGGCCGCGACGCGGAGCGACACCACCCTCGCCGCACTCCTCATCGCCGTCGGGCTGCCCACGGCGCTCGTCGGCGGCCAGCGGACGGCGGCGAGCGCGTTCGGGGCAGCCACGGCGCACGCGAGCGGGGCCGGGGCGACGCTCCTCGTCCTGAGCGGACCGGTGCTCCTCGCTGCGATCGGCGCCGCCGCGACCGCGGCGATGTCGACGCGGGACCGCGGTCGTGAACGGGAGCAGCTCCGCGCGATCGGCGCGTCGCCCGGGCTCGCGGTGGGCGTCGCAGCGCTCGAGGGACTCGTGCTCAGCGTGACGGGGATGCTGATCGCCGGCGCCACCGTGTTGATCGCCGTCGGCGCGGAGTGGACCGTCCTGGCGCCGTCGTACCCGGCGACACGGCCCACCGTCCCCCTCGACGTGCTGCTGTGGGCGGGTGGGTTCTGCTCCGTGCTGGTGGTGGTCTCGACGCTCCTGCCCGCCCTGGACGTCCGCCGCTCGTGGCTCGGCCGTACGCTCCGCCCGTGAGCACGGACGACGGAGCCGACGGCCGGCGGGCACTGCTCGAGCGCCTGGTCCTGCCGTGGCGGACGGTGCCCGCCGTCGTCTACGACCGGCACCTGACGATCCGGATCGTCAACGATCTCGCGCGTGCCCTCCACCGGACGTTCCGACCGGGCGCGAACCTCGCGCGCTCCGCGTTCCTGCCGTCGGGGGACGGTGCTCGGGCCGGCTCGAGCGTGGACCCCGCCGGCACCACACCCGTCGGCGCGCGACTCGCCGCCGAGCTCCGGCGGTCGCTCGACGAACACCACCAGGACCGCGGGTACGTGGAGCTCATCGGGGAGCTGGCAGCCCGGAGCGCCGCGTTCGCGCAGTTCTGGGCGGAGCCCGACGGGGCCGAGCCGAGCGGGGTCGTCGGGTTCGCGCTCCATGGCACCGGCCGGGTCGTCCTGGCCTACCACCGGTTCTCGGTCCCCGGGCCCGACGGTGACACGCTGCTGCTGTGGCACGGCGCCGACGACACGTCGACCGGGCGACTCGCGGCACTCGCCCGGTCGCTCCACGACTGATGCGGGGTCCCGTGGGACGCCGCGAGACCCGCTCCGGGTCCCCACGTGGGCTGCGGGGGAATGGCCCTCGGGGGGACACGTGCGCAGGGTCCGGCCGCCGTAGCGTCGTGAGGGTCGCGACGACGTGACACCGACCCGAGGAGACCCGCGATGACGATCTCGTTCCCGCCCCTGCCCGCCGTCCTGCACGTGGGCGCGGGCGCCGCCACCCCTGCGGTGCAGACCCTGCTCCTGCCGTCCCCGGCAGTCGTCGCCGGCCGTCCGGGAGCCCGGCGGTGAGCCCGCTGCGTGCCGTGCTCCACGTGCGCCGGGCGGAGCCGGACCAGTGGCGCCGACGCGGGCTGCGATCGCCACGTGAGATCGCGGTCCTGACGGCGGAACGTTCACTGCCCGACGATCCCGCGTACGGCGACTTCTTCCTGAGGGCGCCGTGACCCGGGTGCATACCGAACGGCCCGGTCCCTGCGGGGACCGGGCCGTTCTCTGACCGGGGACGGCTCAGGCCGCGTGGACGGCCGTGCGTTCCCGGCGGGACCGCGCGGTGAGGCCGCTCGCTGCGGCGACGGCGGCGATCGCGACGAGTCCGGCGTAGACGGCCCCGACCTCGGCGAGCCCGACGACGTCGGTGAAGAACCCGGCGACGAGCACCGGGATCCCGTACGCCGCGTAGGCGACCAGGTAGACGGCGGCGAAGAGGCCACCGCGTGTGGCGTTGTCGGCGAGTGGTCCGAGGATCCGCAGGGACGAGCCGAACGCGGCGCCCTGGCCCGCTCCGCCGACGATCGCGGCGGCGACGAGCAGCGGCAGGTCAGCGGCGAGGATCGCCGTGCCGGCGCCGATCGCGCCGAGCAGCAGGAGCCCGGCGCCCACGGCGGTGGCGACCCGCGCCGCCGAGCGTGAGAAGAGCATGCCCGCGATGGCTGCGGCGGCGGGCTGCAGCGCGATGACGACGGCGCTGGCGGTGCCACCGTCGATGCCGAACACGCCGTCGTCGAGGCGTGGGCCGAGGCCGAGGAAGAGTCCCGAGAACATCCACCCGGCGACCGTCAGCGGAGCGAGCACGCCGAACCAGGTCCGGGCGGCCGCGGGGACGGCGAGGACCGGCCGGAGCGACGCGAGCGCCCCGGAGTGGCGGTCGGCGGTCTCATCCGCAGCCAGGACCGCGGCGACACCGACGAGCAGGACGACGCCCAGCGTCAGGAACACGGCAGCGGTCGGGTCCGGTGCGAACTGCGCGGCGAGACCGCCACCGAACGCACCGAGCGCCAGCCCCCCGACGGGAGCGGCACTGGTCAGCACGGTCATCGTGCGGCGGTGGCGCTCGCTCGACAGCTCGATGATCGCCGCTGTGAACGTGCTGGTCGCCGCACCAGTGGCGATCCCCTGCACGGCACGAGCGGCGATCACCCACCAGACGGAGTCGGCGACCAGGAACAGGGCACCAGCGACGAGCAGGAGGACGAGCGCGCCCACCAGCACCGGGCGACGTCCCACGTGGTCGGACAGACGTCCGGCGACCAGGAGCGTCCCGAGCAGGGTGACGGCGTAGGCCGTGAAGGCCGTGGTCAGCTGCCAGTCCGGGAAGCCCCAGGCCGACTGGTAGACGACGAACAGCGGGCTGCCCGCTCCGGCGCCGAACGCCACGGCGACGGACGCGATGACGACACCGACCAGGGCGGTGCGTCGGTAGGTCGCCGAGGACCGACGGGGTCCGTCGGCCTCCGACCGGCGCAGGAGGCCGAGCGAGCGGGTCGCGATGCTGCCGACGATGACGGTCGCCACCCCGACGACCACCCATGCGAGGGCCGTCCCGAGCGCGCCGACGTCCGCGGCGGTGAGCAGTCGCACCGCGTAGGTGGCACTCGCCGCCGTCGTGAACGTCATCGCCCAGAACCCGATCGCGAAGCCGCTCGTCAGGTACCGGCGGAGCAGGAACAGGTGCGGGAGCAGGAGCGCGACCATCGTGCCGGCCAGTACGGTGTCGACCGTCGAGGGAGCACCCCCGCTGATGACCCACCAGGCGTTGCCGGCGACCGCCGGTGGTGCGGAGAAGATCGCGAGCGTCGGCAGGAGCGGCGCTGGGATCGCCGGCCCCGTCGCCAGGCGCGCGACGAGCATCGCGCCGATGAGGATCCAGAACAGGATCCCCGCGGCGAAGTACCCGACGGCGAGGGTCTGTGCGCCGATCGTCGCGAGCGACTGCGCTGCGAGGAGCGAGCCGGCGACCGTCGGCAGCAGGTACCCACCGTGCAGCGTGCCGATGTCGCGGGGGACGGTGAGCAAGGAGGTGAGGAACCAGGCGCCGAACGCCGTGGTCAGGACGAGCATCACCCAGACGCCGACCGCACCCACGACCGGCGACGTCGCGCTGAGGTGTGCCGCCAGCAGCGACCCGACCGCGGGGACGAGCGCGGCGAAGGGGCCGAGCACGGGGTGCCGGAGATCCGCTCGGATGCCCCTGACACCCCCCGGGCGTCGGAGGGAGCGGACGATCGTGATCACCCAGGCCAGAGCCGCCGCGGCCCAGAGGACCTCGCCGATCGCCGGCGGCGCGCCGAGCTCGACGCCCGCGACGGTCCACGTGCCGGCGAGGCCGGCTGTGCCGAACGCGATGCCGAAGGTGTTCAAGGGGAGCCGTGGGCGCTCCGCGAGTGTGCTGTTCATCGATGCCTCCAGAGGCGGACGCGAATGTAACCTGCTGAGGTGGGTGGGCATTCCGTGGGATGGCCAAGGGCGACCTGGAGGCGCGTGGCGGGGCCGCCACGCGCCTCCAGGTCGCTGCGGGGGGGTCGCGTCAGCTCCTGATCCAGGCGAGCACGTCCTGCTGCAGGGCCTTGCGGTAGTCGCCGTGGATGCCGTGCGGGGCACCCGGGTAGGTCTTGAGCGTGCCGTCCGCGACGAGCTCGATCGCCTTGCGGGCGGCGTCGTCGATGGGGACGATCTGGTCGTCCTCGCCGTGGTTGATCAGTATCGGCACGGTGAGGGACCGCAGGTCCTCGGTCTGCTCGGTCTCCGAGAACGCCTTGACGCAGTCGTACGCGGCGGACAGGTTCACGTTCTGCCCCTGGCGCCAGAAGTCGAGCTTCGCGCCGTACGAGACGTCGCGGCCGTGGTTCGCCCCGAAGAACGACTCGGACAGGTCGAGCCAGAACTGCGAGGCGTCCTCGAGCACGCCGGCACGGATGCCGTCGAAGACCTCCATCGGCGAGCCCTCGGGGTTGCTCTCGGTCTTGACCATGATCGGCGGGATCGCTCCGGCCGTGACCACCTTGGCGACCCGGCCGTCGGCGTACCGCGCGGCGTAGCGGACGACCTCGCCACCACCGGTGGAGTGCCCGAACACGACGACGTCGTGCAGGTCGAGGTGTTCGATGAGCGCCGCCAGGTCCTTCGCGTACTGGTCGATGGTGTGGCCGACCGCGGTCTTCTCCGACCGACCGTGTCCACGGCGGTCGTGGGCGATGGCGCGGTAGCCGTTGTCGCTGAAGAACTTCAGCTCGGGCTGCCAGGCGTCCGAGCTGAGCGGCCAGCCGTGTGCGAAGACGATGGGCTGTCCCTCGCCCTGCTCGGTCCAGTACATCTCGATGCCGTCGGGGGTGGTGAACGTGGGCATTGCGGGCTCCTTGCGTCGTGGTCGGGTGCCGGACGTCCGTCGTCGGCGATGGCGACGCTACGAGCGGGGCCGCGGCAGGGGCGTGTCCCCACCGGGACCACCCACCTGCTGGCCGACGCGGCCGCCACGGGTGCCCCGGGCGGGGACACGCACGTCCGGGGGACGTCGACCTACGGTCCGGACATGCACCCCCACCAACCCGCGTCCACCGAGCACTCCGCCGACCGTCCCGTGGAGCCGTCGCCGTGAGCATCGACACGACCCTCGCCTGGGTCGTCGCGTTCCTGGTCGTGACGGTCGCGGTGAGCGCGGCGGCACGGCGCGTCGGGTGGTCGGCTCCGCTCGCCCTGGTCGTCATCGGCGTCGCCGTCTCCTACGTGCCCGGCGTGCCCCGCGTGGACGTCGAACCGGACTTCGTCCTGTCCGTGCTCCTCCCGCCGCTGCTGTTCGCAGCGGCCCTGCAGACGTCGCTGTCGGACGTCCGCGCCCGCCGCGAGTCGCTGCTGTTGCTCTCCGTCGGCCTCGTGGCCTTCACCACGGTCGTCGTCGGTCTGGTGACGTGGGCGGTCGTCCCGACGCTGACCCTCGCAGCGGCCTTCGCCTTCGGCGCCGTGGTGGCCCCGACCGACGCCGTCGCGGTGTCCGCCGTCACCCGTCGTGCACCGCTGCCGAGGCTGCTCGCCTCGATCCTGGACGGCGAGAGCCTGCTCAACGACGCCACGGCGTTGGTCGCGCTCAACACGGCCGTGGTCGCGATCGTCGCGGCGTTCGACCCGGTCCGGGCCGTCGGTGAGTTCGTCCTCGCGGTGGTCGGCGGCATCGGCATCGGCCTGCTCGTCGCCTTCGCCATGGGCGCCGTCCGGCGGCGGCTCTCCGTCGCGGTCCTCGACACGAGCCTGTCCCTCGTGACGCCGTACGTCGCGTTCCTGCTGGCGCACGGCATCGGCGCATCAGGGCCCCTCGCGGTGGTCGTCGCGGGGCTGTTCCTCGGGTTCCGGGCCCCGGTCCTGCAGTCGGCCGAGGCCCGCCTGGCCGAGTCGCTCAACTGGCGCACCATCCAGTTCCTGCTCGAGAACGCGGTGTTCCTGCTCATCGGTCTCAGCCTGCCGGCGATCCTGCGTGGCGCGCTGTCGTCCGGGATCGGGCTGGGTCGAGCGTTGTTCGTGATCGGGGTGGTCCTCGTGGTCCTGGTGGCCGCGCGACTGGGCTGGAGCCTGGCCGTGACCGCGGTCTACCGCTGGGGACCGGCACGGCTCAGACGTCGGAGCTGGCAGTGGCGGTTGGACCTGCCGGTCACGGTCGCCGGTGTGCGCGGCGTCGTCACCCTCGCCGCGGTGTTCCTGCTGCCCGAACAGACGCCCCACCGCGCGTTCCTGCAGTTCCTCGCGTTCGTGGTCGTCATCGCCACGCTCCTGCTCGGGCTCTCGCTGCCCTGGGTGATCCGCCGGGGGGGACTGCCGGCGCCGAACCTCGACCAGGAGCGGATGGAGACGCAGCTGCTCCTCGCCGAGGCCCGTGCCGAGAGTCTGCAACTCGTCGACCGGCTGGAGGCCGGAGCCTACGACGACCGCGCGGTCGAACGCGTCCGGATCGATGCGGCACTCCTCGGCGAGACACTGGTCGGCGACGAGGGCGTCCGTGCGGACCGTGCGGCGGCGTACGCCGAGCTGCGGATGCTCACGATCGTCGAGGAGCGACGGGCCGTGCTCCGCGCACGTGGCGAGGGGCGTTACCCGGAGACCACGGTCCGCGCAGTGCTGACCGTCCTCGACATCGAGGAAGCCGCCGTCCGCGCCACGCTCGCCGACGACGCGGACTGAGGGACGGGACCGTGCCTGCCCGCGTCCGGACCATGTCCCTGACGGGAGCACGCGGCTCGGCGTGCACCGCTCCTAGCGTCGACCCCGCAGCCGACCACCGGGGTCGGTCGAACCCGAGGAGTCACCCATGAGCACCACGGCAACCACGACCGGTCCCACCACGACGACCGTCCCGACCGAGACCGTGACGGCGGCCGACGGCACCACGTACGCCTACCGCCGGTTCGGGAGCAGCACCGATGGCGTCCCACTCCTGTTCCTCATGCACTTCCGGGGGAACCTCGACAACTGGGACCCGGCGCTCATCGATCCGATCGCAGCTCGGCGCGAGGTCATCCTCGTCGACAACGCCGGCGTCGGCGCCTCGACCGGGATCGTCCCGTCGACCGTCGCGCAGATGGCGACGGACCTGCTGGCCTTCACCGATGCACTCGGCATCCGACGGTTCGACCTGTTCGGGTTCTCCCTCGGCGGGTTCGTCGCACAGGACATCGCCCTGCTGCGGCCGTGGGCGGTCCGCTCCCTGGTGCTCGCCGGGACGGGCCCCGCCGGCGCGCCGACCATGCACGGATGGCGCGAGGACATCGAGCGCGAGTCCCGCCACGACGTCCCCACGGCCGAGAGCCTGCTGTACATCTTCTTCGCGCACACCGACACGAGCCGGGCTCGCGGTGTCGACTTCCTGCGTCGACTGGGCGCCCGGACCGAGGACCGTGACGCCCCGACCACCCCGGCGGTGCGCGACGCCCAGTACGACGCCGTGCTCGCCTGGGGGGTCCCGGGCCTGACGAAGCTCGAACGTCTGACCGCCATCCGCCAGCCGACGCTCGTGCTGCAGGGCGACGACGACCTCATGATCCGCACGCCCGGCAGCCACACGCTGGTCGGGCTCATCCCGGACGCGCGCCTGCACGTGTTCCCCGACGCCGCGCACGCGTCGATCTTCCAGTACCCCGACGAGGCCGCGGCCGTCGTCGAGGAGTTCCTCTCCGCGGCGACCGCCGCCTGACCACGGAGTCATCATGACCACCACCACGACCCTGCTCGACCGCATCGTCGACGCCCACGGCGGAACCCGCTGGGCCGACGTCTCCACCATCTCGGCGAACCGCCACTTCGGCGGCGTCTTCTGGGGCCTCAAGCAGGTGCCCGGGATCGCCGAGGAAGGACGCTTCACCGTCGACCTCCGGCGTCAGCGCACGTCGCTCGACCACTTCGGCGCCGACGACCTCCGGACCGAGTTCACCGGCGACCACGTTGCGGTGGTCCGCACGACCCCCCACGGCGACGAAGTCATCGAGGAACTGGCGGATCCACGGTCGTCGTTCCGGGGACACGTGCTCGAGACCCCGTGGAACCGGCTGCAGCTGGCCTACTTCACCGGGTACGCCATGTGGACCTACAACACGGAGCCGTGGTCGTTCACGTTCCCCGGCGTCCACGTGGAGGAAGTCGGTCCGTGGACCGAGCCGGACGGCGCGACGTGGGACCGGCTCCGCGTCACCTACCCCGACAGCATCGCGACCCACACCCCGACGCAGACCCTCTACGCCGACGCTGACGGCGTCCTGCGGCGTCGTGACTACGAGGTCGACATCGCAGGCGCCTCGCCGAGCGTCGAGTACATGACCGGGCAGACCTGGGTCGACGGTCTCCTGCTCGCCACCGAGCGGGAGATCTTCGTCCGCGACGGCGACGGCCGGGCGCTGCCGGAGCCGCTGATCGTCTCGATCGGCATCGACGACATCGTCGTCGGTTGACGGGGTCGAGCATGTCCAGCACCTGGTTCATCACCGGTTCGTCCCGCGGCTTCGGCCGCGCACTGGCCCTCGCCGCACTCCGCGCCGGAGACCGGGTCGCGGCCACCGCGCGGGACCCCCAGCAGGTGTCCGACCTGGTCGAGGAGTTCGGCGCCCAGGTCCTCCCGCTCGCCCTCGACGTCACCGACGCCGCCGCGGCCGCGACCACGCTCGCAGCCACCCGCGACGCATTCGGCCGGGTCGACGTCGTCGTCAACAACGCCGGCTACGCGAACCTCGCGCCGATCGAGACCACGGCGGAGGACGACTTCCGACGGCAGTTCGAGACGAACTTCTGGGGCGTCCACAACGTCTCCAAGGCGGCGATCCCGATCCTCCGTGCGCAGGGCGGCGGCACCGTGGTCCAGTTCTCGTCCGTCGGCGGTCGGGTCGGTGGCACCCCGGGGCTCGGCTCGTACCAAGCCGCGAAGTTCGGCATCGACGGACTCACCCGGGTGCTGGCCACTGAGACCGCCCCGTTCGGGATCCGCTACCTGGTCGTCGAGCCGGGCGGGTTCGCGACCGACTGGGCCGGAGCGTCGATGGACGTCGGCACCGTCCCGGACGAGTACCGATCCACGGTCGGCGCCGTCGCCGAACGGTTGCGGAGCTCGCCCGCGGCCGGGGACCCGGACCGTGCCGCCGAGATCCTCGTGCGGACGGTGGGACGGGAACGCCTGCCGTCCCACCTCGTCATCGGCGCCGGAGCGGCGCGACTGGCGATCGCGTACTCGGAGCAGCAGATCGCAGAAGCGACGGCGTGGGAGGCCGTCTCGGCGTCCGCGGACTTCGCGGCGCCGCGCGTGGAGCTCCCGAGCGACTGACGACCGCACCGCGACCGCCGGTCACTGGTGCAGGAAGTCCTGCCGCTCCTGCTCGACCACCGGCGCGAGTCGCACCCGGACCACCGGACCGGAGTCGACGCTGGTGACGCCCTCGAGTGCGACCACGAGTGCGTCGGGGCGCTGCTCCCAGGCGACCTCGCCGGCGTGGCCGAGGACCGCGACGGACCGGATGGTCCGACCGAGCAGGCCCGAGGCCGACCCGAACGCCCGGATGCTGGCCGACCCGTCGTCCGGGTCGGCCAGCAGCGTCGCGTAGACGGCATCGCCGGTGACGTCGTGGCGCGTGGTGAACCGGACGTCCTCGGCGGTGTACTCGACCGTGTCGGCGTCCACGAACGAGCCGGCGGGTCGTGTCGTCGGCCCCTCGCCCGAGATCGTCCACGGCCGGGTGCCGTAGATCGCCTCGCCGTTCACCGCGAGCCACGAGCCGATGCCGCGCAGGATGCGGACCTCGTCCTCGGGCAGGGTGCCGTCGGCCTTCGGCCCGGTGTTGAGCAGCAGCACACCGTTCTTCGCGACCACGTCGACGAGTTCGGCGACCAGGTCGCGCACCGTCTTGTAGTCATGGCCCTCGATCCAGCTCCACGCAGTCTTCGCGATCGCGGTGTCGTTCTGCCAGACGGTCTCGGGTGTGCCGGCCATCGCTCCGCGCTCGATGTCGTACACGGCGCTGCCCGGCGCGAACGTCTCCCACTTGTAGTTGATGACGACCTCGCGGCCCCACTCGGCGGCGCGGTTGTAGTAGTAGGCCGCGAGGGTGCGGACGTACGGCTGGAACGCGGGCTGCTCGATCCACCAGTCGAACCAGAGCACCTGCGGGCGGTACTTGTCGATGAGCTCGACGGTCCGGAGCAGCCAGTCCTCCAGGAAGCGTTCGTTCGGGGCGGTCTCCTCGCGCTGCGCCGGACCGTAGAGATCGGTATACCGCGGATCGAGCACATCCGACGGGGTCTTCGTCCCGCCATTCATGAAGAACCAGTGCTCGGCGCGGTGGGACGACGCGCCACGGACCATCCACGCTTCGTCCGCGGCGACGAGGAGTTCGCCGAACACGTCACGCCCCGGCCCGAGCTGCGCGGCACTCCAGCGGGAGCGGTCGGTGTCGTACATCGCGAAGCCGTCGTGGTGCTCGGCGACGGGGACGACGAACTGCGCGCCGGCCTCGCGGAACACCCGCACCCATTCGGCGGCGTCGAAGTGCTCCATCGTGAACGAGGGGATGAAGTCCTTGTACCCGAACGCGTCCTGCGGCCCGTAGGTCTCGACGTGGTGCGCGAACTCGGGCGTCCCGGCGCGGTACATGTCGCGGGAGTACCACTCGTTCCGGAACGCGGGGACCGAGAAGACACCCCAGTGGACGAAGATCCCGAACTTGGCGTCCTGGTACCAGAGCGGTGCGCGGTACCGCTGCAGCGACGCCCAGGTCGCGTCGTACGGGCCCGAGCGGACGACGGCGTCGACCGCGGCGAGGGCCGCGGTGTTGTCCGACACGTCGACCGGCTCGGGCAGGGTGGTCGGGTCCAGCGGGGTGAGCGGTTCGTGCACGACGTGCTCCGATCGGTTGCGGCGGCTCGGCGACGGCGATGTCGGGAGCATGAGACATCCTACGTCTGCGTGATCCACCCGGGAGGGGTTCCCGGTCAGGGCATCCCCGCACGTGAACGGGCGGGGGAGCATCGAACCGTGACCGCTCCGACGACAGCCGACGTCCCGACCGATCGAGGCCCGCACCGAGCCGCGCGGCTGACACTCGTGCTCGCCTCGCTCGGGTTCTTCCTCATCACGCTCGACATCCTCATCGTGAACGTGGCCCTGACCACGATCGGCCGGGAGCTCGGCGGCAGCACCGCGGGGCTGCAGTGGGTGATCGACGCGTACACGCTCCTGTTCGCCTCGTTGCTGCTGTTCGCCGGCAACCTGTCCGAACGGATCGGGGCGAAGCGGGCGATCGGCTGGGGCGTCGCGGGGTTCCTCGTGGCCTCCGTCGCCTGTGCCCTCGCCCCGACGCTCGGCGCGTTGATCGCCGCGCGAGCGGTCCAGGGCGCGGCTGCCGCGGTGATGCTGCCCGCGTCGATGGCGCTCATCCGCGAAGCCTTCCCCGAGGCCCGCGAGCGGGCGCACGCCCTCGGCATCTGGGCCGTCGGTGGCGCGGTCGCCGGAGCGGTGGGACCGATCCTCAGCGGCGCGTTGACGACGCTCGACTGGCGGTTGGTCTTCGCGATCAACCTGCCAGTGTGCGTCGTGATGCTCGTGATGCTCGTCCGGGTGGCCCCGTCGGCTCGGCGACCGGCGCGGTTCGACGCTGCCGGTCAGGTCCTCGCGCTGCTCGCGCTCGGAGGGCTCGTCTTCGGGCTCATCGAGGGCGGTGCGACGGGCTTCGGCCGCTGGTACGTGGTCGTCGCGTTGGTGGTCGCCGCTGCCGCGGTCGCCGGGTTCCTGCTGGTGCAGGCGCACGGCCGGAACCCGATGATGCCGCTCGACCTGTTCCGCTCCGGCGGGATGCGGATCGCCCTCGGTGTCGGGTTCGCGTTCATGGTCGGCAACTTCGGCAGCGTCTTCGTCCTGAGCCTCTACCTGCAGCAGCACCTCGGCTTGTCGCCACTGGCAGCAGGGTTGGTGTTCCTGCCGTCCGCGGCGTTCAGCATCGTCGGCAACGTGGTGAGCGGCACCCTCGTGAACCGGTTCGGCGCACGGGTCCCCGTCGTCGCCGGACTCAGCACGATGGTGCTCGGTCTCGTCGTGATGATCGTGCTCGCACCCCACGACTCGGTCGTCGCGGTCGCGGTCTGCACGATCCTGACCGGCGCGGGCGGGTCGGTCGCGATGCCGCCCGCGACGTCGGTCGTCCTCGCCAGCGTCCCCGCTGAGCGGTCGGGAACCGCGAGCGCGGTGTTCAACACCTTCCGGCAGGTCGGCGGGGCGGTGGCGATCGCGGTCTTCGGGGCGTTCCTGGCGGACCGGTCGCAGTTCGTGGTCGGGACGCAGACCAGCTTCGTGGTCGCCGCCGTGGTGCTCCTCGTCGCGGCGCTGGCAGCGATCCGCATCACGAGCGAGTGACCGCTGGCGACGGCACAGCGTCAGCTCCGGACGTCGGTCCCACGGTGCTCGGCGGAGTCCCGCTGCTCCGTCGCGGCCACGGACCCGAGCAGGCGGAGCGCGTCGGCCGTCGGTGAACCGGGTTCCGCGCTGTAGAGCAGGAGGCTGAGGCCCGGGTCGCTCATCAGCCGTGACCCCTCGAAGTGCAGGTCGAGGACGCCGACGACGGGGTGGACGAAGTGCTTCTCGCCCGTGGCGTGCCGACGGACGTCGTGCGCACCCCACTTCGCCCGGAACTCCGGGCTGCGCGTCGACAGCTCACCGATCAGGGCTTGCAGGTCCTCGTCGTGGGGATCGTGGCCGGCCGCGGTGCGGAGGATCGCGACGCTCTGGTCGGCGGCGACGTCCCAGTCCGGGTGGAACGCGTCGGCCCAGTCCCGGTCCAGGAACGCGGCGCGGGCGAGGTTCGGCCGCTCCGACCTGCGGAACAGGTCCGCGTAGAGCGCCCGGCCGAGCGCGTTCGCACCGAGCAGGTCGAGTCGGTCGTTGCGGATGAACGCCGGCCCGCCGGTGAACGTGTCGAGCGTGTACTGGAGCCCGACGCGCAGGGTCTTCGGCGTCGCTGCGCGGCGCTGTCCACGGACCGGGGAGGCGTTCGCCGCCCGTGCGAGGTCGAACAGGTGGTCGCGCTCCGCGTCGTCGAGGAGCAGCGCGCCGGCGATGGCGTGCAGGACGCCGTCGGAGACGCCGGAGAGGCTGCCGCGCTCGAGCCGCGAGTAGTACTCCACGCTGACGTCGGCGAGCATCGCGACCTCACTGCGGCGCAGGCCGGCGACCCGCCGGTTGGGCCCGCCGGGCAGGCCGACCTGCTCCGGGCGGACCCGGGCACGGCGGCTGACGAGGAAGTCCTTGACGTCGTCGCGGTTCGTGGTCATGAGGCGACCCTACGAGTCCGCGCCGGGGCGCGGGGTGCACTGCCAGGACACCGGACGGGAGGCACGGTGCCAGCTGGCACCGCGCCTCCCGTCCGCCCTGTGGCGCGTCCACCGCGCCCCTGCCGTGGTCACGCGCGCGGACTGATCCGGACGGTCGCCGAGGTCGGCCCGTCCTGGAGCATCGGCGGGAGGTACGGACTGCCGGCGTACTTCGTCTCGTACGCGAGGTCGATCCGGCTGTTCAGGTCGGGGCCGATGGATTCGAACACCACCTCGTGTTCGGTCCCTGCGGCGCTGATCCTGCCGGCGCCCTGTTCGATCGCGGAGCGGTACCAGCGGGAGCGTTGCCCGTTGTAGGCGCGGACGTAGAGGTCGCCATCGACGACGACCGACCAGATCCAGGTCGGCGTGCCGTACGTCGTGCCGTCCGCCCGGAACGGGCTGACGTGGAGGTCGTCGGAGGCGGCGATCGCCGCGATGGTGTCGGGGTTCCAGTCGGACATGTGCATCCTGTTCGTCGGGCCAGTGCGCTGCTCCCCCACCGTACGAGGGTGTGGACGGTCGAGGGATGCCCTCGTGGAGCACCTCTCGACGGTGCATCCCAGCCGTGTCCGGTGCGGTGTTCGCTCGTCAGCGACCCACGCGAGTGACCCACGGAACAGCGGAGGAAACACCGATGACGACGAACCAGCCCACGAACGCCGAGCACGATGCGCTGCTCGGAGCATTCAGCACGACGGACCCGGAGTTCGTCGAACGCATCGGAGCGTTCACCTTCACGGAGACGGTCGCGGAGAGCGCACTCGACGCGACCGATCGCCTGCAGTACCAGCTCGGCGCCCTGGTCGCCGTCGGTGCCGTCGAACCGTTCCGGGTGCTCCTCGACGCTGCGCTCGACGCCGGTGTGTCACCGATCGCCGTGAAGGAGGTCGTGTACCAGGCCGGCGCCTACGTCGGGATCGGCCGCAGCCTGGGGTTCCTGGCCGCGGTGAACGAGGTGCTGACCGCGCGCGGGACCGCACCGCGGCTCCGGTCGCAGGCGACCACGACCCCTGCGGACCGGACCGAGCGCGGCATCGCGACACAGCGGGAGATCGTCGGTGGTGACACGGTCGACGCCATGTACGCGAACGCCCCGAGCGATGCGGCGCGCTTCCAGCGGTTCCTGTCCGCGAACTGCTTCGGCGACTACTACACGCGGACCGGTCTCGACGTCCGGCAGCGAGAACTCCTGACGTTCGCGGTGCTCGTCGCACTCGGGGGAGCGGACGGCCAGGTCGCCGCGCACGTCACCGCCAACCAGAACGTCGGCAACACGCGCGCCGAGATGCTCGACGTGCTCACGGCGCTCCTGCCGTACATCGGCTACCCGCGCACCCTCAACGGCCTGGCCGCCGTCGAGAAGGGTGCGCCCGCGGCGGCCTGAGCCACAGCGGTGCCCCACTGGTGCACCCCGTGCTCGGCTCCGTTTCCCTAGGGTCGAACGTGACGCGGGAACGACCCCCGTCCAGAGGCGTCGTCCGTCGCCGCAGCCGCACACCACCGGAAGCAGGACACCGTGCACCACACCCGTCTCGGATCGACCGGACTCGTCGTGAGTCGTCTCGCCCTCGGCTGCATGAGCTACGGCGACCCCGCTCGGGGTCTGCACTCCTGGACCATCGACGAGGACTCCGCCCGCGGGTTCTTCCGGCAGGCGGTCGAGCTCGGCATCACCTTCTGGGACACCGCGAACGTCTACCAGCAGGGTTCGAGCGAGGAGTTCGTGGGGCGCGCGGTCCGCGAGTTCTCACGACGCGAGGACATCGTCCTCGCGACGAAGGTGTCGGGGAAGATGCACGACGGCCCCGGCGGTTCGGGCCTCTCGCGCGGGGCGATCCTCGAACAGGTCGACGCGTCGCTCTCCCGCCTCGGCACCGACTACATCGACCTGTACCAGATCCACCGGTTCGACCCGGAGACCCCGGTCGAGGAGACCATGGCGACGCTGCACGACCTGGTGCGGGCGGGCAAGGTCCGGTACCTCGGCGCCTCGTCGATGTGGGCCTGGCAGTTCGCGAAGATGCAGACCGCTGCGACGGTGAACGGGTGGACGCCGTTCGCGACGATGCAGGACCAGTACAACGCCCTCAAGCGTGAGGAAGAGCGGGAGATGATCCCGATGTGCGTCGACCAGGGCGTCGGCCTCGTTCCGTACTCCCCGAACGCGAAGGGGCGGCTCACCCGCCCACGCGGCGTCGAGACGGCCCGCTCGAGCGTGGACGAGGTCGCCAAGGCGTTCGACTCCGACGCCGACGGGCCCGTCATCGACGCGGTGCAGCGCATCGCCGAGGACCGGGGCGTCCCGATGGCCCAGGTCGCGCTCGCCTGGGTGCTGCGGAACCCGGTCGTCTCCGCACCCGTCGTCGGCGCGACCAAGCCGAACCACCTGGAGGACGCCGTCGCCGCGCTCGACATCGACCTCACCGACGACGAGGTGGCCGCGATCGAGGCGCCCTACCAGCCGCAGGCACCGTTCTGGTGGTGAGCGCGACGCTCAGCGGACGCGTGTCCAGGTGCCGCTGAGCTGGATGAACTCCCCGCCGACCACGGAGCTGGCCATGCAGGTCCCGGCGTCGTAGTCCTCTATGTGGGTGACGTGGTCGCCCGCGTCGTCTTCCGTCCACCGGACCACGTAGAGCCCGTCCCGCACCTTCGTGGTCGTGTACGGCATCGTCTCGGTCCGTCCGGCGATGGCGCCCCCGGTGACGTGGAACGTGACCTGGGTGTCGGTGTCGAAGGTGATCTCGACGGTGAAGTGTCCGAGGGGGGTGTCCGGGCCGAGGTCGGCGAGCCAGGTCTGTCCGACGGCGGGGAGGGTTGCGGTGGTGTCCAAGAGGGGTTCCTTCGTGGGTCGTGTGGATCAGAATTCGAGGACGAGCCGGCCGCGGACGCCGCCCCGTTCGAGTCGTTCGTGAGCGGCGACAGCGTCGGCGGCGGGGACGACTCCGGCGACATCTGCCGTGAGCTCGCCCCGGTCGACGGATCGGGCGAGCCGCTCGATGGCGTCGTGCCGGAGGTTCGAGCGCATCACGTAGGACCCGAACACGCTGATGCCGCGGCCCGGGTCGACGTCGGTCGGCAGGTAGAACGCGACCTGCCCGCCGTCGCGAGCAGCGTCGACGACCTGGTCGGTCAGGACCGCCGGGTCCGCGACCGCGTCGGCACCGCGACCGTTCGTGGCGTCCCGGACCCCTGCGGTGAAGTCCGCCGCACGGTCGAGGACGACCGCCGCACCGAGACCGCGGACGCGCTCTGCGTCGGCGGGACGCGCATCGGCGATCACGGTGATGCCGCGCGCAGCGGCGAGTTGCACCAGGTACCCGCCGACGGCGCCGGTCGCACCGGTCACGGCGAGGGTCTGGCCGGGCTCCAGGGCGAGGTGTTCGAGGGTGATCTCCGCGGTGAGGGCGTTCGACAGGAACGCCGCGCCTCGGGCGAACGAGCCGTTCGACGGCATCCGGGTCACCGACAGGCTCGGCAGGACGATCCGTTCGGAGTAGCCACCGTGGCTCCCGTCCGGCACGACGAACCCGGTGACGGAGTCCCCGACGACCAGGTCGAACCCCTCGGGTTGCTCCGGGCCGATCTCGTCGATGGCACCGGCGACGTCGGTACCGGGGACGACGGGTTCGGCGATCGCACGGTCGTTGCCGGCGAACCCTCCGGACCGGATGATGGTGTCGACGGGGTTCACGGCAGCGGCGCGGACCCGGACACGGACCTCGCCCGGTCCCGCGTGCTGTTCCGGCAGCTGCACCTCGTGCAGCACATCGGGTGCTCCGTACTCGGTCAGACCGATCGCTCTCATGGTGGCTCCTTCGTGGTCGGGGACGCACCCGACGATGCCAGCCGGCGTCCGCGCTGTGGAGGGCACGGATCTCTCCCCCTCTCCGTCCGGTGGCAGACTGCCCGACGTGGCGATCGACGTGCGCGCAGCAGAGCTCGGTGACTTCCTGCGTGCTCGGCGCGCGGAACTCGACCCGGCGGCGTTCGGGATCCCTGCGGACGTGCGGCGACGTGTGCCGGGCCTCCGTCGGGAGGAAGTCGCGCAGGCCGCGTCGATCAGCGTCGAGTACTACACGCGCATCGAGCAAGGCCGTATCGCGGTGTCCGCTCCAGTCCTGGCAGACCTCGCCGACGTGATGCGTCTGACGAACGAGCACCGGGCGTACCTGACCGACCTCACCGGGAAGGCCGAGGCCGCTCCGCCACTGCCGAGCGTGCAGTCGGTGCAACCGGCGCTGCAACGCGCGCTGGACGACCTCGCGACGACACCTGCGTTCGTCCTCGGACGGTTGACGCGGATCATCGGCTGGAACCGGCTCGGTGCCGCGCTCATCACCGACTTCGGGGCGATCCCACCGGCGGACCGCACCTTCATCCGGCTGTTGTTCGCGGACCCGGCGATGCGAGCCCTGTACGCCGACTGGGCAGAGGTCGTCGAGCTCGCCATCGCGCAGCTCCGGGGTGACAGCGCGCGGTACCCCGACGACCCCGAGCTCCGCCGGGTCGTCGACGGGATGACGGCCGACTTCCCGGAGTTCCGGGAGATCTGGGCCGCCCACGCCGTCGCCGGTCGCGGGACCGGGCGGAAGACCCTGCGTCACCCGGTCGTCGGTACGGTCGAGCTCGACTGGGAGATCCTGGCGTCGGCGATGGACCACGACCAGCTGATCGTGCTGTGGACGGCGGAACCGGGGTCGGCGTCCGAGGAACGGTTGCGCCAGCTCGCCGAGCGCACTCCGCACCGCTGACGCTGACGCTGCCCAGGGCAGCCGACGGCCGCAGCGCCGCTCAGGCGCTCGCTGTCGCCCCGATGATCACGGCACCGAACACCCAGGCGTAGCGCGCCGGACACGGACGCGGAGCGCTGCCGCCGACCGACGCGGAGCGCTGCCGGTCAGGCCGTGTGGAGCATCGCCACGCTCCGGTCCCACAGCTCTCGGGCCAGGTCGGCGTCCTCGGCCTGCGGGTTCGGTGCCGCCACCTTGCGCTTCACGTAGTACTCGCCGGTCGGGTAGTCGCGGCCGGGGGTGTTGTCCGCCAGGTACACCAGGGTGTCGGCGCCCTTCTCCGGTGTCGTCAGGAACACGTGGCGCAGGGGCGTGTGGTACACGAGGTACATCGGCGAGGTCTTGTCGTTCGAGAACCCGGTGCTGATCGTGCCGGGGTGGAACGCCGTCGACGTCACGCCCTGGTCGCGGTACCGGCGGTCGAGTTCCTTGGTGAACAGGATCTGTTCGAGCTTCGAGTCGCCGTAGGCCTTGGTGGCCCGGAAGTGCCGCTCGGCGTCGAGGTCGTCGATGTCGACGCGGCCGAAGAGCTTGTTCGCGACGCTCGAGGTGTTGATGACCGTTCCGCCGGACGCGACGAGCCGGTCCATCAGCAGCTCCGTGAGCAGGAACGGCGCCAGGTAGTTGACCTGGAACGTCAGCTCGTGACCGTCGACGGTGACCTGGCGGCCCGCGCTGAAGATGCCGCCGGCGTTGTTGGCCAGCACGTCGATCCGGGGGCAGCGCTCCAGCAGGTCCGCGGCGAGCTCCCGGACGGCGGACAGGTCCGAGAAGTCGGCCACGAAGTGGTCGACGCCGAGGTCACGGGCGACCCGCTCGGTCTTGGCGGGGTTGCGACCGACCACGACGACCTCGTTGCCGCGGCGGACGAGCTCCCGCGCGGCGGCGACGCCGATGCCGTCGCTCGCGCCGGTGATGACGATGGTCTTCGCGGCCATGGGTGCTCCTCGGGTCGAGGCGAGCGTGCGCTCGCCTCCGTCCGTCCTACAGGGTCGGCCCTGGACGGACCACGTGACGGACGGGAGGCACGTGGCGGGCCCGCCACGGGCCTCCCGTCCGCCACGGTGTCAGTGCGCAGGCCGCGCCCGGCCCCGCCAGGTCGGCCGTCTGCACGACGACGCCGAGGGTGGGGACACCGAGCGCACGCGAGAGGATGGGCGTGTGACCACCGCGACCAGCATCCTCGACGCGATCGTCCGGCACGTCGACGACACCGGCTTCGGCGCCCACGGCCTGCATGTCCGCACCGGGGGCGACGGCACCGCGGACGACGTCGCCGAACACCGCTGGACGCCCGACGTGCGCGAGGAGATCCACTCCGCGGCCAAGGGTGTGTGCGTGCTCGCCACCGGGATCGCCGCCGACGACGGCCTGGTCGACGTCGACGAGCCCATCGCCGACGCCCTGCCCGGGTTCGCGTTCGGAGACGGCGTCGAGCAGGTCACCCTCCGGCACCTGCTGACGATGACGAGCGGGATCGACATGCCCTGGTCGGCGACCGAGCTGACGGACTGGCCGGACCTGGCCGCCGAGTTCCTGCGGCGCCCCTCGCGGGGCCGCGTGTTCCAGTACGCGAACGTCAGCACCTACACCGCCATGCGCGTGCTCGAGACCCGCGTCGGCGACGTCGGCACGTTCGTGTCCCGACGCCTGTTCGACCCGCTCGGCATCGACGACGTCGAGTGGTCACGCTGCGCGAACGGGTACGTCGCCGCAGGTGAGGGCCTGGCACTCCGCACCGAGGAACTCGCGCGCCTCGGCAGGCTCATCCGTGACGGCGGAGTGGTCGACGGGCAGCGCATCGTCAGCGCCCGCTGGTGCGACGCGATGCACTCCGACTGGGTCGAGCGCGAGGGGACCGGGCCGGGGTACCACCGCTACGCGATGGCCGGGTGGGGCGGCCCGGGGCAGCTGTGGCGGCTGCACGGGGCGTACGGGCAGATGCTGCTGTTCGACGACCACCCCGACGGTGACACCGTGGTCACGATCACCGCCGACGACCACTTCGGCGCCGACGCCATGGCCGCGTTCGTCGCCGAGGAGCTCGCCCGGCAGCGGTAACTGACATCTCGTGGCTCCTCGCCGTGCGAGGATCGATCAGTGCAGGAACAGGCGCCCGTCGCGATCATCATCGCGGCCATGAGCGAAGAGGTCTCCGCCTTCGCCGACCTCTTCGGCGGAGTGCCGATCCTCGACGGCCCGGTCGGTGGCCACGACCCGCACCAGCTGCTCGACATCGGCGGCGCCACCGTCGCCGTCCGCCGCAGCGGCATCGGCTTCACGAACGCGACGGCTGCCGTCGCGCACGGCTTCCACGACTTCGGACCCGGCATCCCGGTGATCAGCGTCGGGACCGCCGGCGGCCTCATGCACGGCATCGCGATCGGGGACGTCGTCGTCGGCGATCGCTACGTCAACCTCAACGCGGACGCCACGGCGTTCGGCTACGCCCTGGGCCAGGTGCCCGGGATGCCGACCGGGTACGCACCGGACGCCCGACTGGTCGAGCTGGCGATGGCCGCCGACATCGCCTGGCCGCTGCGCTCGGCGACGATCGGCTCGAGCGAGGTCTTCGTCACCGAGGGACGCGCCCGGACGCTCCGCGGCGCCTTCCCCGACGTGGCCGCGGTCGACATGGAGTCGGCCGCCATCGCGCAGTTCGCGCACGTGCACGACATGCCGTTCGTGTCGGTCCGGTGCATCAGCGACCTGTGCGCGCCCGACGGCGCGGAGTTCCGCGAGCACCTGGACGGCGCCGCGGCGCGCGCCGCCCGCGTGGTCCACGACCTGGTGCGCGGCCTGCGTCCCTGAGACCCGGCCCGCTGTCGGACGGGAGGCGCGGTGCGGGCCCGCCACGTGCCTCCCGTCCGCCCCGTGCACGTCGAGAGCCACGGTGCTGCCCGCCAAAGCGACAATCCTGCGGCACGGGGCACCGTCCGTTCCGCCATCGCGACAGATCTCCGCGAACTGTTCGCGGCACTTTGTCGCTTTCGCGGATGCGGGATCGTGCCGCGGCCCGCTGTCGGACGGGAGGCGCGGTGCGGGCCCGCCACGTGCCTCCCGTCCGCCCCGTGCGCACGTCGAGAGCCGCGGTGCGCACGCATGTGCGCCAGCTGCGAGCGCATCCCGCGCACGGTGCGATGATGAGCGGCGGCCGTCGCCCGGACGGCCGGAGACGGAAGTGCCGAGCGTGACCGAGACCCGCTCCGAGACCCCGACGGAACCGTCGAAGCCGACGGACCACACCACCCCCACGACCGACACCACCGACGACGGTGGCCACGGGCCGCGCAAGGGCGTCGCCGTCCTCGCGCTCGCCGCACTCGGGGTGGTGTTCGGCGACATCGGCACGAGTCCGCTCTACGCCCTGCGCACCGTGTTCACGATCGACGACGGCCTGGTCAAGGCCAACCAGGAAGACGTCTACGGCGTCATCTCGATGATGTTCTGGAGCATCACGATCATCGTCTCGATCAAGTACGTCCTGATCCTGATGCGCGCCGACAACGACGGCGAGGGCGGGGTGATGGCACTCGCCGCCCTGGCCCGCCGGCTCTACGCCAAGCGCCGCGGAGGTGCGGTGATCTTCCTGGTGATCGGCATCGTCGGCGTCTCGCTCTTCTACGGCGACTCCGTGATCACCCCAGCCGTGTCGGTGCTGTCCGCGGTCGAAGGGCTGGGCACCGCCGCACCGTCGGTCGGGCACCTGATCGTGCCGATCGCCGCCGTCATCCTGGTCGTGCTGTTCGCGGTGCAGCGCTTCGGTACCGGCAAGGTCGGCAACCTGTTCGGCCCGGTGATGCTGCTCTGGTTCGTGGTGATCGCCGCCGCCGGTGTCCCGCACATCCTGCAGCACCCCGGTGTCCTGCAGGGGCTCTCGCCGACGTGGGCGATCTCGTTCACCTTCGCGCACCCGTACATCACGTTCGTGGCGATGGGCGCGGTGGTGCTCGTCATCACCGGCGCCGAGGCGCTCTACGCCGACATGGGGCACTTCGGCCGCTCGCCGATCCTGCGGGCGTGGTTCTTCGTGGTGTTCCCGGCGCTCGTCCTGAACTACCTCGGGCAGGCGTCGCTCGTGCTGCGCGACCCGTCGGCGGCGAAGGACCCGTTCTTCCTGCTGTTCCCGGACGCGCTGCGACTGCCCGTGGTGGTGCTGGCGACGCTCGCGACCGTGATCGCCAGCCAGGCCGTCATCTCCGGGGCGTTCTCGCTCACCCGCCAGGCCGTCCAGCTCGGGCTGCTGCCGCCGCTGACGATCCGGCAGACCTCGCGGCGGGAGAGCGGCCAGATCTACCTGCCCGCGGTGAACCTGCTGCTGTTCATCGGCGTGCTCGCGATCATGCTCGCGTTCCGGTCGTCGGCGAACCTCGCCACGGCGTACGGGGTGTCCGTCACCGGCGCTCTCGTCGTCGACACGCTCCTGCTCCTGCTCGTCGTCCGCCCGCTGTGGAAGTGGACGACCTGGAAGCTCGTGGTCGCGGCGGTGGCGTTCGGCGGACTCGAGCTGACGTTCCTCGCCGGCAACCTGTCGAAGATCATCCACGGTGGCTGGGTACCGCTCCTCATCGCCCTGGCCGTGATCACGGTGATGACGACGTGGCGCCGTGGACGCGCACTGGTGCAGGAGGAACGGAAGGAGCGCGAAGGGTCGCTCGCCGACTTCATCGACCGCATCAACCACGAGCACATCCCGCGGGTGCCCGGGGTCGCGGTGTTCCCGCACCCGAACAAGGAGACCACCCCGCTGGCGCTCCGGGCCAACGTCGAGCACAACCACGTCGTGCACCGGACCGTCCTGATCGTCTCGGTGCTCACCGCCAACGTGCCGCACGTCCCGCACGCGAAGGCCTTCTTCCGCGACGACCTCGGCTACGAGGACGACGGCATCGACCACATCACGGTGAAGTTCGGGTTCTCGGACGACCAGGACCTGCCGAAGGCCCTGCACGCCGCCTGCCTGGCCGAGGTGCTCGACATCGACCCGGAGGAAGTGCTCCGGGCGTCGTACTTCATCTCCCGCGGCGCACTCCGCCCGGTGCCCGGCAACCGGGGGATGGTCGCCTGGCGGAAGAAGCTCTTCGTCGGCCTCGCCCACAACGCGGCCGACCCCGCAGCGCGCTTCGGGCTGCCGGCACAGCGCACCGTGACGATGGGCAGCGACGTCGAGATCTGACCGGGGATCCGCATCCGCGGAGCGCAGACCCCCGTTCGGGGGTGCTGGTCTTGTGCACCCGTTCAGGGTTACGCTCACGGGAACCACACTCGCGCTGTAGGCAGCATCACCAACTGCCGGACCAGCACCAGGATCAGGAGCACAGCCAATGAGGCTTGGAGCACTCGCGCGCGCCCAGAAAGAACCGGGGGCGCCCACTTCCACCCGATGGTCAGGTCGGACACAGGGGGTCGCGGTCGTCACCGTGGCGCTCCTCGGCGCCGGCGGCAGCATCCTCGCGGCAGCCCCTGCGATGGCTGCACCGGTCGCGTCGACCGCAGAGGGCCGCTTCATCAGCGGTTCCGCGCTCGGCCTGAACCTCGACGACATCCTCACGGTGACCCCGGCGGACGCCGTGAACACCGGTGGGGCCGCGGACACCGACGTCCACCCGCTCGACGTCACCGCGCTGAACGCGGTCAACGTGAACCTCGGCGGGGGTCTCAACCTGCTCGGGAACAACGGCATCCTCACCCTCGGTGCCGTCAACCAGTACGCCGCCGCCAACGCCGACGGCAGCTCCGTCGCCGCTTCCGGCGCGGTGACGAACACCGGTGGGATCGGAGTGGGCGGCCAGGACGGCGTCCCGCAGTCCAACGCCACGCTCGACCTGTCGGGCCTCATCGGCACCGACCTGGCGGGCGCACTCGCGAACGCCCAGCTCGAGGTCGGTGCCGTCTCGGCGACCGCTGCCCAAGCAGCCGGCCCGGACGGTGCACAGACGGGCGACTACGGCATCGCCGGACTCGACCTGTCGCTGACGAGCCCCGCGCTCGGCGCCACGGTGACCGACCTCCGCACCACGCTCGGCACGCTCCAGCCGACGGTCGACAACCTCGAAGACCTGCTCGCGGTGCTCGGTCCGCTCGTCGAGGTCGACGGCATCCCGAACCTGGTCACGGTGCTCGACTCGGCCACCGGTGACGTCACCAGCGCCGACGGCTCGATCACGGCGAACCTGCAGACCGGTGCGATCACGGTCGACGTCGCCGCGGTGCTGACGAACGCCGGACTGGACATCAACAACCTGCCGGCGAACACCGAGCTGCTGCCGTACATCACGGACGCGCTCACGACGCAGCTCCTGCCGGCGGTCACGACCGCGCTGCAGGGCGTCGTCACGCAGCTCACCGCCTCGCTGCAGGGCCTCTCGGTCACCGTGCTCGGCGTCCCCGTGCCGGTCGGCCAGGTCCTGCCCATCGTGAACCCGGTGCTGGCGCAGGTCGTCGCCCCGATCAACCAGGTCGTCGTCGGCCTGGGCGAGACGGTGGTCACACCGCTTGCCAACGCCCTGACGACCGTCGTGTCGCTGCAGGCCAACGTGCAGGAGACCAGCGCCGACGGCGTCTTCACGCAGCGTGCACTGCGCGTCGCCCTCCTGCCGGCTGCCGGCACCGCCGTCGTCAACCTCGCCTCGGCGGCGGTCGGTCCGAACGCCGGTCCGCTCGCGGTCCCGACCATCACCACGCTCGACCCGGACAACGGCCCGGTGGCCGGTGGCACGGTCGTCACCGTGACGGGTACGGGCTTCACGGACGACGCCACGGTGTCGGTCGACGGTTCCGACCCGATCGAGGCGGACTCCGTCTCGGACGACGGTACCGAGCTGACGTTCACGACGCCGGCGCACGACGTCGGCACGGTCGACGTCACGGTCACCACGCCCGCTGGGACGTCCGACCCGCTCGACTTCACGTACACCGACGACGCGGCCGCGGTCCCGACGATCACCACGCTCGACCCCGACAACGGCCCGGTGGCCGGTGGCACGGTCGTCACCGTGACGGGTACGGGCTTCACGGACGACGCCACGGTGTCGGTCGACGGTTCCGACCCGATC
>NZ_RJVH01000001.1:0-4694 GCF_003755065.1 Curtobacterium sp. JUb34 | reverse complement strand
CCCCGACAACGGCCCGGTGGCCGGTGGCACGGTCGTCACCGTGACGGGTACGGGCTTCACGGACGACGCCACGGTGTCGGTCGACGGTTCCGACCCGATCGAGGCGGACTCCGTCTCGGACGACGGCACCGAGCTGACCTTCACGACGCCGGCACACGCCGTCGGCACGGTCGACGTCACGGTCACCACGCCTGGTGGGACGTCCGACCCGCTCGACTTCACCTACACCGCGGCACCCGCAGCCGTGCCGACGCTCACCGCGCTGGACCCCGACAACGGGCCGGTCGGTGGCGGCACGCTCGTCACCGTCACGGGCACCGGGTTCACCGACGACGCGACCGTCTCCGTCGACGGGTCCGACCCGATCGTCCCGGAGTCGATCTCCGACGACGGCACCGAGCTCACGTTCACGACGCCGGCACACGTCGCCGGTCCCGTCGACGTGACGGTCACGACCGACGCGGGGACCTCGGACCCACTGACGTACACCTACAACCCGGCACCCGCCGGGGCCCCGACGCTGACGGCGCTGGACCCCGACAACGGTCCGGTCACCGGTGGCACGGTCGTCACGGTCTCCGGCACCGGCTTCGCCGACGACTCGACGGTCTCGGTCGACGGGTCCGACCCGATCACGCCCGACAGCGTCTCGGACGACGGCACCGAGCTGACGTTCACGACGCCGGCGCACACCGCCGGTACGGTCCCCGTGACCGTCACCAACGGGGCCGGCACCTCGGCGCCGCTGCCGTACACCTACGACCCGGCCCCGGCCGCGGTCCCGACGCTCTCGGCGCTGGACCCGGACAACGGTCCGGCTGCGGGTGGCACGGTCGTGACCGTCACGGGCACCGGCTTCACCGACGACTCGACGGTCTCGGTGGACGGCTCCGACCCGATCACGCCGGACAGCGTGTCGGCGGACGGCACGACGCTCACCTTCACGACGCCGGCGCACGCTGCCGGTGACGTCGAGGTCACGGTGACGACCCCGGGTGGCACGTCCGACCCGCTGGTCTACACCTACAACCCCGCGTCGACCACGACGACCCCGCCGCCCGTGATCACCTCGCCGGAGGACGGTGGCACCGTCACGACGCCCAACCCGCCGATCACCGGCACCGGCCAGCCGGGCGCGACCGTCACGGTCACCGTCGGCACGGTCGTCGTCTGCACCGCGGTCGTGGCGGCCGACGGCACCTGGAAGTGCACCCCGATCGTCGGCTTCGGCCCGGGAACGGTGACCATCACCGCCACCCAGATCGGTGCTGACGGCACCTCGGCGGCGTCCGACCCGGTGACGTTCACCGTCCGCCTGGCGACCGCCGGCAACGGTGGCGCCGGCGGCACCGGCCCGAACGGGACGCTCGCCTACACGGGCAGCGACCCGGCTCCGGTGATCGCCTTTGCGATCCTGCTGATGCTCGCGGGCGCCGGGCTCACCATCGCCCGCCGCTTCCGTCGGGCCTAGTCCGCACCACCAGCAGCGCCCGCCGGGATCCGTCCCGGCGGGCGCTGCTGCGTGCGGGGTCCGCACGGTGCGGGGTTCGTCGGGTGGTGCGGGGTTGGCCGCGTGGTGCGTGTCTGCTGCGCTGCACGGTGCGTGGAACCGGGCACGGGATCGCGGGGTCCGCACGGTGCGGGGTTGGCCGCGTGGTGCGGGGTTGGCCGCGTGGTGCGTGTCTGCTGCGCTGCACGGTGCGTGGAACCGGGCACGGGATCGCGTGGTCCGCACGGTGCGGACGGGAGGCGCGGTGCGAGCCGGCCACGGGCCTCCCGTCCGGCGGTCGGCGCCGGGGGCTGAGCACGGTGCGGGGTTCGTCGGGTGACGCGGGGTTGGTCGCGTGGTGGGTGTCTGCTGTGCTGCACGGTGCGTGCAACCGGGCACGGGATCGCGGGGTCCGCACGGTGCGGACGGGAGGCGCGGTGCGAGCCGGGCACGGGGTCGCGTGGTCCGCACGGTGCGGGGGTCGTCGGGTGGTGCGGGGTTGGCCGCGTGGTGCGTGTCTGCTGCGCTGCACGGTGCGCGGAACCGGGCACGGGATCGCGTGGTCCGCACGGTGCGGACGGGAGGCGCGGTGCCAGCCCGCCACCCCTCCCTCGCAGGCTCGGTCGGCGCGCTCAGCGCCCGAGCTGCTCCCGCAAGTACGGCGCGGTCCGGCTCGTGGTCGAGGCGGCCACCTCGGCGGGCGTACCGGTGGCGACCACGCGGCCGCCGTCCTCGCCGCCGGACGGCCCCATGTCGATGACGTGGTCGGCACTCGCGACGACGTCCATGGCGTGCTCGACCACGACGACGGTGTTGCCGGCGTCGGTGAGTCGTGCGAGCTGTGCGGTCAGCAGTTCGACGTCGGCGGGGTGCAGGCCCGTCGTCGGTTCGTCGAGCAGGTAGAGCGTGTGCCCGGTGCGGGCGCGCTGCAGTTCGGTCGCGAGCTTGATGCGCTGGGCCTCACCACCGGACAGCTCCGGGGCGGGCTGTCCGAGGCGCAGGTAGCCGAGCCCCACCTGGCGCAGGGCGTCGAGGCCACGGGCTGCTGTGGGCAGCGACGCCAGGAAGGGTGCTGCCTGGTCGACGGTCATGCCGAGGACGTCCGCGATCGTCGCCCCGTCCCACCGCACCTCGAGCGTCTCGTCGTTGTAGCGCGCGCCGTGGCACTCCGGGCACGGCGCCCAGCTGCCCGGCAGGAACAGGAGCTCGACGGACACCGAACCCTCGCCCTGGCACACCTCGCACCGGCCGCCGGCGACGTTGAACGAGAAGCGGCTGGCGGTCCAGCCGCGGGCCTTCGCGTCGTCGGTCGCGGCGAACGCGGCACGGACGGCGTCGAAGAGCCCGGTGTAGGTGGCGAGGTTCGAGCGCGGTGTCCGGCCGATCGGCTTCTGGTCGACCTGCACGACACGGTCGACGAGCGGGTGCGACGTCGCCACGCCGGGCAGGACGCCGCCGACGAGCGACGACTTGCCGGAGCCGCTGACGCCCGTGACCGCGGTCAGCACCCCGAGCGGCAGGTCGACGTCGAGTCCCTGCAGGTTGTGCAGCGTGAGGTCGCGCAGCTCCAGGGTCCCGACCGGCGTCCGGACGGTGCGGTCCTCGTCGGCACGGTCGCCCGGGTGCAGGAAGCGTCGGGTGACCGACGCCTCGACGTCGGCGAGGCCGTCGACCGGCCCGCTGTACAGGACGCTGCCCCCGCCGGACCCGGCACCCGGGCCGACGTCGACGATCCAGTCCGCGCGCCGCACGATGCTCATGTCGTGCTCGACGACGAAGACGCTGTTGCCGCCGGCGCGCAGGTCGTCGAGGACCTCGACCAGGGACTCGGCGTCGGCGGGGTGCAGGCCGGCGCTCGGCTCGTCGAGCACGTAGACGACGCCGAAGAGCCCCGACCGCAGCTGCGTCGCGATGCGGAGCCGCTGCGTCTCACCGGGGGAGAGCGTCGGGGTCGCCCGGTCGAGTGCGAGGTAGCCGAGGCCGAGACCGACGAGCACCTCGACCCGGTTCAGCAGGTCACGGGAGATCGCGACGGCGACCTCGGTGTGCTCACCCGACGACGCGCGCGAGGTCGCGGCACCGGCATCCGTGAGGGTCGCGATCGGGCGCAGGACGTCGGCCAGCGCGGAGAGGGGCAGACCGTTCAGGTCCGCGATCGAGTGGCCGCCGACCGTGACCGCGAGGGCCGCCCGCGTCAGGCCCGTGCCGCCGCAGAGCCCGCACGGACCGGACTCGACGAACTGCAGCACCTTGGTCCGCTGGGTCTCGCTCTGCGAGTCGGCGAGCGTGTGCAGCACGAACTGGCGTGCGCTCCAGAACCGCCCCTTGTACGGCTTCGCGACACGGTCGCGCTTCGGGTGGACCTGGACGACCGGCTGCTCCTCGGTGAACAGCAACCAGTCACGGTCCTGACGGGAGAGCTCCCGCCACGGCACGTCGATGTCGTAGCCGAGCGCCGCCGTGACGTCGCGCAGGTTCTTGCCCTGCCACGCCCCGGGCCACGCGGTGATCGCGCCGTCGCGGATGCTCAGCGACGGGTCGTGCACGGCCGAGGTCTCGGTGACCTCGTGGGCGATGCCGAGTCCGTGGCACCGGGGACAGGCGCCGGCGACGGTGTTCGGCGAGAACGAGTCCGACTCGAGCCGGTCGGCACCGGACGGGTAGGTGCCGGCTCGCGAGAACAGCATGCGCATCGAGTTCGACAGGGTCGTCAGGGTGCCGACGGTCGAGCGGCTGCTCGGGGCACCGCGGCGCTGCTGCAGGGCCACGGCGGGCGGCAGCCCGGTGATGGAGTCGACGTGCGGGGTCGACCCCTGCGCGATGAGCCGCCTGGCGTACGGGGCGACCGACTCGAGGAACCGGCGCTGCGCCTCGGCGAACACCGTGCCGAACGCGAGCGAGGACTTGCCCGAGCCGGAGACGCCGGTGAAGGCGACGATCCGGTTGCGCGGGATGTCCACGTCGACGTCCTGCAGGTTGTGCTCACGGGCGCCGCGGACACGGATGAAGTCGTCGGGCCCCGGTTGGTCGTCGGTCGCGGTCGATCGGGGGGAGGGCATCTGCTCGATGGTAGGCGGGTGCTGCTGGGTGCGACCGCCCGGCGCACGACGGAAGGGCCGTCCCGGTTGTCCGGGGCGGCCCTTCGCGTGGTGGTGCGGGGTGTTACTTGATCTGTGCGGTGATGGTGGCGGTGCCGACGAGGAGG